>NZ_BJED01000003.1 GCF_005405485.1 Enterococcus hulanensis | reverse complement strand
ACTTTGATGATCGTGATTGCATTAGGTGCGATCGTTGTAGGTACAGCAACAATGGCGATTGAAAAGAAACGTCGTCACGCCTAAGCCTGGAGTGATCAGCGACGAATGATTCAACGAATACCGCTTACGAAGGATCTTCCTAAACAGTCGATCCTTCGTATCAATCTATTGAATAGAAGCTTTTATTCAATAGCTGACATATCGTCTTGTAAAGAGATGATGGAAAGGAAAGGAAGACGATGAGAAAACCGAACCAACTAAAACGCATGGTCCCCCTCCTTCTTCCTGTCGTGTTGATAATAGGAGTTCTTTTCTTCTATTACCATGGAAAAGCGCTAAAAGCATCAACGCCTGACGCATTGGTCAGTGTAACAGTGGGAAATGAAGCGGTTCAAAATGATTCTTTGACGACGGAGAAAGAAACCGTTGAGCTGACCCTTCAGGCAAAAGAAACCGATATTTTTGAACTGCCCTATGATGACACCGTTTCTGTGACACCTTTGGATGAAGAAGGTCAAGAAACCACGTATCCACAATTGGCTTCCTCTGACGTGAAGAAGAGTCAAGCATTAAAACTCTTTAAAGAGCGTTTGAAAACAACGGACACAAGCGACAGTCACGAAGCAAAAAAGGAAGAAACAACCAAAACAACAGAAACAGCAGAGACAACCGAAGACACAAACAAGCGGCTTCCTTATTATCAAGTTCGCGAAACTGACGACAAAGGAAGTTTTTATTTTGAATTAGAAAAAGAGCAAACTCAACGTGTTCGGATCACTCGTTTGACGAAGAAAAAACAAACAGTGAATCTGGCTTCGTTAACAGATACAAATTTGAAACAACCGATCGTGGTTTTCAAAGCTACAGAACAGCTGACAGAAACACCACCTGAGATTCCTGAAGCACCAGAATCTCAAGAACCAGTAAGTGATGAGAACCAGGAAGAACCCGCGGAACCAACGACTACTGAAAATGAAGAGACCACAGAGGAAGCAAAAGAACCCGCAGCAGAAAAAGCAGCGATCAAACCGCAAGCGGCGAGTATGACAGACCCGTTTAAAGTGACTGTCGATGTTGGGAAAAAAACTGGGACCGAACCCTTTGACAAAGAAATAGGAAATGAGCCTGGTTATGACAAAGATGAACTTAATGATATTGTTCGAACGTTTGACGAAGTCTCTTATGAATTAACACTGGGAATTTCTACTTTAGACGAAAAATACGCGTCAGTTCGAATCCGTTTAGATATAGAGTTACCAGATGCTTGGCGAAAGGACTCCTCTGGACAAGTTCGACAAGTAGCAGAATTCTCAAATGGGACTCTGGTAAATACAGGAAATGGAACGAAAAAATCCATTCGATCGACTTATCAAACAGCCGAAAAAGGTTCAGGTATTCAGGCATACTTTGGTGAAACAATTGAAGTAAAAGGTGGAGTAAATGGCTGGGAATTGAATCCTAAGTTCACTCTGGTCATAGAAAGTGCCACTTTAAAAGATGGCAGCGAAGTAAAAATAAATCAAGAGATTGATAGCACTGTTAAGCCTGAGTTGGCAGAACAAACCAAAGTAACTATTAGTGCGAAACCACTAGTTGATGTGAAGATGGCATGGACGCCAAATCGTATGAGTAATTTTGAAAAAACAACTGGATCGACAGATAAACCTCACACAATGATTACGAATGTTGGAGCGTATGTTCAACTAAAACCTCTTCCTGGAAGAAGCGATCTAACTTCTATCAAGGGTAGTACGTATCCTGTAGGTGGTATAGAGTATAAGATAGAGCAACAAATGATTTATACCAATGAGAATACGGGGAAAAGTAAAGATTTGGTTATTGGAGTGGATAACAATCCTATGCAGGTGATTACTTATGACGGTTTACCTGGTTGGGATATGAATTCTAAAAGGAAATTTACTTCAGAATTTGATTCTTATAAAACTATATATAATCCAATAATTAGACAAGGGTTAGCTACTCCAGTGGGATATACAAGGGGGACATTTCCGCCGAGTCAAGGATACTCAACAGGTATTGGGATATATGACACAGGAAACCCAGTTGTAACAAATAATAGTGATTATAGCATAGCTGTTTCAAATCAGGATTATATACCAATTAGTGTGGGGAAGAATAAGTGGCTTTTATCAGGTACGCAGATGGCTAGTAATGCAGAGCCGTTTTCTGTTGTAGCGATGCAAGTGTTATTTCCTTATGAGTATTTAAATAGATTTCCTGGTGTAAACGGAAATATAAACTACAAATTGACCGTAAACAAAATCAAGTATAAAACTGTAGAGGAGGGTGTAGAGAAAGAGGTAGACCAAAAGGTTGAGTCTACATTAAATATGATTTGGGATAAAAAGTGGCCAGGTACAATTAAAACGTATTCAGCGACTTTAAATTCAGCAACAGCAGGATTAAGTACAAATCCAGATTCCAGTAGGGGTTATGCTAGTGCTGGAGACAGCATTACTACACAAGGAAATAAAATATGGGGAAGTTTTTACTCTGCATATACGGATATAGCAGCTGATACATCAATAATGTATAGTCGATGGAATGCGAATAGTGTAACTTATGACAATTCTAGAAGAATAGTGGATAAATCGAATGGTGGAAATCTTCAAAAGCTTTTTTATGGCGTGGGTTCTAAATTTCCTGATATGACATTAAGAAAAAATGATGATATTGATCAGGAATATAGTTGGTATTCTACACCTGAAGAGGCTTTAGCTAATGGAGAAATTGTGGCAATAAAAACACTATTTAAAGTCACTGATTCTTCAGGAAGTGGATATCCAAGAATTCATGTTCCTTTAATAGCTAATGGAAAAATTGGTGCTGCAGATAGCATGGGTAATGCTAATATATTTTTGACCAATGTATTTAATTTTGAAATAGATGGTAAAACACTATCTAAGAGTTATCCAACTGACAGCATGGTTGATTACAGACCAACGACATATAATGATAAAGGAATTCTTCAAACTTCTCATAGCCCAACTTCGGATTGGGGAGACACACTCTATATTGCTGGAATGACCATCCGCCCAACGATTTCAACTGATGAAAAGGTATATTCACCGAATGATATAGTCAAATGGACGGTGGATGGAAAAGTAGAAAGTGGTTCAGAGAATAAACATAAAGTTCAATTTGCAGTTACTATCCCAAAAGAAACGCAATATATAGATGAAACGGCAAAAGACTATCAAGGAAATCCATTACCTGACCCATCATCCAGAGTTGAAAATGCTGATGGTACATGGACGTTGAAATGGGTATTGGATTATACGGCTGAAGGCAGTACCTATAATCCGAAGGTAACGTTTGACACGAGTATTATCTCTTCAAAACTAACCTTCATAAGTAATTCGGCCCAGTTAGATGGAAAAGTAGTTGCGGATGTCTGGTTAGAGGAAGACAAAAATGTTCGAGATACTTCTGATGAACAATTACGAACCAGTACAGCAAACGCAACCGTCACGAATTCTGGGGTGATTGTGGTAGATAAGGTCGTGGATAAACCATACATTGAAAGTGGGAACGAGATTGATCCGGCGAAACCGTCGGATACCAATCCAACCGATTTTACGTATACGATTTCCTTTAAGAATCATTCGACGAAACCTATGGATGATGTTCGAGTCTTGGATGTTTTACCGTTCAACGGGGATCAACGAGGAACGGATTTTAACGGAAGCTATTCAGTGACTGAGGTCAAACAAATGCCGGGAAGTGTTCCAGGAACTATCTGGTATAGAACTAGTAGTGGTGTGGGGGTCAATACTGATCCCAATGATGTCATATTAACTAGCAGTTGGTACAAGCTAGGTTCGAACATGGAAGTTTTGAAAAACGCCAAAGCAATCATCGCGGTTTATGATAAGTTGGATCCTGGTGAAGACATGGCCTTAACGATAACTTTGAGACCAGATGGTCAACAAGCAGGGGATAAATATGTCAATTCGCCAGCTCTAAACTCTAGGGTCCCACAACATGTTCAAGGTGTCCCAAGTAGTGTACGAGTTTATGGACGTGATCTATCTGGTGTGGCTTGGTACGACGATAACTTGGATGGTCTCATTGGAAACAAACCAGCTGGCGGTGCTGAAGAGTGGGCTAAGGATATTCCAGTGAAATTGTATCGAACCAGTTTAGAAGTTCCTTCCTATACGAACAAATTAGTAGAGGAAAGTTTAACAGGTGAGAAGTTTATTGATCCCTCGGGAAATTCATTGGTGAAAACTGACACGAACGGGAAGTATCAATTTAACAATTTACCAGAAGGAAACTATCTTGCAGAGTTTGTGATTGGCGACAAGGTGGTCCAACGAGAGTTTCGGGTCACTAAGAAAGAGGCCGGCAGTGATGAGAGTCTGAACTCCAAAGCAGATCAGACGACCTATAAAACCAAGGACTTTGCACAGCCGATCTTAAGTGAGGTGGCGGGCTTAGGTGCTACGGATTCGAAGAATCATGTAGAACACGTCAACCTTGGCTTGGTCCGACCATCCACGATTCGCCTGTTCAAGTTTGCGACTGGAACGGCAATTGATGGTGACGGTGATGGAAAACTAAGTGAAGCAGAAAAAGCGACTGGAACGCCGTTGAAAAATGCGGAGTTTGAGGTGTACGAAGGGGATGCGTCATCGCCATTTGCGAAGGAAACGACTGATGAAAGTGGGAATTTGAGCTTTGTCAAATTGTTCCCAGGCGAACATACGTTGATCGAAACCAAAGCACCGGAAGGGTATGAACTGATCAAATCACCGATCAAGGTCACGATCACGGAAGGCAATCAAACGATCCAAGTCTATCAAGAAGATGACAAGAAAACCGATCTGCCATTTACTGGTGGTACTGGACCGATGCTTCTGTTACTGATCATCGTCAGCGGTATGGGAATTCTTGGACTTGGGGGTCTGTACTGGTATTATCGCCAACCTAGCAGGAAGGGAGAAGGATAAGTGATGAAACGATTTTTGATAACTGCGTTTAGCCTTCTTCTGATGCTGGGAGGTCTAATCGCTGGAACGACTCGAAGTATTGCGGCAGAAGAAGCCGAAGGGTATTCGATCTCTGTCATCAAGTACAAGCTGGAAGATCCAGAGATCTTGACCAATCAACTGCCCTTAGATGGGACAAAAGCTGAGGCAGTCAAAGATGCCAAGGGCAATCAACTAGCCCCACTTGCCGGGATCACCTATGAAGTCACACGGGTGTCGCCGGTTCAAGGTACGAATACCTTTGAAGATATCATCGGTGACGATGCTTACTCTACTACGGTTACGACCGATGCCACTGGGACGGCATACTTTCCCGGTTTGGCACAAGGGATGTATCGCGTAGTCGAAAAAGAACATGAACAATTGCGGGAAACGATGGAGCCGGTAATCTTAGAATTGCCGCTGCCCCAACGGACCGGAGAAGCGTTATCAGAGGTCTATCTTTACCCGAAATCTGGGGTGAAGACGGCCGCTGATCCAACGAATCCGAAGAAAGACCTGCCCAATACTGCTGGCACGACTACCAATGCAGCCAGTGCCGCCAACAAGGAACGGCTCCCGCAAACAAGTGGAACCATCGGTTCGTATCACTCGCTGCTACTCGTTTTAAGCTTCATTCTCATCATGGCTCTGATTGGTTTCCGAGTTATGAAAACGAAGAAGTTTGATTTTTAATGACGACGAAGAAGAGTAACTCGGGATCTTTGAGTTGCTCTTTCTTTTCTAATTTCTGTAAAGGATGACACGCCATGAAGAACAAAGGAACCCAAAAACGAACCAAACGCAGTAATCTTGTCATGGGGTTCGCCATTTTTATGATCGTGGCGGGAATCCTTGTGCTGCTCTATCCAATCGTGGGTAATTATTTAGCCAATCGTGAACGAAGTTCAGCCAGTACCAGCTATGACAATGCCTTAAAGAAGATGTCCAAAAAAGAGAAAGCCCAACAGTACGAATTGGCGAAACTCTACAATCAATATGTCTTTGACAAACAACAGGGCCATCACCCAGACCCGATCGCGTACAAAAGCATCATCAAAAATGAGTCTAACGTGATGGGAACGATCGATATTCCAGCGATTGATATCGAAAAGATGCCTTTTTACCATGGAACGTCGTTTAAGACCTTGGATAAAGGTCTGGGCCATTTGGAAGGCACATCGATTCCAATTGGCGGAAAGAATACCCGCTCCGTGATCACGGGGCACAGCGGCGTAAAGAATCAGATCCTGTTTACCGATGTGAAGAATTTACAAGAAGGCGATCTTTTTTATATCAATATTCTCGGCAAACGCTTGGCGTATCAAATCGATTCCTTTGAAGAGATCTTGCCTAGTGAGTCGGACAAAGTCAAGATCGTGGAAGGCCAAGACAAAGTGACCTTACTGACCTGTACTCCGCCGGGGATCAATACCTATCGATTGTTAGTCAATGGGCATCGAATCCCATATAAAGATGCAGAAAAACAAAAAGTTCGAAAACGAAATCTATGGAGTTACCAAAATGTTGTCTTAGCGACCTTAGTGATCAACTTCCTATTGTTCCTGATCTTGGTGTCGATCTATCGCTTCCATGTCAAACGCTTCCGTTCGGATGACCCATTAGTGGTCTATAAGGCACGGAAACGACTACGGCGATTGTTTACATTAACGAAGATCTATTTTGTCTTGATCTTTGTCGCCATGTTAACGGTCTTGAGTATTGCGGTTTACGGTTATGTCCAGATGCAGGAAGATACCTCGTTAGGTGCCGTGGATGTTGGACAAACCGAACAGCTAAGCACCTTCAACTTGGATAAAGTCAATCGCGCCAATTACGCGGAAAAGCAGATCGCCAGTGTCAATGTGGCGAACTATGCAGAGGCGCGAGGAAACAGTTATGAAACAACGAATAATTGGGGGATCGGAAAATTACAGATCCCAAAGGTCGATATTGATCTGCCTGTATTGGCTGGGCTCGCCAATGAAAACCTCTTGACCGGGGCGGCGACCTATCGGGCAGATCAACAGCTTGGCAGAGGAAACTATGTCTTGTTAGCACACAATATTTTTGAACAGGATGTGCTGCTTCATCGGATTAAGAACCTATCGCTCGGAGACAAGATGTATATTACCGATTTTAAAGATATCTATACCTATGATGTGAGTGTGAATAAGGTAATCGAAGAGACCGAGGTTTCCTATATTGAGGACAAGGCAAAGGATGGGAAACAACTCTTGACGCTGCTTCGATGTGAAGGCAATATAGGCACGATCTACCGCCGCGTCGTTCAAGGCAAGCTGTCGAGTGTCCAACCAATCGAGACAGCCAGTACACAATTACTAAAAGAAGTCGGTGTAAAAGCTCAGGCCCAAGAAGCGCCGAAAAAGCTCTTGAACAAACGAAGAGTCAGTCCTTTTCAACAGTTTGCGATGTTGATTGCGGCAAAATTCGTCTCAGAACCGCTTCAAACAATGGTTCCGATGTTTCTCTTCTTTTTATTGCCGATATTATTTTTCAGTCTGATTCATTAGTACTGAAACCATGATGTGAGAAAGGAAAACCAATTCATGAAAAAACTAGTTGTGGGTGTTTGCGGGGTACTTGTCTTCATTGGCGGACTCGCCAGTCTGCGAAGCGGCGTACTAAAAGCGGGTGAACTGCCAGAAGAATCTTCTTTAATAGTAGAAACAGGCACGATAGAAAGTGCAGTCTCTATTCCTGAAAGCAGTGAAGCCCCTGTTGTGGAAGCACCTGTTCCAGAAATAGTTGAAGAAATGCCAGCAGAAGAACAGCCGGAAGTTCCTGTGGTAGAAACACCGGAACCGTCTGGAACAACAGAGTCAGAAGAGCCGACATCCTCGGAGCCAGCACCTTCTGAAAGTAGTACGGTAGATTCTTCGACCAATACCAGTTCAACAGCGTCGTCTAGTGCTAGTAACTCAAGTTCTACGAAGCCTTCAAGCAGTTCGTCGACTTCAAGTACAACAACGTCGAGCAGTACAAAACCAAGTAATTCATCTAATAGTAGTTCGTCAAAACCAAGCAGCACCAAACCAAGTACGACTACGCCGAACAGTTCGGCACCAGCACAGTCGTCTACGAGTCAAAGTCAAGAAAAGCCAATACAGTCCGTGACACCAGCGCCAACACCTGTGGTTCCAAGTTCTCCCGCAGCGGCAGCGCCAATCACACCTGAGTATGCCAGTGTGCAAGCCAGTTCTGGGTTTACGCCGACCGTGCCCGAAGCATTTGCGGGAACTAGCAGCTTGAACTTGCCAAGTGAACTGAAAACGACCGAAGTCGCCCAATCGGACTTGAAAGGGTTCGAGTTACCACTATTAAGCAGTTTTGAAAACAAAAACCATGCGGCATTGATCTATGAAGGGATCAAACAGCTTGGAACTGAACAAGAAGAAACCTATAGTGCTGAGGACATGGCAACCGAGCTTTACCAGCAATTATTCGAACGAGAAATTACAGGGACACCAGAAAAAGCACCGGAAGAACTCACGGTAGGCAGTCTGTTGTATCAAAAGAAAAAAGAGAAGAATAGTTTGTTAGGTGTCTACATCGGCGAAGAGTATTACCTAACCGTCGATGATGTGGAGATTGAGAGAGAGACAGATAACTCTTCAGATGCAGAAGAGACCAAAAAAGAAACCCAACGCCAAGTCGTTGTCGAATCCATTGATTTGGAAGAGGACCTGTTGGTTCAAGAATTACCAGAAGTAAACTTGACGGAGTATGGCGAACAAACGTTGGCAGAGTATCCGGCAGCTATGAACTTTACCGAAAATGAAGGCGCGAAAAGCTTCATTGAAACAGTCGGAGAGGATGCTAGAAAGTTAGGACAAGAATACGATGTCTTCGCTTCTGTCATGATTGCGCAAGCATTAATAGAGAGTGGTTCTGGTACTAGCAGTTTATCTCTAGCACCAAATTATAATCTGTTTGGGATTAAAGGTACCTACCAAGGACAAGCAGTGTCGATGGCAACCCAAGAAGATCGTGGAAATGGCGAACTCTATTCTATCAACTCTGCGTTTCGTAAATATCCAAACTATGCAGCATCTTTAGGCGACTATGTGGAATTATTACGTGGCGGAATCTCAGGAAACGCGGGATATTACCAACAGACGTGGCGCTCAACGGCAAAGAATTATCTACGGACAACGAATGCTTTAACGGGTACCTATGCGACGGATACAACGTATGGTCAAAAGCTGAACTCGATTATCGCTTTGTACCATTTAACACAGTATGACCAAGTTAAAACAACTGAAGGAAATTCTGGGGTCTTTATTAAAGGCAAAGACGAAATTCCAGAAGAATACCGCAGTCGGATGAAATACCCTGATTACAATGGTATCGATTATAACAGCTCAGGCTCCTATCCAGTCGGTCAATGTACGTGGTATGCCTTTAATCGCGTGAAGCAATTAGGCAAATCAGTCGATGACTATATGGGCAATGGTGGCGAATGGGCGACTAAAGGCAAGGCATTAGGCTATGAAGTCAGTCAAAAACCCAAAGCCGGCTGGTTGATTTCTTTTAAACCAGGTGTTGCTGGATCAGATGCACGCTATGGACATGTGGCCTTTGTGGAAGTGGTGCGACCGGAAGGAATCTTGATTTCAGAAGGGAACGTCTATGGCGGTACGGTCATTTCGTATCGTGTAATCGATAATGCCTTAGCCACATCTGACCAAGTCTCATATGTAAAAGCTAAGTAAGAAAAGGAGCAACGCAACTTATGGCAACTGTGCACTCACGTCAAACGAAAAAGGAAGACATTCCAAAACGGTCGATTGGTAAAAGCCTTGTGCTTACGATCTTGACTATTTTGTTATTGCTGGTGATTATCGGTTCCTCGTTATTAGTTCGTAGAGAATATAGTTTTCATCCGATCTCTGGAACATCTATGAGTCCGGCGCTGACAGAAAAAGACATGGTGTTGGTCAAACGGCGTGGCTCGATCCTTCGGTATGACGTGATCGCATTTTCCGTTAAAGGAGAAGAAGGCAAATTTGTGAAGCGCGTGATCGGGATGCCGGGGGATACGCTGTTTATCCGGAATGATCGGATGATTTTGAATATCGGAGAAGAAGGCGATTTTGAAACGACGTACACCTTTCAGCTCTCGCCGGCGGTCTCGGAGGGTTTTCAGGAGTTGACGAAGATTCCGGAAGGCTTCTATTTTACGATTGGAGATCATATCGATGTGTCGAAGGACAGTCGCACCTTTGGACTTGTTAATAAAAATGAAATTGAAGGCACGGTCCAATTTCATCTCCCATCCTTATTGAAAAGGGAGGCGGAAAGTCCATGATGATCCTACTAGGAAGTGTGAGTGCTCTCTTTGTTTTCGCAGCGGTCGTGTTGACGCTCCTGCGAATCAGTTTCGATCTGCGATTTTCTGCCATTCAAAAAGAGCCGGATCAAACGCCGTTATTTCGCAGAAAAGTGAAATATCTGAGAAAAGTCGAACAAGCCAAGCACATTCGCTATTTATTGGTGACTTGTTTGAGCGTCGGGATTGCTCTGATGATCTTACTCAGCGCTTTTTATTTTCTAGCCAAGGATCAGCAAACGATGGCAAGGCAAACGAATAAGCTGACCGAGCGTATCATTTATTTGGAACAAGAACAGAAGCAACTGATCGCAAGTCTGCCCTTAAAGAATTATCCAGCAGCGGGTGTGGGGCTCAAGGACTATGCGTGGGAAAAATTAAGTGATGAAACGAAGGACGCGAAATTACAGAATCAGATTGAAACAGCCATTTCTCAAAGGACCATTCAATATTTTGGCTCTACGGATACGTCGGTTTCATTGTCTGTTCCTCATACGTTGACTCTTCAGTTAAACGGACAGATGGCTGATTCTGCAAGTCAGGAAACCATCAAAAAAAATATCGATGGGTTTGTTAACGAAGCCGAAGCGATTTCTGATTTGACAGATATCCAGGTTCGGATGATCACCTCCGATAGTAAAAACAAAAAAGTGGTGTACCACGTGAATTACGCTCGCAAAAAATCGAGTGATTCATTCAATAAAACAAACGTTTCTGAGCAAAATCTGAAGAATGATGGTGGGAAAGGCTAAATGGCAGATAAACAGAAAAAGAACAAGTGGCTTTCAACCAAAGCGTTGAAAGATTTTATCAACGATATTTCTGAAGAGGAACTTCAAGCAGAAGAGCTGTATAACGAAACCAAGAATTTTCAGAATTCTGCTGGTGAGGAGACTGAACCTTCACAAGGTGTGCTGGATGAATTGATCCAAACGCAAGAAGAAGTGAGTCAGCAGGATCACTTAGAGAAACAAGCAAGCGAACAGCAGCACGTTCAGGAAGAATTGGCTGCGTTAAAAAAAGAAACGGCTGGCCGTCTTCAGGAGCTGGAGCTGGAAAACGAGACATTGAAGGAAAAGTTGGATTTTGAGCGAACACGAATGCCAGAAGAGTTAAATGATCAAGAGGAGCAATGGCAAGTCAAGCTTGCCTCACTAGCAAAAGAAAAGCATGGACTAGAAGAAAAAAATGAACAACTTCAACAGCAGCTGAACGACCGAGAAGAGACAGAGAGTACCGTCGAACAGCTTCAACAGCAATTAAGTGAAGTGCAGCAAAAATTAGAAGAAGCACAACAAGATTTAGAAGAAACACAAAAAGACCTGACGGAAACGATCGAGCAGGTCAGTACAGAAGATTCAGAACACAAAAATAAACTTCAAGAGTTGGATAGTTTAACCCAACAATTGGAAGAAGTGCAAAACAACTACCAAGAGTCCCAAGAAAAAAATCGGGAAAAGAAAACAGCATTAAAACAGCTTAGAGGCGAAGCAACGCAGGCTCAACAGCAGCTTGATCAACTTAAGCAAGAACATTTGGAGCTGGAGAAGGATTACCAGCAGCTCCAGACGATCAATCAAAAAAATGAGCAGGAGCAAGCAGCGCTTCTGGCAGAAAATGAAGTCTTAGTCCGAGTGCTCGCTCAAAGAGATCAAGAGCTTGTAGACTACAAGAAAATGAAAGCAGAAATGGCTCGGCTAAAAGAAGAAAATGCGGTCTATCAAGCAACGATGCAACAATTAACTCAAGAAACAAACGCAGCTGAGCAACAAGATTCGGATACCGAACAGGTGCGTAAAAATAAAATGGAGGAATCACAAATGGAGGTTGTCGAGCAAGGACAAATGCCTGAAGAACAAGCAAATGAACAGGAAGAAACTACTGAAAACTTAGAACAATTAGTGGTGGAAAAAGAAGCACTCAACAGTGCCTTGTTCGATGCGCATGAAGAAATCGCAAAGCTTGAGGAAAAGACGAGTGCGCTGGAACAGCTGGAAGCTGAAAAGGAACGACTGGCGAGCCGCTTAGCGGATGCCCAAGTCGAATTAAGTAAGCTAAAGGAACAAAAAGACGCAGAGGAAAGCCTCGAATTGATCCAAGCCAAGAAACAGGTCGAGGAATTGATTGAGAAGAACGAACAGCTGAAAAAAGAAGTCGTGCAATCCCAACAAGAAATCGGCGAAGTGCTGATCTCCGCGAAGAAGCAAGCGAATCGCACGATCGAAGAAGCCCAAACCGAGGCGAAGCACCTGATCAGCTCTGCGGAATTGGAATTAGAAAACATCAGTAACCGGGCGCGAAAGATTCTGATCGAAGTGTCAGAATCACGGAAGAATGTGCTGTCGATCTATGATGATCTGGAATTCAAGGTCGAAGCACTCTCGAACGGTACACTGTTAAAGGAAATAAAGAAAAATAGTCAGGGACAGAAGTTATCCAATTATTTTGAGTAGCTGCGAAACGAAACTAGAGAGAGAAAAGGGGAAACGAACATTTTGATCATAAATTGGATGAGCGTAGGGCTGGTCATTTTGATACTCATTGTTTGGTTTCGGCGAATGATCATTAAAGTGCAGCTGCAACGACTAAACTTACCGCCCGATACGCCGCTATCATTCCAGCGAAAGCTGGAGTATGTCAAACAGGCAGAGCAAGAAAAGCATGTTTCTGCTTTATTGATCCTCATTCTATTTTTAGCGGTGGGTCTATTGCTGACTACTTATGGGCTTTTTCAGATGCAAAATCAAGTGCACGTTGTTACCGAGCGAAGCAATCAGTTGAAGGATGAACTATACACGCTAAAAAAAGAGCAGCAACAGATTATCACCAAGCTGCCAATTAAAGCCTACCCTGCTAAGGGGATCGGCTTGAAGGACTATCCATGGGATAAATTATTCTCAGAGGAAAATCGAGAAAAACAATACGAAACGGAAAGCGATTTGTCGACGAAAGTGAAACCATACTTTGGTCTATCCACGACCTTGATCGTACTGGATATTCCAACGCAGACCTTGAACATTGCATTAGCGGGGGATTCCGGCAGTGAGGAGAATCGCCAACAGATCAAAGACAACGTCACATCCTTCGCGAAAGAAGCGAAGGATGTGACGAAGTTAACCCAGATCACTTTCCAAATGAATTTAATGAATGATAAGAATAAGAAAAAGACCTATAGCTGTACCTTTTCACGCGAGAAGGCCGACGAAGAGTTTACATTGATCCAAGAAGAAGAGTAAAGAAAGAGGAGTGGGAGTCTGTATGAACGCACAACAAAAAAAGAATGGCTGGTTTTTCAATAAAAACATCATCGATGAGATCAATTCGGTGCCAGAAGAAGAGATCATGATCGAAGACCGACCAAGAACGGTCGAGCAGCCTGTGAAGAAAGAAACCGATGAGACCGCGGAACTGAAATGTCTAATCGCTGAAAAAGACGAGCAGCTTGAACAAGTAAAACGAGACACGGCCTTAGAAAAGCAGCGCCTAGCAAAAGAAAATGAAAAATACAAACAAGCCCTTCTGCGAACGGGCGAAGAAAAAGCCGAGAACCGTCGTCAGATTCAAGACTTAGAGACAGAGGTTCGCCGAAATCGCCAAGAGATCCAACGCCTGCAGGACAATAAAGAAACCGGCTACTTAAAAGAACAACTGGAACAAGCCGAAGAAGAAGTGAACACCTTAAAAACTTCGTTGGAAAATTATCATTCGTTGGAAGCCGATCTGGCAGAAGCCAAGAAACAGCTTCACGAGTTCGCTCTGAGCCAGCAAGACGGCGAACGCCGTTACCAAGAAGCCATCCAACAAGTTGAACACCAAATGGATAGCATCACCGCTGACTTGACCAAAAAAGAAGAATTGGTGGCTCAATTGGATCACTTGATTACCGATAAGGACCAACAGATTCTGGAAAAAGAAGAGTTGGTGCAACAATTGATCGAAGATCAGAAGCATCAAGAAACCGTGATTGAAAGTGAGCAGATCGCGAGTTTACAAGAACAGATTACCGAGCTTCGAAACGAGAATGACCAATTAAAACAAGAAGCGATCCATTCCCAACACGAGATCGGTGAAGTCTTGATCTCCGCTCGCCGCCAAGCGAATCGGATGGTGGAAAAAGCCAAGATGGATGCCCAACGCATTGTGAAGGATTCGGAAGCCGAATTACAAACGATCCATGACCGGGCCAAAGAAATTTCGTGTGAAGTCGACGAATCCCGTCAAACGATCATGAGCATCTATGAAGAAATGAAGACCCGTGTGGATCAGTTGGCGCAAAGTGATGTGCCGGATTTAGAGGAAATCAAGGGTCGCTATGAGTATCCAAAGGTTTCTGTGTTGTCACGCAAAGAGTTTCAGTAAGTCAATCGGAAGAGCGCAGGGCTGCCTTGTTTTCTTCCGGCTACATAGTGCTTCAGGAGATTGGATGAATCATTATTATTAGGGTTTAACTACGAAGGGGAGATTAGCATGAATCAAGTCTTGATTCTGACGAAAAATATTTTAACCGAACAAGAGATTCAACAGAAGCTGCAGGCGTTGAATTATGAAGTCTATTGTTCCGCACGAATACTTGAAACCAGCTGCCAACAATTAGGAACATCAGATTTTTTTAGATTCTTTCAATATGTCATTTTAAGTGAAACAATCTGTGAATCGGAAATAATGGAGCTCGTTCCACTGTTGCGCAAGAGCGCCATTCGCATTATTCGAAAAGTGGAGTCCAAAGTAACAGAAATGGACCATCAGTATTTAGAAGAAGCACTGATCCACGCCATCATCTCAAATGAGGATTCTGTCGATGAACTGCGGGAGTGCCTATACGCTTTGAAGAACCAACGAAATGAGCAGTCATATGAGAATCGAAAATATGTGCAATTATCGGATAAGGTCTCGTTGATTCGTCCGAATGTCCTGCAAAAAGAAACGATAACACCGGAAGACAATTATCAATTTTTAGAAGTCCTGCACCATTTATCTACGACCGAAACAAGGATTTTGTCGATCCTGCTTGAAGCGGGGAACCAAGTCGTGACCAGAGAAACCATCTGTCATCAAATCTGGAACGATGACGCCAATAAATCCCATTTGGCCTCATTATCCAGCACGGTCACCCGGATCAAAACCAAGTTTGAAACGACGAACTTAGCCAACAAAGCGATCCAAACGTTGTGGGGCAAAGGGTATCGAATCAATCCAGAGCTTCTAGACCGGATTCAGAAAAGCGATACGCTTCATACCCTTGTTTCAAATGGGTAATATTATAATGAAGAATTTTAAAACGAGAAAGCCGAGTCCAATTTGATATGCTCCCTATAAAGTAGACAAGGAAAAAAACAAAAATTCCAAATCTACTTTATAGGGAGTTTTTGTATGTCAAAAAGAAGTAAGTATTCTGTAAGCGTCATATAGCAAAGTGTCTCGGCGATGATTGTTAAACTAATTATATCGTAAGCGCCGAACCACTGAGTACCTAGACGACCTTTAGACCGATTGTTACCCTACAATCAGGCAAAAGTCGTTTTTCAATTATCTTGAACGCCTGCTGTCCAAGGAAGATACGTATCTAAATGTTTCGTTGTAAGAACAGGCACGTTTGGCTGCTCCTAAAATAAGTACTGAAGATACTTCATACTGTTGAGACCATTAAGTTCAGCCGTTTTAATGACACTTAGGATAACTCCTGTTGTCTGTGCACCGCTCAAGCTGGTAGAGAATGGGTTAGATCCGAGAAACTACCTCGTTTACTTATTCGAACAAATCCCCAATCTGCCAAATGTAACAAAAACTGCACTAGCAGCTTATTTACCGTGGAATCAAACAGTCCAAGCAGATTGCCGTGCAAACTCTAGAGAAGCCCAGCGTTCTTCTTGTTCTATAGGAGGAACGCTGGGCTTTTAAATACACCTTAGTATTTTTCTACCATATATATCATTTCATTCGTCGTATAAGCAACTTTTTACCGTATACGACGAACTTTGGTTTCTAGCTCCAAATCTGGGTTATCCTAACAGTAACTTAACTATATAGGAGGAATTACATTATGGCAGGAGCAATTACAGTCACACCCGAACAGCTGAAATCACAGGCGAAGGTTTACCAACAAGCCTCAGCCCAAATCGAGGACGCGATCCGCAAAGTGAATTCAATGAACCAGACGATTTCACAACAATGGCAAGGGGAAGCCTTCCGAGCTTATTTGGAACAATACAATCAGCTTGAAGGCAACGTGAAACAAATGGAAGAGCTGCTAGAAAGCATCCATGGACAACTAAACAAATACGCGGACACCGTGGCAGAACGCGACCGCCAAGATGCTGGATCATTCGGCTTAAATTAATCAAACATGAGAGCATCAGTACATTGCGTGCTGGTGCTTTTTTCAAAAAGGAGTAATTAATATGGCGGTAAAAAGTAATCTAGGCGTTGCCCAACAACGAGCCAGCGCATTGAAAAGTGCGGCGGGCAGTTTGACCGCAGGCGGTGTTGCAACAAGTGATTCGCAAACGACTGTTGCAGGGAATAAATCCGCTCAAAATGCGGTGAAATCAACATACAATGCAGTGCTGAAAGTCAGCGAAGCAGTAAGCAGTGCGTCAAGTAATATCAATAGTGTTGCGAAAAACTTTGAGGCGATCGATCAAGCCGGAAAAGAATTATTTACAAGGAAGCAATTTTAATGAGTGAACAACGATTAGAAGATATTCGAAGAGAGCAAAGAGACATCACGAAAAAAAGAGATGCGCTGTATGAACGTCAACGATCAGTCGACCGATTGAATGACGGCATCGGCACCTATTTCCGAAAAACGCAACAACTATTGCAAAAAACGCGGGAAACCTTTCGAAAAAACGACGGCGGCCGTGAATTTGATGACATCTATTCCTTCTTTTCTCGCGATGCCGGAAAAGCGATGGAAGCCCTAGGAGAAGAAAAACGAGAAATCAAGCGCGAACAGCAATTACTTGAAGAACAAAACCACGCACTAACGAAAGAAAAGAAGAAACTGTACAGCGAGGAGGAAACCAATGAGCATTGATATGTATGTCGGCAGTTCGCAAGCACAGGCGAGCAGCGTCAATACGATGTGTCAAAAACAAATCCAAGGCTACCAAGAGCTGCAACAAGCCATTAACCAATTCGTCATGAGCAGCGGAGAATTGCAGGGAAAAACCTACGACTCTGCAAAACAATACTTTTCGGCCGTTTTACAGCCTTTAGCCAAAGGTGGTATGCTTCTATCGGAAGCGGTAGCCGAAGCCTGCCAGAAATTTCCAGACGACTATCAATCCCAAGTCGATAGCGCAGACTTAAAATCGTCTGAGCTAGAAGAACAGATCCAACAATACCAACAAGGGATCGATACAGCGAATGCGATCATTCAAGCACTCTCAGCTAACCCAGAGATGGGCGTACTAATGAAATCAGTATTGAGAGGCGTTAAGAATGTAAAAGAAGGCCAAGAAAAAGCGAAGAAGAAATTAGAGAAGAAACTAAGAAAATTGATGAAGTTTCATGCCTCTTCGCCTTCAATATTTTCGGAGATAGCGACACTGGAATCTGCAGTGAATGCAGGTGCAAAGCAAGCAGGTACTTGTTGGAATGGGAGTACAGGAACTTTCTCTGTTCCTAAGCAAGAAGAGATGGCTTGGGCAGCAAATGTTAATACACTTTGGGAGAAAAAAGAAGCCGCGAAAAATGAAAAAATTGAAGTAAAAAAAGTCACGATACCGGGAAAAGTAAATGGCGACGGGTATTATTACCAGATATTTGTAGATGGTGTTTACGACAAAGAAGCGTCGGAAAAATATAATCTGGATAGAGTAAAGAAAAGAACCATTGAAGGCTTATACCATTTGGGAGAACTCTCTGGTATTAATGACTTTTATCGAGTTGCGACGGGCAAAGATTGGTATACTGGAACAAAAGATAGTCGCATAAAGGCCGCAGGGTTTACACTCTTGGATCTTATTGGTGGAAAAATACTAATAAAAGGTGCAAAAGCTCTAAAAATTGGCGAAATCTTTAGTGCTGGAAAAAAAGTAACGAAAGTAAAAGTTACTACCAAAGCAGGCAGGACGATTAATAAAGGTACTGTGATTAAAGGAAAGAAAACTGGGAAGTATAAAAAGACCAGTGTGGCTAATAATTTCAAATTTGGAAGTAATTCCAAGAATCATTTGAAAAAAGTAGAGGCGGTCAATACTAAAAAAGGTGTTGTCGGTGGTCATAATATGGATGATTTCAATAATGCGCTTAAAAATCAAGGGTTTAATCCAGAAGACTTGATTGTTTCAAAAAAACCACACCCAACTATTGATGGTATTTATGAAGTTGAATACAAAATACCTAGAAAGGATATGACTGGTAATGTTGCAGAGCCAGTAACTTATAAGAGTATTGAAAAACCTAAAACAGTTTATGACCCAACAAAAATTAGTGACAATCAAATGTATGAATGGGGGCAGACTGCCATGAATAATGGAAAAATCCAACCAGATGGTCGAACAATTATTGGAACTTCTCCAAACGGTGTAAAGTTTATAGGTTATTTAAATGATGCAGGAGAAGTAACTAACTTTTTCCCTGTATTAAACTAGAATGATTGGATTGTGATACTATGGAAAATGAATTTCAAATTTTAAATGATAAGAAAAGTGTAGACCAACTAATGTTAACCTATTTTTCAATAGTAAGTGGAAAAGATCTAAAAAAAGCTTTATCTGCTTTTAAAGAAAAAAAAGGATATGGAATAGAAATAGTTTTTGTTTCTTTTAAAAATGATTTAGATGACTACGATATGGCACAATTACCTAAACCGTTAGATGATAAACATGTTTTAGTTGAATTAGGTTCTCCGGCTGTCGAAGTAGATCAAATAGCGTATTTAGACTTTAAAACTTTTTATAATTATTTAGCTGAGAATGTAAAAAAGGAGGTAGAAAAAAATTCAGAAGAAAGTGAATTAATAGAACTATTAAAACAAGTAAAGAGCAGTTTGGAAATATAGTTTTTATCAAATAAAAAATGGCACTCTATTACAAGACTGAAAATCAAGTTGCTAATAGTTAATTGTACGTAATTTACAGAAATTCGGATTTCCTGAATGCTATATTATTATCATATGGCTCAGTCATCAATTAAGATGGTTGAGCTTTTTTGACTTAAACAGGTAAGACAGCCGTTAGTATTCGTCGTACAAGCGACTTTTTACCGTATACGACAAATTTTGATTTATCACGTCAGATTTGGATTATTTTGATAGTAACTTAACTATTATGAGAAATTAAATTATGGCAGGAGCAATTATAGGCGAAGGTTTCCCAATAACTCTCATCTCAAATCGAGGATGAGATCCGTAAAGTAAACTAATAGAGAAGGTGGAGGAACAGCGATACGAATTGACTAAATGAGAAGAGAGGTAAAAATATTATGATTAGAGTTGGAGAATCATTTGACCTGTTTTTAGAAACGTTGAAGCATTCTAATATTGAAATGAGGTACTTTGTTGATGAGGGAATTGCCAACACATGAAGAGATGATAGAGGCTATTAAACTAGATTTAGATGAATATATAAATGTAGATGGATTTACATTTACACAAGCTAGTGCAAAAATTATTGAAGAAGAGTGGCAGAATATAAATAAAAGTAAGGCAATAAAATATTCTTACTTGATTATTCTGGCTCTTGAAGGAATAGCTAGAAAAGAATTACCTGATTTTTTATATAAAAAATTAGATTTTAACTTCGATGACTTGTTTGATCCAGAAAACGTTCAATTTAATCAATTGAAACAGGATTTTGAAGTCTATCTTACCAAAATCAAAGAAGAGTTTGATGTCGTAGAAACTAGTGTAGATGTTAAGTCTAGGATTGATTATATTCTCAGTCAAAAACCATAAAAAATTAGAATCAAAAAAGATTCCTAGCTAATTGGATAGACAAGCTAAGGAGATGGAATGGTATTCTATCACCCAGGAGAAGGTATCCATACAGGATCATATTATGGGCTCTCATCGGGGAAAACAGGAAAAGTAAAGGTAATAAAACCTAGTGATAATTATGTTCCAACACCAGATGATGGAGCAACTTTAGTAATAATAGAATAGAGATGAGAAATTTGAAGGAATTAACGATTGGTGAATCTTTTAATGTTTTTTTTAATAGTTTGAAAATAAAAAATAATCTAGAAAATATGACTGATCAAGAGCTTTACAATTACATTTTTGAAGACTTTCTAGGAGATATCGTAGCGTATTTAAGTCCTTATACTTTAGATAGATTAAAAAATGAAGGAATTATAGATGAAGATATTTATAGTCTGGCAAAAAATATAAGAAATGAATTGTTTGAGATGATAAATGGTCCATTATGGAATGTTAATTCAGTAAAAATTTCAAAAGAGTGGGGTAAGATATTTGAAGATTTAAAAAAAATAGATATTTTAGTTCGTAAAAAATGGACAGAAGAAGAAATAGAGTATTTGAAAACAATATAAAAATGCCCTCTACCACTCGGCGGAATCAGGAAGATAGAGCCTTGACCAGTAAGGATATACTTACTAATCAAGTTGCTAATAGTTAATAAAAGCTAGCTGTATTTATTGTATAGGTAAGAAGGTAGCAGATAAATCAATTAAATCGTTAGAAGACTTTACAGCTAAAATCATTAATCATTGGAAAAGTTGAAAAAGACCATGAGTAGGGCAAGCTTCTGTTTGATGAAAAGCTAGTGAAACAGCAGTAGAGAAGTAAAAAAACTTCTCTACTGCTGTTTTTAAATAATGAAACTCTACATTTCAGGTTTGGGCTTGCATATAATTTGTGAAAAAAGTTCTATTAAATATAGAATAGTTCATGAAAGAGATAAAAAAGCATGTGTTACTTAATTCGCGTTATGATGGCATTTGATAATTAAAAGTATTAGTGTGAAAAAAATCACAAAAAGTATTTACAAACGTTTGCGGGTGTTGTATGATGTGTATGTGAAAAGTAACACAAAAATTTTTAGGAGGATACACATGGCTAAAGCGATTGAAAAGGAAAAAGACGCGATCAGCGTTGAGCAAGTGATTGATGAACTGGCGACAAAAGCAAATGTTGCTCTGAAAGAAATGGAAGATTTCGATCAAGAAAAAGTTGACCATATCGTTCACGAAATGGCAATGGCTGCACTAGACAAACATATGATGTTAGCAAAAATGGCGGTTGAAGAAACTGGCCGCGGGGTTGTTGAAGATAAAGCAATCAAAAACATGTATGCATCAGAGTATATCTGGAACAGCATCAAGCATGACAAAACAGTTGGCGTAATCGGTGAAGACAAACAAAAAGGTTTAATTGAAGTTGCCGGACCTGTCGGCGTTGTTTGCGGGGTAACACCTACAACTAACCCAACTTCTACTACGATCTTCAAATCAATGATTGCATTGAAAACAGGGAATCCAATCGTATTTGCATTCCACCCAAGTGCTCAAAAATGTTCAGCTGAAGCTGCACGTATCGTTCGTGATGCTGCAATCGCAGCGGGCGCTCCTGAAAACTGTATCCAATGGATCGAAAAGCCATCGATCGACGCAACATCAATGTTAATGAACCACCCAGGCGTAGCAATCGTTCTTGCGACAGGCGGACCTGGCATGGTTAAATCAGCATACTCAACTGGTAAACCAGCTTTAGGTGTTGGTGCCGGTAACGTACCTTCATATATCGAAAAAACTGCAAAAATCAAACGCGCAGTAAACGACTTGATCGTATCAAAATCATTTGATAACGGTATGATCTGTGCTTCTGAACAAGCTGTCATCGTTGACAAAGAAGTCTACGAAGAAGTGAAAGCTGAATTCCAAGCACATCAAGTCTACGTAGTGAAAAAAGCAGAATTGAAGAGATTAGAAGACGCTGTAATGAACGAAGGCAAATACGCAGTTAACCCTGCGATCGTTGGTCATTCAGCTGAAGATATCGCACAACGTGCAGGCATCAAAGTTCCTGCAGGCACGAAGATTCTGATTGCAGAATTAGACGGTGTGGGTGCTGATTACCCATTATCTCGTGAAAAACTTTCTCCAGTTTTAGCTATGATCAAAGCAAACGACCATGTACATGGATTCGATCTTTGCCAAGGCATGCTTGAATTAGGCGGATTAGGACATACAGCAGTTATCCATACTGAAGACGAAGATTTACAAGTGAAATTTGGTTTGCGTATGAAAGCTTGCCGTATTTTAGTAAATTCACCATCTGCTGAAGGCGGTATCGGTGATATCTATAATGAAATGATCCCATCATTGACTCTTGGTTGTGGTTCATACGGTAAGAACTCTGTATCTAAGAACGTATCTGCTATTAACTTAATCAATGTTAAAACTATAGCGAAACGGAGAAATAATATGCAATGGTTTAAATTACCATCAAAAATCTACTTCGAAAAGAACTCTCTATTGTATTTGACACAAATGGAAAACGTTGAACGTGTTATGTTAGTTTGTGACCCTGGTATGGTTCAATTTGGTTATGCTGACATCGTTCGCGAAGTTCTAGGACGTCGTAAAAATGACGTGAAAATCGAAGTATTCTCTGATGTTGAGCCTAACCCTTCAACAAACACTGTTTACAAAGGTTTAGAAATGTTCAATGACTTCAAACCTGATACAGTTATTGCTTTAGGTGGTGGATCAGCGATGGATGCGGCGAAAGGTATGTGGATGTTCTTTGAACACCCAGACACTTCATTCTTCGGCGCGAAACAAAAATTCTTGGATATCCGTAAACGTACGTACAATATCGGCAAACCTGAAAAAACTCAGTTCGTATGTATCCCGACAACATCTGGTACAGGTTCTGAAGTAACACCATTTGCCGTTATCACAGATAGCGAAACACACGTGAAATACCCATTAGCAGATTACGCGTTAACACCGGACGTAGCGATCGTTGACCCGCAATTTGTTATGACAGTACCTGCTTCAGTAACTGCTGACACTGGTATGGACGTATTAACTCATGCGATCGAGTCTTATGTATCTGTTATGGCATCTGACTACACTCGCGGCTTGAGCTTACAAGCAATCAAACTTGTCTTTGAAAACCTTGAAACATCAGTTAAAACAGCTGATCCAGAAGCTCGTGAAAAAATGCATAACGCATCAGCAATGGCTGGTATGGCCTTTGCCAATGCATTCTTGGGAATTTGTCACTCAATCGCTCATAAGATCGGTGGAGAATACGGGATTCCTCACGGACGTACGAACGCAATTCTATTGCCTCATATCATCCGTTACAATGCCAAAGATCCGCAAAAACATGCGATGTTCCCTAAATATGACTACTTCCGTGCAGACACTGACTACGCTGATATCGCTAAGTTCTTAGGACTTAAAGGTAATACAACAGCAGAATTAGTCGAAGCATTGATCGAAGCAGTTTACAACTTAGGTGTAACTGTTGGTATCGACATGAACTTGAAAGCGCAAGGCGTGACTCAAGAAACATTGAATACAACAGTTGATCGTATGTCTGAGTTAGCTTACGAAGACCAATGTACAACAGCTAATCCGAAAGAACCATTGATCAGCGAGTTGAAAGAAATCATCGTAACAGCTTACGATTACAAAGCTTAGAGCTTAGCAGGAGTCCTCATTATGAGGGCTCTTTTTTTGCGGGCTGTTCACGGAAACATTATGTATTTTTTAGAAAAAAATAAATTTAATTGTTTTTATTTAAAACATTCATTTTTTTTAGATAAAATGAATCTCTTTGATTGTTATAGGCTGTGAAAAACGATAGACTAGAATTAGGAAAAGAGGAAGGGTTCGAAGGCATGGAGAAACTGAAACGAGAGTTAAAAGAACTAGGTGAATCAAATGCACGATTAGGTGCGTTAATTGATTATTTGGCGAATGAGAAAAAATTAATGGCAAGCAAATCCAATCATATTTTTATGTTGGATATGCAGGATTATGTTGCCGCGTTGAATCGCTTGGCTCCCTCGGATTCGAAAGTTTCTGTAACGCTACCTGAAATCAAACAAATTAATCGTCTTTTAACACAGCAATATGAACTAATGAAGCTCGTCCAAAGAGACTATGCGCGGCTTGAGGTATCTGAAAATCCGCCGGAAGATCTGGATTTTGATGAGCATAAGAAAAAACATTTAAGACGTCTGCAGATTATCAACCAATTATTATTACAAGACAATATCTTTTTCCAATCAATGCTGGATGCAAAAAAAATCAGCGGAAACATTCGAATCGGCGAAAAGAAAAATTGGCTTCAACGATTACTTAGAAGATAAAGAAATCCATTCATGGGTTTCTTTTTTTTATGCCAACTTTCTACACTTTACGAAGGTGAGCTGGATATGTTCAGAAAAAATTGCCAAGCTCTTTTCTAAATGATATGATGAATTCAAAATACATCAGATGAATTTTAGAGAGGAGCAATTTATGAAAAATAAGAAAATGATTTTTGTGGTTTTTATCGTAGCCTTGAATCTGCGTTTGGGGATTTCTTCGATACCGCCGTTGATTGGATTGATCAAGCAGGATTTGCAGCTGAATAATTTTCAGGTGAGCTTGTTAACGAGTATTCCGGTAATCTGTATGGGAGTGATGGCTTTTGGGGTTAAACGGATGCAGCAGCAGTTTGGTCGTGATCGCAGCATTTTACTTTGCTTGTTTTTACTGGCAATAGGGACTGCCAGCCGGAGTTTGCTTTCCAATTATTTGAGTTTAGTCCTTTCCGCTATCGTGATCGGTTTTTCAATCGCGATTATCGGACCGCTGCTTTCAAGTTTGATCAAAGAATTTTTCCCGCAGCAAACAGGGTTACTAATCGGCGTGTATTCGATCAGTATGGGGATCGGTTCGGCGACTGCTTCGAAATTTAGTCTTTTATTAGCAGAACATTCTTGGTCTTTTGCGTTGGGAAGCTGGGGTGTGTTCGCGATCGTTGCCGGCGGTGTCTGGTATTTTGTGATGAGACAAAAGGCAGCGAACGTGGCCACGGCATCGCCAGTCTCAAATGGTTTTCCATTAAAGAAGATTCAGGCATGGAAAATGGTTTTGTTCTTCGGTCTGCAATCAGGGATGTTTTATGGTGTTAGTACATGGCTAGTGGAGTTGCTTGTTCAAAAAGGCTTCACTCGCGTTGATGCTAGTCAGTATTTGACCATATTTGTGATTGTGCAAATGATCTTCAGCTTTATTATTCCGGTGTTGATGGATCATTGGGGGAGTACCCGCAGCTGGATAATGATCTGCGGTGCCATGATTTTACTGGGAGTGGGTTGTTTGCTGACGAGTTACTTTTTCTTGCTGATTGGCGGGATTGTTTTGCTCGGTTTTGGCTTGGGCGGTTATTTTCCGATCGCTATGCTGCTACCGCTGCGGGCGAGTGATGATCCGATGGAAGCTAGCTTGTGGACTGGTATGGTACAATCCTTTGGCTATATTGTCGGTGGAGTGATTCCGATTCTTTTAGGTGTAACGGTAGATATTTTTCAAACCTTCAATGTCTTTTTATATGTTATGATTATTTTGTGTGGCGGGATCTTGCTGCTGACAATCCAAGGAAGAGGCTATGAAAATGACGAAAAATCGGAGTCTGGTGAACGAAACGATTCAACAGTTAGAAAATTACATTCAACAAAACGAGCTGACGATCGGAGATAAGCTGCCGGTCGAAAAGGAATTGGCGGAGATTTTCGGTGTTGGACGCTCGACTTTGCGAGAAGCAGTAAAAATTCTAGTCTTCAGTAATGTTTTGGAAGTGAAGCAAGGCTCTGGAACCTTTGTTAAAAATGGCAGTATCGGGGAGTTTTCGACTGGTGATCTTTTGCGGGCACGTTCCATGATCGAAGGACAGGCAGTATTGCTGGCAACAGTTCATCAAAGTGAGAAAGACCTGCTGCGTTTAAAAGAAGTATTGTTTCAACGGAATCATTTGCTGGAGGCGGGGAAATTCTCTGAATACATTGAGGCTGATCTGGCATTCCATCAGCAGATCGTCGCTATGAGTCAGAATCCTTTTTTGATTAAGTGGTACAATGAGCTGCTGCCGGATATCAAACTGCATTTAAGTCAGCAAGTATTGCGAATGGAAGATTATCAGGACAATACGAGTTTGCATAATAAAATCTATCGAGCATTGCTTGAAGGAAAAGCCGAAGAGGCACAAGGAATGATTCAGGAAAATATCTTTACAGACGAAGAGGCTGAGATCGAATGATCTCAGCCTCTTCTTTTAGCTGCGTAGGGCTAATTTTTTATAATCGATTCCGCGGGCTTCACACCATTCTTTGGGTGCACCGCTCAGGATGATCGGGTTGTGAACTAGATCAGCAGTCGTTGCTTTATCAGTCATCAGGTACAAACGCCGAAGCTGAATTTTCCAGTCTTCGATCATTTCCACCGTAGCGTCAATGCCATTACTGATAAGGTGATCTAAAATACCAGCGGAAATACCAACCGCTTTGGCGCCTAAACAAAGAGCTTTGAAAATGTCATAGGCATTGCGGATACCGCCGGAAGCTAAAATCGTTAAGTCATTTATTTCTTGTGCTTCCAACAGGGAGATCACCGTTGATTGCCCCCAGTCATCTAAATAATTCAATTCGCGTTTTTTTCGGCGGGCATTTTCGATTTGAGAGAAGCTGGTGCCGCCGCGGCCTGAAACATCTACCGCTTTTACGCCTAGCGCTTGCAGCTGATGGATAGTTTCTCTGTTCATGCCAAAACCAACTTCTTTAACGATCACTGGAACTGCTAGTTGTTGGACTGTTTCTGCGATGTTTTTTGACCATTCATGAAAATCACGATCCCCTTCAGGCATGACCAGTTCCTGCGGGACATTCAGATGAATCTGAAAACCATCCGCCTGAAGCAGGTCGACGATTTTTTTCGCATCGTCGCTTGTTCTGCCGGCCCCCATATTGCCTAAGATCAAGCCATTGGGATTTACTTCTCGAACGACGGTGTAGGAATCCGCTACGCTTGGATCTTTTAGAGCGGCACTAACTGAGCCGGTCGCCATCATTAGATTCGTTTCGCGGGCGATGATCGCTAAGTCATGATTGATTTTCTTGGTTTTCTCGCTGCCGCCAGTCATTGCGTTGATATAAAAAGGGGCGCTGAGCTTTAACCCGAGAATTTCTGTACTTAGATCGATCTCTTCTGGTCGAGTATTCACCAAAGAAGAGTGGATCAAGCGAACATCGTCAAAGTCATTTTCCTTCGGCTTTTGATGGAAAGCCCGAGCGAGCGAAACATGTTCGTCTTTACGATTCATGGCGATCCTCCGTAAGATGATAGACATGTAAAGGCAGCGGCGTGATGCCGGCCTTTTCCCATGAGCTCATCAACGGCAGGATACCTGCCCGTTTATCAACGATCACGATCCCGCAGTCGCCTCCGCCAGCGCCGGATGATTTAGCGGCACCGCCATATTGTTCTGCCAGATCATTCAGCCGTTTCAATTCTTCGGTTTCAATCGATACGTTGCTTAGACTGGTTAATTGATTTAATAAGCTGCGATTTTTACGAATCATTTTTTGGATCAAGGCGATATCATTTTGTTTGAAGCCTTGAATCATTTGATCTACACATTCTTTGCTGGCGTTCAAAAAGTTTTCGTAGGAAGTTTTCTTTTCGATGCGAGATCGATGGACCTGATCCACGAGATCAGAGGTCGACGCCGGGCTGCCGGTCCAACCAATCAATAAACGCAAATCTTCTGGGACCTGCAAAGGTTCGATCTGCAGGTTTGGCCAATCACTTTCGATCAGCGTAGCCATCTTTTCAGATGCCAGCTTGTCTAGCACCCAGTCATGATCAAAGGTCGAAAAAGCTAGCCAGCCGCCATAACAGCTTGCCGCGATATCCCCGCATGAGCCGTTGCCTTGAACATTTAAGTGGGCCAGGGTAGCCAGCTTGAACAATTCAAGCTGTGAAAGATTTAGCTCGTAAAAAGCGTTTAGTGCTTTGACTGTCGCTACTGTCACAGCACCGCTGGAACCTAAGCCGTACTTTCGACCGTTGGAGTTATCTAGTTCGCTGGTTACTTTCAAATCAAAGAAAGCCAGTTTTTTGCCTTTTTCTTGGGCGAATTTTTCGGTAAAGTGAATCGCCGCTAAAATATAATGGAAAGGATTGTCACGAATATCCAAGACGAGTTCATTTTTACGACGAGTCCAGCGGATAGGCATGTCGCTATATTGAGCGGATTGAATACTGCCGCTTTTCTTTGCCGGACCGATCGAGACCGAAATAAATTGATCGATCGCAACGATGATCGCTGGATGTCCCGGTTCTACTACCGCATATTCGCCGGCAATGTACAGCTTGCCTGGTGCAGTCACTTCGATCATTTATGCTTCCTCCTCTGATAAGACTTCAATTGCCGGACCAGCATGCGCGACAACAAGTTGCTGCGGGTCAAATTGGTCCTTTAAGGCGTTCAATAATGCTTCTTCATTTTTTCGTTCAACAAGAATTTTAACATTTGGACCAGCGTCCATCGTGAAATAGCATGGCAAGCCGCTAGTTCTAATTTGACGAACAAGATTCATCGCCTTCATACTTTCTGCGGACCAATAAGTAAACGGCGGCGTTGCGGCTAAGGTCGTGCCGTGCATTTTTAAAGCACTGGCTTCGGTCACTTCGCCAAGCGCGGTAAAGTCCTTATCCGCGATGGCTTCTCTAGCTTTAGCCAAATCCTGCGGTACGGTCTGCAGCCAGCCATCGTAAAAAGCAGAAGTTTCAACAGTTCGCTGCATCCCATCACGGCTGGAAATATCTTTTTGCGCGTCGTTAACAACTACGAAGATCATGCTTAACTCATCTTCAAAACGATCACTAGGAATATTTACGGCATAAGAAGTCTCGTCGGAATCGCCTTTTTGCCATTCTGCAAAGCCGCCGTAAATACTGCGGCAAGCCGAACCGGAACCACGACGAGCCAAACGAGATAATTCTTCGGATGAAAGCTGTAAATTTAACGCTGCACTGGCAGCCCCTGCTAAAGCAGCTAACCCGCTAGCAGAAGAAGCCAATCCAGCTGCAGTCGGGACAAAGTTTTGACTTTTGACGACGGCATGTAAGGAGCTGCCTGCTTTTGCCCGCACTAAATCAAGAAAGCGACTCACTTTTAAGGTCGCTTTCGAATCTTGCAGTTGATTGTCTAAATAGAAGAGGTCTTCGGACGTGTCTTCCGAAAAAGTTACGTTTGTTTCTGTATAAAAAGCATCCAATGTCAGTGACAAGCTGTTGTTCATTGGAATGATCAGTTCTTGGTTTTCCTTGCCCCAATATTTTATCAAGGCGATATTGGTATAAGCTCGAGCTTTGCCGCTATACATGCGCGTACACACCTAACCCTTCGATCCATGTATTTCGAGCGCCGGCAGCTAATAAGATTTGCTGCAGTCGACGTCCGCTTGTTTCGTCTTCGGCTAGAGCGATCATACAACCGCCGCGGCCTCCGCCTGTCAATTTAGCACCTAATGCTTGATTTTCTAATGCCGTTTCGATCAAGTGATCTAAGTGACGATTGCTGGTGCCTAATAGCCGCAATAACCCTTGAGCTTGATTCATACAGTCGCCTAAAATTTGCGGGCGGTTCTGTGAAATTGCCTGTTGTGCCTGTCTGGTCAATTTGCCTAATGTCCGCATTTGTTTATTGGTTTCATAGGGACGCATCTCCATCAATTTCGCAATATCTTTGACTGCTTTGCGCGTCTGTCCTTTAATACCTGTGTCGGCGACGACTAAAAAAGCATCCATATTTAATTGAAAAGGCTGGAAGCCGATGCCTTTTTGATAAAGGATCGGTTCAGTACCGCTGATGGTTGTTGCATCGATACCGCTAGGATTACCGTGTGCCACTGCTTCAGCTTGGTTTACAAAATGCAGCACGTTTTCCTGCGTTGCCGGTTCTTCCATCCAATCAAAGACGGCACGTGTAATCGCGACAGCAACTGCCGCACTAGAGCCCATTCCGCGTTCTGCTGGAATCGAGCTTTCTATTTTTAAGTAAAATGGTTCTGGAATTTTAAAATGCTTCACTAAATACCAAAGCAGAACCGTAACATTGCGCATCGTATTCGGAGCTTCTGAAAGCGGTCCGTGGAAGAAACTGGATTCGATCCATGATTCTAATTTATTTGCGCGGATCGTTGCTTGGATGCCTGTTCCAGAAAAAGGAAAGGCAATCGCCGGTTCTCCGTAGACAACCGAATGTTCCCCCATTAATATGATTTTTCCGCTGGCATAACCCGTGCCAATCGATTTCATTAAAAAAACCCCTATTTCGTTTTAGAGTAATTCGTCTCGTCAGAAAAAAATTCAATTCCACTAATATTCATTTTAATTGATCTGATTCTATAGTAAAAACAATTCGATTTCTTTTTATCTTTAGTTGAAAATGCACAGAGAAACTTTATAAGATAATAATATTCCATTTAAGTCTTATCTCATTTTACTCAGAGAATGCCTACAAGTAAACGAAACCACTGAAAAGTTTTTGAAAATCAACGATTTTTTAAACATTCCTTAGAAGAAAAATTTGATTTATTTTAGAAGTATTTCGATTGACGGCACAAGATATTGGGGGTATATTAGATAAGTTGAAAAATACGCACTATATTTTGTATGAAGCGAGTTGGAGGTTTATGAGCGTGATCGTATTAGCAGGAACCATTGGAGCAGGGAAATCAAGTTTGACCGCGATGCTGTCGGAGCATTTAGGCAGTCAGGCTTTTTATGAATCAATTGATGATAATGAAGTATTGCCGCTGTTTTATGCTGATCCAGAACAATATGCATTTTTATTGCAAATTTACTTTTTAAATAAACGGTTTGACAGTATTAAAAAAGCGATGCAGGATGATAACAATGTCCTAGATCGTTCAATCTATGAAGATTCTTTATTATTCCATTTGAACGCTGATCTTGGTCGAGCAACTGAGACAGAAGTGAAGGTCTATGATGAATTATTGGCGAACATGATGCAGGAATTGCCCTATGCCGCTCACAAAAAGCATCCGGATTTATTAGTCCACATCCGTGTTTCTTTTGAAACGATGATGGACCGTATTCAAAAACGCGGCCGGGAATATGAACAATTGGAATTTGATCCGACCTTATATGATTACTATAAAGAATTAAACAGCCGCTACGATCAGTGGTATGAGGAGTATAATGAAAGTCCTAAAATTCAAATCGACGGCGACCGTCTGAATTTTGTTGACGATGCGGCAGCGCGGGATGAAGTACTCCGGTTGATTGATGAAAAAATTTTAGAAGTCCAAGGTGTAACAGTTAAATAATTTGGCAGTTCATATTTCTAAATAGCAGGATATAAAAAATAGTATAAAGACAACTAACGGATTGTCTTTATACTATTTTTTTGATATTACAGATAGATGCTAGCCTTGGTATCTTTGATAATAATTTTTGGCTTTTTCCATATGTAATTGGGAGATAATTTTATAAAAATGTGTTTCTGACGTTGGCATCTTATTTAATTGGCCCAATAGTTCTGATAGTTCCTGTGAATACTTCGGGAAGTCTATGTAAGTATTCACGATGCAGGTCATAAAACGCAACTGTAAGGATAAATACAAATTATCTGACTTAGCGATTGCCTCACTATAAGCGTGTAAGCATTTTTTTGCTTCTTGGATGTGATTGATCATCAGTAACCATTGAATTCGATTGAAATAAAGATCGCCAATTTCTTCATAATATATTTTTGCATCAAACGCTTCATATTTTGCCAGCTCATCAATAAGTCTTGTATAAAGTTTTTTCTCGCTAGCTTTATCTTTTTCGGAATAAGAAAGGAGGACAAGTTTCCCTAATTTGATCTCTTTTAATGTCCACATTTTCATTGCATCCAAATAAGCAAGAATTTCCGAAAAAGGGGTGCGTGAGAATTTATAGAAGTTGGTATTGGTGATAAGCACTAATAAATAGGCTTTTATTGCCAGGTATCGTATCTCCGTACGAGAATCCTGATTATAGTTTTCGAAGACTTCATAAAGAGCTTCGAAGTTTCCCTTTTTATAGAATTGATCAATTTCATCAGTTAGAGACTTTTCTTCGTTTTTCATTCGACTGTCTTTGAAGTAATTAAACTCGGATTGGCTAATGCCTAAGTTAGTCAAAAAGCTTTGAAATTTTGTTGCCTCAACCGAATGTTTTCCAGCTTCAAAATCACTGTAAAAAGTTTTTGAGCAGACACCTGTGTAGATTTCCTTTTGAGTAAGCCCCTTTTGTTTGCGAATGGATTTAATAATTTCTGCGTTCATAAGTTCTCCTATCAGTAATTCCTGTATACAGGAATTATACTTGTTTTTGGCTTTGTTTTGCATGCTATAGTTTAAAAAAAGCAAACAGGAGGCTATTCAAATGAACAAAACACATTTTAAACTAATCGGTGCATCAATTGCATTAACAATGGTAATCAGCTTATTTTCAGCGGTGGGAATCGCGTTCAACTTAAATGATAATGGTGTAATCTTGTGTCAAATAGCAGCATTTCTAATTTGTGGAGCGGCAAGCTTTCTATACATGAAGAAAAAAGATCAAACATTGAAAAAATTTGGTTTCAAAAAAACTTCTCCAAGTAAAAGACTAATTGGATTTATGGCGTTGATCGTAGTGGTTCAACCAGCTGTTTTAGGAATCAACTTCAATCTTTCATTGTTAACTTTGAGCTTAATTCTTATTCAGATGCTCTTGGTCGGTTTTGTTGAGGAAACTTTTTTTCGCGGGATATTTTTCTATGTTTTGAGGAACAAAACGCCAAAGTCAGTTATCGCTTTTTCCAGCATTGTATTTGGTCTGTTGCATTTAGCTAGTAGTTTAAATCCAGAAACGGCATTTATTTTAGTGATTTTGCAGATTATCAATGCGCTGCTGTTAGGAATCGTCTTTTCATTAATCTATTATACGAATCACTCTATTTACACGGTTATTCTTTTTCACGGGCTATTCAATGTCTTTGCAACAATTTCTAATGACGTTTCGATTGAAAAGAATATTATTGCAGTGATTCTTTTGACAATTTGCTATCTTTTGTTTTTGATTTACTATGGTCGATTGCATATTTCTATTTCTAGCGCTAACTGATTTTGTTGGTGGGAAACAGCATTGAACTCATGCTAGTCGGAAGTTTTTGTTATACTATTACTACCATTCAATATACGGAGGTTTCTGATGGACAGCAGACAGACATTCAATCAAGAGATGTGTTCGTGGATCAATGTAGACACTACGCAACCTCATGAGATAAAAAAATTGAGAACCAGCTTTGCGATCAGTGATGAGATGCTGACGTATGCGCTCGATGATAATGAACGGGCGCGGGTGGAGTATGATCCGATGGAAAAAGCGTTGCTTCTGATCTTTAATGTGCCGAACCTCTTAAAAAAGGATAATCATTACGAAACTAGTCCGATGGCATTTATCTTAAAGGACCATTACTTTTTTTCTTTTGTAAATGAACGGACGTCATATGTAGAGAATATCATCGAAAATCTCTTAGCGAACGAGCCGAATCAAAGCACGGCGAGTTTGCTGTTCCATACATTGTTCTTGATTTCTGATTACTATTTCCCGCTGGTGGAAGAAGTAGACAGTCAGCGCATTCAATTGAATAAAAGATTGCGGGAAAAGACGACGAATAAGAATTTATTGGCGCTCTCTGATTTAGAGATCGGCTTGGTTTATTTAGTCACTGCGACCAAACAGAATGCCGTACTGTTGGAGCAGGTAAAGGTGCAGTCGATTTTTTCCAGTTTTACGGATAAGGAAAAAGAAGAGCTGGATGATGCGTTGATTGAGGCTAGGCAGGCAGTGGAGATGACGAGGTTGTCCAGTGAGATTTTGGATCAATTATCAGGAACCTACAATAATTTGCTGAATAATAATCTGAATGACACGATGAAAATTTTGACGATCTGGTCATTATTATTAACGATTCCGACGATCGTAACAGGTTTTTTTGGGATGAACATGCCATTGCCATTCACTCATTCTGAGGTTGGATGGATCATAACGTTGATCATTAGTCTGGGATTATCCGTGTGGCTGATCCTGATTTTATGGCGCAGAATACGATAAAAGCGAAACGATCATTTGATCGCTTCGCTTTTTTGCTTTGAAAAATAAATTCATTAAGATGAGACAGAGATAACTGTTTACTACTATAATATAAAAGTTTCGATGACTTCAGCGACAGCACTTTGCTCGTGATCAGCGATTGTCGTATGCTGCGCGGCTTCTTTTACGGCAGGGACAGCATTGGCTACGGCAATCCCTAATTCCGCTGCATGGATCATCGCTAGGTCGTTGGTGTTGTCCCCGATCGCGATCGTCTCGTTCATTGGGATGTCGAGATGTTCAGCCAAGGTTTGCAAAGCGCCCCCTTTATTGACACCTTTGGGATTAAATTCAATGTAACGGTTAGAAGAGTAGCTGATCTCTAACAGGTCATGAAGCTCCGCCGGCATTTCTTGTTCCAGTTTTTCTAAGTAGCTGCGGTCCAAATTTTGGAACAACGCTTTATAGCAGACTTGATTTTCCAGAAAGCGAATATCATCATCCAGTCGTTTCTCATGAGGGATCGTCGTAAGATAGGCGTCTTCTTCCGGGTTGCTATGATAGACATACGTTTGATCAAAGGTATAAAGGTGGATCGCTACATCATAGTTTGAGCCAAATTCAAATAATCGCGCCAAAATATCAAATGACAAAGGAAAATCCTTAATGATCGTGGGACCTTCATTTTCAACGACCACACCGCCATTAAAACCGATCATATAGTGATTTGCTTTATTTTCCGCATCTAATTCTTTCAAGGTTTGTTTGATTGAATAGAATCCACGCCCTGTTGCCGGCGCAAAGACCAAACCTTTCGCTTCTGCCATTTTTATGGTTTCTTGCGTTCGTTTTGAAACATGCCGTCCTTTATCTAACAAGGTTTCATCCAAATCGCAAGTAATCAATCGGTACATAGAGGAGCCTCCTTCAATTTTCATGTCTCCATTATAGCAAAAACCGAGTGAGGACACTCGGTTTTCCGATCTTTCTATCTAGTTCGAATGAAATTTTCGATTGTAAAATTCTAAACTGGTGCTCATCAGCCAGCCGGCTAGAAGTCCTAATAAGCTGCCGATCACGATTCCTAAAAAGCGGAACTGGATCATGGAGTAAAGATATTGCTGGCGGACTAACATGGAGAGCATCAATGCCATCGGAGTGGTAAAAAACTGGGCAATCGCATAATTGCGTTTAACGAAATATTCAACAGTCACAAACAGGGCAGTGATTATCAGCAGCGTTTCGAAAACTGATAAAGGTAAATTCAGCAGAAAGGCGGCAATTGCCAGTCCGATAATCGTACCAAAGATGCGTTGGACATTACGATGGGCCATTGCCCGCAGGTTATCCGCCTGTAAAATGGAGGCGCAAGAAACGACGAGCCAGTATGGATTTTTCAGCTGCAAGCCCATGCTTAGATAGACTGCGAAAAATAAGATTCCACTATATAAGAGACTATCGATAACGACAGCAGGATCATCATTGATTCGCGCAATTATTGTTTTACCTGCTTTTTTCTCAGGCAAAGGCTCATTTTCTACAAAATGTAAGACGAAAGCGACCGCTATGGCGAAAAGAACCCCAATAAAAAAGTAGCCGCTCATTACAGGAATTCTAGCTAGCGGAATCTTGGTACTTACGCCCATGGCCGTAACCATGACGATGAAAAAAGGACCGGGCTTAGCAATTCCATATAAGCGAAAGAAAAATCTTCCTAAAAAGCCAATAGCAGCAACGACGATCGGCGCCGTCCAAGCGGCGTGAGTCGAAAGCATGGCGAAAAAATTTGCCGCAGTTAAAAAGCTGCCGACGACAGACAGGCGCAACATTAATTGTTTTAGCGGGAGTCTTTGATAATAGAGAAAGGTGAAGATACCTAATGAGCCGAAACTAGAAATAGCTAGTTGGTGTGATAAATAGCCGGTGAATAAAACACTGATCATACAAAGGCCAGCACCGATCAAGCGAAATGGTGATTCCTTTAGTTTTTTGTAATGAATCAATTCTTTGAGAAAAGATTGTTCCATTGCATCACGTCCTTTTTTATATTGAATAAATTTTTAAGTTGTAGAGTGTTCTGTCATATATACGTTAGCATACAAACTAAAGAAAATTCAATAGATAGTTTCTGAAAATAATCAGAAACAGTCGTTAAGAGGTTGACATTCGATAGAATAGCTTGTATACTATTAAAGTTGAGAAATAAAAGCAGAAGCACCCGCTTCTCGCCTTATGCGAACATCTCGCTGGGCTAGATAGTTAATGACTGATCTTTTCGATGAGTCGAACTACGTGCGGGCTCGTAAAGAACTCGTTTTTTTTATTCGCTTTTTTTCTCTCAAAAAATTTGGAGGTGAATGACCATAGCAAAGGATATGATGGTTAACGACGGCATTCGTGCACGTGAAGTACGTTTGATCGGACAAGACGGCGAACAACTAGGTGTTAAATCGAAAGTAGAAGCCTTAAAGATTGCTGAACAAGCAAACCTTGATGTTGTCCTAGTAGCTCCTGGTGCAAAACCACCGGTAGCACGTATTATGGATTATGGGAAGTATCGTTTCGAACAACAGAAAAAAGAACGTGAAGCTCGCAAGAAACAAAAAGTGATCAACGTTAAAGAAGTTCGTTTGAGCCCAACAATCGACTTGAACGATTTTAATACAAAACTTCGTAACGCACGTAAATTCTTGGAAAAAGGCGACAAAGTGAAAGCTTCGATCCGCTTCAAGGGCCGTGCCATTACCCACAAAGATATTGGTCAAAAAGTTCTTGATCGCTTAGCTGAAGAAACTGCCGATATCGCGACAGTGGAACAAAAAGCGAAGATGGACGGACGTAGCATGTTCTTAGTGCTTGCACCGAAAGAGAAGAAAGACTAGCAATAATTTTGAGAATGCTTCTTTGACTCTAGTTAAAGAGTATGCGAAATGAAAAGTAGGAGGAAATTTAGTCATGCCAAAACAAAAAACACATCGCGGTTTAGCAAAACGCGTAAAACGCACTGGTAAAGGCGGTTTGAAACGTTTCCGCGCGTTCACAAGTCACCGTTTCCACGGAAAAACTAAAAAACAACGTCGTCAATTACGTAAAGCGTCTATGGTATCAAAAGGCGATTACAAACGTATCCGCCAACAATTGGCACGCATGAAATAATTGCGCAACCCGCTTTACAACTTTAAAAAATTCAATGATTTATTTATTAGGAGGAATTAAACATGGCACGTGTTAAAGGTGGAACTGTAACTCGTAAACGTCGTAAAAAGACACTAAAACTAGCTAAAGGTTACTACGGTTCTAAACACACTCTATTTAAAACAGCTAAAGAACAAGTAATGAATTCATACAACTACGCATACCGCGATCGTCGTCAAAAGAAACGCGACTTCCGTAAATTGTGGATTGCACGTATCAACGCTGCAGCTCGTATGAACGGCTTGAGCTACTCAAAATTAATGCACGGTCTTAAAGTTGCCGGTATCGAAATCAACCGCAAAATGTTAGCTGACTTAGCAGTTAACGATGCAGCTGCTTTCACAGCACTAGCTGACCAAGCTAAAGATTCATTAAGCAAATAATGAATGATCGACCCCGCTCGTTTGAGCGGGGTTTTTTGTTTGCTTAAAATGTGTTTCATATCTTGCACAATTTTTCAGGTAAAAATGTTGAAGGAGTTATTCATAAATTCGATAAACTAGATTGATTATAAATTATAGCGTAAAATTACGTTTATAAAGGTTTGGGGATGCTAATAAATGAAAGTGCGGCTTTTTGAGAGGAGCAGAAATGAAAAATAAATTACAGCGTTTGTTGGTCATCAGCTTGATATTTATTTGTGTTTGTTTTGCGGCGTATCAGTTTTTTGATAGTTTGATTGTTTTGACGATTTTTGTAGAGGCGGTATCTTTTGTCTTATGCGGCTATTTGGTTTTTATTGATAAGCGATCTTCTACTTCAAAATTCGCATGGCTATTTGCTATTTTATTTTTTCCTTATGTCGGCATTTTACTCTTTTTCTTAGTAGGCAGTAAGCCTAATTTTAGACGTTTTTCTTCGGTACAAAAAAGAAATGAACAATTATTGCACCAATATATGGCTCAATTATTAAATGAGCATTCGGAAATAATCAATGAGCCTTATTCTATCTCAAAAGAGCTGACGTATCTTTCTGGAAATGAACCGCTAAAAGGAAATCGAATTACACATTTGGCGGATGGTGAAAAAGCGTATCAGGAATTATTAAAGGATCTTCAAAGCGCTAGGCATCATATTCATCTAATGTATTTCATTTATAAAGCAGACGAAACAGGTCTTGAGTTAGCTGATGTTTTAATAGCAAAGGCTAAACAAGGGGTAAAGGTTAGATTTATTTATGATAGTGTAGGATCGATAAAGCTGCCCTTTGAATTTATCTCTAAACTGAAAGAAGCCGGAATTTCGGTTCGCTCGTATGATTTAGTTAATTCTCCTTCTTTAAGTACCAGAATAAATTGGCGCAACCATCGTAAAATGGTTATAATCGATGGTCAAATTGCTCATATGGGCGGCATGAATTTAGGAAATGAATATCGAAGTATAACAGACAAATTTAAGTATTGGCGTGATACGAATTTAAGAATTTTAGGACCTAGTACGATTTATTTACAGTATGTATTTCTATTGGATTGGCTCTTCTTAAATGAAGATGAGCAAGTTTTGCAGCCATTTTTTGATGCGCGGCAAAGCTATTTTCCGCTGGAAAAGGAGTATTTTGGAGAACGAAGTGACATCTGTCAAATAATTTTTGGCGGTCCCTATGATTCAGAGCGCATTCTAAGGGACTCCATCATGGAGTTGTTTGGGAAAGCCGAACGGTCCATTCAGATAGCAAGTCCATATTTTGTACCAGATGAGGAGTCCTTATCGGTTATTCGGCGTGCAGCACGATGCGGGTTAAAGGTGCAATTGATTATTCCGGGAAAAGGCGACCGTGCCATCTCTTACTACGGGAATAATTCCTTCATAGATCGGCTGCTGTCTGCGGGAGTTGAAGTCTATGCGTATGACTCAGAGTCATTTTTGCATTGCAAATATTTGATTGTAGATGGTCTCGTTGCCTCGGTGGGCTCGACCAATTTTGATATTAGAAGCTTTCATTTAAATCATGAAATATCGGCATTTCTATATGGTCCAAGCGCCTTGGTTAGTGAGATTCAAGCACAGTTTGAAGAGGATGTTCGTCAATCAAAACGCTTAAGCAGCGAAACACAGAAGAACAGGAACGTTGCGACCGTTGTAAAGGAACGATTAAGTGAATTTTTTACCCCGCTGCTTTAATGAACATAAAAGCAACGGGGTATTTTTTGTCTTTAGATGTTGAAAAGCAGGTCTTGCAGTTCTTGCCATTCAGTATCTAAGGGAATGTCAGATAAGCGATAAAGATCGGATGAAGTCAGGTTTAGCTGCGGTTCAAAATTATACACACACAAATCAATCTGCAACGTACTTAGCAATTCATTTGTTAAGGGACGATTGAACAAAAAGTGATATTCAACGTCATTTGGGATGACTTTTTTTGCTAGGGCTTTGTAGTAACTTACGGAAGAAGAATCACCAGTTAAGGCAAAGAGCACCTTTTTCTTGTTATATTTTTTTACCTCATATAATAAGGTCAATCTAGCCGCTACATCTTCAATCTGTGAAAAATATTTGTGATTTTCTAAAATGCGGCACCAAATGGAAAAAGTAGCAGGGTAATTGTTTTTTGCCTTGCGTATCAGAATGCGAGAATATTTTTGAAATAAGTCTGTACATTCAGTTAATATTGACAGGTTTGTGAGATAGGATTGAATAGCTGATTTTGCTTTATGATTGAGTACCAAATTTTGTTTTGATTCGATAAAGAATTTCGTAATAAGCAAATCCTGCTCTGTAAATTCTTGAATAAAGTCGTTGGTTAAGTATGAGCTGTTCGATTCATAAATAATGGTATCGACTTGTGCAAAATAAGAAAACAAAACTTCTTGGTTCCGTTTGTCTTCGTTAAGTATCTTCGGGTGGAAATACGCGGAGAAGGCTGTTTTAAAACGACGGTAGCTATCTTTATTTTCATATTTTTCCAGTATTGGGGTATCAAATTTAATAAAGTGGTGGTTTTCTATTCGTTTTTCTATGATGAACATCCAGATTGTCGCTCTGTAGTAGTCGAAATTTAGATTTAGATCATATTCCTTTTTCATTTTTTCTAATACTTCTGTTATCTCATGATATTGATCATTGTGGATAATCGGTGCGCTGCTTTCGTGAATAGAGCGAAAATATTGGAAGAAGAAATAGCGAATATCTGCTTCATCCCCCACCAAGGAGAAATTGGCGGTATCGAGGTCAAGCTTGAAATCCTTAAGAACTTTACGGAAGGTTTTGATATAATTTTTCATTGTAGATTCGGAAATGTATAAGTCTAAAGCGTAAGTGATTAAATCTTTTTTTTCTTCATAAAAAATTGATTCGATAATGTGGAATATCGGATTATCAGAAATCAGGCTATCGATATAAGTGATGATTTCACGACTCGTTCCATAATTTTCAAGGGATAAGGTGTGATTGAATTCTTCCAATAACAGAGTGTTTGGCAAATTATCGATTAAGTAGGCAATGTCCTGTTGAATCGTTTTGTAAGAAACATCACAGAGGTCGCTAAAAGTTTTTAATGATACCGGACGATTGGCTTCAAGTAATATTTGAAGTATTTTGATTTTTCTTTTTATGGATTTATCGACTAGCAAATCATAGGAATAAGTATTCATAGAAAGGACCCCTTATCTAAAAGTCTCAATGCGCTTACATTATAATACGAACTGGCTTATTAAATAAAACATTTGCCTTGGGATTATTAAATTATTTTTTTGTTGGCTGATTTATAAGTACTCAAGTTTTTTTGTCTTGCTTCAGACAAAGTATTTCCATTTTTGGGAATTATTTTATTTGTGAAGAGTATCTCTGTTTACTAAACTTACAATACAATCTATCGTTGAAGCTGCTTGAATAATTATGAAAGTCATTATGAGAAGTTCGATAATAGATAAGTAAGAGAGTCAGAAGGAGAATTTTTATGAATAAAATTGTAGTTATCGGTAATGGAGATGTCGGTTCAAGCTATACGTTTGCTTTAATGGCACAGGGAGTTGGCAATAATGTTGGCATTATTGATCTGGATTCTCAAAAGGTTGCCGGCGACGTGAAAGACCTTACGAACGGCTTGGCTTATGTTGGACCTAAAAGTATTTATCCTGCGGAGTATTCTGATTGTTCTGATGCTGATCTAATAGTCATCACAGCTGGAGCAGCGCAAAAAGAAAACGAAACTCGTCTGGATTTGGTAAAGCGAAATGCACGAATTATTAAGTCGATTGTTCAATCAGTTATGGCACATAATTTTACTGGAATATTTCTAATTGCCAGTAATCCAGTCGATGTTCTTACTCATTATGTAAAGAAGTTGACTGGATTTCCTGCAAATAGAGTTATTGGATCAGGAACCTCTCTGGACAGTGCCCGATTAAGAAGTGCGGTAGGTGAAAAATTTCAAATAGATCCACGCGATGTCAATATATATATTTTAGGCGAGCATGGAGATACACAGTTTCCTGTTTGGTCCCATGGAAATATCGGGGGATTAAAGATTACGGAATGGTTGGATCAGCATCCTGAATTTTCGAAATCCGATTTAGTTGAGTTGTCGGAAAATGTGAAGAATGCTGCTTATGAGATTATCCATTACAAAGGCTCTACTCACTATGGGATTGCTATTTCACTAGCAAGAATCACAAAAGCAATTTTGCAGGACGAAAATTCTGTACTTCCGGTTTCAGTTCATCTAGAGGGTCAGTATAATAGCGAAGATGTTTGTATTGGTTCTAACGCTGTTTTAAATAGAGAAGGAATTCGGGAGATCATTGAAATACCGCTAGCTGAAGATGAAATGGAGAAAATGCGGATTTCGATCCAAACATTGAAAGACATGCAGAACACCGTACTTGAGAGTGACAGCTGATGCAATAAACCAAATAGTTAAAATATATGGCCTAAGAGAATCCCCTTTTCTCTTAGGTCCTTTTTTACATAATCGTCTGGTAAATAATAAATGATCGACATGTTTAAAAAGCGGCAGTGCTCTCAGACAAATTATTTCTAATATTGAGAAATAGTTTGTTTGAGGGCTCTTTATTATTTTATTAAACTAGCACCATACTCATTAAGGAGTCGTCACGAAGGGGGAAAGGGTATGAAAGACAATGTTACTTTAAATTTAAAAACAGGGGCGAAAAAAAGAACGCCGATTATTAATAGAGAAAAGAAAAGCGGTACTGTTCTTTCTTTTTTATTGCAGCTGCTAAAAATATCAGTAGCGGTATTGTTACTAGCAATTAGTATCAATCTATTTTTAGGACCTCATGATATTGCCGCTGGAGGGGCTAGCGGGATTGGAATTTTAGCAGAATCAGCTTTGGGTATCGATCGTTCATGGGTCGTATTATCATTGAATGTCATAGTTTTAATTCTGGCCGCTTTATTCTTAGGAAAAAAGATTTTCTTTAATACATTAATTGGAAGTCTACTATTTCCGTTAGCGTTACGTATCGTACCAATCGGTATGTTAACTGAGGATCGATTATTATCTGTTATTTTTGGGAGTGTCGTTTTCGCGGTTGGAGTAGCCATTTTATATAAAATTCAAGCTTCTAGCGGCGGAACGACCATCCCGCCATTGATTTTTGAAAAATATTTTGGTGTGAACCCATCGCTAGGATTATTACTGACAGATATGGTGATAGTTTTTATGAGTCTTTATGTTTTTGGTTTTGAAGAGTTTCTATTCGCTATCTTATCTATCGGGATTACGTCGATTGTTATGAACTACATTGAGAACGGATTGAAGAGAAGAAAAGCGGTAATGATTATAAGTCAAGATAATACAAAAGAAATTCGCGATCAATTAACAAGTGAAATCGATCGAGGAATGACGGTGTTTGATGCTAGAGGCGGCAAAAATGATTGTGATAGAGAAATGATCATGGTAGTGGTGACTGGGCAGGAATATCCGTTGGTTAGAAAAATCGTAGATGAGATTGATCCTAAGAGCTTTATGATCACATATAATGTGGCGGAAGTTCACGGCTTGGGATTCACGTATCATCCGATTCAATAATAAGGAGGAAAAATAATGGAACCTATATTAGCTTTTACTATTGTAATGTTTATTTGGACGATTGGAGAGTTTGTTTCAAACAAAAGCAAGGCCTTGATATCGATGATGCTGGTAGCATCTCTGATCTTTTTGGTTGGTTTTGCGACGGATCTGCTGCCGCATGATTTGATTCAGGATTCGGGATTGTTAGGTTTAGGAAATGCGGTCATCGGGGTGATTATTGTTCATTTAGGAACGATGATGAGCTTTAAAGATTTGAAGCTGCAATGGCGAACTTTTGTGATCGGTTCTCTAACTGTTGTTTTGATGACGGTAATACTGATTTTCATTGGCGAGCTGATTTTTGATCGAAATATTGCGGTGGCTGGAACGGCATCGATAACTGGCGGGACGCTTTCGATTTTAATGGTGCAGGAGAAAGTAAATGAGATTCAAAATGCTGGCGGTGATTTAGGTATTTTATCTAGTTACTTATTAGCGGTTTTCCCGCTCTTGATTCTAAACTTAAAAAATCTAGTCGGCTTCTTGTTTACGGCGAATATTTTGAAAAAAGAGGCGCTTCGTGTGAAGAAGCAATATCGCAATGGTGAGCTGACGTTTTTTGAACAGGAAGTCGCTGAAAATACAACTGAGGCTAAGGAAAGTATTTTACCAGAATTTTTGCGGACACCATACGGCACACTGTTTTTACTGGGGCTGACAATGTACGTATCTCGATTTTTAAGTCAATTGACTAATGGAACGGTGAATGCCTTTGTGATTGCATTATTGCTGGGAATCGTTTTGCGACATTTCAGAATTTTGAAGCCTAATGCGTTATCTTCAACCGATTCTTTCGGCTTACTAATGATTTCTATCATGGTTATCGCGTTTGGACCGTTAGCAGATATTGTTCCGGCGGATCTCTTGCATTTGATTGGACCGATTGCTTTCTACTTAGCAGCAGGTTTGGCGATTATCTTTATCGCTTCATTCCTTATTGGTAAAAAGGTCGGTTACTCGGGTCCTTTATCTATCGCTGTTGGAATGACGACACTCTTTGGCTTCCCAGGGACGATGGTTCTAACGAAAGAAGCTGCGGCAGCTGTAGGGGAGACAGAAGAAGAGATCGCTGTTATTGAGCAGAATATTCTACCGATTATGGTAACGGCAGGTTTTTCTACGATAACGATAACTTCTGTCATTACCGGCGGGTTAATTGTTGGTTTGATGCTAGGATAGTTTTTTATGAATAAAGAGGTTGATTATGAAGAGATTTAGTAAGTATTTAGCGGTTGCTTTGTTGAGTGTTGCAGTGATCTACTTTGCGTTTTTCTATAGAATTCCAGATTTATATATAACCAAGCCGGGGCCAGTAGCAGATGCGATGGAAATGGTCTCGGTGGCAGACAGCTCCCCAAAAAGTGATTCAGAAATTTTGGTAACAACGGTCAAACGAAAACAGGGGACGGTATTTACGTTAATCAAAGCGCTGATCCACCCCTATCAAAATTTCTCGAAAGAAACTCAGAATTATGAAACAGTAAGACAAGATAGCAGAGATGTTCAGCAGGCTTTTATGGCAAATTCCAAGCAAACAGCAGTTACGGAAGCTTTTCGACTTGCCGAAAAGGAGAAGGAGCTTGAGTTTATTGGAATACGAATAATGAATATCAATCGAGATGTCCAGGCTTTAGAATCACTTAGAATAAACGACGTTATCCTTTCAATAAATGGAGAAAAAGTGTCGCCTAATGCGTTAGCCAAACTTCCTCAAAAATTGAGGGCGGCGCAAACCGAACTTGTCGTTGCGCGAGAAGGTAAAAAACAGGAACTATCTATCCCGCAAGTGGCAAGAAGCGGCTATTTATTGAACGGCGTACTGGCGGTCACTACTAATGAACCAATCCGCATAAATTCTAAAGGATTTGGCGGCCCCTCAGCTGGAGCGATGCTGACGTTAAGTATCTATCAACAGATCACAGGACAGGACCTGCTGAATGGCAGGACAGTTGCTGGAACAGGAACGATAGAAGCAAATGGAAGTGTTGGTCTTGTCGGAGGAATCCCGCAGAAGGTATATGCTGCACATCATTCTCAAGCGGATATTTTCTTTGTTCCTTATTTAGGAAATGAAGAAGGAACTTTTTCAACAAACTATTTCGAGGCTAGAAAAGTGGCAGCTGATATTCAGACTGAGATGAAGGTGGTACCTGTAGGGAATATGACAGATATTATTGAATATTTGGAAGTGCATGCTTAAGAAAACAATTGATGGAGGAACAGCTATGAATACAAACCGTTTAGTGAAAACATTTATCGAACTGGTTCAGATTGATTCTGAATCGAGAAATGAAGGAGAAATTCATGCATACTTAAAAAATAAATTTATGAAGTTTGGAATGGAGATCGTTGAAGATGCCAGCAAGGAAATTACCGGATTAGGTTCAAACAATTTGATCGTTAGACATCATGGAAAAGACCGCAACAAACTGCCTCTTTTCTTTTCCTGCCATACAGACACCGTGTCGCCAGGAATGGGTATTGAAGTGATTGAAGAATCAGGTATTTTGTCTTCTAAAGGGGAAACGATTTTAGGTGCAGATGACAAGGCGGGAATTGCGATTATCATCGAAGCAATTGAAACGATTCAAGAACAGGGGATTACAACCGGTGATTTGGAGTTTGTTTTTTCTCCAGGAGAAGAAATCGGATTAATTGGTGCTTCAGCCTTGGATATGCAGCTGATCAAAGCAGAAAACGGCTATGTTTTAGACAGCGGAGGAGAGGTCGGTCGCGTGACAATTGCCAGCCCGACCTTATTCATGTATGAGGTTCAAGTAAACGGACGATCGGCGCATTCAGGTATAGAGCCGGAAAAAGGGATATCTGCTGTTGCGATTTTATCGGATGCTTTACAAAAGATCGATATAGGCCGAATTGACGAGATGACAACGTCAAATATCGGGATGATCGACGGCGGAAAAGCGACGAATATTATCATGGACTCATTGAAGCTGAAAGGAGAAGTTCGTTCGGTATTATCAGAAGTCGCTGAGCAGTTACTGAAGGAGATCGAAGCTGCCTTTAATGGAGCGGTAGAAAAATATGGCGGTTCCTTTGAAATGACAGTAGAGAAAATGGCTACAGGATACAACATTTCTGATGAATCTGTGATAATGAAAATTTTGGATCAGGCAATGATTGAACATGATCTTTCTTTGATTAAAGAGATCAGCGGAGGCGGAAGCGATGCAAATATCTTCAATGAAAAAGGAAAAGAAGTCGTCAATCTGTCTGTTGGATATGAAAAGATCCACACGACAGAGGAATACATAGCTATCGCAGAAATGGAGAAAGCCGTCAAATTGGTGATTGAATTGACAAAGAGGGCGCCTCAAAATGGATAGCTGCCGCAAGAAAAAAATTTGGACAGAGGTTTTCAATAAATAGTTGAAAGAGCTGAAGGAATTGAGTGAAGGAGGAATTGGATGATTGCATTAAGCGCCTTTTTGTTAGCAGGTATCGGAGGACTTTTTCTCATCCTCATTAGGCGGAGCAAAAAAAAATTTTCTGCAACAGATCAGTTAATGCTGTCCCTATTTTTTGTCCTGCTCTCTCTTTTCTTGATCATTCTTTCCTCTGTTCATTTATTTTTCAGCTTATAAATAAAAATGGTTAATAGTTGTACTATAAATTTTATGAATGGCGGGAGAAAAATGAACGAGCTTCATTCATCTCAGCAAAAAGAAATACAACAGGCACAGTTTTTTTATGAATGTGCCATGAAGGAATGTGAAACAAAATTCCAAATTCTTTTTTCTGAGCTATTAATGAAAAACGAACGCTCATCGATTCAGGGAGTTAGTTCAAGAGTAAAGACAAGTACATCGATTTATAAGAAATGCGAAAGAAAAGGAATTTCGATAAGCTTGGATGATATTTTATCGAATGTTTTTGATGGAGCCGGTGTTCGAGTGATTTGTTCTTATATCGATGATGTCTACCGCATCAGAGAAATGTTTCTTGGACAAGATGATGTGGTCTTGGTAAATGAAAAAGACTTTATTAAACATCCAAAGACAAACGGCTACCGCAGTTTGCATCTGATCGTTCAATTGCCAGTATTTTTATCTAACATGAAGAAAAATGTTGTGGTGGAAGTGCAGCTTCGTACTGCGGCCATGGACTTTTGGGCGAGCTTAGAGCATGAATTGAAATATAAGAGCGACAACAAAGATCCAGCATTAATCAATGAGCTGCGCATCTGTTCGGATAAAGCGCATCTATTGGATGATGAGATGATGGGGTTGAGAGATCGAATCATCGCGTTCAATCAACAACTAGAATACGCTAAAAAAAGGTACTGAATATTTTTTGTTGTATGGTTAATAAAAGCAATTGAGTGATTTTTGCATTTTCAAGAATGAATGACCGGAATGAGCATATTAGGAGATACATAGAATTACTTGTGCTATGGTTAATACATACAATAACTGAGGCAGCAATCTAGTTATAGCTGTTTCGTTTTCATTAATAATTAAAAATCATAGGAGGGGAATCGCATGAAATCACTAGTTAAATTTATGGTTGCTAGTACACTTATCGTAAGCGGCGTTTTAGTAGCGGGAACAATTTTGACAACGAAGAAAATCGACGAATACGGCGATGATCTGCAAAACTTTTTACATTAATCTGATCTAATCGTAAGCAGTTCTACTTCATATTATTGAAGCGGGGCTGCTTTTTTTATTTGCTTAAACACAATAATTGCAGTCTTCCATGAAATTATCGACCTTAAAAAATGGGATTTCTCCGTATACTTAAGGTATCAAATGAATGACATGGAGGAATACATAGATGAAATGGTATAAACAATCAAGTGAAGCGGTTTTAAATAAAGTCGAGTCGCAAATCACAGGTTTAACGACAGAAGAACGTGAGGCGCGGTTAAAAAATAATGGACCGAATAAAATGGAGGAGAAAGAGCAAGTCAAGCTATGGCGGAAAATCGCCAAGCACTTTACGGATCTGCTGATGATCGTTTTGATCGTGGCAGCCTTGCTGAAGTTCGCGACAGGCGAAGCGGTGGAAGGCGGAATTATTTTCCTAGTCGTGATCGTCAACGGCTTCGTGGGATATTGGCAAGAGCGTAAGGCGGAAGAGTCATTGGATGGCTTGAAGCAAATGATGGGTCAAGAGGCGACAGTCTTAAACGAAGGACAGCCGTTGAAGCTGGATTCAGAAAAACTGGTTCGGGGCGATGTGGTGATCTTAAAGGCTGGCGATGTTATCCCAGCCGATCTGCGTCTGATCGAAGTACATGATTTGACAGTGGAGGAGTCAATCTTGACTGGGGAATCTGAGGCAGTTGAAAAAACGGTCGAAGCGATCTCACAGGATGCTATGGCTGGGGATCAGTTAAATATGGCTTTTTCAGGCACACTCGTACAAACGGGTTCGGCTCGCGGATTGGTCGTTGAAACAGGAGATGCGACGGAAATCGGCAAAATCAATCATGCCTTGCAATCGATCCAAGCGCAGACGACACCGCTGGTTAAAAAAATGCATCAATTAAATAAACAAATTTTTAGAGGCATTCTAGCCTTAATCGTCTTCTTACTATTCTTTACGAGCTTTAGATATGGAATGGACTGGAGTTTGATGTTCTCTGCGAGTATTGCCTTGATCGTTGCGATGATTCCAGAAGGCTTGCCGGCTGTGTTGACAATGATCCTTTCGATGGGTGTCAAAGAAATGGCGGATGAGAATGCGATCATCAAAGGAATGCCCGCGGTAGAAACGCTAGGCTCAATGACGGTGATCTGCTCGGATAAAACAGGAACTCTCACGAAAAATGAGATGGCCGTGCAGGAAGTTGTCACAGAAGAGCTTTCATTAGTTAAAGAAATAATGAATAACTGCCAAGAGTTAAAGACTAAAGATGAGCAAAAAATCGAAGAGATTCATGGCAATCCGACAGAGCTGGCATTGTTGAATTATGTAGCCGAAGAAGAGCAGCAGTTAAAGCCAGTATTAGCGAAGATCCCCTTCAGCTCTAGTTACAAATATATGGCGACGCTGCACGCGGATGGCGAAAATCAGATAATTTTTGTAAAAGGTGCACCGGAAGTATTATTGGAAAAAGCTGGCTTAACAAATGAAGAACAGCTTAAGTGGGAGCAGCGCGGACTGGAGCTTGCTAGTAAAGGTCAGCGGGTACTAGGCTTCGGATATAAAAAAGTCTCTTCAACAGAATTAACCCATGAGTCATTATCTGGATTAACCTTTGCCGGCTTAGCAGGAATCATTGATCCGCCGAAAGAGAGCGCCATTCGAGCGGTTGAGCAGGCACAGCAGGCAGGGATCGCGGTTAAAATGATCACCGGCGATCACAAAGCCACGGCTCAAGCAATCAGTGAGCAGATTGGGTTGAAGCACACGTCTAAAATTTTAGAAGGTGCCGATATTGATGGCATGTCTGATGAAGAATTGGCTGAAGCGGTGGGGCAAGTAGATGTCTTTGCTCGTACGACGCCAGATCATAAGCTGAGAATCGTGACGGCGTTGCAGAAAAAAGAAGAAGTCGTGGGAATGACAGGTGATGGCGTGAATGATGCACCAGCCTTGAAGCAGGCTGATATTGGGATCGCAATGGGGATCAAAGGCAGTGAGGTAAGTAAACAAGCGGCGGATATGGTATTAGCCGATGATAATTTTTACACGATCGTAAAAGCCGTGAAGGAAGGCCGCAGAATCTTTGATAATCTGCAAAAGACGATCAATTTCTTTTTACCAACAGCACTAGCACAAGGGTTGATCGTAATCTTGGCTCTGTTGATGAACCGTCCATTACCATTAACACCGATCCAAATTTTGTGGGTCAACATGGTGACGACGATCACACTCTCTTATGCATTAGGCTTTGAAAAGGCGAGTGCCGATACAATGACTCGTCCGCCGAGAGATACAAAGATGGGGATTTTATCCGGCTACAGCTTCTTCAGGATCTTGTATGTTTCCTTGCTGATCATGATTCCGGCGTACTTCTTATCAATGCGTTTTGATGGTGCGGCGTTGCAGCAGACGATTCTTTTACAGAGTATTGTTTTAGGACAGGCGGTTTATATGATCAATTGTCGTGAGATGGTCGATCCGGCGATCAACCGCCGCTTCTTCGAAAATAAATTCTTGTTTATTTCATTAGGAATCCTCTTTGTTCTTCAACTAGGTGTTGTCTTCTTACCATTAGGCCAGCAGTTGATTGGAACAACGGCACTTAGCTTCACACAACAATTAGTGATTTTAGGCAATGCGCTGCTGCTGTTCTTCGTAGTTGAGATCGAGAAAAGAATCAGTAAAGGGATTTTTCGAAAAAAAGAAAAAGCGGTTAGCCATTACCAAAATGACTAACCGTTCCATCTAAAGATACGAATGAGAAGTGAGTTCAGTCAATTGGCTGAGCTCATTTTTTGTTGGGATGGTGGAAATGTAGACCACCGGGATCGGCATCGAATCCAGCGGAATATTGGAAAGGATCAAATCACCGCTTTGAAGTCTTCCAGTTTGCAGCTGAGAAACTTCCAGTGAAACTAAGTTGACTCGTTTGCCCAAAAGATCCGCCAGCTCCTGCTGCAGGAAGATTTTCCAAGCGGGTTCACTTTGGAAAACAAAGAAGATCGTTTTCGTATAAGGTCGGATCATGAAAATGGCCTGCTGGCTTAATAGTGAAAAGAGATTAACGAAATAAGTCGTATCTCCGATCGCAGAAAATTGCGGCAGACTATTAAAAAGCTCCGTGCTTTTTTCGGTTAAGATCGCGTAAGTTTCATTTCTTTGCAGCAGCAGTTCTTGATATTCTAATTGAAATTGCTTCGACAGCGCCGGTGATTCGGCGTATTTTAACAGCAGCAGCAAAATATTTGTCAGCAGGTTTGTTTGAAGTAACGACGGCAACAACAGCTCGCCGGCGATTTCTTGAATGGTTTGCTGCGCTTTTTTTCGCAGCAAGGGATATCCTTCAGCTAATACATCGGCGACTTTTTTTCCTAAAGGATTATTGTAGTTCCAGCTTTCTAAAAAGCAGAAAAAGGCAAAAAAGATTTCTTCGTCTTGCAGATAGACGCCTTCTTTTTTGTATAGGTCCTTTAACAGCGGTGCGTAAATATTGAATAAGGGATCGCTGGCTTCAAAGCTGAAGTCATCGATGGGACAACCGGCCTTGATGCGGATACTATTGATAAAGAACCAGCAGATTCCAAAAATCTGTTCCGTATCCACAAACAACTCATCGGTGATTTCTTTTGTTAAGAAGCGTAGATAATGTTCTTCGTGGATCGTATAGTCCTCAAAAAAGTAATTGTTATGAGTAAAGGGCAGCAGCAGCCGATGATAAAAAATTCGGATGGCACTTTCTTCGCCGATCAAATGGGCGCGTGTAGAGGTTAGATGGATCTTGATGTTAAAAAGCTGCAGCTGGTGATTGATTTTTGTGCGCTGCCGTTTGAGCGTTTCATAGGAGACACCTGTTTCATCAAGAAAACGAGGAACGTTTAATTCCTTGGTAAAAAATAATTGTTTGATTAATTGCAGACTGACTGAATGGGGTAAAAAGGTTTCCCAGATATCATTGGTCAACGCCTTTTCCTGAGCAATCAAGCGGATGCCGCTTTTGTCAGAGTCCAACTCCCAATGTTGCGGCAGATAAGTACGAATCAGCTGCAAATCTGAAAAAATGGTGCGCTCGGTGGTTCCGATTTTTTCGGCCAGCTCTTTGGCGGTTAATTGTGAATGATTAAGAAGCTGTTCCAAGAGTAAAATCTGACGATAAATATCCTTTTCGGTAATGATTTTTTTCAGCATCGAGTACATATAGGAACCCTCCTTCAAAAATAAGCATACGAAGAAAGGTCTGTTGGGTCAAGCGAGAACTGCGGAGTGCGATTCTAAGGGCTGGGGATTTTTTTTATCAACAAAATAGTCTATACTTCTATAGGTAAGAAAAAATGTTTTTTCAGAGAGGATGGACACAATGCTAAAACGAAAAATCGGCAACAGCTATTGGGAAGCTTCAGCGATCGCTCTAGGAATCATGCGAATGTCAGCGCTAACGTCAACAAAGGCAGCAGAAGTTTTAGAAACTGCTTTAGAAAGTGATATTAATTTTATCGATTCAGCGGATATGTATGGCGATGGAAAATCCGAATTAGTTTTCGGCGCGGCTTTAAAAGAAGCAAACATCTCGCGGGATAAATTCTTTATTCAATCAAAAGGCGGCATCGTGACTGGCGACGACAAACGTTATGACTTTTCGAAACAACATTTATTAGATTCTGTAGATGGTATTTTGGAACGGATGGGCATCGACTACTTAGATAGTTATCTGCTGCATCGTCCTGATCCATTGATGGAGCCGGAAGAAGTTGCAGAAGCGTTTGATATTTTGCAGGCCAGCGGAAAAGTCCGTCACTTCGGTGTATCGAACGTTAACCCAGAACAATTCCAATTATTGCAATCTCATGTAGATCAAAAATTATTGATCAATCAATTGCAATTTTCAATCATGCATACAGGGATGATCGATTACGGCATGCATACGAATATGACGGATACCCGTTCATTCGATCATGATGGCGGCGTGTTAGAATTTTCTCGTCGTAAAGGCGTGACGATCCAAGCGTGGTCGCCATTCCAGTACGGATTCTTTGAAGGAGTCTTTATTGATAATGACAAGTTCCCAGAATTGAATGAGCTGCTGGCTAAACTAGCGAAGAAATATGACACGAATAAAAATGCGATCGCGACTGCTTGGATCTTACGTCATCCAGCGAATATGCAAGTAATCTTAGGTACGATGAATCCGACTCGGATCAAAGAAAGTGCTGCAGGCGGCGATGTAACCTTAACGAAACAAGAATGGTACGACGTGTACTTCGCAGCAGGAAATGATTTACCATAAAAAATAAGGGATGTGCCGATTCGGCACATCCCTTTTAGGTATCTAAGAACATAGGATCAATTTGTTTTGCAGCGATTTTAAGTTTCTTTTTTTGCGAACGGCAACCGGAATCGTCGCCCCATCATCCATCATCAATGAGTTGTAGTCTTTAGCAATTGAAGCGATGGCTTTTTGATTGATCAAAAAGCCGCGATGACAGCGAATAAAACTATCCTGCAACTGTTCTTCTAGATGATTTAGAGTGTTTTGGTAAATTAAATATTCATTATTCTTTGTATGCAATGATAAAATGTGTCCCTTGTTAGAAGAAAAGTAAAGAATATCATCCACCATAAATGAAGTAATCTCATTTCCGGTATTTAATTTGATCGTTTGACTAGTCGTTAGTAAATCCAAGCGTTGTTCAATCGTTTTTAAACAGGAATGAACCCGCTCGCGAATATCAACATTCGGATCTTTAATAATGAAATCCAAAGCTTGAACGCGATATTGGAAAGTTAAGAAACTTAGTTCAGATCTTACGGTGATAAAAACGATGAATCCCAGCGGATCAAATTTTCGGATTTCCTGTGCAACGGCAAAACCATTTTTCAAGTCCGCCTCCTCATCTAAGTTGATATCCAGAAAATAAACATTCCACTGATTTCTCCGGTCGACTTTTTCCAGCAGCTCATCACCTGAGCCGGTACTGCAAGCCAATTCAAATTCCCAATCAGAGAATAACTGATAATTTGTGATGGTTTGTTCGAGAATCGCTCGTTGAGCACTATTATCCTCTACAATATAAACTTTAAGTGCCATAGACACGCTCCTTTTTTAAAATCAATGTTTGACAAAACTCTTGCTCATTTTGTGTCGTCTTCAATGTTAATTTATGAGAATAATTCTGAATGATCGATTGAACAATCGACAGTCCTAGTCCGCGATTTTCACCTTTAGTTGAGAAGTTTTCCTTTTGCATCAAAGCTGGAGAAATAGTTCTGTTTTTAGTCGCATTAACCAGAACAAACAAGTAATGGTGCTCTTCTTCCAATATAGCCAAACGCACAAACGGTTTTTCGCTTTCTTCGGCAGCTTCTAAAGCATTGTCAATCAGAATACCGAAAATTCGTGCCAAAGCCAGATGGTCAATCGGCAGTTTTTTAATTGGTTGATCAATCTCGATATCAAAGGGGATATCTTCTTTTGTCGCCGCCATTAGTTTGGTGAAAATCAAAGTTTTCAACTCAGGATTTTCTAAGTTGCTGAGTCGGGATATTTCTAAAAAGTAATGATAATCCGCCTCAAAGGTTTGTGTAACATCTTCAAAATATTTTTTTAGCTCCTTTTCATTGATGGGCTCTTGGTAAATATATCCGCCCAAAGAAAAAAGCAGGTTGCTGAAATCATGGTGATTCTTTCGAATGTTTTGGGTCACACTTTCAAGACTATTAATGTATTGCGTTAACTCATATTTTACTCGCTCCTGAGCTTCCAATCTTTTTCTCGTACGGCGGTTTATGAAGATCAACATGGAAAAAGCAGTTAAACCAGTCATATTTATAAAGATAAGCACAGAGCCTTTAAAGAAAACATGATAGATCGGTTCAATAATAAATGTTGCTGAAGGAGCCAACCATTTGATCAATGAACGTCCAATATAACTATCAGCTAAAAAAATTATCGACGAGTAGTTTGTTTGCCCAGCTACTTCTCTTATGGAGCAGACTTGAACAAACATAAAGAAATAGTTTAGCGACAGTAAAAGCATCCACAACAATACAAGCAAAGATAAAAGTGAATTGGTTAAAAAAAGATTGATCCAATTCAATAGTTTTCTTAGTAATGGAAGAAACAGCAAAAAAACTAAAAAGTACCAATTGATTATTTTGGTGGAAGCTAATGGAGCGCCTACTCTATTTAATAGGAAGATACAGATATATTCGAATAGACCTGCCGCCAAAGTCACGAGAATAGTAACCAGCATTAAATCAATAAGAAAGGTTCGCTCGCCTCTGTGAAAGACCAGATACAAAATCAGCATCATTAATGATTGGGAAATAATGCTAAAAGCATTATGAATCGCCAAAAGATCCTGAAAATAGTATTGGATGATCGTATTGAATATCCAGCCCAAGTTATAGGCGGAAAGCGACAATAATAGGATGGTCCGCCAATTAATTTTTGTAGGAAAACAATATTTAAGTGCGCCGCAGTAAACAATCAAAGCAGGTGTCATCTGAAAGAAAAGCAGAATCAGCATCTCTTTTGTGGACATACCAGCAGTATAAAAGTTAATCATATGTGGATATTTCCTTTTGTTATTAGGTTAATAAATTATTTCGAAAAAAATGTCAGCAATAATTAATAAGTCGACATACTTATTATATAACAATTGGGTTAAGAAGAGTATACAAATCATGTGAAAATAACTGTTGAATCCCATGAAATGATCTCGTGATTAAATATAGATGATTTCTATTTAAAATAATTTAAATGTTAATGTTTAATATAATGATGAATTAAAGATAATTTAAAATGATATAGAAAAAAACAGACGTTTATGCATCATAAACGTCTGTTTTTTTTGTTTGGAATGACGCTCAGGTGATTATTTTACTGTTCATGAATAAAGTAGTTAATATTTTATTGATTATCATATAATTTTTTATAGACATGATTATTCCTTGGGTTCTATTAGAGTAACGGATAGTTATTTCATCCAATATTCGTATTCGGATGGAATAAGTGTGGAGATAAAAAAGATCATAAATTTAAAGATTGGATGGATAAAAATGAGAAGAAAGTTGATTAATTTATTTACTATAGCTTTTATACTTTTTTCTTCAGTGAATTTTCCGAAATTAGTATCAAGTGATACTGAAGAATTAACTTTGCTGAGTGTAGAGGATATAACCGGGGCTGTGCAAATACACGGATCAGAGGTTAGTGTAAATGGAAGTCCGGTATCAGAAACAAACGAGGTAAAAGTTGGTGATGATGTTGAGTTTAAATTTACCTGGTCGATTAATCCGATGCCAGAGGTCGAAGCAGGTAGTTATTTTACAGTAACTTTACCACCATCAGAATTTTTTCATTTTCCCAATAGCGCTTTTGATTTCATTATAAGAGATCCGATAACTAATGAAGTGATCGGAACATATAAAATAATAGATGGTTTAGTGAAAGTAACTCTTTCAGAAGACGGCGTGAATTCAGAAAGAATCGTCAATGGTGTCTTTACTGCAAAAGGCAAAGCCCAAAAAGAGGGAACATCTCCCGGTGGTGGGAACGGACAAGGAACTCCAGTTGAGATAAAGCCTAATCCGATCGATCCCCCAATTGATCCCCCTGACCCACCGATCGATCCGCCAGAACCGCCTGGTCCGATTGAAAAGCCAGAATATCCAGAAGAAGAACAAAAATTTAAGAAGGATGGTCATCAATTAGGCGATCAAAATGCAATTGTCTGGAGTCTTAAAGTGAATCATACGAGTCTAGGAGAACTCGCTGATAAATACAAAGAAAATGGGCAAGTTGAAGGCGGATATATTCAAGAAAAGAAAGATGGAATTTTAGTAGATCATCTTCCGCCAGGGGTGAAGTTCCATGAGGGTTCTTTATGGGTAACTGTTCCAATTAACGCACTAACAGCTGATGGTAAAATAAGCAGTCACGGACTAGGAAATGGCAATATTAAAGTTCACGGTTCTTTTACCAAGCTCACCCCTAATAACGGTGAAAGCTATGAGGATTTTTATGAGCGAGTTAAAAATTATCCTAAGGAACACAATCAAAGGGCATACGGTGTTTACGAACAAGCAAATGGTCGAGAAACGTTTTTAGCTTCTTTAGGTGATACTCCAGGATCAAATGGATTTCAATATGAAGATATCAATGAGGGTATTGTATCTACACTCATCGACGAAACAACTGATTTAACAGATGAAGAAAAAGAAAATTTGAAGAAATTGTATGGTATTGGTAATGAAAACAAGGCCATCAGCCCAAGTAAAGGTGCGATTGTAGCATATGATATAGCCTTTCAAGTTAGTGTTCAAGGTGGGACAGGCGAGTATGTGAATGAAGCAGAATATTTTTATGGTGAAGATGGTAAAGATGAAACTGCTACACATGTGGATTTTGTTGAAATTGGCGGTTCTGCCGAACTAGAAGATCTTACCTACGCAATCTTACAAAAGACAGATGATGAAACTGGAGAGGTATTAAAGGGCGCCAAATTTAAATTGTATAAAGATGGCGAATATATAAAAACATACACGACTAATCAATATGGAAAACTTCAAACAGATGGTCTAGAAGCTGGTGAATATGAGTTAGTAGAAGTTGAAGCACCAAATGGATATTTGACCGATCAAACACCAATACCGTTCACAGTTACTGCAGTATCAAAGCCGACTTTCATCAATTTAAGTATGACGAACAAGAATAAGTATAAATTCTCAGCAACAAAGGTTGTTAAGGGATCAAGTAACTTTACTGGTGAAAAGTTGTTTGAGTTTGAAATTAGAGATAGTTCTGATGTGGCTGTTGCCTTTGGGAAAGTGAATATTTCGAACAAGGATACTAGTCATTCAATCGAGTTCTATAAAGAGTCTACTTATAATAATCGAATAAAGGATTCGGAGTGGGCGACGATACTAGAAGATGGGAAGCAATACTCATTAGTTGAAACAAATACGCAGGGTTATAAAGTTAGTTATTCAGGTGGAAATATTAATGATGACAATCAATTTTTAGTGAGCCACACAGAAAATCCAACTGACCCTGTTCAATCAATTCAGATTGCTGTAACGAATAAAGATTCTTTTGATTTTAAAGCCTATAAAGAAGTAAAAGGTTCTGGTAATTTAACACCCGCTAAGACATTTGAGTTTGAACTTAAGGAAATGGCTGGTTCAGGAAATACTGTTGCATACGGCAAGGTGTTGGTTGGCACTAAAGGACAAAGGGAGATAATCGAGTTTTATACCCAAGCAAATTATGAACCGAGTACGCTAATAACTGACTGGACCACTGTGTTGACAGAAGGTAATAAATATAAATTAGTTGAAACAGTGAACCAGTTCTACAACGTGGATTATTCAGGTGGTACGGGAACTGACAGCAATGAATTTGAAGTTGTTTATAACAATAAGGCTAAGGATATTACTATCAACATTGTAAACTCCGATACTTTTGATTTTAACGCTACTAAAAAAGTTGTTGGAGATGGTGTATTTGAAAAGGAAACATTCAAATTTGAGCTATTGGATAGCTCGAACAACGTGATCGCTCACGGAAGAGCAGAAGTAACCGACAAAAATACTGAAGTACCAATCATCTTCTATACTGATCCAGAGGATTCGATAACCAAAATCACTGATTGGACCGATGTATTATCAGAAGGCGAAACTTATCAGTTGAATGAGGTTGATGACTCTGGATATGCTGTGACTTATGTAAATCAAGCTGGAGAAAAGACGAATCAAATTACTGTTCAGTTTAATACCGGACAAAAATTGAGCGTCCAAGTTGAAAATAAACGCGATAAAGTACCATTACCAGAAACTGGCGGCAAGGGCTCGCGACAACAGATGATTTTTGCTAGCGCGTTTCTCGCGTTCATTATCTTGGTAGGCGGAATCATCGAGTACCGCAGAAAGGCGGGTGCTTAATATGAAGAAACCTTCTATTATACTCTCGCTTCTGGCGACAGTCTTTCTTTTAGCGGGAAACCTGTTCTTTTCGCAGCCTGTTGCGGCGGCAGAAACTCATACTGTTTATCTGCACAAGGAGGCTGAAAAACCGAATCAAACTGGTCAAAGCTTGCTAAAAGAAAAACAAGGCATCAATGGAGCGGAGTTTACCGTGATCGATATCACGCATTTTGTTCGGACACATTCAACCTCCCATGAAGAAGCTTTGGAACAGGCTAAGAGCGTAACGAAAGCGGAAGTTGCCGATTTAGCGATCGGACAAGCAGTTCCCAATCGTTTAGGGATGGAAGTTGTTGCCAAAGGGAAGACGGCGCAGATGGAGGTGCCGAACAAGCAGGGACAGAATGAGTCAATGGATGGTGTGCTGAAACTGGCATTGGCTAAGAAAAACAAATCGCATGACGCCAGCTACTTATTCATTGAGACCGATTCGGTCAGTCAAGCTGCGCCAAGTGATTCGATCATCATGCATTTTCCAATCGAAGACGAGTTGAATAATGCGGTGCCTGATGAAGCGGTTCATGTTTATTCCAAAAATGACAGTCTGCTGATAATTCCGACAGAACCAAAAATCGAGAAGAAATTGGCAGAGGATCACGCGGATTTCACTTATGGTGAAGCAATTAATTACGAGATCAATGTAACGATTCCGATACCAATCAGCAGCTATCAATATTTCAAAGTAATTGATACGCCTGATCCGGCTTTGGCAGCGGATCTTAAATCGGTAAAAATTGTCGATCAAAAAGGACAGGCGATTGATTCAGACATTTATCAAGTCAGTGCCAAAGAAAATGGCTTTGTTGTAGATTTTGTACCAAGTAAGTTAGTAGCTTACCAAGATACTCAATTGAAGATTTCATATCAATTATCGATCAAAGCAGGGGCGGCACCTGACACGCCGTATTACAACAAAGTCTTGTTGCAATACAACGATTCTTTAAAGGATCAGGAACAGACATCTACTTCAAAAGAAGTGCTGACCGGCGGCTATCACTTTATCAAAGTGGATGAAAGTAATCACGAGTCAAAACTTAAAGACGCAACTTTCGTGGTGAAGAACAAAGAAGGCAACTATTTGACGTCGGAGTATGAGTGGAAAAAATCAGATGAACCAGCTAACGATGAAGCGTTGTTAAAACTCGTTTCGAATCAAGAAGGGTTATTTGAGGTGAAGGGTTTAGCTTATGGTACGTATCAAATAGAAGAAACGATTGCCCCGGATGGGTACCGCCGATTACAAAAGCCGATTGATTTTAAGATCGAGAAGAACACGTATGAAGCGGGGAAAACGACTGGCGCATTAGAAGTTGTGAACAGTAAATTGCCAAATACTGGTGGCGGAGGAACGAACAACGACGTTCAAGCAGCTGGTGGTTCAAACACTACTTATACTGCCCGTAACATTTCAAGCCGATTGCCAAGTACCGGTGAAAAAATCTTAGATTTTGGGATACTAGGCGGTTTATTAATTTTAATAGTGTTCGTTGTTTATGGCTTTAGAAAAAAACAGCAACAAGAAAACAACTAAATAGAAAACTGGAGGAAATGAAAGTGAAAAAGAAATTATTGGTTATAATTGCGAGCCTTGCTATGGTGTTGCCCATCGCATTAGGTTTCGGGTCGTCGTTAACTGCACAGGCAGCAGGAACGACTGTAGATATCAAATTACACAAAAAACGTTTTAGCAGCGCACAAACTGAGATTCAAAATACCGGGGAAGAAATGCCGGCATTCAATTCGGCTGCTGGATTTGGCGGAGTAGAATTTAAAATCTACGATGTAACAGCTGATTTTTATAATTTACTAAATTCAGTTAATTCAGCGACAACTGAAAAATACACGATGGATGAAGCTTTGGCAACAATGAAGGGGAAAAACTACAGTCCTGCAACACCTGTCGATACGCAAACGACTGCAACAACTGGAACTGTCGGCGATTTGACATTTGCGAATCTACCAGCCAAAACAGGTGGCAAAAACGCTGTTTATGTCATTGTTGAAACACCTATGGCTGGTGTAACGACAGCTGATAACATGGTCGTTGCTTTACCTGTCAAAAATGCTAGCGATGTAACGTTAGATACGATCCACTTATATCCAAAAAACGTCGTTGAAACAGCAGGTATCGAAGTAGAAAAAATCTCCAATTTGAAAGCTGGAGATGGCTCAACGATTCCGTTGGAAAATGTCGAGTTTGTGATCCACCGCAAGGATGTATACAAGGCTGCAACGACTGAATACTTAAGCGGATTTGACGGATCAGACACCCCAACTTGGTCAACAAACCTAGCGGATGCGTATAAATTTAAAACCGACGCAACTGGTAAATTCACTGAACAACGCTTACTATACGGAACTTACTATTTAACTGAGGTAACAACAGCGCCTGGTTATGTGATCCAAAACGGTGCAATCAACCAACAATTTACCTTGGATAATGCCAACAAATCAAAAGCATTTACTGGCACGAACGCCATTCAAAATGATGATATCGATGTGAAGAAAACCAATACTGGCGGTTCAGTCAATGTTGGCGACAAGATCGACTATAAAGTTGAGACCGTCATTCCAAATGGTATCAAAGACCAAATTGACACAGATGGAGACGGAGTGAACGATGCACCGCGCTACGTGAAATATGAAATCAAAGATACACATGGCGTGCATTTGAAACTAGATAATACGACTTTAGTTTTAACTGATGGTACGACAACATTTACTTCACCAGCTCACTATACGTTGAATGAAACAACAGCTGGCGAATTCACAGTGGCGTTTACTCCAGCAGGTATTGCAGCAATGGAACCAAATGCAACACTAACAATGACTTACAAAATGGAATTGATGCAAACAATCGCACCGGGTGTGGAAGTAAACAATACTGCGAAAGTTGACACAGATTATGATACTGATACTGGTTCAGGTAAAGAGGTTTATACTGGCGGATACAACTTTGTGAAGGTTGATGGTTCAAATGACAACGAAGCATTAGCAGGCGCGGAATTTGTTGTACGTGATGCGGATAATGATTCTGCGAAGTACTTGAAGGTTGGCGCAAACGGCGAAATCTCTTGGGTAGCAAATCTAAATGACGCGAAAGTATTCGTTTCAGATAGTTCAGGGTATGTAACGATCAAAGGTTTGGAAGATGGCACATATTATTTAGAAGAAACAAAAGCACCAAATGACAAATATGTATTACTAGAAGATCGAGTATCATTTGAAGTCAATAAAAATTCATTCGACAGTACTGATCCGTTAAATACTGGTACGGCTGAAACAGTAATCAACAAACAAAAAGGCAGCCTACCGTCAACTGGTGGTTCAGGTATTTACTTGATGATGGCTGCAGGGGTTGCTGTGATGGCGATCGTAGGAGTTGCCTACATGCGCTCACAACGTAAAGAAGCGTAATAAACTCACAGCACGAAGCTTTAGAAGACAGTAACGAAGGCGACATCAATCGTTGCTGTCTTCCTTTTTCAAAAAAACGACAGTTGTTATGGATAGGAGAGTTTTTATGGTGAAGCGGAAAGAAAAATCAAATGCAACAGCAGTATTGATCCAACGACTGGTGATGATGCTCTTTTTTCTTTTCGGCCTGGCACTACTGGTCTATCCGTTAATCAGTCAAGGAATCAACGACTACCTTGATCAACGAACTGTCCAAAAGTATCAAAGAGAAGCGTCAAAGAAAAACAAAGCTGAGATTGAAAAGCTGCAAAAACAAATGGCGGCGCAAGATGAAAAAGCAAAAAAGGAAAAAAATCCTGGATCAGATGGTGAACCTTTTTCCCAACAGCGGAGAAACAAAGAAAAGAAGCCAAAACCGACTCAATCCTATGTCAAAGAACATACGACAGGAACGATCATTATTCCTAAAATTGATGTGAAGCTTCCGATTTTTGATGTGACGAATGATTTCTTTCTATCTAAAGGCGCAACGGTGTTGGAGGGAACATCTTCAATCAACGGAGGCGAAAGTTCCCACAGTGTCATTTCTTCCCACCGTGGATTGAAAAAGGCGAAGCTGTTCACTGATCTGCCAAAGCTTAAAAAGCAGGATCAGTTTTACCTTGAGATTTTGAATGAGACTCATGCGTATGAGGTGGATCAAATCAAAGTGATCGAGCCAACTGAGACAAAGGATTTGTTGATCGTTGACGGTATGGATTATGTGACGTTGATGACATGTACACCTTATGGAGTGAATTCTCATCGGCTGTTGGTTCGCGGCCATCGCATTCCCTATACCAAGGCGATGGCTAAGAAAAAAGCGCAAGTGGATGAGCGGAAGAAATTCAAACAGCTTTTGATGCTGGCAGCAGTCATCATTGGCACTCTGCTGATTTTATGGATCTTTTATCGGATCATTCGAACAGCAATGGTTGGACGGAGAAAGTATCAGCTTACCTTTTATCTGCTGGATCAAACAACGAAGCAGCCAATTACAGAACAAGAAGTGTATCTGTCAGGAAGGCGTGGAAAAAATCCTATTATATTTGATGGTAAGCCTCTCGTTGTTTTGTCTGATAGCAATGGCAAAGTGACATTCCCGCCGCTTTTCGGCAAAGTGTACGGCTTGAAATTTTCAGAAGGGCCATCGGTATTCGCGCAAACAAAAGTGAAGAAAATCAAAGCGATAAACTTTTCGCTAAAACCAAAAAGCAAGCAGGTTGGTATCAACGAAGCGGATCAGCTCTCTGTTTTCAGAGGTGAAGCATGAAAGAAAAACTAAAAAAACCGGTTTTTATTTTGTTGGTTGGACTCATTTTATTGATGGCGGGCTTGATCTGGCGAAACAGTCAGTGGGTGATGAAGGTCAACGATCAGAAAATATCGGAGACCGAATATACTTTTTACCAAAAACTGTATCCTCGTTTGGATGAAAAGGCTTTGGCAAAACAGATCGTGGAAGACAAAGTTCAGCTGCAGCAGGCAAAAAAGCAGAAGATTGAAACGATTCCAGATTATAAGACCTTGCAAAAGAAATTGAAAACAGTCAATCAAGAAAATGAACGGAAAATCAAAAAGAAACAAGTCGTCTATGGTTTAAGAATGTACGATGAAGTCAGTTTTTATCGCTACTCATTAAGCAATACGATCAATGAGCTAAAGAAGATCGGGGCCAAAGATATCACGACTAAAATGATGCGCAGTTACTATGATAAGCATCAATCAGAGTTTAAGGAAATTGACGCAAAGGAACTTTATCGTGTGTCTGGTAAAAAATCAACGCTCGAACAATTACGTAAAGAAGATACGACGCAAGAAAAATTAATCACTCATTCAGGTATCACTTCTGAGCAAGTTACTCTGAATGAAACCACTTTGCGGGATTGGATCAAATATCGAGAGGATGACCTGTCGGCGGTAAACGATCTCTCCATTGGGGAATGGAGTGTCACGTTTGATAATGCAGACAAGTCATGGAGCTACTACTGTCTATCAAGTAAGGCGGGAGAGGTGCAATCCTTTGAGGTAGTAAAGGAAAAAATTGCTTTGCGTTTAGAAAAGGAACATTATCAGGCAAATGTAAAAAAATGGGTGAAGCAGGCTGAAGTGGAAGTCAAATAGGGAGAAATAAATGAAAAAGAAAAAGATATGGCCGTTTATAGGAGTGCTGACTTTGGTTATTCCGTTGCTTTTCGGGGTATTACCTGAAAAAACGGAGGCTGCTGGGGCAGTCTACTACGTAAATGCTGAAAGCGGCAATGATACGAATGAAGGTACCTCGCCAGATCAGGCGTGGGCCACTCTAGACAAAATAGAGAAAACAAAATTTGAACCAGGTGATACGATTCGTCTCCATGAAGCTAGTGTGTTTGATGATACGCTTGTTTTGGAAGGTGATAAGAACGGTGAAGGAGCCGATGGGGCACCGATTATTTTGGAAAGTTACGGTGATACTGGCGGTAAGGCAACAATCAACGGTAATGGCAAAGGTTACGTTGATCAAATGGAGAAGAAAGACATTTATTCAACTGTTACATTATTCAATGCCAGTCACTGGACTATTCGAGATTTAGCGATCACTAATATTGGTCCGGGTGAAGACACGAATGAAATGTCTAAAAAAGATCGTGTGGGTATGTACGTATTAGCCAAAAATAATGGGTTGACGCAAGATATCCATGTGGACAATTTAGATGTCAGTGATGTAAACGGCAGTTGGAATGCAAAGGATATCGGAAATGGCGGAATCTTCTTTACAGTTACGGGAACACCTACTGGTGAAGTTACACGTTTTCATAATATTTCGGTAACTAATTGTCAGGTTGATAATGTAACTCGTACAGGAATTTCAGTAGGTGCTACAGTTTATGGGGATATTATCACTCCTGACACCGAAGCGACTACGATTGAAGCTGGTGTGATCCAACAATATGGACATACCGACGTTTTGATTGAAAATAATTATGTGAAGCAAAGTGGCGGCGATGCGATCGTTCCGCAATTCTGCTACAAACCATTAATTCAATACAATGTCTCAGATACTGCAAGCTTCAGCCATTCGAAATGGGACTTAACCAGTAAAGAGAATGGCACTTGGCAAGTGAACGCAGGGATTTGGCCGTGGCTGTGCTACTTCCCAAATTTCCAATACAACGAAGCGTTTAATACGGTCGATAATTACGACGGGGAAGCCTATGATTGCGATTCTGGCACTGGAACAATCTATCAATATAATTACAGTCATGACAATGAAGGCGGCTTTATGCTGATTTGTTCACCGAAAAATTTTGATAGCTTGATTCGCTATAATATCAGTCAAAATGATCGGAAGCATCTGTTTTTAGTTTCCAACAGCTTGAATCCGGATTACTATGACCCTCGCTATCCGGGAATTTCAGAAGAGGAGACTGCTTACGTTTATAACAACACATTGTATACTGGACCTGGACTCGATGTAACTGTGATGAGTCAAGAAGAACCAGGGTATGTGCGAATGAAAAATAATCTATTCTATAATGAAGGAATAAATGTGACACCATATTGGCAACCAGCTCATTATGGTAAAGAGCATCCGGCAACAGTTAAGTACGATCATAATCTTTATTATGGGTATACGAACTTGCCGAATAATGAGGAAAATCCAACTATAGTTAAGAATCCTTCTGTAGAGTTAACCGGAGCCTACAATTCTATCACGCTCCCTGAAGAACCTCAGCATGAACGAGGGATCAAGGAAGATGAAGCGGTAGAAGGAGAAGTAATGACTGCTCCAGGAACAGGCGGAATTGGACTAGATAGCGTAGCTGGCTACCAATTAACATCTTCTTCACCAGCGATCAACGCAGGAACAGCTATTGTTGATAATGGTGGCCATGATTATTTTGGAAATGCTTTGACTGATGGACAAACAGATATCGGCGCACATGAGTACGCTGGCGAGATCACACCACCAACTAGCAGTACGGAAGAAAGCAGTTCAACAGAACCATCTTCAAGCAGCACAGAAGAAAGTAGCTCGACAAAACCATCGTCAAGCAGCACGGAAGAAAGTAGTTCGACCAAACCAACTTCAAGTAGTACGGAAGAAAGCAGTTCAACAGAACCATCTTCAAGTAGCACAGAAGAAAGTAGCTCGACAAAACCATCTTCAAGCAGCACGGAAGAAAGCAGCTCGACGAAGCCAACTTCAAGCAGTACGGAAGAAAGCAGTTCGACGAAGCCATCTTCAAGTAGTACGGAAGAAAGTAGTTCGACAAAACCATCTTCAAGCAGCACGGAAGAAAGTAGCTCGACGAAGCCATCTTCAAGTAGCACAGAAGAAAGTAGCTCGACGAAACCATCTTCAAGTAGTACAGAAGAAAGTAGTTCGACAAAACCAACTTCATCAAGTACGGAAGAAAGTAGTTCGACAAAGCCAACTTCAAGCAGTACGGAAGAAAGTAGTTCGACGAAACCAACTTCAAGCAGCACGGAAGAAAGTAGTTCGACAAAACCATCATCAAGTACGGAAGAAAGCAGTTCGACAAAACCATCTTCAAGTAGTACAGAAGAAAGTAGTTCGACGAAACCATCATCAAGTACGGAAGAAAGCAGTTCGACGAAACCATCATCAAGTACGGAAGAAAGCAGTTCGACGAAGCCATCTTCAAGCAGTACAGAAGAAAGCAGTTCGACGAAACCATCATCATCTGTAGATGAAGGTACAGATTCGACGAAACCATCATCATCTGTAGATGAAGGTACAGATTCGACGAAAGCTTCAACAAGCAAAGACAGCAGTAGCAGCTCTAAAGAGAAGACTTCGGATGATTCAAAAGATGATAGTAAGAAGAAACCAACAGACGATTCCAAGGGGAATTTAGGCGGTGGCGCTCAGAATACACCAAGTAACAGAGGCGGCAGCAATGTGACTGTTCGAAATCAAACGGTGAATGGAGCATCAGAATCAACGAAGAAAGAGTTGCCTAAAACGGGTAGTGTAACGGATTCATTACTGATTTGGTGTGGAATAACGTTGATCATTGGTAGTGCAATATTAATCAGAAAGACAAATATTGTTCGCAAATAACGAAGCGAAGAAATGAGGTGTAAAATGGAAGAATTCCTCGCTGGTTCTCGGAACTGAATGAGGAAGAAATCAACTTTACAAAAAAATTTATACTAGCTTCAGGTTCAATAAAGGAGTTGGCTGAAACTTACTCAACTAGCTATCCAACGATTCGAAAAAGATTGGATAAATTGATCCAAAAAATTCAAGTGAATGAAAGAAAGGAAAATGATACGGTTGTAAAGTTGATCAATCAATTAGAAGAAGAGGGAAAGATTGATCAAGAGATAGCCAAAACGGTTGTCCTAGAATACAGCAAATCATTAAACTGTTTGATTGTAGATTAATCAAACTATAAAAGTTAGACTTTTTCGGAGTGGAGAGATCCACTCCGTTTTTCTTTGTTTGATATTCGATGGTTCTGCAATCGTTTAGCCGTAACGCTGCATTTTTTAAACTAACAGTCAACAGCAAGCTCTTCCAAAGGATAGGTGAATTCTGTCTTTTGGGAGAGTTTTTTTGTCGCAAAAAAGCGAGGTCATTTGATGCACTTGCTGCGACTTGTTAATGCAAGGATCGTTACTTGAAGCGTTTGAATCAAAGATAACGATTTTGCTGCTTTCCATTCTTCAAAACTGATCCTTAGAAGATCTGTTCAGCTTATTCTTTTCTCTTTCTTCAAAACCACTAATAGTATTTTTTTGTATTAAGTATTAATAAATCTGAAAAACAAGAAAATGAATTCGTTCAATTAATCTTTTAATAATTTATCCTTAATAACAGTTGAATATAATCTCTTTATAAATTACAATGATTATTAAATTGATTAAAAATTAGTTACTTTTAAGTTAGTGGAATCGATTAAGTATTTGAAGCATTGAAGAATCTACAAACAATGTTGAATCCTTTTGGATTAATTGTTCCATAGATACATATCGGACTGATTTACATTAAAAATAACGATTGTTTCTTAATGCTAGTGAGGATTGAAAAGGAAAAGTGAGGATAATGAGAATGAAGAAGGACAAATGGACTATTTTATTTGTTTCAATGTTAAGTGTTTTTATTTTAGGGGCAGCTGGACAGACGGCTTTTGCGGATGAAGTGGCAGTCGATACGGTAGCTGAGCTGCAGGATGCAGTGAAGAATGCGCCAGAAAATCGGCGGGTCACATTGAGCGGCGCCTTCCCAACAGACCTCAGCGCCACGATCGGATTAGCTGAATCACCGTATCAAGTAGAAGTTGACGGTGAGGGCAAGACGATTCAATCCAGTGCAGGAAAGCAGTTGTTTTCTTACGGCGGCGGGACTGGGACAGCGAGCTCCACATTGACGTTGAAAAACTTTAATTTGCAAGGACTGGGGAATAATGCTCGAGCGTTATCCGTCTCAGGCTACAAGGGCGAGTTCATTTTAGAAAATACCGTAGTCAATAATTTTCGCGGATACGACGATGGCAGCGCCTTTTATACAGCCGGAAATACGACGATCAATAATTCTACGTTCTCAAACAACGTGAACAATGCATCGGGATATTCTGGTGGTGCGATTGCCTGTAAAGGCTACTCAGCGAATTTCAAAGTATCCAATTCTAAATTTATTGCCAATGAAACACTTCAGGCGGGAACCGGAAATGTCGGCGGTGAGGGTGGCGCGATCTACTTCTTCCAACCAAGCGCCTCAGCGAAATTCACCTTCAAGAATAATTATTTTGAAGGCAACAAATCGGTCGAGAATGTTTCTGGCGGCGGAAAAGCTAAATTAGCAGATGGCGGAGCGATCGCATTTTTCAATACGGTGAATGGCACCGATATTTTGTTTACTGGAAATTCATTTGTAGGTAATGTCGCTGGTGATGACGGCGGGGCGATCTTGATTCAAACGAATGACAACATCTCAAGTGCAGCGACCTTTATCAATAATACCTTTTACCAAAACAAAGCTTTAGGGCAGGATCTTTCAGCGAATAATGGCGGAGCGATCCAGATTTACGCGAATGGCGGACCGTTAGAAGGCAGGAGAGCTGCAGTTGATTATATCAACAATAGTTTTGTTGAAAACGTAGCGGTATACGATGGCGGTGCGATCGGAAGCTCTGGCTATGGATTGAATTATTCAGCGGGACGTTACGCGAATAATCTATTTGCTGGCAACAAATCACGTACAGCTAGCAAAAAAAATATTGCCGATGGCAGGGTTGATGGTGCTGGGAATCTCGAATCAAACCTCGGCTATGATAACGGCACTGCGACTTCGGTAACGATGGAAGATGTTTTTGGAACAGTTCCGGTTGGTTTAGTCGATAATTACAATAAAATCAAAGCCGGAACTTCAAGCGATGCGATCGTTTTACCAACAGTTCCGATTGCACCAGAAAAATTGGCGGATGATCAGGTAGATAATCTTCGGGCAGTGAATGAAGATCAACGAGGATTGCCGCGGTCAGCGAAAGCGGACATTGGCGCCATTGAGATCGATTGGATCAAATACGACAGCAATGGCGGGATCTTTGATCTAGGAACGGTGCTGCCGAAATATGAAGGCACGATCTATTATGAAGGCACGCAGCCGGAAAAATATTACCAAGTCGGTTACAAGGATTTGAATCAAACGATTCCAGCCGGTACAGATTTGAAGGCAACACGAGAGGGCTATCAATTTGCGGGCTGGTCCAAGGATAAGAATGCCAAAGAACCGGATGCTAATTTAGCTGCGGGTCAAACCATTACGATTCCTAAGGGCAATGAAACGCTGTATGCTGTTTGGAAAAAATCAGAGCCGGTCATCGTTCATTATATGACCTATGATGAAAATAAGAATCTGGTCCAAATCAGCCCGGATGTCACCTTGACCGGCGCATTAGGCGATTCGTATCATGCAGAAATCAAAGAAATCGATGAATATGCTTTTTCTGGTGTAAAAGAAGGTGATTCGATCACCGGTATCTTTAGCGATGAGGCGAAGGAAATCACCTTGATTTACATTAAGGTTCCCAAAGAAAAAGGCACCGTGCTGGCACAATATCAAGACGAATCAGGAAGACCGTTAGCAGGTAGTGAGATGACTTCGGGTGTGATCGGCAGTGATTACACCACGGTTCAAAAGGATATCGAGGGCTATACATTTAAAGAAGTACAAGGGGCTGCTGCTGGCAAATATGTGTCAGGGATTACCCAAGTGATTTATGTGTATACCAAGAATCCCGCGGAGCAGGGGAAAGTGATCGTTCATTATCAAGATGAGGATGGCGTACCGCTGAGTCCAGATGTTGAGTTGACAGGAGATGTTGACGATATCTATACGGCAGAAGTGAAACTATTTGATGGCTATACTTTGAAGGGGATCGAAGGGAAGGTCAGCGGAAAGTATGCGCTTCAAGATCAAGAAGTGACCTTGACCTATGCGAAAAAGGGGACTGGCGTTGAAAAAGGTGTTCTGATCGTAGAGTATCAAGATGAAACCGGTCATCCGCTGCTAAATAGCGAAGTGACGATCGCAGAAATCGGCAACTCATATACAACTGCGAAAAAAGATATTGCAGGTTACAGCTTTAAAGAAGTGATCGGCGCTGAAAGCGGCCAATACGTTGAGGGCATTACAAAGGTGACGTATGTCTATGAGAAAGATGTTCAGAAAGGCAAAGTGACGATTCATTATCAAGATGAAGCGGGCAAGAAACTGGCTGAAGATTATACTGATGAACAACCAGTTGGGACACCTTTGCCGATCGAAATGATGAACAAAGAAATCTCTGGTTATCAATGGAAAGAAATTAAGGGATTAACGAAAGAGGCGCGATACACAGAGAAGGCGCAAGATATTACCGTTATATATAAGAAGCAAAAGGGTCTAGTGATCGCTAATTATCTTAGCGATGGGGGGAAAGTATTAGCCGATCCTGTTACAACGCAGGGGGAAGTCGGGGAAGCTTACCAGACTGAGCAGAAAGAAATCAAAGGCTATCAATGGAAGGAAACAAGCGGCAATGTCGCCGGGAAGTATAATGCAGAGCCGCAGATTGTGACGTATATCTATTCAAACAAAGGTGCGATCACGATTCAATACGTCGATGAAGCGGGCACCGAGCTGGCGCCTGCCGAACAACAAATCGGCACCATTGGCAAAGAATACGAAACAACGGCAAAAACGATTGACGGCTGGAAGGTCAAAGAAGCACCGAAAAATGCGAAGGGAACCTACCAAGCAGAAGAGCAGACAATCACCTATGTCTACCTAAAAGCTGCGCCGGCAGAAGAAACAACGAATGGAGACGGCGGCCAAGCCCCATCTGGCAATGGCGGAACGACCACGGGCACACCAAAAACACTGCCTCATACTGGTCAGTCTCAAGCAAGTGCAAAGAAATTACCTGCCACAGGTGAGAAACGAACAGGTTCGCTTGTTCTGTCTCTAATCGGGCTGGGAATTATTGGGACTATCGGCATGAGTGTTTTAAGAAAAAAAGTGTAGGCTGAATAAGCTGCTGGATTGAGAGAAATTTCTCAGTTCGGCAGTTTTTTTATCGGCCGAATCAGTCGCTGAAATTTGGCGCACTAAATAAACCCTTGTTAATGAAGCGATTTTTCAGGTCTTATTCTTTGGAATGCCGTTTTAGCCAGTTATCGATCAAATTCATTCTATAGGCCAGCTTACTTGTGTTGGGCTTCTTTTTTTTCGGTTTTTTGGCAGGCGTCGGCGAAGCGGCGGCCTTAATGGTCTCTGGTTTAGTGGCGGTTGCGTCAGTTTCAGGCCAAGGCAGCGGTTCTGCTATCACGGGCGGCTGTTCTGCAGATGGAGAGTCTGCGGGTACTTCTTCAACAAAGGCGACAGGGATATTTTCTATACTGTCGATTTCCGGATGAGCGGCTTGAACCAAGGCCAACACGTCGCTTTCATTTAAGCCGCTTGGATCAACATCTGCGGGAACAACGATCTCGATCGGATCTGGCTCAGAAAACTCGGCATCAACGAATTGGACAGACTCCTCCTGCAGCTCTTCCGGCCACCCATCATCATCGAAGGTATCCTTTGAGCCGGGACGGCTAGTTTTGATGAATTTCGCAAAGCGTCGTCAGGATTTCTAAAATTTTCGAGGTATGCGCTCTTGTGTAGGTTTCATCCATGTCACGCAATGACATTCGATGCTTTTTACCAGCCGCGTCTTCAAAGATCGAGATCAGACGTAGCTCAAGGTCAGGATATTTGCGGGTGCTGGTGCTGGTGCCGGGGGTGGTCAAAAATCTACTATATAAACGAGCTTCTTTGGTAAAATGCTGAAATTCCTCTTGATTCTTAAACAAACGATTGATGACTTTTTGCCAGTCATTCTCATCGCTAAAGTAGTTTTTAAAATAATAGCAGTATCTGCGCAGCGTATTACTAGGCTTAGCAGTCAGCAGCAATTCGCAAATCAAGTCTTGAAACATAAAGGAATAGTCGCTGAGAATCAATGTATTTCGCACCATGATCGCCACAGCGTACTCGATTACAGCCGAAACATTCTGAGAATGCTCGAAGTAGCTGATGATTTTACGTTCAAGGTTGTCGCGTTTTATGGAGAAGATTTGTCGTTCGGTTAATGGTTTCGTTTGCACGTCTGATTTTTTCATGTCAATTCGCTCCTGTCGGTAATGTATCCGTTTTCTGTTGTTTCTAAAATTATCATACTCTTGAATGGTTCAAAATACTAATTCATTTTTATTCCAAAAAATAAAGAAAAGTACCGTCTTTTTTTCTTAAATTGACCATTAACGCAGAAAAAAGGGCTGGATACCTTGAAAATAACAGCTTTTCTTTAAATTCATTTAGGACCATCATTTATTAAGAAATAGATTTCGAGTTTCAGTCTAAAATTTTTAGGTTACAAATATTTTCGCTTTTTTTAGCTAAATTTCATCGTTTTTATGCCAAAATCGGGTGAAAAAGCCGAAATCACAGTTTTATATGAAAATAAAATCGCGTTTTATTTGGAAATGATTAGAAACTCGCCGGGGCAATAAAAACTCATTCTCTTTATCGAAAATTAAAAAACAGAGTTTTTATTGTGAGAAAAAGAGCGTAGAAAAAAGCAAAGATTAAAAACGTCAGATAAGCGTTTTCACCGATCTGAATTTTTTTAGAATCATTATTACTCGCCTATTGTGAAAGAAGACACGTTGTATTTTTCGTATTTCAATCGCTAAAATGAGCGGGATTTCTCAACCCAAAAACTAAATTTTGAATTATTAAATAAAATTGATTAGAAAGATTCTAACTTCTATGATAATTCAAAGAATTGTCGAGGTTTAAAGTTGTAAACGTTATCAATCCCGCATAAACTATGGGTGTACAGAAGGAAAGCGCAAACAAATTGAGCAGCTGTTCATTTTTTGAAAGCTAAAAAATAACAACTTCAATTGCGCAATAATCAATACGGAGGAGAATCGTTATGAGTTCAAAAGTTCTTGACCAATTTCTTGAAACGAACTTGGCAGATTTAAAAGAGAAAGGATTGTTCAATACAATCGATGTGTTAGAAGGAAGCAACGGTCCAATCATTACTGTTAATGACAAAAAAATGATCAACCTTGCATCTAACAACTATCTAGGATTTGCTACTCGACCTGAGCTGATCAATGCAGATGTGGAAGCAACGAAACACTATGGAGCAGGTGCAGGAGCGGTTCGGACGATCAACGGAACTTTAGACATCCACCAAAAACTAGAAGAAAAAATCGCTGAGTTCAAAGGAACAGAAGCAGCCATTGCTTTCCAATCTGGCTTCAACTGTAATATGGGTGCCATTTCAGCAGTTATGAAAAAAGGCGATGCAATTTTATCAGATGAATTAAACCACGCGTCAATCATTGACGGCTGTCGTTTATCCGGCGCGAAAATCATCCGCGTCAACCACCAAGATATGGAAGATTTAGAAGCCAAAGCAAAAGCAGCGACTGAAAGCGGCGAATACAACAAAGTAATGTATATTACCGACGGCGTCTTTTCAATGGACGGCGACGTAGCGAAGATTCCTGAAATCGTTGAAATTTGCGAAAAATACAATGTAATCACTTACGTCGATGATGCTCACGGAACTGGAGTTATGGGTAAAGGCCGCGGAACAGTTAAACATTTTGGCATGCAAGATCATATTGATTTCCAAATGGGAACATTATCAAAAGGGATCGGCGTTGTCGGCGGTTATGTAGCCGGAACAAAACAATTGATCACTTGGTTGAAATCACAAGCACGTCCGTTCCTATTCTCAACTTCATTAACACCTGGAGCTGCTGGTGCAAGTATTGAAGCGATTGACTTGATTGAAAAACATCCTGAATATGTTGAAAAACTTTGGGATAATGCGAATTACTTTAAAGATGAATTGAAACGAATCGGCTACGATATCGGTCATTCTGAAACACCGATTACTCCGGTTATCGTTGGCGATGAAAGATTAGCACAAGAATTTTCTAAGAAATTATTGGAAAACGGTGTTTACGTTAAACCAATCGTCTTCCCAACAGTACCACTAGGCACAGGCCGTGTTCGTAACATGCCAAACGCAGGCCACACAAAAGAAATGTTAGACGACGCAATCAAAGTTTATGAAAAAGTCGGCAAAGAATTAAACATCATCAAATAAAAAAGCAAAATTAAGCTAAAGAGAGAGGAAGTCACATCCATGAAAAAAGTATTGATCACAGGCGCATTAGGACAAATCGGTTCAGAATTAACAGAAAGACTCCGTAAAGATCTAGGTGTTAAGAATGTCATCTCAACTGATATTCGTACGATTGAAGGCAGCCCAGTAGTTGAAAATGGTCAATTTGAAGAATTAGATGTAACCAATTACGAAAACTTTTTAGATATGGCAAAACGCTATGAAGTTGATACGATCATTCACTTGGCAGCATTACTTTCTGCTACAGCTGAAAAACGTCCAGCGTTTGCTTGGAACTTGAACATGACTGGTTTAATGAACGCTTTAGAAGTGGCTCGCGAAATCGGACCAGAAACTAAATTCTTCGCACCATCTTCAATCGCAGCTTACGGACCAGATGCTGAACCAGATAATACACCGCAAGATACTGTGATGCACCCAACTACAATGTATGGTGTTACAAAAGTAGCCGGTGAATTATTGGAAAACTACTATCATACAAAATATGGTGTGGATACTCGTTCCGTCCGTTTCCCAGGCTTGATCTCATATAAAGTAGAACCTGGCGGCGGTACTACAGATTACGCAGTAGACATTTATTACGAAGCATTAAAAAACAAATCTTACACATCATTTATCGATAAAGGAACATATATGGATATGATGTATATGGATGATGCAATCGAAGGAATCGTGAAATTAATGAATGCGGATGCAAGCCGTTTGGAACACCGCAACTCATTCAACATCACAGCGATGGCCTTTGAACCAGAACAAATCGCGGCTTCAATCCGCCGTCGTATTCCAGACTTTGAATTGAACTATGACGTTGATCCAGCGCGCCAAGCAATCGCAAATTCATGGCCTAATTCCATCGACGACAGCGATGCACGCAAAGAATGGGACTTCAGTCCAAGCTTTGATTTAGACAAAATGACGGATGAAATGTTAGAAAGACTATCAGCAAAATTTAAGGCAGAAGGCATCGAAACCAAAGTGTCTTTTGATAAAGTAAATTCATAAAACGGCTAGTTTTTCTTAATAGAACATGAGGGGGAAATAAGAAAAAAGGAAATGTTTAAAATAACGTTTCCCTTTTTCTTTCCTCGTGTTAAGATAATGACCGAACAAATGAAGGTAGTTATTAAATACTTGGTATATCGCAATTTTTTGTTCTGTTTCTCTTATTCGATAACTTCAATTATTTGTTTTAAAGATCAAGTTAAGAAGTGAACAAGAAATCGCTTCGCAATAAGGAGGAAATATTATGGCAGTCAACCAACAAGACGTCGTTGGTTCACAACAAGGTGAATTAAAACGAACGATGACATTCTTCCCGGCTCTTTCGACAGTAATGGGTACTGTAATCGGAGCAGGGGTATTCTTTAAAGCAGCCAGTGTTGCTGCAGTAACCGGGTCAACCAGCTTGCATATGTTGTCTTGGTTCCTAGGCGGATTGATCAGTGTCTGTGCGGGATTAACAGGTGCGGAATTAGCGGCAGCAATTCCAGAAACCGGCGGGATGCTGCGCTACATCGAACGTGCTTATGGAGAATTTTGGAGCTTTTTACTTGGTTGGGCGCAAGTAGTCATCTACTTCCCAGCAAACGTAGCCGCTTTATCAATTATTTTTGCCACTCAGTTCAAGAACTTATTCGGTATGAGCGATGCAACGATCATTCCGATCGCAATCGTCGCTGCGGCGTCAATCATGTTGATCAACTTCCTAGGCTCAAAGGCCGGCGGGATGTTCCAATCAATCACGTTAGTTTGTAAGTTAGTTCCTCTAGCATTGATCGTTATCTTCGGTTTGATGCGCCAAGGAGATGTCTCAGTCAGCTTGTTCCCAGTCCAAGCAGGACCAGCGGTTGGCGGTTTTGCCCCAGCATTAGGTGCCGGTCTATTAGCAACAATGTTTGCTTATGACGGTTGGATTCACGTCGGAAATATCGCCGGCGAATTGAAAAAACCAGCGCGCGACTTGCCTCGTGCCATCGCTGGCGGAATCTTAGGGATCATGGTCGTTTACTTATTAGTACAATTCGCATTCCTACGTACATTGGATATGTCTGCTTTAGCAGGTAACGAAAATGCGGCGATGGATGTTGCTGGAAAAATCTTCGGCGGCATGGGCGGTAAATTAGTGACGATCGGTATCTTGATCTCTGTATATGGAACGATCAATGGTTACACCATGACTGGTATGCGTCTTCCTTACACAATGGGACTTGAAAAACAATTACCATTCTCAGATAAATTAGTAAAATTAAACAAAAACCACGTTCCTTACATTGCAGGTATCCTAGAATTAGTGATCGCTATCGGTATGATGATGATCGGCGGATTCGATATGCTGACTGACATGCTGGTATTCGTCATCTGGATCTTCTACACATTAGTATTTATCGCAGTAATCAAATTAAGAAAAACAGAACCAGATTTGGTTCGTCCTTATAAAGTACCACTTTACCCAATCATTCCAATCGTTGCGATCATCGGCGGAATTTTCATCCTAGTGATGACCCTGATTAACCAGTTCCAATTGGCAATGGTCGGTATCGTGATCACAGCATTAGGTATTCCTTTCTACATTTACTTGAAGAAAAAATACAAATAAGCGTTAAAGCCGTCATCTTCGATTTATTACGAAAACGGCTTAAAGCAAACAAATACGAGAAAACATCTAAGGCAGATTCTGTTGCTTTAGATGTTTTTTTGTCTTTTTAAAACAACTTTCTTCTATAGAAACTACCCCAGCTAGCAAATTGCCACAACGCTGTGGCAAATGTCTGAGTTCCGAATGTAACCGCTATCTCTTATGATGAGGATAGTAAAGGAAAGGAAGGTAAACGTATGACAGGATTTCCAAAAGATTTTTTGTGGGGAGGTGCAGTGGCCGCTCATCAGCTTGAAGGTGCTTGGCAGGCAGATGGAAAAGGAACCAGCGTAGCAGATGTGATGACTGTCGGCGGACCAGGAGTTCCGCGAAGAATTACTGAAGGGGTGCTGGAAGGAGAGTATTATCCCAATCATGACGGAATCGATTTTTATCATCGCTACAAAGAAGACATCGCACTCTTTGCTGAGATGGGCTTCAAGTGCTTCCGAACATCGATTGCCTGGACGCGAATTTTTCCTAAAGGAGATGAGGAGGTTCCCAATGAAGCGGGGCTGAAATTTTACGACAATCTTTTCGATGAATGTTTGAAATACGGCATCGAACCCGTCGTGACGCTTTCGCATTTTGAGTTGCCGTATCATTTAGTCACCGAGTATGGCGGTTTTTCCAATCGTAAAGTCATTGATTTTTTTGTAAAGTTTGCCGAGGTTTGTTTTAAACGTTATAAAGACAAGGTCAAATATTGGATGACCTTTAACGAGATCAATAATCAAGCCAATTACAATGATCCATTTTTCTTGTTTACCAACTCAGCGATTCCTTTTAAGGAAGGGCAGGATCGTGAGAAGATTATGTATCAAGCCGCTCATTATGAGTTAGTGGCTAGTGCGAAAGCTGTTCAAATCGGAAAAGCGATCAATCCAGATTTTGAAATTGGTTGTATGATCGCCATGTGTCCGATTTATCCGGCAACCTGTAAACCATCTGATGTTTTGATGGCGCAAAAGGCCATGGAGAAACGCTATTACTTTACTGATGTTCATGTGCATGGTGCTTATCCGGGTTATATGATGACATACTTTGCCAGAAAAGGTTATGATTTAGATATCACATCGGAAGATTTAGCAGAACTGAAAAAAGGAACCGTTGATTACATCGGCTTCAGCTATTACATGTCATTTGCCATCAAGCATAATGAGGACAATGTTTTCTACGATTACCATGAGCAAGAAGACTTTATCCGAAATGAGTACATCGGTATCTCAGATTGGGGCTGGCAGATCGATCCAGAAGGTTTGCGTTATGCCTTGAACTGGTTCACGGATCATTATCGCGTGCCGCTGTTCATTGTTGAAAACGGTTTTGGCGCGATCGATGAAAAAGAAGCGGACGGCAGCGTTCATGACACGTATCGGATGAATTACTTCCGCGACCACATTAAAGAAATGAAGAAAGCAGTCGTAGAAGATGGCGTTGACTTGATGGGGTATACACCTTGGGGCTGCATCGATTTAGTTTCGGCGAACACCGGCGAAATGAAAAAACGCTATGGCTTTATTTATGTCGATCGGGACAACGAAGGCAACGGAACCTTGGAACGCAGCAAGAAAGATTCATTTGATTGGTATAAGCAGGTGATTGCTTCAAATGGTGAAATTCTAGAATAAAAAACGAACCCGCTATAAGCTGTGATTCTATTAAAATAATAGTAGAAAGAAATATAAGGATAAAAATATTTAAATAATATAGGGAGGAAACAACGATGAAAAAAGCATTGATTATTTGTGCCGGAGGAATGTCTTCATCAGTAATTGCCAAAAAAACAACAGAGAACTTGCAAGGAAAAGGAGAAGAGATCCAAGTAGATGCCACTTCTCAATCGCAAGGAGCAAGCACGATTGCCAAGGACGAATATGATTTGTATCTGGTTAGTCCGCAAACAAAAATGTACTTTGACAGCTTAGAAAAGAGCGCGAAGAAATACAGCAAACCAATTGTCAACATCCCGCCGCAAGCGTATGTACCGATTCCAATGGGGATTGATAAATTGTCTAAAGTGATTCTTGAAAATATTTAGTAAGGATTGATAGCAATGTTGAGCAAAAGAGAAACACAAATCCTAAAACTGCTTTTTGATCATAAGCACACGTATTTGACGAGCCAAGAAATTGCTTCGGGGATTGATGTTTCCAATCGGACAGCCAGAAAATATCTGCATTTGTTAGAAGATACATTAAAAGCTGAGGCTGTCGCGACGATCGAAGCGAAACAAGGAAATGGGTACCAGTTGAAAATTGAGGACGCAAAAAGATTTGATGAGTTTTATCTGACCGAAGTAAAAGATCAATCAACTTCAAAGGATATTACGACGATTCAGGAATCAAATGATCGACAGTACTATATTCTAAACCGCTTATTTTTTGAACAAAGTGCCGTGTATGTTGATGCAATCGCAGACGAACTATTTGTTTCTCGCTCAACCATATCGAACGATCTAGTTGAAATAAAAAAACTGATCGCACCTTACCAAATCGAGCTTCAAAGTAAAAGCAATAAAGGAATTTTCATAGTAGGGAATGAACAGAATATTCGCCACTTCATTATGAATTATTTCTTTATGGAACGTCTGCATGACAATCTGTTTGCCTTTTCAATGTACGCGAACTTATTGGAAGGGATCAGTGTTGAGGAAATTGTCATTATTGTTTTAGATGAATGTCGGGAATCACAATTAAAACTTTCAGATTTCATCGTTTATAACTTAGTCCTTCATATCGGCCTGGCGATCAAACGAATCCAAAATGGTTTCTTGATGGACATCCAGGCGCCGATCGCTTTTGACGAAGATTCGATTGAATACCAAACAGCATTAAAAATCTTAGCAAGAATTGAAAATGCGATGGGGATCACCTTTTCTTCTGAAGAAGCCGATTTTATCGCGCTTCACTTGAAGAATAAGATCACCGCTAAAACCATTTTTCAAAAGGCCGATGCGACCGAAGCTGAAATTCGATCGCAGTTGCTAGAAACATTAAAGGCGATCGATCAGAACACGCCGTTTAATTTGGAACACGATACGATCTTAATTGATGGGCTGATGATTCACTTCATCCCGCTATTGACACGGCTGCAAAACAACTCCAGCATCGAAAATCCGCTGCTCGAGGAGATCAAGACACAATATCCTGATTTGTATGAGCTGACAGTCAACTATTTTTCAAAAATGCCTGTCTTTAAGCCTTATCAAGTGACCGAAGGGGAATGGGCCTATCTTGCCATTCACATAACGGCAGCGGTGGAACGCTACTTCAATGAGCAAAAGACTCATGTTCTAGTTATTTGTGCGACCGGCTTAGGCAGCTCCCAGATGATCAAAAATCGGTTGGAACGAGAATTTGGCTCCAGAATCTTGATCGAAAAGGTCATCAGCTACTATGAGATCGCCGAACAGGATTTAAGCCAGATCGATTTGATCATTTCATCGATCAATTTGGGAAATATCGTTTTAAATGCACCAATCGTTAACGTCAGCGTCTTCTTAGGGAAAGAGGACATCCAAAAAATCAATCATGAAATATCCAGCAATAAGGGTGGCCATTTCAAAGATTGCAAAGAAAAGAATCAGCCAGAAATGGTCGAAGAACAAATTGAATTAATTAAGCGAAGCTTCAAACCAGAGCTGTTTTATTTTGCCAAAGGACCCGCAACAAAAGAGGCGGTCTTAAAAGAATTGATCGGCAAGATCGAAGCAGTCGAAAACACCGACTTGCAGGAAAGCTTTTTGAACCAGTTGAAACTAAGAGAATCCTATAGTTCAGTCGTCTTCTCAGAATTTATGGCTGTACCGCATCCAATCGAAGCGCTGACCAAAGAAGGTCACGTTGCGGTAGCGGTAGTACCGGAAGGGATCAACTGGGGCGAGGAATGTCAAAGCATTCAATTAGTATTCTTGCTGTCACCGGATAAAATAGGGAAGTTTGAGATAGACAAGGTTAGTCAAATGTTGGTCGAAATCATGGAAGATGATCACTTCAGGAAAGCCTTAGCTTTCAGCGATACTTTTGATAACTTTATCAAGGCGTTTATTGATCAATTTAAAAAAGCATAAAAAGGAGAAAACAAATGGACTCAGAAAAATTACAAGAAGCTGCATTTGAAATTATTTTGAGTAGTGGCGATGCCCGAACTCTTGTACATGAAGGTTTCAAAAGTATGCGTGAAGGAAACTATGAAGAAGCCGAAGGACATTTGAACGAAGCAAACGAGTCGCTAGTCAAAGCCCACAAAGCACAAACCGAGCTCTTACAGCAATACGCCAGCGGAGAAAAAATCGAAATGGAAATCATTATGGTGCACGCACAAGATCACCTGATGACCACTATGACCCTCCGCGAAGTCGCAATCGAGATGCTGTCTTTATATCAAAAAGTAGCACAATAAGAGCTACTTACCTTAGTAAGAACAAGGAGCGCTAAGGATGAATAAAAAAATCGAATTAAAACGGGTGGAGCTGAACAACTTAAAAAAAGAGTTGGACACCATCAAGCAGTTGCCCTACGGCGGGATACCGCTAGCCGTTGAAGCCAAACGAGTCGAGAAAAAATATAAACAGCTAGAAAAAGAAATACAAGAATACGAACAAGCAAATGATGTTTGAAAAATAGCTACCGAAGAACGAGATAGGATGTCAGTTCTGCTTTTCGCAGTAGCACAAAGTTCGATATAGAGACATCAAGTTTCTAGAAAAAAGAAGTACGTACGTTTTAGCAGAATGATATACGGCATGAGAATAGGAGTGATTTTTGTTAAAAAATCATTACCTTACTACGAATAAGGATGTCAGTCCAACTTGTTAGCAGCTAATAAGGTGAAAAAACCTAAAAAGCAGTTCAAAGAAAACAAAAATGAAAGAACTAGTTGGATGATATACGTGGCGAGAATAAAACCTATTTTTTCGGTTTTTGAAAAAATAGTTACCGAAGAACGAGATAGGATGTCAGTTCTGCTTTTCGCAGTAGCACAACGTTCGACGTAAAGACATCAAGCTTCAAGAAAAAAGAAGTACGTGCACTTTAGCAGAATGATATACGGCATGAGAATAGGATTGATTTTTGATAAAAAATCATTACCTAACTACGAATAAGGAGAGAACACACGATGGATAAAGAGTCTGTTAGTCAGTTAAAAAAAGAAACGGCATTGAAGAATTTTAGATATAATCGCTTCCTTTTACTTAGATATTTATTAGCCGGTTTTTTCTTTACTAATTTATATTGGTTGCTTTCTTTAGCTATGAGTAAAAGTATGTGGGCACTGCTGCCGCTGGGATTAATTGTACTTTCAGTGCCAGCCATTGCAGAGCATTTACGTCTGTACGGCTATCCATCAGATGATGTTCGCGACCAATTAAAATGGCATCGGCTATATCAAATAACTCAAATAGTAATGAACATCATTTTGTTTGCGGCTGTTTTGACGAATCTAGGCTTCGAACAAGTCTTCCCATTTTTCACAAATAACATGACAAGCAAAGGGTTTGTCAGCTGCATATTGATCGTTGGAATCCTGTTGTCAGGAATTATTTTAAAAAGAATTAACAGCATTTATAGTCAAAAGGATAAACATGCATCGTATATTACAGAATTTAGCAAACTAAATAATAAATAAAGGGTGATTAAAAAATGGACGGATCAAATAATAAAGTCTTTGCTTTCTTAGAGAAAAACTTGATGGGCCCAATGGGGAAAATCGCATCATTAAAAGTTGTGCGGGCAATCATGGGTGCTGGTATGGGCGCAATTCCATTTACGATCGTTGGTTCAATGTTCTTAGTGTTCAATATTTTGCCAATGACATTTCCGTTTTTAGAAGGCATTTTCAACGCGACGTTTTTCAAATTCAGTGACCTTTACATGTTAGCCAACAGTACGACGATGGGGATTTTGGCATTATACTTTTGTGTTGGCTTAGGATATGAGTACACGAAAATCATCGCGGAAGAAGAAGATTTGAACATGGCGCCGATCACAGGTGCATTGCTGTCAATGTTCGCATTCTTCTTGTCGATTCCTCAATTAGTGATGGACAACGGCACAGTGGTTCGTTTGACTGACGCTAAAGAAAACATCATCAACGGTTGGGCAATCGGCGGTGACGGCGTTGCTCGTTTAGGAACAGTCGGAATCTTTACAGGAATCATCATGGCAGTCATTGCCGTTCAGCTTTATCGTTTGTGTGTATCAAAAAATTGGGTCATCAAAATGCCTGAACAAGTTCCAGAAGGTGTATCTAGAGCCTTTACAGCATTGATCCCAGCATTTGTTGTAGCCTTTGTTATCCTGATCATTACAGGGGTCTTAGTATTCCTCAATACCGATATTTTCCAATTGATCGCTATTCCGTTCGGTTTCGTAACGAACTTAACCAGCAGCTGGATCGGTGTTATGGTGATTTACTTCTTGATCCACGCTTTATGGATCGTGGGTATTCACGGCGCCAACATTATTTCTTCATTGATCGCTCCGATCACTTTGGGCAACTTGGCTTTGAACGCTGACGGCGCACATATCCCGTTAGCCGGTGAGTTCCAAAACGCCTTCGTAACAATCGGCGGATCTGGTGCAACATTAGGTTTATGTATCTTCTTAGTTTACATGGCTAAATCAGAACAGTTAAAAGTCTTAGGTAAAGCAGCAATCGTTCCATGTCTGTTCAATATCAATGAACCGCTAATCTTCGGTATCCCATTGATCTACAATCCATTCATGGCGATTCCGTTCTTCTTAGCACCAATGGTTTCAGCATCGATTGCTTACTTTGCGATCCAATTAGAATTCATTCGTCCAGTAATCGCGAACATGCCTTGGCCTTCACCAGTTGGTGTCGGTGCCTTCATCAGTACCGCTGGTGACTGGAAAGCAGCTTTAGTCGCAATCATCTGTGCGGGTGCAGCGTTTGTCATCTACCTGCCATTTGCTCGTGCTTACGACAAAAAATTGGTTGATGAAGAAACAAGTGTGTCAGAAGAAACTGCTGGCGAAAGCATTTCAGCATAATAAGAGAGACCGGAAAGATTTCTTAAATTAAAAATAGCCGTTGGCAATTTGCCAGCGGCTATTTTTTTACAAATCTTCTTTGGTTGTTTCGTAATATTCTAAAAATAGTTCATGCAGGGCAGGATGAGTTTTTCGCAGCTGCACTAAACGGTTAGTTTCGTAGGACATGAAGCAGTGTTGGCTCGTACCGGTCGTCACCAGTCTGTCTCCATTATAGACACGGTATTCGAAATCTAGGCGTGTGCCGGTATATTTAGTGACGATTGGTTGGATCAGAACTTCGTCGCCGAAGCGGACCATTTCCTTGTACTCGCAGCTGACACCTAAAACAGGGATCATAATACCATCAGCTTCGATTTTTTCAAAGGGGCAGTTCATAAAAGACAGCGCGTCGACACGGGCCTCTTCAAACCAGCGAATGTAATTAGAGTGATGAATGATGCCCATCTTGTCTGTTTCATAATAAAAAGGCTTGCGAAGATAGCCGGGATATTTTTCCATAGTTAGTTCCTTTCGGTTGCATATTTTTTCATATAACGAGGCAGAGCCTCACTGATGGAGGTAGGCAAGACGACGTAATGATCTTTTGCCAGCTCGTCGCCTATCAAGCTATGGAGATAGACCGCCGCTCCGACCGTATCGATATTTTTTTCAAACTGAGCTAAAAAGCCGGTGATCATACCAGCCAAAGTATCTCCCGTACCGCCTGTCGCCATTCCCGGATTACCTAAGGAATTTTGATAGTAGGCGATCGCTTCGTCGTAGATCGTTGTGCGATGACTCTTCAAAACGATCTTGGCGCCTAAAAGAGCCTGCTTGGCGCGATTGTTTTCATCCGTCTGCTGGATAAAGGATAAGCCGCTCAGTCTTTCCCACTCCGCCTGATGAGGAGTGAACACGGTCTGTTCAGGATGCTTTAATGTCAGATTATACTCACTAAAGAGCGAGATGGCTGAACCGTCAATTACCAGCCATTGCTGCTCTTTTTGACTTTTCAATACGCCTTTTAACAGGGTCAGTGCCGTTTTATCCAAGCCTAGCCCAGGACCAATCAAGACAACATCGGCTTTTTCTAGAACCTGATAGATCATCGTCGTCTCCCAAAAGGCTAAAACCATCGCTTCTGGCAGGCGTGCGTGAAGGGCGCTATGATTTTTTTCAGCAGTGACGACGGTGGTAAGTCCCGCGCCGCTTTTGATACAAGCCTCGGCACTCATGATGATCGCACCGCCATATTGTTGATTGCCGCCGATCAAAACAACTCTGCCAAAGGTTCCTTTGTGGGAAATCTTCGGTCGTTTTGTAATCACTTTATGCAATATTTCTTCGTTTAGTTGGACCATCTAGTCACCCGCTTTCATTAACTTTATATTGGAATCATTTTTAATGGTAATAACAGGATAAAATTCACTATGAGTCTCATTATAAGGGAAAAAGGAGAACCTGTCCTTGCATTTCTTAAAGAGTTTTCATTTTTATTCTATTCAATAGAATGCTATCATTAAAGTGGTTTAAATTAAGGGATGTCAGTTGCGAGTTCCACTTTGTATTTTTAATACGCTAGTGGAATCGTATGCCAACGACAATAAGAAAATTTGTCTCAAATTTTTACATCTTCATTAGAGTTGGCTCAACTTTTCGCAATTCACTAAGAAGAGAAAGCCGTTTAAAAGTGAGGCAATCATTCAAGTGAATGCAGTAGTTGAATGTTATATGGCATTCGAATCGAATAAGGAGGAATCTTTCAATGACAATCGATTTTAAAAAAGAAGTCGAAGCACGTAAAGACGATCTATTAGCGGATCTATTCACTTTATTACGTATTAAGAGTGAACGTGAAGACGACAAAGCAACTAAAGAAGCACCATTCGGACCTGGGCCGGTGGAAGCATTAGAAAAAATGCTTGAGATCGCAGAACGCGATGGCTTCACAACAAAAAACGTCGACAACTATGCCGGCCATTTTGATTACGGTGACGGCGATGAAACCTTAGGAATCTTCGGTCACTTAGATGTGGTACCTGCTGGCGACGGTTGGAGTTCAGATCCTTACGAACCAGAAATTCGCGACGGCAAATTATACGCCCGCGGATCAAGCGATGATAAAGGCCCTTCAGTTGCGGCTTACTATGCTGTAAAAATCATCAAAGAATTAGGTTTGCCAATCTCTAAAAAAATCCGTTTCGTCTTCGGTACTGACGAAGAAAGCGGCTGGGGAGATATGGACTACTACTTCGAACACGAAGAAAAACCTGACTTTGGTTTCTCACCAGATGCGTATTTCCCAATCATCAACGGTGAAAAAGGGAACGTAACTATGATCCCTCATTTTGATGGTACAAACGGTACTTCTTATGTACTTGTAAGCTTTGAAGCTGGTCTTCGCGAAAACATGGTTCCCGGCAATGCAGTTGCAGAAGTAAAAGTTGCAGATGCAGACGCTGCTGAAAAATTAGCGAAGGAATTCGCCGACTATGTTGAAAACAATCCAGTTAGCGGAAAAGCTGAAGTATCTGGTACAACAGTTACTTTACATTTAGACGGAAAAGCAGCTCATGGCGCAAGTCCTCAATTAGGTACGAACGCTGGGACTTTCTTAGCAGTCTTTTTGACAAACTATGATTTTGAAAAGGGTGCTAAAGCCTTTATCGAAAACAGCGCAAAATACATCCATGAAGATGTTTATGGTAAAAAATTAGGCGTAGCATTCAACAATGAAAAAATGGGCGAATTGACGATGAACGCTGGAATCTTCAGCTTCAAAGACGGTCAAGACAACGACAACCATATCACGTTGAACTTCCGTTACCCTAAAGGTACGACAGCCGAAGACATCAAAGCAAAATTAGAAGAACTATTCGGCGCGGACGTGAAGGTGACTCAAGGAGCACACCACATGCTTCCTCACTATGTACCAGCAGATGATCCATTGGTAGCTACTTTGCTAGATACCTTTGAAGACCACACTGGTATCAAAGGGGAAGAAAAAGTGATTGGCGGCGGAACATTCGGTCGTTTACTAGAACGCGGTGTCGCTTACGGCGCACAATTCCCTGGCTTTGAAGATACAATGCACCAAGCCAACGAATACATGTCCGTTGAAGATATTTTGAACTCTGCAGTAATCTATGCAGACGCGATCTATCGTTTAGTGAAATAAGCATTTGCTGAAATGAACCTCACAATTTTTAATTGTGAGGTTTTTTCTGTTGGAGAGGATGCACTGGTTGGCATAAAAGCGAATCCTGTTGTATGCTTTTTGAGAACGCTTGAGACTTAAAGAGAAAGAGAGAATGCTATGAAGAAAAGACCAGTCATTTTAAGTACCGATCCGGGAATCGATGATGCAGTTGCGATCGCTTTGGCCCTTTTTAGCGAGGAGCTGGAGGTCAAATTGATCTGCCCGATCTTCGGTAATGTCAGTTTGGAACACACGAAAGCCAACACCGAAAAACTATTGACGCTCTATCAAAAGACACCGCGCGTTGTTCTAGGAAGCTCGCGTCCGTTATTAAGAGAAGCGATCGATGCCAGTGAGATCCATGGGGAGTCAGGTATGGACGGCTATGAGTTTCCGGAGGCGACCATTTTTGCGGATGAATCTCAGACGGCAGTTGAGGCGATGCACGAGGTAGTGAACGAAGCCGAAAAAACGACACTAGTCGGAATCGGTCCATTAACGGATATCGCGCTGTTTATCCACCTTTACCCGCAGGACTTAGCCAAAATCGATCGAATCGTTGTGATGGGCGGCAGCTTGGGACGTGGAAATTATGGCGTGCTGTCTGAATTTAATTTTGCGGCTGATCCCGAAGCGGCAAAGATCGTCTTCAACAGCGGCATCCCGATCCAAGTGGCGCCATTAGAAGTCGGCAATCAAGCTAAGATCATGCCGGAAATTACGGACAAGCTGAAAAGTATGGGTGAAATTGGTGAAATGATCCATCAACTATTTTCGAAGTACCGCAGCGGAAGTGTTGATGCGGGTTTGAATATGTACGATGCTTTAGCGATTGCCTTGATCGTAAAGCCGGAAATGTTTGAATTGGTTTCGACGCGCGTCGAGATTGAGACGACCGCGTCATTAACCTATGGGGCATCCTTGATTGATCTGAACAATTATTTAGATCTGCCGGCAAATGCGGAGGTCGCGGTCAACGTAGAGGCGTCGCGTTTTGAACAATGGTTTATCGACTCGCTTGCCAAAACAGCGAAGTAAAAATCGTTTTACAAATTTAACTTTTAAGCAAAATATTTTTGCTTTTTGCCAATATCGCGTAGTGTTAGAGGTAGAAAGTGAGGAGATAGAATGAACGAACCAAACTTAATCGATCCGCGAAAAATGTATCATGAAGGACAATTTAAGAAGCAAGATCAAGATACTCCGGCACTGCAAGATGACATGGCACCTAAACCAGATTGTGGTGAGGAAAGCTATGTTGGAAATAAAAAATTAGAGAATCGCCGAGTATTGATTACAGGAGGAGACTCTGGAATCGGTCGTGCCGCAGCGATTGCATTTGCACGAGAAGGTGCGGATGTGGCTATCCATTATTTCCCGGGCGAAGAAAAAGATGCGAAAGAAGTTGCCGACTATATTGAAAAAGCCGGACGTAAGGCACTGTTGCTGCCATACGATCTAAGAGAAGATCACGCCCCAAAAGAAATGGTCGCTAAAACAGTCGAAGCCTTTGGCGGATTAGATACGTTAGTCCTAAATGCCGCGCAGCAGATTACACGAGAATCAATCGAAGAATTACCAGTCAAACAAGTGGAGGATACCTTCAAGGTAAATATCGTTTCAATGTTTGCCATCGTACAAGCCGCACTGCCTCACTTACCGGCAGGCAGCAGTATCGTGACGACAACGTCTGTTCAAGCCTTCAATCCAAGCGATCATCTGATGGATTACGCTTCAACTAAAGCGGCGATCGCGAACTTCACTGTCAGCCTAGCGAGCCAGCTGGCGAAAAAAGGGATTCGCGTGAACGGGGTTGCTCCTGGTCCAATCTGGACACCGCTGCAATTGGATCACGGCCAACCAAAAGAAGCGTTGCCTGAATTTGGTCAAAACGCGTTACTAGAAAGAGCAGGTCAGCCAGCCGAGTTGGCCCCAGTTTATGTCTTTTTAGCATCAAACGACGCCAGCTACGTGACATCACAAATCTATGGTGTGACCGGCGGCGAACCAATCAACTTATAAAAAATAGCGTATGCCGATTGCCGGCATACGCTTATTTTTATTCGCTAATGACTCGATCAATACTTAAAACAGCTCCTGTTTTAGCATCAGCTTTAAATTCATAGGCAACCAGATGATCGTCTTCTGTACGAGTGATCCCGCCAGAAAGAACATCCATCGTGATGGCGAATTTCTGCTTGTGCTCTGTGTCAAAAGAGATCCATGAGCCCTCGATCGGACCTTCCTTTAAAAAGGCCGCTTTGATCTGATCCAACACTTTATCTGGGGACATTTTTTGTTTTTTGCGGTAATAATGATTTGCAGCAATCCCTGCGGCTAAGCCGATCGTTGAACCTACAGCGAGGCCTTCTGCAAAGTTTTTAACTTTTCCCATAGTAGCAATCTCCTCATTCAATTTAATGTTTTTAAAGCTGAGTTTCACTTTACTTAAATGTAATGGTAGAAGTAAAATTATCAGCTATCTAATTAGTGCGGGCGTAGTAGTTTCTTGCGTTCGCCTTATTTTACCATTCTTCCAATCAAATTTGAAAACTATCTGCCATTCTTTTCCATAAAAAAGAACTATGAGGCAGCGCATTGAGCAGAAGCAGTCCACGAGTAACCTTCTTTCTCAAAAAGAACGAAAAGTGTATAATCAAGGTAGTAAAAGAAAAGGTCGTGACGGAATGATTATCCCTAAAAGTATTGAAGAATTAGCCGATTATGCGCAAAAAGGTAAGAATGTCTTCTTTTTTACCGCTGACTGGTGTGGCGATTGCAGTTTTATCAAGCCTCAGATGCCTGAGATCGAAGCGGAGTTTCCGCAGTTTCAATTTATTCAAGTAGATCGTGACGAATTTATTGACGTAGCGGCTGAATGGAATATTTTTGGGATCCCTAGTTTTGTTGTGGTAAATGACGGAGAAGAATTAGGTCGGCTGGTCAATAAAAATCGTAAAACCAAAGAAGAAATCGCCGGCTTTTTACAACGAGTAGAAGGGTAGGAGATCGTTATGTTCACACAATCATATCAAAATATTTTAGTTGGGATCGACGGCAGCGATCAAGCGATGGAGGCCTTCAAAAAAGCCTTGGCGGTTGCTAAACGAAACCACGGAACAGTTTACGTCGCAAACGTGATCGATCATCAGATCTATACGTTCATGAGCTATTCGCCCTTGAATGAAAACATTATGGATCAGCTAGCGGCAGACGCTAAAGACTTGATCAATCAATGCAAAGCGATCGGAAAAGAGCTTGGCTATAACAAGATCGAAGGCATCATCGCCTATGGCTCGGCAAAAGAAGCGATGGCAAAGACCTTGCCTGAAAAATACGACATCGATCTAGTCATGGTCGGACAATCTGGACTAAATGCTGTCGAACGCTTCATGACCGGCAGTGTTGCCAGCTATGTGATTAAAGAAGCGTTGTGCGATGTTTTAATCGTTCATCCAAGTGCCGAATAAAAGCTGGCTTGACCAGCTTTTTATTTGGAGAAAAATGGGAACTGAGTGATAAGCTGGAAATGAAAAAAATCTCATGCACAAGGCCCATTAGATTTGTTAAGATACGAGAGGACTACGACTGGAGGTAAAAACGTGATTTTTGCGTATAACAAACAAACTGTTGGCGACACGTTAATGGTGATCGTCAAAAATGATGAAAACAAAGAAAATGCTGCAGAACGAAAAGGGGCAGTTGCCCGCGTTCAAACGACTGATGGTACGACTGTTGCTTGGAACTTTTTCAACGTATCCGAATACTTGAATATCCAAGGCAATGGACAAGTCGAGCTGTCAGAAAAAGATATCGAAACCTTAAACGAACAATTAAAGCTGGCAGGATTTGAAGAACGTCTAGCAGCGGACCTTTCACCAAAATTTGTGGTGGGCTATGTGAAGACTTGTGTCGATCATCCTGATTCCGATCATCTGCATATTACCGAAGTAGAGATCGATGACGGCAAGACGCTGCAAATCGTTTGCGGTGCACCAAATATCGAAGCCGGACAAAAAGTCGTTGTAGCAAAACCAGGTGCGATGATGCCAGACGGTCAAATGATTTGGCCCGGCAGCTTACGCGGAGTAGACAGCTTCGGCATGATCTGCTCAGCCAAAGAATTACACCTGCCAAATGCCCCAGAAAAAAGAGGGATTCTAGCCTTGGACGAAGACGCGAAGACCGGCGAAAAATTTGAAGTAGGCAAATAAAACAACTCTCCACTTTGACCTCCGCTGGGCTGTCAAAATGGAGAGTTGTTCTTTTTTATCAAGCTGAAGGCCAAACAAAAAATGTCTTTAGAAGCAACATTCAGAATTATGACGTTGATTCAAAGCGGCAGTATCGGAACGAATCATCCGCTTAATCAAAGGAAGAACGATCAGGGAATAACGCATTCATTCGATCCAAAGAAATTTTTTCTTTGAATTTTTTGATGTCCAAACTGTTAATTGACCATTAGTTATCGCACAAAAACGACTCTATTCGTTGTTGAATAGAGTCGTTCATTTTATTGATTGCTTTGTTTTTGCGAGTTTGATTTCAATGAAGTAGCATCGATGCTCAACTTGACTGAAACTGTTTCTTTCTTATCCTGACGGTAGTAAGTGACCTTCACGGTGTCGCCAACTTTGTGTTTATACAATTCAGATTGCAATTCAACACCCGATGACACATCTGTGTCATCGATTTTTGTGATGACATCATACTTCTTCAAGCCCGCTTGATCAGCTGGTGTAGAAGATTGAACACTTGCAACGACAACACCTTGAGTGACAGAACTTGGCACCTTAACGATCTCGCTTACTTGTTCGGTTGATAGGTCAGAAAGATTTGCCATTGTGATACCTAGAGCTGGACGAATCACTTTGCCGTCTTTTTCTAGTTGGTTGATGACATTCACAACGTCATTACTTGGAATAGCAAAACCAATTCCTTCAACACTGACATTTGATTCCGTTTGAACGATCTTGCTAGAGTTGATTCCGACTACTTGACCAGCCATATTGACTAACGGACCGCCGGAGTTACCAGGGTTGATGGCCGCATCTGTTTGGATTGCGTTGATATTGACTGTTTGACCTTCATCATTTTGATTGACCACTTGGCGGTTCAATGAAGAAATGATCCCTGAAGTGACAGAGTTGGCATATTGTGAACCTAATGGAGAACCAAGCGCGATAGCAGGCTCACCAACTTTTAAGCTGCTAGAGTCGCCAAAGGTAGCGGGCTTGATGTCGGCAACTTTGTCAGATTCTACCTTTAAAACAGCCAAGTCTGTATAAGAATCGGTACCGACTAGGGTTGCTTTGACCTTCGAGCCATCTTTCAACAGCACCTCAAGGCCATCTTGTTTTTCTACCACGTGATTATTCGTTACGATATAGGCTGTTTTGCCTTCGAGCTTGTAGATAACACCGGAACCCTCTGACGCTTCTTCCAGCTGGCCGCTATCATCTTGTGATTGCTGATCATCATTTCCGTTACCGAAAATATCAGAGAAGCCGCCTAAACCGCTTTGTGATTGCTGTTTCTGCAAGTTGATGACGGATACGACTGCGTCTTGGACTTTGCTGGCCGCATCTGTAATATCCGAATTGACATCAACCTTCATATTGCTGACTTTCGTATTGCCGGCACTTGGTGATCCGCTGGCCGTCTGATTATTTGGTGCAAGCAGCGAGCCGTTCGCCACATAAAAAATTCCGATCGTTAAAACGGCGCCAAGCACACCGCCTAATAAACTGATCCCAAATCGTCTGAAAAAACCGGGTGACTTTTTGGGTGTTGGGGTAATATCTTTTCTTATCATATTTTCCTCCACCTCTACTGTGATATACGTTATATTGAGTATAGTATTTTTTTGTAAGTTAAGTCTACTACACCGATTTGACTTTTTTATGAAAAAGGTTCGGAGGAAAATGTAGAGAAGTGATAAAAAAACTTGTTTTCCACATACCTAGTGGAAAACTAAGGAAAAAGTTTGTTAATTGTTTGAAGTTTCTTATCCACACAAATGTGGATAAGGTGGATAACTCGGTGGAAAACATATGTTTGTATGTAAGAATACTTGCAAAAAGGGAAAGAACTATCTAAAAACTGTGGATAAACCTGTGATTAGTGTGCATAACTCCGTGGAAAAAGAAAAATGAATCCCCATTTTAGCGTTTCCATCGGTGGATAAGTTTTATCTGAAATTAAAAATATAGTCTATGGAAGCAACTTATATAGAAGAAAAGTAACTTTTTAAAAGGTTAAGGAGGAAAAATATGAACATCAAAATTATTTCTGTAGGAAAGCTGAAAGAAAAATATTTGGTTCAAGGAATCAACGAATATACGAAGCGCCTATCAAAATATTGCAAGATCACATTAGTCGAAGTCCCCGACGAAAAAGCCCCCGAAAAACTCAGCGAGGCTGAAATGATCCAAGTCAAAGAAAAAGAAGGCGAACGCATCCTCGCCAAAATCAAAGAACAAGAATACGTCTTTGCCCTAGCCATCAACGGCCAAAATCCCAGCAGCGAAGACTTCGCTGCTACACTCGATAAACTCCAAACCAGTGGCAAAAGCCAGTTCGCCTTCATCATCGGCGGCTCACTAGGCCTCAGCGATCAAGTCCTAAAACGCAGCAACGCCCAAATCTCCTTCGGCAAGATGACGTATCCCCATCAATTAATGCGCTTGATTTTGGTGGAGCAAATCTATCGCGCATTTCGGATCAATGCAGGGGAGCCGTATCATAAATAGGGATATTTTTTTGTTTTTATGCTGTAATTGGGTTTATTAAGTGAAAAAGATTAGAAAGAAACGTCACACAAGTATACTTAATTGGTACTTGTATGACGCATTCTTTTACATTATGGAGATACCCCTTGAGGAGTTCCTTGAATATCTTGATAAGCCATATTACGATAATTTTCGATCATTCTAAAGTTGGAGTCATTATATAGTTGAGAAAAGTCGTAATCTGTTAGAGTATCATGAGCCTGCGTTTTCATATCCATAAATGAGTTGCCTGCGTTTATAGAAGCTTGATAATCACCTTGTTTATAATAGGATTTGACACCATTCAAATAACTTTCAGCATTCATTTTGACAGATTCATACTCTTGCTTGTCCGCAGAGGATTGGCTAGTATTAGTCTGTTCACCATTGACGGCTTCAAAAGATATTTCCTCGTTTATGGCATTGACGATAGCTCTGTATTCTTCTCCTTGTTCGATAAAAGTAAATCGATAAAATGTACCGTCAAATCCTTCCGATTTTTTTATATCGACATGATTAACCCTTTTACTATTAACTAAATTTAGTGCGTCTTGTTCACTATTAACTGAATATTTTTGTGTAGAAGCACTATTTTCAGCTGCACTACTTTGTAACGAGGCCTGTAACTTGTTCAACTCAGATAACTTGTTAAAGGCGATATTTTCGGGATCGTTCAAGATTTTTGCTGAGGTGATTTTCTCTTTTAGTTCATCAATTTTATTTTCTTTTTTTAAATCTAACGCTATTTGCAAACTTTTTATGCCAGCAATATTTTTCTTAATGCGTCTATCTTTAGAGCCACCTCTTTCCAAAGCTATTTCATACGCAGCAATTGATTTATTATATTCTTCTTCTTCAAAATATTTCTCAGCCTTTTTTATAAGTGCTTTATACTCTTTATCAGATGCTTCTAAAGTACTCGTGGGATCCGTTTCTGCTTTTTTTTCTTTTGTGGAACAAGCAGTAATAGGAAATAGTGACAAGAGTATTAAAATTACAATTAATTTCTTTTTCATTTTAGTAAACTCCTCGTCATATTTTATTCAATACTGGTTCGATTTGTTAATAGACTATTCATACGTTTATAAAAACTTAATTATGTCGAAAGATTTGGATTTTAAAACCCAAATGTTTCCCCAGTTTTAATATCAATTGCACCGACAGCATGAATTGGGATGTCCCCAGTCTCTTTATTTCTTAAAAAAACATTCATCGTATCTTCACCAGCAGGTTGAAACTCATAAACTTCATATTCAGGAAATTGACTTGCTACTTTATCGCGCGCTATCTGTTCATAATCAATGGTTTGGGTATTTGTGGTTTTGATTTCTTCAAAAGATAAAGAACCGTTTATAGCATTGACAATAGCCCGAACTTCTTCTCCCTGTTCAATAAAGGTAAAGCGATAAAAAGTACCATCAAACCCCTCAGCCTGTTTAATTTCAACACGATTTACTCGTTTGCTATTAACTAAGCTTAAGGCATCTTGTTCACTATTAACTAGATATTTTTGTGTGGAAGAGTTGTTTTCAGCAGTTTTACTATTGATAGTGCTTTGCTCTGATACTTGTAGTTTATTCAATTGAGATATTTTATCAAAAGCAATATTTTCGGGATCATCTAAAATTTTGGATTCCTCAATCTTTTCCTTCAACTCATCAATTTTATTTTCTTTTTTTAAATCTAACGCTATTTGCAAACTTTTTATGCCAGCAATATTTTTCTTAATACGTCTATCTTTAGAGCCACCTTTTTCCAAAGCTATTTCATACGCAGCAATTGATTTATCATATTCTTCTTCTTCAAAGTATTTCTCAGCTTTTTCTATAAGCGATTCATACTCCTTCACAGTTGATTGCGAAGAATTCGTGGTGTCAGTTTCTGCATTTTTTTTCTTTGGCGAACAGGCGGTAACAGGTAATAGTAACAAGAATATCGATAGTAAAACCAATTTCTTTTTCATTTGATAACCCCTCGTCTATATATTATATAATCAGTTTACCAAAGCAGAGGATGGGTTAGAAGAACTATCACCATAAAAATATTTTTAATTGTTTTATTCGTTTTTAAAATGAAAAAATAGTAACAAAATAAAGATATATCGCATAAACAAAAATATATATTATTACCATGAAGCCCAATCATCTTAATCGATGATTGGGCTATTTTTATGTTCAGAAGTAGTAAACGAACAAGTTTCGAAAGAAATTCAGTTACGCTGTTGGCAGTTGATTGACAAGAAGATTAAGCAATCAGAGATTCAAATGGATTACTTACAAATTTTTGAATTCAATCGAGATGATCAACGCAAGACCATTAACATCACTCATCGACAAGAAGAACCGTTCTTCATCGACTATCATGAATGTCGAATAACAAAGGAATTAACAAATTTCCAAGTAAAGAAATTATGGGTTATTGATGACCAGACACACCAGACCATGTTATTGCCAGATGAATACTAGAATAAAAAACTCAGACTATAAGTAGAAAATCATAAAAAGTAATAGAAAGAAGGTCTTATTAATGAAGAAAAATGAATCGCAAAAACGAGTAAATGTAGTGTCTTTGCAATTGGTAAAAGAATCATCACTATTATATGGACCAAGAAGAATTACCAGCACTCGGTTGGCATATGAGCTCTTTGAACCTTATTTGAAAGGGAAGGATCGAGAACATCTTTATGTCGTTGGGTTGAATACGAAGAAAGAGCCTACATTTCTAAATTTAACATTGATCGGCACTGTTAACCAAGCAATCGCAGTACCTAGAGACATTTTGAAACCAGCAATACTGGCGAATTCAACAAGCATTATTGTTGCCCATTGCCATCCGAGTGGTGATACCACAGCATCGATCCAAGACATACAATTTACTAAAAATTTGATACAAGCGTGTAAGACAGTGCAAATTCAATTGGTAGATCATTTAATCATTGGATGTGTGACGGATAAGTACAGCTCACTAAGAGAGCAAGGACATATTAAAGAGGATGAATAACCCTAATGACGATTACTGGTCATTAGGGTTTTCTTTTTGCAGAGAGGACGGATTGAAGTGTTACATCAAGCAATCAACATACTAAAAGAACAAACTGGGATTGAATCAACTAAAAAAGACTGGGGATTCGAATCGGTTACTGCTGAAAGAGAAGAACTCGACAGAATAAATTAATCAAATTTATTTCTTAATGAAGATTCAATCGCATGAATCAGATGATTGAAATCTGGTTTTTTTGCAAATTCTGCAAATGATTTTTGATCTTGTAAAAATGTGGAAAGATGATACCAAAATTGAAATTCCTTTGGATTATTTTTTGCAATTGAAACAAGTATTATGAATTTCACGTGATTTAAGTTGTCCCATCTAATCTCCTTATCTAGTGCTACAAATGAAACAAATGTCTCTTCTGATATTGGACTTAAAGTATGAGGGATCGCAATTTTGTTACCAAAATATGTACTGTTTAATTGCTCTCTTTCATAGATAGAAGAGGCAAAATCAGATGATAAGTGATATTTTTTTTGAGCATTTTCAATAGCGCAAGCTAGTGCTTGAGATTTTGAAGTAAGCTGACCATAGAAAAAAGTTTCTTCACTAAATTTTCCAAGTATACTTTCCAAACTGTTGTATCCATTTATTGCTAAATTAATTTTCTCGAAATCTTTTTCATTTGGAAAAAGACTAATGAATGTAATTGCACCTTGATTTTGCTTCAAATTCTTTTCTGTTGTAAAAATTCCATCATAATCCTGGATAGATAGATCAGATGAGAATTTGGAAGGGTGAATAAAATCAAAAGTATCTATTTGATTTGGGAACCAACTCAAAATTTTATGGCGTAACAAAATTGTTTCTGATTTTCTCAGTGATGTGATTAATAAAATCTTTTTCTCTGATGAAGAGGAAAGATAGTTGTCAATCCCGTAGTTAAAATATAATGCTAAATAAGAGACTTCACCCGACAGAATATTCACTGAAAACAGATTATTCATTAACCTACAGAAATATAGAGAGATGTCATAAGCCTGAGGAAATGACTGATGAATTTCTGACTCTAATGGATTATCAAGCTGTGTGCCTGATTGTGCTCTGTAAAGTAGTGGCATTAAATGTAGGACAAGCAATAAACGCAAATTATCAGCAGAATCAAAGTTGATGGCAAATTTTTGATATATTGCTTTAAAAGACTCATCAATAAATTTGTTTACTTCTCCATGTAGAGGATCGTTGCTGTTTAAATTTACTTTGCCTAATATGATTTGCGTCAAAAGAGCTGACTCATCAGCAATTTTTTCCTCTTTTATTCTATAGCCATCTAAAAGAGTGTTTAGAATCTCTCTTGAAATCTTAAATTCAACTGTTTCCTTAAACTCAGAAAAATGCTGCTTCTCAACAAAATAATTTTTTTTAATTCTTTCTATTGACCTAGCGATATGAGCCGTTATATTTTGTAAAATTTGTTCATCAATTTTATATTGGAAGTTAATGAAGGTATCGGCAACCACATTGTAGATGTCGGTTGTATTTTCGTGAGAATAGTAAGAATTTGTCCTATCAACATAGCCAATTTTATTTAAACAGGTTCTTTTATCAAGTTCTTTTCCTGAAATATAATAGCCCGTATTAGACTTATATTCTAGGTCTAAGTTGAAGCGGGATAATATGTCTTTGACTTTTTTCATTTGATTATAAAGAGTAGTATCTGCGATAAAAAAGATAGTCATTAATTTTGGTTTTGATATATGCTTATTGCTGTTTAACAAATAATAGATAATTGCGTTGCTTCTTTGTTGTATGCTATTGAATTTAGTTAGTCGTTTCTCAGTGAAACGCTCTATTTCCTTTTCAAATCCTTCTTTATTAATAATTACTAATTTATTGCCTTTTCTCGGATAAGTTTCAATTTCAAAAGTAGACAAAGATTGCGTTTCTTCACGAATAGTCTGCAACTCGCTTTTTACAGTACGAACACTTACATCAAAGAAATCAGCAATTTCTTTGGCTGTTACAAATCGATCAGTTTGTTTAGCCAAAAAGGTTAATATATCGGTTTGTCTTTTTGTTAAGTACATAAAAATCCCCTCATTATCTTTATTGTGCGAAAAAAATCACGACAATCATGTATCTTGTATATTTTCAATTTACCATATTCCTTGCTGTTTTGTTCCCCTTTTATTGCACGAATGAATATTGGGCATATTGAATAAAAAATTGCACTCCCTTTTGATATCAATCGTGCAAAGTTAAGAAAATAAAAAAGTTTTTCCTATGGTAAATTGTAGTTGTTAAAACTTATATAAGCAGGAAAAAACGTTTATCCTAATTTTTTAGTTGGAGGTTGAAAGATGATTACTTTGTATCGAGTTGATGAGAGACTGATCCACGGTCAAACAATGATCAAATTATTGCCAAGCTATCCTTGTGATGCAATTATCATTGTTGATGATAAGATCGCAAAAAACAATCAAATGAAGATGGTTTATCAAAGTGTACTACCTACTAATGTAAAACTTTATGTTTTTGATACTCAAAAAGCACTAAGAAAATTACCTGAAGCAGAAATTTCTAAAAAAAAGTACTACGTGATTACTAAGGAAATTAGTGAATATGAAAAATTATTAGAAGGTGGTTACCGTGTGAATCGACCGATTACTGTCAGTTGTGCGAACAAAAAAGAAGGCTCAGTTTCAATCAATAGTGGTTTCGCGCTCCTTCCAGAAGAAATTGAAGTTTATAATCGTCTTGATGATGCGGGTTATAATTTTGAAATATTAACGTTAATCTCTAGAGTACCTCAAAGTTGGAAGACCTTTCGAACACAAATCAAGAAGGAGGGATAAATAATGTTTGTTTTACAATGTACTCTAATATCTTTGCTATGTGCGATTAGTGGTAATGCTTTTCCGTTGCTAGGAGGTTCTCTTGGTTGGTACACATTGGGACGTCCATTAATCGGTGGTGCACTATGTGGCCTGATTTTGGGGGATGTACAAGCGGGCGTGACATTAGGTGTGGCCGTCCAGCTTGTATTTCTAGCTGTTGTAACACCGGGTGGTGCGATCGGTGTGGACTTGTCTTTCATGTCCTTTCCAGTAATGGCAATTGCGATTTTATCTAAAATGGATACGGGATCAGCAATCTCTCTTGCTTCAGCAATTGGCGTTTTAGGAACGTTCACCTTTCAAATAACTGCATTTATCACGAGTTTATATGGGCCAAAAGTAAAACAGTCTTTAGAAAAGAAAAATTATGCACAGTTTATTAGAAGGTATTGGGGTTTTAAACAAATTGTTTACATGTTAATCCGTTTCGTTCCATCGTTTGTTGCCATCTATTTTGGTTCAAAATATGTTGCAGACTTTATGCAATTGCTTCCAGAATTTGTTACGAATGCAATGAATGTATTGGGAGGAGTTTTGCCTGCAGTTGGAATAGCAGTTCTTTTGACGATGAGCATACGTAATAATTTCTTCGTTGTTTTCTTTGTCATTGGTTTTATCTGTGTTGTTTTCATGAATGTAAACATTATTGCGTTGACATTCATAGCAGCTGGCACTGCCTATCTTTATTATATCGCGAATTCTTCTAGTAATTCGAATAATAATCAAACGGATGCTATCTTTAACGAAGATGAGGAGGTTCTATGATGAAAACAGCAGAAAGACTAACTAAAAAAGAACTATCGACGATTTGGAGAAAATTTTATCTTTCTTATGGCGCTTGTGGAGGATACGATGTTTTATCGGGACCTAATTTCATGTGGGGCCTAACACCTTTATATGATAAGTATTATGATAATGACCAAAAGTGTGAACGTATGTTGAAACACTATAAATTTTTTAATGTGGAAAATATTTTTGGTAGTATCATCTATGGAATCGTAACAGCAATGGAAGAACAGAAAGCTTTGAATGGAGATATTGATGATGAGATGATTGAAACAACTAAGGTATCATTAATGGGCCCAATGTCAGGCATTGGAGACGCTCTAAATCCAGGGTTAATTGTACCGTTGTTATTATCAATTGCTATTGAGTTTTCAAGAGGTGGTAGTATTTTAGGTGCTCTATTCTATATATTTGTCTACAATATCCTCATGATTGTTATTTCAAAATCTTTGTTTACTAGCGGCTATAAGCTTGGGATGGATGCTTTAAAAAGCTTAATGAGCAAAAGTGCAAGCAACATTAGAGATTCTCTACTCTTAATGGGAATCATTATCATGGGTGGAATCACGGCCAGCTATGTAAACTTTAACTTGGCTGTTACTATCCCTAGCGGGAACGACAGAATTCTTTTACAAGATATTCTCGATGGCATTTTGCCACATTTGCTACCTTTATTACTTGTGATCATTTGTTGGCAAGTTATGGCACGGAAAAATATTTCTATGGTAAAAATGATTTTCATTTTGTTTGTTTTGACATTTGCTTTAGCTTTTATCGGAATTATTTAAAGGGAGTGAATTTAGTTGCAAATTGTACTGTTGTCACATGGCTATTTTGCCAAAGAATTGATGAGGTCATGCAAATATATAAATAGTGATATAGATGATGTTGATTATTTATGTTTAACAGATGAAGGTATTGACAAATTTGGCGAGTCGATAAAATGTCTATTACAAGAAAACAGAGAAGAAGAAAAACTGTTTTTCTGCGACCTTGCACATGGCAGCCCTTACAATCAGTTGCTTATTGCATTATTGGAATTAGGCATTACTAATTATAGAATCATTTCAGGAATGAATTTACCTATGCTACTACAAGCTACCATAATGGTAAAATTAGAAAGCAATTTAGCCCATATTTCCGAAGAATGCAGCAAAATCGGATCTAGTGGAATAGTAGTTTATGAACCAAATAATGATTAAATAGAGCGATAAATTATTTATTTGAAGGGTGGTTTAAAAATGCAAAGAGAAATTTTTGAGATTGAACCTATATTAGAGGAAAGGATTTGGGGAGGAAGAGCTTTAATTGATAAGTTTCATTTAGAAACAGATCTAGAAAATGTTGCGGAATTGTATTCGGTGATAGCTATTCCTAATCATTTAGATTGTGTAGTCAAAGAAATCAACCAACATTTATCAGATTTTTATCTTGAAAACAAAAATCTTTTTGGCTGTAAACCGGATCATTTACCTGTTAGATTAGTTGCAGGACATTCTGTGTCTCCGCTATCTGTCCAACTGCATCCTGATGACGATTATGGTCTAAAACATAGTGGTATGCGAGGAAAAGCTGAGAGTGAGTGGATATTGGGCGATAATAATAACTGTGGAGAATTAATTCTGGGGCATCATGCAAAAACAAAAGAAGAATTTATAGACATGGTTACTCAGAAAAATTGGGGCCAATTATTCAGGAAAATTGATGTTAGGGGTGGCGACTTTATTAACATTCCTACTTGTACGTTGCACGGTTCTGTTGGAGAAGGAGAAGTTGTGGCTTTCTCAACAAATGGAGATGTAACTTATCGTCTTTATGATTATGATAGGATAGGGAAGGATGGACAGCCGAGGGAACTACATGTGCAAGAAATATTTGATAATGTTCGTGTACCTGATAATCAAATTAATTCGGTAAAGTATACTGTTACAGAAAAAGATGGTTGTCTAATTTCCGATTTTTTTGATCAACCGGGTTTGTACACTTGTGGAAGTGTGGAAACTTTTACAAAGGGAGTCTACGAGAAGGATGAGTTTATTTTCTTGTTCTGCATAGAAGGAAAAGGGAAGATCGAAGCCAAGGAAATAAAAGCAGGAAAAACCTTCTTTATTCCATGTAATCATGGACCGGTTCATTTAGAAGGGAAAATGAAATTGGCATACATTAGTTATAAGGATAAAGAATGATCGTGAAGAATTTGGAGGGAAATATGAGTTCTGAAAAAAAGCCATCGGTTGTGATCATCGGTGCTGGTAGATTAGGCAAAGGATTTATTGGAGAAGTTTTTGATAAGGCAAATTGGCAAGTTATTTTTGTTGATAAATGTATCAAAGTGGTTGAGGAGTTAAGAACAGGCTCGTATAAAGTTAGAATTACTGGAGAGAAAGAGGTATCTACGAGAGAAGTCTCTAACTATCAAACAATTTATAGCATTGGTAGTAAAGAGTTTGAAAAGGCTTTTTTAGAGAGTAATTTAGTCATGATACCAGTCTATCCTGAAGATTTAGATGAAGTCTTTACTGATTTAGTTCCGAGCATTCAGAAGATGTATGAGGAAGACTCTAATAAAAAAATCGATCTAGTCTTATTAACAAATCAGATAGGTCTTGTTGAAAAGCTGTACGGTCTCTTGCAATTGAATGTGACAAAAGAGCTTTATGATTGGATTCAGGATCATCTCTTTATTCGAGATTCAATTATAAGAAGATCCACAGATGCTTCATCAAATACTTCACTAAACATTCATAGTATAGCTATTGCATCATTGTTGATCGAAAAGCCAATTCATGTTTCATTAAAGAACGTTGATTGGATGGAAACAGTAGGAGAAGTTCAAAAGTTAAAAAAATTGAAACTTTTCATGATGAATGGTCCTCACGCGGCAGAAGCTTTTATGGGGAAATACAAAGGCTATAACGATATATTGGATGCTCAAAACGACTCAGAAATTGCTGTATTGGTAGAGAAAGTAACCAATGAAATCTATTCAGCCTGCAAAGTAGAATTCGATTTGGACACTGAAAAAATTAATTCAATAATTAAGTTGCCAGAAGAGAATCAGAATATGCATGATAGTACTTTTAGAATTGCATTTGATCCAATTAGGAAGTTAGCTATAGAAGATCGTCTGTGTGGCCCTATTATGTTGGCAGAAAAGAATAAGTTAAACCACATATATTTAGACAAAGCGGTTGCTTATGGTTTCAAGTATTATGATAAAGAAGATCCTAATGCAGTGAAACTTCAAGAAGAGATAAAAGGAAAAGGAATCTTTTCAACTGTGCAATCTGTGACGGGTTTGGAAGATAATGTAGTTTGTAGAATAGTTGAGGAATATGAAAAATTATAATAGTCTATTGCTGAATTTTAACTATCGGAAGAATTGAAAGAGGTAGAATAAAGAAAATAAATCATACTACAGTTCTTACAAAAGTTTCAAATATATATTATTATCATGAAGCTCAATCATCTTAACAGGTGATTGGGCTATTTTTATGTTTAGAAGGAGGAATACCCAATGTTCGATACACAGGAAAATCGCTACATCACGAAGGGAGTAAATGAACAAGTCCCGAAAGAAATTCAGTTACGCTGTTGGCAATTGATCGACGAGAAGATGAAGCAGTCAGAGATTCAATTAGATTACTTACAAATTTTTGAGTTCAATCGAGATGATCAACGAAAGACCATTAACATCACTCATCGACAGGAAGAACCGTTCTTCATCGACTATCACGAATGCCGAATAACAGAGGAATTAACAAATTTCCAAGTAAAGAAATTATGGGTGATTGATGACCAGACACACCAGACCATGTTATTACCAGAGGAATACTAATGAAAAGAATCAAATCATAAGTAAGAAATAATAAAAAAGAATCGAAAGAAGGTCTTGATATTGAGGAATAAAGTAGAGCCAAAGAAACGTGTGACTATCGTTTCCTTACAGATGGTAAAAGAGTCATCCGTACTCTATGCAGGTAGGAAATGTAATAGTCCACAAGCCTTGTATCAGTTATTCGCACCGTTTATTGAAAACAAGGATAGAGAACATTTAGTCATGGCGGGATTAAATCAAAAGCTAGAACCCACAATTATTCAAACGATCCATATTGGTACGATCAACCAATCGTTAGCATATCCACGAGATATATTGAAAGCGGCGCTGTTATCGAATAGCGTTTCAATTTGTATCGCCCATAATCATCCTTCGGGGGACGAAACCGCCTCGTTAGCCGATATTCAACTGACAGCGCGATTAGAAAAAGCAGCGAAACTACTGCAGATTAAGCTACAAGATCATCTTATTATTGGTTCTACTGGAAAGTTTTTATCCATGCGAGCAGAAGGACATATTAGTGAAGATACTTAACCTCAACGACTATTGCAGGTCGTTGAGGTTTTTATTTTGTAGAAAGGAATGAACAGAGATGATGGATGAAGCGATCGTCATATTGAAGGAACAAGTAGGAATACCAACACAAGAAACAGATTGGGGATTTGAGTCTGTCACTGCTGAGCGTGAAGAGTTAGATCCAACAATCATTAAATCAGCTGACATTGACTTACCTAAACTAGTACTGACTCATTTGTACTTGTATGTAGATCAAAGATCGGGAAATGACTATGTAGTGTACTTCATCACGGATACTACCAGTAGTAGAGAATTTACTCGCGGCTTACTAGTAGAAGGAAAACTTCACTGGTATTCAAATGGTGAATCTCATGATTAGTCCAGAAATATGGAAAACGATAGCCGAGTGTTTACAGGAAATCTTATTGGCGCTTGAGAAAAATGAAAGGATTGAAACGAATGAAGAAAATGAAATGGTTCAAATTGATTGCGAAAATCGCAACAGCAGTGATAGTGACATTGATTAACGCACAAATGATTTAAGAAGGGAGAAAGATGAATGATTAAAAAAGAAGTTATTACGATTAATACGGAATCATGGAGATCAGAGGACCAAACGCATCGCTATGTTTTACGGAAACAGTGGTATGAAGGTCTCAAAGAAGAGAAATCAGGAAAATTAGCGCTGGTTATTACTATTCGTCCGACCAGTACATCCGCGTTTGTAGAAGATATGACGAGCATGTTCATTGAAAAGAATATCCGACAATTAGGATTCACTGGCTTTATTGCCGTGAATCTTTTTTCATCTATCCACGCGACCAACAAAGCAACTTATTTAAAAGGAACAAATGAAAATACGCTAGAGGTAATTTCTACTGTTGTAAAAGAAAAACGCATCAGCCAGATTATTTTTGCCTGTGGGTCCATTGTCGAAACCAATTTACTAACGGAAAAGCAAAAGAAGGCAACGAAGATGTTAGTTAATCCCAATACAGGAAAACCCGCACACCCCTTTGAATGTTTATGTGAGGAAGGAGTGAAGCAACTTTTCCCGTCAGAATAATCGTAGACATTTCCAAGTGGAATGTTCTTCATTTTGTCACAAGATAAGTCTTTTCATATATCTACACCTAAATTTAGAAGACGCATTGGGATGGTTGCTAATGGAGAGGATAACTCAATTGATTTCATTTAAATCTGTAAATCTATTAGATGGTGAGTAAGAGAAACTAGCAGTAGGCTGATTCTATAAAACCACCGACTTTTGAGTCGGTGGTTAAGATCATTTTTATACCCTAACTTTCATTAGTCGTTCGAATAGTTGCTGAGCCTCGTTTATCACCACTTCATCCTGCAAATCTCCCAAATCCCGCATACTTTGGTGCAGCAAAGGTAACTGACAAGATATTGAGAACATTTCCATTGCTAAATCTTCGTCATTCTCTACAAAACGCTTTAGTTTTTTTTGCCAAAGCTACAACGGCACTCATATCAAGAACATATAATAAAATAGACCCTAGATAATGGTATCTGACAAAAAATGTCAGCGGATCCCATTATCTAGAGTCTTTTTGGTGCACACTCAAACAAATAAAGTGTAATTATGGGTGATACTTTATTCTGCTTATACAAAATCAATGTTTACAAAGCTGTTGCCATTTTTAATAGTTAAACTGATCGATTGTAAATAAAACTATTACAGATCTTCTTTAACTGTTGTCCATGTCTGCTTCAAAACTTTTTTTAAATTACCATTAAGTAATGGAACGCCCATACTATTTAAAAGGTCGTCAAGATAATCAATCCTCGCATCTACATCGTCAATATCATTATTGAAAAAAGAAGGATTAAACCAAATGTTTAGGAGCAGTGGAAGCACTTCAGCAGTGTAAATTGGTGAAGCTACTTTCATTGAGCCGTCAGCATTTCCCATTAGTATTAATTGATGATACACCGGAATTGCATCTGAGGATAATTGATTCAGAAAAAGTGTTAAAAACTCCGGACTAGACATTAATTTGTAAAATAATTGGCCTCTTGAACTATTACGAATTGCTTTATGTTCCTCATACAATATCTTTCTAATTTTCTCAATTGTATTCAGATTTTTGTCCTCAAGAATATCATTCATAGGTAAGCTATCTTTAAATAAAAATTCGGGCAAAGCTTCAAGAATATCTTCTTTTTTAGGGAAAAAATAGTATAATCCTCCCCTTGATAAATTTCCTGCTTTTTTGCGAATATCATTTGTGGAAGTTTCACTATAGCTTTTTTCAATAAATAACTCTAAAGCACTATTCAAAATTAACTCTCTAGTTTCCTCAGATTTTTTTTTCATTAAAATCCTCTACTTTCTATATTCTGATCAATCCCTTTAATTCAATCATATCTTCAGCGTGAACAATTAGTATTATACCAATTAATATCAGACTGTAGATAAAAAAAATTCAAAGTTTTAAATTTGGTTTTTCTATATTCTCTACAGTAATTTTATATTTATTGCAGAGTGTTCACACCCTTTAGTTGAACACCAAATAAATATAAAAAAACATTTTGATGAGATATATGGGATCACATCTTAGACGTTTAAGATGTGAACAGACCTCTTCATTGACCACACAAAACTAGTTTCGTCCATTTTTGAAGGCTTTGACATTATAGTTGTCATTTTTCGCATTCATTTATAAGTTAATTGTATAAAAATGAATTGTAAACATCATTCGGAAAGTGGACTATGACTACATTTTGTTGTTATTAGGTCAAGTTAAGATAAAAAATAATCGTTTTTTCAAGAAAACAAACAGACAGCCTGCCTCTTTTGTGATAATATCCTTATTAATGAAACTACAATTAATGTCATTATAAGGAGAAATTGCAAATGGTGCACTTCAATAAAGAATTAGTCCAGCAAATCGAAATTATAAATATACTTAGTAGTCAGACAGAGCCACTTTCTTCAAAAAAAATAAGTGAATATGTTGGTGATGTAACTCCTTCGACAGTTCTTAATTATTGCAAGATGCTGAAAGATGATATTGAAAGAATGTACTCAAAGAAAGAATTAAACTTATTCATCGATAAGCAGGGAATCTTTTTAGAAAATAAAGGAGTAACGCTAACAAAAATAAAAAATTATCTTTTGTCCTCAGATTTATCCTATCAAATTCTATATGCCGTTTTAACTCAAGACAAGGTTGATACATACTACTTTTGTTTAACTCATGGAACTAGTCATTCAACATTACGACGAAAAATTAGGTCGATTAATTCTGAACTTTCTAAATATGGATTTCATATTATTTGTGCCAATAATTTCGCTATAAAAGGTGATGAGAAAAAATTAAGGAATTTTTTCTCAGTATTTCTTTGGGGAATTCATCGGAAATTTAGTGACATGCCTAATGTACCTAATAAAGACTTCTATTTAAATTTGGCAAAAACTATTTTAAATAGTTCCGATCCTTTCTCATATGAATCAGAATTACTAAGCTTCTTTCTTTTTACAACAAATACTCGAGTAGAGAATGGGCATATTATTAAAAATGTGCAAGGAAATGATGCGATTCTAGAAAATTACAGATGCACTAAACCAAAAGCTCTCTCTCATTGGAATTTTTCTGACTATGTATATACTCACTTTAGTTATTCTAGCTATTATTTTAAAGATATTAAAGATTTGGAATACTTAGACAGCGTTACACTATCCGCTTCAGAACAAAAACTCTTGGATGATTGGGTAGAGATTTTTATCAATATTTTTGGTTCCATTTCGTGGCAAAATATAGATTTCATAAAAAAGCTTTTAAGGAGAAATTTAATATCAGAAAGAGTATTAAAAATATCAACGAACTTAATTCCCTTTTTTTCAAGCGATGATTTCAATACAATCAAAAAGGATCATTTCTTTTTAGAAAGGAAATTTGAGGTTTTTTATACTGAATTATGTAATACTCACCCACATTTAAATAGTGATTACTATCGATATTTTTACTTCTGTATTTGTTTGATAGTTAATCCGCCAGAAGAAACCATACCTAAATTAAAAATTTTTTGTTTAACCGATTATTCTTATGTTTTAAATAAAGTTTTTGAACGTACTTTGAAGACAAAGTTTACTAATAGATATTTGCTGGAATTTTTAAGTGCACCTGATGATGCTGACTTAATAATTAGTAATCTTGTAATACCTAACTCTCTGAAAGATAAATTTAGTGACCGCCAATTTTTACTACTTGAAAATTCATTTTGCAGCCAACATTTGAATATCATTGAAAAAGTAATGTCGACTATAGCTTTAGAGGATTTATGATTATATAGTCCAATATTAAATTAAATAGGTATTTTTCGGCCGTTTTACAAACAGACTGCCGGTATTTAAAAAACAATAATAGGAGTGTACAATATGAAATTTAAAAAAGGATTCAATAAAAAAAGACGAGGTTTGTTCTCTATATTTTGTTTTTTGGCACTAATGATTTTTATCCCATTAGTTATTGCAAATGCTCAAGAAACAAGTCATTCTGAAACTTCTGGTATTTCAGAAAGCAGTACATCGAAATCAGAAGCTTTAGACAATAAAGTAGAGAAGAAGAGTTCTGTTAGTAATGAATCAGCAAAAAAAACAGCTGAAAGTCAAGAGAGTATTCTTGAGAATAAAGTGCCAGTTACACAACTGAAGGATACAAATGTTTCTAAAAATACGAGAGTATCATTTGCCGGTGAGTCAATTCTAAATTACCAAAATACAGTTATTCCAGATGATGATACTGAGATTCCAGGTTCCTTTGTAATTAAGTTTATTGATGGGAAAACTTCAGTTGAGCCAATTGGAGAAGGGTGGCAGTCTGTTTCGAGTACTGAGTATGGCTTCGTAGCAGCCGAATGCGAAAGTCAGAAAGGAAATATCGGGATACTTTATAAAAATGTTGGGATATATGAAGGAAGAACGATCAATTTGAAAATTACCATCAATGATTGGTCTCAGTTCTCGACGGAAAATGGCTACATTAAATATAGGAAAAACAGTATTGGAACAGCTACTCAAAAGTTCAATTGGGTTGATCAAACTTGGCAATTTGAATATTCCGATGGTCAAACAGCCGAGTTAAAACATACTTATATGACTTGGTACGATATAGACCAGCTACAATTTATGACCTTTGAATCAAATACTGTTAATAGTATTGCGGCTGTTTATGTTTCTGCCAACAATTGGATGAATTACTCTAATAACGACTCTTTTGGAACAACTTTTTATGCTCCAACTGATGAAAAATCCAATGATGACGATGACTTTGCAATGTATACAACGCTATTTTCTAATGTATCCTCAATCCGTTTTAAATGGGGGAAAGATTATTCAAATCAGAACCCATCAGGGACTTTGGGTGCAGGTGAATTTTTAGGATTTACAGCTAAAAAACCTGCTCGAACAGCTCCTGATGCACCAACCAAAACCGTATCTGACAAAGATGAGTTTAACGAACATGAACGAAACAATCTTTATAATATGAACGAATCATTTAAGTATGACATTTATCAAAGTGTACCTGATGAGTACAGTGAGTTTTACTATGATTCATTTACTATCAAAGATAATGTTGATGAGAAACTGAACGTTGAAAATGTAAAAATTTTTAACGGCAACGATCAAGATGTAACTGACAAATTCTCTATTAGCAATATAGGGAACGAGTATAGTTTTTCAGCCAATGAATTCTTTTTGAAGGATAAAAATTTTTACTATACAACGTATCGAATTGAAATCCAAGTTAGTGTTAATAAAAATTTGGAGCAAATTCCTATCGAGGAAAATGGATCAACGTACAAGTACGACAATAGTTCAACTATAAACATAGCTATTGGAAATAAAAATTATTTGAAAGAATCTAACACGGTAAGTACCTATGTTGAAAGACAAAATATTCCAATATTAAAAATTTGGAACGATTTTGATAATTTATATGGAAGCAGACCGGATAGTATCAGTGTAAATCTTTATAAAAATGATGAAGTTATTTCTACAAAAGAGATTACAGAGAAAGAGAATTGGAAAGGACAATTTACCGATCTAGATGTACAAGATGATGAAGGAAATTATATTCAATATCGAATGGATGATAAGGTCGATGGGTATAATTCTGTTTTTGAAAATGGTTATCTTATTAATGAACTCAATAATAAGACCAGTATTTCAGGAGAAAAAACTTGGCGCGACAATGATAACGAACTAGGCGAGAGACCGGAAGCAATTATCATTAATTTATACCAAAAAGAGGGAAATGATGAATTGCTTATAAAGACTGTTGAGGTAACTGAAGCTGATAATTGGCAGTATAGTTTTAATGATTTGGATAAGTACGATAATAATGGTAAAGAATACAGTTATCGAGTAGATGAAGAAGAAGTACCTAAGTATAAAAAGATAATTGAAGGTAATAACATAATCAATTCTTATATTGGCGAAACGCGTATTGAGGGTGAAAAAATTTGGCAAGATCAAGATAATCAAGCCGGAAAACGACCAAATAAAGTGACCGTTAATTTATTAGCGGATGGGAAAATGGTTATGAGCCAAGAAGTCAGCGAAGAAACAGACTGGAAATATAGCTTTGAGAATTTGCCGGAATATGAGGATGGAAAAGTAATTGAATACACAGTGACAGAAAACGAAGTCCCAGGATACACGACAGAAATTAAAGGAACAACACTAACGAATCATTATACACCGGGACAAAAGAGCGCAACGGTGACCAAGCGCTGGGAAGACAATAATGACAAGGATGGCATACGACCTGATAAGGTGACCGTTCAATTATATGCAAATGGCGAGAAAAAAGGGGATTCAATAGATTTAAATACCGAGAATCAATGGACGTATACGTGGCAAGGACTACCAGAAAAAGTACAAGGTAAAGAGATAGCGTATACGGTCAAAGAAGTAAATAAAGTATCAGGTTATACAGCAACGGTTAATGATAATGATTTAGGAAATATCATCATAACTAATGTGCACAATTTGAAAACAAGCACCTCGAAGACAAGCACATCGAAAACAAGTCCCTCGAATGCGTCAAAAAACAATGGAAAAATATTTCCTAAGACAAACGAGGTAATACGATGGGAATATCCGATGATTGGTTTACTACTTATAACAGGAATTCTTATCGCTTTTTACAGAAAGAAATCAAATGGTAAAGTGGGTAATTAGTTTTTTTGCTATTAAAGAAATTTGGCAGCTTTCAGTTCAGAAAATAATTACCAAAAGTCTTTCGATTTGAATCAGCTCCAAATGAAAGCTGAACGACCTTGCAGCTATTAATGATGATAGTGCATGGTTGTTCAGCTATTTAATGCTTTATAAGAGTAAATAAGCTATTTTGTTTGTCAAAAATTTGTAGCTGGGCATCATTTTTTCTTTTTGAATCAGCTGCTTCATTCTATTTTTTTGAAGTTAGAAATTTAAAAAATGAATCTAAAATCTTTCAACACTAAATAAATTGAGAAGCAACGATTATATGTATATTAATTGTTCGTAATTGTCTGGCGATCTTGCAATGTTGCTTGTTTTATATTAAATAATATGAAAATAAGGTTAACTTAATTTATATTTTGTGATATGTGTTCAAAAAAATAGTCAATGATAGTAAAAAATGAACGTGATTTTACTATTTGGATTTGATAATATGACAAATGTGAAAGCTGATTATAAGGTAAATGTTATTGCGATGTTGTTTAAATATAGTTTTATCAGGTAAGGAGTTTTGGATAAGTTTAAAAATAAATTTTAATGATTAGAAAAATAAAGAGAAGATTTTATCGTGCTTTAAATATTCTCGATTTTAAATGACGAAAATTCAACAGCCAGAGATGCGAGAGAATATGAGGAGAAGAATAACGAATCTAAAGAAATAACAGGCGGCTCTGGTGTTAAGGAAGATTAAAATCGGAGCAAAATAGGAGGTGGATAGTTTTTGGGGAAAAAGTGTAAGTACTTGAAAAATATAAAGAGCGTGATTAGAAAATTAAAAATTGTGATGATTATTGGAATCACTCTTGATGCTAGCAGTCTAGTATGTTCAGGCATTGCTTTTGCTGAGTCAAAAACTGAACCTAAAACTGAAATTAGTTCACAAGAATCTATTCAGAGCGATGTTGTGGAAAATGTTTTAGAAAAGGAACCTTACAACAACTCAACAGATACCAAACAATTCGTTGACTCTTCAACTACAGAAGAAAGTGTTTCTCAGGTTCCTGAGAATACAGATGTTGAAGAACCTGCAAATAATTCTCCCCAAAAGACTAGAGGAGCAGCGGACGCTGTTGCTTCGAAAATAACCGTTGCAAATACTGGCATCGTTTTGAAAAACGATGGAAGCTATCTTTTGATGGACACACCGAAAGATTACGTGGATGGTACATATGATCCTGATACTCATGTTAAAGAGGAAGGGCTATATGACGAAAACACCATCATTGAAATTTCAAATACAAATAGTTCGAATATCAATGAACTCTATTCTGAAAGAAGAACTTCTGGAGTTAATCAGATTCAGCAAATCATAATCGCTGATGGAACTTATAGTGAGCTAACTATTATGAGTAATTCAGCATTAGATATTCAAAATGATTTGGATTATGGAATAAAAGTTTCAAAATTGATTATTGGTGAAAAAGAGGAATTGGATTGGAAGCCTGTAAATCTAAATGTATCATCAAGCAAGATTGGAATATATACGATTGATGGCACGGAGAATATTACTGGTGATGTTCATACATCGGCGGGGCAAGCAGGGATCAGTATAACAAATGAAAATCCACCATTATCCGAAGACTATGTATCAATGAAAACCTTTCAGAAGAAGCTTGAACAAGAAGGAGCATATGGGGAGTATATAGGAGAAATTGGAACAAAGATGTATGCGGAAGCAAATGGAAGTTCTGGTTCGGGAGCCATTTTTACAATGTATACATTAAATGGAGCTAAGTTGACGGGCAAGTCTCATTCAACTGGCTATGGTGTTTTATCAACTGAAGGAGCACTTGTAGAAACAAAAAACGGAAATGCTGGAGAAGTTTCTGATCGTACTTATGAAGCGGATCTTTCCGGAGAAACAGCAACTGGTTCTGGTGTTTTTATCGAAAGTATTTTATCAAATTATGGTGGGATAGTTACTGGTAACTCTATAACGGGAAAAGGTGTCGAAGCTGGTTACTATGAATCCTATCCTGATCCATATAGCGGTGAGGATTACCCTTCTGAGCTGAATGGATCAACCGAAACAGGGTTCGGGATTATGATGAGGGACTTTTATGAAAACGGCGAAGAGATCGAAGTTGAAGCTGGATCAATAGGATTGACTTCAGGGAAGATCAACGGTCAATCAAAAGATGGAACGGGTCTTTTCTCTGGAGAGATTCGAGTGGATCCGGATCAAGAGGTAGATATTAGAGGTTCTGCCACTAAAGGACAAGGAATTGTTGCGAAGGGGATATTTACCAATAAATATAATTCTCCAAGACCAAAGATGTCTATTTTAGGAGAGTCAGCAGGTGAATCTAGTACGACTCTTTCTACAATAGAACAACTATATTCAGATAGTGATATTTCAACTGGTGAACTTCCTATATCCGCTGGAACAATTTTACTCCGTGGTATAGAGCATTCAGGAGTTGATTTAAGTTTAAAAGGAACTGCGCCGATTGAAATAGATCACTCATATGGTATTTACTCCAAGGATGGAATGGAGTCAAGTATTGGTATTGCTGGTGATAAAAGCGTAAAGATTGAAGCCGAAGGTGATTACGGCATCAAGGCTAGTAAATTAGAGGTTGGATTAGACGAACCTCTAACCGATACTGAAGGATTGATATCAGTAGAAGTAAATGCTCGCTCTGTAGGAATTCAGTCAAAACGAGATATCGCGATTTTTGGAAATTGTGAAACTGAACGTGATACGGGCTCGAAAATTAATATAGTCGCTAGTGAAGGAAATGGTATTGTTTCTCCACAAGGAATACGACTATTTTTTACTGGGGAAGCTAATATGCACCAAATACCAGTGACGATCGCAGCAAAAAATATTGCTATAGAGGCGGATGTTACTGATGGAGATGAAAATTATAGTACACAGATGGAGTTCACTGGTGTAAATGTCATGATTTCAGATGCCGCAATTGGAATTAAGGGAGTAAACCAAAGAAATTATAATTTTGCAGACAGTCAATGGTCCATAAAAACTAGTGAGAAAGGAATTGATCTCGAGGAATTTGATGGATCAGGCTATATGACAATTAATAAATCCTCTATAGATATTGAAAGTGGCAACTTTGGATTTAAAACCAATAACGTAGACATAGTCATTCTAGGTGGAGACAGTCAGAGAAATGGGCATCGAAGCGATACTATAGATGTAACAGCAGAGAAATATCCGATCTGGTTTGCTGGAGATTTTTCAGGCGGACAACCAATTGTTACTATCTATAACAATAAAAACTATGATGAATCTTGGACTGAACAGCCTAATGAGTTGCGTATCATAGCAACATCTAAATTACTTCAACCCGATAAAGGCAGCCAGCCGGCCTTTTATGTAGAGGATCATTCAATGTCCGCTGAGGGTTCGCAAGAGGAAGTAAAAATCATTGAAAACTATGAGACAAAAGTTTCTGAACCATTCAATGCCACACCAACTACACCGTACTCAGCAGCTGCTGATTTTAATATTGAAAAATATGCAAATTATGAATGGAGTGCTGTTAGGACAGATACGAGCAACGCGATTATTGTTGATACAACTCAAGTTGCTCAAAATAAACTATCTACCCCAGATACTGATTACAATGAAGCGAAATTGACTGCAAGAAGGCTGAACCATAAAACGGAAGAACGAATTTTTACTGACGAGGATAATATTGTAAATCCAGACATGATTTTACACGAGATTAACATGATAGTCCGACGAGAACAGCAGTATACAGTTACTTACAATTCTAATGGAGCTGACGGGGGAACTACTCCCAATGATTCAGCTTTATATAGTCAAGGGGACATAGTCAATGTTGCTCCGCAGGGGGATTTAGTCAAATCAGATCATAAATTTGTTGGTTGGTTAAACAGCGCGGATGGACAAATTTATCAAAACCCATTCTTACCCAGCACACCAGCTACGTATGCGATGGGACAAGAAGATGTAGTTTTCACCGCTCAATGGCAGTCGGATAGTATCGCTGAAGAATTAGAATTGTTAACCACAAATATTCCTGACAATTTGAAATTTGGAACCCACAAAATAGATAATACTGCCGACAAAATCTATTACGCCACAGATAGTGGAAGTGATAATGAAAATGAAACAGCAGCAGATATTACAACAGGAGCAGTCGGGGTTAAGGATACACGCTTATCTAATGCTGGATGGAGGTTGACTGTGCAGCAGTTGACTCAATTTGAGACTGCTGCTCATCAGGAACTAGCTGGAGCTCAGTTATCATTTCATGCTGGTGAGCCTGACTTAAATCAAAGTACTGGGGGCGGACCAAGTGGTGTAAACAATCAAAGAGTTACGTTAACACCTAATGTCTCGAGTCAGTTATTGTTGGCCACAGGGGGACAGGGAAAAGGAATTGTCGAATTACCTATTGAAAAATTTAAGTTAGAGGTTTCTGGTAATGCTGAAAAGTATGCTAGTGAGTATAACACTCAAATAGAGTGGTTGGTATCTAATGTACCGTAAATGGAGGAAGGGAGAAGAACGAATGAAACAGCAGCTGACGAGAATTTTTGCTTGCCTGTTTTTGAGCCTGTTCGTATTTCTAGCAAACACCTCTATTGGGTACGGTGCTCAGGAATTGGAAAATAATAAAAATGGTTCAACCGGCAAAGTTGGCTTCTATTTAGAAGACACAAAAACTTCTGAGAGCAATACGAAAGAAGAAACGGTTTCTAAAACACGACCTTCCTCTGACTCACGATCACAATCCAATAAGCGGTTTCCACAAACAGGCAGCCTGCTAAAATGGTCAACAGTTGGCATAGGGATAGGAATAGTAGTGTTTTGTATCATGCTTTATCTAACTAAGTTAGTAAAACATTTGTTGTTTTATTATAAAAAAAATTAAGGAGAGAATAATATGAAGAAAAGAACATTAGGTTATGTGTGTGGAGTCGTTGGGATTTCACTATTAAGTTTGAATGCGGGGTTGCCAACAGCAGATGCAGCGGTCGCTAAAACAACAGATGGGCATGTTGCTTATGTTGAAGGGGAACTAGAGTTAGTTGGCTCTGACTTACCAGATGACCTTGACTTTGGATCGCATACGATTCAGTATGACACGGATAAAACTTATTACGCTACTGACAGTGGAACTGATAATGAAAATGCAACAGCATCAGACCTTACGACAGGAGCAGTAAAAGTAATCGATGGACGTAGTGCTGCTAATAAAGGATGGAGCGTAACTGTTCAACAAACAGCTCAATTCAATGACGGCACAAATGATTTAGCGTCAGCAGAACTATCTGCTTATGGTGATCCATCTTCTCTTTCTGTTTCTGGTTCAACAGATTTCATTTCTGGAAAATTAACTTTAACTCCAGGTCTGGACAAAAAAGTAATGGGTGCAACTGCTACTGAAACTGGTTCAGTTGGAAAAGGAACAACAACTTTGAATTTAACACATTTCACTTTGGATGTACCGGGGGCATCTGCTAAGTCAGTAGGTACCTACGATTCTGAAATCGTTTGGACTGTTTCAGCAACTCCAGCAACTTAATAAGTAACGAGTAAGATTGGCTCAAACATTTCTGTTTTTTAAGGCAATGTTTGAGCCTGTTTTTATGATAAATAAGATGAGATTAAAGTGAGGTCAGTATATGAGAGCCCGTAAGTACGTAGTCTTTTTACTAAGTGCAATTCTAGTTTTAAGTGGTTTGGCGTTTGGCCAAAAAGCAGAAGCAATTGATGGTTTAAAATTTAATGTAAAGCCTAATATTCCGGATAATCAATATAATAAAGAAGTCTCCTACTTCGATCTGATTATGAAACCTGAAGAAGGTCAAGAAATTGCAGTGATGTTGAAAAATACTACAGATGAAGAAGTAGTAGTAATTCCACAGATAAATTCAGCTATGACCAATTCTAACGGAGTCGTTGAATATTCCAATCATAATAATAAGAAACGTGTGTATGATAAGAGTTTAAAAAATAATATAGAAGATATTGTTCAGTTGGCAGAAAATGAGGTGGTACTAGCACCGCAGGAAGAAAAAGAATTGAAGCTGACAATTACCATGCCCTCAGAAGAATTTAATGGTGTAATTGCCGGGGGAATATATTTAGCCCAAAAAGATAATTCGACTGAAGGAACTGAAGAAACGACAAAAAAAGAAACATCAACTAGTTTAAAAAATCTTTATGGCTATCAAATTGGTTTACTGCTGCGAAATAATGAAAAGTTAATTACTCCAGAAGTTGTTATTGGCGGAGCACAGGCGGACCAATTAAACGTACGAAATGCAGTGTCTTTGAAAGTACGTAATACTGCCCCTACATATATAAATAAAGTTCATTTTCAGGCTGAATTAAAGAAAAAAGGTTCGGATGAGGTAATTGCTAAAACAGATCAAAAGGAAATGCAATTTGCCCCCAATACTATTTTTGATTTGTTTGTATCTATGCAAGGGAAGAGGTATGAAGCAGGTGATTATGTTCTGACGGGCTCGATCACTTCTGGAGATAATAATTGGCCAATCAATGAAGCGTTCACTGTAACTCGTGAAAAAGCCAATAAATTTAACGAAGCCGATCCAGATGTTGAACCTGAGGATTATACCATGATCATTATTCTTGGGGCGCTAGTTGCGGTGTTCGCCTTAGCTGCTATCTATTTAATACGCAAAAACAACAAGCAAAAAGCATTATTGAAGCAATTGAACGACGAAAAAAATGAAAATTAAATCATTAATAGTAATTTACTCAGTTGATAGATACTCAGGAATAACTAGGTATGAATAAGAACCATTGCATTACTTTCCAAATTGCTAAAAACACAAAAGATGGAGGGACATTATGACCAGAATATTAATACTAACGAAAAACGTATTGCATGAGGTAAGTTTTGAAAAGCAGTTAAGGCATTTAGGTAATGAAGTTTTTACCTCCTTAACCATATTTGAAAACATTATGTATGATCAACTGCCACGTGACTTTCTGTCGATGTTCCATCAAGTAATTATAAGTGAAACTATTGATAATAAGGAAGCAATCAAACTTATCAATAAATTGAAGCAACCTTCAATTATTCTCTTGAGAAAAACAGACGAATGCTTGGAAGAAAACCGCTGTCTCGAATGGAAAGAGCTCGGACTCACTGATTGGGTTGAGTGTCATCCAACGTTGGAAACGTTAAGAGATCAATTGATTTGTGATCAAGTGGAATTAGCGAATAGTACCTTGTTACATTGCCCTACGAAAAAGAGCATAGATATTCTGAGCCTTCCGTTAAGTGTAGGAGAGTCCAGATTATTGACGATTCTGTATCAGCATCAGAAAGTGTTCACATCTCGGGAAGACCTTTGCGTAGAAATGTGGAGCAAGCCTAAAACAAACTCCACCATGTCTCAACTCTCAACTTTAGTCAAAAAATTGAAACGAAAGCTGGAAGAGTTTGGTGTGGAAGGAGAAATCATTGAGACCTCTTGGGGGCAAGGCTATCGGTTAGCGGAGCAAACCTATTCACAGTTATATATAGGGGACACATACGAATCGTTCGTTCATGAGGGATAGTCTCCATCGGTATGTGGTGCTTTTTCTTAACTTGAAAGAGAGAAAAACTAATTATTCGAAGAACAAGCTGAAACTGCTCATGACTATTGAGCAGTTTTTTCCTTAAAATGATACTCGTTTGAGAATGTTTTTTTTCGTTAGGCGGCACAAATTACTTTTACTAAAAGATTTTAATCGTGAAAGTTTGCTGATATGATGGAGGGGAGACTTATAAGAGGAGAATGCATTAGATGAACGATCAGCAAAAAGAAGCGCTCGCACAAATGGAGGCGCAATTTAGGACGCTAGGAGCCACCCCTATCCAGGCATTATATAAATTGGACTATTCTGATAAATTAAGCAAAGAAGAGTTTGAGATGGTTACGAAGGTATTCGTCAGAAATTATTTATTCTCGGAGAAATAATAACTTCTATCCAATGAAGCGCAATCTAATGCTCTTCATCCGAAGCCCTTTTCTGACACGCAAGATCTTTACAGCAAAAAAACGAATTTTACTTCGTTCCCCACTAGCAGGAATTTCCCTTCTTTTATTTTCACAGAAAATCCGTACTATTTAAAAAAGAAGATTCAATAATTTAACAGCGCGGTGAATTAATATTTCTAAAGACTAAAAAGGACGCGATTTGAACCTATTTGTTCAATCGAATCCTTTTTTTCTATAGTCCTATATTTTTTTGATAAGATTTGCCCCAATTTTCCATGGAGCGCATGACTGGAATAAAACTTTCGCCTAGATCGCTTAAACAATACTCAACCTTTGGCGGAACTGTGTTGTACACTGTTCGTTTGACCAGCTGATCTTGCTGCAGTTCCTTTAGATGCTGGGTCAGCATTTTTTGCGTCAATTTTGGGTCATCAAAAGCGGCTTTTAATTGATTAAAGCGCAGAACCTTATGTTCAGCTAAAAACCAGATGATCGACAATTTCCATTTGCCAGCCATAATTCTCTGAGCCGTGACTAATGGACAGGTATCTTCCCAATCTTCTTGTTTGATGGTCAACACCTCTTTCTTTAGTTACTTTTTTGTAAGTATACCACTTTAAAGTACCTTCTTGTACCTCATAAAAGCGGCTCTTATACTTAGGAAAAGGAGTGAATGAAGTGGATAAAATAGAAATTGGAAATGATTTAAAGGTGAGTAAGATTGGTTTAGGAACGATTAATTTTGGAACAAAACTGGATACGAATGCTGCGCATTTATTGTTATCAAAATATGTGGAGTTGGGAGGAAACTTTTTAGATACGGCTAATAACTATGCCGTTTGGAACGGCGGCGATGGCGGAGAAAGTGAGCGAACTATCGGAGAATGGCTAAAACAAACCAAGCGAAGAGAAGAAATGGTTATTGCTACAAAGCTGGGTGCTTTAGCGACCACCAAAGAAAAGGGATTTTCTAAAGTAGAGGGACTTAAAAGAGATGTCTTGTGGCGTTCAGTTGAACGTTCTTTAAAACATCTTCAGACTGACAGAATCGATCTACTATACCTGCATATTGATGACTTTTCAGTCTCGCAAAAAGAAGTAATGGGTACTTTAGCTGATTTAGTGCGTCAGGGAGTAGTTAAGGAAATAGGCTGCAGCAATTTTTTTGCTTGGCGTGTTGAGCATGCGCGACTGATTTGCCAAGAAAAAGGCTGGCCTTTTTTCAGCGCGATTCAGCAACGCTACAGCTTTTTGTCTCCTTCTGCAACAGCAGATTTATATCCTCAAGTAGTATTAAACAGAGATATGGCAAGTTATCTGCAAAATTATCCCCAGTTAAAATTAGTCGCTTACTCTCCATTGTTAAAGGGCCAATACAACGCAGATCAAATCTTAGATCCAGCATATGATTCTTTAGAAAATCGCGAACGATTAAATTTTGTGAGAAAACAGAGAAAACCAAATTCTTGGGTTTTGAAGCATATCACGGATCAATTTGGTGGAAGTGCAGCGTTAGTAACAACCTCTTCTATTAAACATTTAAAGGAAATTATGGAAGATACAGATTTTTAAAAATAGCCTATGATTTTTTGGATATGCAAGCATCTAGTATCACCATGAAGCTCAATCTTCTTATAGGAGATTGGGTTATTTTTATGCTTCAGAAGAGGATCAAGCAGTTTTTTCACTTCACGCATAGTCAGAAATGGTCCAAAAAATTTTCGCCATAATGTACAGGCCGCAGACTGACTTTAGAAACTGCGATATCATGCTCTAAAACATTAACTTGGGAACTGTGTTAGACTGAGGAAACATGAGGGTGTTAGCTTGAAACACTTTTTTAAGAAAGAATCTATACAAAATTTAAAAATTGAAATGGAGATGGAATTATGAAATTAGGTTTTATAAAGTCAAATTTTCCAAATGAGCGTCGGATTCCTTTGTTACCTGAACACATTAAACAATTCGCCAATTCAATTTATATTGAGAGCGGTTTCGGAGATTATTTAGCGATTCCTGATGAGGATTATCTAAAAGCAGGCTGCACTATCTTATCCCGTTCTGAAATTTTTGCCTCATGTGATAGTATATTTTCGCTAAAAATCATCCAACCGTCTGATTATGATATGATTCGTCAAAATCAAGTGATTATTGGCTGGACCCACCCGCTGGGATCAGGTAAAGAGTTCATGGAAACGCAAGCGCTTCCTAAAAATCTTTATGTTCTTGATATCGATAATCAAGAACCGACGATGTATCATCAAGGAAAAGCTTACCCTACAAAGTTGATTCCTCAAAATTTTGTCTATCAAAATAGTTTTTACGCCGGGTATGCTGGAGTATTGCATGCATTGTTGAGTTTCGGCCTGCTGCCAGATAGTGATCTCGAGGTTGCTATTTTAGGTTCAGGAAATACCGCTCAAGGAGCATTTCATGCCATTTCTAAAATCACTTCATCTGTCCAACTATTTTATCGAAAGACACTACCTCAGTTTAAGCAGCAGCTAGATAAATATTCTATTATCATTAATGGAATCGAAGTGGGGGATGCGGGAACGCCAATCATGACGATTGAAGAACAGGCGCAGCTGAAAAAGGGCACTTTTATTATTGATATTGCCGCTGATGCTGGAAATGCTATTGAGGGAAATGAATTAACGACCGTTACTGATTCAGTCTATGAAAAGAATGGTATTTACTACTATACGATACCGAATACACCTACGTTTGCTTATCGGAATATTAGTAAAATATTAAGTGAGCAGTTTAGCCAATACATCTTTAAAGAAGATATTTCCAACTTCATTGATGAGATTGCAGATTAAGAGTAAGATTGTTTTCTCAGCTAGTTAATTCAACGTGTGTTACACTCAGTACAAGAGGTGAGTTTATGCTAAGAACACAAATTGATGTCGTTTCTCTAATGAAGGCTGTCTCGATACGAGTGGCCGATTCTTTCGACACCGCGTCTGTTGTCGCAGAGTTCGAGTCGCCCAAAGAATTACTAGACTATTCAGAAAGCAATTTTGATTCAATTTCAGATGAATTTTTGAACAACTTTCGAAAAGATTTTCAGGATGCGTATGTTACCGAACTAATTAAACAATTAGAAGAACAAAGCGTGTCCTTCGATTAGACTCTATCCCAGAGTCTTTTTGCTTTATTATAATAGAAGAAACTTGACTTGCAATCGTCTTTATTAGGTTAAGTCTTTCATTTGTGGTATACTCATTTATGGAATTTCGTTATGAACGTTTTAGTTGCCTTTCGTCACTAATTGAGAAAGGAGAATGCTATATGACATTCACTAACAACAAGTTGGAGTACCGCGTAACTTTAGATACTAACTTAAATCTATTTATTGTTTTCGACAAACAAGACGAAAATAAATTTGCGACAGGTACAACAATTGAAAATGCAGTACAAGAATTAGCAAAAATCGCATAAGGAGTGTAATCCTCTAATGGACAATTACTGTTCGTACTGAAAGCAGCTACTGTTGAACACGGTAGGTGCTTATTTTTTTTGCCTTTTTATAATTGTTAACGATGCTAGACCGATCTTCTTTATCAACAATGGGTCTATTTTTATGACTGGAAAAGCTCCGCTCCTTTTCACTGCATTCTCAAAATGCTCACAATCAAATAAGTTGACGACAACCTATTATTCGATTATGCTCGTATTAAGTTGTCGACAACATAAAAGAAGGGAAGTTTTTTAATATGGAATTTAATACGTTATGGAAACCAATTACAGTAGGAGATATGCATTTGCCCCATCGTTTAGTTATGGCTCCCATGACTCGCAACCGTGCAAATGATGATGGAACTGTAGACGATCATTCAGCACTTTATTATTCTCAACGTGCTTCTATGGGATTATTGATCAGTGAAGGAACACAACCATCGTTAGAAGGTCAGGGCTATTTAAAGAGTCCGGGAATTTATACACAAGACCACATCGAAGCATGGAGACAAGTCACAGAAGCGGTTCACGAGAAGGGCGGTAAATTTTTCATTCAACTTATGCATGCTGGACGGATGAATCATCCAGAAAATACAAGTGATCATCATCAAGGCGTTGCACCGTCTGCTATCGCACCAGAGAATGGCCATATATTTACTGCTGAAGGGATGAAACCAGTGCTTGCATCACGTGAACTGACGGTTGAAGAAATCGAAAGTACAATTGAGGACTTTCGAAAGGCGGCAAAAGCTGCCATCGAAGCTGGTGCGGATGGTGTTGAAATTCATGGGGCGAACGGCTATCTGATCCATGAATTTTTAGGTGAAAATTCAAATATGCGTACGGATCAATTTGGTGGAACAGTTGAGAATAAGGCGCGGTTTGCTATCGAAGTTGCAAAAGCGATTGTCGATGAGATAGGAGCTGAAAAAGTCGGCTTTCGCATCTCGCCTTATACTGATTTTAGTACAATTGATGAAGGTCAAGACGGGGTGGAGGTATATGATTACCTAACTAAGGAATTAAATAAACTTCATTTAGCCTATCTGCATGTGTTGTATACAGGGCGGGAAGATATATTGACAAATATACGCAATAATTGGGATAATGTGTTAATTGTTAATCGCATGGGGCGTCCGTTAGAAAAGCTGGATTATGACATTAAAAATGGGCAGGCCGATATGGCATCTATCGGTGCATGGGCACTGGCCAATCCAGATTTTATTTCACGAGTGAAACAAGGAGCCGAGTTAAATGAACCAGACGGTAAAACGTTCTTTGGCGGAGGAGATGAGGGCTACATCGATTATCCAACGCTTGACGAACAAAAATAATTGAACTTTAGGAGTAGGTTTTATGAGATATCAAGATGAACAATGTAATATCGTTTCTTTGTTAAGTAATATTAGTCCTTTGGGGGCTGATATCATAGAACTTGCGACAGCTCATAAAGCAGTGGTATCTGAAAAAATCCGCTCTTTAAATTTATATCCCGGCCAAGAAATGGCACTTTTAGCATTGCTTGAAATGCAGCCGTGCTCTCAAAAAAGCTTAGGACAATACCTTTGTATCGACCATTCGACAGTGACTACCTCTATTTCTCGCATGGAAAAAGTCGGTTTGGTCATTCGAAATAAATCAGAAGAAGATCGGCGCCTAACTATCATAGAATTAACTCCAAAAGGCGTTGAGGTGGCAGAAAAGGTAAAGGAGATTATGTCAGATATCGAAAGCCAAATGACTGTTACTTTATCAAATGAAGACCTCTCTACCTTCAATAGAATTTCAAAACAAATTATCAATGATTTGCAAGATTGATAAAATGAACGCCGGTTAGTGGCCGATGTTCGAAAAAGGGATCAAGATCGTCATGACGATTTTGATCCCTTTTTTGTCTATTTGTATCTCGTCGTTCACAAAACTTTATAAACGAAATTAAGAGTAATCAAAAGAGTCCTGCAACGTTCCATCTTGTTTGTAAACTTTAACAGAGGAATTTTTATTTTTGGCGATTTCTTTGGCGCGTTCAACTGCTTGTTCTTTTTTGTCGAAGGTGTCACTGGCTTGGCTGGCTTTTTCAGAAATAACGAGCCATTTGTCCTCGAGATATTTGACTTGAACATCCGCATTCATTAACTTCTTCGCGTTTTTATCATGCTCATGGGTATCATTTTTTTGAGGTGCTTTTGCTTTTTGAAAATCTTTTTTTTCTTCTGCAGAAGCATCGTCGTACCATTTCTCTGCTTGGCTAGTAGCAATCGGGATCGCTCGATCATCGGGATAACCATCATCTAATAGTGCATTGGCGATATCGATCGCTTTTTTTCGAATCAAAGGATCTAAGTTCTTCATTGAGGCTGGGTAATCTTTCATGTTCCAAGGCATAAGTGTGTCCTCCTTTAAAATATTTATAATTTCACCTTACTACGGATAGTCTTCATTTAAAATTCATATGCTTAAGTTAAAAACTGCGCACCAATTAGGATGCGCAGTTTTTTCTAATCAATCTTTTCTGATTTTAGAGACATGTTTGCTGCGGCCGCCGATTTTTTCGGCGAACTGCTCGGATTCTTGTTTACTTTGGAATATCCAAAGTTTCTCAGGGTCTTTTTCACGGGTGCGACGACCTTCTTTACCAATGTAACCATGGAGGACTTTGACAACATACATAAGATCACCTGCTTTTTTTAGTTTAGCTTCCAGTATACGGGGTAAAAAAACGAAAGCAATTTATCTGCCCGAGAATTAAGAAAAACTTCAATGCTGACTCTTCGTACCGCTTGCTTAGAATCCCTTTTTTGAGCGATACTATAGTGGAAAGAGCATGGTTATTAGGAGGTGGAAAGTTCAATGAAGAAAACTTTTGTATTGGCGCCAGATTCCTTTAAAGAGAGTATGAGTGCCAAAAGAGCCTGTGAAGCAATGGAGCGCGGCATCCGCAAAGTTTTACCTGATGCAAAAGTGGTTCAGGTGCCGATGGCGGATGGTGGAGAAGGGACAGTTGATGCGTTAGTCGATGGCAGCGGCGGTACAAGCGTCGAAGTAACAGTGTCAGGACCGATACCGACTGAAAAAGTTCGGACTTATTTCGGTTTGTTGGCAGATAGACAGACTGCTGTGATCGAAATGGCAAAAGCTAACGGAATCGAATTACTGTCCGAGGAAAAACGTAATCCGCTGATCACTTCGACCTACGGAACCGGTCAAATGATCAAGGCAGCTTTGGATCAAGGCGTGAAAAAAATTATCATCGGTATCGGCGGAAGTGTCACAAATGATGGTGGTGCTGGTATGGCGCAAGCGTTAGGTGTTCGCTTATTAGATAAGGAAAATAATGATCTTGCGGCTGGCGGCGGCGCTTTGTCAAGATTGGCAAAAATCGATATGACAACGATTGATGCGCGACTTGCGGATACCGAGGTCGTGATTGCCAGCGATGTGACGAATCCGTTGACCGGGCCGAACGGTGCATCCGTCATTTTTGGTCCGCAAAAAGGGGCAACACTTGAAATGGTTGAAGAACTGGATAAAAATCTCGCCCATTATGCCGAAATCATCAAAAAAGATCTAGCTATAGATATCGCAAAACAAGCTGGAGCTGGTGCGGCCGGTGGTTTAGGTGCAGGGCTGTTAGTTTTTGCTGGTGCTAGTATGCATTCTGGTGTCGATCTAGTGATCGAGTTGACACATTTAGAAGAAGAAATTGCTCATGCCGATTATGTATTCACTGGTGAAGGTGGTATGGATTTTCAAACGAAATTCGGTAAAGCTCCTTATGGTGTCGCAAAGCTGGCAAAAAAATACAACAAACCGGTTTTTGCATGTGCTGGATATATTGGCGAACAAGTAGAGGTGTTGTACGACGAGGGAATGACGGCGATTTTTGGTATTTTAGATAAGGCAGGATCGTTGGATGCAGCCTTGAAGTCAGGTGAAGCCAATTTAGAACGCACGGTGGAAAATATTGTACGTGTATTGTGTATTGAATAAAAATTGAATTTATAAGAAGAAGGCATTCTCAAAAAGAGGATGCTTTTTTTGATTGTTTTTAACTGTATTGAACTGGATAAGTTTCTAATTTCAGCTAAATATGAGATTTTATCAACTTAATTCACTTTTTTTACCACTTATTAAGCACTAATTGAAAAAGTATATTGTTGAATTTGAGGGCTTTTCTGTTATTTCTTATTAATGGGCTAGTCTTTTTTGGTTGATATAGATTGTTTTCTTTATTAAATATTCGTATATATACCGTAAAATAATAATGATCAAAGAAAATAATTAACTTAAAAATGATTAGAAAAGATAATTCGACCTTAAATTAACTATATAATATAATTATTTTATAAAAATATTTTTATTTTTTTGTAATTGTTAATCTAATTAATTTCAAAATGCTTATTTGAACGAATGGTTTTCAATTGAAATCAATCATAAATACAGCATAAGGAAAGGAGAAAATGATGCAGTTATTGATTTTAACTAAGGTTCCTTCCTATGAGGAGACCTTCGAAAGTCAGTTGAAGCAACTAGGAAATGAGGTTTATTGCTCGAATAGTCTAATCACCGAGTTGAAAAAGGAGAAATTTAATAAACAATTTTTATCTCAATTTGATGGAATCATTTTCAGTGAATCATTATATGACAAAGAAGTAGAGAGGTTGGTTCAACAATTACAATACGGACGCTTTAAACTCTTTCGCCGTGTCATTGATATGAGCTGTGATGAAATGACGGAGACGAATTTTGATGGCTTGATCCCAGTAGATTCAAATTTAGAAAGACTAAGGGAACTTTTGCTGATTGCTGAGATTTCTCGTTTGGCATTCCAAAAAGAAGATCACGTTCAACAAATGAATGTTAAGCAGAAATTATCTGATTTGAATCTGAAGTTGAAACAAAAGGAAATTGTTGATTATTTAATCCATTCTGGCAATCGAACAGTATCTAGAGAAGAAATCAGTCGTCAAATTTGGAACAAAGAACCCAATAAATCTGTTTTAGCAAGCTTGTCGAAAGTTGTCTCTAAAGTAAATGAAAAGCTGGAGTACGAATGCGGACATGGAGCGATCCAAACAGTATGGGGGCAAGGCTATCGACTGAGAAAAGAGTTTTTTGATTATTTTGAAAATGATCTTGTTGAAAAGCAGTTAGCTGAAATAGAAGAGTAGTATACAGGATGAAATTACTAGGGAGGTGACGCTTAACGGGGAAGAAGAGAGAGATTTATTGGCGAAAAGGAGAGAAAAAGAAAGGGAGTGCAAGAGAATGAAAACAAGAATTATAAAAATTCTTGGTAAAATGACTCGAGTTACGGCAGCTATATTTATGGTGCTGTCGTCATTAGGGTTTAATGGTTTGTCGATGATCGTAGAAGCGAAGCCTGCGGGTGGAAATACTGGTTATGGACAAAATGCATATGGTTATATGTTTGAAGGCGGTGTAGGAGATGTACGAACGATTTCCTATGCTACTGGCGGTAGCGAACCAATGGGGAATTCCTTCATGTTTTGTACAGAATCAGGAAAATATGTAAGCCCGTCATCGAATTTTACCAATGCTAATAAGTCAGTTGATTCGTCTAATGCAGCAGCAATTGGAGCATTTATGTATCACGTGCTAGTCGCTGCACCAGCACCGGATCATACAAATCATGCGGCGATGTCGTACTTTACGCATACTGAGTTGGAATCATCTTCAACAACTAGAGCGGATTTTTTGACAAAATTTAACAGCCGCCTAAGTAGTGGTAATTCAGAAGCCGTTGCGGCCAAAAATAAGAATGATGAAATTAGAGCGTTGGCTGATAATTATTATGGACCGTATACTTTGTCACTTGGTTTGACTGAAGTCGCGGGTTCAAAAAAAGCCAATATGAATTTATCACTTAAATCAGCTGCATCGAAAGATATGAAAAATGTTGATTTACGTCTGTTTGGCGGTAAATTAGAAATGAGCATGACCGGCGGACAATTTGTGCCGAAGTCAGGCGGAACGGGTTCTGGGACTATTACCTTAAACAGCATCGCTGAGTTAGACAACTATACAGCTAATCAAGGCCCAGCTGGAAATCCATTGAATATTACGGCAAAGGTAACCAAACTTCCAGGTCATCAAATGCAGCGTTACGCTTGGGATACTTCTCAGAACATGATAACAGCATACACTGCTACTGGATTAAGCAAAGAAGCATCCGCTAGTATTCAATTTAAAGAAGAACAAAAAACGTTTGCACCAGTTGGAACAACTGTTTCTAAACAAGATGTACAAATCGGTCAACAGTTATCGGACCAAGTAACAATCAGCGTAGAAGGTAATAAACCTTGGCCAACTATCGTTGATACTCAAACACCAGTCCCAGCTTCATTTGAAATTGATTGGTATTATTCACCGACAGATTACGGGAATCAAAAATTTAATGTGAACAGTCTACCTGCAGATGTAACGAAATTACCGCACACGGATACATTCACGGTAAATGCTCCAGGTGTAAAAGATGTTCCTTCAGCAAATACGGCTGACAAACAAGGCTTCTATTATCCGGTATTAAAACTAGATAAGAACAAGCAGAATACTCCGGATGCTTTTGAAAAAGGTTTCCAAGCACAGTTCAATGAAGAAAATGAAAAAACCAAAGTCATTGAAAAGTTCGCAGTAAAAGGAACGACCGTTTCTAAGGTACAAATCAAAGAAGGCGATAACCTAGAAGATAAAGTAAGTATTTCTTTAGCTGAAGGAAATTGGCCGAATGTTATTGGTACGAATAATAAGGTTCCAGTGAAATTCCAAATTGATTGGTATTACTCAGCAACCGATTACGGTACGCAAAAACTTGATGTGAACAGCTTGCCGGGAGATATTTCTTTTATCGGCAGTGATACCGAAACCGTAACCGCAGCGGGAGATTACACTGTCACCTCTCAACATAAATCAACTGGACCAGGTTTTTATTATCCAGTATTGAAGGTCGTTGTGGCAGATCAAGCAAATCAAGAACATTTTACAAAAGGCTTCCAAGCACCGTTTAATGATGACGACGAAAAAACTATCACTAAATGGCAGCCTAAAGTCAAGACCGAGACGACTGTTGCCCAGTTGGGTCCTAAAGGTGGGAAAGTTGCCGATAAATTGACGGTTACTGACAATAAAGACGGTCATCAGTTAGTTGTTAAGAGTACTTTATATGGTCCTTACCTGACTAAACCAGACTTCATCCAAAGCCCAAATCAACATGACGGCGGATCAACAACATTGCCTCCGAGTTCAAAAGTTGCGGGCACAGTTACAACAACAATCAATGGAAATGGAACGTTTACTACTCCTGAGATTGAAGTAACTGAAAAAGGCTGGTATGTGTGGGTAGAAGAAATCGAGTCTACCACTTACACAGAACCGTGGCATTCAAACTTTGGTAGTGCGGATGAATATGTTGTCGTTCCATGGGTACCAAATATTGAAACAACTGTTTCTGATGCATCGGGTACAGTTGGTGCGCAAATCTATGACACGATCAAAGTATTAGATCTTCCTGGAATGTGGGGATTACCGATCGATGGTAAAGGAAACTTAAACGATTGGGATAGTAAAAATCCTGAACTGATTGGTAAAGATCGTGATCCAGATAAAAATGGCGATTACAATTTACCAGATGGTTGGGGAACGGGTGAAGAAACTGCTGAAGAACTGACAGCTACCTTCACTATGTATTACAGTCCAACCAAACCAATTCGCGATGATAAGATTCCTGCTGGCGCAGAAGTTTTCGATGTCGTAAAAGCACCATTGATTTCTGGTGAATTACGTACGACGGAATTTAAAGCGTTTGATAAAGCCGGCTGGTATACGATTGTTGTAACCGGTGGTTCAGACTCAGGACGTTTGGCTAAATTCCAAACTGATTATGGAATCCCTTCTGAAACAGTCCATGTCCCATCAGGCAGCGAAGAAGAATTTTACACGCAAGTAAATGAAGAAAATGTCTTCTCTAATAAACCTGTTTATGACACATTACATGTGAATAAAGCTTTATCAAGCGATAATGCAGAAGTAACCTTCACGCTATATAAATATAGCGACAAAGCCAATGATTTTGATTATTCAAATCCGACAGAAGTTGCAAAATCTTCTAAGGGAATGCCGATTAAAAAATATGGTGAATATAAATCAAACGTTGACGGTTATGGTTTAGAAGATGTTCGGATCACTGAACAAGGAACATATGGCTGGATTGCGAAAGTCGTGGATACGAAAACAGGAAAAGTTATTTATGAAGGAAACCATGGCGATCCTGGTGAAGTCTTCAATGTTCATAAAGTAAATATCCATACAAAAGCTTCTAGTAACGATATTTATCTAGGTGAACCGATCCATGATACGGTTATCTTAGAAACGACTGTACCGGATGGTTATTATGTCATTGTTGATTTGTACAAATTCTCAGATAAAGTCAATGACTTTGCCAACGCTGAAAATGCGACAGCAGCAGATATCGTTTGGACTTCTGAAAAAATCAAAGTCAGCGCTTCTGGTGAATACAAGACAGGATCGTTTACACCAAAAGAAGTTGGTTCTTATGGGTATGTGGAGAAATTGTATGACGATAAAGGAAAATTAGTTCATACAGGTAAAAAAGGTGAAGAAACTGAAAATGTGATTGTTCGACCTAAAATTGAGATCGGAACCTCTGCAAAAGATAGAGAAACTGATATCAATGAAGGAAATGCGCTGGACGAGAATGGTCAGCCAAAAGAAGAAGTTACGATTGTTGATACTGTTTCTTACAAAGATTTAGTGGTTGGTCGTGATTATACCGTTAAGGGTGTATTGATGGATAAATCAACAGGGCAAGCATTTGTCGGCTCTGATGGTAAAAAAGTAACCGCTGAAAAAACATTTAAAGCAGATAAAAAAAACGGTACGATTGATTTAGAATTTGTCGTGAAGAAAACAGACATGCGCGGAAAAACGGTTGTAGTGTTTGAAAAACTTTACGAAGGCGAAAAAGAAGTTGCGGTTCACGAAGAGATCACTGATGAAAAACAAACAGTGAATTATCCTGAAATAGAAACAAACGCCAGCGATGTTGGCACAGGAACAGATGAAGGAAATGCAACTGAAAAAGTAACAATCAAAGATATTGTAAGCTATAAAAATCTAGTGGTTGGTCGTGAATATACTGTTAAAGGTGTATTGATGGACAAAGAAACTGGCCAACCATTCTTAACAGCTGATGGCCAAGAAGTACGCGCTGAGAAGAAATTTACTGCTGAAAAGAAAAATGGCACGATCGAATTAGAATTTGTGGTAACTAAAGGAGATTTAGCAGGTAAAACTGTCGTGGTCTTCGAGAAGTTGTTTAACCAAGACAAAGAAGTGGGCTCCCATACTGACATAGAAGACGATGACCAAACCGTTTCTTATCCTAAAGTCGGTACGAAAGCCGCTGAGTCTAGTATACACGGTGACAAAGTAGTTATCGAGGATAATGTTTCATATGAAAACTTAATTCCTGGAAAAGAATATACCGTTAAAGGTAAGTTGATGGATAAATCAACTGGCAATGCCTTCTTAGTTGATGGCAAAGAAGTGACAGGCGAAACAACCTTTAAAGCACCAGATTCAGGTAAAGGTATCGTTAAAGTGACCTTCACCTTCGATCGCAGTGCGTTGAAAGACAATAAAGAATTAGTTGTCTTTGAACGACTTTATGGCGCGACTGGAAAAGTTGTTGCGACTCACGAAGACATCGATGACGAAGACCAGACGGTGCCGGTACAGCCTCCAGCGGAAGTGAAAACATCTGCGAAAGACCTAGAAACCGGCTTGAATCTAGGAAATGCGAAAGAAGAAGTAACGATTGTCGATACTGTTTCTTATAAGAACTTGATTGTAGGGAAAGAATACACAGTCAAGGGTGTCTTGATGGATAAAGGAACAAATCAACCATTTAAGACAACCGACGGTAAAACAGTCAAAGCTGAGAAAACATTCACAGCAGAAAAACAAAATGGCACAATCGATCTTGAGTTCAAGATTACCAAAGGCGATCTAGCTGGCAAGTCTGTCGTAGTATTCGAAACATTATATCTAGGTGAAAAAGAAATTGCTTCTCATACAGATATCAATGATGAAAATCAGACAGTTGACTTCCCAGAAGTAGAAACAAAGGCCATCGATAAAGATACAGAACAAAATGAAGGCTTAGATAAAGAAGAAGTCATCATTGTCGATACCGTTTCTTACAAAAATCTTCAAATCGGCAAAGAGTACACAGTCAAAGGTGTCTTGATGGATAAGAAAACGAACCAACCATTCTTAACCACTGAAGGCAAAGAAGTTCGTGCAGAAAAAACCTTTACTGCTGAGAAGAAAAACGGCACGATTGATCTTGAATTTGTAGTAACCAAAGGCGATCTAGCAGGTAAGACAGTCGTCGTCTTTGAAAATCTCTACCATGAAGATGTTGAAGTAGGCGCGCATACCGATATTGAGGACGAAGACCAATCAGTCAATTATCCGAAAGTTGGTACGAAGGCGGCAGAAACTTCTATTCATGGAGATACCATTGTACTTGAAGATAACGTAGCCTATGAAAACTTGAAGCCGGGTCAACAGTACAAAGTTGACGGTGTGCTGATGGATAAAGCGACAGGTCAACCATTCTTAGTAAATAAAGAAGAAGTGACTGGTTCAGCAACATTCAATGCAAGTAAAACAGGTTCAGGTACAGTTAAAGTTAAATTCACCTTCAAACGCAGTGCATTGAAGGAAAACCAAGAATTAGTTGTTTTTGAAAAACTTTATGGTGCCAAAGGTGTTCTCGTTGGGACTCACGAAGATATCAATGACAAAGATCAAACGGTTGAAGTGAAGCCTGAAGTTGAAGTAGAAACAACAGCTATTGATAAAGATACTGAAATGGACGAAGGTCTTGCAAAAGAAGAAGTCAAAATTATTGATACTGTTGAATACAAAAACTTAAATGTAGGTCAAGAATACACGGTTAAAGGTGTATTGATGGATAAAGCGACAGGCAACCCATTCTTGACAACAGAAGGCAAAGAAGTCCATGCTGAGAAAACATTTACAGCAGAAAAACAAAATGGCACGATCGAACTTGAATTTGTGGTAACCAAAGGAGATCTAGCTGGTAAAACAGTCGTTGTCTTTGAAAAACTTTATCATGAAGACAAAGAGGTAGGTTCACATACGGATATTAATGATGAGGACCAATCAGTCAATTATCCAGATGTTGGTACGAAAGCTTCTGAAACAAGTGTTCATGGTGATACAGTGACAATCAAGGATATCGTTTCTTATGATAATCTAGTTCCTGGTAAGGAATACAAAGTTACTGGTGTCTTGATGGATAAAGAAACGGGCGAAGCCTTCAAGGTAGACGATAAGGAAATTACTGGTGAAGCAACCTTTACCGCGAATAAAAAAGGAACCGGCACTGTTGAGGTTGAATTTACTTTCAGCCGTAAAGCGTTAGAAGATCCTAAGAACTTAGTGGTCTTTGAAAAACTTTACAATTCTGCAGGTAAATTAGTTGGTACTCACGAAGATATCAATGACAAAGACCAAACAGTTGAAATCAAACCTGAAATTGAACTAGAAACAGATGCGATTGACAAAGATACTGAAATGGATGAAGGACTTGCTAACGAACGAGTAACGATCGTTGATACAGTTTCTTACAAGCATTTAAATGTTGGTCAAAACTACACAGTCAAAGGTGTGTTGATGGATAAAGCAACTGGCAAACCATTCTTGACTCGTGAAGGTGATGAAGTTCGTGCGCAGAAGACGTTTAAAGCTGAAAAACCAGATGGAACGATTGATTTAGAATTTGTAATCAAACGTGGTGATCTAGCTGGCAAGACAGTTGTAGTCTTTGAAACACTTTATCATGATGAAAAAGAAGTAGCAGCTCATACTGATATCGAAGATGAAGATCAAACTGTAACGTATCCGAAAGTTGGAACGCAAGCTTCTCAAACAACGGGAAGTACAGACAAAGATGTGAAGATCAAAGATATCGTGTCTTATGAAAATCTTATTCCTGGCAAAGAATACACGGTTAATGGTGTGTTGATGAACAAAGAAACTGGCAAACCATTCATCGTTGCTGAAAAAGAAGTGACTAGCAAGGCAACCTTTAAAGCTTCTGAAACAGGTTCAGGTACAGTGGAAGTTGAATTTGTTTTCCCACGCAGCGAAATCAACGAAGATACAGTGTTAGTAGTCTTCGAAAAACTTTACAATGCAGAAGGAAAATTAGTTGGAGTCCATGAAGATCTGGAAGATGAAGATCAAACAGTTCGTCAGCCGCAAGTTTCAACCAAAGCAAAAGATAAAGACTCAGGTACAAACGAAGGCTTTGCCGATGATGAAGTAACAGTTGTCGATGAAGTCAGCTACAAGAACTTGATTGTAGGTAAAGAATACACAGTCAAAGGCGTATTGATGGATAAAGCAACGAACAAACCATTCCTAACCCGCGAAGGTAATGAAGTTCATGCTGAGAAAACATTCAAAGCGACTAAGCGTGACGGCACTATCCAATTGGAATTCAAGATTACGAAGGGCGACCTGGCTGGTAAGACAGTGGTAGTCTTCGAGACCTTGTACCAAGAAGAAAAAGAAGTGGCATCCCATACAGATATTGAAGACAAAGATCAGTCGGTTCATTATCCAAAAGTTGGGACACAAGCAGCTGAAATCAGTAAAGATAGTGATGAAGATGTTATTATCAATGACATCATCTTCTACGAAAATCTGATTCCGGGTGAAAGCTATACAGTTCGCGGAACATTGATGATGAAAGAAGCGAACGCACCATTCACTGTGTTAGGACGCGAAGTTGAGAGTCAAGCAACCTTTGTGGCCAGCGACACAGGTACCGGCACGGTTGAAATGCGCTTTACTTTCCGCCGCAGCCTATTGTCGAATGATCTAACACTAGTGGCCTTCGAAAAATTATTTGATGCGAAGGGGAATCTGATCGGTTCTCACGAAGATATCAATGATGAAGCTCAAACTGTGACGATCAAGAAAACAAATCCTGATCTGCCTTCAACGAAGGGTGATACCTTTACCGATGGCAGCAGCTTGTCCAGTGGATCATCATATGGAACCAGCAGCGGCGGCACTTTACCGCAGACTGGGGAACAAGTATTGAAGGTTCTGCCATATATCGGACTAGTAATAATTGTTTTGGCAGGCGCTTTGTATTTCTATAGGAAGAGACAAGTTTAATTTTCTAATAAGTACAACGTGAGTTATTCCAAACAATAAGAGCCCCCACTCAAAATTAGTTTTGAGTGGGGGCTCTTTGTGGTCTTAATAATTTGTAAATCGTGTAAAATAAAATTTAAAAAATCTACGCTGCGGTGGATAGATCTAAATTCTTTTCATTAAAGGTATCTCCATGTTTCAAATCACCATACTGAAACCCGCGTTTAAACCAGTTGATACGCTGCTGGCTAGTTCCGTGAGTAAAGCTGTCCGGTACGACGTATCCTTGGTATTCTTTTTGCAAGGTATCATCACCAATCGCATTTGCTGCAGTGATCGCTTCGTCTATGTCGCCTTCTTCAAGAATGGGTTGTCCCTGATAAGTTTCTCCAGCCAAGTATTTTGAAAAGCAGCCCGCTAAGTAGTCAGCCTGCAATTCTAAACGGACACTGTATTTATTATATTCGGATTCAGAGACTCGTTTACGAATTTTATCTAATTGAGCAGAGATGCCCAGCTCGTTTTGCACATGATGCCCGACTTCATGTGCGATCACATAAGCCATAGCGTAATCACCAGTTGCACCATATTTATTTGATAGCTCATCGGCAAAGCTCAAATCTAAGTACACATTCTGATCCGCTGGACAATAAAATGGTCCGACCTGTGAACTGGCCTGTCCGCAAGCGGAACTTACACTATCTGTAAATAGTACGAGCGTCGGATTTTGATATGGTTCATTTAGCTGTTCAAACTCATCATTCCAGTAGTCTTCTAAATGAGCAAAGACGACTGCGGCAAATTCTTTTTGGTCTGTGTATTCTTTTGAAGAAACATTTTCAGTTTCATATGTTGCCGATGTAATGCCGCCGCCCAAAGTATCTGTGACTGTACTCAAATCTCCACCGGATAGGAAGAAAACAATGATAGCTATTAAAAATACACCAATGCCGCCGCCAGCCGCCATTTTTCCTGTCGATCGTCCACTGCTTCCGGATCGGTCCTCTACATTTGAACTTTGTCGATCTCCTCGCCAACGCATAACAGTTCCCCTTTCTTCTCTCAAGTTTATTCTATTCGAAAAGCGCAATAGAACCAAAGAAAATGACCGGCCAAAATAAGGGCTTATAATAGGAAGAAAAATTTCTAGGTCAGCACCTATCAAAATCATCATTTTGTTTGATAGGTGAGACGATAACTCATTTTATTTAATAGACAAATGCTTACAAGTAGTTTTCCTTGAAATTATTTTCACTTTTTTTATCAATCATAAAGAAACTGGGTTAATGGAAAAGTACAGAGTTTCACTTGAAAAAGCTGCTAAATAGCGCTTTTTTGTATTTTTACGCAACGTTTCAAAAATTTTAAAAAATATTTTGAAATGTATTTGTAACATTTCTTTTATATGCGTGATATATCACTATGTTAGAATTACATCTGACGTTATGCGATCTATAATTTTAAATCAACATAATAGCCGGAGGAATAATTAGTGAAAAAGAGTTTATTATCAGCATTGTTAGTTTGTACAATCGCTGTATCAGCAGTACCAAGTATTGCTTTAGCCGATAATTATGATCAACAGATTCAAGAAAAAGATCAAAAGATCAGTGATTTACAAGGAAAACAATCCGATGTTCAAACACAAATTGACGGATTAACAAGTGAAATTGCAACAGTTAGCGAAAAAGTTAAAGACTTAGAAGCTAAGCAAGATCAATTGAATAAAGATACAATGAAATTACAAGAAAAAATCGCTACTTTAAAAGTACGTATCGCAAAACGTAACGAAGTAATCAAAAGCCAAGCCCGTGATACACAGGTGAAGGGCCAAGCTACTAACTATGTTTCTGCAGTTTTAGAAGCAGATTCATTATCTGATGTAGTCGGACGTGTTCAAGCGATGTCAACGATGGTCAAAGCGAACCATTCATTGATGGAGCAACAAAAAGCCGATGAAAAAGCGGTAGAAGAAAAAGTTAAAGACAACGAAACAAAAGTTGCTGAAATTCAAACGAATCAAAAAGAATTAGAAGCGCAAAAAAATGAGATTGCTAACAAACAAGCTGAATTGAATGTTGTAAAAGCAAACTATGCTGCAGAACAAGCAACAGCTGAACAAGACAAATCTAAATTGAAGAAACAACAAGAAGAAGCCAAAGCAGAACAAGCGCGTGTCTTGAAAGAACAGCAAGAAGCTGCAAAAGCACAAAAAGCTGAACAAGAACGTCAAGCACAAGAAGCTGCGAAAGCCCAAAAAGCCTTCGAAGAATCTCAAGCCAAAGCGGCTAAAGAACAAGCTGAACAAGCCAAAGCATCTGCTGAAAGCTCAACTTCAACCGAAGCTTCATCAAGTGCAAGTGAAGAAAGCTCAACTTCATCTTCTGCAACAACTGAACCAAAAACTGAAACAAGTTCAACAGACGATACAAAAACACCAGAGCCTACACCTCCAATAAATACAGGTGGAAACAAAGTGGATCACACTGGTTCAGGTAATATGTATGCAGTAGGTCAATGTACTTGGTACGTTAAAAACGTTGCACCTTGGGCTGGAACTTACTGGGGTAACGGATGCCAATGGGGCGCGTCAGCAGCAGCTGATGGCTTCCAAGTAGACGGCTCGCCAGCAGCTGGTTCGATCGTAGTCTTTGCACAAGGTCAATCAGTTGGAACATGGAATGCTGATCCTTCATACGGACACGTTGCTTATGTTCAATCATACAATGCTTCAAACAATACAATCACTATTACTCAAGGTGGTATGGGCTTCCCAACACCAACCGGACCGAACACTGCGACATTGAGCGCAGCCGGCTTACAATATATTCATCCATAAGAAATAAGCAAAATAGTTTCCGAGAAATCGGGAACTATTTTTTTGCTTTCATTCGTTAACTAAATAATCATAGGACGGCCAGTATAAATTAATTTTGTACTGGCCTTTTTCCACGTGCGTGGGAATCACTATCAAAGTTGAGAAATTTCGGTATAATGGACAAGTATGATTTTTTACATAGAGGAGATATTTTGCATGCTTACAAAGCTTTCAAATTACATAAAATCAGATCTAATCGAAGCAGATACAGAAGTAGATGATCAAGCGAACTTGCAACAGTTGATTGCTAATAATGGCGGCAATCAATTTAGTGAAGAGCAGCTGGCGGCGATCCGTTTTCCAATGCAGACACATCTGCGGATTATTGCCGGAGCTGGAAGCGGGAAGACGCAAACTATTTGTGCTAAAGCAGCTTATTTAGTATTGGCAGAATCGGTTGATCCAAAGACGATCATGATGTGTACTTTTTCCCGCAAAGCAAAGCTGGAGATGGAAGCGCGTGTCAATAAATACTTAGGCGGCTATGCTCGTGTTAAAGTTCAAACATTTCATGGCTGGTTCAATACAGAATATAATGAGTTAATTCGTCAGAAACCGGATCTGAAAAAATGGGGGATCGAAGGCGAGATCGATGAGGAGCAATATTATCAAACGGTGAATCAATTGATCAAAAAATATCGTTTGTATAATTTTGACAAGCTGGATGAACGAACGCTTGCTTCGCGAATCAGCTATTGGCGCAATATGGGGTATTCCGATGAAGAGATGGTTGAGCTTGTCGCAAAGCACTTTGATGCGCAGGAGATTCTTCTAAATAAAAAGTTGAGTACGGTTTTTCAGCAGTTTTTAACAGAACTGGCGACAATAAAGAAGGCGCAGCAGTTTATCAATTTCGATGACATGCTGTTTAATTTGAAATTAATGCTGGAAAACGATACGTCTGCTCGCAAAGCTTTGCAGGAAAAATATCGCTACATTTTTATCGACGAGTTTCAAGATATCAATCCGCTGCAAAAGCAAATCGTGGCTCTGATTTGTCCGCCAGATAAACAGGCTCCGCAGAAAAATGCTGGCAAATTGATCATTGTTGGTGATGATGATCAAAGTATTTACTATTTCCGTGGCGCAGAACCTGGGTATATCAAAGCATTCGAGGAAGAATATCAGCAGACGTCTTTGAAACTGATGACGAACTACCGCTCGGATGCACCAATCGTGGAAGCAGGAAATCGATTGATTCGCTACAATACCCACGACCGTTTAGAAAAAACGATGACAGCCTTCAAAACGACAACAACTCATGATTGTTACGGGATCAGTTTTCCCGATGACGAGGAAGAAGCTGCTTGGATCGGGCAAAAAATTCAAACGTTGGCAAATAAAACGCCAATGGCCGATGGCAGTCCAGATTATCGTGATACGATGGTCCTATACCCAACTCGGGTGCAATTGCGATCTTTGCTGAAGCAATTAAAAAAGCAAAAGGTTCCGTTTGTCACTCCATCGAACGATGATTTATTGGGAATTTTTGAGTTGCCGTTGTTTAAGACGCTCTTCCAGCAATTAGAAATGCTGGATTCTGCAACAACGATCCAGCAAAAAAATGAGGCGTTGAAAAAAATCATTCAGCAATATGCTTTTTTTCACTTTATAAAATTTGGTGTCAGCGCTAAATTTAGCGAGGAGCTGTTTCGTAAGAATAAATTCAAGATCAATGATTTGGTGGCCTTTCTGATCAGCGAACGCAATCTTTCTCAACATGCTCAAAATCAAGCGAAGGAATTCTTTAAACAGATTTATTTGTTTTATCAGCGCCGACAATTGAGTCTTGCTTCACTAGCCGAGGCATTATTAGCAACGCCGAAATTCCAAAAAGATTTGAGTGAGGAAGAGACAGAGTGGCTGCGTAAAGAGTTAGTTGCGGCAGGTGATTGGCCGGGACTATTAGAAGCGTATCAGCAGGCGAGTCAGCAAAATCAAGGGATGAAAAAGCGCTTGAAGGACTACGACCAGGAAAAATTGAATGCTGTCTATTTACTGTCGATCCATGCCAGCAAAGGATTAGGCAAGAAAAATATTTTCATTAAGGGTGTTTATCAAGATGCGCTGCCGAATCATCATACGGTCAAAATGACCGATTGTGATCTGCAAAAGGCAAAAGAAGAAGCGGCTCCGCCTACAACGATCGAAGAGCAGCGTCGATTGATGTATGTCGCTATTACACGTGCCAAAGAAAATCTATATGTCACTTACCCAAAAACGGTCAATAATAAAGCAACCGAACCGTCGTCTTTCTTGAAAGAAGCAGGATTGACCATCAAAGAGGTTTCAAAAAAATAGTATAATAGAAGAAACAGGAGGAGCTATGACAAACTTGAGATTAGAAGTAGGCCGTGACAGCGATTTACGAGCAGCCAGCAGTTATATTCGAATGCGCGTCTTTGTATTGGAAAAAAAGATCGCGTTGGCTGATGAGTTTGATCAGAATGATACTTCTGATACTATTTACAGCGTCCTTTTTGATGGATCGCGTCCTGTTGCGACTGCTCGTTTGTTGATGGAAGATACCGAAACTGCACGGATTGGTCGTGTGGCAACAATCGAGGAGTATCGTGGAAAACAACTAGGCAGTCGAGTAGTTAGGGCTTTGGAAGATTTAGCCAAGACCCAAAAGTTTAAACAGATTTTGATTCATGCGGAATTGTCAGCAGCAGGATTCTACGAAAATTTAGGCTATCAAAAAAAGGGCGAGCCCTATGAAGAAGATGGCGTACCTTGTATTACATTGGTAAAAAATTGTTGAGACAGTTTACCGAAAGGATGGAGGGACATGAATCATCAAGAACAAGCAAGAATTTGTTTTCAGGCTGGCCGCAACTGTTGTCAGGCGGTCGTCGGTGCTTACTGTAAGGAAATAGGAGTCGATCAGGAAGAGGTAGACGCACTTGCGAGTAATTATGGCGGCGGAAACTATCAGGGCTTGTGCGGGGCATTAGCAGGCACGTACATGGTAGCCAATTATTTAAAGGGATCACCTGATGTGGATGATCCGGCAAGGTGCAAAGATGATGAGGCTGGCAAACTCCTAGTTGAGCTGACGCAGGACTTTGAACGAGAATGTGGTTCGTTGTATTGTACACAGCTGCTTGGAAAAAAGCCGTGTGTTGACTATGTTCAAGCAGCGATGGAGATTCTGGCGGATAATTTAGCTGAATAGAGGAGGATCAGTTATCAGAAATGATGACTGGTCTTTTTTTATTCAAAATTAAAAATAGAAAAGATTAAAAAAGGATTTGTAAACTAAAAAGCATTATGTTACGATTTTCACTATTGAAAGAGAAGTGCATGATTATACGGTTATTGGAGGATTAATACATAGGATGAGTATTTCAACGTTCGAAGAAATCAAAGAAAATCTTGTGAATTACTTGTTTAAATGGAGAAAACAGATTGCCAGCGGGTTGATGATTTTAGCGATCCTGCTTTTTTTGACGATTATTAACAGGGTGACGCCTAATAATTGTGCTTGGCTGCAGGGCGGTTGGACTGGTGAGGCGGTCGGGTATTCCTTCAAAGCTCAAAATAAAAATTTTACTGATTGGACGATCAAGTGTGACGGTGCCACAATTTTGAAACATGCTAGGGTAGCCGTCAATTCGAATAAAAAAAGAGTGATTATGACCGATGATGGAAATAACATCGAGTATCACGCAATCAGAACAGGTCGTAAACAATTGAAATTAAAAATAGTGAGCGGCGGGAAAACGACAAATCTACGGGAACTAAAGAAAAAATAGGCAAAGATCAATCATCAATTGAAGATGATTGATCTTTTTTGTGTTGGAGAACAATTCTTTGCCGGTATTTCATAAAAATAGTAGTATCAAGAAAGGAATAGGAGTTCCTCTTTTCACAGTTTGTTTAGTTCAAAAGTTAGGTCAAAATTTTAAGCCGATTATCGCCACACATGTTTAGAAAAATGATATACGGCTTGAAAATAAATTCTTTAAATTGAAAAAGGAGAGATTATCGTGAAATTTGTAGTTATCGGCGGAGTAGCAGGCGGCCCTTCATTTGCTACGCGCTTGCGTCGTTTGAATGAAGAGCATGAGATCGTGATTTACGAACGTGGGGAGAATATTTCCTACGCCAGCTGTGCGTTGCCCTATTATTTAGGCGGCGTGATTGAAGACTTAGATTCGTTGATTGAACGGACACCTGAAATTTTGAAGGTGAAGAATAATATCGATGTCTTTACGACCCATGAAGTACAGGTGATTGATCCAGACAAGAAGCAATTGGTTGTTGAGGATTTAAAAACTGGTGAAAAGACAACGACTAATTATGATAAGTTGATTATTTCTGCTGGGGCTCGACCAGTATTGCCGCCGATCAAAGGAGCAAGTGAAGCGGAGAACGGTTTTGTTTTGCGAAGTGTCACGAATGCGGCTGAGATTAAAACGTTTATGGATGCCCATGAGCCAAAAAATGTGTTAGTTATAGGTGCTGGGGTGATGGGCTTGGAATTAGCCGAAAACTTTAAACATCGCGGGATGGACGTAACATTAGTGGATCAATTGCCGCAGGTCGCTTTTCCTTATGATGAGGAGATCGCGGATTTGATTTATGATAAGCTGATCGAAAATGGATTGCAGGTTCGTTTAAGTACCCACGTTGAAGAGATTCGCAAAGCAGGGAAAGAGGTTGTTTTATCAGACGGCACGAAGCTTGATACCGATATGATTATTTTCGCGACAGGGGTAGCGCCAAACAATGAAGTGGCAAAATCTGCTGGAATCGAATTATCAGACGACGGGCAGATCATCGTTAATGATCAATTAGAAACAAACGTACCAGATATTTATGCGATCGGTGATATTATCAAGACAACGAGCGTGGTTACAGGTCTAGCAACCTCCAGCATGTTATCCAGTGCGGCAAATCGTCAGGGGCATATGCTGGCGGATATGGTCAATGGCACACCGATGCGCTATCGCGGTTATATTGGTGCAGGTGTTGCGAAAATTTTTGATTACACTGCAAGCTATGCGGGTATGACCGAACATGCGTTGAAGGCAGCAGGCATCACAAATTATAAATCTGTATTTGTTACCCCCTTCGATCACGCATATTTTTATCCAGGCGCTACACGCTTGAATCTGAAAATTATTTTTGACGCGACGAGCGGAAAAATTTTAGGCGGGCAGGCTGTTGGTGAAAAAGGTGTGGATAAGCGCATGGGTGAATTATCGGTTGCGATCACTGGGAATCTGACTGTTTTTGATTTGCCGGATTTGGAGCTGCCGTATTCACCGCCCTATTCAACAACGCGCGATCCATTGAACATCGCCGGTTATGTAGCAATCAATCAAATGACCAATGTGGTAGAAACAATCAAGGCAGCGGATATTCCAGCAGAAGATCTGAAAAATGCCTTCTTCCTAGATATTCGCGAACCAGATAAGGCAACGGCCGGCAGTATTGAAGCGACCAAGAACATTCCGATGAACGAGCTGCGCGATCGGATCAACGAAATTCCAAGAGATCGCAAAGTTTATATTACCTTTAGAAAAGGGTTGAATACCTATACTTCCGCGCGTATCTTGGCTGGCTTTGGTATTCCTGCGATTTTGATTGAGGAGTAAGGCGATGAATGAATTTAAACAGGTATTTAATAAAGCACAGCAGTTTTTGATTTTACAAGCGTATATTGATTCACAGCTTTCAGAAGACGAGTTGATGAATTTTACTTTGTTGGAAACAGTGGACGAAATTCCTGTGGTTTTCTATTCGGCAGGGGTAATGCTGATTCAGCCCAAAATTGATTTGGATCAGTTTACGCATGTGTTTTTTCCAATCTATAAGCTAGAAATCCAGCGCAAAGAAAATGATTTGGAGATCCTATTGCCAGAGCAAACATTGTTTTTCCATTTTGATCAGCTAGATGAAGCAGAGCAAGTCGCTAATGATCTCGTTTATTTATATACGAACGTCGAATAGTTGCTCTTAGAAAATCCCCGTAGTAAAGTGAGGAGAGAGACTATTTTTTTAATGAGGATCACCATACGAACTAGGAGGATTTTAAGATGGAGAACACGCAATTTGCAATGGAAATGTTGGATCGTGCGCAGGAACGTTTTGAGGATACCTTTGACCAGATGACGACAGAAGAAGCCAATCAAATGCCAGCGCCTTTAATCAAATCAGTGGTATGGTTAATGTGGCATACAGCGCGGGAATTGGATATGCAGATCTCGGAACTAAATGGCACGGAGTATCTCTGGACAAGTGCCGGCTGGTCAGAAAAATTTGCCTTAGACCTGCCAGATGATACTGAAGATTATCGTCACACACCAGAAGAAGCGGCAAAGGTTATTGTAACGGATCGACAATTGGTTTTAGACTATTTATCTGACAGCATAGCTTTTACGAAGCAGTATTTGAATAAAATCGATGAAAGCAGTCTTGCCGATGTGATTGATACTAATTGGAACCCACCGGTAACACGTCAAGTCCGGATCATTTCAGCGATCGATGATGCGGTGATGCACTCGGGGCAGGCGGTGTATACTAGAAGAATGGTTATTGGAAAATAAATATTGTAAAGCAGATCTTTCGTGAAGAGAGGTCTGTTTTTTTGTGCTCAAAATTCAGTTTAAAAAAAAACGGTGAATTTAAAGCATTGAAGAAGGATGAAAACAATCTTTTAGTTTAATGGTTTATAAAGCTTACTAATCTATTAAACTTATCATTTTTATTGTGGTGGCTATACACGGTTGATACAATTCTTAAAACGTCTACTTCAAGCTAGCGTGATTTTTCTAAACAGACACGTTTTTCACAGTTGGCTGGAAAAAGTGCAACTTTTCTAATTGAAAGGGTTTTCTTATACTGAGGATGTAAATGATAACGCTTGCCGAAAAATTGCTGGTCAACTTATCTAGCTGCTTAGTGAGAAAGATAAATGAAGCAAAACGTGTAGAGGACAATTTTATTCAACGATAAATAATTATTCCTTATTAAGGAGAAAGGAGAGACGAGGATGAGAGAGGTACAAATACTGACAGCGTTAAAAGAGAATGACTACTTAAAAATTGATCAGCTGGCAAAAAAGCTCGGTGTTTCCTCTAGAACAATCCGAAATGATCTGCAGGGCTTAGCAGAAATGCAGCAGGGCTTTACGATTGAACGCTCCGCTAAATTAGGCTGCCGCTTGATCATCACAGATGAGGAAAAGTTCTCCGCTTATCTGGCCGGCTTTTCTGAGACGACGATTGAAATGCAAAAGGATCGGCTGGAATCTTTATTGAGTCTGCTTTTGATCAATGAAAATTATCAGACCGTCACTCAATTGAGCGATGAACTGCTCGTCAGCGGCAGCCAAATCAAAAAGGATCTTTCCAAGCTTGAATTATATCTTAAAGGCAGTTCCTTGATTTTGGAACGGAAAGCTCATTATGGGATTCGAATCATTAGTGAATTGAAAAATCGACTGCTGCTTCTGTTGGATTGTTATCAAAGAGGCAATGTGAAACTACTGGAAAAATTGGAAGCGGCCTTCACCCGTGAGAAGCAACAGCAGGTAAAAGACAGTCTGTATCATTTGATCGGCAGGCATAATTGGGAGATCGATTATGTGGAGTTTCGAAGACTGGAAGAAGAGCTGTTTTTACTATTACTGATCGAAAGAAAAAATACGCAGACTGAGATTCCAAAATCCTTTTTAACAGAAGTTCTTCAGGAGACGAGCCTTTCGGTACCCCTTCAAAAAGAAGTCCATGATTATTTTGAAGCCAGCTTGTTAGCCAAAACAAAGAAGCTGGAAATACTCAGCAACAAGCAAATGCTGAAGGAAGAGATCACGAACTTTTTTCAAGCGATGGACAAACAGCAAAAGACGCATTTTTCAACCGATCAAGAATTTATTGATCTTGTTTATCTTCATGTAGCGGCGCTGATCGAGCGCTCTCGCAAGGAAGTGAACTTCAGCAATCCTTATTTAGAAGATATCAGTAAAGACTATCCCGTGATTTTCAATTTTGCTGTGATGTTTTCAAAATGGCTGGAGGAAAAATTTGAATTGAAAATCACATCTGGCGAAATCGGCTATCTCGCGACCCACATGACCGTGCCCTATCATAGGTGGCAGCAAAAATTGATCGAGAACATTTATCGGATCGCGGTGGTTTGCTCGTCTGGCGGCGGGATGGCCTATTTGGTGGAAATGAAATTGAAGAGGATTTTTCCAAGGGCGAAGATTCAGACCTTTTCAATGTTTGAAATCGAAAAAATTCAAGACTATTATCCTGATTTGATTTTTTCAATTATTGAATTAACGATCGAAGTCGATTGTCCCGTGATTTTGATGAGTGAGATTCAAAGCGAGCTGGATTACTTAGAGGTGAGTGAAAACCTCAGCCTGCTAAAAATCGACGAGAACTTTTCGGTGGAGCGAGCCTTTTTTGAATTATTTTCCGAAGACTTGTTTCGGATTGAAAAGGATCGTGTTTATTCCGATATTTTAGCGGGACTGGCAGAGCAAGTGGAACAACAGGTCGGCTTTGAAGGCTACAAGGATTCGTTGGTGGAACGTGAGAATTATCTATCGACGATTTACCAAAACGGAATTGCAATTCCCCATCCGCTGGTGATGTCTGGCAAAGAAAATCGTGTTGCGGTGTGTTTGCTGCCAGAAGGGGCGAATGAGACGGACCGAGCCGTAAAAATTATTTTTATGGTTTCGCTAAAGGCCGAGCAATTAGATATCCATCAAATTATTTCGAAGGAACTAAGCAAGCTGATGAATCATCCGGCGGCGATCAACGCATTAATTGAAAGCAAGGATTACCACGAATTTTACTATACATTAAAACGAGTTTTAGGAAGAAGGAATCAGAATGAACATTGAGTTTTTGAAAAATCTCTCCAACGCTGACGGTATCGCCAGCAATGAAAAGGAAGTTCGTCAAACGATTTTAGCCGAGTTAGCGGAGCTGCCTTACGAAAAAAGGACGGATGGACTTGGCAGCTTGATTTTTACTAAAAAGGGAAAGAGTCCCAAAAGCATTATGATCTGTGGGCATATGGATGAAGTCGGCTTCATGGTTCGCAGCATCAGCAATTTAGGATTGATCCATTTAATGGTTGTTGGGGGAGTCAAGCCGATAGCCCAGCATTTGCAAAAAATTCGGATCACAACCTTTGATGGAAGAAAAATCAGCGGCGTTATCAACGGCGAATATCGCGATGGCAAGACAGAAAATCTATACTGCGATATTGGCGCAACGACAGCAGAAGAGGTGGCAGACTTAGGAATTGAAGTTGGCAACATGGCTTGTTACGCGACTGACTTCGAAGAGTTTGCGGTGAAGGATATTTATGCCGGAAAAGCGTTAGATGATCGTTTGGCCTGTTTTGTGATGGGCGAGCTGATGAAGAAATTAGCGCAAACGGAGCTGCCTTTGACTGTTCACTTTGCCAATACCAGCAGTGAAGAAGTTGGGATTCGCGGAGCTAAGACAGCCGTTCAAGCAGTGAATCCAGATATTGTTTTCGTGATTGATGTGGCGACGTTTAGCACCGAATTTGTTCGCGATCACACCAATCAGCGGCAAATTGGCAAAGGTCCGATTTTGACACACTTTGACCGAACCTTAGCGCCGAATTTGGAAATGGTTCATTACGTGAAGGAAACTGCGAAAAAGCAACATATTCCATTGCAGCTGGATATGTTCAATACTGGTGGTACCGATGGCGGTGAAGCCCATAAAGTAAATGAAGGGAAACCGACTGTCGTAACGATCTTGCCAGTCCGCTATGGACACTGTGCTTATTCGATCGTAAATAAGCAGGATGTACAGCAAATGATTGATTTATATGAAGGGCTAATCAAAAATTTTACGGAAGAAATGTATCACCGCATGGTGGATTTCATTTAGAGGGGATAGACAACATGACAAAAGAAGAACAAGAAATCGTACAACTGATCTCGATCGCTGGCGAAAGCAAAGCAAAAGCCTTCGAAGCGTTGAAATGTGTAAAAACCAAAGAGTTTGATAAGGCAACAGAGTTAATCGCGGAGTCGCGGAATTTAGATTTGGCAGCGCATAATATTCAAACGGATTTGATCAGCCGCGAATTGAATGACGAGGTCGAATCATCAAATGTCGGTTTGCTGATGGTCCATGCTCAGGATCACTACATGACCAGTCAATTAGCTAGGGATTTAATCGAAACATTGATTTCAGTATTACAATAAAAAAATTATAAAGGAGATAGATGTCATGAAAATTTTATTATGCTGTGCTGGGGGCTTTTCTACAAATATGCTGATGCAAAATATGCGCAAGGTGGTTCAACAAAGCGCCAAATTGAAGGATGAGGATTTCGATTTTACTGCGATTCCCGCAGATTCCATTGAAAGCCAAATCGATGGCTGGGATATTGTTTTAGTCGGACCGCAAATCACTCACAAAATTGATTTCATCAAATCGATTCTGGACCCACGAGATATTCCTTACGCTGTGATCGATAAAGATGTATATGGCCAAATGGATGGTGCGACCGTGATGAAGCTGGCTTTAGTTACTCATAAGAAACATCAGTTAGCGAAACAATCAATTTAACCAGAAGAAATGTCCATTCTGCTTTTCCATGCCAGAGATGTTTATTTGGAAAAAAGCAGAAGGACATGTGCGGTGAAATTCAAATCTATTTTTCTTGAATCGATTTATTAATATGAACTAGGAGGAGCATTATGTTCGCAAAATTTGAGGCTTTTATGAACCGTTACTTCGTCCCGTTAGCGCACAAAGTTGATAATCAACGACATCTGAGCGCCATCAAAGCCGGGATGGTTGCTATGACCCCATTTACTATTCTAGGAAGTTTCTTTGCTATTTTACCTGCCTTGCCGAATATGTTGGGAGAATCCAACGCATTCAGCCAATTTATTTTGAATAATGCAGAGCTATTTAATCTGCCGGTGACGTTATCGACTGGCTTGATCGGACTTTATGCCTGTGCAGCGATCTCGTACAACTTGGGCAATCACTACAAACTGTATATTCCAGGTGCAGTGACTTTATCACTTTTCGGCTTCTTATTTATGACAGCGATCTTTGATGAAAATGGGATGCTGGATATTACCAATTTTGGAGCTAAAGGGTTATTTACGGCGATGTTTGTCGCGTTGATCACAGTTGAATTATACAACTTCTGTAAAAAACACAACATGACGATTCGAATGCCAGATGGGGTGCCGGACTTTGTTTCTAAATCCTTTGAACTTATTCCAGTAACGTTGCTGGTGGGTGGTACGTTTATTCTAGGTCGTTTTGCCTTGATGCAAACTGCCGGAGAGCTTCCTCCAACGATTTTGACTCGTTTCCTATCACCATTAGTCGGATCAATGGACAATCCATGGTCAGTTTTGGCGTTGAACTTCTGTATTTGCTTGATCTTCTTCTTTGGGATTCATTCATCGGTGTTCAGCCCAATTACTCGTCCGATCATGGTGGCCTTTATCGCAGAAAATATCACAGCCTTCCAAGCTGGACAACCGATCCCGCATTTTTACACAGCGGGAGCATCTAGTGCCTTCTTTGGATTTACTGGCTGCGGAATTTCAATCGGCTGTATAGTAGCATGTTTGTTTTCAAAATCAAAACGTTACCGTCAAATCGGGAAAGTCTCTCTGTTTCCAGCTTTGTTCGGGATTAATGAACCCATCTTGTTTGGTGCACCGATTATTTTAAATCCATTGATGTTCGTTCCTCATGTGTTTGGCGGGGCGATCATTGGGACACTGCCGATGTTCTTTATGCATTGGGGCTGGTTAAACAAACCGATCTTTGATCCGCCATATGTGGGCGTATTCTTAGAAGGCTTCTTGACGAATGGAGACTGGCGGACAATTTTAGTCAATGGGCTGCAATTAGTTCTGGCGGTCGCAATCTATGTGCCATTCTTTAAGGTCATGGAACGGAATGAATTGAAAGATGAAGCGAAGAAAAAAGAACAGAAAAATATCTTTGACCAAGGGGATACAGATATTTTGGACGGCTTAGATCTAGACTTCTAGAATTGGAGTGCAACTGATGAGAATTAAAAAGTTACAGCAGCTTCTAAAGGAATCAGGCAAGGATGCTATTATCATTAAAAACCGCGAGAATAAAAAATATTTTGGTTCATTAGGAGGCAGCGGCATCTATTTAGTTGTCACGCCTTCTGCTCGCGTACAGTTTTTTGATGGACGGTATCGACAAGAAATCAAAGATTTGACGAAGGACTTTGAAAATTTCGAGGTTCCGCAAGGCAGTTATCTTCCTGAAATAATCACTTGGCTGTACCAGCAGGGGATTAAAAAGCTTGCGATCGAAGCAAATGGCTTGTCGATCCAAGAATATCGCGAGTTCTCTGAAGCATTTGAGGTAGCGATTTGGTCAAGCCAAATCCAAGAACTGCGGGCCATTAAATCGCCAGAAGAAATTCAGCTGATCAAAGCTGCTTGCGTGATGACCGATGAAATTTTTGCGGAATTACTGCCGGAGATCAAAGTCGGCATGGGTGAGAATGAGCTGGGTGCCTTGATTCATTACCTTGCGTTGAAAAAAGGTGCCTCTGCAATGGCCTTTGATCCAATCGTTGCCAGTGGTCCGCGCAGTGCCTTGCCCCATGGCCGGCCAACTCAGCGGAGCTTTGAAGCAGGTGATTTTATCACGATTGATTTTGGTATCGTTTTGAATGACTATCAATCAGACATGACGCGGACGGTTGCTTTAGGTGAAGCCAGCCAAGAATTAATGACGATTTATCAAGTCGTCAAAGCTGCACAGCAGGCGGCGGCTGATTTTATTCGCGAAGGAGTCACGGGACAAGAAGTCGATGCGGTCGCGCGAAAAATCATTACTGAAGCAGGCTATGGCGAATATTTCAGTCATGGCTTGGGACACGGTATCGGTATGGGCGGCGATGTGCCGATCTTGAATCCGAAGAGTCAAATGGTTTTAAAGGAAAATATGGTAATGAGTGTTGAGCCGGGCATCTACCTGCCAGGCATTGGCGGTGTGCGGATCGAAGATGATGTCATGATCCAAAACGGTGTCGGCGTTGCATTGAACCAAACAACCAAAGAATTAGTGAGCGTGGGTGAAGGCTATGTATAATTTAGATAAAATCATCGACCGAAAAAAAGGCAATGCCCGCAAATGGAGCAATCAGGTATTAAAGGAAAAATTTGGACTGAACGAAGATGCGATCCCGATGGATTTAGCCGATATTGATTTTGAAGTCGCTCCGGCGATTCAACAGGCGTTGATGAAACGAGCAAGTATCGGTGATTACAGCTATTCATATGTACCGGATGAGTTTTATGATGCGGTGATTGATTGGAATCAGCGACGTTACGATACCCACGTTGAAAAAGAATGGATCAAGCTGACCTTTGGAACGGTGTCGACTTTGCATTATATCGTGCAGGCTTACACGGAAAAAGGCGAAGGCGTCATGATCAATACTCCTGCCTATGATCCTTTTGCGGAAGCGGTGGAGCATAACGAACGAAAACTGTTCTGCAGCTCATTGATCAATCGCGACAATCGCTATTATCTTGATTTTGCGGATATGGAGCGTCAAATGAAGGAAAATGATATCAAGCTGTTCATTTTTTGCAGTCCGCAAAATCCTTCCGGTCGAATCTGGACCAAAGAAGAGCTTTTCCAACTAGCAGAATTATGTATTCGCTATGATGTTCTTTTGGTCTGTGATGAGATTCATCGGGATATCGTCTATAAGAACCAGACCTTCACTTCGATTTGGAATGCACATCCAGAAATTTCTCAGCATAGTGTTCTGTGCCTGTCGCCTAATAAAGGATTTAATCTCGGCGGACTGAAAACGTCTTATGTGGTGATTCCAAATCCTGAAATCAGAGAAACGTTGCTGACTCAATTGCAAAAAAATTCGATTACTTCGCCCCATGTTTTTGCTGTGCCGGCAATCGTTGCGGCCTATAATGAAAGTGAAGCTTGGCTGGATGAAATGATCGACTATGTGGAGGAAAACATGCAGCTCATTTATGATTTCTTTGCGGAAATTCCCGAAGCCAAAGTGATGCCGGCTGAATCATCCTTCTTAGCGTGGATCGATGTCCGCAATTGGTTCAAGGATGAAACAGAAATGCAGGAATTTTTCCGTCGCGCGAATTTAACGATGGTGGTCGGCAGCTATTTTGTCCAAGATGGCGAAGGCTTTGTCCGCTTGAGTATCGGAATGCCGCGCGAATTATTGTTAGAAGCATTAAGCCGCATCAAAAAAGAATACAGCAAGAAAATTGAATATGCATAAACTTATTGAAAATCAGCGCACTGCAGCCAGTGTTCTGGTTTTCTTTTTGCCCTCTTCACTAGAGCATCGCGGACTTCTGTGGTAAAGTGAGTCAGTGTGAAACTTTAGAGGAGGCATGAACCTATGCGAAATATTAAATTAACGATCGAATACGATGGCAAACGTTATCTTGGCTGGCAGCGTTTGGGGGACTCAGAAAAGACGATCCAAGGGAAAATTGAAAGTGTCATCAACCAGATGACTGGCGAAAAAATCGAGATTATCGGTTCTGGTCGGACCGATGCGGGAACGCATGCTAGAGGTCAGGTAGCGAATTTCAAAACGAATTCAGAAATGTCACGAAATGAAATGTTGGCTTTCTTTAATCGCTATTTACCCGGAGACATCGTAGTGAAAAAAGTGGAAGAAATGCCGGAACGCTTCCATGCCCGCTATAACGTGAAGGGAAAGCAATACAGCTATTATGTCTGGAATGATCCGATCCCGACGGCTTTTGAACGGTATCGCAGTTTTTATGTTCCAGATAAGTTAGATCTGGATAAGATGAACCAGGCTTGCGAACGCTTGCTTGGCAAACATGACTTTATCGGTTTTTCAGCACTGAAAAAGACCAAAAAATCAACGACACGGACGATCGAAAAGCTTTCGATTGAACAAGAAGGCAGCATGCTGCGTTTTACCTTTGTCGGTGACGGCTTCTTGCACAAAATGGTACGAATCTTGATGGGAACTATTTTGGCGATTGGTTCAGGCAAGCTGTCGTTAGATGTGATCGATGAAGTGTTAGAAAATAAAGTTCGAGCAGAAGCCGGAGAAACGGCACCGGCGCAAGGACTGTTCTTGGACGAAGTACATTATTAAACATGAAACTGATTTTGACTCCCGCCGAGTTCAGAATCAGTTTTTTTGCGGGTTCATTTATCTGGTACGATATAATGAAAATGTCTGAGGAAATTCTTAAAGAAACGAGGGAACGACGATGAAGAAAATATTTTTAGTTTCGATGTTTCAAAATGTTTCGGGATTGTTGAAATCAGTTGAAGAGGTAAAAGGAAAGACGGTGACTTTTATTCCTACTGCCAGTAAGGTAGAAAAGCTCGGCTTTTTTGTAAAAATCGGTAAATGGGCGCTGCGCTTCAGCGGAATGAAGGTGGAGGAGTTAGATATTTCCACAGCATCTTTTGAGCAGGCCAAAGCTGTCTTAGTCAAGAATGACATTATTTATGTGGCAGGCGGGAATACCTTCTTCTTATTACAGGAGCTGCGAAGAAGTGGGGCGGATCAGCTAATAATTGAGGAAGTAAATAAAGGCAAGCTCTACATCGGGGAATCGGCAGGCGCAATCGTGGCATGTCCGGATATCGGCTATTCCTCGATAATGGACGATCCGCAACAGGCTCCCGAGTTAACCGATTATAGAGGTTTAGGGATCGTCGATTTTTATGTAGTGCCTCATTATCAAAGCCGAGAATTTAAAGCGGCCGCAGAAGAAATCGTTCAAAAGAATCGAGAACAGAAAAAGCTAGCGGTGATCAATGATCATCAGGCTGTTTGGGTTCGGGGGAATACTAGTGAAGTATTAGGTAAATGAAGAGGACTCTTTGCGAAGACTAAAAATTGTATTGCTTTCTACCTCGCTAGATGATAAAAACAAGCTAATAACTCTTTGAAGGGGAATACTATGCGAATTGATAATATTTATGAATGCCTTTATAAATTTCATCAAGCAAATGAACTGGTTCTAGGAAATTTAAAAGGCTGTACAGTGAAGGATATTTGCCAGATGACGGATTATGCGCGAACGGCCGTCAGTGAAGATCTCTCTAAATTAACCAATAAACATCAAGTGATCAAAGTAAAATCACGTCCCGTCTTATTTTTTGCACGTCCCGTTTTAGAGAAAGCCTTCTTCTTTTCTCCTTCCAAAGATGAATATGCTTCAATCGATCATTTGGAGGCGGAAATTCGTCAAGAAGTGGAAACAAAAGAACGGGTCAAACACGAGCTGCGCAATAATCCATTTTCAAAAGTGATCGGCTATGATGGCAGCTTGGCGGACAGTATCAAAAAATTGAAGGCCGCTGTTTTATATCCGCCTAAGGGTTTGAACATTATGCTGACAGGTGAATCCGGTGTAGGAAAAACCTTATTAGCAGAACACTTGCATCAGTTTTTCGAAGCAAAAACCGAGACAAAGGTGCCCTTCATCTACTTTAACTGTGCGGAATATTTTAACAATCCAGAATTGTTGACCTCCCATTTATTTGGATATAAAAAGGGCAGCTTTACCGGGGCTGACAGTGATCATCAGGGCTTAGTAGAATTAGCCGATGGCGGTTTTTTCTTTTTAGATGAGGTACATCGATTGACGAATGAAGGGCAGGAAAAACTGTTTACGTTGCTGGATAAGGGCTATTTCACCCGGATGGGAGAGGCTGAAAAGCAGCGGCATGTAGCAATCAAGTTTATTTTTGCGACGACCGAAGAATTAGAAAAAACGTTTTTGAAAACTTTTTTGCGGCGGATTCCGGTAAATTTACATATCCCAAGCTTGTCCAATCGTTCGATCAAAGAAAAAATTCAATTGATCCTGACCTTTTTTATGGAGGAGAGCCAAGGAATTCAAAAGGATATTTTTATTTCCTATAATACGCTGAAGTATCTTGTTTTTTCTAAATATAAGGCTAATGTAGGCGAGCTGAAGTCAGAGATCCAGTTTATTTGTGCGCAGGCTTACTTGGACGCTATTGATTATGAAACGCAGGAGCTGACTATTGATCTGCCGCTGGGGCTGCTGGATGAAAATACAGTTGATACTAAGGACATCGTTGTCTTGAACGAGTATGTTCCTAGCGGAGGAATCAAGATTCGGCATGATTATTTTTATCCTCATGTGGAGCAGCTGCTGCAAGTCAAGGATAAGCAGAATGACCGCTTTTATAATTTTCTGTTAAAAGAATATGCGGATCTAAAGAATGTCAATATCTCTTCAAAAGATGCTGTGGCGATGATGCAGAACAAAATGGATCAGCTCTATGATATGGATTTATTTAATCAGTCCATTTCAAAAGAGCATGACATCGATGAACAATTCTACAGCCAAATTAATCAGATCATCCAGTACATTGAACAAGAACTGGCTATCCTTCTGCCGGAAAATTTGAAAAATGTTTTAGCGGCTCATATTTATTCCAGCGTGTTTTATTCTGCTCAGATCAATGAAGACTTTTTTGATCTGACCAAAAATATTTTTTCTGGAAAAATCGAAAATTACCAACTGGCAGAGAAGATCGTTTTGTATATTGAGAATTATTTTGCCTTGAAGCTGCCGAATACGGAGATCATTTTTTATGATTTGTTTATTCGTAAAATCAGGTCGGCGGATCGGCGCTATGAGCTGGATGAAAAATGCGGCATTGTCGTAGTAGCTCACGGAAGCGCGACGGCCTCTAGTATGGTGGAATATACGAATGTTTTATTTTCCACCAGCTTGATGAACTCGGTCAATATGCCGATCAATCAATCGGTCGAAGAAACTCTGGATAAAGTTCGCGCGGTCGTTCGTAAAAACGGCTATAGCAAACTGATTCTAATGGTGGATATTGGTTCGTTAATTTATTTTGGCAATGTAATCAGCAAGGAATTTCAAATCGAAGTACTCTTGATCAGCAATATTAATTTACTGACATTGCTGGAGGTTGCGCGAGAAGTCATTTATGAGTCGACGAAGTTTGATTATTTGCTGCCGGTTTTAAAGGAGAAGAATCATAAGGCGCTTATCTGCCGCAAAGGAAATTTTGAAGATTCCAAAGTATTAGTGATTTCCTGTTTGACCGGATTAGGTACGGCGTTGAAGATTGAAAAATTATTATTAAACACATTTCCGCAAGAGCTTTTGACGAATGTCCGAATTGTCACGCTTGAGAAAAAAGAGCTGGAAGATCTCAGCCGCCTGCTTTCCTTTGTTCATGAAGATGAGAAGCTGGTGGGGATTATTGGGACTGTGAAGACCGAGATTCCTGATATTCCCTTTGTTTCTTTGGATAATTTGCTTTCGGATCAAGGGATTCGCTTAGTTTTTCAAATGCTGGGTTTTGATTTAACGAAGGATGAGAATCAGGCGGTCTTGAAAAAAGTTTCGGCTAAATATATTCAAGGCCTATCGATTGAGGCTATCACAGACCTATTGAGCATCTTGAATCCTAAAAGCATCACGATCGAATTATCCAAAATCTATTCGGATATCTGTATGCAGACTAAAAAGAAAAGTGATGAAAAACGACTCTTGCGATTTATCATTCATTGCGCGTGTATGATCGAACGGCAAATCCAACATCCGGAATATGATCATACCTCGTATGAACTGTCATATCGTGAGCTGCCAGAGCTGGCATCTGTCATCAAGATGGCCTTCAGACCGATCGAAGTGTCATATAATGTCGTCATTCCGCCGCTGGAAGTGAAGTATATCTATGAGCTGCTGTTTGAAGTCAATGTTTAAACCGCGAGAAATAGCCCTTTTGATAAGGGTTATTTTTTTGGCACAGCACTTGCTTTATATAAAAGTGAAAACAACTTGAGGAGTGTGAGGGTATGGAGAAAGAACCAATTTTAATCTTGACTCATAATGGATGGGGCAATGAACTTCTAAAAAGTGTCCAGATGATTGTTGGGGAAATCAGCAATGTGTATGAAGTCGCTTTAAACGCAGAGGATTCGTTGCCGGATTATCTCGAACGGGTCAAAGTGCAAATCGATCAATTGGAATGGAAAGAAAAGTTATTGATTCTAACGGATATCAAAGGAGGCACACCTAGTAATGTTGCTTTGCGGCTATCGAAGGATTATGAGGTCGTAGCAATTTCGGGATTGTGCGCGTCTATGTTGTTAGAGGCGGTAATGAAGCAGGAGGCAGGCGGGTTTAGCCGGGAGTTGGCGCAAGAGATTCATAAAGCAGTAATTGACAGTTGTCAGATATTGGAATTACCAATTAAACAGTAAAGGATGAGTAAAATGTCAAAAATCGTATTAGCCAGAGTTGATAGTCGCTTGATCCATGGTCAAGTTGTTACAAAATGGCTGCAGCAATCCGCAGCTAATGAAATTATTGTCGTCAGTGATGAATTAGAGCAAGATGAATTCCTGCAAAGTATTTATTTGATGGCAGCCCCTCCAGGAGTGGAGGTCATTATCAAAGGAACAGAATCAGTTAAAGGTTTCTGGGAAAATGAAGCGGCGGCAAAAAATACCAAGGTGCTGTTTTTAGTTCCGGATTTAATCACATTGAAGGAAATGGTCGCAGCAGGAATCATCACCGAAGCTATTCAAGTTGGCGGCCTCGGCGGCGGACCGAATCGTAAAAACGTAGTGAAGAATATCAATTTATCAGAAGAGGATGTCGAAATTTTAGAAGGCTTGCTGGCAAAAAATATGGATGTGTACTTCCAAGCGATTCCAGAGGAAACACCAGTGCCGATCCATAAACTAATTGAAAAATATAAATCACTATAAAAACCAGTGTGACCGGAGTTAGTTAGCTGGTGGAAGGCTTTGAAAATAAAAAGATCAATAAAAAAGGAGAGTTTGAATTATGGGTGTTTTAGGTATTTCAATCGTAATGGGCTTATACTATTGGTTTGCTCGCCTGCGTTTCGGGTATACATTCTCGGGAATGCTTTCCCAACCGCTTTCGGCGGCGTTGATAGCCGGGGTTGCGACTGGAAAATTAGCAGAGGCAATGGTGATCGGTGCTGGTATCCAGCTGGTTTATCTAGGTGTAACTTCGACGCCAGGCGGGAATGTTCCTAGTGATCCAGCGTTGGCTTCGGCAATTGCGATCCCAATTGCTTTAGGTGTCGGAATGAACGCGGAGGCGGCGATTGCTTTGGCAGTACCATTTGGAGTGCTGGGAGTATTTATGGATCAGCTTCGCCGGACGGTCAATGCGACTTGGGTTCATATGGCGGACAAATATGCAGAGGAGTTAAATTATTCTGGAATTTATCGCGCAGCCTTTTTATATCCGGCAATGGCTGGTTTTGTGATTCGTTTTCCGTTAGTGTTTGCGGCAAACTTCTTTGGTCAATCGATTGTTAATCAAGTGTTAGATGTGATTCCTGAATGGCTGATGCACGGCTTTGAAGTGATGGGCGGTATCTTGCCGGCTCTCGGATTTGCTTTAACGATCATGGTGATTGGCAAGAAGCATCTGATTCCGTACTTCTTAATCGGTTTTGTGGCAGTTGTTTATTTTGGAGCAGAAGTGATGGCAGTAGCAATTATTGGTGTCTGTGTAGCATTCTTAGTTAGAAACAAGGCGTTAGAAGAGGAGGCGGCTGCATAATGGAACAAATGACAGAAAAAAATGAACAGCAATTAGAGCAGAAGAAAATTACGAAGAAAGAATTATCGCGTTCTTTTTGGATTTATCAGCTAGGCTGTGAGTTATCCAATTCCTATGAACGACTACAAAGCCTGGTCTTTTGTGCTTCAATGATTCCGGCTGTTAAAAAGTTGTATGCCGATGATGAAGAGGCGCAAAGAGAAGCATTGAAACGCCATTTGAATTTCTTTAATACAGAAGGAACGATTGGTTCTTCGATTCAAGGGATCGTGATTGCGATGGAGGAGGAAAAATCCAACGGCGCCGCGATTACAGATACGGCGATCACTTCCATCAAAACAGGATTGATGGGGCCTTTAGCTGGTATCGGAGATTCGATCATTTGGGCGGCGGTTATGCCCTTAATTATTTCAATCTTTATTCCGATGGCTTCTAACGGAAATGCGATTGGCGGGATAGGACCGATCGTGATTTATACCGCGGTTACGATGTATATCAGCTGGCTGTTGATCAACAAGTCTTATACGTTAGGCCGGAATTCGATCTTGAGCTTGCTGAAAGATGGCAAGATCAAGCAGGTGATTTATGCAGCGAACGTTTTAGGAATGATGATGATGGGAGCCTTGAGCGCCAGCTATGTAAATATTGCCAGTCCGATGAAATTCAAAGTCCCTGGCGGCGCAACGATTATTTTACAAGATATTTTTGATCAGATTGTCAGAGGCTTATTGCCGTTGACGGCGGTATTTGCGATTTATTTCTTTATGGTCAAAAAAGGTCCGCGATACGGCATTATTATCGGTACGATCGTTGTGATCAGTATTGTCGCTTCATTCTTCGGACTATTATAAAACTATTGAAGGTGTAAAAATGATCAGCTATGAAAAATTTGGTTTGAAAGAAGTCATCAATGCTTCTGGACGAATGACGATTTTAGGGGTTTCGAAGGTATCAGAAAAAGTGCTGGCGGCGCAACGTTTTGGCGGGGAACATTTTTTTGAGATGAGCAATTTGATGGTTCAAACGGGGAAATATCTCGCGGACTTGTTGAAAACAGAAGATGCCCAAATCGTGTCTTCTGCTTCTGCCGGCATTGCTCAGTCTGTTGCAGCGGTAATTGGAGAAGGCAGTCTTTATCATGTCTACCATCCTTACACGGACAGAATAGATAAAAGAGAGATCATTCTTCCTAAAGGGCACAACGTAGATTATGGCACGCCGGTGGAAGTCATGGTCGAGCAAGGCGGCGGGAAAGTCGTAGAGGTTGGCTATGCCAATATGTGTTCGCCGGAGCATCTTGAAATGATGATAACACCAGCATCTGCGGCGATTTTGTACATCAAAAGCCATCATACGGTTCAAAAAAGTATGCTGAGTGTTGAAGAGGCAGCAACCGTAGCTAAAAAATATCGGCTGCCGCTGATCGTTGATGCAGCTGCAGAGGAAGATCTTTTCAAATACACCCAAGCAGGGGCAGATTTAGTCATTTATTCTGGAGCTAAGGCGATGGAAGGTCCTAGTGCAGGACTAGTTATCGGGAAAAAAGAGTATGTAGAGTGGGTCAGACTGCAAAGTAAAGGAATCGGCCGCTCGATGAAAATCGGCAAAGACAATATCTTAGGCTTTACCCAAGCGGTTGCCGATTATTTAACGAAGGGAACCGAAGCTGGCGAATCAATGAAGCGGCGATTAACTCCGTTTATTACAGCGGTCAATCAAATTGACGGCTTAGAGGCGAAGATTGTTCAAGATGGAGCTGGCCGCGATATTTATCGGGCAAGTGTCAAAGCTGCTGGAGCTAAACCAGCTAAGACGATCATTACTGAACTGAAAGAAGAAAATCCTGCAATTTACACCCGTGAATACCAAGCAAATAACGGAATTATCGAATTTGATATCCGTTCGGTTGATGAACAGGAACTGACCCAAATCGTTCAGCGTCTGCAGGAAATTATGAAGTAAAGGAGAGACGGTATGTCATTGATACCAAATTATTTAGCAGATCGTATTTGCTTAAATGTCTTAGCGAATTCTGTTGAGAATGCCAAAGAATGTTACGAGGCGGCCGAAGGGCATGTTGTATTAGGAGTGTTGTCAAAAAATTATGCTACTGATGAAGCAGCAATAAAAGACATGAAGCTTTATCAAGCAGCAACGAATAACGCATTATCTGTAGGGCTGGGAGCCGGAGATCCTAATCAAAGTCAGATGGTTTCCCGCATTTCTGCGATTCTACAACCGCAGCATGTCAATCAAGTATTTACAGGAGTGGGGACTTCACGGGCACTGTTAGGCCAAAACGAGACAATCGTAAATGGCTTAGTTTCTCCAACCGGCAAAATCGGGTATGTGAATATTGCGACTGGCCCATTGAGTACGACAGCTCCTGAAGCTGTCGTACCGATCGAAACAGCGATTAAATTGCTGCAGGATATGGGCGGCAGTTCGGTGAAGTATTTTCCCATGAAGGGTTTGGCTCACAAAGAAGAGTATCAGGCCGTTGCGAAAGCTTGTGTCGAGCATGACTTTTATTTAGAGCCGACTGGCGGAATCGATTTGGAAAATTTTGAAGAGATCGTCCAAATAGCGGTGGATGCTGGGGTCAAAAAAATCATTCCCCATGTCTACAGTTCAATCATTGCTCCTGAGACAGGAGCTACGAGACCGGAAGATGTCCAAACTTTGTTGGAGATAATGAAAAAGATTTTGAATAATAGCTAAAAAAAGCTGAGTATGAGCAAACAAATTGCTCGTACCCAGCTTTTACTTTAACTTCTCAATCCGCGTCCGCGATCGATCAGATACCAGCACACACTGTAAAGGACAACAATGAAGAGGACCAAGATCGATAGTGAGATGACGATCGATACATCCATGACACCAAGGAAGCCGTAACGGAAACCCGAGATCATATAGACGATCGGATTGATTTTTGAGACTGCTTGCCAAAATGGCGGCAGCATCGAAATCGCGTAGAAAACTCCGCCGAGATAAGTTAATGGCTGCAAAACAAAGGTCGGCACGATGGACACATCGTCAAAGGATTGAGCGAAAATACCGTTCAATAAACCTGCCAATGAAAATAAGATCGAAGTCATCAGCAGCGTCAGTACAACAATCACCCAAGAATAAACATTCAGCGGCACGAAGAACAATGAGATCATCGTAACTAGTGTGCCGACTAAAACACTTCTTCCTAAACCGCCGAAAACAAATCCCCAAATAATGATGTGGGTAGGGACAGGTGCGACTAAGATTTCTTCGATGTTCTTCTGAAATTTTTGCGAGAAGAAGGAAGAAGAAACATTTGCGTAGGAACTTGTGATCACAGACATCATAATTAGTCCAGGTACGATAAATTCCATATAAGAAAAGCCGGCCATGTCGCCGATCCGTCCACCGATCAGATTGCCAAAAATGACAAAGTATAAGGAAGTGGTGATGACTGGCGGCACTAAAGTCTGTACCCAGATCCTTAGATAGCGATTTGTTTCTTTGACTGCCAGACTTTTAAGGGCAGTGAAGTATAGATTAGACATGATTTTCCTCCGTGATTTTAAGGAATAGTTCTTCTAGCCGGTTAGATTTGTTCCGCATGGATAAAACTTTGATTCCTTGATTTGATAATTGTTCGAATAGTTCGTTGATTCCTTGATCACGCACGACTTCGACTTCTAGCGTTTGGTCATCTTCAAAATTATATCGGAAGCCGTTGATCACAGGTTTTGTCTCGTAAGGAGCCAGATCAAAAATAAATGTCTCAAACTGTAATTTTGCCAGTAATGATTTCATGCTGGTATTTTCGATCAGTTCGCCTGATTGGATGATCCCGATATTGCGGCAAAGCATCTCCGCTTCCTCTAAATAGTGGGTCGTTAAAATGATCGTTGTTCCGTTGGCGTTCAGCTCTCTTAAAAAGGTCCACATTTCGCGGCGCAGTTCGATATCTACGCCAGCCGTCGGTTCATCTAAAATCAGCAATTTCGGCTCATGCATCAGTGCGCGGGCGATCATTAAACGACGCTTCATTCCGCCAGACAGCATGCGGGCACGGACGTTGCGTTTTTCCCACAGGTCGGATTGTTTCAAATATTTCTCGCTGCGGATCATCGCTTCTTTTCGCGGTACGCCATAATAGCCTGCTTGATTCACGACGATTTGCTGGACGGTCTCAAAGGGATTAAAGTTGAATTCCTGCGGTACCAATCCGATCTGTTGTTTAGCCATCACTAGATCTTTGTCTAAGTCATAGTCGAAAACTTTTACGTTGCCGGAAGTTTTGTTGACTAAAGAAGTGATGATCCCGATCGTCGTCGATTTCCCAGCGCCATTTGGCCCCAGCAGCGCATAAAAATCGCCTTCCTCTACCGTGAGATCGATCCCCTTTAAGGCTTCCACCCCAGTGGCATAGACTTTTTTCAAATTTTTAATTTCAAGTGCATTGGTCATTTATGCTGTTCTCCTTATTCCTTTTTATGTAGTAGTGTGCCGTCTTTAAAGCAGTAATTTTTTCGTTTGAAATAATTACTCGGCGCAACCTCCTAATTTAGTCCGATTCTTTATTCTATCATTCATTCTGATGATCACAAACCCGAAAATCTTAATTAAGTTCTGAATTTTTTTGATGAAAAGTTGTTTCTATTTTTGTTTATTTGACATACGTAGATTATCGACATATAATTTAAGTAGATAATCTACATATGGAGGTGGAAAGAATGATCGACAAAGGGTTAGTATCGGGAAGTACGACGATGTTGATTTTAAGCTTGCTCTCTGAACGAGATATGTATGGGTATGAAATGATCGAGCTTTTATCCCAGCGTTCTCAAAATGTTTTTGAGTTGAAAACGGGCACCTTGTATCCACTCCTGCATCAGTTAGTAAAAACGAAATGTCTCAAATGCTATGAAAAAGAAGTAAATGGCAAAAAGCGGAAGTATTATCAATTAACGAAAACCGGAAAAGTTTATTTAGAAGCCAAAATCAAAGAATGGGATACTTATTCCACGACTGTTTCAGATATTCTGGGAGGTGTGGGTTATGGATACTAAAGAGTATTTGAAAAAACTGGCGAAGTGTATAAAAGTGACTAGTGCACGCAAAGCAATCATTCGCGAATACGAAGAGCATATTGAAGATCACAAAGCGGCTTTGATTGAAAGCGGATTCAGCGAAGCGGAGGCTGCGCAAGAAGTTTTAAAGCAACTAGGCGATCCAATCAGTGTTGGTGAAGAATTGAATCAGGTCCATCGCAGAGGAATCGAGTGGGGAATGACGTTGTATTACCTTGCTTGGGCAGTAGGGCTAAATATAGTTCCATACCTGTGGGGCGGCGGTCGAACGACGGCATCCGCACCCGATTACATTCTCTATGGGATTGCAGGTATTTTGGCGTTTGCTGGATTTGTTGTCTGTTTCATTGAAAAGTATACAGATGCGTCGCTGTTTTATGCCTGGGCGGAAAATTGGAACGGCGGCGGACTCACGAATAGCGGACTGATTCTCGCAATCTCGATCGCACCGTTGGCAGGTCCTATTCAGTTGAAAATTTTTTGGATCATTGTGCTCGGTGTATTGCTGAATGTCGAACGGTATTCGCTGGCTGTCTTGAGAGATCGCAAGGAACAAAAATTACTTTTGGAAATTGGTGTGGCGGTTACAGATATTACGTATAAAGGTCAGGGAATCATTGACGGAAAGAAAGTTCGTTTGAAATGTCAGGAGACTTTGATCAAAAAGGGCTCGCCGTTTGTGATTATTGGCTTAGAGGGATTCAAGCCGGTGGCGATGCCGATATAACGCAGGACCAATCAAACGTGATTGGTCTTTTTTACTGCCAAAAGCAAGTAAAGAAATGCTGATTTCCCTCATGGTTTTTAATGGTAAAATGATTAAAAAAAGAATGTGAGGGGCAGATATTGGGAGTTTATGGAATTGTTCTGGGGAGTGTGGGGCTCTTTTTCCTGGTTTATTTTTATTTTCTGTATCGTCATAATCAAAAAATAAAAGCGCAAATCAGAGCAGAGTATGGGAAAGTCTCGGAATGGAAGCTGGATGAACGTGATTATGCCAGTATGAAAAAGTATTATCACCATCGGAAAAATAGTGAACAGCTGATTGATGACATCACTTGGAACGATCTGAATATGGATGAGCTTTTTAAGCAGATGAAAAATACGCAGTCTAGTATTGGCGATGAATACAGCTATTATTTTTTTAGAAAACACAAGAATCCGGATTTGGTTCATTTTGAAGAAGCTGTCCAGAGTATGAGTAAAAATAGGGAAGCGCGCGAACGACTGCAGTTTGCTTTTTATCGCATTGGCCGTAAGACTAATAATCAGCTGATTGATCTATTACTTGATCCAAGCAAGTTTCCGTCAATCTCCATGCTGCCGATTATTTTAGTGTCAGTGTTGGGGATTGGGAGTTTGGTTTGGTTAAGTGTTGATATTGATTATGGTGTTCTCGCGGTTACCCTCAGCTTTTGTTTGGGGATTATTTTATTTTCCTTCGTGCTGCGAAAAATCTATCAAGCCTTTGAAGCTTTAGGGATGTTTACCCGCATGGTGCGGGCGGCAAAAGTAATGGTGAAGTTGGAGCTTCCGGCTTTCAAAAAAGAGACTGAACTGCTGCGTGAAAATCTTAAAGTCTTTAAGAACATCACTGCTTTGGCCGATTATTTAGTCCAAGTATCCGGCTCATCAAACAGCTTGATGATGATCATCACCTCCTATTTTTCTTTGTATGGTTATGCTTATTATGTGATGGTCAGGCTGTTTCAAAAACATCGGAGTAAAGCGCTGGAACTGTATGAAACACTTGGTTATATCGAACTTTGTATCTCGACTGCCTCATATCGTGAAAGCTTGGCTTATTATTGCCAGCCGACGTTTAGCGATAAGAACGAAATCGCGTTTGAAGAGATTATTCATCCGCTATTAAGAAAGCCTGTTCCTAATACCCGCAGGATCGGTAATAAGATTCTGATCACTGGTTCAAATGCCAGCGGAAAATCAACCTTCGCTCGAACGTTAGCGGTCAATACGGTTCTTGGTCAGCTCTTCAACACTTGCTTAGCGAAAAGCTACAGCTTTAAACCGTGTGATGTCTATAGCTCGATGAATCTTAAGGACGACATCGTAACTGGAGACAGTTTCTACATGGCCGAAATAAAGTCACTGAAACGTCTGTTGCATATCGCTGAATCATCCGAGTACGCCATGATTTTTATGGATGAGATGTTTAAGGGCACGAATATGATCGAGCGAATCGCCGCTGCGTCAATCATCTTAGAAAAATTTTCCGCTTTAGACTGCTTTATTTGTTTAGCGACCCATGATGTTGAACTCAGTCAAATTTTGGGTGAGCGCTACGAAAACTATCATTTCCGGGAAGTCGTTACCGCTGATGATATATTATTTGACTATACCTTGCGCGAAGGTGTAACGACCGGCAGCAACGCGATCAAGTTATTAGCATATTGTCAGTATGATCCGCAGATCGTTTCGCAGGCTGAAGCCTATGCCGAAAAATTCAGAGAAACAGGAGAATGGACAAACCTATAAAATTGTCAAAGCCGTATCCAATGAGGATGCGGCTTTTTATTTTTAAAAAGTTTTATTCTCGTTATTTTGCTTATTTGTAGCGAGACACCAATATAATCGTTATTGTCTTTTAAATAATTAAATTTTAAATCCGACGTAAGTATATTTGTATAAACAATAAATAAATTAAGGATATTATCTTAAATGTAGTTTAAAAAGAATATTTTCACGACTTGATTTCAACCTCTTATTCTGCTGAGATGCATCTTGTTCCAAAAATATTGTCACTGGAAAATAATAGAAATATAATGAAAAATGATTTTAAAATGATTTTATGCGTTTATTTTTATAAGTTGAAAATACTTGAATATTCATATTAAAGAATGAATAAAAACATTTGATTGATTTTAACTTTGAAGATAAGTGCATTTTGAAACAGAGTGGAGGGATCGCTTATAAAGAAATTAGAAAAAATCATAACTGAAAGGAGGGTATCATGAACAAATTCAAAAACCATTGGTGGACACTTCTTTCAATCTTGTTGATTGTTTTATCTAGTTTTCCGCTTCAAACGATTGCAGAAAACCTGCAAACGGCAGAAGAGAGTGGTGTAAACAATCTGAGACTAACGGCTTTGGATGGCAGTCCACTTCCGCAGGAAATTGACCCTAAAGCTTCATATCTTTCACAATTCGATTTAACGATTGCTGAAAATAAGAAGCAGACACTGGATCTTCCGGCAGAAATCACGACAGCAGATAAGAAACTTTATCAAAATGAGGCGGTCACTGTTTCTGTTAAAGGAAATCAATTGAAAGTCGTAAATGACAGCGATCAACAAGCTTCGATTGAAGGCATAAGTTTTGAATTTAAATTGGCGGATCAGGTTCGTTCTCTGTCAGAAGTACAACTAAACTTTTTTGCTTCCTATGAGTTTAAGCTGAATCTGAAACAAGAGAGTCAAACTGAAAGCAGCAAACAAATCAAACCACTAGGTGGGGCAGCAACATCTTTTGCAGGTAGTGACAAAACCAGTTCGATCGGCGATATGAAATTGAACAATATTTATCTAAAGCGCGGCGGTAGTCAAATTTATATTGTTAAGGATGGTGTAAAGCAGGACCCGCAGCCAACGATCAAAGTTGGCGATGGTGTGTATTTTGATTACACCTTTACTGTCCCTTCTTCTGCAAACTTAAAAAATGGTGACTACATTTATATCGCATTGCCAGAAGAATACTTCAATTTCTCTACTGTCAGTAACTCAGTTCCCTTTTATGAGAGCAGCGGTGATAAAATCGGCGATATGACATTAGAAACGATCGCTGGGAAAAAATATTTGAAGATCACTTTTAATGAGGCAGTAGAAAAAGACTGGAATGGTCTGCAGGATTGTTATGCGACGGCGTATGGAACGGCTAGCAAGGAAAGCAACGGCGGTTCAACCGGTAATACCGAAACAGGTAAATATCCGATCGAGATTGATCCCAAACCAACTGAGCCTCACCCCGGAAAGCCGATTGGCGATCAAAAGCCGATAACTAAAAATGGTGGAGCAACTGAAAATAGTAATCGAGTTTATTGGAACATTCCGATCATGATGGATAATTACAAAAAAGCGTTTGAAGATGATGGTCCTAGTTTGTACAAAAAAGTAGTTTTAAAAGACCAATTAGATCCGACCTTGACACTGGAAGAATACTCCATATATATGAACATCCATGCAGCTGATGAAGACGGAAATATGACATCGGATAATCTAGGGTCCTTTCAACTTATGAGTACGACCAACACCAATACGAGTACTCCTTTAGAGAAATTGACACAAGGCAGTTCTGAATCAGATGATGACTTTGAAAGTCGGATCGAAAGTCATAACTATCCTTGTTATGGAGTGACCACCGGGAATAAGTTAGTAATGAATTTTAAGGACCTGCCCAACTTAACCAATGATAAAAGCAATGGTCTGCTGTTATTTGGGAATGCAGCAAAGAGTACGAAAGAACGTATATGGGATCTGATCGATACTGCTGTAATAGATGGCAAAATGACAGCTTCTCGTGGGGATAAAACAAAAGAAGCCTATGAAAAATATTTCAGTGTTGATAGTGGACAGACCCATGATAACTATCCATTTGCACTTGTAACACGTATTACCTGTTCAACCACTTTAGGCGGCGGTTCAATCATCGAAAACAAAGCGACCGTCTATTGGGAAACTAATGAGTCTGGTGATGAAAGTAACGGAAATAAAGTCACTGTTAGTGAATGGGGCGGAGGTGCAACCCGCGTACCGCCAACGACCTTCCGATTGAAAAAGATGGATAAAGATACTCAAGTAGTTTTAAAAGATGTCGAGTTCGAATTACAGAAAGAAACAACTCCTGGGTCAGGCACGTATGTCACAATTGCAGGCGGAAAAAAGAAAACTGATAGCACCGGAGTGTTACTTTACGAGAACTTGACCGACGGAAACTATTGCCTAGTCGAGGTGAACAATCCAGATCCGCGTTATACGGAGAAGCTGGAAATCATTCCATCGGACGGAAAAGACGAAAAAGGCAAGTATTACTTTACCATTGACGGAACAGCTTCAGAAGGGGTGGCCGTCAGCGCCTATAACGACTTGGCTAAAGGAGAAATCACTTTAGTCAAAAAGGATGCGGATACCGGTGAAAAATTGAACGGAGCCAAGTTCACGCTGCGCAAGAAAAACGGCGATGAATTGGTTACACCAAAATTTCTGCTAGAAACCGGGAAAAATTATCTTTATCAATACAACGCCACGGACAAGAAATATGAATTGGTAGAAGACACGGGCTCGACCGGTAAAAAGGGCGAGATCACGGTCTCAGGGTTACCAATCGATGAATATTACTTCCAAGAAGAAGCAGCACCTGATGGCTATATTTATGAGGATAATGGCAAATCTGGTCTAGCAGAAATTACTGCTGATGGGGATACCGTCAGTGTGACGCGAGAGAATCGGCAAAAAGTCGGAAAACTCAAGCTGACGAAAAAGAATTCCGATGGTGAAAAGTTGGATGGCGCCGAATTTGAATTGTACTTAGTTAATCCAGATACGTCTGAAACAAAAATGGGCACCAAATTTGTGACTGGCAAAGATTATGAGTACAAATACAATTCAACGTCTAAGAAATATGAATTTATCGAAAGTACGGGAACTAAAGGGGAAATCAACATTTCCGGATTGCCTTTAGGAAAGTATTACCTGCTGGAAACTAAAGCACCTGATGGGTACAAAATTGTCGGTGATGGCAAAACGGCGGTTAGCGAAATTACCAATGACGGTGTGACCATAACCTTTGAGGTAACTAACGAACGAGCAGAAGGCGGCGTAATGCTGGAGAAGAAAGATGCCACGAATGACAAAAATTTGAAAGGCGCGAAATTTAAAGTAGCCACTGATAGTGCTGGTACTACTTGGTTTGCACCGGAAGAATTGGAAGTCGGCGATGGGACGAATGCAAAAGGCACCTATAAAGCCGTCAAAACAGGTTCGACTTGGAGTTTTCAACTAGAGAACGTCGTCACACCTGTCGGAGAATTAGTGATTACTGGCATGCCGGAAGGAATCTATTATTTTGTAGAAACCCAAGCACCGACTGGCTATGTAAAACCTTCATCGCCAGTAAAATTCACGATCACCGGCGGACAGTTGGCGAGTGCGAATATCGTAACGGTTGAAAATCATCCGAAGGGAACACTGCCTGAAACTGGCGGCAAGGGTCATTCATTGATTATCAGTCTGGCGCTCAGCGCGTTCATGATCGTATGTATCTATTTTGCGACTGAACGATTCAAGCAAAAAAAGGCAGGTGATGGACGATGAAATTGAAGCATATTCTTTCTCTGCTGCTGGTCTGTATGGCTGGATTTTTATGGATGCAGCCGACAGAAGCGGCAGGAGCAGAAACCCAAGTCCATCTCCATAAACGGCTCTTTGTTAACCAAGAAGCGCCTAGTCAGATCAATCAAGGCGGCGCTTTAGGAAATGCGGATCTGTTAAAGGATTCGTACGGCGTGAATGGCTCAACCTTTGCGATCTTTGAAGTTGGCGATTATCTTCGTCAGCATGTTATGACCAAAGAAAGTCTTTCTTTTGATCAAGCAAAAGAGTTCATCGCTGATGAAGTCAATGTCTTGCGCAGTGAGCTGGAGGTTTTGGCGACTCCTGGCCATGCGGATCAGACGGCCATTCAGGTGCGTTATCCGAAAATCCGCTTTGTTCAAACCAAGGAAACAGCCAAAGGCAGCTTTACAGATAGCGCTGGGAATAATGTAACGGAAGATGGTTTGCTCTCTATTAAATTATCGACCGATCAGCAGCAGGTCTATCTCATCGTAGAGTTAAACAGCGGTGACAGCTTGCCAGTTGATCATGCTGGATTATCCAACTATCTGGTTTTAGACAGCGGCTTGTTTACCTCAGGTGACACACATGTGTACACCAAGAACAAAGCGTATGTGCGCGAACCGTATTTTGTCAAAATGGCGAAAGAAAGTGATGGTTCCACGAGTCCCTTAGCAGGTGCGAGCTTTGTTCTCTCCAAGAATGATAAGGGCGAGAAATTCTATTTACGAACTACTGCAGGCGCAGTCAGCGATTGGCTTTCTGAAAAAGAAATCAAGGATTCGCCGTTGAAAGATGAACGGGTGAAAAAAATGGTTTCTGATAAGGATGGCGTCGTTAGAACAAATCTAGGACTGAAAAGTGGCAGTTATCTCTTTGAAGAAGTCGCAACTGCAGCAGGCTACGAAATTTCTGAGCAGGCCCGTCAAATTTCGGTGGAGATTCCGAAAGATCAGCGGCAACTGATCTTGATTAACGGGACCGAAGTGGGTGCTTTATCGCAGAAAGATAAATTACCGGTGGTGTACAACCAGCGCGTAGCCGGAAAGAAAAGCTTCCAAAAAGTCGATGAAAAATCTAGCGATGCGTTAAAGGATGCCAATTTTGTTGTGACAAACAAAGACACGCATTATTTAACGAAAGAAAAACAATGGGTGACTGCCGATTACGGCAATGCGCATCCAGATGAGCTGCTGATTTTGACGTCTGACGAACAAGGAATGTTTGAGTTAGGTGAAATGGCGTACGGCAGCTATTCCTTATTGGAAGTCAAAGCACCCGAAGGATACATTTTACCTGAGAATCACTTTGTTGACTTTGAGATTAATGAGGTCAGCGGAGAAACCAAAGAACCGCTGAAAATCGTTAATAAAAAAGGTGAAAATAAAGAATTACCTTCTACCGGCAAGTCAACTAGTGTGCAGATAACACTGCCTAGTCGGCGATTGCCGCAAACCGGGATGGAGCAATCCATTTCACTGCTGATTATTGGTTTTACCTGCATTCTTGCAGTTATTATGATTAGGAAAAGGAGAACAATAAATGAAAATTAAAAGAAAAATTTGGGGATTGTTAGGCGTTTTGATCTTCATGGCAAGCAGCTTTGTCGGATTAGGCAACGGACTAGTCGCTGAGGCAGCACCAACAAATGTTGATGTAAATATCTATAAAGGGGCTTACGATTCAAAACCTACGGATATTCAGAATAGTGGGGAAAAAAATGAAGCATGGCATACCTCTCAAGGCGGTCGTCCATTGAAAGATGTCGGCTTTACTGTGTATGATGCAACTGAACAGTTTTATATTTTAGCCAAAGCTAACCCAACTTGGACAGTCAATCAATTGCGTAATGCAATCGCAACTGCTGGTCCGACTGGTTTGACTGCTGTAGGGGCTGAAAAGACAACAGATGCGACTGGTCATGCGAAATTTACATTACCTGATAAAGTAACTGTAAACTCTGTCGAAAAAGATGCAGTATATCTATTTGTAGAAACTTCTCGTCCAAGCAATATTACGGCAGGCGGAGCTGCAGATAACATGGTAGTGATTTTCCCAGTCTACAAAATGAACATCGACGGAACACCAACAGATACCAAACTTTCTGAGCTTTTCTTATATCCAAAAAACGTTCAAACAGATGATATCGATGTAGAAAAAGAAAAAGAAATAAAAGACGATTTTACGGTTGGCGAACCAATCGAATACAAAATCACTTTTGATGTTCCAGTAGGGATCGATGGTCTAGCAAACACTGACCCATTGAATCCGGTATATCGCTATACTCAATTCTTCTTACGCGATGAATCACAATCAAACTTGCATTATTTAGATAATCAAGGTCTATACGTAGTTGAGAGCGACGGCGTTACTTTGACAAAAATCACTGATGTCGATTTCTCAGTAGTGGCAGATCCAGCCGGTACGCCAATTAATACTGGTTACGACAATATCTTCCACGTATTCTTCAATGCGGATAATAGTTTAACGAAAAAAACACCAGATGTGGTAAAACTTGGCAAATACGCTGGTAAAAAATTAGTCTTCAAATACCGTATGTATTTAGATGAAAATACAAAACCAGATAAATGGATCGATAACCAAGCGACCTTACAATATGAAAATAATCCAACGAACGGATTAGAAACATTGCCTTGGTCTGGTGATGACGTGATCACTTACGGACGTCGTTTTGAAAAAGTGGATCAAGACAACGGCACATCATTAGATGGTGCAGAATTTATCGTAAAACGTAAAAATAATGGCGTGACTGAGTATATGATCGCTAAAGCAACAGCTAGCAGCCCATCTCGCTGGTCTACTACTAAAGGCGATGCACTTGTATTAACTTCTGCAGGCGGCGGTCTATTCACTGTTGAAGGCCTTGAAGGTACAGTGAGCCATGATGCAAGCGGTACAGCATTACCTTTAGAAACTGTTTCTGGAAGTTCATCAATCGGTGATCCATCACATCCAGCAACTGTTGGTAAAGAATTGGTTCAATACTGGTTGGAAGAAACAAAAGTACCAAATAATAATTATGTAAAACTTACAGCAGATATTCCTTTCACTGTTGACTATGGTACGTATACATCAACAATCGTAGTTGGTGACGAAACAGAAGTAGAAAACAAACGTAAAGGGACTTTACCAGGTACTGGTGGTAACGGCATCTATGCTATTATTGCAATCGGTGCGGTAGCAGTACTTGCGGTGGGAGTATACTTCTTACGCAACAAAGAAACAGTTGAAGAATAAACCAAACAACTGATCCATCAAAGGCCGGGATATCAATTCATTGCGATTTGAATCTCGGTCTTTGCATTAAAGGAGAGTGGCTCAATGAAGAAATGGCAGAAAAAAATCATCATCGATGTCGTCATGATGTTGATTTTAATATTTGGAATTGGAGCCATCGCGTATCCTTTTGTTGGAAATACCGTAATGTCCTATCTTGATCAGCGCATCATTGAAAAAGCACAGGAAAAGGCGAATCGGGAAGATCAGGCGAATTTGGCGGCCTCGCAAAAGAAAATGCTGGAAAAAAATGCCAAGCTGGCTTTGGAAGGAATCAATGCAGGCGGTGATCCCTTTGCCGGCAAAGAGGAGGAAACGGATTTTTCTAAAAATCCGGATTATTTATCGGACCATACCCTCGGCACGATCTCGATCCCTAAGATCGATGTCCGCTTGCCGATCTTTGATCGAACCAGCGATTTTTTTCTTGAACGGGGTGCTTCTTTATTAGAAGGAACTTCCTATCCCATCGGTGGAAAAAATACCCATTCTGTCATCTCAGCCCATCGCGGCTTATCAAAGGCAAAATTTTTTACGGATCTGCCTGAATTAAAAAAGAAGGATCTTTTCTATATTGAGATCGGAGGCAACACCTTTGCTTATAAGATCAAAAAGGTTCAAGTAATCAAGCCGGAAGAAACCGAACAATTGCGAATTGAAGAGGGCAAGGACTTAGTAACGCTGCTTACGTGTACGCCTTATATGATCAATTCTCATCGCTTATTAGTGACAGGCGAACGAACGGACGTGCCGTCCAAAGCGAAGCAGGAGCTGGATGCGTTAAAGAAAAAACAAAAGTGGCTGCTGTTTTTCGTGGTAATCTTAGGATTGCTCATGCTGGCAGGCATCTTCTATCTATTCTGGCGGCGCATCAAAAAGCAGATCATCAGCCATCATCGCTATAACATTTTGATCCGTGTACGGGATACTCAGGATTATAAATTATATTATAAAAAAAGTAATAAACCCGTGCTGGAAGAAAAGAAACCAATCATACTAAGGTCTGATGCCGACTCGATGTTGGTCAAATATAATATAAGAGGAGGGAAATACGTATTGAAAGGAGAAAATCAACAGTATTTTCTATGGATAGATAAAATCAAGCAAGCGAATTTTTCATATAAAAATAAATAACATTAATAATTAAAAGCATATTATTTATTTTTTATGTATAATATTCTGGTAAGGTTGGGAGGTTTTTTCTATCAAAATCACAGTGGATATCATTGACCAAGGAGAGGAAGAACTTGTCCTAAAAGTAAAGTCATTGGATGATGATTTATTGCGATTGATTAATTCCATGCAAGTAAAGGATGCTTTTTTATGGGTAAATAAGGATGAACAGCTACATAAAATAAAATTAAAAGATGTTTATTATTTTGAAGCGGTAGAGAAGAAGGTGTTTCTTTATACCAAAGATGAAGTCTTTGAGATTAAAGAAAAACTCTACCAATTAGAAGAAAAATATAAAGATACACAGTATATTCGAGTCTCTAAATCGGTTATTCTTAATATTGAGAAAATTGAATTAATCAGTCCGACTTTTAACGGGCGGCTGATAGTGAAATTGAAGAATGATGAAAAGATTTCTATTTCAAGGAATTATGTTAGAAATCTCAAGAATCAGTTAGGGATGGAGGAGTGAGTATGAATAAATGGGTAGTTATTCGAGAATTGTCTATGATTTTCTCGTTTATTTTAACCTTGAGTATCATGTTTGCACTCTTCACCGGCGCAGAGCTAACGAATGACAGTGTATTTTCTCTCCTGATTTTTTCATTAGCATCAGCGATTGGATGCAGCATCTTTTATATTGATCCTTTAGTGGATTTTTTAGGAATTTTTTGGATTCAAGCCGTTTATCTCGGCATTCTCTTTTCAATATTCATCGCTTGCAATCAGCTTTTTATCTGGAATATTCCGCCTATGATTATGGCAGGGGCTTTTGCTGTTATGACTGCCGGATTTTTCATTGGGAGGACAATTCTGTTTAGTTATAGTGTAAAAATGACAGAACAAATGAACAGACAGCTCAAGAAAAAATTTCAAAAAGAGGATCATAAATAAATGACTTTCAACAAACTTACACCAAAGAAGGGGTGAAGAAATGATATCAATACTACTTTTAACAAAAAACATATTAGTAGAACAGAAAATGCAGACAAAGCTGCAGCGCTTAAATTATGAAGTGTTTTGTTGTTCCAACATGTTCTACTTAGCGGCTCAGCAGGCTAAAAAGCTGCAGATGATCAATTATTTCGACTATATCATTTTGAGCGAGACGATCTCTGAAAATGAGATGCGGCAGCTCTTGGCGACAATACCGGAGTCAAAAACTATCTTGCGGAAATTAGAAAAAGAGCCTGAAAAGCAATTGGAAGGTGTCGACGGCTGGATCAGTGAAGGATCAAGCCTTGAAGAACTCCGCGAAACACTTTGCCGCTGGGAAAAGAGCTCAGCATCGCAAGACGTGATCTTATCGCTTGTAGGCAGTCGGATCGGCGTTGGAGCAGAGGTGCACACTACCGGATCATTGACCTTGTCAAAATTAGAACGCCGTGCACTGGAAAAACTCTATCAAGCCAATGGCAAGGTGATCTCCCGTGAAGATCTGTGTGAGTATCTTTGGACAGACGGCGCGACGAAATCTCGTTTAGCACAGCTGTCGATCCTCATCAAAAAATTACGGATCGCTTTTCAAAAGGACGGGATCACTGGCGAAACGGTTCAAACATCTTGGGGCGAGGGCTACTTATTAACCACTACCGCTATGGAATATTATGAACAAGAACGCGAGCGGGAAATGCTGCTGTCGTAATCTTGTATTCAAAAAAAGGGTCGTTCTCGCTGGAGAATGACCCTTTTAATATATCAGAAAGCCGATCAAGCCTGCCAAACACATCAAGACGATCGGATTGGGCTTGAATTTTCGCAGGATCACTAGAGCTACCCCGAACAAAAGTGCCGACTGCCAATCAAAGTGAGCGAGCAGACCGCTGGAAAGTTCAGATGTTCCGAAAAAGGTCAGCAGCAGGATCGTAAAGCCGGCGGACATGATCAAGCCTACCGAGGAAGCCTTGAGGCTCTTCAAAGCCGCCGCAACGTAAATGGATTCCTGATGCTGTTGGAAAAACTGATATAAGCTGATCGAGATGACACAGCCGCCTAGGATACAGCCGATTGTTGCCACAACGGCTCCGAGGACACCATTGATCTGCATGCCGACAAAGGTTGAGGTATTGACCGCTATTGGTCCGGGGGTCATTTGCGAGATCGTGATGATGTCGGCAAAGACCTTCTCGCTCAACCAGCCCTGTTGATGAACGACTTGCTCTTGGATTAAGGGAATGATGGCATAGCCGCCGCCGATACTGAATAAACCGATTTTTAAAAATGTCCAAAACAATTGCATCACTAAACCTCTTTTCTTTGCTGAGCATAGGTGTGAACAAGACAGATTCCTATGCTGATGAATAAAATATAGATGACGTTCAGATTAAAAAAGACATTCGCGATAAACGCAAGCGGGACCAATGCGTTCAGCAGGCTAGAATGTTCTTCGCGGATCAGCTGATACATGTCGATCACTATATCAATGATCAAAGCCGTCACACAGGCCTGCATGCCTTTTAAGATCGCCATGATCGTGTGATTGGCGGCAAAGGCGGCGTACCAATTTGAGATCAGTCCTAAGATCACTAAAGGCGGAATGATCGAGCAGATCGCGCTGATGAGCACCCCCAGCATTCCAGCTACCTTTTTTCCGGCGAGGACACTGAGATTGATGGCGATCGCACCGGGAGATGATTGAGCGACGGCGGCCATCTCCATTAATTCATCGTTGGTGAACAACGCCTTTTTTTCGACGTAATATTTGCGAATCATCGGGACGACAACATAGCCGCCGCCGAAGGTAAAGGCACTGATAAATAAATTGATTCCTGCTAACCATGAATAAAGCTTTAATTTTGTCATGAGAACAACCTTTCTATCTGCTATCTCTTTAGTATAAAGCTTGGTTTGACATGTGTGAAATGATAATATTGGCTAGTAGACATGAATTTAATTCATGGGAAAGGAGCCGCGATGAACTTTAAACAGTGCACTATTTTTCGGGAAATCGCCCGGACAAAAAATTTTACGAAAGCCGCTAACAATATGTATCTTACTCAATCAGCCGTTTCCCACGCGGTCAAAGATTTAGAGGAGGAAGCGGGGACGCAGCTGTTTGAACGGCTGCACCGCAGTGTCAAGCTGACACCTGCCGGCGAATTGTTTCTGCGGGAGATTCAACCGATCATCGAAGAATTTGAGTCCGTTGAAGCCCATCTGCCGAATTTAGAAAAGGGGCCGCCGATCAAAATTGCTTCCTGCATCACCTATGCTCAAACGGAGCTGCCGCAATTACTGCGGAGATTTACTGAGAAATATCCGGAGGCCAGCTTCAATGTCCAAGTCTTTCCGGCATCTGATTCTATCGCTCGTTTAGAACGGGGTGAAGTCGATGTGGCGTTTATTGAAGGACATGTGCTGCAGCCAGCCTTTGAAGCCAAAAAGATTGCGGATTATCGCTTGTGTGTGGTGGCAGCCGCGGATGCCGCCGAAGAAGAACTCAGCTTTGAAGAGCTCATGCAGCGGCCGTTGTTGCTGCGGGAGAGGGGAAGTGCTGTGCGGGAGGCCTTTGAGTCGATCGCTGTTTTGCAGGGCTTCAAGCTTTTTCCGACGTGGGAAAGTATCGATTCGCAGGCGTTAATCTCGGCCATCAAAGCAGGCTTTGGACTATCGGTACTGCCGTATCGTTTGGTGAAGGAAGAACTCACGCAGGGTCGATTAAAGGAAATCAAGATTGCTGATTGGCAGCTGACGAATGATATTTCCGTCTTGGTTCGCAAGAGTCGCTATCAGCCGAAAATGCTGGCTGATTTTTGGGAAATGCTGCAGCCATTAAATTAAGCTGCCGGGCAAATTCAGCCAAAAGACTTTCTAAAAAAGTTGCGATATATTAAACTATTGAACAGAAAGGGGTTATTTGGTTATGAAAACGACTGCTGAATTAAAGACAGAGGCGAAAGCCGCACTGAAAGGGCAGTGGGGACAGGCGGTTATCTTAAATTTGATTCCAACATTATTAACAGTTGCGGTAATGTTTTTTGTTGTCTTGTCTGGAGTGATCTGGTTCTTTATCCACGGTTCTGGCGGAGACATGATTACATCCATTGCTGATTACCATCAAAACAATGCCAGCGGCGGCGGAACGAGTCTAGTTACTATGATTATCAGTGCTTTGTTTATGAGTGGGATTTCTTGGACGTATTTAGATTTATTAAGAGGCGAGCGCACTCAAATTGAACCATTGAAGGATGCCTTCCGCGGCTTTCAAGGAGTGTTTATCGGCGGGGTCATTTTATTAGCGCTGCTGACGAATATCTTTACTACGCTATGGACCTTCCTATTCGTCATTCCCGGGATCGTCAAAGCCTACGCGTATTCTCAAAGCTATTTCATCTATTACGATCAAATCCAGCAAACGGGTGAAAAGCCAAAAGTGCTGGATACAATCACTGCGAGTCGTCGTTTGATGGATGGTCACAAGGGACGTTTGTTCTGGCTGGACCTGACATTTATCGGCTGGTACTTCTTGGTTGCATTGACACTGGGAATCGCCTACTTATGGGTAGCACCTTATATCTCGGCTACCAAAGCAGCATTCTACGAAGACCTGCAAGCACATATCTAAAAAACTTCTGGACCAAGTTTATTGGGTCCAGAAGTTTTTTTTAGGCAAATTTCTTTTTATTTTGAATTGCTAGCAGGCGCGGCAATAGGTCTGATTTATAATCGGCATTCAAGATGTTGATCAGATAGTAGTCGCTGTTTTGAGACGGCAGCAGTTCCTTGAAGGTAGTGATGAAAAGATCGATCGGTTCGTCCGGCTGCGGCTGAAAGACGATTTCGATGAAGTTTAGATTCTTTAAAAATTTAACGACATGCTGCAAATACAGGTAGTTCGGAATGGACACCAGCCCAACGCGGATTTTTTCGTCATTGGCGATGAAAAGCGGCAGCAGGTTCAAGCATAGAGTCCTTGCAAGGGATTCACTGACTGCCGCCAGCCATTCCAGCTTCCTGCGGCGGCTTAATTTATGGATCGCTTTTTTGACCGCTGGATAAAGCTCAAGATATATCTCGGATTGCAGAAATTGTTCCTTGTTGCCTGTTTCAAACAGCAGCGGGATTTTTTTCTTTTGAATCGAATAGCCTAAAAAGGTGCGGGCGATGTTGTTCAATAGGATCTTTTCCTCTTGCTCGTCCAGTAAATCTTGTAATAATTCTCTCGCACAATAGCGATAAAAGCTGTCGATGGCTAAACATAAGGGGTCACGTTCCTCGACGTTCTTCGCATAATAAAGCATCAAGGGATTGAGCGATTGAGCGTCCTTTTTGACCGAGTAAGGGTAGTAATAAAATAAGTAATTGAGAAATTCAACATTTCTTTTGATCTGGACAGGCGAATCCAGAATCTCGGAAAGATAGAGCTCAAGCTGCGGCGTCGTCTGAGAAAAGAGGAGATCCTCAAAGGGCGCTTCATTCAAATATTTTTTTTGATCGTTTCGCAGACGGCAGACGTACAGCATCAAACGAATCAATTTTGGATGAAGGTGCAACGGGAATAATTCCAATAAATTTCTGAGTAAATTATCTTCGGCGGTAAAATCCAGCTTGCTTTTTACTAGGTCTTCGCCTAATGAAGCGGCCCAAAAGGCTTTGATATAGAATAAGCGAATGACTGCTTCGTGCCCGGTCAGTTCCATTTTTGAGAAATTGAGCTGGATATTACATTCAGCTAAATAATCGATCAGCGGGCGCATGCGGCGTAAGATGGTGGACTCGCTGACAAAGACCTCTTTGCTGAAGTCTGAGATTTTTTTTTCAGGCTCCAATAAGGAAGAAGCGATGAAACGATAGGAGACAGATTGTTTGACCAGCGAGACCAAAAAATGATTTGAACGTTCGGGATTACTTTTCCAATAGAGTTTTGAAGCGGCGATCAGCAGCGGGTCTTCCTTAAGTTCGATCAGGGTATCGTTGATTTCACGCAGCAGCTGCAAAAAAGGCTGATAGTTCCAACCAAACTCGTGACTGAGGGTATTTACAGAGTACTCGCCTTCAGGAAAACCTTCCATCAGCTTGAAAAACTGGATTTTTCTCCGCTGCTGATTGGTCAAAAACAGTTCTCTAAACATAAGCTTCACGCCTTTCTACGATGAGGTAAAAGTAAGAGCCGTTTCGCTCTTGAAGTTATTTATAAGTTGATTTTAGCATAGCCCTAAACGGCTAAAGCCTAATGAAATTCACTTATTGACTTTAATAATTCGTCAATTAATGTTGAGAATTGCTCGATTTGTGACTTGCAGCGTGTATTGAGCGGTATTTTCTTAAAAATGCTGAACCAATGTGACTGGATCGTTCGTTGTTTAATCTGATATACCAAAAATATTATGATCAGTTCAAAATCTGGGAGGTTATCCTTTGGGGAAAAATCAATGAAGGGCTGGCATAAAAAGACGTTCGCAGCAAGGATCAGTTAACAAACATAAGAGGCGATTGAAGTGTTAAATCTAACTTATTTGATGAACCAGCAACACGAACATTTGGGGTTGTTCTTATCTGTTTAGAAAGCCGAGAATGTTGGTCGTTTAATGCTGAAAGCTCCTTTGATGTAAACGTTTTTTCGGGTATACTAAAACTATTATTATGAAGGGAAGGTAGAGTGTATGATTGATCATTTAAGTATTGGGGTAACGGATTTAGCAAAGAGCAAAGCGTTTTATGAGGAAGCGTTGAAACCATTGGGCTATCAGGTGAAAGTTGAGATGGAGCATGGCGTGTGTTTCGGTGGTGATAGCGGAGCTCTTTGGATCGTGAAAAACGAACCTAGTAAATTCCATTTGGCATTTGGTGCGCAGGATCGAGCGATCGTCGATCAGTTTTATCAAGCAGCGATAAAGGCTGGCGGAACAGACAATGGGGCGCCGGGAGTACGTCCTCATTACCATGAGAATTATTATGGCGCGTTTGTTTATGATCCGGACGGGTACAATATCGAGGCGGTTTGCCACAAAGCAGATTAACGAAAGTGCTGGCTGAAAGGCCAGTCTTTTTTTGTTATGATAAGAGCATCAAGGTGGTGGGAAGATGACGAGTAAATCTCAATGGTACAGCGATCGCTGGGGGAAGCCGACCCATGATGATCGAGAGCTGTTTTTATTGCTGACAATCGGGGTTTTTCAGGCTGGTTTAAGCTGGCAGGCAGCGGCCAGTAAGAAGGAAGTATTTGAAAGAAATTTTTGCGGGATGGACTTTCGCCAAGTAGCGGCCTTTTTCCCAGAGGATATCGAGAAAATCGCCAAGGACCCTGAAATGATTCGCAATCCGCGAAAGATCAAAGCTGTGGTGCAAAACGCGCGGGCAATCGTGACACTTCTCGCAGATTATGACAGCTTTGCGGATTATCTTTGGGATTTTGTCGGCGGCGTGCCGGTGATTCATGAGTACGAATTGGCCGAGGAAGTACCCAATATATTACCGGAAGCCACTGTGATCGCCAAGGATATGAAAAAAAGAGGCTTCACCTTTGTTGGCCCAATCGTTACGTGCATGTTTTTAAAAGCGGCAGGGATCATGCAGGATCGGGTCTGGAACGCGGAGTAGTTCATAGTCAATTTATGAAGTCTGTTTCGAATCATGAAGAAGTTTGAATAAAAGCAGAGCAAGTGGCAAGACGCTGATTATCGGCGTCTTTTTTGGTAGTCGAAATTTTCCAGATTACTAAAAAGATTGTCTAGTGCAAAGCGATAAAATGAGCAGACAGTAGCCGAGATCGTCGGGAGTTTCTGACGATCTTTTCTGTCTGGTCAAAAGTTGAAAGAAGAGAATACATTTTCTGATGTTGTTTTATAATTAACATTGTTCTATAATTTGTTAATTGACAACAGTTATTTTTTAATTATATTTTTAATAAAATAAATCTAAAAATATTTGTTGTAACGAAAAGATAATCGTTATGGGTTTCTATTATCGCTTCGTTGATTAATAAATCAGGAAAGGTGTTAGTGGTTATGAAAAATAAATTAGTAGTGATTGGCTTAGTGGCGTTGCTTGTCTTGCAAACGCTTAGTCCGGTCTTTGCTTATGGCCAAGGAACAACTGAAGCAACGACAAATTCAACGGAGAAGAAGGCAACGGCTGTTTCTTCGACGAAATCATCTATACCGACCGCAGCAACGTCATCCAGCAGTAAAGACAAAGCGGTTGAAACCAGCAGTACGACGGCTGCTTCCGAAGCTGCAAAAACTCCAACAGCAACAACGGAGACAGAAAACAAAGAAGCAGCGAAAAAAAAGGCACGTACAGCGATTGCTGACAACATCTTCAGCTCAGTAAAAATGTACAAAATCAATGGGGATGAAGTTCAGCCGAATGATAGCTTGCCGAATATGACCGGTGTTAAGCTGGCGCTGAAATTCTCGTTTTCTGGTAAAAATTATCAGACTGGCGATACCTTTACTACGCAATTGCCAGCTCAAGTAGCTATCGCCAAGGATCTATCCGGCGACTTTAGTCCCATGACTTCGGCCAAATGGTCTATCAATGCAGCGACGAAGGAATTAACGATCACCTTTTTAGAGGATAATGTGTCTTCAGAAGCTTATGATCTGACCTTGGTGACGTCGTTAGAAAAAGTGACCGGTGTTGATGAAGAAAATCAAAACATTGTTTTTGATACAGCGCCAACACCAACGACTTTCTCGATCGAAATGATCTCCAGCGTCGATCCTGGGAAAAACAGCACGGCGGCAACGATTAATACGTTGAATCCTAAAAAAGCCGAAATCAATTCGGTCTTTAATTTAGATCGAACCGACAATGAAAATCGGATGTATCAGATCGATGCTTATAACAATACAAGCAAGATCAGCTTTGATTCTGTCAAAGTTTATTCAAGCGATGTCGATTTTAATGGAACTTTAGTAGGCAGTAAAACATTACTGACCAAAGATGATGATTACGAGATCGTCTACAAAAATGCCGGCACGACTCGCGCGACCGCAGAAATCAAACTGATTAAATCAATCGGGAAAAAAGCGATCGTCACAGAAGCGGCTGTTTCTGGAATCGACGGCAAATACTACGTCGATGAATCAATTGCTGGAAATGAATATAACTATTTCTATGGCTATTCTTATACGTATGAAAAGGGCACTCAATTAAATTATTCCAGTGCGAACCAGGCATTTGTGACACTGCAGCCGTTAGAGGCTAAAGGGAAAATCAATCAGGATACTGGGGCGATCGACTGGGAGATCAAATACAATTTTAATGAGCAGCCGCTGACCAGCGCTTCTCAGCTGATCACAGATTTAACTGATCAAGGGGTCGAGCTAGTGGATGGCTCGATCAGTATTGAAAAAGTCGGCTTTAATTATACCAGCGGAAACAGCTATGACGTCGTTTCCCAAGGAGATGGAGCAGGTGATTTTACGGTTTCACCTGACAGCTCTGGTTCATTGACATTCACACCTAAGGCAACGTCGACACAGGCCTATGTGATCAAATATTCGACCAAAATCACTGATCCGACCGAACGTGTCATCAAGAATAAGGTAACCAATGGAACCGTCACAAAAGAAGCCCAAGTAAGCCTTATACCTAATCTCTTAACCAAAGAATCAGGGACGATCGACATCTTCAATCGCACGATGGAATGGAAGATCACCATCAACTCTGAAAAATACACGATGAAAAATCCCGTCGTTCATGATTACTTTATCGGCGCGGTCAAGGATTATACCGGATTAACGGTCAATAAAAAAATCTCTGATACTGAGTCAGTGCCGTTAGTTGAAGATGAAGACTACAAAGTAACCAAGTTTGATGAAAATGGTTCGCCAGTCGGAGCTCAGCCGAATGTCAACGGTGCGCCGGACAGCTTTAACGGCGGCGTGCGAATCGACTTTCTTGGTGAGTATAAAGAGCTGAAGGATACATTAGTGATTACGATCAATACCAAGATCGATACGGATCAACAGAAGACAGAGATCAAAAACAAAGCGACCTTGAATTATGGCGATACCCCTGGAGTGATCGAATACGAAGCCAAAGGAACATTTATTGATCCTTATTACACTGGCGGCGCGAAACTAGGGACGAACGCAGGCGTATCTGGGAATTATATCTATCAAAACTGGCTGGTCTTTTTAAATTCTACCGGTGCCGACTTTGATTTGACGAAGATGGAAGACAGCTTGCCGGCCGGATCAGAATTAGTTCCAGACTCTCTACGTTTTGAAGAGGTCACGAGCCAATCCATGATCGATAACATGACCCGCTATCTATCGAATGATTACAATTTGGTTCCAGAAGGAGCGGATGCGTATCCAACGAAGATCGATACAAAGAACAACCAAATCAATTTGGAGTTCGGCAAGCTGGGTTCCAAACGTGTTTACGTCAAATATAAGACGCGGGTCAAACGTGACTGGTATGTCTACAATCTGTTGAACAATGTTGCCAAAGTAACCTATGGCGATAAAGCGCCGGTGGAATATAAAGCCGGAGTCTATGCCTATAATTATGAATATGCGCTGTTAAAATCGGTGGCGAAAGATCCAGAAAAAGAAAACGTGGCAAACTGGACGGTTAACACGAGAAATATTTCGGCGGACTTGCCGGTTCAAGACCCTGAAATTACAGATACTTTGACTCCAGGGACAACAAATGCGGCTTATGATCCGACTTCATTTGTCGTTATCGATACAGCAACAGGCGAAAAAATCAGTACCGATCATTATCGTTTAACCATTACGGGAAATACCTTCAAAATTGCTTTTTCTGATTATAAAGCAGAAAGCAATATTCGGGTGCAATACAACACCGTCAGCGAGTTCCCAGGCGGTGTGAAAAATACGTCGCAAGTGAATTCGGCCAGCTATGGCGCTTTGAATTCATACTATCGTCAAGGCTCTGCAGCGGTTAATTTGAGCTTTACCAGCGGCAGCGGGACCGGTGTAGTCAAGACTGACAACCTTTCCGTACTAAAAGTTAACGAGCAGGGTGAACCATTAGCCGGAGCGACCTTTGAGATTCTGAAAGCAGATGGCTCAGAAACGGGGCTGAAAGCTGACACAGACGATGAAGGTAAGCTGACCTTTACTGGACTGCCATTGGGCGATTATCTGTTGAAGGAAACAAAAGCACCAAACGGCTACGAAATCAATCCTGATTACAAAGACGGAAAAGCAATCACACTGACCGAGAATATGGCTGCAATCAAAGTAGTCAATAAGGAGACGGTACCGAACAGTGTCGAGCTGACTAAGACCGATGAACAAACGCATGAAGCACTAGCAGGTGCCAAATTCCGGCTAGAAAAAGCTGACGGCGAAGTAGTCAGCGAGGATCACGAAACAGGAATGGACGGCCGCTTCACCGTAACGGATCTGCCGATCGGCGATTATCAGTTTGTCGAGACCGAAGCGCCAACCGGCTACAAATTAGATAAAACGCCGGTTGAATTCTCGATCACCGAGCGTCAAGGGCAAGTGGTCAACCTCAAGAAGACCAATACGCTGGCAACAGGTTCGGTTATCCTGAAGAAAATCGATGCCCAGACACAGGAAGTATTAAAGGGAGCGACTTTCCAATTAAAAGATAGCAGCGGAAATATCCTGAAAGACGATTTAATTACTAACGGAGACGGTCATTTAGAAATAACCGACCTAGCACCAGGTGATTATCAATTTGTCGAAACCAAAGCACCAACAGGCTATGAAAAAGAAACAACGCCAGTTGAATTCACGATCACCAAAGCCCAATCAAAGGCGGCGGAAGTGGAGAAAACCAATACCAAGACACCGACGAAACCAGGCTCGATCATTCTGACTAAGACAGATGATAAAACGGGCAAAGCTTTATCCGGTGCCGCCTTTGAATTGCAAAACGCTCAAGGAAAAGTATTGGAAACGGAACTGATTACTGATAAATCTGGGAAGCTACTGATTGAAAACCAAAGTCCGGGCAGCTATCAATTAGTCGAAACCGAAGCGCCAACAGGTTATGTCAAAGATGCGACTCCTGTGAAGTTTACAGTCAAGGATCAAGCAGAGACGATTGAATTGACTAAGACTAATAAAGCGATCGATAGTGGAGTCATTTTAGAAAAAATCGATGAAACGACCAAACAGCCATTAGCTGGGGCGGAATTTGTTTTACAACAAAATGGCAAAACGATTTCGACCGAGAAAATGAGCACTGATGACAACGGTCTTTTAGCGGTGGAAACTAAAGCACCGGGTGACTATCAATTAGTGGAAACTAAAGCGCCGGCTGGTTATAAGCTGGATGCAAGACCTGTACCTTTCACGATCAAAGCGGACCAAACCAGTCCGGTTCGAGTAACGAAAACCAATAAAGGACTTACTTGCACGGTCGTACTGAGAAAAATAGACAGCAAGACCGGTGAAGGATTGGCAGAAGCAACTTTCGCGTTACAGGATCAACAAGGTAAAGTCTTAAAGGACAAATTAAAGACCGATGAAACAGGAACGCTGGTCGTGTCAGATATGGAACCAGGGAAGTACCAATTAGTCGAAACCGAGGCACCTAAGGGCTATGTATTGAATACAAAACCGGTGACCTTCCAATTGACAGAAGCGAAGAAACAACTAGTGACAGTCAAGAAGGAAAACGTGAAGCAGAATGTCAGCGGTAAGACTGGAACAAATAGTTCACGGACCACGACTTCCACTTCCTATGGCACACGAAACCATACGTACCTGCCTAAAACAGGGGAGCAAAAATCAACGATCCTAGTGATCGCGGGTATAGTCGTCTTACTTGTCTTAGGAGCAGTCATCTACTTTAAACGCAAAAAATAAGTTTGAATTCATCCGGCTAGTCTGCTGACTAGCCGGATTTGTTTTGTCCGTCGTTTCATTGTATTTTATAGGTAAAAGAAGAATTAGAAAAAGAGGGGGAAGGGATCAAGATGGGGAATCAGTTTGTTCGGATAGATGAAAAGAATTGGAAACGGGCGATGCATTGCAGGGTCTTCAGAGATAGTGTGGAGCCGGCATTTTGTGTGAGTTTTGAACTTGATATTACGCATTTTTTGCAGCAGGTTCGCAAGCAGCACTATTCCTTCACGTTTGCGCTGATCCATAGTGTAACGGTTTGCGCCAATCAAATTGAAGAGTTTCGTTACCGATTTGTGGATGGCGAGGTGGTGCTTTATGACCAGATCGATACGGCCTTTACGTACCTGGATAAGGAAACAGAGCTGTTCAAGGTCGTCAATGTTCCAATGGAAGCAAAGCTTGAAGACTACTTGGCTTCCGCAGCGAAAACAGCGGAGGAGCAGAAGGAATACTTTACGGGACCATTAGGAAGGGATGTCTTTCAATTTTCGCCGCTGCCATGGGTTTCTTTCACGCATATCTCCCATACAAATTCTGGCAAAAAGGACAATGCCACACCGCTGATCGATTGGGGGAAATATTTCCAACGTGATGAGAAGATCATCCTGCCGTTCTCAGTTCAAGCCCACCATTCCTTTGTTGACGGGCTGCATATCGGAAAATTGGCGAATGCGCTGCAAGCTTATTTGGATGCTTTTTAATATAATGGAAAGAAGAGCAATACAAATGATGAATGAGGAGTAAGTATGATTACGAATATTGACGAATTGTATGAAGCGTTTAGCCGTGTCATGGCACATAAACGCTGGTGGGATACGGATAACAAGTGGGAAATCCTGCTAGGTGCGGTGCTGGTGCAAAATACCAATTGGCGCAATGTGGATTACGCGCTGGCTAATCTAAATGAAGCGACGCAATTCCTGCCGAAAAAAATATTGGCTTTGGATCAGGAGCAGCTGCAGGCGTTGATTCGTCCAAGCGGCTTTTATAAAGGTAAATCAAATACGATCATCGAGTTATTGACGTGGCTGGAGGGCTATCATTTTGACTTGAAACAGGCGGCAAGCAAGGATTTTTCGACGCTGCGGAAAGAATTATTGGCGATCAAGGGGATTGGCGAGGAGACTGCCGATGCGCTGTTGGTGTACGTCTTTGACCAGTCGACCTTTATCGCGGATAAGTATGCTCAACGGATGTTTGAGAAATTCGGTTTTACCTCTAACGGCTACAAGCAATTAAAGAGCAAAATCGGCTGGCCTGAGACGATGGATACCCTCAAGGCGCAAAATCTTCATGGCTGGATCATCGAATACGGCCAAGTTTATTTGAAAAATGACGAGGTTTGGCAAAGCGGACCGTTGAAAAACTTTAAGCTCAAATTAAGGACAGCCGATGATTAGCGAACAAAAAGTGTCGGGACTTTCCTTCAAAAGCATTTCGTGGTATAACATTTCAATACTATAATAGAAGAAAAATATAATTTTAGGAGTAATTAAATGGTCAATTTGAAATCAAGCAGAGAAATCGAACAAATGAAGGAATCCGGCGCTATTCTAGCCGGTATCCATAAGCAGCTACGCGAGATTATCGTTCCGGGAATCACAACGAAGGAAATCAATCAATTCGTTCAAGAAAAAGTGGAGGAAGCAGGAGCGACAGCGGCACAAATCGGCTTTGAAGGCTATGAATTTGCGACCTGTACGAGTGTGAATGATGAGATCTGTCACGGCTTTCCCTCAAATTATCGCTTAAAATCCGGTGATGTGCTGAAGGTCGATTTTTGTGTCGACTATCATGGCGCGATCTCTGATAGCTGCTGGACTTATGCAGTTGGCGAGATCACCCCTGAGCACCAAGCGTTGATGGACGTGACGAAAGAAGCCTTGATGATCGGGATCGAACAAGCCCAAGTCGGCAACCGTGTTGGTGATATCGGACACGCGATCCAAACCTATGCAGAAGGCAAAGGCTATGGTGTCGTCCAAGATTTTCTGGCCCATGGGATTGGACCAACGATCCATGAAGAACCCTTTTTCCCGCATTTTGGAACAGCCGGTAAAGGTCCGCGTCTAAAAGAAGGCATGACGATCACGATCGAACCGATGATCACGACGGGCACTTGGGAGGCTGGGATCGACGGCAACGGCTGGACTGCCCGTACGCTAGACGGCAGCTACTGCGCTCAGTATGAACATTCCATCGCCATCACTAAAGATGGGCCGATCATTATGACCCAGCAAGAAGCTTAATCAATTTATGAAGAGAAATTCGGAAAATATAATCCGGATTTCTTTTTTTTGTCCAATTATTAAACTTTTGGGAAAAAAGACGTTAAAATTATTTTTCAAATCAAACGCTTAATTTTTTATTAAAAGAAACATTTTTATTTCTATTTACAAAACCATTATTTAATTTGTATCATAGGTTTATAAAAAATAAAGAAAACGATTTCTTAAAATATTAATTGTAAGTGGGGGACTGAAAATATGGAGGCAGTGAAATTAGGGCAAAGACAGGTATTTTTGATGAAAAAAGAGAGTTTAACCAAACGAGTACAAATGTTTTACGAGCAGACGAAAAATATTGAGCAATTGATTCAGTATATGGTAGCCATCCTTGTGCGGAATGCTCTTAGTCAAGGGATCTTTACGGAGCAGCTAAAGGAGTTGGCTCGAGAAATCTATCTTACCTCAGAGCCGAATGATACGCTGCGCCAATACAGTCCATTTTTCAAGCATTGCTTTAGCGGAGGCGAATGGAAAGAACTCATCAAAAAAATGTTCAAGAATGAGTCAACTTATTTCGACAGTACCAAAGAAGCGCGTTTCTATAATAACTATTTAGGAAAAGACGGCACTCTCAATAATCGCAGAGAAGGTCTTGTTTATCATGTGGAATCTGTTTTTGAAGACGCTGCCGGGAAAAAGCATAAATTGACGATTCCTGATACAGATCCAACGAAAAACGAAGAACAGACCGAGAATATTTTACGGACTTTATCGATCCTGACGGTTTTTGAAAATGCCGGAGTGAGGAAATTTGTTGAATATGTCAGCTATAAAACACCGGGAATGACTATCGCATCTGCTCACAATAGCCGCAAGGAAAAGAAAGCGGCAGCCGCTGAAGCAACAGATGATACTGAAAAGAGTACACCTCAACAAGAAAATCCTCAAAAGCAGTCTGTTCACAGCACGTCAGTCAAAAATGAAACAGGTCAAATATTATCGGCTGATCAAAAATCTGATGATGACAAAGCCTTGATAGAAGAATTATCGCCAACAGAACGGATCGGAAACCGCGCCCCATCAGCAAAAAAGGCTAAAAAAGCTGAAACCTCAAGCGGAAATGAATCCGCTTCACCAGTGAATCCGTCGACCTCAGATAAAAGTAAAGATCAAGCAAAGGCACAGCCCGCCGCGAAGAAAAAAACGAATAAGCCGCTAGATTTGCCGAAAAAACCAGATACCTCTCACATGCGCTATGGCAAAAGCGAGGCCCAGATAGAAAAGGAACGGGAAAACAGACGCCTTCAACGAGAAGCCGCCAAGCAGAGCGGTAAAAAGAAGAAAAAGAAAAAACGGAAATAGTTAAGTAGCTGTTTTGACCAATTCAAGAAACTGCATGATTGAAAAAAAATTGAGTCAATCAGGCTTCTTTAGTCTGGGCAAAAATAGAAATGCTAGTTTTCTTTTTGCGAAGCGCGACTAGTCAAAAGTGTTTGAGTGATTTTTTGCGGAGAAAATTCATTTCGACTGATTTTTTTGAGTTATTGATCAGATTTTTTAGACAAATTGGCGAAATAGTCTAGTTTTTCCAAAACGCAAGAGCGTCTTGTTTTCATTAAAAATTCCCTGCTGGTATGCTGAAACTAGATTATTAGAGGAGGGAACATCATGAGATATACGAATGGAAATTACGAAGCTTTTGCTAGGCCGAGAAAACCAGCAGGCGTTGATGAGAAGAGCGCTTATATTGTTGGTGCTGGATTGGCTGGATTAGCCGCTGCTGTTTTTCTGATCAGAGATGGCCAAATGAAGGGTGACCGGATTCACATTTTTGAAGAGCTTTCCTTATCCGGCGGCTCCTTGGATGGGAAATTCATTCCCCACGACGGTTTTGTGACCCGCGGCGGACGTGAAATGGAAAATCATTTTGAATGTTTATGGGATTTATTCCGCTCTGTACCGTCATTGGAAGTAGAAGATGCGTCCGTCTTGGATGAATTTTATTGGTTGGACCATGATGATCCCAACTCATCAAATTGCCGGATCATTCATAACCGCGGCGAACGAGCAGAGGATGATGGCGACTTTACTTTGTCGAAAAAAGCTCAAAAGGAATTAGTCGATTTGTTTATGACCTCAGAGGATCAATTGATCGGCAAGAAGATCGAAGATGTATTTGGCGAAGAATTCTTTGCATCCAACTTTTGGCTGTACTGGTGCTCGATGTTTGCCTTTGAAAAATGGCATTCAGCGATTGAAATGCGCCGCTACGTAATGCGTTTCATCCATCATATCAAAGGCTTGCCGGACTTTACCGCCTTGAAATTTACCCGCTACAATCAATATGACTCATTAGTAAAACCATTGTTGTCATTTTTGAATGATCACGGAGTTGATTTCCAATACGAAACCAAGATCAACAATATCCAAGTCGAAGCAACACCTGACAAAAAGGTTGCGAAGAAAATCTTGCTGACCCGTTCAGGCAAAGCTGAAGAAATCGAACTGACAGAAAACGATTTGGTCTTTGTTACTAATGGTTCGATCACTGAAAGTTCCACAGAAGGCGATCACCATACACCTGCGCCAATTACTCATGAATTAGGCGGCAGCTGGAATCTATGGAAAAACTTGGCGAAGCAATCACCAGAATTCGGTCATCCAGAAGTCTTTTGCGACAATTTACCGGATGAAAGCTGGTTTGTTTCGGCAACAGTCACTTGGGAAAACTTTGATATCGAACCTTATATTTCACGCTTGACCAAACGGAAATTGCGTACCGGAAGAATCGTGACCGGCGGGATCATTACCATCAAAGACTCTAATTGGTTAATGAGCTTTGCGACCCACCGCCAACCGCATTTCAAGGAACAAAACGATCAGCAAACCGTCACTTGGGTCTATGGCTTATTGTCTAATACTCCCGGAAACTACATCAAGAAACCGATTGAACAATGCAGCGGGCAAGAGATCGTACAAGAATTGATGTATCACTTAGGTGTGCCAGAAGATGACATTAAGAAATTCTCAGAAGAATCTTGTGTTGTGACCCCAGTTTATATGCCGTTTATCACGTCATACTTCATGCTGCGGGAACCAGGCGACCGCCCATTAGTAATTCCAAACGGGTCGGAAAACTTGGCCTTCATCGGAAACTTCGCCGAAACGGAACGAGATACCGTCTTCACCACTGAATATTCTGTTCGGACTGCGATGGAAGCTGTCTATTCCTTCTTAGACATCGAACGCGGTGTGCCTGAAGTCTTTGCTTCAGCGTATGACATTCGAACCTTAGCCAACTCAGTTTATTACTTGAGCGATCGTAAGAAGCTTTCTGAAATGGATCTGCCATTCGTTGAGAAAAAAGTGCTGGAGCATTTCGTTAAGAAAGTGGAAGATACCTATATCGGTGATGTGTTGAAGGACAATCATTTATTGTAAACGATATAAACCGCAGGCAGCAGCCATTTTATGGAAGCTGCCTGCGGTTTTTTTCGTTCGTATATATCAAGAAAGCTTTTATTGCCCCGCATGTTCTGCTATCTTTGAAGTAGTAAAGGAGGAGTGAAAATGAAAAAATTTATTGGGGTTTTGTTTGTTTTAGCGGTATTTTCTTTATCTGCCTGTCAGAACGACAGCACTGAAAAGCAGAATCAAGAAAGTACAACCAAACAAACATCAGCAGCACAGGAAACAAGCAGTTCATTGGACAAGGGTAGTGCAATGGATATGAAGGGGAAGCTTCAGAAACTATACAATAAGAATAATTCTGAGGACTATGACACTGTCTGGTTTTATGCCAGCGAGAAACATGAGAAAAACTATCTGATTGCTTTTATTTCTGAAAATGAAAACGGAAGTGCCGAACAAATCAAGGTAGTTACAAGTAAAGGCGGAAACTATCACTTAGATACAGATGACATGGATGTGCAGGTAGAAGGAGAGAGTGACGATGAGGTCTTTTCGTTGCCGGACACCCAGTCGATGGTACAGTTTTCTGTAAAGCATAAGTATTATGAGGAGATTGACGGGGAACCGTTTGAGCGATACTATTATTACCTTTATGATATTACCGAGGATAAAGCGAGACATACCAATACGGAGAGAAGCGTTGGTGAGTATAACGAAGACTTTGTTTTAAAAGGGGTGCAATGTAAAAATAATAAGGTCGATGTTGAAAAATGTCTGAATGAGAATTTCTAGCTGATTTATCAATTAAAAACCAAGAAATGGATTGCACGCAGTCATCCGTTTCTTGGTTTTTTGACTATAAAGAAAGTATAGAATTTCAACATGAATAAATCGCTTTGTAGCGGGTATATCCATGTCTGGCTTCACGAACTAGCTTTATCGGCAATAAGCAAAAATATTTCGAAATTTGAGAAGCAATTTAGAAATATTTTGGTCTTATTGCTCAAAAGCTGAGCGAGTTCGCGAAGCCTTTCTTACTTTAGTAAAATGACAGTCAAAACTTTTTTGGTCAATTCTCTTGCCATAAACCATGGTTCAGGGTTTAAAGTAGGTAAAAATTGATGGAGGTCTTCAATGATGACAGACAAAGTATTAGTAACAGGCGGCACAGGCTTTTTAGGCATGCAAATGCTCTTGCAATTATTAAACAAAGGCTACGATGTTCGGACAACGGTGCGTTCATTGAAAAGCAAAGACAAGGTGCTTACTACCTTGCGGAATAATGGGGTATCGAATCTTGATCGGCTTTCATTTATCGAAGCGGATCTTTCAAAGGATGATAATTGGGAGGCGGCGATGGCAGATCGTGATTATGTACTAAGTGTTGCCTCACCTGTGTTCTTTGAGATTCCCAAGGATGAAACAGAAGTGATTCGGCCTGCGATCGAAGGAATCATCCGCATCTTAAAAGCAGCGACTCGTACAAAGGTGAAACGGGTCGTAATGACTTCGAATTTCGGCGCGGTGGGTTTTACTAATCAGGACTGGCAGACCGTTACTACCGAAAAGGATTGGACGGATGAAAATGCCAAGGGTCTTTCCGCGTATGAAAAATCAAAACTATTAGCCGAAAAAGCGGCTTGGAAGTTTATCGCAACAGAAGGGAACGGCCTGGAATTTGCGACGATCAATCCCGTGGCGATTTTTGGACCATCACTAGACAGCCATGTTTCCGGCAGCTTTGATTTATTGAAAGGGATCGCCAGCGGTTCGATGAAGATGATTCCGAATATCCAATTGAACGTTGTCGATGTCCGGGATGTTGTTGATCTGCACATTCGAGCAATGACCACACCAGCCGCCGCCGGACAGCGTTTCATTGCCTCGACGGACGGAATGATCTCGATGCCGGAGATCGCGGCCTTAATACGGAAAGAACGTCCGCAATTAGCTGAACAGGTTTCAAAAAGAACAATGCCTAATGGGCTGCTGAAACTAGCCTCTCACTTTAATGCGACAGCGAAAGAAGGGCAATTCATGGCTGAGATGAACCGCAATGTCAGCAACGCGAAAGCCAGAGAGGTTTTGGGCTGGAAACCGATCGGAACCAAAGAGGATGCGGTGCTGACTGCCGTTGACAGCTTGCTTAAATATGATTTAGTTTAAAGTACTTGAGAGGTTCTTAAAGCAGCTTCCTTTTTACGGAATGAGATTTTTCTAATGCTGATCTTCTATTTATAGTATAATTCTAATAAATAGGATTAGGAGGACAACGAATGATCAAAATAGCAATTGTCGGATATGGAAACTTAGGGCGCGGTGTGGAACGAGCGTTGAAGCAGAATGCAGATATGGAACTAGTCGGAGTATTCTCAAGAAGAGATCCAGCGACCGTGCAGACCGATGGCGCTTCAGTCTATACGTTAGATGAGCTGGAAGCACAAAAAGGCAAAATCGATGTTTGTATTTTATGTGGCGGTTCGGCGACCGACTTGCCTGTCCAAACACCAGCGATTACGAAAAACTTCAATACGATCGACAGCTTTGATACCCATGCGAAAATTCCTGAACATTTCGCCAATGTCGATCAGGCGGCGAAAGAAAGTCAAACTGTTTCAGTGATCTCGACAGGCTGGGACCCCGGCTTGTTCAGCTTGAATCGTTTGTATGCTCAAAGTATTTTACCAGAAGGCGAGACCTATACTTTCTGGGGCAAAGGTGTCAGCCAAGGGCACTCTGATGCCTTGAGAAGAATCAAAGGCGTTGCCGACGCGATCCAATATACGATCCCTAAAAGTGAAGTTATCGAGAAATTAAAAGCCGGTGAAAAGCTGGAATTGACGACTCGAGACAAACATTTGCGGGAGTGTTTCGTGGTCTTAGAAGCAGACGCTGATGAAGCGGCGATCAAAGAAGAAATCGTGACGATGCCGAATTACTTTGATGAATACGATACGATCGTTCATTTTATTTCAGCAGCAGAACTGAAGCGCGATCACCGTGCAATGCCTCACGGCGGAACGGTCTTACGGACAGGGAAAACTCATGAGAACACGAAGCAAGTGATCGAATACAATCTTCAACTAGAAAGCAATCCTGAATTTACTGCCAGTGTATTAGTTGCTTATGCCAGAGCATGTGCTCGCTTGGCAGCAGAAAAACAATACGGTGCCTTTACCGTATTGGATATCGCACCCAAATACTTATCACCGGTCGATGATGCGACATTAAGAAAAGAATTACTATAAGCAAAAAAAGCGAAGTGACCTAGTTTACTAGGTGCCACTTCGCTTTTTAAATATCGCTGATTAAGACAACTACGGAAAATCGTTTGTCATCATAGGTGATATCCAAGGTGCCGTCATAGCTTTCAACAATTGATTTAACGGCTTGCAGCCCAATGCCGTGCTCGTCCGGCTGTTCCTTGGTAGAGAAAAAACGATTTCCTTTTTTCTGGATTTTTTTAATCTTCGTATTCTTGATCTCATAGCTGAAAAAACCGTTATAGTATCTAGCCTTTAAGGTAATCTCCTTTTTCGCCGCGTCCTTTGCGGCATCAATAGCATTATCCAGCGTGTTGCCAAACAATGAACAGAGACTAATATCATCGATCGTTATCAGCGTATCAATGTCTAACTGCATCGAACACTTGATTTGATAATCCTGCATCATTTGATATTTGGCATTCAAAACGGCATTGACGATACTATTTTTACAAAAAATATGATTAGCGAGGCTATGCTGTTTTGTTAAATTTGCTAAATATTCCTCGGCCTGCTCCGGCTGTTCTTCCCGCATCAAATTGAGCATGACACTAAAGTGATTATTCATATCATGATGAATTTTCCGCAGCTGTTTTTGATTCCCTTCTAATTCCTGATAATACTCCTTTTGCATTTGCAAACTTTGATTTTCTAATTTGTAGCGAAAGCTTTTCGCGATGTGACCGGTCATATACAAACTGCAGATGCTGGTCAGAATACAAGCAAAAGCAGCCGGATAGATCATTCGTGCATCTGACGGGGTAAAGATAATCAAGCTGATCATGGCAATTAGCGGCGTCAAGCAGATAAAATCAAGGATCAGCCAGAACTTAGCTGGGATCTGCGTTTTTGCATAAGGCAATGAATAGCTGAAAAAGCGATACATGCCGTACCAAATCAAGCCCCGCAGCAAATGCGCTGTTCCATGCAGAAAATAATCCAAAGCCAGCATTTTTCCTCCAGCCAGCCAAATCCTCATTCCGATGTCTTCCAATAAAAAGTTCAATGCCACAATAAAGGGATATAAAGACAGCACTAAAGAAATTTTGTGTATGACGGGGCCTTTTAAAAACAATAGAAAAGCGGCCGAAAAAAACAGAAAGATAAAGCATACATTTGTCGCATCATTGGGATAAATAGGCAACGATATGGCAATAAAGTTTATAAAAAAAAGTAGTAATTGAAGGAACTGATTTTCTTTAACAGGAATAAATGTCGCGATCAGCTGATAAAGAAAATACGATCCAAGTAAAGCAGTCCCCTGATTAACGAGAATTTTAATTATAATCATTCGACCACCTACCCTAACATGTTCTTAGCAAAGCTGACCATCAGCGACTGACGGTATTTCCTGCTGATGGGTAATTGTTCCCGATTGCAATAAAGAAAAGCGGACTCGACTTGATCCACATAGTTCAAATTGACTAAAAAGCGATTGTGAATTCTGAGAAAGTGATCAGGCAGCCGGAGCTCGCTCAGCTTTCCATAAAAGGTGCAGGAATCTTTGACGGTTACTACTGTAAGCATGCGGCGGTCACTGGTGAAATAGCAGATATCCTTCAGCGCTATTTTAGTGATGCCGGCTTTTTGCTCGACGACAAAATATTTAGGCTGGGCCGTCTCCAGCTCATCTAGGGCTTTATGTAAAACCTCAATAATCTTTTCCTCGCCATAAGGCTTCAATAGGTAATTCAAGGCTTTCACTTCATATCCTTGAAAGACAAAATCAGCAAAAGCTGTGATAAAGACGATCACCGCATGCTGATTGATTTTTCGCAGCCGCTTGGCTGTTTCGATGCCATCCAAAGTGTTCATTTCAATATCTAAAAAAAGCAGATCAATGGCTTCTTGCCGGCTGCTGCTAAGTAATTCTTCCCCCGAAGAAAACTCACTAACCTGATAGTCAAGTCCTTGCAGCTGCAAGGCCGGCTCAATTATTTTTATCAATGCTTTGCGCATTTCTTTTTCATCATCACAACAAACAACCTTTAACATTTCACAACCCTCCATTTTTCATCATTATATCATTAAAAGATAACCAAAAATGACATAAAAAGCGTCAAAGTTTACAAAATGACTCATAGGTAAAAGCGATCGATTTTCTTAGAATAAGGGTATAGCAAACAAGAGTGTCAGCTCTGTGAAATAGGAGGAAGAAAAATGTTAACTGTGGATCATTTATACAAAAGTTTTCATACTGGCAGGGTCCAGTATGACGTGTTGAAGGACGTGACCTTTACCATCGATGAAAGTGAATTTGTAGCGGTAATGGGACCGTCAGGAAGCGGGAAAACGACCTTATTAAACTGTATTTCCTGTTTTATTCCCTATGAAAAAGGGGAGATTCGTTTAGATGATACTTTGTTGGCGAATTTGGATGAAGAAGCGATGGCTGAGGTACGCAATAAGAAGCTAGGCTTTGTTTTTCAGGATTTTATGCTGCTGGATGGATTGACGATCTTTGAAAATGTCTGTGTCCCTAAAGTAATCACGCAAGCACCGTATCGTCCGATGGAACAGAAGGTGACGAAGCTGCTCCAATTATTTGGGATCGATTCGATTGCCAACAAATATCCGGTGGAAATCTCTGGCGGACAAAAACAGCGGACGGCAGTAGCCAGAGCGTTGATGAATGACCCGCTGATCTTATTAGCCGATGAACCGACCGGAAATCTTGATAGTAAATCTCGTGATACTGTGATCGAAGCCTTTATCGAAGCCAAACGTACATTAGGAGCAACGATCTTCATGGTGACCCACGATACCTTTTCAGCGAGCTATTGTGATCGCGTATTGGTTATGAAGGACGGTACGATTTTTACCGAGCTGGTAAGAAAGGGTACCAGACAACAATTCTTTGATGAATTGCTCCAAATATTAAAAGAATTGGAGGGCAATCCTGATGAAGCTATCCATGTCTGATTTATTAAAGAAGCTGCGGAAATACAATCAGCGCAATTATCTGCAATTTGTGTTCTGCATGACTTTTTCGGTGCTATTAATCACTTCCTATGCGGTGATGCTGTATAGTACACTCGTCCAGCAGACGCTGCCAGTCGGAGGAGACAGTCGGAAGCAAGTCATGATGATCTTTGCGATCGCACTGGCCGGGTGTCTGATTTTTATCGTCTACTCAGCAGGCTTGTTTTTGAAATATAAAAGCCGTGAAACGGGAGTCTTTTTAGCCTTAGGGGCCAAAAAGAATTATTTAGCCAAAAAACTAACGATCGAGCTGCTGCAATTAATGCTGGCTTGCATTGTCAGCGGAGTTTTATTCGGGATTGGTTTAGCTTTTCTGATTTGGCGGATTTTTCAACTGGTGTTGTCGAATCTTGGCGACATGACTTTAGGGTTATCATTTACCGGTGTTGCCATCGGAGCTGCATTTGGCCTTGTTTCGATGATTTTAGTTTTGTTCCAGCTGTATCGTTTTGTTCGTCGAACAGATATGATGGAGATTTTATACCATCAGCAAACGAGTGAGCCATTGCGCCCTGTCACTACTAAGTATGGGGTTTCGGGTGTTGTCCTGTTAGCTGCAGGTGTCCTTTTAGGCTTTGTTGGAAGGACCGTTGTAGGCCACATGGGCTTTCAGCTTCCCGCCCTCTGGAATTTAACCTATTTGCTTTCTTTAGTGGGAATTTATCGGATCATGACCTATACGATTATGAAAAACAAACGCGGCCGTAATCCGCAGCAGTATTATAATCATTTGATCGCTGCAAATATGATGAAATTTCAAGGACGTCAAACGGTTCGCAATATGAGTATTGTCGCTTTATTGCTGGCTGCCAGCATCTTTGCCAGTTTTTACCCGCCGCAGCTAGCCAATTCAAGGCAATCTGTTTTAGAATCACCTGCTGATTATACATTGCATTACCAGCTTTCAGAAGATGAGGTGGATCAAGCAGCTATCTACCGACTCGCGAAAAAACACGATGTTAAAATCAAAGGATATCAAGAAATCATCTTTTCAGAGCTTATAATCAGCGGTGTTGAACGGGACTGGACAGATGACGGCAAGTTAAAAGAAGAATACATCCCAGATTATCGCTTAGCCGATTTTATCGACGCGACGACCTTCAATCAAGAAATGAAGCAAAAGCTGGTGGTACCAGAAGGAACATATTACAAGATCAAAGGAAAAGAAGCGACAGAAAGCTTTTTTGAAAAAGATAGCGATATGGATCAAGTAACGAATCCAGTGACCAAACAAAAGACAGCGCTAAAGTTTGCCGGTACCATCGTTTCTCAGCAATTGATCAATAACGGCAATTCGCGATATATTTTGAATGATCAGGATTATCATAAAATCACCAGTCAGTTAAATGCAAAGCACCAAATAAAACAGATTCTCTTCAATGTGGCAGATGTGGAGGTGTCGTATCCCTTTGCTCAAGAACTGTATCAAGTGTTTCTTTCAAAAGCGTCACCAAAAATGGCGGTCCAAAAAAATTATGATGCCTATCAAGAATCAAAAGCATTAACTGAAAATCAGCGCTACGATTATGGCGAGAAAATGAAACTTACAGTGGAAAATCATGATCTAATGGAGTATTGGAAGTATTATCCCATGATGAAGATTTTGGTGCAAAACACCTTCTTTCAAACCACAGCGGTCTATTTCTTAGTCTTCATTTATGTTGCGATCATTTGTCTAGCAGCTGTCGGAGTAATCTCTTATACGAGAAGTATTACGATTGGTTTGACCAATCAGCAGCTGTTTGAAGACTTGAAACGTTTAGGCGCGAACAATCGCTACATTCGCAAATGTGTGATCAATCAATTAAATAAATTATTCGTTGTTCCTACACTTGTGGCAGCGCTCATGATTTATGCCTTTACGTTACTGATCTTTGGAGTGAATGACGGACAAATCACCAGCAATGAAACTCGCGCGCTAATGATGGACAGCGCCCTGCTTGGCTTGATACTCATTTATCAGCTGATCATCTACAGCGTGTCCTTCCGTAAGATCAAAGGGATTTTGAATATTTAAGCGCAGCTTCGATTGTAATATCTTGATAATCGATTAAAATTAAAAGCTCAAGGAAAAAACCAAATTGGTTGCTCCTTGAGTTTTTCTTTTGCTTAATTTTAGCGGATTGGGTACGTTACAAGTAATAAAATTTGGAAAAGCGAGGTAGGAATATGAAGTATGAAAAAATCTCACCAACAGATAATTACCCGTATAAAATCTTTTCGTTTCATTCAAAATCATCCGACCGTCTGATTCCACCCCATTGGCATGAAAGCTTAGAGCTGCTTTTTTGCTTTTCTGGTGAACTGGAGGTCATTTTCGCAGGACAAACCTATCATTTAAAGGCGCAGGAATTCATTATTATCAATTCGAATCATGTTCATTCAACGAGAAGTCCGGTTTTAGGCGAGTGTTTAGTGATCCAGTTTCCTTTGGAATATCTGCAAAGAATCACCGAGGAGCAGTATCTCAAGCAGTTTTTGTTCAAGGCGATCCCCGATCAGCAATACTCAGAGGCGCTGGCTTGTTTGCTGTTCATCTATCAGAATTTTTCTTCGGCCGATTTAGTCAATCATTTGTACGTGAAAGCGAAGATTTATGAATTGTTAGCCATTCTTTGCGAAAGTAATACATTTTCTAGTGCCAATATTTACGAGATCAAATCCTTTAAGTACTTGGAGAAAATGAAAGTGGTCAACCAATATATTCAAGATCATCACACGCAAAATTTGATGATCGAAGAGGTAGCAAAAATATTTAATTATAATCCGTCGTATTTTTCGCGTTTCTACAAAAAATTTATGGGAATCACCTTTACTGAATACCTCAATTCTATTCGATTAGATGCCGCCTACAAGGAAATGCGGGACACTGATAAAACGATTTTGGAAATTGGGTTGAATAATGGCTTTGCGACGAATAAGACGTTTTACAACGTTTTTCGCAATAAATTTGGCATGTCGCCGCAAAAGTTTCGCCAGCAGTTTCTCAAAAAAAGTAATTAAATTTCCACTTTGTCGTAAAAAAGCGGAACGACTTGGAACCACTAACGATTCTATAATGAAAGCGTTATAACAATCGTTTGATGAGGAGGAGCAACATTGAAAGAAAAATTCACAAATCTATTTAACAAACTGAATCCATGGTTTGATAAACTGGGTGCCAACCCTTACTTGCAGGCAATATCCGGCGCCATGATGGCAACCTTGGGTCCGCTTTTCATTGGTTCAATGTCGGTATTGATCGTTGTCTTGATGGGGATGGTGCCAGCCTTAGCAAAGCTGGATAAGCTGACTGAACTGTTGTCTAAAGTAAATACCATGACGCTCGGTGCTCTGGCAGTCTATATCGCGGTATTAATTGCGTATCACTTAGTAAAAAAATTGGATGAAGACGAAGATCCGATTTCTGCTTCGATAATTTCCTTGATTAGTTTTCTGATCATTACTCCTTTAGGGAAAATGGCGGATGATTCAATGGGGATTCCAACGAACTGGCTAGGCGCTCAAGGTGTGTTCTCTGCGCTGATCGTCGGGATTGTAAGCGCTCGTTTATACTTAGCGATCAAGCATCGCGGCTGGACGATCAAGATGCCGGCTGGTGTGCCGCCTATGGTGACAAAGACATTCGAAGCATTGATCCCAACGATTTTGATTGGACTATTATTTGCTATTGTTGATTTATTGTTTAGTCTGACAGCGTTTGGCAGCATGCATCAATTTGTTTACAGCATTATCCAAGAACCGCTGAAAGGTGTGGGCGGTTCGATCGCAGTGATGATCTTATTAAGTCTGTTGCAGCAAGTTTTATGGTTCTTCGGGATTCATGGGACCAATGTAATATTGCCGCTGGTTACACCCTTATGGTTAGCGATGGACTTGGAAAACTTGAATGCAGTTCAGGCGGGATTGACTCCGCCGAACATCGTAGGTCTGGCATTCTTTAATATCATTACTTGGAGCGGCTTAGGTTTGGGATTAGTGCTACTGATGCTGCGGGCTAAGAGCCAGCAATATCGCCAAGTCGGAAAGATATCGATCGTTCCCGCGATGTTTGGAATCACTGAACCAGTCATTTTTGGGACACCATTAGTATTGAATTTTGATCTGGCATTTCCTTTTATTACCAACAATGCCATCGCATTGACCTTGGCCTATGTACTGACCAAACTCGGAATCGTCGCAAAATTTATTGGAGTTCAGGCGATCTTTGGGTTGCCGCTCGGCTTCCACGCAGCGGTCGAAGGCAGCATCTCGATCATTTTATTACAATTATTTATCCAATTAGTCTTGTCGCCGGTTTTATGGTACCCGTGGTTCAAACGCCTAGATATGCGTACCTATAAAGAAGAACAAGCTGCTGAAGGAGTTAATGACTAATGCAAGAAGCAAAACTAAAAGAGCTGCTGGATTCATTGACGTGGACGGAAAAAGTCGGTCAATTGGTCCAACTATCTGGTGATTTCTTCCATAGTGAAGAATTAGCGGTTGGACCGAAAAAGAAATTAGGCATTACGCAGGAGACGATCGATGTTGTCGGTTCTGTTTTGAATGTCACAGGAGCTGAAACGACCCGCACCATCCAAGAGAAATACTTAAAAAAGAGCAAGCATAAAATCCCGCTGCTGTTTATGGCCGATATTATCTACGGTTACCGCACGATTTTTCCGATACCATTGGGCTTAGGTGCGACGTGGAATCCTGAGCTGATCGAGGAGGCCTACGGTGTCATTGCTCGAGAATCACGTTCTGCTGGTGCCCATGTGACGTATGCGCCGATGGTGGATTTAGTTCGCGATGCTCGCTGGGGACGCTCTTTAGAATCAACAGGAGAGGACCCTCAATTGAATGCTGATTTTGCAGAAGCGATGGTTCGCGGATTGCAGCAGGAACAAGATGAAAGTTTTGAAGGAATCGCTTCTTGTGTCAAACACTTTGCTGCCTATGGAGCCGCAGAGGCCGGGCGGGAATACAATACCGTGGATATGAGCGAACGTCGTTTAAGACAAGATTATTTAAGCGGGTATAAATCGGCAGTTGATGCGGGAGCGAAATTAGTCATGACCTCCTTCAATACGTATGATGGTATGCCTGCCACAGGCAATGAGTTCTTATTGAAAGAAATTCTCCGCAACGAATGGGGCTTTGACGGAGTGATCATTTCTGATTACGCTGCTGTCCAAGAATTGATTGCTCACGGTGTTGCCAAAGATGAACGGGAAGCGACCTTGTTAGCGATGAAGGCTACGAATGATATCGATATGAAGACCGGCTGCTACGCCAATGAGCTGGAGCCGTTGGTCAAAGAAGGAGCCATCGATCCAGAATTAGTCAATGACGCAGTTTGGCGTGTATTGAAGCTGAAAAATGAGTTAGGCTTGTTCGAAGATCCTTATCGCGGCAGCACCGTTCAGCGGGAACAACAGACTTTATTAACAGAAGAAAATAGAAGCTTGGCCCGCAAAGTCGCCCAAGAAGCGATCGTTTTATTGCAAAACAAAGAGGAACTGCTTCCTTTAAAACCCAATCAGGAGAAAATTCTATTAGTCGGACCTTATGGTGATGAACAGGATCTGATCGGGTTGTGGGCGGTCCATGGAAAAAGCTCTGATGTGGTTTCCATTAAAGCAGCGCTCGAAAAGGAACTAAGCAAAGAAGTATTTTCTTATGAAAAAGGCTGCGACCTGTTAGCAGATTATCAGTTTTTAGGAGAGTTCGGCGCAACCAAAGAACAGATCCATTCGTTAGGAATGTCGAAGGTGGAACAGGAAGCGGCGTTGAACAAAGCACTCGAGGCTGGTAAAAATGCGGACATCATCATTTATGCGATGGGTGAACACACGATGCAAAGCGGCGAAGCAGGCAGCCGTACGGATATTTCTTTACCGGCGATACAAAAAGAATTTATGGAGAAAATGGTCGCATTAGGCAAGAGGAATATTTTGATTGCCATCAGCGGCCGGCCGTTGACGCTTGCTAAAGAGGTTGAGCAGATGGATGCCATTATCCAGGCCTGGTTCCCGGGAACTGAGGGTGGAAATGCGCTTGTCGATATTCTATTCGGCAAGGTCAATCCATCCGGCAGACTCAGCATGGGCTTTCCAGAAAATGTTGGTCAGCTGCCAATGTCCTACAACGAATTTAAAACAGGACGTCCGCTGAACAGCAGCACGCATCGCGGTCGATTTGTTACAAAGTATTTAGACAGTTCAAATGCTCCGCTGTTCCCATTTGGTTTTGGTTTGAGTTATGGCACGGTAGTTTATGACGAACTGACACTAAGCTCAACGCAAATGACCGATGATTTAACTGTCTCGATCAAGCTGAAAAATGCTTCTGACTATGAACGGTTGGAAACAGTTCAACTGTATATTCAGGATGTTACCGGCTCGGTCGTTCGGCCAATCAAGGAATTAAAAAAATACCAAAAAGTAAGATTGCTGCCGCATGAAGAAAAGATCGTTGAGTTTTCTCTTCAGCGAAAGGATTTATACTACTATATGAAAGATATGCAGTTTGGCACTGAAGCAGGCGAATTTATCGTTTTTGTCGGTCGAAATGCCAATGATACGCAGCAAGCAGGTTTTGAACTGCTGTAATAGTTAAAAGAAGGATCGCAAATTTTGTGATCCTTCTTTTTTGTGAGTAATATTCTTTGTTTGAAATAGCCATAGCTGCTCCAATCCTACTATTCGAATATTTCCCAAAATTGTGGTAAATTGCAGATGAATTTAGTCAGTGAGGAAGTGGAGCGCATGTCAATGACTCAAGAAGAAGTGCTGAAGCAGTTGTATAATCTGATTTTGAATCCGAATACTCGCGAGTGGGAGCGCTACTTATTAACGACGACTAAAAACGCGCTAGGTGATCAGGCAAATTTCAACGAACAACTAGCCAAGCTGGAGGCCGAGCTGCGTCCGTTAGCATTGCGAAATAATTTAACACCGGATGTGACGGATTTTTATCAGCTGATTACCGGAGAGGAAACCGCCGTCGACCAATCCGTGAAAGAGCATCACTTAGTTACTGATCCTGCTTACCAAGAACGGGCGATTTTTGCGGGCGGCTGCTTCTGGTGCATGGTGGAACCTTTTGAAACGCAGCCTGGGATCGACTCGGTTTTATCTGGCTATACCGGCGGCACTATCGAGCATCCCAGCTACGATCAAGTCAGCAGCGGGGCGACTGGACATGTCGAAGCCGTGGAAATCATTTTTGACACACGAGTGGTGAGTTATCAAGAATTGATCGCCCTCTATTGGCAGATCACCGATCCCACGGATGCCTTTGGACAATTTCAAGATCGCGGCGCGCAATATCGTCCCATCGTCTTTACAACAACTAAAGAACAAAAAGCGATCGCTGAAGAAACAAAGCAAGCAGTGATCGATTCTGGCAGATACAGCAAGCCGATCATTACAGAAATCAAAGAAGCAGATACCTTTTGGCCAGCGGAAAACTATCATCAAGAATTTTATAAGAAACAGCCCAAGCGCTATAAAGCAATAAAACGTGAACGCCAGCAGTTTTTAAGGTATCAACAGCTAAAAGGAAAGCTCCACGCAAGGCGGCAGCGAAGGAAATCATTTCAATGAAAAACACATTTTAAATCTTTTTTTGAAAAAGCGTTGACAAAAGTATTGTAAAAGATTATATTATATACATACCAACCGAATGTATGGATGAGGAGTTGTCAATCATGGCTCGTAACAAATACCCAGAAGAAACAGTGAATAAGATTTTAGATGTATCGATGCAGCTGTTTTTAGAAAAAGGCTATGAGCATACGTCGATCCAAGATATCGTCAATAACCTTGGCGGCTTATCAAAAGGTGCGATCTATCATCACTTCAAATCAAAGGAAGACATTTTGAATGGTGTGATGGATAAACTATATCAAGGCAACGACAATGAAATAGACCATATCAAGCGACTTGAAAAAAATGCAAATATGACTGGGTTAGAAAAGCTTCAGGCCTTATTCACATCGGCATTGGATAATCCACGCCAAGAGGATATGTTTCAGATGGCCCCAGATTTTATTAAAAACCCTCAGATGTTAGTGATGCAGTTAGAAGGGATTTTTAAAGAATCAGCTCCGCACTATGTGCAGCCGATCATTGAAGAGGGGATCGCGGATGGCTCAATCCAAACAGAGTATCCTAAGGAATTAGCGGAAGTGATCCTGCTGCTGATCAATATTTGGCTAATCCCGCTGATCCATGAGGATGATCCAAACAACGTAGCCAATCGTTTCGCGTTGTTCCAAGAAATGATGGCAAAATTAGGAATCGAAGTTTTTGACGCGGTCGCAATCGAACGCCTAGAGAAATTTCGCAAGCTTTACGAACAAAAAAAATAATCTCTGCCTTCAATCAAAGGCAGTTTTATTTTAAAGTTATACATACCGTCGTTCGGTATTAAAAAGTGTTTAACAATGCTTCAAAAAAATAAATACATTAAAAGGAGTGTTCAAAATGGAACAAAAAATGAATAAAAAAAATATGTATGGTGAAAATGGCGGAAACAAAGGAAACGTGATTGAACGAATCGGCAGCGGGATCGCAGTAGTCTTCTCAGGAATCTTTATCTTACCAATCTTGTCTGTATTGACGGGGGCTTTTGGAATGATCGGGATTGGCCTGCCAGCAGTCGCAGTGATGAACTTCTTCGGAATTCTTCACATTCCATTCAATGTCTTGTTCGTAAATATAACTGGTTTTCCGCAAGTATTTGTGGGAACTATCGTTGGGATGATCTTTATCGCTTTATCTGTTGTTTGCGGAAACTTATTGAAGAAATATGTGACGATCGCGAAACGTACTTTCTAAGAAGTAACCATAATATGTCGATATATTCTTACAATATCGAATCTGGTTGGTTTGATTCTGATCGCCAATCGTACTATAGAGATTAAAAACAGAGGATAGCCTCTGTTTTTTTTATACTTTCCTTCATAAAAGCGGTTGTAAATGAGAAAAACAATATAGAAACTAACTACAATAAAAAAACAGTCTATATAATTAGCTGATTTCTTCAAAATACAATTATTTTTTTACATTAATTAATAATATGTTAATATTAAATTATAGAACGAAAGTGATTTGTATTGTGCAAGTCTCTTTTTTTTGCTCAGATTTAAAAATATAAGGACAAATAGATTATTTTGCTGATTAAAATGTAGCTATCTGGATAATATAATTAAAATATATTAATCGAAAATTAATCCAGATTCGGAAGGAGCGAGAAATGCAGGCAAACGATTTATTAATGGATGATGACCGTTATAAATGGTATTTACTTCAGTATTTGGAATTAAACAAGAATGCGTATTGCTCAGTTGATCAGCTTGGAGATATTTTAGAGCTTTCTCGCTATAAACTAGAAAAATATCTGCAGGAACTTCAGGATGAGCTGAAAGAAAATCATTACGACGCAACGATCGAGTTGTTGGAAACTGGTGAAATCGAGGTTCACCACTTGACCCATGCGATCGTCAAAAAAATGCGGCTTTACTTGGTGGAACGAAGTCTTTCCTACCAGATTTTTCACCGCTACGTAACAAAAGAAACAAGTCTTGATAATCAGATTGAAGAGCTGCATGTGAGCCGTTCGAGCACCTATCGTTTATACAAACGTTTGAAAGATCAGCTCACCGATGAAGGCTTTCAGCTGAAGAAAAACCAATTGATCGGTGATGAAGGAACTCTCCGAAATTTTTTATTTGGTTTGTATTATGAAATGTTCAATGGTTTAGCCAATCCATTTGATGAGGAGATCCAGCATCAAACAAAGGAGCTTTTTCGTTATTTAGAACATTATCTGAATTTATCGCTTCCTAAAACGAAGGAACATAAGCTGCTGTTTTTCATGAGTATCGGCTTGATCCGTATGAGAAACAATCATTCAATGGATCAAGAATACGTCGAGTATGAGGAAAGTGCTGCCACTGAATATCTGAGCAAATGGCTGGATAGCCATTTTTCTTTGACTCAAACAGAAAAGCGGCGAGAGATTGCCGCATTGCTGCTGTTTTGTCAGATGATGGAGATCGACTCGAAGCAGGAGCTGACACTCCTCGCGGGAAAAGAAATGCGGCAGGCCGAGGATTTGGTGGGTGATTTTTTAACTTATTTGGCCGCTCACTCACGTTTTGAGATCCAGCGATTAAAAGAGGATACCGGATTAGTCTCAGGATTACTCAGAATCAATCGCCGATGGCTGCTTTATCATTTCCGTGAAACGACCTTTGTGACGAAAATCCAGCGTCGCTATTTTCAAGAGATCAATCCAAAACTCGATGAGTTGATCCAAGACTTCATTGAAACGATCGCTCAACGCGGTTTGTTTCATTCGGATCAAGAGCGTAATAAATTGTACTACGATTATCTATTCTTTCTGATCACACAGATTTCAGTAGAAGAATTGGAAGATCCAGTCTTTATTTGTATCGACTTTTCTCATGGCAGCAGCTACAACGAATACATTCAAACAATGCTGAGTTCCTTGCAAAGCATGAACATCTGCTATGAGGAAAAGTTAAGTACCAAAACTCAAATCTATTTATCTGATTTTCTGATCGATACGCTTCCTTGCCATCAAATGATTTGGAAGCGACCGCCGACACCGGAGGATTGGGCGGAATTTGGCCACTTATTATTGACTGTTAAAGGAGGCGCTTATGAATAGGAATTTGTTGATCGCACTGACTTTGCCGTCGATGATGTTTTATCAATCAAATGCGCCGATCATATACAGCAGTGAGAAGTTGATCGCTCAAGTAAAAGAAGAGCAGGCGATGCGGACGTTTGATTTATCAGATACGGGAAATACGCTGATTGTGTCAAATGATCGGATAGAAGAAAAAAGGGAATCCGCTGCTTCAACTGAAAGCGTTGAACCAGATCAGTCCACGAATCACGCTCGAGAGAGGGAGAGTGATTCGTCTGAAACGACGGAAAGTACGCACAGCGAAAAAACAGAGACATCAAAAACGACAGGTGTCCTGCCGAAAACGAATCAAAAGGCTGCGGAGCACAAGAAAAACAGCAGCGAAGTTTTAGAAACGATCGAGCAGAAAATCAGCGCCTTGCCATTTACGAACCCGCCTGCTGATAAAAATGGCGAACGGGAACTGGTTCGGATGCTGGCGAGTATGTCTGGGACGATTCTGTATGGCACCAAAATGACTGAAACCAATCGACAAGAATATATTACTTTTTAAAGGGGATGGAACAGGATGAAACAATTGAAAAAAATCTGGTCACTGACAGCAATTTGCGGAATGATTATCGGAATTTTCCCGATGACCATTTTCGCAGAGACGATCACAGCAGCGAATGTTGTGATCAATCAAGCAGAGATCACTACTACTGAGGATCAAGCAATCACGGAAGACAATCCGATAAAACATAAAGCAACAGTAAAAACGAAACTAAGCTGGTCATTGGATCAAGCAGTCTTGATCGATGAAGGGACACTGACAGCTGTCAATTTGCCGGCGAATCTAAATTTTCCAGATCAAGCCGGTAGTTTAGGCGAGATGGGTAACTATCAAGTCAGCAACCAGCAACTGCTTTTTCAGTTCAATAAAAATTATCAGGAAACAGAAGATGGTCGCGCACCCGATTTTGCCAGTGCAAAGTTCTATGAAGGCATAGTGGAATTGACTGCTGAAACAACAGCAGAAGATGTGGAGACCGAAACGGTCGACTTTGGAAATAATTTAGTTTCGACACTTTATTACGATAAAAAAGTTGATCCAGCTGCTGATCCACTAGGAGCAACCGAAGCAGCGCAGAAAATTCAACCGCAGACACACAATCCTAGTTTGAATGAACGAGGCGTAAAGTTTTTTGACAATATTAAAATTACTGATTTGGATGGAAATGCCTTTACCGAAGCCAATCCAGCTGTGAAAGATGCGGAGATCAAGATTCATTTTGATTGGTCGTTAGATGATGATGTAGAGATTTTAGATGGCGATACTTATACGTATCAATTACCAGAATATTTTTCCGTGCATAATCCTGTGGAGGGAGAGTTGTACGATGAAGTTAATCAGCTTGTTATGGGGAAATTTAGCCTAGATGTAAATGGTAAATTGACTGTCACATTTAATGGTAATGGAACAAACCTGAGCGTCCGCGAAGGTACGATCGATTTAAGGACAGAGTTGAAGGTAACCGATGAAAAAGAAAAAATTGAAATTGTAACAGATATTGAGGATGAAGATGGTCAAGACATTACTATTCACATCCCGATAGCAAAAGGAGATATCCATAAAGAAGGGGCAATCGATACAGACAACACTGTTATATGGACGATTACGATCAATCGAGATCGCCAACCTTTAAAAAATGTCGTCGTGACAGATTATATACCTGAAGGACTTACGATGTGGTATGACAGTTTCTATCTTCAAAATGAAGCCGGTGAGTGGGTCACAACGGATAAATTTCAAAATAAGCAGGTAGATTCAAAGACTTATCAATACATCTATAAGGATGAAATATTGAATGTTCCCGCAAAAATTGTGGTCAGAATGAAAGTGGCAGATAAAGAAAAAATAGAATTTCTTAACAAAGCGACGATCGAAGGCGATAATTTTCGCCCGAATTCGTCGGAAGCAAGTATTTCATTCAATGAAAAAGCGAATTACAAAAAATTATTAGACTATAACTTGGATAAAGGAATTTTCAATTGGGAAGTCAAAGCCACTTTTACTCAAAGTGGTGGTATTTTCAAAGATTGGATGTACTCTAAATATGGTGATCCGAACACAGCTGTTCACTTCTTAAAGGAAGGAACAATGAAAATTTTCGATGCCGATGGAAATGAAATTGCTGCTGAAGATTGGGAATTTGTAACGACACCTGAAAGTGAATTTAAACAAAAGGACGGGAAATATGTTCATTTTACACTGAAATTTAAAAATCCTGGAGTTTACACAATCAAGTATTCTACGGAAGCCTTCGAAACACCTGTGAAGCCTGGAACAGAGGTTGCGAATTTTGCGACGATCATTGATGGTGAAACAAAAGAAGATCTGACGGCAGGAGAAGTAGTCAAAGTAAATGGCGAGTTAGGTGTCAAGAAATGGGCGGACAATAAGGATTACACAAATTCTACGATCGACTACACGGTTGAAATCAATACGAACAAGATTTTTATGAAAAACGCGGTGATCACAGACCGTTTTGAAAGTTTGAATGGTAAAAACAAGAGTGCCATGCAATTAATTGAAGCAACCTTGAAGCTTAAAACAGCAGATGGAACGCTTTTGACGGCTTCTGATTATGAGCTGCAAGAATTACCCGGTGATCCTGATTATAAAACGGGATTTGTTGTGAAATTGAAGGGCGCTTACGCCGAAACCAGAGAAACCATCATTATGACCTACACCGCTAGATATTTTATTGATGAACAGGAGAAAAATGAGTTTGGGGTGCCAAATATCCGTTTTGACAATAGCGCCTTAATATCTTATACGGGTGAAGATGGAGCGACGCATACAGATGGCTCTGAGGTTGCTTTTTGGGTCGATGCAATACTAAGGTATAACGGTGTTAAGTTTGGTACGTATGTTGCTAAAGACGGAGATGTTGCAAAGAAACTAGATATTTATAATTTGAATCCGTTTAGCGATACAAAGGCTCCGGTAGACAGTGTTTACTGGTCAGCGATCTTCAATCTTTGGAATACAAAAATACCAAAGGATACAACGATTCGAGAAGCCTTGGGAGAAGGTCAGGATCTGCGTGAGATCGTCATCTATGATGTAGGTCTTTCTAGTGCGGCGACGAAAATAAATGAGCTGGGAACTAAATGGCAAGAGAATACAGATTACAAGATTACTTACGACGATGGGGTGCCGGTGATCCAGTTGTTAAAAGATAAAACAAAAATGTTTGCGGTCTTTGTTTCTGCCGATGCCTCTGAAGAAGTTTACAAATATAAAAATGTAGCGACCATGACAGTTCCTGGCGGAGAGCCTCTAAAGGTCGAAGGACCGGCAGAAAAGAGCGACAAGGATGCTTGGATCGATAAAAATGGGCAGCAGGGTATTGGCGATGACTACCGTTTGATCAACTGGTCGGTGGTATTGAACAAGGATGGTCACAAGGTCGTTCAACCATATATTGAAGATACGATCGATATGGCAGATCAGACCTTTGTCTATGATGCCGACAAAAATGTGGTCGTTAAAGTTTACAAAGCAAAAGATGATGGAGCAGGCGGTTTTGAAAAAGACGGGGAAGCAATTGTCTTCGATGAAGAAAATCGTCCAGTTGTGACAACCGACTTGGCTGAAGGAACCCAAACACTGACAATCAAGTTGGGAGATTCAATCAATTCGCCGTACATCATAGAATACCAAACCATGCTTGATCCAGATATCGGCAATAATGAAAAGGTCAGCAATAAAGCCATACTCTTCGGAAAAGATATCAGTATCCAAGAAACATCCAAAGAAGTCGTAGTGAAATCAACGAATGGCGAAGGAACCTCCAGCGGGAAAAACGGGTCATTGGAATTCAGAAAGTTAGACGAAAACAAAGAACTGATTACGAGCGATTCCGCCTTTTTCGATCTTTATCGAAAAGACAAAGAAGGCAACTTAACGTTGATGCTGTCAAATATCGAAGTAAAAGGCGACAAGATTATTGAAGACGGCACTGAAGTCGATAATCTCTCCAAGCTGCGCTACGGAAAATATGTCGTTGTCGAAAGCAAAGCACCAGACGGATATGTAAAAGATGATACGGAGTATGAGTTTGAAATTGATAAGGATCATGTTGAATACACTTTTACTCTAGAAAATAAAAGAGAATCAAACAGCCTTGATACGAAAATCGAGCTGGCAGCGCAAAAAGAATTAAGCGGTCGCCCGCTAGAAAATAAAGAATTCTGCTTTAACCTAAAAGGTGATGGCGTGGATCAAACAGTCAAAAACGATGAAGATGGCAAAATTGTTTTTGACGAAATCTACTATCTCGCAGAAGGGACACACGAATACACAATCTCAGAAGTCATCCCATTTGAAAAAGAAACAGGAATCACTTACGACGAGACGAAGTACAAAGTAACAGTCACAGTAGAAGAAAAGGCTGGCAAGTTAGAAGCCACGGCAGTCTACGAAAATGTAAAAGCCGGTGAAGTTCCAGTCTTCAAAAATGCCTATAAAGCATTACCAACCAGCATCAAGTTGGAAGCGAAGAAAGAACTAGAAGGTCGAAAACTAAAAAATGAAGAATTCAGCTTCAATCTAAAAGGTGATAATGTCGATCAAACGAAACAAAATGACCTTGATGGTAAAGTCGAATTTGATGAGATCACTTATTCAGAAGAAGGTGTGCACGAATACACGATCTCAGAAGTCATCCCATCTGAAAAAGAAACGGGGATCACTTATGACGAGACGAAGTACAAAGTAACGGTCACAGTAGAAGAAAAGGCTGGCAAGTTAGAAGCCACGGCAGTCTACGAAAACGTGAAAGCCGGCGAAGTTCCAGTCTTCAAGAACACGTATAAAGCATTGCCAACCAGCATCAAGCTGGAAGCGAAGAAAGAACTAGACGGTCGAAAACTGAAAAATGAAGAATTCAGCTTCAACCTAAAAGGTGACAATGTCGATCAAACGAAACAAAATGACCTTGATGGTAAAGTCGAGTTTGATGAGATCACTTATTCAGAAGAAGGCACACACGAATACACGATCTCAGAAGTCATTCCATCTGAAAAAGAAACAGGAATCACTTACGACGAGACGAAGTACAAAGTAACGGTCACAGTAGAAGAAAAGGCTGGCAAGTTAAAAGCCACGGCAGTTTACGAAAACGTAAAATCCGGTGAAGTTCCAGTCTTCAAAAATGCCTACAAAGCATTACCAACCAGTATCAAGCTAGAAGCGAAGAAGGAACTAGAAGGCCGAAAACTGAAAAACGAAGAATTCAGCTTTAACTTACAAGGTGATAATGTCGATCAAACGAAACAAAATGACCTTGATGGCAAAGTCGAATTTGATGAGATCAACTATGACCAAGCTGGCACCTATGAATACACAATCTCAGAAGTCATTCCATCTGAAAAGGAAACGGGGATTACCTACGACGATACGAAGTACAAAGTAACAGTAACGGTTAAAGAAGAATCCGGCGAACTAAAAGCCACGGCAGTCTACGAAAACGTAAAAGCCGGCGAAGTTCCAATCTTCAAGAACACCTACAAAGTTTTACCAACCAGTATTAAGTTAGAAGCACAAAAAGAATTAAGCGGACGCGAATTAAAAAATAAAGAATTTAGTTTCAACCTAAAAGGCGACGATCTCGATCAAACAGTCAAAAACGATGAAAATGGCAAAGTTACGTTTGCTGAAATCAACTACACGAAAGCTGGCACGTACAACTATACGATTTCCGAAGTGATCCCAGAGGAAAAAAATCCGACGATCACTTACGATGATACGGGGTATAAAGTCATCGTTACAGTAGCAGAAAAAGCTGGCAAGCTGGAAGCATCGGTAGACTATGAAAATGTCAAAGCCAATGAAGTTCCGACCTTTAAAAATCTGTTCACTCCTGAAAAGAAAGTGCCAACAGGCGAAATCCTATTGAAGAAAGTCGATAGTAAAACTGGGAAAACACTAGCAGATGCAGAATTCAAGCTTGTTGATGAAAAAGGGCAGCCGGTAGCGGGGCATGAAAAAATCGTTACTAGTGCAGATGGAACGATCTTCATCAAAGGATTGACTGATGGGAATTATCAATTGATCGAAACGAAAGCACCAAAAGGCTATCAATTAGACGAAACACCGATTGAATTCACGGTAAAAAATAGTCAGCCAAGCAAAAAAGAAATCAAAAAAGAAAACACGCGAATCAATTTACCAGATACCGGTGATTCTAGTGATCCAAAAACTAATAATGCAGCGACTAACACCCACACAACTTATCGCAATGGCTCTGCAAGTAGTTCAGCAACATCAAAACGATTGCCATCGACAGGTAGTGTTCGCAGCAATGGGTTAATCATTTTAGGCCTGTTCTTCTTAGCCATGATCGCCTTAGTAATTTTTGGGAAACGTAAAAAAGTTTAGCTATAAGAGCAGAAAAGAGGGAAGATATGAAAATCGGTGAAGAACCTAGTTGGATTTTGGATTTGAACGATGAGGAGCTTGAGTTTATAAAATATTTTGTCCTTTCGTCCGGATCAATTAAAAAATTAACAGCAATCTACTCCACGAGTTATCCAACCTTACGGAAACAATTGGATAAACTTATTCAAAAAATTCGCGTCGGCGAACGCAAAGAAAACGATAAGGTCATTCGCTTGATTCAGCAACTTGAAAGAGAAGGAAAGATTGATCAAGATATTGCCGACACAGTTGTGTCAGAATATGGCAAGTCATTAAATTGTTTGCTTACAGAATAAAATGAAGTTTCAAGTCTAACCTATATACTGGGGAAGACTTGAAACTTTTTTTGTTAATCAAATGTCCGAATGAAGATGACAAACACTTTACTCTGTGAGCGTTTTGTCTCTACATAGATGACAAATAAAACATGTTGCAACGCTTTAATTGTCTGTATGATGAAAATGTAGGAGGCGAACGAAATGGAAAAACTTACTGAGAAAGATTTAAACTTTGATTTGAAAGCGGATACGCAAAAAGAAGCGCTGCATGCTCTAGCTGAACAGGCGTTTGAAAGAGGAAAAATTGCGGACACAGAAATTTTTTATCAAGAATTATGCAATCGTGAAAAAGAAAGTACCACAGGATTTGGAAATGGTGTGGCAATCCCACATGCAAGACATAGTGTCGTACAAGAAGCTGGAATTTTAGTTGCTCGCTGCAAAAACAACTTGGAATGGAACTCAATGGATGGTGAACCAGTCAATGTATGTATTTGTCTGATTGCACCAGATGATCAAAATGATTTTCATCTAAAAACATTAGCAAAAATTTCTCGACGGATGATCCATGATGATTTTATTGACACATTGAAGAATGCTTCAGAAGCAGATGTGTTAGCGGAAATAAATAAAGTCATTGAGTAAGATAGTCATTTATTTTTTAGGGGTCAAAAAATAAATTCATTAATATGAATCAGGAGGAAAAAGAATGAGTTATAAGATCGTAGCAATAACAAACTGTCCGGCTGGGATCGCCCATACCTATATGGTAGCGGAAGCTTTTGAAAAAAGAGCGCGTGAGCTTGGGCATGAGATCCATGTTGAAACTCAGGGAGCCAGCGGGGTTGAAAATCGTTTGACCGATGCGCAGATCGCAGAAGCGGATTATGTCATTTTAGCGATGGGAAAAACCATGAGCGACTCAGAGCGAGCACGTTTTAATGGAAAGAAAGTCATTAACCTTAAAGTCAGTGATGCGTTGAAGGAAGCCAAAACGATTTTTGATCAATTAGAAGAACGTTCGGTATTAATGGAGGGTGACAAACCTCATGTAAAATTAGGCAAACAGGATTCGGCGCAAGGTTCGATCATGTCTCATTTGATGGCAGGAATTTCTGCCGCATTACCATTCGTAATCGGCGGCGGTGTCTTAGTCGCACTGGCCAACGTTCTGATGCGTTTTGGGATGGCTTATACCGGCTTCGATGATGGCGGCGCGTCATTCGCCTGGATCATGGAGCAAGTCGGATATTTAGGATTTAAGTTTATGATCCCGATCATGGGTGCTTATATTGCCAATAGTATCGGCGACAAACCAGCATTAGCACCAGCCTTTATTATTACTTATTTTGCCAATGACAATACGATGTTAGGAACGGAATCTGGTTGTGGTTTCTTCGGAGCAATTTTCTTTGGTTTGACGATTGGTTACTTTGTTAAATGGATCAAGGGCTTCAAGTATCCTCAAGCTGTGAAATCGTTGATGAACTTGACGATCATTCCGTTTCTCACGATTCTTATCTTTGGTACTTTGACCTTCTATCTCGTCGGTCCACTTTTGGGCGGTATGATGGACGGCATGTTGAAATTCTTGAATGGTGTACCGGCTGAATTTAAGCTGCCATTAGCCTTCTTGATCGGTGCGATGTTAGCCTTTGATATGGGGGGACCAATCAATAAAATCGCTTGGTTCTTCTGCTTCTCACTTGTTGCGGAAAAAGTTTATGTTTGGTATGCCATCGTTGGTGTAGTTGCTTCAGTACCGCCAGTTGCTGCGGGAATCGCTTCACTTGTTTGGCCAAAAATGTTTTCTAAGGATCTACGTGATACAGCTACATCAGCGATCATTGTTGGGGCAACAGTAGCCACCGAGCCGGCGATCCCATTTGCAATGTCTGATCCAATTCCAATGATTGCCGCGAATACCTTATCAGGCGGATTGACTGGGGTCTTGACCATTATGTTGGGAATCGAACGTTTAGCACCTGGTATTGGTGTGTTTGATCCATTACTAGGTTTGATGACACCAGGCTGGGCCTTCTATCTAGCTTATGCTTTTGGTGTAGCCAGCAATATCTTGTTGATTGTTGTCTTTAAGAAGCTCCGTGTTCGTCACACTACCAAGAAATTAGCTGCCAAAGCAGCGCAGGGTGATGTGATCGAAGGGGAGATCGTCAAAGAATAAGACAAAACAAACGATTGAGCGTGAGAAGCTTTTGTTTTCTCACGCTTGAATTGATTGGAGGAAAAAGAATGATTCATGATTTTGATTCCATTATTGATCGAAAAAATACATATAGTACTCAATGGGACTTTGTCATTGATCGCTTTGGAGAAGCGGATCTTTTGCCCTTCTCAATTTCGGATACCGACTTTCGTGCGCCAGAACGGCTGCTAAACAAGCTGCATCAAGTGATTGATCACGGGATTTTCGGCTACAGCCGTTGGAATCATGCCGATTTTAAACAAACGATCACTCATTATTATCAGCGGGCGCACCATACAAAAGTAGCAGATGATTGGGTCGTTTATAGTCCGAGTATCCTGTATAGTATTTCAGTTCTGTTGCGGCTGTTGACTGAAAAAGATGAGGGAATACTGGTTTTTGATCCAATGTACGATGCCTTTATCAAAGTGGTCAATGAAAATGATCGTAAGCTGTTGACTGTGCCGCTAAAGCGTGAGGAGCACTACAAGATCGACTTTGCCTTACTGGAAGAAAAAATCGCAAAATGCAAAGTCTTTTTACTTTGTTCGCCCCATAATCCCACGGGCAAAGTTTTTACTAAAGAAGAACTGGCTAAGATCATTTCACTATGCAAGAAATATCAGGTGTATTTGATTAGTGATGAAATCCATAGTGACATTATTTTGTTTGATGCCATTCATTATCCAATCTTGAATTGGTACAATGACTATGATCGGCTGATTCTTTTGAACTCAGCCTCAAAGACCTTTAACATACCAGGATTAGGCGGTTCGTATGGGTTGATCCCTGATCAAGAATTGCGAATGGAATTTTTGGTTCAGACAAGGGAACGCGATTTTGTGAACTCTCCCAGCATCATGGGGATGCTCGCTACGATGACTGCGTATAATGAGTGCCAGAAATATGTCATGGAGTTAGTTCATTATATAGAAGAAAACATGCGCCAATTAAAAAACTATCTAGCTGAGCAGCTGCCGGAAATTCAATTTGAGCTTCCGCAGGCGACCTATTTGGCATGGCTGGATGTGCGAGGATTGCCGTTTTCTGATGATGAACTTCAAAAAGCTTTGGTTCAAGTTGGGAAAGTCGGGATTATGTGTGGTGATGTGTACGGAGCAGAGGGCCGCGGCTTTTTACGGATGAATGTGGGCTGTCCGCAGGTGAAAATGCTAGAGGGGCTTCAGCGCATGAAACAGTCTATGGATTTTTTAGAGGAGGGATAGTATGTTGAATGAGCGCCAGTATATTATTATTGAATTGCTGACAAAGGCGCCTTCGCCTATTCGCGCCGATGAGATTGCAAAAATCGTAGTGAAATCCAAACGAACGATCATGCGGGATTTATCTAGTATCAAACTTTTTCTGGAAAGCAATAATGTCGGTGAGTTAATGGCGTCTCCTGATCAGCAAGGCTACAAAATTCGGATCATCGACGATCAGGCCTATGAAGAAGTCATGATGAAAAATATCAATGATGAACATATTATTTTGTATCAATTGATTATGAACGATTACGTCACTATCGAGCAGCTAGCAGATTTATTGTTTGTTTCTCGGATTACCGCTTCTGAGAAAGTTGGGGTTATCAAAGAAACCTATTCTTCGGTACTGAACATCACCGTTTCTCATAAAGGACATTATTTGGCGGAATCGAATGTGACCAAGTGTTTTTTATTGAGCAATTTGGTCGAGACGAACCCAAAGTATTATTTAGAACTGGCTAGGGTAACGGCTGAGCAGTATGAGCTGTTACTTTCGCAACTCAAGCATTCAAAAGTAATTATGGATTATTTTCCAAACATGTCAGAAAGCCAGTTGGCCAATCTTTTTATTGCTAGTTTGTTGTATATCAACAACGGCTGCGAAGAAAACGAAGACTTTGAATACATTTATGAAGCGTGCCAATTGTCATATACATCGCAGGCAATCAAAAATCTCAGTTTGGTCTCTGATTATTGTGTGAACACAAATTTGAATTTGGGAATTCATCAAATTGAAGAGATCCTTCAAAAAATCGAACAGGAAAATAATATTCGCTTTTCGAATCCTGAACTAGCGAAGCAATTGTATCATCATCTAAAACGAATTCTTTGCTACCCGGTCTTTCTCAAGAGCAAGGAAATCCATAATATTTCCAATATCAAGGCACTGTATCCTTTTGCCTTCGATTTAGGAATCGTCTTTATTGATTATATGAAGAAGCTGTACGATTACCGAATTACGAACAGCGATTTGATTGGCTTGTATTTTACCGTGGGCATGGAAAGCATGATGAAAAAGAAACCTCATATCTTGATTTACTCCCATGTCAATTCAATTGCCAACATTAATCGGCAGCTGATCGAAGCGTCTATTTCAAATTGTAAAGTAGAGATTTGTGATTCCTTAGAGCAGGTTCAGCTAGAAGATTTTTCCTTGATTGTTAATAGCAGCTCGGAAGCATTAGAGTGCAACCTTCCTGTGTTTCAAACAGAGTATATTTTTAGCGAAACTGATCTGGCGAAGCTCAAGGCGATGATGGAAAACATCAGCATCGGTTATAGCTTGAAAACCATTTTCCCGAAGGAATACAGCTTTACTTATAAAGTCAAAGAGAATGAGAGCTGGTTGGAAATCCTCGCGGCGATTTGTGATCGTTTAGAAGAATCGTTAGTCATTTCGAAAGAAGAGGCGAAGCGCATCATTGAACGAGAAAAATCTGGGAATCCGTTAGTGATCAATAATTACTCGGTCCCTCATTGCATCAGCAAACGAGAGAATTTTGTCATTTGTATCTATATCCATTTAGATCGTCCGGTAATGGTTGAAACGACGTCCGTTTCGCAAGTTTTGCTGACGATGATGAATCCAAATATGAACAAATCAATCAATATTTTTAAATTCCTATATCGTTATTTACAGGAATATCAAGAGCCGTTATCGACAGTAGAAAGCTATGATGAATTTATTCAATTTATTGAAAAATGAGGTCTTATCGATGAGTGAGATAGTAAAGATTTTTCTGGAACTAGCAAAAATTCCGTCGCCGTCAAAAAAAGAACGTCCGGTCGCCGAGTATATCAAAAACTATTTGGCTAAGTATCCAACGATTGAGGTGCTAGAGGATCGAACGGGGCAAAAAATTGACGGCAATTGCGGTAATCTGATCGTAAAAATACCAGGCGGCAGCCCTCACATTTTATTTGATGCTCATATGGATACTGTTGCTCCTTGCGATGCAATCAATCCTCAGCTTAAAAATGGCGTGATTACTAGCGACGGTACATCAATTTTAGGTGCCGATGATAAGAGTGGATTAGCTTTGATGCTGGCCCTGATTGATCACCTGATGACAGATGACTTTCCACATCCGACGTGCACTTTTCTGTTTACCGTTTGCGAAGAGCAAAGCCTTATGGGAGCCAAGTTATTAGAACAAAAATATCTCGATTCAGTGGATTACATCTACGTTTTAGATGGTGAAGGGCCGATTGGGACAGCAGTAACGAAGACACCTCATGGCTGTAAGGGAACTTTAAAAGTTATCGGAAAAGAGGCGCATGCAGGAGTTTGTCCAGAAGAGGGGATCAATGCCTTTGTAGTTGCCGCCGAGGCGGTTTCAGCCTTGTCAATTGGTCGAATTGATGAGGAGACTACCTGTAATATCGGCGTTGCGCAAGGCGGCACCGCGACTAATGTGGTTATGGGAGAGCTGAGTCTTCAATTTGAAGCTAGAAGTTTTTCTCCACAGAAGCTTGAGGAATTAACAAATCATGTAAAAGAAACTTTTGCACGGTTTTGCCAGCAATATGGTGCTCAGTTTGAAGAGACGCTTCAACTAGGAACCCCAGGCTATGAGTTAGCAGATACGGCACCTATTTTAGCGGCCTTTAAAAAAGCCTGTGAGCATGAAGCTGTTGTTTATCAAGGCGCTGCATGTGGAGGCGGCAGCAATGCCAATGTTTATCGCATGCGTGGAATCAATGCGGTCAATCTATCGACGAATATGCAAAATATTCATTCAGTCAATGAACAGATTGCAGCAGCTGATTTGGAAAAAATGCTGACTGTGTTAAAGCAGCTTCTTCAGAAAGTAAAATGATTTTTGTCGGTGAAGCTCACCGACTTTTTTATTTTCAAGTTAACGAACTGATCAATCATCAATCTTTTCAAAATGCTTTCTACCTCGCAAGGCCTTCACATCATTTTTCAAATTCCCGCCAAAAATCACAATCCCCATGCCAAACAGCAGGGTCCCGGCAATTCCGGCGATGCGTGTCATCGGGTCCGTGACCATCCAAACGCTGCCGATGGTCAGGATAAGCGAGAGGATAAAAAAGAAACCACTCTTAATACTTTGGTAAAGCATGCTGGCTTTAGTTGGAGTCGATTGCTTATCGACATTTTCCTGATTATCTAACTGATAGCTTTCACCTAAATATTGCTCGTGATGATTGGAAAAGTCATCAAAGCCAATCGTCGTACCTAAAATATCATCTTCGTTGATCCAGTCTGTCATTTCAAAGGAATCCAATGCATCGAATAATGCTGAAAACGTTGCGAGTATGTCGGCCGTGTTTTCGAAGAAGAAAAGATAATCCAAGTAGATGAGTTCTAGCTTATCGGCGTACTCGCGTTCTTCGGCAATCAGCTCTTGGAAATCTTGGTAGAGCGCCAGCAAATCAGGATAGACCGTCGCAACATACTCTGAGCGAAAATCAAGATTTTGCAGGAACTCTTCAAACGTTAAGTCAATCACTCCGAATTGTTTCTCTGCTAAACGCCGTTCGAATTCTTTTTCTGAGAGTGTTTCAGCCAATTCGAAGGTTTCGAGTTGTTGCGCGAGCAGCTGCAAGTGTTCTTCCGCTAAGCCCATGAGCCAAAATGTCGGCAGACTATTATTTGATTCGAGAATGTGGGTTGTTTCCGTGGTTAAGTAGCAACGATTGCCCATGTCTGCCCCTCCATTTTTCCTTCTATTTAGAAACATCATAACATATCGTTTAACAGTATTTTTGAAGAAAGAAGCTGGACATGACTACTTTTTGAGCGCCACTCCATGTAGAATGGTCTATAACTAGAACAAAAGGAGGAAGCGATGTTTGTACATGAGTTGAAATTGAGTGAGTTGCCAAAGAACATGGAAATGACTTATCCCTTTGGTGTGTTTGCTGTTCAAGAAATTTTGCGAAACGGCGGGTTGCAGTTTGAGCGGCCAGTTACTTTTCTATCTGGCGATAATGGAACTGGCAAGTCCACGATTTTAGAAGCGATCGCGACAGTATATGGGATAAATCCAGAAGGCGGCAGCCAAAATTTTAATTTTCACACGGTAGACAGCCATTCTAATTTATATGAGTTCATCCGCTTAGTTCGAAAAGGCAGCCTGCCTAAAACAAAGTTCTTTCTGCGCTCAGAAACTTATTACAATGTAGCCTCTGAGTTGGAGGAGCTGGCGCGCGATCCGATGGAAGGCGATCTGGCTTTTGCTTCCTATGGCGGAAAATCCCTGCACACTCGCTCTCACGGGGAAGGATTATTATCGATCATTAAAAATCGTTTTGGTAAAGACGGCTTTTACCTATTAGACGAGCCGGAGGCGGGCCTAGCGACAAGCCGCCAATATGCTTTGCTGCAGGAAATCCATCGTTTGGTACAAGCCGGAAGTCAGTTGATTATTGCAACCCACTCTCCAATATTGATGGCTTATCCTGATGCGACGATCTATCAATTTTCCGAAGAAGGCTTGGAAGTTTTGCAATTAGAAGAAACGACCGCTTTTAAAGAAACGAAACTATTCTATGATGATCCCAAGCGCATGCTGCATTATTTGCTGTATCAATAATGATGAGGGCTTTCTTTTTCTCGTGGAGAAGTTCAATGCTAGAATGAAGCTAGCTAGGATCTTGGGAGATGAAGAAAGTGAGCTTCTTGAAAAAATACGGCTTCCATTTTTTACTGTTGGGAGTCATCAGCGATTTTCTAACGCCCTATGTCTTGGGGCTTTTTTATCCTGAACTTAATCAGATGACTGCAGTCATGAGTATGTTTGGCGAGGTGGGGAGCCCAGTTCGCGGCGCCTTTTTGATTTGGTCGGTGGTTGCCGGTTGTTTTTATACGCTGTCTTTGCCAGCAATTTATACGACCTTTAAAGAAACATCTAAACCATTGGCTGGAATCGTTGCTGCGGCGATCGGTTCATACGGTATTGGAGATTGCATTTTTACCGGCTTATTCAGTGTTGATTCTGCGGAGGCACAATGGAATTTTTCTACATGGGTGCATAATATTGGTTCGGGGATCGGCTATGCGGGCTTTTTACTTTTTCCGTTGTTTCTGAGTTTGATTTATAGAAAACAAAAGAACCTACAAGCTAGTCACCGCTATTTTGTTTTATTGCTATTGAGTCTGGCTATTGCAGCGATCTATGGATTAGCCCGCATCCCGCAATTAAATCAATTTACCCTTTTTCAGCAATTAGGCTTTTGGCAGCGGCTCAGCTTTGTATTTAATTATTTGCCGATGGTTTATCTGGCTATTGGAAGACTACAGAAAAAAGTTTGATAAGGCCGAACTTAGAATACCCAATCCATTGATTTGCAATTTTTAGCCGATCGACACGAAGATTACGTTAAATGTTTAGAACAATAAATTAAAAAAATGGGAATAGACGAGGGAATGAAACAATGGTATATTACCCTTGTTCAATCAAAATATGTGATGTTAATCACATATTTAAGGTCTATAGTTCAGTAATTAAAATTATAAAAAAAATTTTAGAAAGGACCAATATAATGAGTCAGACATTAACGAAATTGATGACAGACGATATTACTACGTTGTTCGTTACGGATGGAGACGGGAATATTCTATTAGCTAATGATTTTACTGCCATGACTTTGGGAATTTCTTTGAATGAATTATTGAATTCAAATGTTTATGATTTAGTTGCGAGTGAGATCTATGATACTTCTGCAACCATCGAAGCCTTAAAATCAGGGAAAAACTCTGAAGTTACTCTTACTACACAAGCAAGGTATCATATCAAATCGAAATCAACGCCGATTTTTTATCCAGATGGTACCTTACATTTAGTAGTCACTAAATCGGAGCCGTTGACTCAAGAAGAATTTGAAGCGTTGTCAAATGATGAACACAGTCAACTATCAAAAGAGGAAGAGCCTAATGGAATAGTGACATCAGTAATTGCAGAAAGTAATGAAATGAAAAAAATTATTCGTGTTTGTAGACAGGTTGCTTCTTATAACAGCCGATTATTACTTTTAGGTGAGTCTGGTGTTGGAAAAGAAGTAATAGCGAACTTTGTTCATCGTCATAGTCAAGTCGCGGACAATAAATTTGTTGCTGTAAACTGTGCGGCGATTCCAGAAAGTCTTTTTGAATCAGAATTTTTTGGTTATGAGAAGGGCACCTTTACTGGTGCTGAAAAAAGTAAACCGGGGTTGATCGAAACAGCAGATGGAGGGACACTATTTTTAGATGAAATTTCGGAGATGCCCTTAGAGCTACAAGCTAAACTTTTACGAGTTTTAGAAACAATGACAGTTCGGCGTGTCGGAGGTGTGAACGAAATACCAGTAGCATTTAGATTGATCTCTGCTTCCAATCAAAACATGCTCGAATTGGTCGAGAAGGGGAAATTTCGCCGTGATTTATATTATCGAATCAATGCTATTCCCATAACGATTCCTCCGCTTAGAAAAAGAAAAAAAGATATTTTATCGTTAGCCAATTATTTTTTGGATTCCTTCAATCAAAAATATGAAGCGAATGTCAAACTAGGAAAGCACCATATCCATCATTTAATGACTTCTCAATGGTTAGGAAATGCGCGTGAGTTGAAAAATTATATTGAATACGTTGTTGTAACAGCAGAACTTCCGATAACTTTAGAAGATACTCCTATTGAAGAAAAAAATGGGGAAAGCGATGAGTTACAAGCTTTGGCGGAAGTTTATGATTACCCGGATTTCATTGAATATGTTGAGAAAATCTACTTTCAGCAGAACTTGAAGAAGAATCAATGGAACATTAGCAAGATGGCCGAGGCCAGTAATGTCAGTCGCCCATTTATCTATAAAAAGATGAGGGAGCTTGATTTGGAAAGAAACGATACAAAATGAAGAAAAGAATGATCAAAGTGTAAAAGTTGATTACACTTTGATCATTCTTTTTTTGGATTTTTCTGTACGCAGATGCGTTTTGTTGTTTTGGCACAACATTTGCTTAATAGAAAAGTAGAAACTAATGTGATTCATTTCACTATATTTGACGAATTAGCAAAAGGGGTCTCTCCTTTAGCTAAATAATCGAGAATGAAGGAGGTAAATAAAAGTGAAAATAATCACCAAAGAAGAAGCCGCTTTACTGGTTAAAGATAACGATACTATAGCTGTTAGCGGTTTCGAGTTAGCTTGTGCAAATGAAGAAGTGGCATTGGCTCTTGAAGAACGATTTATTAAAACAGGAAGTCCGCAACAGTTAACAGTCATACATTCTAGTTGTTGGGGAAATCGACAAGAAAAAGGGATGTCGCACCTCTCGCATAAAGGACTGCTAAAAAGATGGATTGGCGGTATTGTTAAAGCTTCATCTCCGCAGCTTTCAGAGATGATCCAAAACAATGAGTGTGAAGCCTATAATTTTCCGCAAGGTGTTCTGGCTCAGCTATATCGAGAGATTGCGGCTAAAAGACCCGGCTTAATCACAAAGATCGGCTTAGAAACATATATTGATCCGAGGCAAGAAGGCGGGAAAATGAATGAAGCAACTACTGAAGAATTAGTAAGGATCATTGATCTGCTTGATGAAGAATGGATGTTTTATCCGAGCTTACCTCTGCAAATAGGCTTGATTCGCGGGACTGTTGCTGATGAAAATGGGAACGTGACATTGACAAAGGAAGGTCTTCATATGGAGGTTTTACCGATTGCCCAAGCTGTGCATAATAGCGGCGGGAAAGTAATTGTTCAAGTGGAAAGGGTAGTCAAAAACGGTACGCTGCATCCTAAAGATGTAAAGGTACCAGGGATTTTAGTGGATTATGTGGTCGTATCAGAGCCAGAAAATCATTTTCAAACAGGTACAACATTATTTGAACCTTCATTCAGTGGTGATATAAAACTGCCGCTTGAAAGTGTTCCGAAGTTATTATTGGATAATCGTAAAGTCATTGCTCGTCGTGCAGCAATGGAATTAAAAAAAGGAACTGTATTGAACTTGGGTGTGGGTATTCCTGTGAATGTTTCTACAGTTGCTGCTGAAGAAAATATCGATAATCAAATCATTTTGACGACTGAAGCAGGTACGATTGGCGGAATTCCTGCGGGGTTAAAAGATTTTGGTCATGCGTATAACAGTGAAATGATTATTGATCATCATGAACAGTTTGATTTTTATGATGGCGGCGGATTAGATTTATCTGTTTTAGGTCTGGCTGAGGTCGATCAGTTCGGTAATGTAAATGTTAGTAAATTGGGAAATCAAGTGATTGGCTGTGGTGGTTTCATTAATATTTCTCAAACTGCTAAGAAGTTAATTTTTGCTGGAACTTTTACGGCAGGTGGACTAAAAACCGAAGTAGCTGATGGACGTTTAACGATTATTCAAGAAGGTAAGTACAAAAAATTTGTTGAATCTGTAACCCAGATTACGTTTAATGGCAGTTATTCTGCTAAAACGAATCAAGAAGTTTTATTTGTTACAGAAAGAGCCGTCTTTACTTTAGAAAACGGAAAACTTATTTTGATCGAAATTGCACCAGGTGTTGATTTAAAAGAACATATCATAGATCAGATAGAGTTTGATGTACGCGTATCAGATGAATTGAAAGAAATGCCGTCAGAGTTATTTATGGAAAATTGGGGTAAGTTAGCTGAAATAATGGAGGAAGATCATGGAAAGAACTAAAAGTGTCGAACAGGTTACCACCAAAGTAAATCGCTGGGTTGTCTTATTTGCATCGGTAGGAATCATTATTTGTCAAGGAGGAATTTACGCCTTTAGTGTGTTCTCTTCTCCACTGGCGGCAGCAAATGGCTGGTCGGTTCCAGATGTGGCATTGGCTTTCACAATTGCTGTGGGGATTTCACCAATACCGATTATTATCGGTGGACGAATCTCGGATAAAGGAAAATCACGTGAGTTAATTTTATTTAGTTCTTTATTGCTAGCAGCGTCTTTTGCATTGGCTGGGTTATCTACACAGTTATGGCAATTATATCTAACGTATGGATTGTTAGGCGGTTTTGGGTTGAACTTAGGTTATATAGCTTGTGTTAACAATTCCCAACGCTTCTTTCCAGATAAACGTGGTTTGTGTTCAGGTATCGTTATTACCGGTATTGGGGCGGGAACAATGATTTTTGCGCCATTAGGTAGCTGGTTGATTGAACATTTTGGTGTTCGGACGACGTTCATTCAATTAGGTGTGATTTTCTTAGTAATTTCATTGATTTGTTCGGCATTAATTAGAAATGCACCAATTGAAAGTACAAAAGAAACAGTGACAGAAGCAAACGATTCAGCTTTAGAGGCGGAGGATTTTGATTGGAAAGGTATGATCAAAACCTTACGTTTCTATCTGGTGGCGCTGCTGTATGCAACAGGTTGTTTTTCTGGACTAGTGATTTCTTCTAATGCAGCAGATATTGGGCAAAACATGTTTGGTTTGACACCCATGGTTGCAGCGACTTTCGTTAGTGTTTATGCCATGTGTAATTGTTTTGGGAGGGTATTGTGGGGGGCACTTTCCGATAAATTAACGCGAATCAATACATTTTTACTTTTATTCATCTTTATTGCAGCTTCATTATTGAGTATGATCTTTATAAAAGCAACCGTCGGCTTTGGAATTGGCTTGATTGGATTAGGGCTTTGCGAGGGTGGAGTGGCTGCGATGATGTCACCATTGACAATCGAAAACTTTGGCTCAAGAAATCAGGGCGTGAATTATGGTTTTGTTTTCTTAGGGTTTTCCATAGCCGCCTTTATTGCTCCTCGACTGACTGCTTTTGCTGGTGAAAAAAATAGTGGTGATTTCACTTCTGCGTTTATTATTGGTGTGATTGTAGCCGTGATTGGATTTATTTTAACCTTTGCATTGAAACAAATTAATTTAGGTTTAGCAAAAAAGAAACGTTAGAATGAGCAATCTAAATAAAGTAATCAAAAAAATAGTCGTTAAAATTTTATCAATAGCAAAATATGGTCGTCAGTTTTAGTTAGGTTGTACAAAGTGGAGGGGAAGAAATGAAATCAATTGTTTTAGATGGTTCAAGTCTATCATTAGAGGATGCCTGGTTAGTTGCGGAAGAAGCAATGAAAATATCAATTTCTGCTAAAGCGTTGAAACGAGTAGAGCGCTCTTACGAATTATTAATGGCTGGAGCAACTTCGGGGACGCCAGTTTATGGTTTAACAGTTGGTGTAGGTTTGAATAAGGATCAAAAATTATTTGATGCATCAGGAGAATTATCACCAGAAGTCATGAAAGCATCAGAAAACTTTAATCGTTCGATGCTTCGATCACATTCGGCAGGTGTGGGTGCGATGATGCCAGATCATTTAAGTCGTTTGTCCATGGTTATTCGGCTGAATACATTGCTTCAAGGCCAAGCGGCGGTTCAACCAGCGGTTGTTGCGTTGTATAAAGAATTTTTGAATCAAGGAATCACACCCTTGATTCCTAGTCGAGGCAGTATGGGAGAAGCTGATATCATGCTTGCTAGTCATGTTGGACTCGTGATGATGGGGGAATGGCAAGCCAATTATCAAGGTGAAACTATCACTGGGAAAGAGGCGCTACAAAAAGCTGGTTTAAAACAGTTAACACCAGTCGGTAAAGATGGTCTAGCAATTTTATCGACCAATAGCGTTTCAACAGCCTACGCGATAGCGGGAGCTCGCAAGGTTCGACAGACACTAGCTGTTAGTCCGCTAGTTTTTGGATTGAGTTTAGAGGGATTAAATGGAAACATCGCGCCGATCCTGCCACAACCAATCAAAGTCCGTCAGTTCCCGTTACTTAAAGAAACTGCAGAAACAATGCGAGAAGCTTTAGTTGGATCTTATTTATGGGAGTTTAACAAAAAGAGACCATTGCAAGATCCGCTATCATATCGAACAACAGTTTATACTTTATCAGAAGCACAGCGAGCATTAGTTGATTTGGATGAAATGCTAACCATTCAAATTAATAGCTCTGATGATAATCCTAGTGTGATTGATGATGCCGAAGGTGAGTATAAAGAATTTGATCAAGTTGCTCAATACTTCGTTGAGGGCGACACAATCTCCGGCGGAATTTTTCCATCAGCCAATTTTGAATCACTACCAGTTGCTCTAGCAGTTCAGAGACTTAGTTTAGCTTTGGGACATATCTCCCATAATATCATCCAAAGGTGTTTGCGCTTGGAGGAAGCGGAGTTTACAGGATTACCGCGTTTTCTAACAGTACCTGAAAATAAAGGTCACGGCTTTGGTTCTTTACATGTTCCTATTGTTGCATTGCATGGAGAAATTATGTCACTAGCCAATCCTATTTCTTTGAATGTTCAACCTGTTGCAGGAGGAGTAGAAGATACTGGCACGAATACTCTGCAAGCGGCTCAACGCTTATTGGAAATCAATGAAAGTATCAATTATTTATATGGTGTCGAATTGATGCATGCAAGTCAGGCAATTGATTTGAGAATGGAAGAATCTATTCTGCCTTTAGGAAAAGAGACAAAACCATTTTTTGAAGCTTATCGAGAAATAGTGAGCTTTGTTAAAGAGGATCGAATTTTTACGATCGATATAGAGGCGTCAAAATGTTTTTTAGAAAATTATCAGTATTAATCATTAAAAAATTAATTGCGAAGGGAAAGTTACAATGAAGAAAATTACAGAAATTCTAGGAATTCAATACCCAATTTTTCAAGGAGCAATGGCACAAGTTTCTAAATATCAATTAGCTGCTGCTGTATCAAATGCAGGGGGATTAGGGATCATCGCTGCTGGCGGTATGAGCGAGGAGCAGTTAAGAGAAGAAATTATTAACTGTAAAAAATTAACGGACAAGCCTTTCGCTGTAAACATTATGCTAATGGCACCAAATGTACCAGATATGGTTAAAGTGGTTATCGAAGAAGGTGTCAAGATTGTTACTACTGGAGCGGGGACTCCAAAGAATTATATGGAAGCTTTCAAAACTGCTGGTGTAAAAGTAATCCCGGTAATCCCAAGTGCTAAGCTTGCAAAAAAAATGGAAGCTTTGGGAGTAGACGCTGTTGTTGCTGAAGGCTCGGAAGCTGGCGGACATATTGGTGAGCTATCAACGATGGTCTTATTACCACAAGTAGTGGAAGCTGTAGCTATCCCAGTCATTGCTGCTGGCGGAATTGCCAGTGGCAAAGGAATGGCAGCGGCGTATGCATTAGGCGCTCAAGGAGTACAAATGGGAACCGCATTCATGTTAGCAGAAGAATGCCCGATTCCGAAAAATGTAAAGGAGTTTATTGCTAACGCCGAAGAAATGGATACAGCAGTAACTGGTCGAAACGGCGGTGCTCCCGTTAGAAGTTTAAAAAATAAAATGATTAATCAATATGTTCAATGGGAAAAGGAAAACATGCCAAGAGAACAGTTGGAAGAATTAACGATGGGCTCTGCCAGAAAAGCCGCCGCAGGAGATATTGAAAATGGTTCAGTTATGGCTGGACAGGTATCTGGTCTTATCAATCAAATCAAGCCAGCAAAACAAATCATTGAAAATATTTTGACCGATACTGAGAAAACAATAAAAGAGTTGTATTTAATTTAAGGAGTTGAATACAGTACAGTTTTTCTATTTAAGAAGAGCCGAAAGAAAAAAATATTTTCTTTCGGCTCTTTGCTATTTTGATAGAATGTTAAGTTTCATTGTTAACTAAAAAAAATTTTGCATATTAGTGTTTGTATAAATTTACCTGTACCTATATGATGGATAAAAGAATCTTTATTAAAAATGCTTGTTCCATTATGGAGGAGAAAACAATGAAAAAGGTTAGAGTGGTTATAGTTATTGCATTAGCCCTGGTACTTTTTGCTGGATGTAAAAAACAGACACAAAAGGATTTTACAGCGGAGTTAGCGAAGCAAAATGAAATGAATGCTGGAAAGTACTCACTCGTGATTGATAAAATGACTTATTCAAATGATGATGCAGATGCTCGGACTCGCGCTTCGATGGATATGGCGTCAAAAATGGTTACCGGCACAAAAATTTCCGGTGATTATCTAAAAGATACTAAGAAGAAACTAGTTGCGATGGATATGACTGTTGCTGTTTTAGGTCAGCAGATTCCAGTAGAATTAGTCAGCAATCAAAAAGATCATTCTATATACGTGAATGCCAATCTAGCGACAGAAATAAACGAAATCCTAAAAGTTTTTAGTTCTGATATTTCAATTGAAGCTAAAGATTTGGAACAGTTAAAAGGGAAGTATATCCTTGCAACAGAAGCGGATTTGAAAAAGATAATTTCAAGCAAGACAGACACCGCTGTTACTGGTAATAAGGTCAATTCAAAACTCTTCAGCGAATATATTGATACGTTAGAACCTGATTCGTTTGAGAAGAAAGAAGATACCATCAAGCGCACATTTACTAAGAAGGATATTCAAGGATTCATTAAATATGCTAAAGAAAATGGAAATAAAGACGAGAAAAAGTCGGTTAAGAGCTTAGAGAAAAATTTTGATCAGTTGAGTAAATACGAACAAACAATAACCTTGAACACAAAAAAACATACGCAAAAAACAACGATGAAGGTTGCTGCGAAAAAAGATGATACTACCGTTTCTGTTGATTTAACCATGGATAACGAAGCAAAAGAATCGGATAAAGAAGTTCAATTACCCAAAAAAGCCAATACTGTATCTATGGAAAAACTAGAAGAAGTTGTTGGTTCTGCTCAAAAGGAAGAATCTCTTATTTCAGAAGAAGACTTCAATGATTTGTTGGAGGTCATCAGAAGAGGTGGCGGACAATTTTCTCAAACAGAAATCGATCAAATTAAACGCACCTACAAACCATATTTAACAGATGAACAATACAAGCAGCTTGAAGAAGCATTGGATCAGGCTGGTCAGATTACTGCTTAATTCAAAGGATCGATCATTTCGGATGATTGATCCTTTTTTGATTCCATTACGGATTATGCTAAAATATTACTGACGACAATCACATTGAAAAGACAAGGAGCGATTTCGGTCCGGCGCACTACTCATTACGCAACTGAAGTAATTTAGTGAAACGTGGAAAAGGATTCTGACAGCAAATAAACTGAAAAATTTTCGCAAGAAAAGACAGTTTATTTGGTGTGCAGAAATTTTTCGCGTTTTTTTGTTGCCTGTTGGATTGTCGTCAGTCAGAAAGAGGAATGAAGAATGATCAATAAAATTAAAATGGACGTACCAATTTTTAGCCAAAGCCAAGATTCGATTTGGTTAGATGCGCATTTAGCACCGAATATGTTAGCGGCTCATTTGGATACTGAGTTTGACGGTGCGACTAGAAATGCTGAATACATCAATCAATCTATGAAATGGCTGATCGAGACATGCCCGGTACAAGATTTTCCGAAGCTGTTGGATCTGGGCTGCGGACCGGGAATTTATGCTGAAAAATTCGTTGAAGCAGGGTACCAAGTAAAAGGAATTGATTTCTCTGCGTTGAGTATTGATTACGCAAAAAAAGCTGCACAAGAAAAAAATCTTTCGATTGATTATCAATGTGGGGATTATCTGCAAGCGGATCTAGGGAAGGAACAGTATGACATCATCGTTTTGATTTACTGTGATCTCGGTGTCTTTTCAACTGAAGATCGGAAAAGGGTGTTCCAAAAAGTTTATCGCGCGCTGAAAAAGGGTGGACGATTCATTTTTGATGTATTCACACCGCAGAAGTATGCGGATTTTAAAGCTGAGAATACTTGGCAGTTGGAAGAAAATAATTTCTGGACGCAGAAAGCGTGTCTGCATTTAGCGGCGCAGAAAAAATATCCAGAAACGAATACCTATTTGGATCAGCATTATTTGATTTATCCCGACGCTATCAAGGAGTTTTTTATTTGGGAGACGGTCTTTACTCCGAAAGAATTATTAACAGAATTGAAGACGTGTGGTTTTGCAGGCGGCGAAGTATTTGGAGACATTCGCGGCACCCAATATACAGATGATTCAGAAACGCTTTGTCTAGTCGTAGAAAAATAGAATCCCGCAGCTTTTTCTTGCTATAATGGAGAGATAATTAAGCAAGAAGAGGTGGAAGGATGAAAACGATTGGATTACTAGGCGGGATGAGTTGGGAAAGTACGGTGACTTATTACACGCGAATCAATGAGCTGGTGAATGAAAAATTAGGTGGTCTACACTCAGCGAAGATCAAATTGGCGAGTGTTGATTTTGAAGAGATCGAGCAATGCCAGGTGAACAATGAATGGGAAAAAAGCGGGGGAATCTTAGGAAAAGATGCCCAAGGGTTGGAACAGGCTGGGGCTGATTTTTTATTAATCTGCACCAACACGATGCACAAAGTTGCGCCGCAAATCGCTGAGTATGTATCGATTCCGATTCTGCACATTGCTGATGCAACGATCGCTGAGTTGCAGGCTAAGAAAATCAAAAAAGTCGCACTCCTTGGAACGAAATATACGATGACACAAAATTTTTATAAACAGAAGATCATTGAGAGCGGAATCGATGTGTGGATTCCAAATGATGCGGATATCGAAACGGTGAATCAGATTATTTTTGCTGAATTGTGTCACGGCAAGATTTTGGCTGAGTCAAAGGAAGCATTTATTGAGGTAATCAATCAAGCGATTGATGCAGGTGCGGAAGGAGTCATATTGGGCTGCACGGAGATTGGCTTGTTGATCCAGCAGGAAGACGTAGCTATTCCAGTGTTTGATACGACCGAAATTCATTCGCAAAAGGCCGTCGAATTAGCTTTGGCAGATTAAGCGGGGAACTTTTGATGAAGACCATTCTTTTTGCGCCAGCAACTTTCAATTTAGCCGAGACGACTCGTATGATCGAGATCGCAAAAGTTTTGCGTCACGACTATCATTGTGTTTTTTGCGGCTTTTCTGAGACCTATCTTAAATTGATCAAAGAAGAAAAGTTTGAAGTGACTTTACTGAATCCGATACTGACATCAGCACAAGAGGCGGCGATCATAAAATTTGATCAGGGAAAAAGTTTGAAAAATCCTTTTACCACTGGGTTAGTGACAGAACGCGTTGCGAGTGAACTGGCGTTGATTGAGAAGCTGGCTCCTCGTGTCATCGTGACTGGCAGCAATGTGACGATCTTTCTATCTGCCCGCATCGCACGCATTCCTTTAGTCTATGTCAAACCCGTTGCGATGTCGCGACCGCATTTCAATAATGAAGCGGCTTGCATCCTTCCGAGTCAATTGGACCAGCCTTATCTTCCGGCAAAAACACTTTGGAAGGTATTTCTTAAAGCGTCGAAACGCCTCACTTGGAAAACAAAGGCCTTCAAAAGTGTTGCGCAAAGCTATCAATTAGCACTGCCAAAATACACATTAGATATGTTAGATGGGGACTTGAATTTGATTACTACCCATCCGGCATTTACCAAGGACTTGGTGTTTCCAGATAATTACCAATCCGTTGGACCGATTTTCGCTCATCTGCCTTATCAGATCCCAGCTGAAGTCCTGCAGGTGGTCAAATACGCACGGCAAAGAAAAAAAGCAGTGGTCTATCTCGCTCTGGGAAGCACCGGCAATCTTCAAGTGATCGAGCGATTGCTGGCCTATTTTGCAAAAACTGATTTTGAAGTGATTGCCCCGATTAAAAACTATTTGCCAGAGAATTTTATCGCGGGCAATATTCATGTATTTGATTGGCTGCCGGCTTTAGCAGTTTCTGAGCTGGTGGATTTTTCCGTGATTCATGGTGGGGAGGGAACGGTGCAGACTGCCTGTTCCTCGGGGAAACCATTTATCGGAATCGGTTTGCAGTATGAACAAGAAGTCAATGTCGCCTATTGCGTGAAGTTCGGCAATGCTGTGGCTTTAGGTCCCAAGAGGATAACTCCTCAGACATTGGAGGAAGCGATCAGAAAAATTGGTTCAACGGAAATCCGTAAGAAGGCGCAGGAGATGCACGATTTAATGAAGGAAGTTAACGGAGCGGAAAAGGCGGCAGAAGCGATCCAACGGCAGTATCTTGAATAGTTTTAAGTGTAGACAGGTGTTTTCATTAAAAGTAAAAAGCCCTCCAGCTTGATAGTCAAAAGCTGGAGGGCTTCTATTTTAGTGACTGCGCTTACGCATGAAAAGACCAGCGATCAGTCCAATGCCGCCGCAAGCTAAGAGTGTGACGATCGTGATAAAGCTCATTTCGATCGAGTTGTAGATACTCCCTTGATTAGCGATTGTATTAGTAACGAGTACTGCTGGAATTGCTAGAAGGGAAGCTATCCCTAAACATGATCCCATGTTCCAATGCAAAATCTTACGAATGCCGATATTGATCCAGAAATAAGCGATCCAAGTCAACGCGATCGGTAAACCAATTGGCACCAGCCAATAAATCGGCGCATCTAAGTAGTAATTATTCACCGTTCGTTCAAGCACCATGAAATAGGGGATGATCAAAGCGGTAAAGACCGAGACTGAATGAATTACGCGATAGTTTTTGCTGAATAGCAACGCATCCAACAACATCCCACCAAAAATCAAACTGCTTCCCACAATCCGAAACCAAGTAAATTGTTGGTCCATCGCTAAATTAGTAACAGCTGTTATTGCAAACGCTAAAAAAAATAAAATCCAAAAGAACTTTCTGCCAACATTAACCTTTTTATCTGAATGCTTCATTTGTTTTCTCCTTTTTGCCCTTTTCCAAAGTATAGCAGTCCACCCATCTGCTAAGCATCAGACTTACGACTCATTTTTGGCTACAACCAAAAAAACTCTATCAGATTTCGAAGTCTGATAGAGGCCTTTTTATTAAGACTATTTTAACTCACCGTAGATTTCTAAAAATTCTCCTTGATGTGTGCTGCCGTCTAACAGAATTGCAGTGATTTTTTCAGCAACATCGTCTGGTGTATGGAAGCCTTCTGCGGTGATGTTTCCATTTAAATCAGTTGTCGTTGGTCCGGGATGAATGCTGAAGGTTTCCAAATTTTTGTTTTCCTTTTCGAAATCAATGGCTAAAGCCTGCATCATGACATTTTGTGCAGCTTTGGTTGATTTGTAAGCAAAAGGATTCCAGAAAGGATTTGGATCTGTTGGGATTGTGATGTTGACGATCCTTCCGTGGTTTTCTTCTAGTATGGGCAGCAAACCTTGAGTCAATTGAAAAGTTCCGAAGAAATTGACTTGCATAGTAGCTTGCAGGTCTTCAACACTTTCAGTCAGGCTTGAACCATGTCCGCCGGGGATACCTGCGTTGTTGATTAATAGATCGATGTCCGAAAAATCTGATTGGACAGCTTTTACTGCCTGTTCGATTGTTTCTGGCGCGCTAAGATCGATTAATACATAATCGACAATTTCCACGTCTGCTTCTTTAAGTTGAGCGACTGCGGCTTCTGCCCGATCCTTGTTACGTGCACCGATAATCACATGCCAACCTTGTTTTCCAAGGGACTTGGCGATAGCGAATCCGATCCCTTTATTTGCGCCAGTGATTAGTGCTGTTTTCATAATGATTCCTCCATTTGACTATTTTTTCTTATTGAACTATTGTTAGCATAAACCCTAAACCATAGTTTAGGTCAAATGCTTTGTTTATCTCTAGGAGGTACGAATATGACTAAAACTTATACAATCAAAGAAGTTGCTGAAAAATTTGATTTGACGATTTCGACGATTCGCTTTTATGATAAAAAAGGCCTGCTGCCATTTGTAGCCAAGAACGAATCTGGTTATCGCGAATTCACTGAGTCAGATTTAAATATGATCCACACCGTGTGCTGTTTGAAAAATACTGGGATGCCGATCCACGATATTCGTCAATACATCGAATACTGCATGGATGGTTCTAAGACGATCCCGCAGAGAAAAGCGTTATTGCAGTCTCACAAAGAAGAGGTCCTGCGTCGACAGGCGCAATTGATGGAGAATTTAAAGGAGCTCGACATCAAAATCGATCGGTATAACTCACCGATCGCTAAAGAATTGATCGATGCACAAGTCGCCTATGTAAAAAAAGAAAAAGCCGAATTGCAATTGGCAAATGGCTTCCGGGTGTAAAAGCAGGGCCATCATTTTAATACAATGAATCGATAAAATTAAAGCTTCGCAACAAGCACTCATTAAAATCAATAATGAGTGCTTTCTTTTCTTTAGATTATCGGGTGATTTTAAATCAAAAAAAGTATTTATGTTATTAATGTTAAAAATTCAGCTATCGTTTTTATGGAACAAATGCAAAGTAACGTGCATAATCATAATTAATGAAAACGCTTTTAGTAATTAGCATTAATTCAATATTTTAGATTGGATATTTAACAAAAAAATTACAACCGAGTTCTGTAGAAATTGGTGTACATGGAAAGGAGGCCGTTGTCTTTCACACGATTAATCAGGTTGGTATGATCTATATAAAAACTTAGGAGGAACTGTAGATGAAAAAGCTTTTATCGGGTATGTTTGCTGCCGCAGCGTTATTGCTTGGCGGCGCACTATTTATCAATGCTGAAGATGTTGATGCTGCGACTTTGCTGAGGGTCTATAATCCAAATTCGGGGGAGCATCACTACACGGCGAATACGAACGAGCGCAATCATTTAGTAAAAGTCGGTTGGCGTAATGAAGGAACTGCTTGGGAAACACCTGCTAAAGGTGCGGCCGTTTATCGCTTATATAACCCAAACAACGGCGGCGACCATCACTATACTGTTAACGCAAACGAAAAAAATCATTTAGTGAAAGTGGGCTGGCGCTACGAAGGAATCTCTTGGCAGTCAGGAGGAAGTGTTCCTGTTTATCGTTTATATAATCCTAATGCAAAAACCGGAACCCACCATTACACGCTGCATGAGTATGAAAAAAATAATTTAGTAAGAGTCGGCTGGCGCTATGAGGGGATCGGATTCTATTCGACGAAAGCTTCAACGGGCGGCGGCGGAAGTTCGAGTTCGGGCGTCACACCAAAGAAAGTCGATGTTAACATCACAGGACTTGGCGGTGTCGAGCAAGGCGTTTCTGGCTCGTATCGTTTGTTGTATTCAAACAAACCTTTTGATCAAGCAAGTCTAGGCGGAAATGCAACGGTTGATTTTTCAGCTGATGTGGCTATGTCGGGAAATAAGAGCGATTATGAGATGCAGTTCGTTATCGCGGGAAATGGCAAGGCCTGCGGACAAGTTGGGGTAGGGCTGCACTACCAGGCGGGATCAGACGCCAATTTTGCCCAAGGAAGAATTAACACGACGAACATCAATTTTCCGTCAAATTCCGGTGTTTATGGTCAGCAGTATTATTCTGTAAATACAAATGCACCGCGCATCGCTAATGGACAATCTGTAAAACTTCGAGTGAAGTATTTTTCATCGGGCTACATGCAAACGTTTGTTAACAACAGTCTGGTGGGACAATATAAAACAAGCTTGATTCCAGGAAGCAATGCCTACATCTTGCATTTCAATACGAATACACCTATCAAAGTTCGAAATTTAAAAGTCTTAAAAAATGGTGCCGATGTAACGACGAAAGGAAAACCTTCCTTCTCAAGTAATTCTTACGATACATCAAATGGTGCAGTTTCAGGGGCGTACTAAGAATTATTCAAATAAAAAAGGCAGGCAAATCTGAACTTGTGTCAGTTTTGCTTGCCTTTTGTTTTAGTTTACAGTATCAGTGGCTGCTTCATTTTGAGCCATCTTAGCTGTCACATGTTCATCGATCCGCAGGAATGGCAGATAGATAAACACGCTTACTGCGATGATGATGATTTGCAGGACTGCGGCACGCCAATCACCGCCAGTTGCCAAGAATCCTGAGATGACTGGTGGAGTGGTCCATGGTATTTGAACAACGACATGATTGATTAATCCTGCGGCAGTCGCAAAATAGGCTGTCACCAAAGAGAAGATTGGAGCCAAGACGAAAGGAATAATCAAGCTTAGGTTAAATACAATCGGCAGACCAAAGATGATCGGCTCGCTAATATTGAATAGAGCGGGAGTAACAGACAGTTTGGCGAAGTCCTTGTAATCTTTACGACGACTGAAAACAAAGATTGCGATCAATAAAGCAATCGTATTCCCGGAACCGCCCATTACAGCAAACGTATCTTTAAAAGCCATATTAATGATATGAGGAATTTGTTCATGGTTGGCATATGCCGCCATATTTTCCTGCATGTTTTGCAACAAAAATGGATCAAGTAATGAACCAGAAATAACTGCTTGGTGAATCCCGAAGCCAAAGAATAGATTCGCGATCGAAGTAATCAAGACGAAACCAGGTAAACCAGTAGTTATATGACTCAACGGACCTGTGATTGCCTTAGTGATTAAACCATTTACGTCCATATTGAAAAGCTGATTCACGGCAAAGGAAAGAATTGCAAATAATGTGACAGTAATCATGATCGGGATTAATACATTAAATGATTTCAATACTGCTGGTGGGATATTTCCCGATAATTTAATTTGTAGTTTTTCATTAGTAGACAGTTTGATAAAAAGTTCAGTAGCTAAGAGACCCACGAAAATACCGACAAACATACCGGAAGCACCCGTGTGTGATCCTGGAATAACACCAGTAACTTCGATCGCATTTTTTGCATTTTCCGGTGTGAACATTGTTTTCATTGGCGTCAATACTATGAAAGTTGAGATCGAAACTAAAACCGCCGCAATATGATTTGTATAATTTCTACTGACACACATATGATAAGAGACTGCAGCGACAACTAGCAATGTAGTGATGCTCAAGGTTCCGTTAGCGATTGACATGCCAATTTCTTGGATCTTCATCAAGGTTGAAGGATTTACGATTTTCCCCATAAATCCAGTTGGTTCTAAGATAACGTAGTTGATTAGAGTAACGAAGCCGGCCAACATCATAAAGGGCATGAATGTGGCAAATGCGTCTCGTAATGTCCGCATATGAATCTGATTTCCTAGCTTTGTTGCGATAATACCAAAGCGTTCAAAGAGCTGTTCCTTTTTATTGTTTTTCTCCACGATAGTTTCTCCTTATATTTTTATTCTTTGTAAGCACTTACCTTGATTACATAATAAAACGGATCTTGGAAAAAGTAAATACTTTTGTTTAAAAATATATATTTTTATTTAGAGAGCAAGAAAAAAAGAGCTGGATTACTCAGCTCTTAAATCAATTCTCGACAAAGACAGCTTCAAAAACAAAGTCTTGGTACAGATGTCGCGTGATGGAATATTCAAAAGGCGTACCGTTTGTCAAAGAAACACTCTTTTCTATCTCAATCATAAAATCACCAACATCAATTCCTAAGATTTTAGCATCGAACTCTGTTGCCAGTACACCTTTCATCCAAACATGAGAGGCATTGATCTCTAAGTGCAGATCATCGCGAATATAGGAGTAAACTGATTTTTTAAGATGCTTTGGCTCCAATCCTGGAATGATGGAAAGCGGCATAAAAGTTTGTTCCAATGAATATGGCTGCTGATCAACAAAACGGCTGCGGATGATATTATAGATGTATTCCTTTTCATCCAACTGTAGTTTTTCGGCTACCTTTCTTGAAGGCAGTTCAATTGAGAAAGTATGGATCTCTGAATCGACATGATCTTCGCCAACCACGCTCATCAAGCCTTCACTAGGACCAAACACTTTCGAATTATCGATTGGTTTGCGTAAAACTTCTGTACCAAACCCGCTTCGACTATGAAGAACACCCTCAGAAACTAACATGTCCAAACCCTTTTTAACAGTTAATTTACTGGTGCTATACTGTTTAGCCAGCTCAGGTCCTGTCGGCAGCTTTTCTCCGATAGCATAAGTACCATCCTCAACCTTTCTCTTTACATCTAAATAAACTTCCATGTATTTGGCATTTTTCCTCATTGTGACCTCCTTGAACAAGTGTTTAAAGATATAAATAATTATATACTTTTACCCTGTTTTAGCAATGCTTTTATAGATAAAAGAATAAAACAATTTTAAAAGTATATATTTTTAAAATAAAATCTATTCCATTTTTGAGAAAGCGATGTTATGATGAGATGGCATTCAAGAAAACCTTATATATGGTTTGAAGATTGAATTATTTTTACTAGAAAATTCTTTTAACACGAGGAGGATATAATGAATAAACAGCAATTAACATTTCCAAAGGATTTTTGGTGGGGCTCTGCGTGGTCGGCTGAGCAGTCAGAAGGACGTGGTGAAACAGGAAAAGCAGAAACAGTTTGGGAGCGTTGGTACAGAGAACAACCTTATCGATTTTATCAAGGTATTAGTTCAGAAACGACGACCGATCATATTCATCGTTATAAAGAAGATGTGCAGTTGATGAAACAAACAGGTCATAATTCTTTCCGGGTCTCGATCTCTTGGGCGCGAATGTTTCCAGCCGATGGAGTAGGTGAGGTGAATCCAAAAGCGATCGAATTTTATCGTGATCTATTTACCGAGATGAACAATAACGACATTAAGGTATTTGCAAATTTGTATCATTTTGATATGCCGGTAGCTCTACAGGATAAGGGCGGCTGGGAGTCGCGGGAAGTTGTTGATGCTTATGTGAACTTTGCGGATACCTGTTTCAAAGAGTTTGGTGACTTGGTATATCATTGGTTTACTTTTAATGAACCGTTAGGCCCAATTTTGGGTTCGTATTTAGAAGATTTCCACTATCCTAATATAATCGATTTTAAGCGTGGCGCACAGGCAACTCATTTTACGATCTTGGCACATGCAAAGGCAATCGCCGCTCACAAGGAACGTAAGCTGGACAGTAAAATCGGCGTCATCTTGAACTTGAGCCCAACATTCCCACGAAGCCAAAACCCTGCAGATGTGAAGGCGGCAGAAATTGCTGATTTATTTTATGTTCGCAGCTTTTTAGATCCGATGGTCAAAGGCGAATATCCAGAAAAATTGGTGGCACTTTTACGGGATCATGACCAGTTGCCAGTAGATTATACGCAAGAGGATTTAGCTTGTATCAACGAAAACACGGCTCAAATTCTAGGGTTGAATTACTACGAACCACGACGTGTAAAAGCCCGCTTAACGGCTATTAATCCAGAGGGACCATTTTTACCGGAGTGGTTTTTCGAAAATCATGTGATGCCGGGACGTCGAATGAATGAGTATCGCGGTTGGGAAATCTATGAAAAGGGTATCCATGATTTATGCATGGATATTAAAGAAAACTATGGAAATATTGAAGCCTTCATCTCTGAAAATGGGATGGGTGTAGCGAACGAAGAACGCTTCATGGATGAAACGGGACAAGTAATCGATGATTATCGTATCGAGTATATTCAAGATCATTTAGCTTATCTTTGGAAAGCAATCAACGATGGCTGCAATATCAAAGGTTACCATCTATGGACCTTTATCGATTGCTGGTCATGGATCAATGCTTATAAGAATCGCTATGGTTTGATTTCACTTGATCTGCCTACACAAAAACGTACGATTAAGAAAAGCGGCGAATTCTATAGAGAGCTTAGCGATCAAAACGGTTTTGAGTATGACGTGGATCGGTTAGTATGAGTTTTTCATGAATAATAATGATCAGGACAAAAAATCAATCGTTTATGATTGGTTTTTTTGTTGGAATTTGTTTTTTTGGGTAAGAAGGATATTGTAACGAGGGACGATCTTCTTTAAAATTTGATCTAGTAAGTACTAACTAGGAGGATCAATCAATGAATCAAAAAATCTTAGCGATCGATATCGGCGGAACGGCGATCAAAAGCGGATTATGGGAAAATGAAGCGTTAATCGAGCTGCCCAGTTTTGAGACACCAAAAACTTGGGATGAAATGAAAGCGTATTTAAAAATGTTGGTAGAGAAGCATCAAATCACCGACGGAGTGGCGATCAGTGCACCGGGAGCGGTGGATGCTGAAGAGGGCGTGATCTATGGCGTGAGTGCTGTGCCTTATCTTCATCGTTTTCCGATCAAACAAGAATTGGCAGAATTTCTAGGTGTGCCGGTTTCTTTTCAAAATGATGCGAATTGCGCGGCGTTAGCAGAGCTTTGGCAAGGAAATGCCAAAGGCTTAGAGTCTGCGGCGCTGATGATTATCGGAACAGGGATCGGCGGCGGGATCGCGATCAATGGAAAATTACGTCCGGGATCAAATTTATTTGGCGGCGAGTTTGGTTATCAGATCATGAATAATGACACGTTGGAAACACTCAGCGATCTTGGCAGCCCGGTTGCTATGTCGGAACGTTTTTCAAAAATTAAGGCAGATGGCCGCGAATATACCAGCAAAGAGATTTTCGACTTAGCTGAAGCAGGCGATGAACTGGCACAGGAGCAGATCGATCAGCTCTATCAGGCGTTAAGTATCGGCATCTATAATATTTTAATTTCATTGGACCCGGACCGGGTATTGATCGGCGGCGGAATTTCGACGCGGGAAGATTTATTGCTGAACATAGAAGAACGGGTGCAGAAATTATTGCTCAAAAAAGGGGCGAAGGAATTGAAGGCTTCAATCATGCCATGCAAATTCTTGAACCAGGCCAATCTGATCGGTGCAGTGTCTCAATTTTTAACTGAACAAGCATAAAGTAAAACCACTTTCCAAAAAGGAGAGTGGTTTTTTAGCGGGAATAATCAATTGAGGTAGTCTTTTCTGAGAAAGGCGAAGGGCGGTTTACTTATCTTGCCGTATTCATCAGCGGTTAGACAATCGACCTGAACATCGGGATAAGCATTCAGTTCTTCGATGTAATCTTTCAGCATGGGAACTAGGATCAGCCGATCGATTTTGACCTTGTGCATTAATTCTCTGGCTTCTGTCAAAGTTGCGGGACGCCAATCAGGGCTTGGATGCATCTTTGAGATGTTCTCAACCAAATCCGAAGTTCCGTAATCCTTTGCGACAGACCCCCAGTCATCATCGTCTTCTGATTTATATCGATGCACGACGAGCAATGCTTTTTTCATAAGAAATTCCTCCTTTGTAGGAAACTGCTGAGTTTACACCTATTGTACCTAGTTCCAACTAGCTTCACAAATATTAAATGAAACGCTTTACTTCTTAAATTAGCTGGTTTGGCTGGATTTTCAGCAAAAATTGGCGTAGATTACGAAGGAAACTTTTTGAAATTTAGAAGGCGAGTGTTTTATATGGAGAATTTGGATTTAGCGAGAACGGCTTTGGTCGTCATCGATTTGCAAAAAGGAATTATGGAATCTGGCGATTTGCAGCCCTATACTGCTTCAGAAGTTGTAGAAAAAAATAATCAATTGGCGCAAACTATGAAAAATACAGCCGGTTTGATCACGTTAGTCAATGTCGATCCAACGACGATGCGATTTTTGAATCGAAATGGCAGCGACAGAGGCTATGGAAATTTACTAGCTGAATTTTTAGAATATGTGATGCCGATCGTTCAAGATGGAGAAGCCGAAAATGTCATCAAGGTAACGAAGCATAATCACGGAGCTTTCTTTGGAACGGATTTAGATCTGCAATTGCGCCGACGCGGTATCGATACGGTCATTTTGACAGGTGTAGCAACATCCAACGGCGTTTATGCGACAGCTTTAGAGGCTTATCAACACGGATACAAGGTTATCGTTGTTGAAGATGCCTGTGCCGATCGTGATGGCGAGCTGCATCACGTCTTCTTTGACAAATTATTTGTTAAGCTGGGCCAAGTTGCCGTCACAAAAGAAATTTTGGAAAAGATGTAAAAAACTGAGCGAGCCATTCGCTCTTTTTTTGTGTGGTTAATTTTATGTAAGCCCTTTATAATTTGGAGTGAAGGAAGAATAGGAAGGGCGGGTTTTCAATGGAAAAACAGCTACTAAAGATTTTGCCATTTTTTGAAGCGCGAATTTGGGGCGGCAAACGAATGCTGGAAACGTTCAATTATCAGACAGATATTTATCCGATCGGAGAGGTTTACAATGTCGTTGCGTTACCCGGGGCAGCCGATTGTCCTGTAGCAGGGACAGATCTGACGCTCTCGCAGCTTTATACTGCATATCCGGATTGGTTTGACTGCGATACAGAGGAACTGCCGATACGAGTGAATTTGTTGGACCCTTTGGCGGATTTATCGGTTCAGCTTCATCCTGATGATGACTATGCTCTAAAGCATGACAACTCGCGGGGAAAACCGGAAGCATGGGTGATTTTGGATGCTCCTGCTGATGGCAAGATTGAATTTGGCCACCATGCGAAAAATAAAGCAGAGTTCGCAGAATGGGCGCAGGCAGGTGATTGGGGCAAGTTGTTAAAATATTTGCCGGCCAAGAAGGATCACTTCATTGATATTCCTGCTGGGACCTTGCATGCTATCAATCGCGATGTGCTGACCTATAATATTTCTCGCAATGCGGATCTGACCTATCGTTTGTATGATTATGGAAGAATTGATCCGGCGACAGGTGAAGAAAGAGAATTGCATATCGACAAGGTGTTGGAAAATGTTTTGGTTCCAGACACATCAAAAGGGTTTGTTTGGGCTGAACCGTATCAAACGGCTGGCTGTGAAATTACCGATTATTGGGACGAGCCGGGATTATATAGTTTAAGCCGCATCAAAACGAAGACGCAGGGCAGTTATCAGCTGGAGCGTTTTGCCTTTATCACGGTGGTAGAGGGTAAAGGTACGGTAAATGATGTCGCGGTCTCAAAGGGTGAGACGCTATTCGTGCCTGCGGGAATCAGTCAATTAGCATTTTCAGGAACGTTGGACATGTTCGTTGCGAGCTATAAAAATGAGGAGGAGTAAGATGGAAACCAAAGAGGTGGCCTACACGGCAGCGATGGAGCTGGCTGCCGCGCTAAGGAGCATCGATCAAAAGCAGATTGACCAGCTAGCGATTAGTATCAAACAGGCACGGCGGATTTTTGTCTCAGGTGCCGGCCGTTCGTTATTGATGCTGAAGGGGTTGGCGATGCGCTTGATGCATCTGGGCTATGAAGTTTACGTTGTCGGAGAGGTAACAACACCGGCTTTTTTGCCAGAGGATCTATTGATACTAGCCAGTGCTTCAGGCGAGACGTCGTCATTGATCAATACAGCGAACAAAGCGAGTGAAATTGGCGGAAAGATTATCAGTATGACTGTTTTTCCAGATTCGACTTTAGCAAAATTATCAAGCGGCGTGATCAGGATTCCAGCCTATACCGACAAGCTTCCTGAAAGCGAAGAAAATCAAAAGGGCATTTTACCAGGTGGCAGTATGTTTGAAGAAGCGGTCCTGTTATTAGCGGACTCCTTGATCGTTGAATTGGCGCTTGAGCAAAAAATACCAACTGATCGGGCATTTGAAAAGCACGCGAACCTAGAATAGACGAGGAGGAACAGCATGAAGCTGCAATTAGCGATTGATGAATTCAACTTGAAGGAAGCTCTTGAGGTGCTGGAGCGAGTACATTCGTATGTGGATATCATCGAAGTCGGCACCCCATTTTTGATTGATGCCGGTCGAGAAGCGGTACGACAAATAAAAGAAAACTATCCAGAAGTTGAAGTATTATGTGATGCGAAAATCATGGATGCGGGTGAATATGAGGCGCAGTTAGCCTATGATGCTGGAGCTGATTATGTGACTGTCTTAGGAATCACCGATGATTTGACCATTAAGGGATGTGTGGAGCAGGCGCGAAAGCAAGGACGGCAGGTGATGGTGGATCTAATTTGTGTGCCGGATTTTGCGAGGCGTGTTCCCGTATTAGAAAGTTTAGACGTGGACGTGATCGCGGTTCATACAGGGGTGGATCAGCAGCATGCCGGACGAACGCCGCTGGAGGATTTGCAGGAATTGAAGCAGTATGCGAAAAAGGCGCAGATCGCTGTCGCAGGCGGGATCAACAGTGAAACCGTTGGAGAGTATGTTGCATTAGATCCGGATATCGTGATCGTTGGCAGCGGAATCTTGAATGCGGCTGATCCAGTGGAAGCAGCCAAGACCATCAAAGCAGCATTGAAATAGATAAAAGGAGCTGGGATTTTTTCCAGCTCCTTTTATAATTGTTTGATGTGTTTTAAAAAGCTTTGGTAATCGTTTTGCTGCAGGATCGCCTGCTGGATATCTTCTCGCTCCATCAATTCCAGCAGCAGGCTGTAGATTTCACCGGTATCTTCATAGTCTTCTTTGCTGATGGCAAACAGAAAGACGAATTTTACCAGATCGCCGTTGCCCCAGTCCACGCCATTGGGAATGATCGCGACAGATACCGCGGATTGCTCGGCTAATAGCGACATCGGATGGGCAATCGCCAGCCATTCGTTGATATTGGTTTGGTTGATGGCCTCGCGTTTCATAATGCTGTCGTGGAAGCCTTCTGGCACAAAGCCTTTTTGGTATAGTTGCTGAGTCATTTTTTTCAACAGCTGATCTTTATCGTCCACATCGGTGTGTAAATAAAGCTCTTCGCGGAACAAGGAATAAATCTCATCATTCGCCTCATTAAAATTTTCTATGAAGTGTTCGATTTTAACGATTTCTTTATCTAATTTTGCCATATTGATATAGATATGAGGGATACTCAATTGCTCCAGCGGTACCGTCGTGATCACAAAATCAACCGTTGACAGATTGTGCTGCTGCAGCTCTACATAAGAAAGGCGATCGACTACTTCGATGGTTTCTTGATAGTATTTATTGATCTTGGCTTCGATGATGCGGCTCATGGCACGGCCGGTCCCGCAAACCAAAATCACGCGATATTTCCGGTGATCGTTGATGGAATTTCTTTCCATCGCACCAGCGATATGAAGGGCGATATATCCGACCTCATCCTGCGAAAAATACAATCCGTGCTTTTTGCCTAATATTTCTAAATGAGTCAAACACAGGTCGTAAGCCTGCGGAAAGGATTTCTTGATCGTCGCCAGTGAGGGATTGCTGCGGCGCGCTTCCATCAAATTCATATTGATAAAGCCTTCGATATGGGAAGTCAGGTCTTCAACCAGCATCTTGTCTTCGATCCAGTCAAAATTCGAGGTTCGTTTGATGGCCTGCAATAGTTCATCAACGATCGCGGCGGCCGTTTCACTAGATGTATTGCTGGCCGCTTCTGTCTCAACTAAGCGCGGAGCATTCAATGCTAGATAGTAGGTAAAATATTCTTTTTCCCCATTGGTTAACTGAATATCAAAGGCTTGGTCCAGCGCGGCTAAAAAATGGCAAAGTATTTTTTGAGCATGCGGTTTTAACACCGGCACACGCAAAGGAAACTCCGTCATTTCATGACCAGCCAAGAAGCGGCTGATCGCTAACGCGAAATGAGAAAGAATATTTTTATGGTAATAGTCCGAATCCAGCAATTCCAAAGGAGCGAGATGCTTCAGCTCTAATTCCTGTAAAAGATCCAGGTCGATATTATCAAATAGCGCCAGTTCCATCTCGGTGAAGCCGACTAAATATTCCTGTAAATCCTTTTCGATCAACAGATCACTGATCGCCTGCCGCTTCGCAAACTCATTTCCTAAAATCTCAAAACCAATATTCGGCCGATTGACGATTTTTAATTGATAGGTCATTAAGTTGTCGCGGGCCGTTTTTAAATAGGAGTAAAAGGTATTTTTACTAATGAACAGCTGATCCAAAAAATCGTCCAATGATAAAGGGGTTTCATTCTTAAATAGAAGAAAGAGTAAATATGCCTGTCGTTCTTCACTAGTGGTCAAAAAAGAATCCGCAGAAGACATGCTTTCAGTCCACCAATTATTGAACTGTTCTTTAGAAAGAACCTTCAGTAAATACCCTTGACCTCGAACCAGCGTGATCGCAGCCCCAACATTGCTTAATAAATCGTTCAGATTCGCAATATCTGTCCGCACCGTTCGCTCGGAAATAGAAAAGCTCTTGGCTAATTCCTTCATCGGCAGCGGGGTGGTTTGTTTAGCTAGTAATTCTAATAGGTCATCTAATCGTTGGTAAGCAAGCTTTGACACGTGGTTCACCTCCTGTTCTTAACCCAATCATACAATATAGAAGAAAAGATTGAAATCTTTCAGCCGTACTGCATTTTTCCAAAAAAGTTGGAAGTGCTTTTGGAAAACGCTTTACTAATGATTGCCAAATTAGTTGGCAATTGGAAGTGTTTACATAAAAGCTCAAACCTCGTAAATTAAACGTGTAAAGCAAAACGTTACATGATTCAAAAATAAACAAATGAGAAAGGGGCTTCCGATATGGATTTTAAAGAATCAAATATCCTGTTAGATGTGGCGGTCGCTTCGAAAGAAGAATTATTTGAAGTCATTGCAGATTATGCGTATGAATCAGGTTACGTTGCGAATGCGGCTGAGACCTGCAAGGCTTTTAACGAACGAGAAGCAGAATATTCTACCGGACTGCAGGATGGCTTTGCGATCCCGCATGCAAAGGCGGACACGGTCTTGGCGCCGACTGTTTTATTCATTCGTTTGGCCCACGAAGTCGAATGGGAAACCTTTGATGACTCGGCGGTTAAAAATATTTTTGCCTTGATGGTTCCAAAAGAAGACGAAGGCACCGTCCATCTGGAAATGCTGAGTCGTTTGGCGACGGCTTTATTGGAAGATGAATTTATTCAGCAGATTCAAGAATCAGAGGATAAAACCCAATTAGTAGAATTGATCAAAAAGGTAATGATAGGAGAGAAAATCATATGAAAATCGTAGGAATTTCCGCATGTCCGGCAGGCTTGGCCCATACACCGATGGCTGCTAAGGCTTTGGAAAAAGCTGGTGTGAAATTAGGGTATGATGTCAAAATCGAACAACAAGGTTCATTAGGGCAAGTCAATGAGATCACCGCAGCAGAAGCAAAAGAGGCCGATTTTTTACTGTTGGCAACGGATCAAAAGGTCGTTGGTTTGGAACGCTTTGAAGGAAAACCGCAGCTTCGCGTGAATATCAATACCTGCATCAAAGCACCAGAAGCTGTTTTGAAGAAATGTATCGCCGCTGTTGAGCAAAGACAGGCAAATTAAAGAAAAGGGGCAAGAATGATGAAGAAAGTTCTAGCAGATGTAAAAGGCCACTTAATGAGTGGAATCAGTTTTGTACTGCCGTTGATTATTGGTGCTTCGTTGGTTGTCGCGATTCCGAAAATGATCGCGCTGGGCATGGGGTTAACGAGTTTAGATCCATATGCAGAAGCAGAGGGCTTCAAGCATGCACTTTATTTGATTGAACAGGTTGGTTGGACCGGGATTGGTTTGATCAACACCGTATTAGCTGGATTTATTGCTTATTCGATTGGTGACAAAGCTGCTTTAGGTGCCGGCTTTATCGGCGGAGCAGTCGCAACAAGTACGAACGCAGGATTCCTTGGCGCTGTAATCGCCGGTTTCTTAGCAGGTTACTTAGTAAAATGGTCAAAAGAAAAAATCAAATTACCAGAATCATTCTCAGGTGTTATGCCGTTAGTCATCCTGCCGCTGATCGCGACTCTATCGGTGGCAATCGTGATGGGGGCACTGTTATCCGAACCGCTGGCGTGGATTAATACCAGTCTCGTTGATTGGATTCGCAACATGATCGAAAACGATGTGAACAAGATCTTATTGGCGATGATTATGGGTGCCATGATCGGTTCTGACTTAGGCGGACCAGTCAATAAAGCCGCTTGGATGGCAGGCAATGTTTTATTAGCAGAAGGCGTGTATCTACCAGCAATTATCGTAAACGTAGCAATTTGTGCGGTACCGTTTGGCTATGCCTTAGCAACTGTGTTCCATAAAAAACGCTTCAATAAAGAATTATTGGATGCCGGACGTAACAACTTTATCATGGGCTTTATCGGGATCACTGAAGGCGCGATTCCATTTACATTGGTGAATCCGCTGCGTTTAGTTCCGGTCAACATGATCGGCGGGGCGATCGCATCAGGCTTGGGAATTGCACTTGGTATGTACGCGAAAATGCCGCCGGTTGGTGGAATCTACGGCTTCTTCACAGTTGGTAACGGCTGGGCTTACTTGATCGGATTGTTCGTCGGAGCAGCCTTCATCGGATTCGTAGCACCATTATTCGTCAACTTCAATAAACAGGAAGAACAAACTGAAGAAATTGAACTCGACGATATCGATATCAGCTTTGAAAATTAGTAAGAAAAGTATAGCGAACTCGCTAAACTAGACAAAATAAAAATTAATAGGCACTGACGGTGAAAATCGTTGAGTGTACTATAGCGAAACCATGTTCTTTACAAGTTAAATAATTATTATTACGGGTGTTTTGATGTCCGGCTTCACGAACTAGCTTTATCGACAATAAGCGAAAATTTTGTTAAGACTGAGAAACGCCAAGTAGGTATCAATCAACATCAGCTCCTAAAGATCGCTGTGTTTCTTGACAACTTATCAAAATTTTAGTCTTATTGCTCAGCTAACTCCAATGTAGGAAATCATTTTTCAAAAATCGCGAAAAATGCTTCTGACTGTTGTTACGCATACCATTCCACTAATCACGCTAAAGCGTGAAGTAGAACTGGTAAAAGCTGAACGAGTTCGTGAAGCCTTTCTTATTATTTTAATCAAACGAGAGGGATTTTTGCATGAAAAAAACAGTACACGTAGTACCTCACAGTCATTGGGATCGCGAGTGGTATTTTACTACCAGCCGCTCAAAAATTTATTTGATGCACGACTTGAAAAAAGTTTTAGAACAGTTGGAAAAAGAGAATCCCTATGAGAGCTTTATTTTAGATGGACAGGCTTCTTTGCTGGATGACTATTTGAAATGGCGTCCGCAGGATAAAGGGCGGATCGAAAAGCTGGTCCAACAAGGCAAGCTGATCATTGGTCCATGGTACACCCAAACGGATCAGCTGGTGATTTCTGGTGAAAGCATTGTCCGTAATATGCTGTACGGTATGAAAATCTGTGAAGATTTCGGCGATTATATGAATGTCGGCTACGTGCCGGATTCCTTTGGCCAAGCCGCCAGTATGCCGCAAATTTACCGCGAGTTTGGTATCAGCGACACGATGTTCTGGCGCGGGGTGAGTGATGATGATGTGGCCCACACAGAATACAAATGGCGGGGCGAAGATGGATCAGTAGTCAATGTCTATCAAATTCCCAGCGGGTATTACATCGGCGGTGCGATTCCAGAACGGGAAGCTGATTTGGCAGAATTCCTGCATCAAGAACCATTTAAAACAACTTGGGGCCGCAGTTCAACCGATCAAGTTTATTTTCCGAATGGCTTTGACCAAGCGCCGGTAAGAGAGAACTTGCCGGAACTTGTCGATCAAATGAATGAGCTTTATCAAGACGAATACGAGCTGCAATTTTCAACGATTGAAAAGTATATCGCCGCAGTCAAAGAACGCCAGCCAGAATTGGAGGAAATCGCTGGAGAGCTGATCAACGGTAAATTGATGCGTATCCACAAAACGATCTTTTCTTCCCGGCCGGACTTAAAAGCGCTGAATACAAAAATTCAGCATTATCTAGTAAACGTGATGGAGCCTGTATTGACGATGGCGATGCAGCTCGGCTTTGAGTATCCAGTCGAAACGGTCAAAGAAATTTGGAAGCTGATGTTTGAGACTGCGGCGCATGATTCGATCGGTTCTTGCGTATCTGATACTACCAACGAAGATGTCTATATGCGTTACAAGCAGGCGCGGGATATTTCTATGAACCTAGTAGAGCTGACTCTGCGCCAAATCTCAACGGCGATCAATAATCCGCAGGCACAAGAAATCACCTTCACACTTTTCAATACCTATGACACGATTCGCGATGGTGTGGTCGAAGCGGAGGTTTACTTGCCGCAGCAGAATTTCGCAATTCTTGATCAAGCGGGGAATTCTCTGCCTTACACGATTTTAGAACTGATCGACCAAACCGAATATGTCTTAAATCAAGGCAATGTGCTGAATCAGGTCAAGGAGATCTATTTGCCGGAGAAGGTCTATAAAGCTAAAATCGCCTTTGAAACAACAGAAGTGCCAAGCATGGGCTATACGCAATTAACGATTGATCTCAAGGGTGACAGCAGCGCGCCGATCCAAGAGCTTTCAAGTGATACGATTGAAAATGAGCATTATCGAATTACCATTAACAAAAATGGTTCTTTAGATATTTTAGACAAAGCCAATGAGGTTCTTTATCAGAATCAGGGGATCATTGAAGAAAATGGCGATGATGGAGATTCCTTCAACTATTCGCCGCCAATGAAGGATTGGGTGATTTCTTCTAGCGAGGCTGAACCTCAAGTCACGATCAAGCAGTCAGCGATCTATCAATCGGTACGCGTAGAATTTTTACTAACGGTACCAAAGGATCTAACTGAGCGGGCTGAGCAAAAAGCCTCTGCGAAATTACCGATCACACTTGAATTAGCCTTGAAGAAAGGATCACCGTTGTTAGATTTCAAGCTGACCGTTGAGAATCAAAACGTGGACAGTCATCGTGTTTGTGTGCTGTTTGATACTGGGATCGCTTCGAAGTTCTCGATTGCCGACCAGCAATTCGGTACCTTGCAACGTCCGGTTGTTTTTGAAAAGGAAATGGCTCTTTGGGAAGCTAATAAAGACCAATGGAACGAACAGCCGATCGCGATTGAAACGTGTCAAAGCTTTGCTGGATTATTCGATGACGGTCGGGGAGTCGCTGTGATGCCGAAGGGCGTGCGGGAATATGAAATTATTGGCGAGCAATTCGATACGATCCGTTTAACGATCTTCCGGACCTATGGCTTCATGGGCAAAGAAAATCTGATGTATCGTCCCGGTCGTGCTTCCGGTGAAACGGTGATCGCGACTCCGGATGCGCAGTGCCATAAAACCATGAGCTTTGAATTTTCGGTAGCCTATTTTGCGGAAGGCTTTGATCAAGCCAATGTCGCCCAATTAGCGAAGCAAGCTGTTACACCGATCGAAGTCTATCAATACGCGGAATTCCTGAATTCCCGCCTGATTTTCACTTTGGGGGATGTGGAACAAACACTGCCGGCAAGCTTTAGTCTTTTGAGCATCACAGGCAATTTGACCTTGAGTGTTTTGAAAAAGGCCGAGGACCGCCCGGGGTATATCCTGCGTCTGTATAATGGACTGTTGGAAGAAGAGGGTCGAGCAGCGATCAGCTTCAAGCACCCAATCAAAACGGCAGAAAAAGTTGACCTGAAAGAAAAAACGAAGGAACCGCTGTCAATAAATAATGATACAATAGAGCTTGAGAACATCGGGCACGCAAAATTCGTGACCTTGTATGTTGAATAAATCTAAATGATTGCGAGTGAAGCTTAGTGGAAAAATTATTTGGCGGGATCGAAGCCGGCGGTACAAAATTTGTTTGCTCGGTGGGAAATAGTGAGCTGGAGATCGTCGAACGGGTCAGCTATCCTACGACGACACCAGAAGAAACGATGGACTTAGTGATCGGCTTTTTCAAGCAGTATGCAGAACAATTGGTAAGTATCGGTGTCGGTTCATTCGGTCCGATCGATATCCATCGCGATTCGAAAACCTATGGCTACATCACTTCGACACCAAAACTAGCGTGGCAGAATTATAACTTTGTCGGTGCGTTGAAAAATGAATTCGACTTGCCGATCGCTTGGACAACCGATGTCAATGCAGCTTGTTACGGCGAGTATGTGAAGGGGCGCGGCGATGGTGTCAACAGTGTCGTTTATTATACGATCGGCACAGGGATTGGCGGCGGTGCGCTGCAAAAAGGCAATTTTATCGAAGGCTTTAGTCATCCGGAAATGGGTCACGTGCTGGTAAGCCGCAACCCGAATGATGATTTTGAAGGCAGCTGTCCATTCCACGGACATTGCTTAGAAGGCATGGCGGCTGGTCCAGCGATCGAGAAACGTTTAGGACGCAAAGGCCAAGACTTGAGCGAAGACGATCCGTATTGGGAGATCGAAGCCGATTATATCGCCCAATGTGCGTATAATACGACCTTGATGTTTTCACCAGATGTGATCATCTTTGGCGGCGGCGTGATGCAGCAAGAGCACTTGGTCAAAAAAGTGCGCGCTCGTTTCAAAGAGCTGGTGAATGATTACGTGAAAACACCTGATTTGGAAGACTATATCGTGACACCAAAATTAGGCAACAACGCCGGCACGATCGGTTGTTTAGCCTTAGCCAAAGAAGCAAAATTACATTCATAATAAAGAAAGGTTCCGCAATTCGATTACAGCAAGCGGCTGTTTGAATTGGCGGAGCCTTTTTTGGTGCGTATCTTTTCTGATTTAAATAAAGAATTGCTATACTTTAAATGAAATCGACTAAGGGGGACAGGCCATGAAAGAGAATTATTTTTTGAAGTTTGAAAAAACAATCAGTACGATCGTGGATATTTTATTGGCTTTGTTGATCGTCGTGGTAGTGATCGTCATGGGAGAGGGCATCTTCAATATCGTCATGCATGTGATTCCGCTGAATAATGTCTCCGAACTGACACTGTTGATCGAGGAGATCGCAACCCTCTTTATTTTATTAGAGGTTATCCTGATGCTGCTGCGCTATATCAAGGAAGGGCATCATATTCCTGTCCGCTATTTGATCCTGATCAGCATCACCGCTATTTTGCGGGAGCTTTTGCTGGCTCACGGAAACGGCACCAATTCCTTATTATTGTCGCTTTCGATTTTGATTTTAGTGGGTGTCTTGTTCATTTTGGAAAAGGTCAAGGCCTTTCATAAAGGCGAAAATAGAATCGAAAAATAAAAAGGCTCCGTACCAAAATCAAATCAGGTACAGAGTTTTTTTTACCGTAAAACTGAGTGCGCTAGGCTGCCGCAGTTTTGCGTGATTTTAGAATGTATTGAATTCCAGTATAGAAAATAATGACAATAACTAAATAAGTAACCATCGAAATGTCTAGGTTCATTAAGAATTGAGAGGCAATGATTACGCCGGGAATCCCGCCGATCGTGATCGCTAGCGCAATTTTTCTAGAGTAGGCTTTTTCACGAATGAAGTTGATACTTGCGACTGGTTGAAGGCCCGCACATGAACACATCATGATCGGGAAAGCCGCTAACGGTGTCATACCTAACATGTAAACCATCGCCATACATGGCGCATACAAACCAACACCAACAGTCATTAAGGCTCCAAAGAAAAAGTTTCCGATGATGCCGACAATTAATTTAACGCCGGTCAATCCCATGGCCGTATTGCCTTTACCTAATAAGGCAATGACTTCTGTTTGGCGCAGCAACATTAAAATAGCAGTGATCAAAAGTGCCCAGCCGATCCATTTCTGAACAGCCGTTTCCGAAAGCTTCGTAACGTATTTTGAGCCAAACCAAGAGCCGACGATCGCTGCTAAAATCAAGGTAACTAAAGTTAATGAATCAACCTTGATGACTGTGACGAAAATCACAGCTTCCGTCAATACCGGAATCGCATGTCCAACATTCAAAATCCCCGGTAATTTTCGGTCGTCATTGTTTTGCTTTGTAACATTTAACATCATGGTAGTAAGAGCAAAACTCCCAATCCCAATCGTGTCCGCAAAGTCTGCAATAAAGCCAATAATTCCACTAATAAGCCAATTCCCTGGTCCTAAATCATCACGATGGGTCACAACATCGCGCACAAGCATGAGCGCTTGAAAGATCATCAGACCAATCAAAACATAAAAAATAATCTGTGCCATAAGTCCTCCCGTAGGTCTTTTTCCTTTTATTATAACAATAAAAAGAAAGGAAAAACTATAAAATTTTAAATTTTTGTGAATTGCTGAACTATTGGCATAGAAAATAAGTTCTTTTATATCTTGAATTTAGTGGTTTCTTCTTTGAATAAAAAATTTGAGCTGTAAAGGAGGATGACTCAAAAAGTCTCTTGAGTTATTAAGCTGAAAACAAAAACCGAACAACTTTGCAGCTATCAAAAATGATAGTACATGGTCGTTCGGCTATTTTCAGTCCGTTTTTTTCAACTATTCAATTAACAGCAATCCAACGGACAGCCCAAGCGTTCGGCGATCGCCAGACCAGAGGGTGTTTGAGCGATGCCGGCGTGACCGGTACAACGCAATTCTGGCGGGATCATCCGTCCGACTTTATTGAAGCTTTCGATTGTCTCATCTAGTGGAACGACGACATCATAGCCGGCTAGTGCCATATTGGCGGCGCCCAGCGCATTCATGCCGCACATCATATTTTTTCCAAGACAAGGAACCTCTACACGTACACCGATAGGATCACAGGTCATGCCAAAGACATTTTGCAATCCCATGGATGCGGCGTTTACCGCTTCTTCGATGGTGCCGCCCATTAATTGGACCAAAGCGCCCGCCGTCATACCTGATCCCGAACCGCATTCGGCCTGACAGCCGGCAACTTCTGCCGCAAACGTGGCGTATTCCGCGATAAAGACTCCGATCATTCCAGCGGCCAATAAGGCCCGAACTAATTCATCGTGCGATTTTTTCTGATAATCACTGACAGCGATCAAGGTTCCCGGCAAGGCTCCGCAAGAACCGGCAGTAGGTGCCGCCACAAAGACATTCATGGAGCTTTTGACTTCCATCAACGCGGAAATATTCTCGATGATTTTGGCTGGCAGCTCATCACCGATCAGCTTGTCGCGGTTGGCTTTTATCTTCGGTGCTTGTGAGCCTAGCATTCGATCTTCGTAGGAAGTGCCCGCCAAGCCCACCTTGATTCCGTTAGCCATGATTTCAAGAATGTCTTCGGCTTTTTGATAGACCTCTTCTTCGGAAATACTGCCGCGATGGCTTTCGTAGCGCAGGGCCATATCCGCTAAATCCAGCTTTTCTTTTTTCGCCGCAGCGATCATTTCTTCCGCCGTTGCAAAAAGCATTTTCGGTTCCTTTTGCGACATGATCGGCAGGACAGGGTCGAAGGCGATGAAGCGTTCGACCGTCATCTGCTCATTCAGCCAGGCGATCTCGTTTTCTGGAATGGCCTGCTGCGTTTTGATATGCAGCAATGTTTTACCGTCTTGCTCTTTGATCGCCGCAAAGCAGAACTTGCTGATCTTTTCAGGCAGTTCAGTTTCTGATACGGTTAATTGATCGCCAAAGAGCAGCGTTTCATAAAATCCGCCTGTGACTTCTACTTCAAAGTGATCAATCTCAATGATCTCGATCATTCCACCGCCGACCGAAAGAGCTACAACATCCAGCTCTTCACCACGATCGGTTTTGATCGTCATTTTGTAGGTGTTGGGGTGGTTATTCTCATAGGAAATGACACGGAAAAGAATTTCCATCCCGTCGTCTTCTGCAATTTGAATGGCGCTCGTCAGCCGACTATCAGTCGGGTCCATCCCCAATAAGCCGCCCACCAGACCAATGTCTGAACACTGGCTGATATAGCTTGCGGCCAAAGAGCCTTCAGGATCAAAGTCCGCTTGAAAATAAGTGATCTTGCCGGCGACCATCTGGCGCAGGGCACGACCGATCCGAACAGAAGCAGCGGTATGGGAACTGGAAGGACCGATCATCACCGGCCCTAAAACGTCGTTAAAAATACTCGCATGTTCTTTCATCCACGGCCTCCTTAGAAATCGGATTCGATATAAACATCTTCACCGGCGATTTCATCACCGATCACGTCTTTCCATTTGTCCGCGTCGATCTCTTTGAATGAAACAGAGACGACGTTAGGTTCACAGCCTAATTCCTTCACTACGAAATCCTGCAGCTTGTCCGCAAACTCCTGTTTTACTTCTTTTGAACGACCGGGATACATTCTGACTGATAAATGTGGCATGGTTTATTCCTCCTTTTTCATATTTATGAATTCATTTTTAAGCCGTATATCATCCAACTAGTTTTTTGATCAAGCTAAGACCATTGCGTCCCAACTTTTTCTTCAAGTGCCCGTTCATAAATTTTTTGCGCGGTAACTAAGTCTTGCGCGCCGATCCCGACTGTTTTGAAGACGATGATTTCTTCATCATTCTCACGGCCGCCGATTTTGCCCATCAATACCTCACCGATATCGCCAGTGAAGTCCTCTTTGGTAATCGTGCCGTCCTCTAACGGGATCAAAATATCGCCGGCCTCAGAAAGCACCGCTTCTTCTGAATCAAAATAAATTTTGCTGGCCCGTTCTAAAATCACCGGGTCCATTTCCTGCATGTGGGGCTGATAAGAGCCGACACAGCTGACAGTCGCGCCCGCCTTGACTTTGCTGCCGTCAAAAACAGGAGAAGTCGCTGGTGTAACTGTGATGATCAAATCAGCGTCACTGATGGCTTCATCAGAGGTAGCTGCTGGTAAAATCTGTGTACCATAAGCCTTCAGCTCTTCATTCATTTGGGCTGAGAAATCCTTTGTCCGCTCAGGATTTTGATCGAAAACATAGACCGTCTCCAAATCACGGGCGCAAACCATCGCTTCTAATTGAGTCGCCGCTTGTCCGCCAGTCCCGATCAAAGCGCCTTTTTTCGCATCCTTGCGACCTAAAACATCAAGAGCAACACCCGAAGCAGCGCCAGTTCTAAATTTAGTAACGGTCACGCCGTCTAACAAAGCATTGATATAGCCGGTCTTGCCGTCCACCAACAACACTTGTGCCGGAGCAGATGCTAAGCCTTTATCAATATTGTCAGGAAAAATATTGATGACTTTTACCGCTGCTGCATCTAAATCAGGAACATACGAAGGCATGAATAGGAACGTCCCATTCTGCTTTTCCGACACGATCTGAGTGCGCAAGGGCACATCGGTTTTGCCTTCACTGAATAATTGGAAGGCTGTCTTGTCCGCCTCGATGGCGTCTTTCATAGTAAAAACTTCTTTGATATTGGCGCGAGATAAAAGTAACATAGAATCCCCCTTTAGATTTTTTCTTTCACACCTAGAAGTATAAGCGATTACATTGGCGGATACAAAACAATTCCCGAAGTTTCTCTTTTGTTCTGATGAAAAATCGATTAAGCTGTTTAGGAGAAGAGCAGGAAAGGAACACGAACATGAGTGAGAAAACACTGCACCTGATGGGGACGGTCATCAAGCTTTGGGTCCAGCACCCTGAAGCAGACGAATTATTAGCTAAAGCAGAAGCACGACTGCGGGACTTTGAGCAGCGCTTCAGTGCCAATGCAGAAGACTCAGAACTAATGAAAATCAATCATCAAGCAGGCCTTGCGCCAGTCAAGGTAGCTGCGGATTTATTTGAATTAATAAAAATCGGCAAAGAACAAAGCTTGATACCCGATAGCGCACTGAATATCGCCATCGGTCCTTTGATCCAGGAGTGGCGGGTCGGCTTCACCGACGCGAAATATCCATCCGCCGAAAAAATCCAAGAACTGCTTCCTCTGATTGATCCGCTGGCGATCCACTTAGATGAAGGAAAGCAGACGGTTTACTTGGCACATGCGGGCATGGCAATCGATCTCGGCGCATTAGCAAAGGGCTACTTTGCCGATCAGATCATCGCCGATTTTAAAGCCGCCCAAGCCGATGCCGCCTTTATTGATCTAGGCGGAAACGTGCTGACCTATGGACCGGCGCCGCAACGAGCAGAAGGACGTTGGCGAATCGGTATTCAAAATCCCTTCCTGCCTCGAGGAAACTATGTCGCGGTGGTAAAAGCCCAGAACGAATCGGTCGTGACCTCAGGCATTTATGAACGCAAATTCGAATGGCAGGGTCAAACCTACCATCATATTTTTGACAGCCGGACTGGATATCCCATCCAAACCGATCTAGCCAGCCTGACGATCGTATCCGACAAATCGCTGGACGGTGAGATCTGGACGACGCGCTTATTTGGCAAAAATGCTCAGGAAGCATTAACCGAACTGAATCAGCTTGAAGGTATCGATGGGATCGTCATTACCACCGATCAGCAGATGGCGTATAGCGATGGCTTAAAAACGAAAATCGAAATCTGATCAAAAGGCACAAGGATGTTTGGTGCCTTTTTATTATTTGTCCTTAATGCATGGGTATATGGCTAAAATTGAATTAAAGCGCAATTCAGAGTATAATAAACTCAAAATAGAGAGTATTTTATTATAAATGAGTACATTGTTCTCCGAAAAGAGGCGGTAAAAGTGAAAAAAAGGAAAGAAAGAATTCAAGTAGGAATCGATAAAGAATTAAAAGAGACTGCTGAAATGATATTAGGCGAATTAGGAATGAATCCCACTACAGCAATCACGATCCTGTATAAGCAAGTCGTAGAAAGAGGGGAGTTTCCGATAGACATAAAATTAAGCGAGGATACCAAGCAAGATATTCGTTTGAGACAACTGACAAAACAACTGCCTATAAAAATGTTAGAGACAGAAAAAGAAATTGCTGAGTGGCTAGATGAAGAGTAATGAAATAGTCACGGTCTATGTAGCCTTTGCAAACGGACAAGGCGGAAAAAGAAGACCAATTCTAGTGGTAGAGGATAAAGAGGAACGAGTGGCATTTTTCAGTATCACGACGAAATATGAAAAAAAATCAGAAGCGATTAAAAATCTATATTATCCAATCAGGGATTGGAAAGAGGCAGGTTTGCATAAGCAGTCGTGGATAGATGTAGGAACGCTTAGAGGAATTTCTAGAACACGGAGAGATATTACCTTTAAAAAGGTTGGCAAATTAACAACGACCGATAAAAAAATGTTAAATGATTTTATCGAAAAATTAATTCCTAATAGTGATGAGAAAAACTAAACTAAAATCTGATCAAAGGCACAAGCGCTGAATCTTGTGTCTTTTTCTAATTGGAATTTAAGCTGCCGTAACATTGTGTATATTTTCTCATTGTCATTGAAAAAGCGTTTTCCTTTATATATACTTTGTTAGGAGATAACCCTTACATTATGCACTGGAGGTGGAAGAAATGGCAAAACGACTATGACTATGAGGCCAAATTTTACTTAGAGTCTCTAAGCGAGTGTATTTAGCATTCTTTCCCTCAAAATATCTATGTGATTAAACACACAATCCGAACCTTTCGTAGCATACGTACAGCATCAGTATGTCTATTTGTGCGGAAAAATTTTTGATGGTTGGAACGCTGAAGCTCATGCAGCAAATGCTCCAAACAAAAATTAAACGAAAGAAGGATTTAGAAAAATGAAAAAAAGAATTAGCGGATTATTGATCGCTTTGGCGATGTTGGCAATTGTATTGACAGGCTGTTCAAACAATGACAAGAAAGAAGAAACAAAGGACCGTGCAGAAGCCGATATCGAATGGCAAATGATCGCACCAGAAGATATGAAAAAAGTGCTTGAAACCGATGATGCAACGGATTATCAAATCATCGACATCCAGCCAGAAGATGACTATGCTAAAGGCCATCTGCCAAACTCCATCAGCGTACCCGCTTATCCAGTCGACACAGAAGAATTAGAAAAACTAGTCGTTGATAGTGCTGACGATTTCAAAGAAGGCGACAATCCAATCTATGTCGTTTGCCCAGGCGGCGGTGGCGGAGCAAAACGCACGATCTCACTCTTGATCGATGAAGGGATCGACGAATCACGCCTGTTCATCATTGAAAACGGCGCGAAGAAATGGCCTTACAAAGACGACAGCAAGCTTTGGGTGACAGATTAATCATTGAAATTCAGAGAACTCTCTTAATTAGAGGGTTCTTTCAGACTGTAGGCAAAATCCGTTTTCTGGATGTTGTCTACAGTCTTTTTATCTAGCTAACAAAATTAAATGCGTATGTTTATATACAAAGATAGGTATTATACATAACAATTTCAAATTTTGACATCAATGCGCATTGTGCGTATAATTAAATTGTGAGAAGGCAGCGTGTATGCCCCTTACTGGAAAAGAGATGCTGAAACTTGCTAAAAAACATGGTTGGGACATGGTTGGATAATGGTTAGAATAAACGGGAGCCATCATATCATGGTAAAAGAGGGACATTTACCAGTCTCTATTCCTGTTCATAATAAGGATTTGAAAATCGGACAGAGCAAAAAATATTAAAAGATTTAGGTTTGAAATAACTTTCAGGCACCAATCTTTTAAGGAGGATGATCCAAGTGAAAAAAAGTTATCCGGCAGTATTCTCAAAAGAAGATGAGGGCTTCTCAATAATTTTTCCTGATTTTGCCGGAGCTGCTCAAGGGGATAATTTAGAAGACGCGCTGTCTAATGCGAAAGAATTTTTGGATGGAATACTGGCTTATTATATTGACGAAGACATCCCGCTTCCAGAACCGACAGAAATAGTGGCTATCCAAGTGGAGAGCAATACTCAATTTGTATCCCTTATCCAAGGAGATCCTTCTCCTTATATCAAAAAAAAGACCGTGCGAAAAAATGTGACTATACCAGAATGGCTGGCTAGTCGCGGAGAAAAGGACAACGTGAATTTCTCCAAACTACTTACCGATGCCTTATTTGAAAAATATGGATAATGTAACAAACGGAATCATGGGAATCTCAGGAGCAGAAAGCTGCTCTTGAGGTTCCTTTTTCAATCTCCTAAAAATAAACCAACTTCTCTTTGTAGCCGAATGGAATCAATAGTATTATTTAGGTAATTAGCAGTTAAAGAAAAATGAAGGGGGCTTTCATATGTCGATCGGAATGTATCTAGCTAGTGACCATAAGTTAACGACCACGCCGCAATCAGCTTCTTCAGAATTATTGTCGATAAATGATCTTAAGAAGTACGAAAATTATGCCACGTTGATCTCCAATTTGAAAACGAATCTAGGAATCGATCCTCAAGCAAGCGACCCTAACGAAAAGCTGTTTGTCCTGCTGGATGATGAGGAGGAAGTATTCTCAGTGATGAGGGATCGAGACGAAGGAACCATCAATCAATATACTGACAAGCCATTTATTTACTATGTTGATATTTATAATTGGGAGCAGTTTTATCACTCCTTCGCGAACTATCTACAGTCTTTGGAGGCACCCTTTGAGTTGTGGAAAGTCTGGGAAGGGACAGTTGAATTGCAGGCGTTAGAAACCGTACAGCTGGACGAGTTAAATGAACAAGCATTGGAAAAGCTGTTCGGGAACAATGAATATATGAACCCAGTCGTTGGTGTGCATTAGTTTTTTCGACTCAAAATTATAGGAATCTCAGGAGCAGAAAGCTGCCCTTGAGGTTCCTTTTTTATTACACTAAAAAACACTTTTTCAATCATATCTCGTCCCTCAACAGAAGATACTAGCAACAAAATAATTGTGCGCAGCGAAAATTAATGAGTAACGGACAGCGAAAATAATAGTTTGAAAAGACTGAATAAAGATAGTAATAAAGCTTCGATAATAAAATAAAGGTGGAAATAAGGAATGGTTTCTTCGAATTGGAATAGTTATTATCTATTTATTATTCGTTATTGATAATTTTATATTGAATCTGTAAACGCTATTTTAATGCTATTTATATGCGAGTATTATTTACTTAGTTCGTGAAAAATGTTATTTTTAATACTGATGATGTTTAATTGGAAAAGGGTATCGTTTGAACAGAACGGAAACGATATTAAGGGGAAGGTGGGAAATCGTTGGTAATAAAAATGGAAGCTGCACCAAAAATTGAAAATCAAGCAGAACTGCTCAGCACTCGGCTAGCAAAGCTCTGTCGGGTAAATGAGCTGCACGATGATTTCGGCGTTGATTTTGCGTGTGCACTGGCTTCAGCTGAAACAGGTACAATCAGAGAATTCTTTGCTCAATACAAAGGAACGGAAAAAACGACGGAAGATGAAGAGTCTGTCTCACTACAGCTTCAAACAGCGACAGTTCGGCAGTGGTTTAAAAAACGCTCGTTGACCGTGCTGTTTTATGTCGATCTTGAAGAACAAGCGGTCTATTGGGTGGACCCCTTTGAACAGCTTTTTGAAAAGGTCAAAGAAATTACAAGTGCTCAAGAAACGATCGTACTCAAGGTTCCCAAAGCGAATCAGCTCTCTGAAGAGGACGGACTTCCGGCAGTATTTTTTGAACGGATCGATCGCTTTGATAATTATCTATTTAATGGCGCATTGGAGCGAATCAGTCAGGATATCGCGATCTTTCCAGAAGTAGAGGAATACGCCGATGAAATGACTGTGGAAGAAACCGAAGAGACCATCACGATTAAGTATAAAAATGTCTGTCTGACAGCGGCTTATCCTAAAGATGACCTTGCTTCTCGTGAAGACAGCTGTACGATCCAATTTGCCAGACTTAGCCAAAAGGCGGAGGCCGAGATCAAATTAACGCCTAGAGAAATTCTGGATTTGTTTTATTTCGGCAAGGAAACAGCCGCAAAATTAGGCATGCGAAAGTTCATCAAGGTGTATCTGGAGGAACTCAATCAATACTTTGCGGATTTTGGCGACAGCATCGCCTATTTGTATCCAGCTGAGGTCGATGAGCTGTGTTCAGTCATCGATATATTCATAAAGAAATACGTTGCGAAGATCACCAGCTTTATGAAAAGCTTGGAGTCCTTCGCCTTTGAACCGTATCGCGGCAGTCACAGTACCTTCAAGCTGATGCAGCTGGAGGTCGAGCTCTGGGAGAAAATCCGCGAGCATGTGCATACCTATCAAACAAGCAACGGTACCTATAAAGACGGCTATATCTTTACTCCCTTTGAAGATCATAATCGGATCGGGATCGAAGACGAACTGCGCCGCGAGCTCTTCAATGTTTATGGCAGCTACGAGCAATCCGCTTATGACCCAGAAAAGCTGGTGGTCGATGTGATATGGGAGTATCTCGATTACCCAGATGAGACGAATAAACCGGAGCAGCCCTATAATGTGGCCGACACCTATTCATTTTTCGTCAATGACCTGCTGCCTAAGTTTCTCACGAATGAGTTTACGGTCAGAAAAAAACGTCTCTTTGGAACCAAGCTGATCAAGGTCTATAAGACGCTGACCAAAGAAGAGATCGAGAAAAAAATCTTTGTGCCAAAATATAAGCTGACACAATATCCCAATAGCAATTCCGAGCTGGGCAGTACGTTTTATTACCTGGCTGAATATATGAAGGAAAAGGATTTCTATTTTATCGAACCTGCGTCGATCGAAAAACTGCTGAAAAACTTTGATCACATCGTTCAAGCAGAACTAAAGATCGGCGGTAATGCAGCCAAAGCTTGGTATGAAGGAAAGAAAAAAGATTTGTTGGAAGATTTAGCGCAGATGAAGCAGGAGCAAGCCAAAGAAACACTTAGCGAAGGCTATTTCTTAGCCAATATCTTCAGCAAGCTGCAAATGATCACTCGTCAGTACAAAGGCTCCTTCGATGGGAAAAAAATTCGCGAGAGTGATCTGCTGAAGGACTTTTCTGAGCTGATCGCAGATTACAATGAAGATCGCTTGATCCGATTGTTGATTAGTTAAGTAGTAGAAAAATATATTATTACAAACACCTGCGGTCGCATAAACCGCAGGTGTATTTGTCTTCCAGTCGTCATGGATCGTGCCCGCTCAACCAGTGGTTGACCAGAGCCACGATCAGCCCCACAAAGAGCGGAGCGAGGACATATCGGATCAGCTCGCTCAAGGTGCATCACCTCCTCTCATTAGTGGAGGCTGACGACATGAGCGAAATTACCTACGCAAAGGGTATTAAGTTGTCAATGACCGAGTTTAGTTAGACGCTTCGCTGTTAGTGAATGTCCGGGTCGTCTTTGTTCCGACTTTTCTTGCGCCGTACCCAAGCCAACAGACGCTGCTGTGGACTCATGGATTCGTGTGCTTCAGACTGCGCTGTCTCAGAAGTTGAAAGGACTTCGGCAGAGCATTCCTTACAATCAATCGTGTGCTTATCTCCGATTTCTGTTGATTGTTTTATTAATGAATTTTGGTTATTTCCCGCTTCTGCCGGGCCTTTCAGTTTCTCTTCGATCGCTGTTCTGGTTGGCTCGAATACATGGTCATAGCTTCTGTTTGTTTTGACAGGAGTGATTGATTTTGGTTCTTCAGAATGAATCGGTTCCTCCGTTTTCGCTGGAGAATCTGCTGCCTCATTTAATTTTTCGCAAGACTGCTCGCTTGGAGTTTCGGTTTCAAGTTTCATTGCAGCTTCTTTATTTAGCTGTTCAGCCGGAGTGTTTACATCGACTTTCGGCTCATTTTCTAAGTCGAAAATCTCGTGGTCTGTCGTGGTGACGATCTTGCCTGTGACCACAGTATCAAATAGTTTTACGCCGTTTTTTTCAAAAATGTCGAGTTGAGTTAATAATTCGCAAGCTTCTTTGAGCTGTGCCGCTGGCAGGTCGGCATTCACATTCTTATAGGTCCAGTCGTGTTCTTTGCCTAGACCATTGGTGAAGGTCGTGACTAAATCATGGGTCATCTTTCTACATTCCTTTCTTATTTTTTTTCTGCGTAGGTAGGTTTACTCTCAAGGTTCATTCGTTTCATCAGGACGGACTTTTGCGATTAAGGAACGGACAAGGGACATGGCTTTTTCACCAAAGTTACGGACAGGAAATACTTTTGACGTCAACGAGCGCCATTCAGGTGTCATGAAGTAATCTTGGAAATAATAGAAGAACCGCTTCATGGTCCGAGTTGCTTTAGTATGCATGAAGATATCGCGGACAAGATCCTTTAGAATGAAGGCAAACTCCTCCGCACCAAGTTGAAACCGTACACGTAAAGCTAAAATATATTTGATCGTTAAGCTGCTATTTTGTGTTTGATAATAATAAGTTGTAATTCGTTTTTCTAGTGTTGTTGATTTAAGATTGAACAATTGTCGGCAAGTCAGAGTTTGTTCATTCATGGATTTTCATCCTCCTTTTTTTAGTAGAGGAAGGCGGTTGTTAGCCGCCGATCCTCAGTTTTTGTTTAAAAGATAATCGTTTCGACTGTTTCCACATACTTGGCACTGACGACGTGGTCGAACAGCTTTTCGCCGTCCTTTTCAAAGATCGTCAAGAGTGTCAGTCTTTCTAAGATGCCTCGGATCTCATCACTGGATCGGTCTTGTGCGGGATTTTGGTAGCTCCATGTTTGGGAGCGTCCGCCGCTGGTTTTAAAGATCGCTACTAATTTTTTCATTTATGCTTTTCCTCCTCTTATTTGCTTACTCGTGATTGGCTGGTGATAATCACGCCGTCTAATTGTGTGTCTTCTACGTCGAGTTCCTTCATAAGCTGTCCTAGTTTAAGGATTTGTGTTTCGTCTGGATTTTCGACGACGTTTTGGAACGTGACTTTCTTTAATTTTTCCGCTCCTGGTAATGAGAGCTGCACTTGTAATTTTGTACTTAATCGTTGGATCATAATTTAACGCCTCCGTGTTTTGTATTGTTGTACCGGCCGGTGACTAAAAGATAAATGATTTCAAAAAAGAATGCGAATCGCAAAACAGCCGTTGCCCCCCCCAATTTGACTCGTTTGGGGCTGGAAACGGCTATTTTGGACCCTAAAGCGGTCAAATTGGGGGGTGCAGGTGTCAAATTGCGATTTGATAAAGAAGTTTGATTGGATTATAATGAATAGTTTTACCAAAAAAAATGGAGATAGGCAGAAAAATAGCGGAACACTTGATATTCAAGCGTTCCGCTATTTTGTTAAATTTAAAGCCAATCAATATGGTCACTATCGTCTGGATCATACATCAAGGGTTCGCAATGATAGAGAGAGTAGGTCTTCTGGTACAGACTATTGATCTCACCGATCGCGGTACGGAAATTTTCCAGACTAGCACGTTTGCTTAATGTATTCGCAAAAACGGTATTTGGAAAATAGAGGAAATCTAACGGTGTTTCACCTTGTAGTACATAATGGAATAACCCTCGACGGATCGTTGCCAAGACCAGACAGGCAATCTCTGCTCGGCGAATGATCCGCCGACGATGGACAGGAAGAAGTAAACAGAGATCATTAGTCATCTGTGCATAGTATTGATCGTTGGCTTTGAAGATATTTTTGATGTTAATGGGATTGATCCACGTTGTCTGTTCCCTTGACTCTAGTGGAAAGAGCGCAAAGTAGGGGCAGACCCAAGGCATTTTGTACTTGCCGAAATGCCCCAGCTCCTTTAGGCTGCTGGATAAGACTTGGTAATCGGAAAAGGAATGAATCGAAGAAAATTGATGCAGTGTTTTCAACGCGTTCATATTACTGAAATGCACGTCACTCTCTGTAAAGATCAATACCCCTGACCTTTCAGGCAACGGCAGAATGCAATTTATTTCATGAATCTTGAATGGATCGAAAACAACGGCCTCCTTTAAATACGTCTCCCATAATGGAGACCACTGTTTATCATCTAAATACATTTCTGGTTCATTGTTTCTCATTTTAATAACCTCCCTCAAATTAAAAAAACGTTTACAATAAGACTATACAACAGATAAGAAAAGAATAAATATTTGTTTTCAGCGTTTGTAATTAAAGAAAGATTAGAATATTTTTATTAGTGTTTTTTTATTTTGAAGATTAAATAAGGATAATAGGTTTATTTTATTATTTTTAATGACAGAAATATAATGTGGACATATAATATAAAGGCATCTTCCTGTTTTAAGGAAGATGCCTTTATCTATTTTGTTCCAAATTAAGGGAGGATTTCTTGCATTTTTTGCTTAAAAAGTTGCTTAGTCTTATAAAAAACTAGAAATATACGGGACGCAACAAAATAATATAACTTATTTATTTGATACATCACGTGAGAATTCATAAATCAATTATATATTATTAATTATTAATAGGCAATATGAATCATAAAAATAATTATTTTTGAGAAAAACATGATAATAAGTTGATCTATCCACTCTTTTTCTTGTTTTTTAAACAGGAAAACCACAAGAAATCACAATATATGCACCGTCAGTGAAGCCGTCAAATTAGGAGGAAGTATAAGATGCGTAAAGGTGAAAATATTTATCTGAGAAAAGATGGTCGCTGGGAAGGGCGCTTCCCAAAAGGCCGAAAAACCAATGGACGAATCAAGTATGGTTACGTGTATGGAAAAAGCTACACAGAAGTAAAACAAAAACTCTATCCGCTTCGTATTCGGTACCAATCGTTGCAACGAATTCAAGGATTTTCTGCCGAATCGTTTGAAGATTGGACAGCAGAATGGCTCAATGAAGTGCAGGATGAGGTCAAACCATCGACACTTTCAAGTTATCGCTACAAACTAACTAAATATGTTCTGCCGGTACTCAATGAAACTCCGTTGAATGAACTGTCGATTGATTCTGGAAGAAGCCTTTTAAAAATATTGCAAGAAAAATTGTCGCGTTCCACTATTCAAGTGATCTTTCGAATTGTAAACAAATGTCTCAATCGCGCCAGAAAAAAGGGCAAAATTCATACCAATCCCTTTTCTGAGCTGACTATTCCCAAGGCAAAACAAAAGAAAGTCCATTCATTATCCTTCTCTGAACAAAAGAAAATCATGGCGGTCGCTGCGAAAGAAAAGAAAGGTTATGGGATTCCGTCACTATTGGCCCTATATTCTGGTATGCGGATTGGGGAAATCGCGGCGCTTCAATGGTCAGACATTGATTTTAATGCCAACTTGATCTATGTGAACCATACGTACCAAAGAATTACAACAAGCCAAGCAGACAAAAGAACACAATTGATCTTAGCAGATTCCAAAACAGAAGCTTCGGTTCGAATGATTCCAATCGGTAAGACCTTGAAAAAGCTCTTATTGAATCATCGAAAACAATCAAAAGGCTCCTTTGTCTTTTCAACCAAGGGTCAACCTTGTGAACCGCGGCTGCTTACGTATCATTTTCATCGGATTCGAGAAAAAGCGGCGCTTGCTCATATCCATTTCCACCAATTGCGTCATAGTTTTGCGACTCGCTGCTTAGAAATAAATAAAGATATTTCATCGGTCAGTGCACTTTTGGGGCATGCGTCTACTCAGATGACGTTGGATACGTACGTGGATGCCATGTTAGAACAACGATTCCGCGTGATTGATCAATTGGATCGATTGATTAGTTAACTAAATAAGCGGACTATAAGTGAAACCATTTTCAAAAAAGGTAACTAATTTTTTGGAGGAGTTCTTTTTTATTTTTCTAAGAAAACGCTTTCTTTCGGTGAGGAATATTTTATCAGCTAGCAATGATTCAAAAACGATAATTTTTTTAAAGAAAAAGAATCCGGCGAATTCCGCAAAATAAAATAAGCCGTCGGTTTCCGTCAAAAAGCACTATAACTCCTTGTGTATCAAGGGTTATAGTGCTTTTCTAGTTTTTTATAAGACTAAGAAGAAAATAGCTTAGATACTTATTGTCAACTAGAGATTTTAATGAAAATGATGAATTTATAACAGCTTTTGAAAGGAGGTATGTTTATCGAAGGACAGACATACTAGTTTTTCATTAGTTTCCAATACAGAAGTGGGCGCAAAAAAAAGCGTCATTTGTGTATTGGAAAAAAGTAAGTATTTGAGAAAACGGCGGCAACCTCTTCTAAGTACTTATTTTAACTAATTTAGGAGTAAAAAACAAAAAAGAGTAAAGGAGTTTATTTATGAAGACGAAAAGAAAATGGATAAGTAGAGCAGCAGTAAGTTTAGGATTGTTAACAATGTTTGGGGGAGTAGCATTAAGTGCAGGGAGTGTTGCTGTTCAGGCGGCACAAACGATCAGTGATAATCCAACATCAGATAACAAAACACCTCGGACAATCACGTTATGGAAATATGAAATCAAGAGTGCTGCTGAATTAGGTGAACGTGGAGATGGTCTTGAACTATCTGGTACTGCGCCTGAGTTAGATGGTAAAACAGTGATGCAGGATGTTCATTTTGAAATTGTACGTGTTAAAGCAAATGATGGGAAGAAATTAACAGATCCATTGAAACAAAAAGAAGGCGCAAGTGAAGATTATACGATTGACACATCTTTCCCAAGCACAACTGGTTACACAGATTCAAGCGGGAAATTAACATTTGATGCTAGTTCAATTCTTGGCCTCGATGGTACTGCTGGTAAGGAACATAAACTAGCAGATGGTATTTATATGATTAAAGAAATACCAAATCCTGATACTGGAAAATATGACTATACGGTAGCTGCAGCAGGACCAGGAACATACCTTGATTCAACAGGGAAACACAAGAAGGAAATTTCCACACCAATGAGTCCATTCTTTGCGTATTTACCGCAAACAAAACGTGAAAAAGACCCTTCTAATCCAGGTCAGTACATTTCAAGTGGCGAATTGATTTATGATGTGCATGTTCATCCAAAGAACATTGTAACGGACAGTGAATTGGACAAGACGATTATGGGAGGTAAAGGCTATTCGATCAAAGCTGGACAACCTTTCCAATGGGAAGCAACAACGAAACTTCCTGATGGGTTATACAGCAAAGTCAAAGAAGATATGACACTCATTAATAGGCATGATAAAGATGGGCATCCATTGCCAGATTTAGATGTTCCTGCTGGAACCGAATTATACGCTGATTACTTCTTTGTACATGATGAACTTGCGCAAGAATTACATTTAGATGGTGTAGAAGTGCAATTTTACAATCCTAATACTAGTGCTTGGGACACTATGACACTTAATACTGAATATGAAGTATATAAAAATGGTAGTTCGAACAAAGAAACAACTGATCCAATTACTGATGGTGTAACAGCTAAGACAGATATTCGGGTTGAATTGACACAGGCAGGTATGAAGAAAATCGAAGATCTTACTACGAAACGCTATTCTGATATCCGAGTAATCTATAAAACGCATACCGAAGTTGATTTTAACGGGATTATCGAAAATGAATATGATACAGGATACTTGATTCCGGGTCAAAAGCCTAAAACAGATAAAAGTGAAAAGAATCCAGAGTATTACGATGGCGGATTCAATATCAAGAAGGAAACAGAAACTGGTGCAGATTTAGCAGGTGCGGAATTCCATATCGCATTGACAAAAGCAGATGCAGAAGCTGAAATTTTCTTAGCGGATGATGGCAAAGCTTATCCAAAAGGAACAACTGGCGTTAACTTCTTAACCACTACATCAGACGCATCAGGAAATGCGAAGTTTGATGGTTTGAAACTAGATTGGTTTACGGATGATGATGGTGATGGAGAGCAGGATCCTGATAATCCAGTGGAAGCAACATGGCCTAAGACAGAACCAGCGGGCGGCGGAGATTATATTCATAAAGAATACTGGGTAGTGGAAACGAAAGCCCCAGCAGGTTACGAATTATTGAAGACACCGCAAAGAGTGATTGTTACTACGGATACTCACAAAGATGATGGTAATGGCGTTGTTATTCCAGAACTTACTGTAGAAAACAAATCTAAAACTGATCTACCATTCACCGGTGGCGCTGGTACAACATTACTAATCATTATCGCAATCGGAGCAATCACTATTGGTACAGCATCAATCGCAATTGATAAAAAACGTCGTCAAGCTTAAAAATGGGACAGAAAGGAAGGACAGACCATGCGCGAAAAGATCAAGAATAAACCAATAGTCGCAGTTCTTCTTCCAATCTTATTTCTGCTGGTAGCCCTCATCTCGGTCTACCAGTGGAATCCATTGAAAGCAGATGACCAGAATGCTCATTTGGTTGATGTGAAAGTCAATGGGAAAAAAATTGATGATAATTACTCAGTGACGGAGCAGGGGACACTTTTAGAGATGAGCGCCAAAGAACCGCAATTACTGAAGTTTTTAGAATCAGATAAATACAAGGTGGAGCTTCTCAATGAAAAAGGGGAACCACTGCCTTTTGAGAAGTTATCGAATGAGAAACTGACACACTTTCAGGGATTAGTGGAATCAATTCAAAAAAGTAACGAGTCCACTGAGAAGACAGATCAAACAAGTAGTTCAACTACTGAAACAAGTACACCACCAGAAACAGAAGAAATTGTCAGTCAATTGTTTTACGTGGTAGAAGATGAAAAACAGGTTCCTTACCTTTTATTAGATAAGGAAGAAACAATCTGGTTGAGCGTTACAAATAAGAAACCAGAAGAAGCTACAAATGTTGTGCTTGAAGTACCAAATGCGGACAAGAAGCAATCGCTAATTAACTTCAAACCGAAGAAAGTTGAAACGACTGAAACTTCTAAGAAAGAAGAAAAAGCGTCCTCTTCTTCTGAAAAAAAAGAGAGCACTAAAAACACTGAAAAACAGGAACAAGCAACAAGTAAAAGCAGTGCTAGCAACAATGAAAAGAGCACCACTTCTTCTATTAAAAAGGAAGAAACTTCTAGTAGTAAGGAAAAAGAAACAACTAAGAAATCCGCAACTAAAACAAAAGCAACAAAACTAACTAAAGAAGAAAAGAAACGCAATTTAGCGATTGAACAATTATTGGATGAGAAATACGAAGAAAAAGACTCGTTTAAGCCAATTGAGCTGCCGGCTGAGGGAGCAAGCAGTCGAGAAACTAAATCTGGCTCATCACCGATTTCAGTGACTGGTGCGAAGATGACGATCAAAGATGGAACTGCAAGTTTTGACACTGGTAATGACAATCCTGGATATGATTCTGGAGATAACAATCAGCTTGTCCGTTCATTTGACTCAATAATCTATCTCTTGACTTTTTCACTAGAAGCGAGTGATCCAACGACTACTTACTCAGATATTAAATATGAAGTAGAAATGGAATTACCAAATGCGTACGCTCTAGATGATTCTGGAAAGCAGCGTTTTAATGCAGAAGTTGTGAGCGATGATAGTAGTTTAGATGGTAATGATACTACAAAGACTTCGAAAGGTTCTGTTGAATCCACAATAAGTGCCAATGGTCAGATTCTCTTACCTATGTTTGTGAATGTTTATGGTGCACAAAACGGAACCGTGATTAAACCAACAATGAAGATCACTATTATTAGTGCTAAAAATAATAAAACCGGTGAAATAGAGGATGTTAACAAAGTATATAGTGAGTTATTTGATCCTACAAATACGTATGATGTATTAAAACCTAGAGAAACTAAAGTTTCAGCCAAACCTTCTGTTAAAGCAAATATTGAACAAGGTGGACGAACAGAAGCACCCAATTTTCTTTCTGGTCACTATAGTAGTTGGGAAGCGATAGGGATTGGCATTACTTTAGGGTTAAAACCAATTGGTAGTCGTGGGATAGCTGACTTTAGAGGAGCAACTTTCCCTGTTGGCGATGTTGATTTAAAACTTGATTCAAAAACATTTTATCAAACTAATTTAGGAGCTAATAAAGCAGAGGTAATCACTTCTTTGACAGGAAACACGTCAACAACAACGAGGCCAGTGCAGGCTATGGCTTCAGCTGTTGCGACTGATCAACTTACTGGATGGGATCAAGTAAAATACTCTGGATCAATGAATCTAACAGATAGTTTAATTTATATGGGAGTTCCAAGAGGGAAGACAGGAGAGATATATACTCAAGAACCCCAAGTTAGTACAGAGGAAAAGAAGCAAATTGGAGTCTATGATAGTGGGGATGTCATTGCAACAAACTCTGGATTGAGCATTAATGTTAAGAATTCTGATTATGCTCCAATCCATAATCCTTATACATACAATTATACTGGAACAAAAACTAGTGATAATGAGAAAATTTTCTCAAGCTCTATGATGATTGTTGAATGGTGTAAGGATTATATTGAAAATAAAGGTTCGGGAGTCTATACAACTGACTTAGAAATAGTAAATATATCATATGAAGGAGGTGACTATTCAAATTCTGCTAAGACCACTTTTTCAGATATAAGAGTATTGGGAGAAAAATTCTTTGGTGGAGCAACTTTTGTTGATAAAACTCTAGTTGGTACATCGGGAATAAGTTCATCAAATAGCTGGGCGATTTCGTACGGAGATGGAAAAGTCGGAATGGGACAGGACGATTTATACCTTGGTGGGCACACACAAGTACAGTTCTATCGCAGTAATAGGGTTGTGCAACTTGTTAGGTGGAACGCGAATTCTTTTGAATTTGATCCAAGTAGAGATCTTTTTGTACAGCCGGCTGCTATAGGATTATGGATACAGCCGAATACAAGATATGGAGTTGGAAAGACTCAGAATCATCCAAGTTTAAAAGGAGATACACAAGCTAACATTGAGAGTCAGTATACTTGGTATGAAACAGCGGCTGATGCCATGTCTGCTGGTGGGAAAATCTCGGCAGTAAAATTTGAATATAAAAAAGATGGATATTATGGCGTCTGGAATGGTGTTCCGATAAAAGTAATCGGACCAGTTGGAGGAAAGGATGAATATGGAAATCCTAATGTTTGTACATTAGATGGATATAGCTATATAAATGATACTCTTGAACATCAGGAACCTGCAGTAGGACGCGATTACACACCATCAATATTTAATCAAGAAGGCGACCTGATCGGTGGACACAGTAATGAATATCGGGATACCGTCTTTATTAAATCATTTGGAATTACAACAACAACAACACCTAAGAAGCCAGTCTACAAGACTACTGAAGAAGTTGAATGGACCGTTAAAGGGAATATCTTAAGTGAGGTAAATACTGAATATGGGATCAGATTGAAGACGACTCTGCCTAAAGGATTAGAGTATCAGCATGGTTCTTCAACAGACGGATCTGGAACATCACATGAACCAACTAGCGTTGTAAAAGATACTGTAACTGGACAAACGGAACTAATATGGGACTTCAGTGGTATGAATCCAACAGAGGGAGATTCTCCTGAAATTAACTTTAAAACTACACCTAACCTAAGAGATTTAGTATTTGACGAGGCATCTATTTCAGAGGCTACGGTTAAAACGGTGGGTGATATATGGTGGCAGAGTGATCCTAGTAAAAAGGATACATCAAAAGAGTCAGTAAGAGCTTCTTCTGGAAAAGTACAGCTATATCAAATGCAACAAATAGTTCTAACTAAAGAAGTAGATAAAAGTTTGATCGAAGTTGGAGATAATGATCCTGCCAATCCTTCAGCATTTAATGATATTACTTATAAGGTTACATTGTTGAACAATAGCTCTGACAAATTAGTCAATGCTAAAGTGATAGATGAGCTACCGTACGACGCCGATGTCTTACAAACTGATTTCGATGGTTCTTATACTGTAAAAAATATCAAAATTACAGAAGGTGATGGTGAAATCACCTATACAAATGATCCAGTACATCCAGATAAAAGGGATGATCCAAATAAGAATTTGGGAACATGGTCTTCTTATGTACCTGGTACGTCGAATTCAGCATTAATCAAAAATGCCAAAGGGTTTGTTGTTACGTCTAAAGAGTTAGCAGTTGGAGATTCATTGGTATTTGAGGTAACTATTTCACCTAATGGACAGAAGGCAGGAAACATTTTGCGAAATAGAGCTGCCTTTAACAGTCATCTCAACCTTCCAGTGAAAAGTAATATTGTTCAAACTCAAGTATTAGGTCGTGACCTAACTGGTTACGTCTGGTATGACGATGATTACAAAGGGTTGATTGATCCGGGTGAAGAACCTGTCGGAGATATTCCTGTAAAACTTTATCGAACGAGTTTGGTAAATGGCACCTATGTCAAACAACTCGTGGAGAGAAGTTTAACGGGAGAAGAATTTATTGATTCTTCAGGTAATTCGAAGATTAAGACAGAAGCTACGGGTTCTGATAAAGGAAGGTACAAATTTGAAAATCTTCCTGAAGGGGAATATATTGCTGAATTCATTGTAGGTGATATCGTTGTGACTCGAAAAGTTGCGATTGTCACTAAACAGTTACAGGGTACTGGTGAATATGATCCGCTGAATTCAAAAGCCGATCCAGCAGCTCCTTTCAGAACACCAGAAAAGAATGATGCTGGTGATCCGTTCTATGTTCACCCAGAATTGAAAGATTTACCTGCGATTCTGACGGGTACTGATAAGGTGCAACACATCACTGACGTGAACGCTGGTTTGACTCGTTTATCCAAGATACGTCTCTTCAAGTATGAAGAAGGAACGGTCATTGATGCTGATGGTGATGGTCATTTAAGCGATGAGGAGATTGAAGCAAGTACAACTCGTGCGTTAGAAGGTGCGGAGTTCCAGCTATATAAGGCGAATAGTGAGGATCCGGATAATCCTAGACCAGAAGATAAAATTGGTGATCCTGTAACTACAGGTGCAGATGGATGGTTAGAATTTGGAAGTCTTCCTCCTGGCGACTATACCATCGTTGAGACAAAAGCGCCTGAAGGCTTTGAATTGTTGAAAAAACCAGAACATGTCACAGTCCCAACGTATAACTATATCGCGATCGTTCATGTACCGGATAGCGCGCAAACTAAATTACCATTCACCGGAAGCACCAAGGCCATGCGGATCATCTTGATCGCAGCCGCGGTACTAATGGTTGTCGGAATGACAGGCGTCTTCCTGCATTTTCGACCGATCAACGTAAAGGGAGGAAAATAAAATGAAAAAACTACGTCGTTTGTTGTTCGCTTTGTTTGTTTTCTCTCTGATCGTTGGTGGGGTG
>NZ_BJED01000002.1 GCF_005405485.1 Enterococcus hulanensis | reverse complement strand
CTACTATAACCATGAACGTATGAAAGGAAAACTCAATTGGCAGAGTCCGGTACAATTTAGAGAGACGGCATTGAAAGTTGCCTAAATAGAATTGACAATAAAAGCAACAAAAAAATAGAGTGGATTTCTCCACTCCGAAAAAAGTCTAACTTTTTGGGGTCACTACAGATTTTTTCAGCAGGTTTTTTGTTACGCCTTTTTCTTATTTAAAAAGAGTGCAGTGAACAAAAAGATACACGCACCACCAATGAGAGTGAAGACTGAACTGACCTGCTCGTTGGTTTTTGGCAGCTCCGTTTGCGTTGCTTGAGCCACAGGAATTTTCTCCCTTTCAGCAGATTCTGGCAGAATCGAGGCTGCTTCGGTTGTTTTTCCGCTGGTTAAAGTTGGATTTGCTGCTGGCTCTTGATTCGTACTCGCTGCTGGATTTAGTTCATCCGGCATTTCGACATCGAGCGGGATCGTTGGATCAACGAAACCGGGAGCATTCATGGACAATGGCAGCTTGAAGGAATAGTTAAAGACTGCGTCCGTCTCGTAATCCTGATTGTAGCGCACATCAAAGTTTGAAACATTTTTATAGGTATAGGTCAGCCAATAGCGCATATCGTAATGATTCGTCTTCTGATTGTTGATCTCGCCGATCTTGATATAGTCATTATGGACTTTAAAATACAGCTGATTGTTTTTCGTCACATAGAAATTTTGAATATTATTGTTGTTGAACAGATCGATGCTTTGTTCAAAATCAATATCGGTAAAATTGAAAAAGCCGGATAGTTTTACGGAACTTGCAGTCAACTGATCGAGAAACGCATAATTCAACAAGACATCGCTGATCCCTTTCATGGTGATCCCATTATCTTTATTAATGTAGAGCACCTGTCTTCCTGCCAGCGCGGTCCAGCCCTTGACTGTGATGCGCATATCGATCACTTTTCCATTGTAGGTCCCGACATTTTTATAGGTGACGGTGATCGTATTGGGCTTCTCCGTGTCTAAATCAAATACATAAGAATAGCCGTCAGTAGTGTAATTCTTCGTACCGCCGATCACGATATCCTTTACATTGGCAAAATTCGGCATAAATTCGTACGCATCAGGAATCTTGGTAGTTTCATCCGTGATCGCCTTATTGTGGTCCACGATTTTTCCATCATGATCATTCTTTAAAGACGTTTTGGCTGCTCGGGTGCTTACGGCTGCGACGGTTGGCTCAGGTTCGGCTGCCTCAGTGATCTCTGGTTCCGTTGACGGAGCCGTTTCTTGCTCCTCCAGCGGCTGTGCTTCCTCGGTGATACTGTCTTCTTCCGCAGCTTTAGCGGGTTCGACAGGAAGCTCCGGTGTCTCGCTATACTCTGGCACCTCTGTGTTGATTTCTGATCCTGGTTCAGTCGCTGCTATTTCACTCGTCTGTTCTGTCGTCTCAGCAGCCGCTGGTTCTATTGGCTGTTCAGCTTTCGCACCTGCTACAGGACTTCCATCGCTGGGGATTTCTATTAGTTCTGTCGTAACATTATTTGCTGTTGGTTCAGTGATTTCATCCCCCCAGACAGAAATTGGTGCCAGCGAAAAGCCTAAAATCACTGTTGAAAACAAATAAACACTCTTCTTCGCCATAAAACGACCTCCTTTATAATAAATATCAAATCTTATTATAACATTTATTATTGTTTCAGGCGGTAAATATTTAGCATTTGTAATATTTAGTTTTAATAATAATTATTTTAATTATCAATTTTTTGTCAGAACAGCAAAAAACTCTCTGGGAAATTCCAGAGAGTTTTTGGGGATTTTTAAAATGTCTTTCAGAATTGTTAAAACTAATAAGGTATTTTTCAAATCTAATTCATGCTTATTCAGTAAATAAATTGACCGTTAGCCATCTATGCTGAAATAATATAGCTCGTTAAAATTATCGTCAAATTCATAGCAGAAAATATGAGTGTTATCTAAGGTCTGTTCTGCATATGTCACTTGGTTGTTATCTAAATTGATTGTTGCTTTTCCTAGATTCTTGACTACCTCGTCTATCGTTAGATTTCCGTAAAACTCTTCCAGTTCTGGAAGCATAAACGAAACAATGTTTGAAAATCTATTTTGATAAGCCTCAACTAACTTTTTGACAGTCGCTTCCGATCCTTTTTGAATTTCTTCGCAACAAAAGGTTAATCCATCAATTTCTGCAACATACACTTCGTCGTCTTTATCATATGTAAACACTCTACCACCCCTATCTAATTTCCAACGTACTAATTATAACAAAAAAGAACACTGCATATTTTGCTAATACGCAGTGTCTCTCAGATAAATCACTTAGTCTACAGTCGAGTTTACTCGTTTTTGATTACTTTAGACTTTTTTCTTATTTAAGAATAGCGCTCCTAGCAGGAATAGACAAGTACCGCCCAAGATCGCGAAGATTGAACTGCTTTGATCATTCGTTTGGGGCAACACAGCCTGCTTCAACGGTTCTGCTTCTTTGACCGCTTCTTTGATTTCTGCTTTTACAGGTTCAACTTTTTCTGTCTTTGCAGCAAGGTTGACTGTAGTTGTTTCTGTTTTTGCTTCTTTAGGCTCATCAACTGTAATTTCTTCTTTTGGTGCTTCCTCGATAATTTCCGGTTCTTTGCTTTCTGACTTCGTTGGAGTTTCTTCAATCACGACCGGTGCTTGATAAGTGTAGTTGAAGACTGCGCCACTATCGTAGTCTTGATTATAGCGAACGTCAAAATTCGACACATTCTTATACGTATAGGTCAGCCAAAAATTCTCGTCATCATCATCGGTGCCTGTTCGGTTAATTTCACCGATTTTGATATAGCCGTTATAGGTCTTAAAATATAGTTCATTGCCCTTCGCTACATAATAATTTTGCACATTGTTATGATCAAACAGATCAATACTTTGCAACAGATCAATATCGGTGAAATTAAAGAAGCCTGAAACATTTACAGCAGCGGAGGTTAGATTATCAAGAAACGTATAATTCAAACGAACATCGCTGATTCCCCGCATCGTAATCCCGTTCTTTTTGTGGATATAAAGCTGATTGTAAAGGCTCCCTGCAAAGACCGTCCAATCCTTGACCGTTACTTTCATATCGATTACTTTTCCATTATAGCTGCCGACATTTTTATAGAGTACCGTGATCGAATTCGCTGATTCATTCTTTAAATTAAAAACAAAGAAGCCCATTCTGTCAAAATAGCTGCTGCTAGCATTCACAATGATGTCATCAAGATGATCAAAGTTCGGCATAAAATTGTATTCAGCCGGAATTTTGGCTTTTTCATTCGTGATCGCTTTTTCGTGATCGACGATTTTTCCATCATAGTCATCCTTCAAGGCCGGAGCGGCTGCCCGCGCTGCTTTCGGCTGTACAGCGGCTATCGGCTCTGCCGTTTGTTCTGAGTTTACCATTTCTGGATTAGGTGTTGCAGTTTCTTCCGGTTCGTCTTCTGGGGCTTCGGATGATTCTTCAACGCCAGCTTCTGATGGCTCTGATGCTGAAGGCTCCGTAATCTCCGGCTCTTCGACTACCACTTCTGCTTCCGGCTGAACCCCAACTTCTGCTTCTGGAGCTGGTTGTTCCGCTACTGCGGCAGGGCTTTCAATTAATTCTGTCGTAACACTCGGCGCAGCTGGCTCCACCACTTCGTCAGCCCAAACATTGCTGGGAACTAACGCTAACCCTAGGAGTGCTACTGAAAACAAATGAACACTTTTTCTAAACATAAAACGTCCTCCTTTTCATAAAATACCATTACTTATTATAACACAAAAATATTTATCATACGGAATAAATATCGATTACCCAAATTAGATTAATCATCTATTTAATAGCATTTATAATACTTCTATTTTTTAGAATTAAACAGGTTTAACAAATTTAAAATAACTGAAATATGAATAGAATTAAAACAAATAGATTTTCCTGCTTTACATTTAAACTTTCGCCTTCGAAAATGCTTAACAGCTTTTATTGTTCATTATAAAAAATCCTCCCATCATTTCGTAAACACTGGGAGGATTCACTAGCTTGATTTTATTCTTTATCATCGCTTTTCTTCTTCGTGATAAATAATCCTGAGATGAAGACTAAGGCTGCACCTCCTAAGGTGGTAAAAATCGACGCCTTCTTTTCGTTGGTTTGCGGCAGTCTTCTTTGTTCTGTCTGAAGAACTGGTATGGATTCTGTTACAGGTTGCGGCGCTGGCGTCTCGATCGTTTTGGCGGCTGCTGTTAAGACCGGTCTTTGCGCCACCAGCTGAACCAGCTTGGCTTTTTCTTTCACCGTTACTTTGGTTGGTGTTTTCTTTTCAGGTATGGGCATTTCCTTAGCTGGCGTTTCCACATTCTCCTTTGGCACATCTGGTACCAAATCTATTGGCAGCGACTCCTCGATTACGACCGGCGCCTGATAGGAATATTTAAAAAGTGCGAATGTTTCGTGATCCTGATTATAGCGAACATCGAAGTTAGAGACGTTTTTGTAGGTATAAGTCAGCCAGTGATCGACATCAGAATCATCTGCTCCATGTCCGTCGATTTCCCCAATTTTGATGTAGCCGTCATGAACCTTGTAATACAGTGCGTTTTCTTTTATAACGTAGAAATTCTGCACATTATTATTATCAAAAAGATCGATGCTTTGTTTCAAATCAATATCTGTAAAGTTAAAAAAGCCCGAAAGCGAAACCTCTTTGCCTGTCAAGTTATCCAAAAAGGCGTAGTTCAAGTGAACATCGCTGATCCCCCGCATCGAGATTCCATTGCTTTTATAAACCGTCAGCTCGTTGGCGTAATAACTGCCGGTAAAAGCCGTCCAATTCTTGACTGTCACCTTCATGTCAATGACTTTCCCATTATAGGTACCGACATTTTTGTAAGTCACGCTAATTGTATTGGGAGCAGCAGATTTTAATTCGAAACGGAAGTACGAGTCGGTTTCACTGAAATCCTTCGTTCTTTCAACCAGGATACCTGCGAGATTCTCAAAGTTCGGCATGAAATTGTATTCGGAACTGATTTTGGCATCTTTATCAGTGGAAGTTTTTGCATAATCAACGATTTTTCCATCATAATCATCCGTCAATTTTTGAGCTGCAGCAAGTAATGGCCTTGTCTCAGTTTGCGCGACAGGTGCTATTGATTCTGGGGCGGACGTTTTCGCGGATTCTGAATTCTCAACTGCGACCTGTTGGACTGCGGGAGATTCTTCTATCTTGCTGTTTTCCGATTCGACGTTTGGAGCAGGTTCTTGTGTTGCTTCGACAGTCGCTTCAGAGACCGTCTCGGGGATTGCTTCATTACTGGACTCAGTCGGATCGTTATCGTTAGCTGCTTGACTGACTGATTCTTCGGGCAAGTTGACTGGCTGATCCGGTTCGACTCCTTCACTCACCTGATCGGCAGAACCTTCTATAAATTCAGCAGTTACCTCGGGAGCCGCAACATCAACTGCTTCCTTCGCAAAAACCGAACTCGGACAAAGAGAAACACCCAATAGTGCTACTGAAAACAAATAGACACCTTTCTTCACGTTAAAATCCTCCTCCTCTTGCATAGTCACCTTTATTATAACACCTGTTCAAATAGTTTCAGATTCTAAAAGGCAATAAAAATTCGGAAAAATGAACACAAATCGTTCATTTAGCAACACTTAATTTCTGTTTTAGATTCTATAAAAATATAAATATACAGGGTATAAATAACTCGATTACCAAAAAAAGGAAAGGCTGGCAGCTATTTTCGAGTTAAAATCTTGCTAAATATATTCTTGCCATCGCTCTACCAACTTAATTGCTGAACTACAGTAAAGACCACTTATTTCTTTTGCGATATTTTTATCAACCACTTCCAGACAAAAAAAAAGCTCCTCAAATTGAGGAACTTATTCTATTATTTAGGAATGACCATCATTCGATCGTCCTTCATCTCGTGGATCGCGATCGGTCGTTGATAAAAGTCATTCAATACTGTTTCATTGAGTAATTCTGCTCTTTTCCCTTGTTTAAAAATTTTGCCATCGCGGATCATCAGTACGTGATTCAGCAGCGGCAGGATCTCCTCTGTGTGGTGTGTCACGTATAACAAGCTGGGCGCGTCCGCTGCCTGCTTCATCTTTTTGATGCGGGACAATAGGTCTTCTCGCGCAAATAAATCCAATCCGTTACAAGGTTCGTCTAAAATCAAAAGCTCCGGCTTAGCCATCAAAGCCCGCGCGATCAAAACGATCTGCTTCTCCCCTTGAGAAAGTACCTGATAGACTTTTCCAACCAGCTTTTTGGCCCCCAGCGAGATTAAGAGCTGCTTCGCCTCAGCCATGTCGGCTTCCGAATAATTCTGATAAATCCCGATGCTGGCAAATTTCCCTGATAATACGATGTATTCCGCCTGCTCTTCGCGGTGAATCCGCTCCTGCAGCGATTGGCTTACCCAGCCGATTCTTTTAGTCAGATCAGGGATCGACGTTTCGCCGAAAACCTCACCTAAAACGGTTAATTTTCCGCTGGATGGCCATAAATTACCTGAGATCATGTTCAGCATCAGGCTTTTTCCTGCGCCGTTCAGACCTAATACGGCCCAGTCCTCCCCAGCTTCGATCCGCCAATTGATGTCCTGCAATAGCGCGTTCTGTTGGCGAATAAACTGAACCTGCTCAAAAGTTAGAATCTCCATACCTTCTCCTCCATTTTCTTCCCTTTTTACAATCTTATCAAAATCTCACAGAAAAGATACGTAAAATGCTATAATTTTAGCAAATGTCTTTGAAGGGAGTTTTACGATGAATTACGAATTATCAGACAGCACCTTTGCGCCGATCGCGAAGGTGCACTTACAGCAAGGCGAAAAATTACGGATCGAACCAGGCGCGATGGTCTACGAGCTGGGAGATATCGAGCTGGAAGGACAAATGAACACCAATGGCAAGAAAGGACTTGGCGGTGCCTTGAGTGCTTTAGGCCGCTCAGTTACCAGTGGCGAAAGCTTCTTTATCAGTACCGCTACCGCTCATTCCAACGGAGCGATGATCGCAGTGGCACCTGCTGTACCGGGAAAAATCTTTGCTTTAGATGTTGGCGCAGAGCATTGGCGCTTGAATACCGGCGCGTTTCTTGCCAGTGAGGAAAACGTGAACTACCAAATGAAGCGGCAAAAACTTTCGGGTGCTCTGTTAGGCGGCACCGGCGGACTTTTCGTCATGGAAACCACCGGCAGCGGGCAAATTCTCGTTTCGGCCTTTGGTGATATTGAAAAAATTGAGCTGGATGGCCGCGAGCCGGCAATCATCGATAACCAGCACGTGATCGCTTGGACCAGTTCACTGGATTACAACATTCGTGTGGCATCAGGAACCTTTGGCTTTAAGACCGGCGAAGGCGTCGTAAATGAATTTCATGGCCGCGGATCAGTCTATATTCAGACACGTAACCTTGAAAGCTTTGCGAATCATATCAACACCTTTATTCCGAAATCTTAAAGATTACGACACAGGATTGTAACTAGAGGAGAGAACAGGTAAAATATGGAGGACACTGTTGCAGAAAGCTGGTTTATATGACTGATAAAAATAAACACGATAACGAACTGAACCCTTCGCGGTCACGGGTCGCTCGTTATCATAATGACGCGGTTCCGCCGCAAAAAAAAGAACCCGAAGAAAGTGCGCCGCAGACACCTGAAATAGAACCGACAGAAACAGTTGCCGAAAAACCGAAAAAACAAGCCACTGCCCAAGAAAAAATGGTGCAAAGCACGGCTTGGCTGACGGTCGGCAATATCTTCTCACGGTTATTAGGCGCGGTTTACGTGATTCCATGGATCGCTTGGATGCAGCCTCATGGTTTAGAGGCCAATTATTTATATACTAAGGGCTACAATGTTTACGCCCTCTTTTTAATGATCTCGACTGCCGGGATTCCAGCGGCGGTGGCGAAACAGACCGCCCGCTACAATTCAATGAACGAATACGGCTTGAGTAAAAAACTACTATTCTATACGATGCGGCTGATGACCATCGGCGGTGTGATTTGTGCCGCCATCATGTTCTTAGGCGCCCCTTACCTGTCCCAAGGAAACGCCGATTTGGTTCCGGTGATGCGCTCATTGAGTGTCGTGCTGCTGATCTTCCCTGCCATGAGTGTGATTCGCGGCTTTTTCCAAGGGAACAACAACATGAAGCCTTATGCGATCTCTCAGATCGTCGAACAAATCGCTCGGGTCTGCTACATGCTGGCTTCGGCTTTCATTATTATGCAGATCAACAACGGCAGCTACAAAACAGCGGTAGTCCATTCGACCTTCGCTGCCTTTATCGGTGTGGCCTTCGCGATGGGGGTTCTATTGTTCTCGCTGCTCAAGGAACGGACAGCCTTTCGTGAGTTAATCAAAGAAAGCAATAATCAGATTACCTTCTCTGGCCGTCAATTGATTTTACAGATGATCCAGCAGGCGATCCCTTTTATTATCGTCGGCAGTGCCATCAGTATTTTCAAATTAATCGATCAGTATTCCTTTGAAAAAATCATGTCGATCGTGACGGATTATTCTGCCGCGAAAAACGCCGATCTCTTTGCGCTGATCTCTGCCAATCCGGACAAATTGACGATGGTCGTGATCGCTCTTGGGACTGCGATGGCAACGGCTGGTCTGCCGTTAATCACGGAACGCTACACGAAAAAAGACCACGAAGGCTTAGCAAAATTGGTAACGAATAATATTCAATTACTCTTCTTTGTCATGATGCCGGCGACTATCGGGATGTTTGTCTTGGCTTATCCGTTGAATACTTTGTTCTACTGGCCTAATCTGCTTGGTTCCCAATTATTAGCCGCCTCCTGTGTGGTGGGAATCATGATGGGACTGTTCATGGTCTGTTCAACGATGCTGCAAGGCTTGGACGGCAATATGCAGGCAGTCTGGTTTTTATGTATCGGGATTTTTGTCAAAATCGTGACGCAATTCCCATTGACTTATATGTTCGAAGCTTATGGTCCGCTGATTGCGACATTCGTTGGATTCTTAGTTGCAAATATGTTCTTGTTGGACCGAATCCATGTCATCACGCAATTTCCATTTAGAGAAACCATGACAGCTATCGCTAAAGTCACAGTGATGTCGCTGATTATGGGTGTTGTTGCTTTTGTTGTGAAATTTGGTTGCGAAATGATCTTGAGCTCGGATTCGAAGATGCAATCCATGATCATTATTTTAGTCGTCGCAGCCTTTGGCGGATTCACCTATATGATCCTAGCCCTGAAAACACGAATGGCTGATAAATTATTAGGCCCGCGTGTAGATGGGATTCGCCGTCGATTGAAGATGCGGTAAAAAATATTAAAGCCTCGCAGGTTCGCTGCGAGGCTTTTTTGCTGCAAAAAAGCAGCTCGAAGTTTAAACTTCGGGCTGCTTTGCTGGGACAGCTGCATATTGAGGTTCGATCGCCAGCTTTTTTAAGAATCGTTGGAAATCACGAAAGGCGATCACTAAGGTTGCCGTATTGGTGTTGGGATGAAAGCCGATTTTTTCTGTTTGATCGATCGCTTCATCGATAACCAGCGTGATCTGATGTTCTGTATCATGGGGCAAGGCTAACGGTGTCACAGACCCCCGCTCTAAACCAAGCAGCTCAAAAAGCTCTGCTTCTGAAGCGAAGGATAATTGACTTTCCCCTAATACTTTAGCAAGGGCCTTGATGTCCAGTCGTTTTTGCCCCGGACAAATCACGAAGTAATACTTTTTAGTCTTCTTGCTCTTCATCAATAAATTTTTTACATCACTGCCGTCGATTGAAAAATCGATTTCCGCTACTGTATAAACGGCCTTGTGATCGATGCGATCATAAGGAATCTGCCACTCTTTCAGCAGTTGGTAAACTTCGGTATCCGTCGCTTTAGCCATTGCTTTCACCAACTTCTCTCAAATAAGTCCGCCACGTGATGATGGTTTTATTGACATGATTCAACACTTCCAGCTCCAGCTTTTTCTTATCCGTTATCGAGGCTTGCTGGAAATTCGCCAAACCGTGATAATTTTCCTGCAACAGATCAAAAATCTGCTGGTTCGCCTTCGTTTCAATCACCAAACTATCCGCTTCTGCTCTTAGCTGCTGCAAAACAAACGGCGTGGTTTCTTGAAAATAAGGATAGCCGTATTTATTTAGATTGCTCTTATAAGATTGCAATATGCTCAGCGAAGCCGCCATGACCGTCGGGCCATCTTCAGTCCGCTCAGGTTTGCGCAGCGTCTCCGTTTCCGTCTTAACTTGTTGCCGACGCTTCATTATCCGAAATAGAACAAAAAAGACGATCAGAATCGCTAATAAAATTGCGATAATTATTTCAGGACGAAAAAAATTTCCCATCAATGCTCACTTCCTCCAAGAGATGATACCATTATATCGAATTAGTTCATATTAAGGTATTCATTTTTCTGAAAAATAAAAGAGTCTTTTTGATTTCAGTATGCAGCGGATTTCTTATTCAGATAAATCGGACCATCGCTTCTTAATTTGTTGTATAATAACAATAACAAAAGCAAGGAGGTTTAGACATGTATAATGATGAGCGGCTTGAAATTGACCGCAAAAGAAAATTGCGTTACGTAACCGTTTATGAAAACTTGTATGAGTTGATTAAAAATGGGACGTATCCTCTTGATTCACAACTTCCGCCCGAAAATACTTTAGCCAAGCAAATGGGCGTTTCGAGAATGACGCTTAGACAAGCGCTACAGTTTTTACAAGATGATGGCGTTATCAAAATAATCAAAGGAAAAGGAAACTTTGTTATCAGCAACTCTTCTAAATGGACTTCAGGCTTAGAGACTATCGCAAATCCGATCTACACTTGTCTCGATGCAGAGGTAGATGAAGTGGAAATTGACTTTCATATCGAACCTTCTACCGAGTATACAAATGAGATCCTGCAAAGAAAAGTAGCCGTAGTTGTCTTCATTGATCGTTGGTATAAGTCTAAGGGAACACCGGTCGCATTTACTTTTTCGACGATGCCTGTAGAGGTTTTAACCGAAAAAGAGATCGACCTCAAAGATATTGAGTCCTTTAAGGCTTTCCTCAACGAACAAATTTATCGCGATGCTAAGCATACAAAGCTCCAAGTTCAATATTCGACTGTTGGAAATATTTCTGCGATAAGGTATAAAATCTCTGAAAAAGACCAATTCTACTTAGTTCAAGAAGAAATCTATTTAGACGATAAGCTTCCTTCTCTGCATAATAAACACTATCTCCCAATCGATAAAAGTCATATCGAAATCAATGGCGTTAAAAATTCTTAGACAATCTGAAAAAGATTGTCTTTTTTTTATTGACAAACCAGTGTAACCGCTTTACTATACATGTATAGATACTTTATACATGTATATTTTATTTGTGACATATGCTGAAAACTACAAACCGGTTGATAGTCTAAGCAGTATCAAAATTTATTCAATAAAGGAGTATGGAAAATGAAGAAAGTGATTTTGGATATTGACACTGGGATTGATGATGCCATGGCTCTAGCCTACGCTGTTGGATCAGAAGAATTAGAGGTTATTGGTGTCGTTGGGACTTATGGCAATGTTTATACTAAACAAGGTGTAGAAAATGTTCTAAACCTGTTGGAAATACTAAACAGAACAGATATTCCAGTTTTTATGGGCGAAGAACATGCCTTAAACAAGACGAAATTTGATCGTTTAGACATCAGTGCAAAGATTCATGGACAAAACGGTGTGGGAGAAATTGGCCTTCACTCTGCTAAACGTACCTTCGAACCGCAAAGCGGCGTAAATTTCATTATTGACTCAGTGAAGAAGTACAAGAATGAACTATCAATCATCGCAACGGGTCCTATGACCAATCTAGGCAAAGCGCTCAAATTGTACCCAGACTTATCTAAAGAAATTGGAAAAGTAGTTATCATGGGCGGCGCGCTAACAGTTCCAGGAAATGTCAGTCCATTTGCGGAAGCAAATATCTCACAAGATCCTGAAGCGGCAAAACTGCTTTTTGAAAGCGGTACACCGATAATTATGGTCGGATTAGATGTGACAATGCGGTCTGTCCTCCACTATTCTGATACCGAGCGTTGGAGAAAAACGGCTAGTCAAGCAGGAGAAAAATATGCAGATATTGTCGACCACTATATCCATGTCCATGAAGAAATAGCTCCTTATCTAAATGGTTGCTGTCTCCATGATCCGTCGGCCGTGGCAGCAGCGATCCACCCAGAATATTTCACGATGCTGCCCTTATTTATGACAGTCGAAACACAAGGCGCTTCTATTGGAAGAACGATTGGCGTTACTGAAAAATTGCGCGATGATGCCCCAAATGTTCAGGTCTGTATTGATGTCGATTCGACAAAGGTAGTCACAGGTCTCTGTCATACGTTAGAGACGCTGTTTCAGAATTAGCAAAGGAGAGGACATGATGGACGAGAAAATGTTGTCTAACGAACAAACAAATGGTGATGTTAAAAAATTAATGCCCGGCCTGCTGATTTTATTTGTTTTGTCGAATTTGATGGTCCAAGCATTTGTTACTGTCTCACCTTTAATTGCCGCAAATTTCAGTATTTCTGCTAGTACAGCAAGTATTCAAGCAACGATCACGACGATCACACTTGGGGTTTGCAGTGTGATTTATGGCACCCTTTCGGATTATATTCCCGTCAAAAAGCTGCTGATTTTTGGTATTTCGATGTTGAGCTTAGGTTCTGTTTGGGGTTTTGTTTTTCAAGGAAACTACGGCATGATTGTTGTAGCCAGAGCGACTCAAACAATGGGTCAAGCTGCGATCAGTTCGCTTTATTTAGTTATCGCGTCTCGCTATCTTGAGGGAAATACCAAGATTAAATATTTTGCGTATTTCACCGCTTGCTTTCAGGTTGCACAAGCGGCTGGTGTGCTAGTAGGAGGAATCATTACGACCTACGTTCCTTGGCAGGTTCTACTATTGATTCCTTTGTGCTCGATGCTGTTCATACCGCTTGTAATGAAATATGCCCCCGTTGAGCAGCAAGGAAAAAAGAAAAAGGTCGATTTTATTGGTTTGATTCTATTTAGCGGGATGATCGTCTTTCTGACACTGTTTGTAGATGGGTTAAGGCTTCCTTTCTTGTTAGTGATGATTGGTTTAACCTTCATCTTCCTATTTTATATCAGCCGGAATGACCAAGCCTTTATTACTCCTCAATTTTTCAAAGAAAACAAACGCTATATTCGTGCTTTAACAGTAGTAGTCAGTATTTATCTTGTTCAGTTCGCCTTTTCCTTTGTGAGTACTTTTGTTGTAACCGATGGATTGAAGGAGCCACTTTCACTTGTTTCCTATATCCTCCTTCCGGCTTATATTGCCGCGGCGATCGTTGGCGGTGTAGGTGACAAAATCACCAAAAAAATCGGACGTGAGAACACGATTCTTTTAGGGATTCTATTAATTACAGTGGGATTAGTATTAGCGGGATTATTCATTGGTCAGGGCACAATCATTTTAGGTATCAGTGGTATTTTCTTTTTCGTGGGATTTAACACACTATACTCGCCCCTCTTGGATACCGTAACAAGTACTTTGCCGTCAAATGAAATTGGCCGCGGCATCGGATTGAATGATTTATCAATCAATATCAGTGGCTCACTAGGGATTGCAGTCTGCGGAAAATTGATTGCCAGCCGTGCAACAGATAAATTAAACCTATTCTCCACTGCCGCAAATTTGAGCACTTACCAAAATATTTTCTTTCTATTAAGTATTGTTAGTTTATTTGCACTTTTGATCTTCCAAACAAGCAAGAAAAAACTGAATAATGTCTGATGCTAATTACGATTAGCTAATACACAAAAAAAAAGGCGATTTTGTATTCCAAAGAAAATACAAAATCGCCTTTTTGATGAATCAAGACCGATAATTAAATTTTCTAGACCTTTTCTACGTGTCTATTTCACCGTTACTCGAACTTTAGCTAAGGCTTGTTCTAGGTCTGCGATCAAATCTTCTGTGTCTTCGATGCCGACTGACAGTCGCAGCAGCCCTTCTGTTACGCCCTGTTTGTCGCGTTCTTCCTTTGGTACACAGGCATGGCTCATAGTAACCGGATAGGATAGAATCGATTCTACTCCGCCGAGACTTACGGCCGCGATCGGGATCTGCAAAGCATCTGCAAAGGTATATACGGCTTCTTGACTTGCAAGCTCAAAGGATAGGACCGCGCCGCCAGAGGTTGCCTGTTTTTGATGGAGTTCATAACCGGGATGGCTCGGCAAACCTGGGTAATGGACTTTTTTTACGACTGGATGAGCTTCCAGCATTCGGCTGATTTTTTCTGCGCTGCGGGCGCTTTGTTCCATCCGCAAGCCCATCGTTTTCAATCCCCGCATCGTCAACCAGCAATCCTCGACGCCTAAGATGCCGCCTAAAACTTTTTGCTGCATCTTGATCTGATCGTGCCATTCTTCATCATTGGTAACGACTAAGCCCGCCACCACATCGCTGTGTCCGTTGATAAATTTAGTCGCGCTGTGGATCACCACATCGACACCTAACGCTAATGGCTTTTGAAATTGCGGTGTCATAAAGGTATTATCGATCATGGTCACCAAGTGATGTTCTTTAGCGATCGCAACCACTCCCGCGATATCCGTCACCGACAGCAGCGGATTCGACGGTGTTTCTAAATAGAGTCCTCGGGTATTCGGCCGAATCGCATGCTCCCATTCGTCGAGCTTGGTTTCATCAACAAAGGTCACTTCGATACCGAAACGGTTCATGACCTCATTGACCAACTGGAAGGTCCCGCCGTAAATACTCTTGCACATCACTAGATGGTCGCCTTGATTAAAGCTCAGCAGCACGGCCGAGATCGCGCCCATTCCTGAGGCGAAGGCAGTCGCGTATTTGCCATCTTCTAAAGCAGCGACCGCTTCTTCTAAAGCCGTTCTGGTAGGATTGCCAAAACGGGAATACGTATAAGCTTGTCCATCCTTGATGGATGCTTGTTTAAAGGTCGAACATTGATAAATCGGAATCGATGAAGCGCCGGTTTCATCGTCAAAGGCATGGTAGCCATGAATTAATTTTGTCTTATCTTTCATCCCAAATCCCCCTCAATCATTTCTTACAGAATCAGCTTAACATGATTTAAAGCGGTTTCATGGTTTTTGGATGAATTCCCATAAGAAACTTAGCTGATTTTTAGGAATTCTTGGCGCTTTCTAATGGATGAAGAAATAAAAGATCATCCCCAAAAACAGCAGCAGACCAAAATTGACGGCACTAAACAAACCAAAAAATTTTTTGGTTTCAGCAGGATAGTAAGCCCGGAACAAATTGTAGCCGATCAGATTCGCTAGCGATGCCAGCAACGTCCCTAACCCGCCGATATTCACCCCTAAAATGACCGCCTGCTGATTGGTAGTAAACGGTGCGATCAGAAATGCTGCCGGTACATTCGAGATGACTTGGCTCAATCCTAAGCCTGCCAAGTAGATTTGTTTGCCGCTTAAAGCTTGTAAAAAGCTTTTGATAAACTGGGCTTCGCCGATATTTCCCACGATAATAAAGAAACAAACAAAGGTCAGCAGCAAGCCATAGTCCACTGTCTTGAACAATTCACGACGATAAAATACCACGATTAGCGCGACGATGGGAATGACCCATTGATAAGGCAAAACGTCCAGCACCACCAAGATCATCACCAGCATCAAGCCCGCCAGCAAGGCCGTTTCCTTGCGATCAATCCGCCGTTCATCAAGGTCGATCTCCGCTAATGAATCCTTTGCCACTAACAGGGTCAATGCTCCTAATGAAATGACACTGACCAGCAGCACCAAGGACATCCAGCTCAAAAACTGCCCCAACGGCACATGATAATAATCGTACAAATACAGATTTTGCGGATTGCCAAAGGGAAAGACGCTGCTCCCTAGATTCGCCGCCACGATAATCAAGACACTGCCTAACAAGCGTCCTTTGAATTTCGGTAAAACCGACAACAGCTTGAAATAGATCGGCAGCAGCGTCAAGATCGCCACATCATTCGTCAAAAACATCGAACCGACCAACGACAAAAGGAGCATCAGCTGAACCAGTTGCCGGCTATTTTTCGAATAATGCAATAATTTCTGGGCAACGAACCGCAAGAGTCCTACCTGCTCAAAGCCTTGGATCAAAAGCATTAAGCCAAATAAGCTGAAAATCACCTTATAATCAATAAAATCAGCCGAAAAACAACCGACTAAACAGCTGATGATCGCTAACAGTAATGAGATACTGAGTAATTTGTTTTCACTAAAATAATTCGCTGCTTTCTTCATGTGTCACGCCTCCGATATTAGAATACCTCAGAGACGAAAATTTGGACAAAAAAAGGCTCTAGACACAGCCGCTATTGCGAAAAATGCCTAGAGTGTTATCTTTTTACTCATCCTTTGACTCGCTGCTATTTATAACCAGGAACCAGTCAAAATCATAATTATCTCCTTTGAGGGATCTTCCCGATAAGCCATTTTCTGTTACGACGCTAGTAGGAAATCCCTTCATGTCTTGCTTTTCTGTCAAGCTTAGATGATAGCCAATGATTGGGACCGCTAAGTTCTGTGCATTATTGATTATTTTTCGTCTCTGCTTGAATGATCGAAAGACGGCAAAAGGCTCAGTGACGGTTATTTTTACTTTGAGATCTTTTTCAAGGATCATTTCTTCAATAAATTTTAGGTCGCTATTTGGCTTTTTAGCCTTACTAAACGCTAAAACTCGTGCTAATTCGTCATTTATATTCTTTACGTCCTCAGGCACTTCTGTTTTGTCGTCTACCTTTATTTGTGTGCTGGCATCAGTCCCTTTTACTTCCTGACTGCCGCAACCGCTGAGAATAAAAAGGAAAGAAATGGGGATGACTGCGACCAAAAAAGCGCAGCCGTATTTTACCACCGCTGCACTTTTTGATCCTTATTGATTGAGTTTTTAGTTTTCGTGGATAGCTTCTAACTTAATATCGGCTCAATAATATTTTTTCTTCCCTTAACTGATATTCTAATTTATCTGACAAAAAAATAATCTCGCTCACAGATCAATAATACGTCCTTCATGGCCATACAATTTTTGCAAAAGAGTCTCATTATTTAGGCTTTTCTGGCTGATACGTACCAGCCAGTAGATAATATATATTAGCATCCATTGTACTGCCATTGACTTCTGCATTATCGCCCATAAGAAGAAAGACGACATAATCCTCACCTTTAGGAATAACGATAACGCTTGCTCCATCTGGCGTCTTACCACCAAGTTTTGGAAGTTCAGATAGAAAGCTGCTATTGAGTTGAACTTCTAGATCGTTCACTTCAAACTCTTTTCCAAAAGGATAACTTGCCGCATACGAAAAATCGCTATCGTATCCAGTAATGACTTGTTGAGCAAGAGGTCGCACTCTGTCTTTCTGACTTTCTTTAGCTACTTCTTCTTTGGAAACGAATTGAGCGATAAGTTTAAAATGATTTTTTGCACCAACGACGTTTAAAATCGTTCCTTCTTCACCTAACCAAATCCCAAAAATTTGTGCATCTCCGTAATCTTCTTCAGCCATTTTGATTGCAGATACTTTTTCTGAAATTACCTGCTTATTCTCACCAAGCTTGCTCTTTGAAGATTCATCCGCGGTGCTTCCCTTTTCACTACATGCTGTCAGGCTGAACGTTGCCACCAACAGCACAACTATAGTTTTTAAAACATTCCACTTGTTCAATTCTCGTTTCATAATTTCTCCTTTTTTGAATTTGACTTCGATTCAAACATCGCCTGATACTCCGCCAAAAACGTATAATTAAATGTACCTGTTTCAGTTAAGTTACTGTTAGGATAACCCAACTTCGGAACAAGAAACCAAAGTTCGTCGTATACGGTAAAAAGTTGCTTATACGACGAATGAAATGAGTTTAATAGTAAAAAAGATTCTTCTTTTTTTGATTTCGCTTAAATTATGCGTTGAACGCATTAAAAAAGCCCCTCGAAATTTCTTCGAGGGGCTTCCAACGTTCTATTTTGTTTCTAAATCGTGCAGGAATAGTCCGCTTAGTAATTTTGGTTCAAACCAGGTGGACTTGGGCGGCATGATTTTTTTGGCATCGGCTACGTCTAATAAATCGGTCATTTGAGTTGGATACATCGAGAAGGCTAGTTTCCACTCGCCGGAATCGACTAATTTTTCCAGCTCCTCGGTGCCTCGAATCCCGCCGACAAAATCGATCCGTTTATCGGTGCGAATATCGTCGATGCCGAAGATGTCCTCCAGCACGTATTTTTGCAAGAGTGCCACATCTAGTTTTTCTACCGGATCATTCGGTACCTTATCTGGTTTGATGGTCAAGGTATACCAAGCAGTACCGTCGTATAACTGGCAGTCGCCGGCTTTTTCAGGCTTTTTGATGCCGCTTTTTACTACTTGATAGTTCTCGCTTAAACGATCCATGAAATCGGCTGGCGGCGCTGTTTTCAGCACGCGGTTGTATTCCCAGATCGCCAGCTCATCTTCCGGGAAGATGATTGACAGGAATTGTTCTGTTTCCGGATTTTGTTCGCCGGACTCACGTTTTTCCAAGCCGATCTTCACCGCTGATTCGGTCCGATGATGGCCGTCTGCGATATATAAGGCGTCCACTTCGGTAAATAGTGTCGTCAATTTTTCGATCGCTTCTGATTGATCGATCACCCAAACACGATGAGTCACCTCATGATAGCTGGTGAAATCATAAACCGGCGCATGGGTCGTTTGCCAATCCTTAATGATCGTCTGGATCGCGGCTTGTGGTCGGTAGCTCAGAAAGATCGGGCTAGTATTAGCGTCGCAAGTACGGATATGGTTCATCCGATCGATTTCTTTTTCATGACGGGTAAATTCGTGCTTCTTGATTTTTTCATCGATATAATCGCTGATCGCGGTACAAGCCACGATCCCCGTTTGGCTACGGCCGTCCATCACCAATTCGTAGAGATAGAAGTAGGCAGCGTCCTCTTTGAACAGCCAGCCCTTTTCCAAAAACATCGCTAGATTATCCGCCGCTTTTTGGTAGACCTGTTCATCATAGGGTGAAAGGTCCGCTGGCAGATCGATCTCTGCTTTGTCGATATGAAAATAGCTGTAAGGATTATCCGCCGCGAAGTCTTTGGCTTCCTGCGAATTCACAACGTCGTAAGGTAAAGCAGCTACTTTGTCCGCCAATTCTTTAGCTGGGCGAATGCCTTTAAATGGATGAACTTGAACCATTAGAATTCACTCTCCTCATCCCGCTTGATGGCGCGAACACGGACGATGCCGTCATTTTTGCTTAATTGCTCCACGATCGCATCGATCTTAGCTGGATCGGTCTCAGAAACATCCACCAGCGTATAAGCGTGGTCGTCTTTCCCGCGATTGACCATGTTGTCGATATTGACGTCTAAAGAAGCGATCTCTGATGCGATCAATCCCAACATATTCGGCACGTTGCGGTTGATGATGGTGATGCGGTAAGGTGAATCGAAGGCCATTTCCACATTTGGGAAATTAACCGAACGTTTAATGACACCTGTTTCCAAGAAACGTTTCAAGCCGCGAGCCGCCATCTTCGCGCAGTTCACTTCTGCTTCTTCTGTTGAGGCGCCTAAATGCGGCAGCACAGTGATTTTATCGTTATGGAGTAGCTTTTCCTCCGCAAAGTCAGTCGTAAACCCAGCGATTCGCTCTTCGTTTACAGCCTTCACGACCGCATCGGTATCCACGATCTCGCCGCGGGCAAAATTGAATAAATGCGCAGTTTTCTTCATTTGCATCAATTCTTCGGTACCGATCAAATGATGTGTGCTGTCAGTTAACGGTACGTGGATCGTCACGAAATCACAGTTAGTCAAGACTTCCTTCAAGTCCTTCGCCCGTTTCACCCGACGAGAAATGCTCCAAGCCGTATCGACAGAAACGTATGGGTCGTAGCCGGTAACTTCCATTCCTAAACGGTACGCGTCGTTGGCTACCATCGCGCCAATCGAACCTAAGCCGATGACACCCAGCTTTTTGCCTTCTAATTCTGTTCCGGCAAATTGCGCCTTTTGCGCTTCGGCCTGTTCATCGACATTTTCGCCTTCTAAGGTTTGCACCCAGCTGATTCCTTGAACCATCGGGCGAACAGATAGTAGCAGGCTCGCTACCACTAATTCTTTTACCGCGTTGGCATTGGCACCCGGCGTGTTGAAGACGACGATGCCTTTTTCTGTGCATTCTTTGACTGGAATATTGTTAGTCCCAGCACCTGCCCGCGCAACGCCTAAGACGGTTTTAGGAAAATCGTAATCATGCAGCTTTTGGCTGCGCAAAATAATGCCGTCTGGTTCTTCACTTTCATTGATGCGGTAATTTTCTTTATCGAAACGCTCCATCCCTTCAGGGGCGATCGCGTTGAATGTTTTGATCTGAAACATTTAATTACCTCCATTTTCCTTTTCAAACTGCGCCATGAATGCTACCAGCGCTTCGACACCTTCGACGGGAAAAGCATTGTAAAGACTTGCCCGCATTCCGCCAACGGAACGGTGACCCTTCAAATTCTCAAAGCCTTGCGCTAAAGCCGCTTGGTTGAAGGCTTTGTCTAACGCTTCATCGCCTGTGACAAACGGAATATTGGTAATTGAACGACTGCCCTTTTCTACTGGGCTGGTAAATAAGCTAGATTTTTCGATCGCGTCATATAATAGCTGCGCTTTTTGCTGATCCTTTTGCGTAATACCCGCAACGCCGCCTTGAGCCTTCACCCATTCAAAGACTAATTTCGCGATATAGATGCTGTAAGTCGGCGGTGTGTTGTACAGCGAGTTGTTTTTCGCCTGTAACGCATAATCCATCATCGGCGCAAAGATAGCTTCTTGATTGAGCAAATCTTCACGAATGATCACGACAGTCAATCCAGCCGGGCCGATATTTTTCTGTGCCCCAGCATAGATCACGCCAAAGTCTTCTACTTTATAGTCATTGGCTAAAATGTTCGATGACATATCCGCCACAACAGGCACCTTGCCAAAGTTCGGAATCTTGGCAAACGCCGTTCCTTCGATCGTGTTATTCGTTGTAATATGCACGTAGGCTGCGTCTTGATCAACAGCTGACGGCATTTCTGGAATGTAAGTAAAATTCTTATCTTCACTAGAGGCGATCACTTCCACCTCGACATTATCCAGCGCTTTGGCTGCACTGATGGCTTTTTTCGACCAAGAACCCGTGTTGACATACAAGGCTTTTTTGCCCTGCGCCAAGTTCAAAGGCACCATCGTAAATTGCAAGCTCGCACCGCCCTGTAAAAATAAGACCTTGTAATTGTCTGGGATCGCCATCAATTCTCTCAGCAAGCTTTCAGCTGATTGAATGATTTCTTCAAACAAGGAGGAACGATGACTCAGCTCCATCACCGACATGCCGCTATTTTTGTAATCAAGCATCTCGGACTGTGCGATCTCCAACACAGCTTTCGGTAGTACTGCGGGACCTGCAGAAAAATTATAAATCGTCATACTTATTCTCTCCTTTTTCTTTATATAGTAGAAATTTTTCTGTTAGAAAAATTTGAACTCATTTTCAAGCCGTATACCATTCCTCTAGTTTTCTGAACGTTTCTTTCGTTCTACAGATAATTAGCATTTCTCTAAAAGCAAACTGCTAAGAGAGGAACTGGCATCCTTTTTCATATTTATAGAATTAATTTTTCTTAAAAGAAAAATTCAAACCCATTTTCAAGCCGTATACCATTCCTCTAGTTTTCTGAACATTTATTCCGTTCTACAGATAATTAGCGGTTCGTTAAAAGCAAACTGCTAAGAGAGGAACTGGCATCCTTTTTCTTTATATAGTAGAAATTTTCATGTTGAAACCACGTCTCGATATTGCTAAAACGCCTTGCATTAAATCAGCTATCCTGCATCAAGATGTGATGACAATTATAACAGATGTCTTTAAATGATAAAAGGCTAATTCTAAATTAATTTCACTGTAATTTAGAATTTTCTCAGAAATTTTCATTCTCTCTTACATAAAATGGAATTTAGCACCCTCTTTATAAGAAAGAAGTTTTCATTTCCCACCCAAAACTGCTTTTGTGAAAAGCTGAATTTGCAGTTTTCACTATCTTTAGACAAAAAAACTGAAGCATATTAGCGGTTTGCTATGCTTCAGTCTTTGTTTCTTCGATTTATCAGCTGCCAAGTAATGCCGGCTCCGGCCATTAGCAGTAGTCCAAGCATACTCAACCCTTGTCCGGTGATCATACCTGTCGGAGGATACTTTTTAGGCGCTGAATCTTTTTTAGCGGTTGGGCTGTTTCTCGCAGCCAACACAGTGGACGTCCTACCACCCGAAGATTTCCCTTTCAAACCAGTAATAGCCCGTTGCAGCTCAGCCAAGGCTGCATTGACCTTTTCTTCATCATAGGGAGTATTTTTTAAGATCTCCTCTGCATTTTTCAAAGCTGCCGCGTATTTCTTCCAGCTTTCTGGGGAATACTCGCCTTGCTGGCGCCCCTTTTCTTTATTAATCAGCTCCTCCAGCTCGCCAGCTTTCTCGGCATTAACCGTGGTGTGGATCGTGGTCGTCTGCTCACTGGTAGCCAGCGTATGGAGCGGGGCTGCGCCAAGGCAGAAAAGCAGCCCGAAAATCAATAGCTTCCTCATCTTCTCTGCCTCCTATTCAATTGAAGTCGTGAACACGATCTTTCCTTCGTATCTTCCGGGCTTGGCTTGTTCCCAAGCATCTTTATCAATCGCTAAAAATAATGCGACCGCCTTTTCGTCCTCGGCATCCTGAGCGTTCCACGTACCACTGCTCCATGGCATCTCCGTCTTATCCGTCAATGAAAATGACAAACTGGGCGCTTTTGAGTTGTCTTTGTTTTTCATCGCTTCCTTTCGGATCGCAACCTTGACCGTTTGATTCGGTGCCAAGGAACCAGAAACTTTGATAGGCGGAAGCGCGGTTTTCCCTGCATTGACCGCCACATCTTGCTTACTAGGAATCGTCAGCGCATAATCTGCGGGGATCGTCGTCGTGAGTGTGGTCTCCTGCGACTCCGCAAAAACGGGTATTGGCAAGAAAACGAGCACCAGCCATAGCAGCATACTTCTCTTTTTCATGAGCATATCCCTCCTATTCATCTTCAACAGAAGCTGTGAAAGTGATGGCTGCATTATAAGTTCCTGCTGGTTTTTCGCCCTCTATCTCCGCGAACGTCAGCTCTGTCGTAGCACCTGTACCGTTTGCTCCTTTTGCTTCAAAAAATGGAATGCCTTTTTTTAAAGGATTTTGCTGATCCTCCGACACAAACATTTGAGTCGTCAGTTTTTGGGCGGTCGTCTTTTCATTTTGTCTGGTCAAGGTGATGGTTCCGTGATCATCAATCGCCGAATTAGCTGAACCTAGTTGAATTTTCAAAACTTGCTTTGGCTTAATGTTATGAGCAGCCGTACCAATGATTGGCGAGTCAAGATTTTGCAGATCGATCTTCGCAGGAATTTTCAATGTATAGCTGTTCTCCACTTCATAGGTGACATCCGTTTGCTGGTCGTCTGCTTGAACAGTTCCAGCAAACGAAACTGCCAATGCGCCCAGTATGAGCGTTCCAATAAGTTTTTTCATTTTGCTTCACTCCTTCTATTGAACATTTAGGGTTAAGTTTATTTCGGAACCATTTAAGGGTTCTTGCTTGTCTAAGGTAAAACATTCATATTTGAGCATCGCTTGGTCATATTTACCAGCCGCCACCGCTTGATTCAAGGTCAAGTCATAGATAGCTTTGCCGGGCTCTAGTAGTTTGGATTCCCAAAGCTTGGTATCAGGATCGCGCCACAGGGACAGTTTGAAGTAACAGGTATTGCTTTTCGGGTTGTGGAAATTGACCTGTTGCTGGGTGCTGTCCGCCTTCAAGGGAATACTGTCAAAGCCGGGAATCTCAATCGTTGGCGACGGCTCGCGGGAAACCTGCCGCTCCCCAGTCCATTCTTCGGCAGATTCTACATCCGCCAAGAGCTTTTCTTCCTGCTGAAGATACTGAAAAAGGAAATAGCCGCACACTAGAACGATGACGAGTACGATAGCAGAAATTATGGTTTTCTTTTTCATGGATTGCCCTCCTCGGTTGCCAGAGTCGTTTGGAAAGTCAGTTGCCCTTGATAATTCCCCGCTTGAATAGGCGTTTCATCAAGTGCCGCTGGTGGGCTTAGTTTCAAAATACCTGCCTCATTCTCGAAATTATGTGGCAGTACAACTGGCTGGTAAGTAATTACGGACTGCACCTGTTTCTTATTATCCATCTGATTTTTTAAAAACAAAGTTGAGTTGTTTAATAAGCTTGTTGTGACCCGCTTGTTATAGCCGGGTACTCCGTAGAATTCATTGGTTAATTGAACGTCTGCTTTTTTTCCTTCATCCGTCAATTCGACTTTAGCCGGGATCATCAGCGAATACGTCGGCACTGGAGCGAAAGCCTCGTTCTGCCAGCCAATGAAGTTCTCCTGCTCTCCGACGGTTACGACGTGTTTTTCCTTTGGCAAATAAAGATATAAGGAATCATCCTCCGCATGCTTGCCAGCTATCGGCCAATCCGTCGTTCCAACCATCAATGGCTGACCCGTGGAATAACCTGAAGCATTCGCTCGATATAATTCGATCGGAGTATTCCCGTCACTGGTTGGTCTAGGGTTGATGCTGTCAGGAGTTTCGTTGCTGCCTAATGCTTTGACAGAGCCGCCGGTGATGGACACGTATTGCTCGTTGGCAGACGTGCCAGATGATACTCTCCCCTCACCAATCCCATCAGCATTATCTCCTGCAATCGCTGTGATTGTGCCGCCACTAATTGTTACTTTGGGACCGCTCGAATATCCTCCACCTATACCAGCAGCCCCGTTTCCTCCTTTTGCAAAAATCTGGCCGCCATTAATTGTTACCTTGCAGTCTGCTCCAGGTCCACCCTGATATCCGTATCCAGATTGTCCTCCGATACCCGCTCCACCTTCTCCACCTTTCGCAGAAATCTGGCCATCACTAATTATTACCTCACCATCTACTCCACCCATACCTGGGCCGTCTTTTCCTCCTATTGCAGAAATTTGACCGCTATTGATTGTTACTCCGCCGCCACTATATACCACCGTATCAGCAGTACCGATGCCTGATCCTCTCTCTCCTCCTACCGCAATCAATTTACCGGCGTATCCTTGATACTTCCCTTCTTCACTAGTAATAACTAAAGAATCCCCCCTACGATTATCATTCTGCAAACCTGCACATAGCTTCCCACTCTTCAGTTCATTTTCTCCTACCAGATCAATCGTGGCAGAAGCACCATTATCAATTAGTAGTGCTGCTTGCTCTCGCCTTGACGACACATCGATCTTCACATGGCTCAAAATAACTTTGACATTCTTCCCAGTGACTTTTATACGATCTACCTTCGTCTCCGTTATTCCATCACGCATCGTTACCGTATACGTTTGATTATCACCACCTAAAGTTAGTTTATTGTCGGAATACTCGACTCCTGTAAAATTGTTTATATTTAGATCACAAAAAACGAATTTTTTATTGATGTCATCCCAGCGTACAAAGTAAGTTTGCGGTTGTGACTTAGTATTACTGGTTACAGTGACTTTATGAGAGTCCTTCGTCATATACAGATAGTAGTAACCATCATCTTTATGAGGACCGGCAACCTGATAGTCTACATCGTCTACTAAGACTGTGTCATCGTTTTGAACAGGGATCAGATTACAAAGTTCAACTGGCTCTGAACTATTGGTTGGTCTTGGGTCTAGAATATCAGTACTATAATCATTTTTTAACGCTTTGACCGTACCACCGGTGATCGTTACCGATCCGGCATCAGCAACACCTTCTCCATTTCCTATGCCGACACCCCTATATTCGCAATTCGCGGTGACCGTACCGCCACTAATGGTTGCCTGACATATTCCCCCAACATTTCCAGTACTTTTACCTCCACCGCCAATTCCTGCCCCAGACTTCACTGAGTTTGCAGTAATGATTCCTCCACGAATAGTTACCGTACCATTTCCTCCAGTATCCACATCGGAGGTTCCTCCTGCGCCACCACCGATACCGGCTCCGCTAGTTCTTCCATTAGAACCAGCTTTACCCGATTCTGCAATAATCGTTCCTCCATCAATTTCTATCGTGCCATTTCCTCTTAATCCGCCACCGATACCGGCTCCTTCTTCTCCGCCTTTTGCTGCAACCTTACCAGCTTTAATTATTACATTGCCATTTCCCTTATAACCACTACCGATGCCGGCTCCAGACTCTCCTCCAGTAGCGTTAATTGTCCCGGCAGTAATCCAGACAGTTCCATTCCCGTTATCACCACCGCCAATACCAGCACCACTATCTCCTCCTTCGGCTTTAATACTTCCTCCTTTAATGGTTACTGTGCTATTTTTATGGTAACCGCCACCAATACCTGCTCCGTTACCCGCTCCCTTTGCGAACAATTCACCAGCATAACCTTGATAAATTCCTCCGCCACTAGTAATAACTAAGGAATCCTTGGTGTCGTTATCATTCTGCAAACCAGCACAGTAATATCCACTTTTCAATTCATTTTTTCCTACCAAATCAATCGTGGCAGAAGCATTTTTGTCAATCAGTAGAGCTGCTTGCTCTCGCTTTGATGACACATCGATCTTCACATCGTTCAAAATGACTTTGACATTCTTCCCAGTGACTTTTATTCGATCTGCCTCTGTTTTTTCTATACCATCGCGCATCGTTACCGTATAGGTTTGATTATCACCGCTTAAAATCAATTCATTATCGGAATACTCGACTCCTGTAACATTGTCTGTCTCTAAATCACCAAAATTAAATAATACAAATTCTTCACTTTCTTTATCCCAATCGACAAAATAAGTTTTCGTCTTACTATCGTTGGTAACAGTGACTTTATGGGAAGCTTTCGTCATATACAGATAATAATGCTCATCCCCTTCATGAGGACCCGCGACCTGATAATCGACACCATCGACTGAAACCTTGGCATTGTCCTCAGTAGGAATCAGATTACATTGTTCGATTGCTTCTGAACCATTGAGTGGTCTTGGGTTGATGCTGTCAGTGGATTTATTAGGGCCTAACGCTTTGACAGATCCGCCCTTAATTGTTACATGCGTCCCTTCAACGTAATTTCTCTCGTTACCTATCCCTAAATTCCCAGTTGCGTTACTCGCGGTAATCGTTCCGCCGCTGATTGTCACCTTTCCTTTTTCTTGTACTCCACCGCCTATACCACCTGCATTAATTCCTCCTATTGCGGAAATATAACCACCACTGATTGTTACTTCTCCACTTCCAAACATTCCGCCACCAATACCGGCTCCTCCATTAGCTGTTCCCTTTGCAAATATCTGACCACCAGTAATTGTTACCTTTCCATTTCTCTTATCTCCACCACCAATACCGGCTCCTCCAAGAACTCCTCCACCTGCAGTCAACTTACCGGCATAACCACGATAAATTCCTAAACCACTAGTTATAACTAGTGAATCCATCGTATCGTTATCATTCTGTAAACCCGCATATTTATTTCCACTGATTAATTCATTCTCTCCTACCAAATCAATCGTGGCAGAAGCATCTTCTGCAATCAGTAAAGCTGCTTGATTCCCATGGGACGACACATCGATCTTCACATTATTCAACGTCAGTCTCACATCAGCAGCATCAACCTCGATCCGATCCGTAGAAGTCTTACCGGTTACTTGATACTCACCGCTCTTAGTAAACGACAGAACATTGTCTTCATATGTGTAGTTCTCATTTATTGTTCCACCTGTAACAGTGAAATCCCCCATTTCAGCACTCGGTTCGTCGGCTGATATATTATTGCTTACTGCTTGTTTTCTTTCTACGACTTCGCTAGATTGTTCGGTTTCTTCGACTGTTTCGATTTCTTGGGTTTCCGTCGTTGCTTCGGGAGGAACACTCGGTTCGCTGGCTTCTACAACAGGACTTTCCTCTTCGGTCGTTTCCAGCGTTTCCTCCGTATTCACTGTCGCTGACGGTTCAAGTAGCGATTCCTTCAATAATTTGTTTTCAAGCGGATTTTCTAACTGGGTCTCTTCAGTCGCGTTTTCATCCGTTGTTTTGGCAATAACCGCGCTCCCTGTAGAAAAGATGAAATTATTCACCAGTATCAGCATACATATCACAGACAAGCCTTTTCTTCTTTTTATCATTTCAATGTCCCCCTTAATGACAGAATTAAACAGCTGAACCCTCAAATCATGTAACTAAACGCCGCTTTTTAATTGATAGAACTCAATGCAAAAAAAGGCAGTTTCTCCGACACGCCTTAAAAATGTAGGTATTCGTTATTTTTTGTTTTGCTCTTCCCCTTTTTATTCAGTTAGGCGATTTGCTTGCTAAAATCATTTCCTCAGTTCAATTAAATCATATTTACTTGTCATTATTACGTGAGAACCAGCATCACATCACCCAATAATAGAAGGGTACTTTAAAAAAAAGAATGATTATTTATTTTACCGTTTGTAAAATTATTGGGATTTTCCGTTATTGATTGAAAGCTTGTGAAAGTCACTAAAAAATATCTAGATAGTTGGATTAGCTAACCCGAGACACAAAAAAGACGCAGCCTTTTCGCTACGTCAATTGCTCTTCTGCTCTTTTTAAAAACTGCGTAAATTGCTGCTGTTCTTCTGGTGAGAATGCTGATTCAATATGTTTCCCCAGCTCTTGGAAGATCGCCTGGACTTTTTTAACCATCTCCTCACCTTCTGTCGTCAGATAAATATTTTTTTGGCGTTCATTGTTTTTGGGGATCTCGCGGTAGATCAATCCCCGCTCTTCCAAAACCTTCAAAATATTAGTGACTGTAGCCTGTTGCTTGCCTAAATAATTTGCCAAATCCCGCTGCATCGTCCCTGAATGCTCCGCGATGAAGCTCAGACTGCGGGATTGCAACCCATTTAAATGCAAATTTTTCAGCTGTTCTATCACAAAATTTTGCTGCAAAACACTGATCGCATAAATTTTTTCAGCTAAATCATCACGTTGCGAAATCATACGCTCCCTCATTTCTTTATCAACAGTTTAAATCACAACTATTTATTTGACAAGTATTTTAAAAGGGCGTATGCTGTGAATAGTTTTAATTACAACTGTTTATTTTAAAAGAAAGAAGCGAGTACAATGTCATTAACCCCTCAACAAGTCACCAACACGAAAAGAGAGCTCCAAGAAAATTTTAAGCGTACAGGTTTAAGCCTTGAACAAGTCGCACAAGATTTACACACGACAACTGATGTGATCGAGGATACCTTGAATCTATCGGTCCACTATATTGAAGATCCGTGGGTTTTGAAGAACTATTTAGAAGATCAGCTAGATGACCATGGAATAACCCCTTATCCTTTCACCGCATTGGTAGGCGATTATCATCGCCAGTGGTTCTTAAACAGTCACAGGATCGATCAGAAGGAAATTGGTTAACACCAAACAATATATATTTTTGGGAAAGTAAATCTATTAAACTAGTCTTTTTTCTACGCTGATAAAAGTTAAAACCTAATGATTTGGTATTGAATATTCCAGTCAGTTTTGAGCCATCAATTTGGTCTATGTGAGCCACCAATATGATGATATTGAGCCACTGAAGTAGCGTTATTATGTAGTAACGAATTTATTTGACAATGAGCCTCTTGTGTCATGTTCCTCTCTATCAGTCGAGAAGTATGGTGGTGATACTGCCTGTCTGCCAGAGGCTAACAGGACGCAACTCATTGTCAAATAAACTTTTGAATGGCTCACTTTTTATAAATAGGTGGCTCACACCAAAACCAAATGCTTGGCACACCCAAAAAAAGTTCGACCATCTTTTTTAAGATAGTCGAACTTTCTTAATATCTTGAATACACCCCTGTGTATCCCCCTGGAATTTTATAATAATTAATTCTTGGTTTTCCATTATAAAATTTCGGTGGAATACCTTTAAAATTAATTTTGAATGTTGGGCTTCTTGTTTCAATAGAAGTACTCCCCTCAAAATCATTTACACTCTCTACCGCAAATACCGTTGAATTCATCCCGAAAAACAAAAAAACTACCATTGAACCACTTAACAAAACTTTTTTCATTGTACTCCTCCATTCCTTATCGATTAATAGTATATCAAGCGATATCGTATAGAATGATGAAACAATCAAAAAAGTACACATTTTCATCCTAAACGTCTATTCAATAATGAAACTTTTCTAATAGCGATTGGACATATTTCACCATTTTCCATAATGACTTCATATTTTTTTTTATTCACGGTGGCGATACTTTTTATGTTAACAACAAAGGATTTATGGATACGTAGGAAGGAATCTGACAACGACTCTACTTCATTTATCTTACCATAAAAATCTACTGTACTTTGCATCAGATGTAGTGTTAACTTATGTGGGACAAGTGAAGTTTCAATAAACATCACTTCACTAACAGAAAATACTCTCACTTTATTGCCAATTTTTATTTTCAATCTTTCATCATAGGTACTTTGCGCTTCTTCATAATGTTTTTTCGATTGTTTCAAAACGTCAATGATTCGCTGCTGTAGATTTTCACTTTCATCCTTAATAATATAGTCCATGGCTTCTACTTTATATTTGAAAGTAAAATACATCATTTCACTATGTGTCGTGATAAAAATAATTTTCCCACTAATATCTTTATCTCGTATTTTTGCACCCAATTGAATACCATTGATTTCATGATTCAAATCAACGTCTAGAAAATAAATACCATTTAATCGAGGCTCTTTTTCTAAGTAATTCAATAGTTCATTTGGATCGTCGGTACTCATCTCAATTCTCATATCTAATTCTTCTATCATGATATAGTTATTAATATAGCCTTCGATTGTTTTACGTTGAATCTCGTTGTCTTCACAAATAAAGACTGGAATCATTTTCTTTCACCTCATTCAAAATTGTTATTTTTTGAATAAATAAGTCTTCTGAAATACTAGTTTCTAGCCAAATATGAGGTTCTTGTTTCAAAATCTCTTCGACATTAGATAGTCCTATACCACGATCTTTTCCTCGGGTGGAAAAGCCTTCCTTTTTTAAAAGTGGGAGAGGCTCAATTCCTTCTCTTGTGGTATTTTGTATAATAAAAGTTACTTCGTTTAACTCTTTGAAAATAACAACTACCAAACTCCCCTTTTTTAGCAATTCTAATTCTTCTATAGCATTATCTAAAAAAATACCAAAAAGTCGAACAAGGGAAACGTTTCCTACTGTCTTGAAGTCAGGGATAGGCTCTGTAATTTCCACATTCAAAAAAATATTTTTTTCCTGAGCCGACAATAATTTAGTATAAAAAATGCTTCGAATACTTAAAGATTCAATATTTTGTAGAGAATCGAGGATCAAGTTATTTTCTCTCAAAACAGCGGTAGTTTCCATCAAATCTTTGGAAAAAAAAGCTTTTAGTTCTTCAATTTTGTTTTGCTCCAAATAAAAGTTCACAGTAGTTAAAAGGTTTGTATAATCATGTCGAAATTTTCGAATCTCCTGATACTGTCTCTTAACTTCATCAACATAGTTTTTTTGCAAATCTGCAATAATTCGATTATTTTTCGCCTCCGCTTCAAGCAAGACATTTTTGGTAAGATAACGAAGGACAAAAGCAACTAAAGTTCCAATTATTAAGTAAAAAATTGGAAGTAATAAAAATAAATTTTGATTTCCCTCATGATCTTTGCTCATTTCAACAGTTTGATAACTCAAAACAAGCACTAGTAAAATTAATGATACTGTATCAAATTTCTTTATTTTTATTAGATAGGGATAAAGCTTTTCTCTAATAAGAAAAGTGGTAACAATACAAGCACCCCCCAATAATAAAATTGCAATAAATGAATATATATTTTTTTTTATCTCATTTCCGACACTAAAATAGTACGACATGATTTTTCCAAAAATAGGAGTTGTAACTATTTCAATTATAGCTGAACACATGATAGAAAAAATAGGTTGCATTGGATTCTTCTCAGGGAATAATTTGTGAAAAAAAATAAATAGTAGCAGAAATAGAACCAGCAAATCTAATGTAGAGTAGCTTGTACCAATAATTACACTAATTATTACCGGAATAATAAATACCAAAAGCCTGTACCATTTTTGTTTATACAATCTTTCAAAAATGAAAAAACAGAGTGTTACTACTACTATCTGGGAATAAGAAAAATATATTATGAAAAAATGCCTCATTTATCTTCTCCTCTTAGGTATAAAATTGATAACAGTGTCATGCATATAAGAAATTATATCATATTCTGAATATGCTTAACGTTCAAGATATCACAATCGTCTTTTTATTTGTTTCCTATCGACGATAATGATCTGAAACTAGTCTTTTATTACTAGAAGCACATTTCTTTCAAAAATACCTTTATGATTAACTCATCAAATACGAAAGGAATTGTTGAAATTAAAGATCATATTCATTTTTCAAGTCATCTGGCATATTATCGAAATGAAACTGATGAATCCATTGTCATAACAAATAATGGAGAAGAAGTTATCGTTGAAAAAACAACAATTGACGGTAACGGAGAACAACAAACTACCCGAGAAGCTTTTCCAATCATCAAAACAGATATGCACGATAGTTTATCGCAGAATAGAATTATTTACGGTGCTTGGCAATATACAGGGTTTGCAGTTGGAAGACAGTTTTTTGCAGCTCTAGCAGGGTTGGGAATTTCCAAAATTACTGCTGGTATTGCAGCAACGTTTTCTATTTCAAGTGCTGGCGCTTCATTTTTAGTAGGTTATATGGGAATTAAAGCTGGTATGAATGCAGCTAGTTTAGCAAAAGCATTGGATAGCAATGGCAACGGGTATATTGCTTTGTACAAACGGCATCTTAGAAATTATAAAAACGGTCCAAGTATTGGTACTCAACATAGAACTTACTAATCGAGGCGAATAATCCATGAAAAATGAAAAATTTTTTTTAAATGAATCTAAAAATTTCATAGGTGCATTTATCTTACTCTCTCTTTTATGGGGGATTTCAAGCTTTTTTCATTCACATTCGTTGATACTCAATCCAGCTTACGTTGTATTTGGGTTACAGGGGTATTTTGTTTATACAATTTCGCGATATAAAACTAAAGTTTTACAGAGATTAGTCTACTGTTTTATTACCTCGTACTTATGCCTCAAGTTAATTGATTTGCTAAAAATAAGTGAGCTAGCTATAAATAATTATTTTTTTATGGGGTTAATAATTGTTTGTATAATCACTTATTTTTATCTAAAAAAACAAACTTAATATGCCCGTATAGTGTATCTACGCATCTTACGGACATATGAAAAATCACAAAGAAAGCGCCTGTATCATCTGATACAGGCGCTAATCTTGGATAAGGAGCATTTATGCGAAAAACAATTATTTTCATTTTTTGTTTAGTACTATTGTTTTTCAACTTCAACACTGAAATCAAGGGTTTACTTTTACAGTTAAACAGTTTTGATCAAATGAAACGATTATTATTAATCGTTATTACCATTTCTTGTTATACATTGCCAGTAACGCTTCTATTAAATTACAAAATGCAGGTTATTAGTTTTAATGAACTTTTATGGTTCATTTTGAATGGTAGTTTTATTGCAGGGACGTTTTCCTATTATCTAATCTATCAATTAGATAACTTTATTATAAAAAACTCATCTATTTCTTTGCTAGGCGCTGCATTAGAGGAAGTATTAAAAGCTTTAGCGTTTATTTTGGCATTCTTTTTAATTTACAAGAAGAATAAATACAATATTTTGAACATATTCGCCTTTGCGAGCCTTTTAGGATTAGGATTTCAAATGTATGAAGATTATATTTACTTCCTTAACAGTGTGGATCAAGGTTCTATTATATTCCTAAAATCGATGTTCGAAAGATTGTCAAATTCTATTTCTTCACATTGGATGTACACGGGTATTACTTCATTTGGAATAATCACTCTTTTAGAAAAAAATATAACAAAGAGTATTAGTATGCTTTTATTAATATCACCTGCAGTTCTGCATATTATTTGGAATTCTTCATGGAATAATTCTACATTCATTTCTAGTATATTGTCAGCGATTACAGTGTATTTATATTTTTATTCATATAAGACAGCCTATGACTATAGTCAAAACACTAATGGGTTCCATTTTAAAGTTTAACTGAGCCATTTTCATAATTATAAATGCTGTCATATCAATGGTTAAAAGCAGTGAAAAATCGCTACTTCCCCATATTAAAGTACAGAAACCGTGCATAAGTTACACGAAAGAGCTAGCTTCTCTATTTTGCCTTTCCACTAATATCACGCATTTTCATCCGTTTCTCATAATGAAAAGGAGCAAAAATGATTGTTTTACACTATTCTGGGTGTTATTGAAATTCGCTCACATAGTGATAATTCTTTGCGTTTTTTTCGACGTTCAAGATCAAAAGGATAAATCAGCCACTAACAAGCAGTCATCTAATATAATAGGATCATCAAAAAGATTTGTGAAGCTATTTTAATTCTTGACATATTATTTTTGGTACTCGGCTTTTTACTTTCGGTCAACGTCGTACCAATCCAAAACTTGAATCTATTATCGAATGTTGAAAAAAGAAGACTGTTAGAGGAGTATGCGATCAATTATCCTTTAGGCTTATTACTATTAAAGATCGGCATCGTGCTGTTGATCCCGCTTTTACTTTTTTACGTTTACTCGTTTATTAGAAGTAAATGGATCAAACAGAGGAATTACTAGCGTATTATTAGGTCGGAAAATGGGCTTAGTTTATCTGCTTTATTAAGGAGTGAATTTCAATGAAGGACACAAAATTCTTTTTAAAATTTGGCCTTTTAGGCGCTTTACTGAAAGATCTTTTTTCAGTTGGCTCTGCTAAAAGTCAGCTAAAAATGATCATTTCTATCTTGCTTTTTTTACTGCTGGCAATGGGGCTGCTATTTTTGACAACAGGAAAATTAGGCTTAGTTCCCCTGTTTTTGATCGTTATCGTCTCCATATTTTATGGTCGCTTGATCAAAAAGTACCTGTAAACTGAAAACCGATTTAAGGAGCTTTCAATGAGTAAAACGTTGAAAACTAATTTAATATCTAGCGAATAATTCAAATTTGCTGCATAAAAATAGTTTTCGACTTTTAAACAATGAAAACTGCTTTTAAATGTATTCTATGGATAGCGCAGGTTTGAAAATTAAGAAAGGAACGGACTGATGGTGAAACTTCGGGGAAACATCTAAAAACTGCTGGAATAATGGGTTCTCTGTGTAGCATTTCACAGTTGATCACCTATTTAATAAAGGGGGAGCTAAACCAAGACACATTCATTTCGTTCTGCCGACCTTCTTTGTTGTAGATATCGTTTCATTTATCATCGATAAACAGACCAACATCGAAAATCTAAAGCAGCGCAAAACAAACCACCGGCTTAATGATAATCAAGTCGGTGGTTCTATTTATTTATCATTATCACTCCTGGCCACTCCGAAAAAAGCGACGGATATTTGCTTTTTTCGACCATTCCCGAATCAACGGAAAGTTCAGTTTGACCCCACCACAAATAATCCTCACATCAGGTTACAAAAGGACTAAGCCTATTTTTATCGTTTTTTTCTTTTTCGATTCTTGCCGTTTTTTCCCTTATGTTTATTTTTCTTGCTGGTTTTGCCTGTGGTTCCCTCTTGACGACTTCCCCTGCTGTTGATCAGACTCTGGGCAGCCAGTTGGCTTCCGCTGAGGGGGCGATTCTTACGGGTTCGTTCTTTAACGGGCTCTGGTTTAGGCGGCTCAGCGACACCGACTGCTGGCTGTTCTTCGGATTTCTGAACGTGGGACTGCTGCACAAAGTCGGAAATAGTCGGCGGTACAAAGGCTGGTTCCTGTTCTTCTGACGGCTCAGCCGGACGCTCAACAAATACGACCGCCAGCTCCTCCAGTTTTTTCCCTTCTGGCAAATGAGCTTGCACTAAGGCCCATGCTTCGGCATCGCTCAAGGTTCGTGGATCAAAGCCGTGAGGCACCATGATTGTAAGTTCTTCTTTGGTTTCTTCTGTCGATTCCTCGGAAATTTGGGCGGATTCCGGCTGTTTTTGCTGCAGCGCTGCTTTAGGATCGATCATTTCTTCTAGTTCTTCCTTCGGTGCTTCATGATGCATGACCTTGGCATTTTTAAAATAATCAAACTTGACGTATTGCGCGAATTTCCAGCTATCCTCCTGCTTAAAAAGAGGAAGGGTCGTCAACTGTTCCAACAGCTTATAGGTTTGCTCTCCCGCCTCTTCTGTGGTCACCGCAGGGTTGATATCCCGTAATGTCCAGGTATGTCTTTTCCCGTTAGTTGCCTTAAAAACAGCCACCAGATAGTAATTATATTTAGAGATTTCAGTCGGTGCTTGGATAACGGAATGGAGATATTTGCTAGTTAAACGAGCTTCCTCGGAGAATTTAAGATAGGCCTTTTTATTGCTGAAAAGTCGATGAACGACGGTGTCAAACTCGCCGCTTTTGAAGTAAGGTTTGAAATAAGGGAGATTTTTCCGCAGCACATCGCTTGGTTCTGCTGTCAGAAACAGCTCACGGACCAAATCCTTTAAAAAATCAGAATAGTCGCTTAAAACCAGTGCATTTTTAATCATGATCGCCACCGCATACTGGATGACCATAGACACATTTTTAGTATGTTCAAAATAGCTGATAATTTTCTGCTCCAGTGTGCTGCGTTTGGTAACGAACAGCTGCATTTGACTTAATGGTTTGGTTTGTACGTTCTTTTTCATAATAAATCGCTCCCTCACACTTCTCTGTATACGTTTTCATTTTTCCTCAAAAACATCATACCGCAACCTGGCTCAAAAAAAACAAAAAAACGTAAAAAAAATAACCCAGATTTATTATTAATAATAAAGAAATGTGCACCCAAAATTGAAAATTTGACAGCAAAAAAGCGGCTAAAGGATTGATATTACAACCTTTTTAGCCGCTTTTTTTAAATTCTTAAAACATCCCGCTAACCCACAGACTCAATAACACAATCGCCAATGCGACCGCAGCGAAAACGACCACGATCATTGTTTTCGACAGCAGATCTTTTCCGAAGCTCCGCTCTTCGCGGACTTTTTCAACGTCTCCGCCTTCCATATAAGCAATGATTTCCTTGTAAGTCTTAACATTCTTTTCTTTTTTGAACTTTTCAAGTTTCATTGCTGCCCAAAGTGCTGGTAAAAATAGGATAAGGGAAATCCACAATCCATTATCTCCAAATATTTTTATTGCTGGTCCAACCGATATTGCCGTAACAACAGTACCAATTAACATAATATAGGCATACTTATCTGACTCATCTTTTTTAATCACTTTTTTCATCGTTTCCACGTCTCCTTTGACAAGTTCGTCTAAAGTCACGTTAAAAAGAACACTCAGCAATAACAGATTATGAATATCCGGATAACTCCGTTCGTTCTCCCAATTCGAAATCGTCTGTCGGGACACATAGATTTTTTCTGATAATTCCTCTTGGGAAAAACCCGCCTCTTCGCGTAATCGTTTGATCTGTTTGCTTAAATTCATTTCATCCGCTCCTTCATCCTCACCATAAGACAGCCCGCTGATTCTCACCAGCAAAACTCTTTGTCATCGGCCATTTTTGCCTTGTCAAAAGTCTTTATCAAACCCAAAAAGCTTGATCTATCAATGTTTTATAATTTATCACTCAACGACCAAAAATATTCATCGCACCATGCAGCAAAATCGTCGAATAGCAATTTTTCGTTCGTAAGCGCAGTAATCCCAAGACTAAACCGTAGCATAAGCCGATAATTACCGTCCAAATCAGTGCTTCTGGCAAGCCCTCTCCGACGCGGAAGGCCAATGAATCAGAATAGCCCAAATGCCAGATGCCAAATAGAACTGACGACCATAAATAAACTGGTACTGCTCGTTTAAAAATAACACTTATTTGATTCCAGACATACCCTCTGAAAATCAGTTCCTCAAAAATCGGCGTCACGATACTACTATAGATTAAGAGCAGGATCGCTTCAATTCCGCCTGAATAGTTCGCCGGCGTCGTCACCAATAAAAGGCCGACGATGCCTGTCGCAAAAAAGTAGCGCCTACTAAAGCTTGGCGGGAAAATGTTCAATGCAATCTTCCGCCGTTTGCAGATTACCACAATAAGAGCCGTCAACAGCAGGAAGCTGAGCATGGAGGCAAGATGGTCTGAAAAGTTCGTCCGCTTAATGAATAAGAAAAATAGCTGCTTTCATCCTAGCCGTAAAAACTGGAGTATTACCAGCAGTCCTATGATTTTCAACATCGCCTTTTCCTTCATTCGACTCTCCTTCTTGACCGTTCAGCTGTCTAACTAAAAAGTATTTATCTCCGTTCAATCGCCTCAAAAATCTCGATCGGCGGTGTCGTCATACATTTTGAGATGACCCGAGCAATTTCCTCCGGTGATTCCTTGGCGCCGCTTCGAATCCAGCGCTTAACGATCGCGATCGCGCCATGATAAATAAACTCCTGCTGCAATTTTTCCGATTCGCTAAACTCTCGCGGGTTCAGACGAATTTTTTCTTGGACCGCAGAGATATACGCTCGCTCAAGTTTTTCGATAAATTGCGGACGACCGTATTCTCCCAACAGTGTTTGCGCCGTTTCTTTTCGTTCATATAAGTAATTCATAACCACCAAACAGGCTTCCTTGAAAAGTTTTTCTACCTGATTGCGGCCGTATAACTCGATTTTCTCCGTCACTGCCCAGCCAACATGGTCAGTCAGGACCTGTTTGAAAGTGGAATAAATCTCCTCCTCCACCTCTTCTAGGACCGCGTATTTATCTGGAAAGTGGTGATAAAACGTGCCGCGATTGATTTCTGCCCGTTTTGACAAATTCGCTACGGTAATTTTGTCAAAGCCCATTTCATTCATCATCGCAAAAAAGGTCTGGATGATATGTATCTTTGTTCGATCTGTTTTATTCGACATCTTTTCCTCCAACAATTTGACCTGATCTGTTGAATTTTTGAACAATCTCTTGCGAACTGTTTAACTTTTGAACACTCGTTGAAAGATTGTTCGTTGTTCAACCTGTGATTTCAGCTTAGACTAGAAAACATAAAAAATCAACACAGTGTTCAATCAGGAGGGATACCATGGCTTACATTCAAGCGAAGAAGTTAAAAAAGAGTTACCGAACAGCAACAACAGAGATTCCGGCCTTAACAGATATTTCATTTTCCCTTGATAAGGGGGAATTCACAGTGATTTTAGGTCCTAGCGGGTCTGGCAAAACAACGCTGCTGAACCTTTTAGGCGGCATGGATCAGCCGACTGGCGGCGAACTGTTTGTTCAAGAAGAGCCGATCCATCGCTATCAAGAAAAGGAATTGACCGAGTATCGCCGCAAAAATGTCGGCTTCATCTTTCAATTTTACAATTTGATTCCGACTTTGACGGCTTTAGAAAATGTGGCGATTGCGCAAAAAATTGCCGAGAACCCCTTTCAAGCCGCGGACATTCTTGAAAAAGTTCAGCTCTCTCATCGGCTAACCAATTTCCCGCAGGAGCTTTCCGGCGGCGAACAGCAGCGGGTCTCCATCGCTCGTGCCGTCTGCAAAAATCCGCAGCTGATTTTGTGTGATGAGCCGACCGGAGCCTTAGACAGCGAAACTGGAAAACAGGTCCTCCACCTATTAAAGGAAATGGCGGTGATCCATGGACATACGATCATCGTCGTGACTCACAATGCCTCGATCGCGCAAATCGCTGATCGTGTGCTGCATTTAAAAGACGGTGCAATTGTTGAAAACATTCGGCAAAATCAGCCGTTGCAGATCGATGAGGTGAAGTGGTAATGGTACGTAAAACCTTTCGCGATCTCCGCAAAAATTGGATCAGTTTCCTCTCGGTCTTTCTCATGAGCTTCATTTGCCTCTTTATTTTTACGGGTATTTTCCATCTGAGTCAGCAAATGGATGCGACTGGCAAGGAATTTGTAAAGGATAGTCGTTTGGCCGATAATGTCTTATCTGTCGCAAGTTTCAACGCCGAAATGGAGCAGGAAATGAACAAGCTGGAAAACGTCAAGCAGGTCGCCCGACGATCGATCGGTCGTTATCAGACCGACAAATTCTCATTGACACTCCTCACCTTCAATCACTCAGCCATCAGCAGACCACAGGTAATTCGAGGAGCAAAGCTTACGGATCGAGCCGGAATTTGGCTGGATGAGGATTTCTTTCAGGCACGTCACTATCAGCTTGGAGAAGCTTTTTTGATCGAGGACACATCCTATGAAATTTTAGGAACGGTGCGCCAGCCTGAATTTATCTACCATACTGCCAGCGAAGACCAGCCGCTGCCGAACCACAAAAAAAGCGGCTATGCTTACCTTTCCCAGCAGTCTTTTGAGCATTTGCGACTCTATCCTGTTCATCAGCTCTTGGTGAAAACCAAGAAAAACAGCAATCCCCCTTGGCTGGAAAAAGAGCTAGCGGACATTTGGGCAGCAGACTATCTGGAATTGAACCAGCCACAAGATACTTCGGGCCTTTCGATCTTCTTTGATCGCGTCACGCAAATCCAGCGTCTGGCCTTTCTCTTTTCAAGTCTGTTCTTGCTGCTGACTTTGATCACGATGGAAGCCACGATGCGGCGCTTCGTCAAACAGCAGCAGCTGCAAATCGCCGTATTGAAAGCACAAGGCTTCAGCCGCCGCACGGTCCTGCTCCATTATTTATCCTTTGGCATGATCGTGACCCTTTTTGGCGCGAGTCTCGGCTGCATGCTCGGACCCAAACTACTTTCTCCGGCTTTATTAACAGCCATCGGCAATCAGTTTTCGGTCCCGGCTTGGCTGGAAGTCCACACTTCCCTTGGGTACCTTATGGTCGCAGTAGTCACTTTGTTGAACATGCTGATCACCTTGCTTCCGGTACTGCCGCTTATTGGACAGCTGCCGGCAAAAATCATGCAAAAGCAGTCAAATCAACGGTTCAAACGAGTCTGGCTGGAGCATACGAAGCTCTGGTCTCACCTGCCTTTTGCTCTGCAATGGACACTGCGGGACATCCAAAGAAATCGGCGGCGGGCGGTGCTGGGGATTTTCGGTGCGCTGGGCTGCATGCTGCTGTTGATCGCGGCTCTGGGGATCAAGGATTCCATCAATTTTTCCTTAGACTCAATCTTTAATGATACCTACCGCTACGAAGAAAAAGTCACGTTTAAAAAGCCCTTGAATGCTCAGGAAAGAACCGCGACAGCAGAAACGATCACGGATTATCAATGGCTGGAGCAGCAAAATATCAAGCTGCTGAAGGATTCCGAAGAACAAGCGACCAAAGCCACCATCGTGTCAGATGGCAATGAGCTGGCGGTTCCTACATTGGATTTGCAGGACTTAGCCGCCAATCAAGTCGGCCTCTCGGACGCCCTAGCAAAAAAGCTCAAGGTAAAACCAAAGGATACGGTGTATATCAAGCTGCAGCAGCAAATTTTTCCCGTCTATATCAAAACAATCGTTCCTATTTCTTCACCGCAGGGGCTCTTCTTTTCACAGGCAGTTTGGGAGAACCTCCAGCAAACCTTTGAGCCGCAAAGCCTCCTGCTGCCTAAGAAGGATCAGCTGCCGGAGATGCCTTTGATCGCTAGCAGAAACGTCAAGCAGCAGCAATTTGAAGACTCCCAGAAGCTGCTTGAGGGAATCCTCATGATTGTCACGCTATTGATTCTTGCGGCATTGGCTTTAGGGATCACCATTATGCTGAACTGTCATTTACTGATCTTTTCCGAGCGGTTCATCGAATTCGCCACGCTGAAGGTCTTGGGCTTCACGAAGCGGGAAGTCCTCTCTTTATCCTTTTTAGAGACTTCATTATTAACGTTGATTGGTTGGCTGCTAGGATTGCCCGCGGGCTGGCTGTTTCTCAAAGCCTATGTGGCGATGGTCTCTACCGATCAGCAGCAGTATTTGCCGCATATCACTTTTCAAAGCTTGGCACTTGCCAGTCTCGTTTTATTTGGGTGTATGCTACTGGTTCAAGCCTATCTAAATCTCCGCATCAATCGAATAGATTTCGCCACCGCCTTAAAGCCTGCGGAATAACGAAAAAAAATCTCCCAGCGAATATTCGCCGGGAGATTTCGGTCTTTAAATAAACATTTTTAAATAATAAAGTCGAACTTGTTTTATCGTCTTTATCAGCAGTCTCTTTTGCAGTTAAACTTTCTATTCGTCACTATACAATCATCAGCTATTGCATGTGAGCCTTTTTAGTTTTCAATTGATACAAAAGCTTCGATTCTTTCTAAAATTTCTGAAAAACAGCCAACTTCACACATATCTCTTTTTTCTATGTTTCGTTTACTGAAATCTAATGAACGCATCTGATGCACGGATATTTGTCCACTTACTTTCGAATTCATTGTCTTTAAATCAACATACAGCGGCGCTTTTCTTTTTGTTGAAGAAATTGGACAGACATAACAAAATCCGGTCCGTCGATTAAACTCATAGTTAGTTACAACGACAGCCGGTCTTCTCTTCTTAATCTCAGACCCCAATGAAGGATCAAAATTAATAAATACAACATCTCTTTGACGAGGTATATACATTAATCAATTACCTCCGAAGGTAAAGAATTGAATTCATCCCATTCAGTATCTTCTTTTGTCAACTCGTTTCTGACATCACCCCAAAATTCATCACTATAGTAGATATCTTTGATTTTAGGAGTTAACACATAGGTTTTATTGAAGGAACGCAAAGTAAACTTATCGCCTTCATTCATCTGAGATTTTTTGGGGAAAATAATACCGACAGAATTACCAATTTTTTTAACTTCAACATCCATTTCTTCCATATAATCGCCTCCCGTTACAACAAGTATAACTTTTTTCAAGGTGATTGCAATGGAATGAAATTGATTTTAAAAAACTTCTAAAAAAATCTCCCAGCGATCCTCCGCCGGGAGATTTCTATTTTATATTATTCAGCTTTCGAACGGCGTACATAGTTTTGGTAAAGAATGATACCAACTACTGTAAAGCCAACTGGCCCTGCGATCATCCAAAGAGTATCGCGTGCGCCGGCACCTTCGATGATTGGTTGGAAGATCGTGAAGACATTCGCACCCAATACTAATAAGAAGACTACCACACTGATTGCCATGGTCATGCTTTGAGATTTGTACACTTCGAATGGACGTTCCAAGCCTTCTTTTTTCTTGAATTTAGGGAATGCATAAATCAAGAACAAGTAAGGTAGAGTCATAGAAACGTTCGCCATCAAGGTCAAAATGTTATAAAACGCTGATGGATCTGGTGTCGCAAATGAGGCAATCAAGATGATTGCAACAACGAGCGCACATTGTGCCCACATTGCATAGCTTGGCATACCGTTTTCGTTTAATTCAGTAAATTTCTTAGGCCATAATTTCTTCGGTGTACCCATGATCAACGTCTTCAATGGAGAATACGTCAAAGTAAAGAAGGCACCACTATACGCTAAGAACATCCCTAAACCAGTATAACGAGCAAACCAGTTCCCCATACTGATAGCGGCTGCTTGACTAAGGCCGATGCCTTTACCAAATTCAACCCCTAAGTTGTTCATCATTACGTAAGAAATATTACCCAAGTTTGTTGAATTGCCTGATAAAACATCTTGCCAGTTCGTGCTTACGCCCCATAGGAAGATTCCTAATGCGTAACCAATCGAAATGATCAAGGCAGAAAGAACGACCGCTTTAGGGAATGTTTTTTCCGGATTACGGGTTTTATCAACCATCCCACCAACAGCTTCTAAACCGCCGTAAGCGAAGATCGCGAATACCGCAAAACCTAACAAGCCGATCGGACTTTGGTAACTAGGATTTGGAGAATGTAAAATGTGGTCGAATGGTTGAGCTAAATGTCCGCCATTAACAACCAAAATAATACCAGAAATCACGATTAAAACAACGTTTAAACTAGTTACCGCCAAACCGCCAAGACTGGTGATCTTGACAATTCCTTTAACCCCTTTGATCGAGACTAAAGTAACGATGATCATCCACACGCAGGCTAAGATCCCAACTAATTGAGTCGAGTTCAAACCAAACATGCTTAATTTTTGCGTTTGGTCACTTCCGGCAAAGGCCGTTGTAAAAGGAATCCAAACTTTTGATGATGTAGATACCATCCAGACAACGTAAGATGCAAACCACATGAATGTTCCGATAAACGCGAAACGTGGACCTACGCTGACTTCCAACCATTTATACATCCCGCTGTTTTCGCCTTTGATCGTTGAACCGAATTCAGCCATCATTAGGGCAAAAGGAATGAAAAATAGAATCGCAGCAATGACATAAAAGACGATTGAGCCGTACCCCATCAAGTAGAATGCCACTGGACCGTTAGCAAACCCAAAAACTGAGGTAAAGATCATCATGACCAGAGCGCCAAGCGTCATGCCTTTTTCTGCTTTGGACATTGAAACCACTCCTATTCAATTTTGTCTCAGGTACTCCTTCTTCTACCGTATTCATCCCATCAATTAGTTATTAATTGAGCAAGAATCTTTTAGTAACGAGCAGACCCTAAATGTAACTCTACAATGAAAAAACACGAAGCGCAAGAAAGTGCATTGTCGAAATTTTCAGACAATTGCTTTCATAAAAAGAACAATTTAATAAAAAGAAACCTTTACGGGAAATGATAAAATAACTATAATCCAAGACTTCGTGAAAACCAAATCGAACTTGTTTTTTTATCTTTTCTGCGACCTGCGAAAAAAGCGTGTTATATCATGACTTATTTTGACTACGCAAAAAAACGAAAACGCTACCCTTTTATCCAACAACTTTATTTAAAATTAAAAAAGTACAGCGAATTTACTAATAAAAGAAAACTCCCCCTAAGCTTAACCTTCCAAACGCACCGAATTATGAAAAAACCATTTAAATAATTTTATTAAACTGCCATCCTAACTCCATCAATCATCAATCAAAAAACACCGATAATTTAATCTTTTCGAGCATTATTTGCACGGTTTTGGGCTTACTTCTAGCAGAGGATAAAAAAAGAATCTCTTTAAAAGAGACTCTTTCCTTCAATCAACTTCTCAGCTTTTTCCAAAAATTACTATGGTTGATCCACAGCCATGCTCCAGACAGGATCGCCAGCCAGATCATCACTCCGCCATTTAGCACGAGCGGATTAAAGTTCATCAAAACGCCGACCACATACAGCGCGATCAAGATCGCCCCTACAAATATGGTGCCGAACATCCACAGCATCAGCCCATAATTGCCGACACCGCGCGTGAAAAGCTGACTAACATTCGTCCAGGTCAGATTCAACAAGCGATAATCGCGGCTGAAAAAGTGCAGCGACAGTAAATACGTGCCCCATAATATCCCGATCACAAAAGCCAACATGAGTAAAATCGGCAGCTTCAGCACGATTGCCATGATGATACCAACACCGCCTGAGATGCACATTTGAAGCTTGCAGCCGACCCAAAACTTTTGCCGCAAGTATTTATCCAATGACAGCGGCAGTGATTGGATAAAGGAGAAATTCTCCCGATCCAATGAGATTAGATTGCTGACAAATGAGGTTTGATTCAAGGTAATACACGCAAAAACGATCCCGCAGACGAAAAAAACGCCCATGAACTTCAGTCCCAAGGTGCTCAAGCTGACGGGACTGGTGGTAATCATCGTCCCCACCATTACGATCGGCATGATCAACGATGAGGTCAGAACCTGCATAATCAGGTTGGGATTTTTCAGCAGCTGATAATTGTAGCTGGCTAATTGCTTTTTCAAGGATTGATTGCTCTTTCGTTTGCGTTTGGTCGCCACTGTATGAGAGCCCTCATCACTGAATTGCTCATACAGACTAGGAACCACGAAAAAGCGCAGCGCCAGCAGCAGTAGCCCGGTCAAAACCAGCAAACCCGCTAACGGCAGCAGTCCTTTAATAGAAAGCAGCTCATGCATCACATGATAAAACGGCATGAAAATCGCAAATGGATGACGATCAGGAACTCCTGCCGAGTGATCCAACGAGTTTTGGGTAAAGTTGATCGCTAAGATCCCGCCTACTGAAACGAGCATCGAAAAGCCCAGCATCAAGCTGGTAAACAGCTTTTTGTGACGGCGAAACAGCTTGGTTTTAGTCATTCCAAAAACGATCAGACTGCACAGACTAAACAATAAAATAAAGAAGATCAAAAACAGCAGGATCGCTCCGACCACTGCCAACACAATGGAGTAGCCGCTTTTAAAGGCTGTTAGGAAAAATAAAATCAACAGCGGCAGTAAAAATGGCACGATCGTCATCCCCACCGCCAAGAATTTCGCGATAAAGATTTCCCCCTGCTTGATCGGCAGCGGCAGATAATCCTGCAGATCCTTACTTTCAAAGAACACGTTAAAAATCGCAGACAGCGACTGAGAAAAACCGATCAGCGCGAACAGGGCCATATAATAGGTGAAAAAGCCCGGCAGCCGCGCGAAATCGATCAATACCATCGTTGCCCCATAAATCGCTAAAAAGATCACACCCGACAGCAGGTATTGTTGGATGATGCTGCGGATGACTTGTTTTCCTTTGCGGCCTTTTTTGCGGATTTGATTCGTCGATGACGGATTGACATAGAGCATGTTCACCGCGATCAAACGCTTGATGATCCCGCTATTCATGAGCATCCTCCTCAATCTCTGAAATCAGATCACCGTCCGCTTGCCGTCCCGCCATCTTGAGGTAGACGCTTTCCAGCGATTCATTCGGGTAATCTTGCAGCAGATTGTCCACCGAGCCATTGTAGATCAGCTCGCCTTTTTTCAAGATCGCCAGCTCATCGCATAATTGCTGCGCGGTGTCTAAAACGTGGGTAGAAAAAATCACCGTTTTACCCTTTTCCGCATGACGCTTGATCATTTCCTTCAAATCAAATGCGGCCTGCGGGTCCAAGCCCTGCAGCGGTTCATCCAAGATCCAAATATCCGGATCAGGCAGCAGCGCCCCGATGATGATCGTTTTCTGCCGCATCCCATGAGAGAAGCTTTCCAGCGTTTCGTCCTCGTGACCCACGAGATCAAACAATTCGATCAGCTCCTGCCGCCGTTGTTCCTGCCCCTTCAATTCATAGGCCGCTGAGATCAAGTCCCAGTATTCATTGGCCGTCAGCTGCAAAAACATATCTGGCGAATCCGGCACGTAGGCGATCTTCTTTTTGATCCCCAGCCGATCCTCCTTCATGTTCTTGCCATCAAAGAGAATTTCACCATTCGTCGGTTCAATAATGCTGACTAAACTTTTTATCGTCGTCGATTTTCCCGCACCATTGTGCCCTAAAAAACCGAAAATCTCGCCGTCTTTGATCGTTAAGCTCAAATTATCCAGCGCTTTTTTATCTCCATAAACTTTGGTTACACCAATTAATTCAATCATTTACATCACCCCTTCACTAAACTATACGAGAAAAGCCCCTCCGTGACAATAAAGCCCACAAAAAAAACACTCCCTCGAGTGTTCTAAGCCTTAATCGGAACCCAGATCTCAATGATCGAGTCGGCTCGATTCCAATGAAATTGGGCTCCGTATTTCTCAAAGTGCAAAAAATCCCGCTGTGCGAGGGTCAGTCCCAGCTTCGGAATAAGCACTTGATAAATTTCTTCATATGCCGCATAGATTTGGTCCATTGCCCCTTGATGTGCCACCACCAAATATTTCCCCGCAGGTATCTCCTTTACCAGAAAATCCGCCGGCAGACTCGCAGGGCGCGGGATCGCGCAATAGTAATACAGCCGCCCTTCACGTCGCTCCATAAAAGCAAACTTTGTCCAGCTGCCCTTTTGTTGACTCAGGCGATGATTTTTCAGCTGGTGATTGAAGGCTGGCCAAAATGCTATGCAGCGTTCAAGATTCTTGCTTTTTTGCCTCGTCAATTCCTGCTCTATACCGATCACGGAAAAATCCGGCAATTCTTTCAGTTCGTAGTTCATCATCTGCTGATTATCCTTTGTCGTTTTCAACCATTTTAACTGAAAGCTTAAACAAATGACATCCGTCAGATCAAAAATAGATCAAAAATTACTTAACTAGCCCGCTGCCACTTTTTCTCAATGCTGGAATCCGCCGTTTTACGCCGCTCCAGCTTGATGGCAGTCGCTAAGATTTGTTCTTTTCGTTGGGCTTCAAATTCGTTGATGCGTTCCCAGTAGCGTGCTTGAGCTTGGACCTTTTGCTTTCTTCTAACGCTCATAAACATAGCGATCATCAGGATCAATAGAATAAGGATCATCATTTTCAGCACCTCCTATGCCCTTATTCTATTGCCCTTCCGAAAAAACAATTAGGACATATGTCACATTTCTGCAAAAAAACTGCCCAGCATCCGCTAGACAGTTCGTTTTGCTTATTTATAAAGCGGTTCTTTCGCTAATGTGTGCTTTAAAAGCCAAAGCTTGAGTGCTTCCGCAAGTTCTGCGGTCATGGAAAACGCTGCTTCGATCTGTTCTTTGGAGATATGATCCACATGCACACCGGCCGTGATGACACAGTTGCCCGGTAATTCAGCCGCGATCTGTTTTAGCAGCAGTTCCGCCAAGACATCATCTTTATGAAAACGCCCATCATGACTGGGAAAGCGTTGGACGTGCTTTTCCGTCTCACTTGAAAAGGTAGTCACCGTACCAATATGAGGTGTGTCTCCGCCGAAAAGGCACAGGAACAAATCGTTGCCGATCCATTCAGCCCGCAACGTGATCGCATAGTCGGCTTGCTTACTAGTAAAGGTTTTACTCATGCTCTTTCCACCGTCCCGAGACGTGGTTTTCGATCCCTAAAGCATCCATCAATTTCATCGACTGATGGGCTACGATATCGTCGATCGTCTTTGGCTGGCTGTAAAATGCTGGGACCGGCGGAATGATTTGGACGCCCAACCGCGCTAGTTTAGTTAGATTCTCTAAATGAATCGCGTTCAGCGGCGTCTCCCGCGGAACTAAAATCAGTTTTCTTTGTTCCTTCAAGGTCACATCCGCTGCTCGAGAGATCAGGCTGTCGCCAAACCCCATCGAAATACCGGCGACTGTTTTCATGCTTGCCGGTACAATCACCATGCCATCCGTTAAAAACGACCCGCTGGCCACTGCCGCACCTAGATCACGGTTGCTGTAATGATAATCCAGCATTCCCTCCAGCTCCTGCAAGCTCAGATCTGATTCCAGCTTCAAATTTTGTTTCGCCCAATCACTGATGATCCCATGGGTTTCGATCGTGGGATCGTCCTTCAGGCGCTTGATCAGATCGATGGCGTAAATAATCCCCGATGCTCCGCTGATTCCAATAACGATACGCTTTTTCATCTGCTTCACCTACTTCAAATATTTTTCCCAATCCGCCACTTCTTTGAATTCTGCCCGAATAAAATCATCCTTCAAATCAAAAGGAACCGTGCCGTCTAAGATCGTTTTGCTGCTCATGCCGCGGAAGCGAATCGAGGTTGGATTATATTCCGGCCGTTCGGACGGGTCCAATGGATGATTCCGCATGCCCGGCAGCACAATAATGTCCTGATCACCTTGGAAACGGGTATTCAAGGTCCACATCACATCATTCATATCAAAAATATCGACATCATCATCTACTAAGATAACGGTCTTTAATTCCTTAAAGGCTGACAGGGCCAAAATCGCCGCTTGACGCTGAATCCCTTCATCTGCTTCCGTTTCCTTGTGAATCTGTAAAATCGACATTAACTTCCCGCCGCCTGCTGGTGGATTGTAAACGTTGGTGACTTTTCCGGGAATCGCCTTGTCGACTAAATCTAAAATGCTGGCCTCAGTCGGAATCCCCGCCATCGACACATGTTCTTCGGAAGGACCGATCGTTGTCTGCATGATCGGACGGTCTTTGCGATGGGTGATCGCTTTGACCTTCACCACATTGACTGCCGGATTCGCATCGCCGTTGTATCCGGGAAATTCCGGCATCGCTTTACCAGTGTTGGTGTTGATATCCTCTTGGATCGTTTGATGGGGTAAAATCTCGGCTTCAATAATAAATTCCGAGCGGGCGATCCCGACTTCATCGACTGCCACGCCGTCGACTAATTGAACAGGTTCTTGACGCAAAGCACCCGCCACCCATAATTCGTTATAGCCAAGCGGTGTGGTAGGCGGCTCAAAGGTCGTTCCGATGGAAATCGCCGGGTCCAGCCCGATATTGATCGTGATCGGCATTGGCTGATTCAACGCTTCGTATTGTTTTTGGAAATGGCCGATATGGCGACCGCCGGGCATGATATACATGCCGATCGTGTCTTCGTCTTCTAAGACCATCCGGTGAATCGTCACATCACTCATGGTTTTATTAGGATCAGAGCCATAAACTACACCCATCGTGATGTATGGTCCGGCATCATATTCTGTATTCGTTGGTGCCGCTAGAATTTTGCGAATATCAAAGCCTTCATCGCTCGCCAAATGAACGACTTCCTGCGCCGGAGCCTCAGCCTTTGAAACTTTCACCGGCTTGACTGGATTTTGCACTGAATCCTTCAATAATCGGCCTAAATGCTTCGGATCATGGTGCAGGATTTTCCCCACGCGGTCACGACTAGCGATAATTCCGATCAATACGCGTGTATCAGGAAAGCCTTTGACGTTGTTAAACATCATGGCAGGTCCTTCTTTGGTCGGCCGTTGAACCGTTCCGCCTGCTCCGATATAGCGGTAAACACCGGATAATTCCGCATGGGGATCGACTGCCACATCCGTTTCATGGTATTCTCCCGGCATTTCCTTTAATTCAGCTAAAACTTTTCGCAAATCATACATAAAAAAAGCCTCCTTGTATTGTTGTCATGTTCATAAGCTAAGCTTAGGCTCATCCATGACGCAATACAATTCGGCTTTCATACGATACTATTCTAGTTTGGAATATTAGCTTGTAAAAATTTGAAGAATTCCTTCGGCGCAGGCGCATCGGCGGCTTCCGATAGATAAAAATTCAAAAAGCTTTCTTTAGTCGGCTCAATGCCACGAACGACTAATTCCTTAGACAACGAGCTGCCTAACGACTTTTCCATGATCAGCGAGACGCCTAAACCTTCCTCGACCATGCGTAAAATCAAGTCGATCCGCGTTCCCTGATAGTCAATTTTAGGAACAAAGCCGGCTTCGCGGCAAAGCTCCTCCACGGAATAATACGGACTGGAGGGCAAGCCCAATAGCAAAAAGTTTTCCTCCGCCAGTTCTGCAAGCGGGATCGTTGCCTTTGCCGCTAACGGATGACTCTTCGGCACGACCGCTACAAAGCGATCCTTTTCAGTATTAATAGCATTTTTCCCCGCCTGCTCCTTTAATGAGCGGAAGAAATAGACCGTATTCTTTTCAATTTCAAAGTCCCCCAGCGCCATCGCTTCGGATTCCTTTAAATTCAGATGAATCTCGGGATGCTGCTTCAAAAAGATCGTTAATAGATCAAAGCCCAAATAATTCGGCATCGTCGGGATCGTATGAACGGTCAGCACCCGCTCTTTCTTCTCACGATATTCGGTTAAGGTATCCGCCAAGCTCTGATAATCTCGGACAATTCTTCTGATATTCGGCAATAGCAGCTGGCCTTCCTCTGTCAGTCGAATCTGACGATTGCTGCGGTCAAAGAGCGGTACCTGCAGCTCTTTTTCCAGTGCGCTGATTTTCTTCGAAACATTTCCCTGCGTCATATAGTTCCGCTCGGCCGTTTCTGTATAGTTCAAGGTTTCCGTCAAATCAAGAAACAGCTGCAATTTCTGCTGATCCATCGTCTCACTCCCATGCATGCTTTTATATTCCATTTAGGAATAGTATATCGTAAAATGAATGAACCTGCTAAGGCTGCTTTTTCAGCAACAGTGCCTTTTCGATCATTTTATGATAATACGGGCGCATTTCTTCTTCTGCAACGGCCTGGTCAATAGCCGTAACATCGATCCATTTCACATCACTGTTCTCGTCTTCCTTAACCTGCAGCGCCTGATCTTCCGGCGCCATAAAAAGATAGGTCGTATTAATATGATAATGCTCCTTAATAAACTGCCCTTTTTTGTAATGATCATGGACTGGTAAAATATCAAAGGCAAACAAGCCCTCATGCAGTAATCGATATTCCTTGAGTCCTGTCTCCTCTTCCAATTCCTTTTTAACGACCTGTAAAAGATCGCCGCAGCCATCCGCATGACCGCCCGTCCAAGAATAGGATTGATAAATATTATGGTAAACCATCAACACCTTGTCATACGTCGGATTAACGACCCAAGCCGATGAAGAAAAGTGATAGTCTGTGTTTTCTCGCGTCAGTAAATGCTCTTGAAATTGCAGCTTGTCTAAAAACAGCTTTTTATCCGCCGCTTCTTCTTTGGTAAATGGAACGTATGCCTTGATTTCCTCAATGATTTCTTTCATCCTTGTCCCTCCCTCTTGTTTATCGCAACATTGGTAAGCATGTCGATTATAGCAAATTAACGTCGCGACGATAACAAAAAAACTTGGCTCATTGAACCAAGTCGCGTATTTATGGTACGAATCGATACCCGGCGCCCCACACGGTTTGGATATGAGTCGGCTCTGAAGGATTCTCTTCGATTTTTTCTCGCAGACGATTGATGTGGACCGCTACCGTGCGAATCTCTCCGATGGATTCCATTCCCCAGATTGTTTCATAGAGCTCCTCTTTGCTGAAAACATGCTGGATATTCTCCATCAAAAACAGCAGCAGCTCAAATTCCTTATGCTTCATTGCCACTTCTTTTCCTCCCACAAAGACCTTCATTGCTTGCGGCTGGATCACGATGTCGCCTGTGCCGATTGTGTGTTCCTTGGGCGCGGCCGCCTCCTGCTTGTTTAAACGTTCAAACTGCGCAAGGTTGGCCCGGACGCGAGCGACTAATTCTGTCGGCGAAAACGGCTTGCTGATGTAGTCATCCGCGCCAAGTCCCAGACCGCGTAATTTATCGAGCTCCTCATTTTTAGCGGTTACTAAGAGGATCGGCACCAAAAGTTCGCTGCGAATTTTCTTTAGAACCTCGATCCCATCCATTCCCGGCAGCATCACATCCAGCAAAATCAAATCATATTCTTTGGTCAAAGCCGCGGCCAAGCCGGCGGTCCCATCATGAACGATGGTGCTTTCAAAGCCGTTGATCGTTAAAAAGTCCTGCACAATATCCGCAATCGCCTCATCGTCTTCAATGATCAAAATATTCTTCATGGCTGCTATTCCCCTCAAATCCTTTTTTACTATTTATATTCGGACTTATTCTTTTAGTGCAATCGGCAAATGAATCCTTATTTGCAGACCGCCGCTTGATGACGTCCGCGCTTCGATCGTTCCCGCCTGACTTTCAACTACCCGCCGAGCGATCGCCAGACCTAATCCGCTGCCTTTTCCCGGCTGTGTTCGAGCTTGATCTCCCCGATAGAAAACATCAAACAGCTTTTCCTGCTGCGCTTCAGGCACACCCGGACCGTTGTCGCTAAAGGTGATAACCACCTGTTCTGATTGCTCATATTGTTCGATCAACAGCTGATTGTCTGTCGGCGCGCCATATTTTAAGGTGTTTTCAACAATATTGATGATCACATTACGCAGCTGTTCAGGATCGATTTCGACCTGCGTTTGAAACGAATGGACACCCAACAGAATGATCAAGCCGCGTTCCTGATATTCATCCGTAATCCCCGCAATCAATTCAGCCAAGTATTTACCGATATTGACGGTTTGAATCCGTAAAGCGAAATCTCCCAGATCAATCTTGGAAAAAAGAAACAGCTGATCGACTAAATGAGTCAGTTCATCTGTTTTTTTCGTGAGGGTTTGTAAATACTTATTCCGCATCGCAGGCGTCGTTGCGACACCCTTTTCCAGCCCTTCCACATATGCCTTAACAGCAGTCAACGGGGTTCGCAGATCGTGAGAAATGCCCGCGATCAGTTCTTTGCGATTCTCGTCATTCTTTTCTTGTTCGTTCACCAGCGTTTCCAGACGTTCGGCCATCTCATTAAGACTGTTGACGACCGGGCGGAATTCATCTTCGCTTTGATATTCTGTCCGCCAGCCTAGGTTGCCGTCGCGAATCTGCTGGACACCGCTTAATAAGGCATTCAAGCCTTCATTGATCGGGCGAAAAATAAAGCGCGCTAAAATGTAATTCGTCATGATCACAAAAAGAATCACACAAAGAATTGTTATTAATGCGACAAAGAGAATCGTGTGTTTACTATCCAAGATCTTTTCTTCCAGATTCATATGATAATTCTGATTAATCAGTAAAATCCGAAACCGACCAACATTAAAGCGATTCAGCAGCACCTTATTGACCACGAGGGTGTACTGCTCGGGATTTTTCAGCATGCTCCGTACGATTTCATCCTCTTGATAAGTCCCTTCTCGCTGAAGCAGCGTTTGATTTTCGTCATAAAGCAGGGCACTGATATCCTCACTGGGAAAATTTTCGGCTAGCTGACTGATTTTTTTCTCCAACTGAGCTTCCGTGATTTTATCGGCTTCAAACTGCTCCTGCAGCTCTTCGATGTGTTCATATTCCTTGGCGTAAATTTCATTTTCCTGCCATTGATTCAAAAAATCACTGCCAAAGGTCTCGGAAAAAATGAAAAACAGTCCGGCCAAAACGATGCCGGTCAAAACGATCGGCATAACAATCATCAATATATTCGAAAAATAAAGCCGCTGGCGAATCGTCACCTGCTGTCACCTCGTCTGTTCTTTTTACATTGCTATCCTCTTATTTAACACGAAGACTTCCCATTTTCGTAAAAATAAAACAAGTATTAATAAATAGTTTATAAATTGTTTATCCTTTCCGACTAGTTTATTTGCTTTTCTTTTTTATCATAGGACTTATCGATAAACTTAACTGCTTTGGAGGAATTTATTTATGCAATTATTTACCGGCTTAACCGAAAAACAGGTCAAGGAGCGGATCGCCGCTGGACAAACCAATGACTACCGGATGAACCCGGCGAAATCCACCGGCACGATCATTCGTGAAAACACCTTGACGCTGTTCAACCTGCTGAATTTTCTTTTAGCGGCTTGTTTATTCGCAGTGAAAGCCTACAGCAACATGTTTTTTATCTCAATCATCATCCTGAATATCATTATCGGGATCGTTCAAGAGCTTCGCGCCAAGAAAATGGTCGACCGTTTGACCCTCTTGGCTCAAAACGACATCACCGTTATCCGAGACGGAAAGAAACAAGCCATCGCCCCCGATCAACTGGTCTTAGGAGATTATGTCCTGTTAAAGGCTGGCGAACAGATTCCCAGCGATATGCGGGTCCTAGATGGTTTAGCCGAGGTCAATGAATCCCTGCTGACGGGTGAATCCGATACAATCGTCAAAAAAGCGGAGTCCGAAATTCTATCGGGCAGTTATTTAACCAGCGGACAGTTGCTGGCAGAAGTGCAGCACGTCGGAGCAGAGAATTACGCCGCCAAAATCATCAATGAAACCAAAGCGGCCAAACCTATCAAATCAGAGCTGATCCAGTCGATCCAAAAAATCTCGAAATTTACCAGTTTCATTATACTGCCTATCGGAATCTTGCTTTTCATCGAAGCCTTCTTCCTGCGGGACAGCTCGACTTATACGGCGGTCGTGGCTTCTGTCGCGGCTCTTTTAGGTATGCTGCCGAAGGGCTTAGTCTTACTGATCAGCATCGCCTTGACCACCGGCGTCTTAAAGCTGGCCAAAAAGCAAGTGCTCGTACAAAACATGTACGCCATCGAAAATTTGGCTCATATGGACGTTCTTTGTTTGGATAAGACCGGAACATTGACCGAGGGGAACATGCAGGTAGAAAACCTCTATCTTTTAGACGAAACATATCGCAGCACCCTTCCTACTCTGATGACCAGCTATTTAGCGGCCACCGAGGACAGCAATCCCACCGCACAGGCCTTGAATCATTATTTTGGAGAAGGCGCACAGGTTCCGGCAAAACAAGTCCTTCCCTTCTCCTCCGAACGAAAATACGGCGCAGTGACCCTCGAGAGCAACATTACCTTGTACTTAGGCTCACCAGAGAATCTTTTGTCGGCCGAGGAAATTCCCGCGATCATTCAGCACTATCAAGAAGCCGGTCTGCGCATTCTTTTGATCGCTTTATCATCGAGCGGGATCTCAGACCAGCCGACTGGTCTATCGCCGATTGCTTTTCTGACCTTGAGTGATCCGATTCGAGCAAACGCCAAAGACACCTTGAACTTTTTAACCGAACAAGGTGTCGAGTTGAAAATTATTTCAGGGGATAACCCTAAGACTGTATCAGCGATCGCTGAAAAAGCCGGCTTTGTCGATTACCAAAAGGCGATTGATCTTTCAAACTATTCAAATGAAGCAGAGATTCGCGAACTCGCTCACAGCCACTCGATTTTCGGTCGCGTGACTCCCCAGCAGAAAAAATTGCTGATCCACGAATTGAAATCACAGGAGCAGACGGTCGGGATGACAGGCGATGGTGTGAATGATATTCTCGCTTTGCGGGAAGCCGACATTTCCATCGCCATGGCTGAAGGCGACGATGCTACGCGGCAAATTGCCGACGTCGTTTTGCTGGATTCAAATTTCGGCAGTTTGCCGGCGATTATTTTTGAAGGCCGACGAGTGATTAACAATATCACCCGTTCTTCCGGTGTTTTCTTTATCAAAACCATTTATTCGCTGCTGGTCTCGCTGTTCTGTATTTTAACGGTCTCCACTTTTCCATTCATTCCGCTCCAGATCACGTTAATCGATTTGGCGATTGAAGGCTATCCTTCCTTCTTCCTATCCTTTGAAGCGGATAATCGAAAAATCCAAGGGCGCTTTTTACCGACTGCTATCAAACGAGCGCTGCCTAGTGGAATTTTAGTACTGTTCAACGTTGTCTTGGTCTGGTTGTTTGGGCAATTTTTCTTCACTGCGCTAGATTCACGGACACTGATGTATTATCTGCTGCTGGGTATCAGCTGTTTTGCGGTGATGAAATCATGCCAACCCTTTAATTCCTTGCGGCTGTTCTTGGTCAGCACGACCACCATCGGCAGCTTTGCAACGGCGGCATTGTTTCATAACTTGCTTTCCATCGGTACCATGACCTTTCCGATTTTTGGTTGTTTTGTACTTCTGATGATCGTTAATGTTTTAGTGTGGAAGCCGCTAGCCAAGCGAATCGCTAAAATGAACTTCGCTTTTCTTTAGCCTAACGACCACAAAAAAAGAAGCTGTTCGCTCTCGAACAGCTTCTTCTTTATTTCGCCCGAACCGGCAGCCAGACTTGGAACTGAGCATTTTCCGGATTAGCATCCAGATACAATTCAATATCCGGCAGCTCGTCGTATTCAAAGCCAGAGGTCGGCAGCCACTCCTGAAAGACTTGCGTCTGCAGCTCTTGGATCGCTCCCGGCATTGGTCCTGTTCCTGAGAAAATCGCCCACTTCGCAGCAGGTATCTCATATTGCTCAAAGCCTTCTGCCTTTTCTTCGCTGACGACACCGATCACATACTCCCACTTATCTTGGATTTCCGAAGTCATTAAGCTGATACCTAAGACCCCCGGATTGCTTTGATCCATGATCGGCAGCAATTTTTGCAATTCGCCGCTAGCAGCCACTTCGTTCCAAAATTCTGGAATCCGTTTTTGAGCTACCTCCATGTTCTGTTCGATTTTCAATCCAAGTCCCGTTACGTGAAAAGCTTCTTTGTCGATTAATTGATATTCCATCGCGTGTACTCCCCTTACTGTAAGTTTGAAGGTCAGCATGGGATAGCTAGTCAATTTTGCCCCTGCTTGCTTGGCTTCTTTCGGCGTGATTCCGTGGACACCCTTGAACACCCGATTAAAAGACGTGGGAGAATCATACTCATATTTCGCAGCAACATCGATGACTTTCTCGCCCCGCTGCAGATCAACTCCCGCCAGACTCATCCTGCGCCGCCGAATGTACTCACCTAACGTGACTCCCGCGATATAAGAAAACATCCGCTGATAATGATAGCTGGAGCACTGGGCCAATTGCGCCGCCTTGTCCAAATCGATCGCACCCGCTAAATTCTCCTCCACATAAGCAATACTTTTATTGAAATGATCTAACCATTCCATTCATTTTCCTCCTGTCTCTACTATAATAAGACCAGTAAAGAAATACCTCTCAGAACGTGCCGCCTTTTGCGAGCTAAAAGCTCAACTTCGCCAATCGATCAAAGGCCTCTGCTAAAACCTCCAGCGGTTGTGTGGCTGCCAGACGAATATAGTCGTCCCCCACATTTTCCCCGAAGGCTTTTCCCGGAACGAACAGCACGCCGCTTTGTTCCAGAACTTTTTCCACAAATGTCACTGAGTCGAGTCCGCTTTTACTGATATTAATAAAAGCATACATGCTGCCAGCAACTGATGGCAAGGTCAAATATGGAATTTCCGCCACTCTTTTTTCAATATAAGCCAAACGCTCCTTAAAAATCGCTACCGTCGGCGGAACCAGCTCCTCATAATGGTTCAACGCGTAAATCCCGCCGCGCTGTGATGCTGTCGGTGCGGAATAAGTAATGCTTTCGTTGATCATACCTGCGACTTGATTGATGTATGCCGGTGCGACCATGTAGCCTAAGCGCCAGCCAGTCATGGCAAAGCCCTTCGACACACCGCTGATCGTGATCGTATTTTCCGGCGCAAGCCGCGCCATCGGCACAAATTTTTCTTTAAAGGCAAAGTCTTCATAGATTTCATCGGAAATAATGAAAAGCTCATTTTCGATGGCAACTTCCGCGATTTGCTTCAAGGTCGCCTCGGAAAAAACTGCCCCTGTTGGATTATTCGGCGAATTAATGATGATCGCCTTCGTTCGATCCGTGATGGCGGCCTTTAAATCCGCCACATCTAATTGAAAGCCGTTTTCCTCATACGTCGGAACAAAAACCGATGTTCCGCCAGATAGAGTAACCTGTTCGCGATACGGTGAAAAATACGGCTCATGAATAATCACTTCATCGCCGGGATCAAGCAGCACCTGCATCACTAGATACATTCCATGCAAAGCACCAACCGTCGCCCGAACCTGATTGACTTGAAAGTTCAGATCATATTTCTTTTGGTAAAAATCAACGACGGTCTGTAGAAATTCCTTACTGCCGTCAGGTGCCGTGTAATTCGTCGCACCCTTTTTCACATCGGTATAAGCCGCTTCGATGATCGCCGGATTGGTGATCAAATCTGGATCGCCGATCGACAAATCAATAATATCTTCTTTTTCCTTTGCTAAAACAGCGATCTTCATCAGCAAATTCTCTGCCGGCTGCTGAAAGCGTCGCGCGATTTTACTTTTATCCATCCTGATTCCTCCGCCTCTTATTACAATACCTTATTCAAGAAATCCTGAGTCCGACTATTTTGCGGATGATCAAAGATTTCCTCTGGGGTACCTTCTTCTTGAATGACGCCATCCGCCATAAAGATTACACGATCCGCCACCTCTTTGGCAAAGCCCATCTCGTGAGTCACCACTACCATGGTCATGCCTTTTTTAGCCAGATCCTGCATAACGGCCAATACTTCTCCGACCATTTCCGGGTCAAGCGCTGAAGTCGGTTCGTCAAACAGCATCACATCCGGATTCATGGCCAATGCTCGCGCGATCGCCACCCGCTGCTGCTGCCCGCCGGATAAACTCGATGGATAGCTGTCAGCTTTTTCCTTCAAGCCCACCTGATCTAACAACGCCAAGGCTGCTTCTTTGGCTTTGGTTGGATCTTCTTTTTTGATTTTTACTGGTGTGATCGTCAGATTTTCCACCACACTCATATGGGGAAACAGGTTAAAGCTTTGGAACACCATCCCCATTTTTTGGCGAATCTGGTCGATATTGCTGTCAGGAGCGGTAATGTTCTGTCCTTCGAAAAAGATCTCGCCGGAGGTTGGTTCCTCCAATAAGTTCAAGCAGCGTAAAATCGTACTTTTCCCGCTCCCGGAAGGACCGATGATTACCACCACTTCCCCTTCCTTGACCGTTAGATCGATGGATTTTAAGACTTCATTATCGCCAAAACTTTTTGACAGTTGTTTTACATTAATCATTCAGACCCATTCTCCTTTCAACTAACCCTAATAGACGGGAAATACAGAAGGTCAAGACAAAGTAGATCAGCGAAACCAGCACGTATGGTAAGAACGGCTTGAAGCTGGCACCCTGCACCACACCTGTTTGGAAGATCAATTCCGACACCCCGATAACCGAAACGACAGAAGATTCCTTGATAATCGTTACGAACTCATTTCCTAATGCCGGCAAGATATTCTTGATGGCTTGCGGGAAAACGATATAACGCATCGCTTCTTTTTGGTTCATCCCTAAAGAACGAGCGGCTTCCATTTGACCCTTGTTGACGGCGTTGATCCCTGCCCGCACGATTTCTGCGACATAGGCCGCACTATTCAGCGAGACCGCGATACAACCAGCCAGTAATTTCGACAAGTCTAAACCGATCACGCCGGTTCCGAAATACACGATAAAGATTTGAACTAATAGCGGTGTTCCCCGAACATATTCGATGTAGATAACCGCCAGCGCCTTCAAAAGTTTGCTCTTGCTCAGCTTCATCAAGGCTAATAAACTACCAAAAATCAAACCAAATAAAACACCTACAAAGGCCAGCAAGATCGTATACTTCGCACCATTTAAATAGTAAGGACCATATTTTTGTAGAAATGATTGCTCGCCTTGGAACATCAATTCATTGGCTTCTTTTTGATAACCCTTCAGCAGATCCTTGTCATTAATTGTTTTGATCGAAGCGTTGACATGCTCTTTCAATTCCGGCGTGTTTTTCGACATCGCGATCGCCGTTACCTTTTCACCCTGTTCAAACTTGACTGGGGCAATTTCCACATTATCGCTTTGTTGAACATAAGCTTCGGCCACTGGCTGTTCCAATACAACTGCTTCAACTTTTTTATTCAATAGGTTATTAACTAAGTCAGGCACCTTTTGCAATGAAGTTGGTTCTGCCCCAGTCATTTCATTTTTAATCAAATCCTCTTGCGTCGTCTGCTTTTGTGCGCCGACTGCTAATCCTTTAAAATCCTCAGTCGTCTTATATTTATCCTTGTCGCCTTTGCGCACTAAGACATTTTGCTGAACAACGAAATACGGATCAGAGAAATCAACTTCCTTCAACCGTTCCTCTGTGATCGACATGCCGGAAATAACTAAATCGATCTTTCCAGTTTTCAACCCACCTAGCAGCGCATCAAAACCAAGCTCTTCAATTTTCAGCTTAACGCCCATATCTTTTGCGATTTTTTCTGCGATCGACACATCAAAACCGACGATTTTATCTTTTCCATCCACATCTGCATGGAATTCATAGGGTGCATAATCCGCCGATAAGCCGACGACCAGCTCCCCGCTTTGTTGAATCCGTTCGTAGATTGCATCCTTTTCTGCTCCTTGTGCCTTTGCCGGTAAAAAGCTTAACAGCATCAGCAAGACCGTAAGCAATGCGCCAATTTTCTTTTTCATCCATCCCGCTCCCTTTTTCCAAATAATGAATAATAATATACTTATACAAATAATTAAAGAATAAATATTCAAAAAGCAACTTGCATTTATACTACCACAACCCTTATAATAAAAAAAGAGTTATCTAAAAAAATAATGAAAGAAGTTTTCCCATGACAAAACAACTGATCGTCCGCGGCGCGCCGCAAGAATATGAACTTAAAGAACATGCTTGGGACTCTCTAGAATCCCATCTTAATAGAAGAAAAATAGAAAACGTCCTGATTCTTCATGGCGAAAAATCTTGGCAAGCAGTTAAAGCTTATTTTCCTGAGTTATCAATAACAAAAACTTTCCATTATTATGGCGGTCAATGTACTGATTCTGCCGCGGAAAATTTTGCGTCTTTATGCACTAAAGAAAAATTTGACGGCATTATTGCAGTTGGCGGCGGCAAAGTCGCCGATTTAGGCAAACTTGTCGCCTACAAAGTCCAGCTGCCCATCATCATCCTGCCAACCTTGGCAGCCACCTGCGCTGCTTATACACCACTGAGTGTGGTTTATAATGAAGCCGGCGTGATGCTGCGCTATGATATCTTTCCAAAAGCCAGCGATCTGGTTTTGATCGATCCTGAGATTATTTTACACTCGCCGCGGGAATTAATGATCGCCGGTATCGGCGACACCTTGGCAAAATGGTACGAATCCCATGCGATCATCTCCCAACTGGCTGTGAAGCCGGTCGAAGTTCAGGTTGCAGAGTTTGCCGCTCAAAAATGTCGCGAGATTCTCCTGACTCAAAGCGCAGATGCTCTAGCAGCGATGGAACAAAAACAAATTAATCAAGCCTTTATCGATGTGGTGGAAGCCAATATCTTATTAGCCGGCATGGTAGGCGGCTTCGGCGATGAATATGGTCGAACCGCTGGCGCTCATTCACTCCATGATGCCTTGACCGTCTTACCTGACAGTCATCATCAGCTTCACGGCAACAAAGTCGCTTACGGAATTTTAGTTCAATTAATGATTGAAGATAATCTAGCGGAGATCGAGCAGCTGTTGCCCTTCTATCATCAATTAGACTTACCGACCAATTTAGCTGCTATGGATTTGCATCTAACTGAAGAAGAATACCAAGCCGTTGCCGAACGCACCTGCAGCCCCGGCGAAATGATCCATCTAATGAAACAAACCATCACGCCAGAACTTGTGATACAAAAGATGAAGGCGTTAGAAGCGTTGACGCAATAAAAAATTTTTATCAAATACGAAAAAAATCAAGTTTCCAACTCAATGTTTGAATTGGAAACTTGATTTTTCTATGTTCGGAATAAGATTTTGCTTCGATTTCTCATTAACCTAAGCATGAACGATTTCAGATAAACCTAATCCGCCTATTGAATCAATTTTTTCGATAATCCGCAATTTGAATTTAAGACAATTAGAAAATTGACAGTGCGCCTTTAGGACATATTAAATCTAACTGATTCTCTCCCTTACCAAATTTGTTTCTGCCTAGTTCATTATCGATCTCATTAGAGAAAGTTTTCAATTTAAGATTAGTTGGTTTGACTTTAAAGGATACATCAATGTCTCCAGTTCCAGTCTTAATTGTCGTTTTTTTACTTCCGATACTAGTGATCTTTTGTATATAGATATCTCCACTGTTGCTCATGATAGACAGATTCCTAAGCGGTAGTTCTTTTAACTGAATCTCACCAGACTGGGTCTCAACGTTTAAATTTTTCAAATATAAGACTGGTAACATAATCTTCATTTTTCTATTATTTTTAAAACTGAACCCGCCAAAAAAATCGCCTTCAGATTTTTTTTGTTCCACTTTTAAAGTACTATCTTTCATCGTTGCAGTAGCTGCATTATTTTTCCCTAATCCATCCGCAACCACCTCAATGTTTGTTCCATTCGATTGAACGAGTTGGACATCCCATTCCTTCGTATTAATATCTATTTGTTCTATTTTCTGGATCGGAAATTCTTCACTCGTTTCTTTCCGAAATGAATTATCCCAGATAATGTACCCTGCTAATAATAAAACTATTCCACCGATTAAATAAATTTTTTTCATATCTGCCTCTCCTTTCTAGAGAATATCTTGACTTTCTATGTGGCGAAAAGTGAAATATACAATGGTTAAGCCGACTAATGCTAAAATTCCTGGAATAACTAAAAGTTGCACCATATTTACTGTAGCTGCACCGTCTGAAACAGTCGCGTTCACTAAGAGGCCGATAATTACTCCCCAAGTAATAGTGGTCGAACTAGATTTTTTTTTCATTCCAAAATAAAGTGGGATAAGACTTAAGCAAGCTGTCATGATTGATATGGTAATAATTGTAGGGAACGTATTGATGACATCTCCCAGTTCCAATAGTTGTGGAAAAAGTTCCAGCTTTGGATTCACCATGAATGTCAGCAGGCTAATCACTATCGTTGAAAATAGAATGCTTACAAAACAAAATCCCATAATTAACATTAGCTTACTCTGGATGACGTTCTTTCGATTTACAGGATACGTAAATAATACTTGAAGTGTTTTATTCTTGTACTCATCTATCACCAGACGAGAGAGCAGTACGGCAGAAAAAATGACGAACACGACTCGAATAATGATATTAACAAAAGACATATAGCTATTAAAGTTAGTGAACATCAACTCCCCTTGATTTTGGGCCATCTTTGCCATAAATGCCGTGATCAAGAAGATCAACACTGTAGCAATAAGCGTCGTTTTAAAGTATTTGGATAAACGATTCTTTTTCCATTCAAGTTTCATCAGTTTCATTATGCTGATTCCCCGCCTTTGATTATATTCAAAAAGTATTCTTCCAATGTTTCTTGATGTTGCTCAATTTTCAAAATTTTTAGATTCGCTCTAACCAGTGATTGCATAACTGAAGACTGGTCAACTTCTGTATTTTTCAGATAAAGTGTCTTACCAACTTGCTTAATTTCAGGATTGCCAAACTGGTCTTCAAGTACCGCTATGGCTTTTTCCGGATTGTCAATTTCCAATACTAATTGACTGGTTCCGTTTGCTCTAATCTCCGATAACTGGACTTCTCTCAAGAGCTTTCCCTGATTAATAACTCCAATAGTGTCGGCAATACACTCAATCTCAGAAACGATGTGACTAGAAATCAGAATAGTCATCCCATGATTATTTTTTAGAAACAACAATAATTCTCGAATTTCTTTAATTCCAATTGGATCAAGTCCATTAATCGGTTCATCTAAAATCAAGATTTCTGGGTCTGTTAAGATGGCCCTAGCAATTCCTAATCTTTGGCGCATCCCAAGTGAAAACTCAGTTACAAGTTTTTTACCAACGGATTTGAGTCCAACAAGTTCTAAGACCTCTTCAATTCTTGTGTTGCTCATTCGATCATTATATTCACTATGCAGCTCTAGATTTTCTTTGGCTGTTAATTGATTATAAAAAACAGGCGTTTCGATAATATTTCCAATTTTTTTTAAATATTTGTATGATTTTTTTTGAATCAATTCTTTATTTATTCGAACTTCTCCTGCCGATGGTTTTACTAAATTTAATATCATTTTCATGATAGTCGTTTTCCCTGCGCCATTGGGTCCTAAAAACCCGTAAATCTCTCCCTTTTTAATATCCATATTGACTTTGGAGACAACCTCCTCATTCTTGTATAGTTTACTAACTTCGCTAATTTCAATCATCGTTGTCATATTTGCTCCCCCTATAGTCATTTCTTAAATCCATCTTATTCAAAAAAAAGAGGGAAAAGAATTCTATTTCATAAACGGATACTCAAATTGCTTGAAAGGTAAAAAAAAGACAATACACATCTGTGCATCATCCTTTTCATTTATATTTACACCTGTTTTTATCAGTAACTCAATAGTATAGCCCTTGTGATAATACGCCTGTCTATATCACGAAAACAATCGACTCGTTGCTTCAACTGAGAATCTTCTTACTAAAAAAAATGAACCAATAGAGCAACAAAGCTTTGCCGCTCTACTGATTCATTTTATTTAATAATTCTTTCATCGTCCTTCGTGAGACATTACATTCATCTTTATTCGGAAACATAATCAACCTATTAGTCCGATCAATAGAGACGATATTTGCCAAGTTTACTACAAACGCACGATGGCAACGAAACAAGCGAGTATCTATGTTTTCAAATTCACTCAATTCTCCATAAAATTCAGTAATTTTATTTTTGCTTACCAAACGTAATTTATGAGCAATTCCCGTAGTTTCGAAATAATAAATATCAGAATATGGTACTTGCAGATTTGTAAACTTATTCTTAAAAATCAAGGCATCATCACTAACACTTTTTTCAATCCTCATGTTTGCTAGTAAAAGGCACTCCCTGATTCTTTTGATGATTGTCTCTTCCTTTTGATCTTTTTCAATAAAATCTAACGCCGATACTTTGTATGCAAAAGTCAGCGGAGCCATTTCAGAATGAGTAGTAATAAAAACAATCGTTCCAAAAGGATCTTGCTTTCGAATTCGTTGGGCAACTTCCAACCCGGTTTTATCGTATTCAGCAATCTCTAAATCCAAAAAATACAAATTGTGAAGACTCGCGAGTGTTAAATTTTCTAATAAAACATCCGGTTTGGCAGTAACGATTAAATTTTTATAGGAGATTTTTTCCTCTTGAGAAATTCTTTCTATAGTCCGTTTTAAGTTTTGTTGTTGAAATAAATCATCCTCTAAAATAAATATGTTCATAAATCATTCCCCGCAATCTTAAGCACTTGAGAGAACACTTGCTGGTCACTACTGGTTTCTAGAAAAAGACTTGTATCGTTTTTTAGAATTTTTTGAACCGTATGCAAGCCTATACCGCGCCCTGTTCCTTTAGATGAGTAGCCCATGTCATTAATTTTCTTTATATCTATTAATTCAAGGATACTATTCTCAATAATAATAGTAACTGTCTTTTCTTCCTTAAACATCGCGATTCTAATCCAAGAATCGTTTATTTCTGAAGTTGCTTCAATTGCATTATCTAGCAAATTTGAGAGCACTCGAATTAGGTTTAATAAGTCTGTATTCACTTTATCGATCGGTTCTACTACTTCAACGTGGATATCAATTTTATTCTGTCTAGCAATCAGTAATTTGGCAGAGATCAAACTTTTTATCTCAGGGATTAGAATATTACTAAGTCGAGCAATCATGAAATGATTGGTTTGAAAAGTCTGTTTTGTTGGTTTAATGACAGACTCATATATCTCTTGAACTCTCTTTATATCTTGATTTTTAATTCCATCATCTAAACTAGTCAGTATATTGATATAATCATGCTTAAAATGATGAATCTCCTCATACAATGCTTCCACATGCTTTGTATACTCTTGCAATTGAAGTAACTGTTCATCTTTTAATATTTGGATTTCTTTTCTTTTTTGTCTTTGGAAATGTATATTTAGCAATAGCAGTGAAAAAACAACAACCAGAAACAAAATCAAAATTAGCAAATTACTCTGCCAACTGACTATTTCGGTCTGATTTCCAATCGTTAAAACCCTATATAAAAGTCCCATTACTGTAAATAAGATGATAACTAAAACAACGAGTGAGAAATCATTAATTTCCCTAAACGACTTTAAAGGATACTCTGGATATACTTGTTCTAACATTTTTATAATCAGATAATTGATAATAGATGGCATCATCGCAACTAAAAGATATAGCACCTCTATCGGAATAAAACTCATCAATGAAAACAAATATTCTAAGGGCGCCGCAACAATATATCCCAAAAATGAATTCATTAATAATGCATACAGCGCGTAAAAAACACTTATCAGTTGGAATCCCATTTCTTTAAAGTATCCGATCGCAATAAACAGTGCCAGAAAAAATAGAGCACCCCAAACCCCAAATGTTTTCCTGAATTCAAAAGTAAAAAAAAGCATACTTATCGGATAAATTACTAATTCGCTTTTTGAAAAAGAGTAACCGGAAACCATTTTAAATATCAGAAAGAAACTGATTACTTGAATTGAAATAATTAATGTATAGATTGGATTATCTCCTTTACATTTACCCCTATCTCCTAGGTAATAATACACGAAAACTACAAAATCAAAATTGGTATTATTCTTCTGCGCTATGAAGTAAGCTGCAATTACTATACTATCAATAAACTATAACAAGTGAAACACTCCACATAGAATCTTATAAAGTAGGAGTTTTTAAAGTAAATCCTTAACCTCTAGCTACTGCCATTTACTTCATGAAACGATTGTGTCGCTAGGCGCGAGTTCTTTCTTAATTATCGATATTAGCAGCTTATTGTCTTTATGATAAATTTTGAAAAAGGAGAACCTGCGAAAAAAATTCGCAGGTTCTCCTTTTTTGGTCTAGTTCTACAAAAAAAGTGCAAAAAAAAAAGATACTTATGAAGCAAAGTATCTTTTAAAAAATTTTCCCAGTTCTTATGGCGTAAATAGTTACGGAAATTAGAATGAACAACGCCAACATTTCTAGTAGAAAGTCGGTGGTTTTTACTTCGTTTTTCGAAGTGTTCCTCTCTCGTTTCATTGCGCTATTAGGGCCCTCCTTATCTTTTACAATGCAAGGATAGCAAACCATTGGTATAGCCGCGTAACAATTCCTAATGAATTTAATTAGAATACTATTAGCTGAATCTAATTTAAACTCACTTTATCTTCGAATAATTTGTTCTGTACGTTTCTGACAACCAGCGCCACGCCCAGCAATTCAATCACTTGGATCAACGGTACACCAGCACCTGTATAGAAAAACATGAACAAGCCCTTGCCATTTGGTGCCCAAGTCGCAAACCAAGATACCCCGAATAGATAGACCAGATAAGTCAGCAGCAGGCCAAGAAAAATAATCAAATAGTCCGCTAGAACTTTACGAGTCTTTTTATTTTTGATATAGCCCGCGGTGAAAATCACCATCGCGCCCAAACTAACCAGCAGGAGCACAGGTGAAACAATCCGATAGATCCAAATGATCGCTGTGATGATCCACACCGTCACTTTCGTCCGCTTCGACTCTGCCGCCATTCCTTTTTTAAGCGTAGAAACAGATTTGACATTCAGCAGATCGAGAACCACCTCAGCTGGTTGATCCGGCATAAAGATCGAACCGCCATAACTGGTCTGATAGCTTTTGTAAAGCGTTGTTTCTAAAATACCGGCACCCATGTAGCTGAAAACTTTCCCCATATCCTCAAGCTTCTTTCCATTACTCTGCTTTGATACGAAGAACATTTTTTTCTTTTTCAGCTCGCCAGACTTGAAGCTCTCCTCCAGCTCTTGGTTGATATTTTTAAAAATTTTTTCATTTGCAGCGCCGTCCTTATACAGACCTTCCTGCTTAAACATTTCCCGCAAGGCCCAGACAAACATATCGCCAGGCAGCTCATCGTTTTTGACTGGCCAAGCATCCGGCCAAATCGATTCATTCCAGATCCATTCGATCCCCTTGCGATATTTCGCAAAAGTCGGTGAGACCTTCTGCGCTTCGGCAAAGGTCTTTTTCGACACCCAGATCCCGCTGTTCTCAGCTACGGCTTCAGAATCATAACCGCTATTATCAATTTGAATCAAGTTTTCCGTTAATTTGGCAAAAGACGTTTTCGTCCGATCATTCGTCGTAAAGATGCCGTAGTGATTTTGATTCACCTTAGAGATCAGCAGCGATTCCCCCAGCGTAAAAATCAACGGCGCGATCAGCAGTAAAAGATTACCGACAAGCTTTTGCTTGTTCGCTGTCTTCAACAGCTGCCAAATACGATTGAGCCCTTCCTTCAACGATGAACCCAATGGCTGATCCTGTACGACGATCCCAAAAAACGTGCAAAAAGTCGCAACGATATAAAGCGGCAGCAGCCAAATCGAATCCTCCCGCAAATACCAGAAAAAAGGAAATGCGATCGTTACTAATATTGACCATGGAAGGCGTTTTTTCAGCGTCTCTTTTCTTCTTAAATAAAGCCCAAGAATGCCAGCTAAAACAAAAAGCACCGCCGCAAAAACCAGGCTATTCCGATAAACCCGCAGCGAAAAATCTGAGGTCAAGGTCGCAGGTGAATAGATCAAAAATAAGAAACCTAACCCGCTCAAATATTTATTTTTAATCACTGGCGCCAATGCTTTGACAATGGCAAAAGCCGCCCCAATATTGACTAAACATAAAAACAATGGATACGACAAGTGTGAAAAATGATTCACAAGCAAAAAGAAAGTGAAGGATAATCCTTTCGTCAGCGTCCCGGTCCCATATGTTCCCAGCCATTTCCCGTCCAAAATACTCAATGCCTGGTTAATAGAAAGTGCGTCATCATAGCCTGCCTGCATATAGATTTTGATCGGCATCGTTTCCGCGATCAACACTCGAAAAACGATCGCAAAGACAAAGACACCCAACATGACTCTCCCCATCATCGCCGGATTGCTCTTTATTCGTTTCTTTATGTTCATAGCTTAGAAAAAGGGATAAACGCAGGCAGCTTCCCTTTGGTCTCCGTCAAAAATTTCTGCAGCCAAATAACATCATGCCACCGCTCAAACTTATAGCCGATCTTTGGAAAGTTCGCGACCTCCTGATAGCCAAGTTTTTCATGGAATTTTATACTTCCTTGGTTCCCACCTGTTATACAAGCAGTTAAAATCGCGACGTTTTGCTTACTTAATGTCTCTTCCAACGCTTGATACAAGAGCTTTCCTGCACCATTCCCACGTTTTTCACGATCCACATAGACACTGACCTCCACTGACCAATCATAAGCGGCTCTGTCTTTGTAAGCATGCGCATAAGCATAGCCTAAAATCTCTCCGTTTTCCTCAGCAATATAATAAGGATATGTATGGAGCGTTTCTTGAATTCTCTCAGCGAAGTCCTTTTCACTCGGTACTTCATAATCAAAAGTAATTGTTGTTTCTGTGACATAAGGCGCGTAAATTGCGACTAACGCAGACGCATCCTTTGGTGTTGCTACTCGAATCTCAATCATCTTAGCCCCCCTCGTTGGTTCAATTTTATCACTCTGACAAATAAAAAAACACCCTCTCTAAAAAGGTTACACCCTAAATCTTAATATTTATTCTATTTTTTACATTCAAACGAATCATACTAGCTGACAGTTAAGAATGGTATTAATAACATACTATTTTTTCTTTTAGCAGCTTCTGCAACATTAGGTTTGTTGACTCGTTAAAAATGAAGCAAAAGAACGGCATCATTTGAATTAGATTATAATTAAATGGCACTTCTTTAAGTTAAGTCGATGGAGTTTCACTTCCCCCTTATGGTTATTTTTAAGTAAATATGCTTATATAGAAAGAGTGTTTCTTATTAAGCTTTCGTCTCATTAAGGGCTGGAGTATAAGAAGCACTTGCAGTAAAAAATGCTTTATTACTATAAACTGGGAGAATTATTTATGGAACAGAATCAAGTACCTGACAATCATACGAAGGAGATGAGCTTGTTAGGCTTAAGCATGATCGTGATCGGTTCAATGCTGGGAGGCGGCGTCTTTAATTTGCCTAGCAGCATTTCTCAATCTGCTGGTGTCGTTGCTTCATTATTAGCTTGGCTGATTACTGGCGTTGGCGTTTTCTTTATCGCGAAGGTTTTTCAAACTCTTTCAAAGGAAGAACCGGGGATTATCGGGGGAATCTATTATTATGCCAAAGACGGCTTTGGCGATTATGTCGGTTTCAACTCCGCTTGGGGCTATTGGCTTAGCAATATTATCGGCAATGTTTCTTTTGTCATTCTATTTTTGGATGCCCTAAGCAAATTTATTCCTTCGATCGGCGGTTCTGGCGGACAGATTGGTTTGTTTTTAGGCACCTTTATGATCTGGGGTGTGATTTTTTTAGTTGCTCGCGGGATTCGAACAGCCAGTCTATTAAATACCATCGCCACAAGTGCCAAGGTCGTTCCGATATTATTAGCGATTTTTCTTTTATTTATTCATTTTAAATACCGCACCTTCTCAATGGATGTTTTTGCCAAAAATATGATGATGAATGGCAAACAGCTTGGCAGTGTTCCGACGCAAATCCGTCATGCGATGCTGCAAACGATGTGGGTCTTCGTCGGGATCGAAGGGGCTGTCGTTTTATCAGGACGAGCAAAACGTGCCCGCGATGTCGGCCGCGCAACGTTGATCGGCTACTCTACGACACTGGCGATTTATGTCTTGATCGTAATGCTGAGCTTCGGTTCGCTGCCGCAGGAACAGCTGGCGAATTTACCAAGCCCTTCATTAAGCGGCGTCCTGCGTGCATCGACTGGCGCTTGGGCTGGCAGCATGATCAATATCGGTGTCATCATTTCTGTATTGGGCGCTTGGATATCCTGGACGATTTTGGCTGCCGAAATTTCTTTTGACGCCGCTCAGGATAAAATGTTTCCCGCCTTTTTAGGCAAAGCCAATAAACAAAATGCACCCGTGAACGCTTTAATTCTGAATGGTGTCATCATGCAGATCGTCTTTTTAATCTCGCGCTGGGCGATGGATGCCTTCCAAGCAGTGACCGATACCGCGACAACCATGGTTTTAGTTCCTTACGTTTTATCCGCCGCCTTCTTATGGCAGATCGCTAGAGGAAAAACGCACAAAGGACAGCAATTCTTGGCGATTGGCGGAATCGTCTACGGAATCTACATGCTCTATTCATCAGGTATCCTGAATCTGCTCTATTGCATCGGCATTTACGCATTAGGCTTCGTCTTCTGGTTGTGGAACAGCCATACATATCATCGCCCGGTCTTCGCGACCAAGCGTGATAAAATTTTATTTGCGATCGTCACCAGTTTAGGCGTACTCAGCTTGATCGTCTTTCTAATTCAATTAGGGTAAAAAAAAGGAGTCAGTGATCAAAACCACTGACTCCTTTTTTAGATAAACTGTAAAATCATCGTAACTAAAAGCCCTAACGCATAGCAGCTATTAAACACGATCAGATTTTCCACCGCCATCGGAAATGTTTTGTTCTTAATCTGCTCCTGCGTGAAAATCCTAGTCTGTGGAATCACTTTTAACAGACTGATAAAAGTCAGCAGGATCGGCCAGTGATAAATGCCGACGATCAGCCCAACCAGAATCACGCCGTAGCAGCTGTACATCAGAACATTGAATAATCTCACGCTCCACTTGCGCCCGATATAAAACGGCAAAGTATAGCGATGATTCTCAACATCCTGCTCCAAATCACTAATATTATTCGCCAACATGATATTTGCGATCGTCAGCACCAATGGCAACGCCGCCCAGATAACCGCCAACACAGCCATCGTATTACCTGTTAAAGCAAAACGATTAAAATCCAGTTCCAGATAAAACAACCGCTGATCGTAAGTATTCAAATAAATCGTGATGGCAAAAATTCCCAAACCTTCTGTTACGCCGCTAAAAATTTCGCCCAACGGCATCCTCGAAAGCGGGATCGGACCATACGTATAAAATACGCCAACAAAAAAGCACGCTGCCCCCATCGGTAAAAGTAGCCACCCAGTTTGGACCACCAATATCAAGCCTACGATTGCCGCAAAACCTACCAAACTAAAAATGAGCCGCTGGATCTGCTTTTCTGATAAATTTTCCCGACCGATAAGATTCTCTTCATATTTGTATTTTTCCGAATGGGCCTTGATAAAATCCATATAATTATTGATCGCCGTGATAGCTAAATCAAAGGCAAACATGCCGAAAAAGAAAAAAAGCGTCTTTCCCGGATGGAAGGAATGAAAATACGTATTCGTAAATAAAACAGCGATCACAAAAGGAAAGATTCCGGCAAACTTTGTGCGAATCTGCACGAGTTCAAAGAAATTTTCTTTCGTCATTTTATTTTGAGTCGCTTTTAGCCTCTTTGTATTGTCCATAATGACCCCTTAACTCATTTTTTTCCCGCAAATTCAACCACCACATAAAAGCTATGTGGCGGCATCGAAATTTTCACTTAATTAATAAATTGCCAAAGCAACGTAACCAACAGCCCCAATGCATAGCAGCCGTTAAAGGTCACTAAATTTTTGATCGACATCGCAAAGGTCTTGCTTTTGATCTGTTCCTTCGTAAAAATTTTCGTTTGCGGATACACTTTGACTAAACTTACAAAGGTCAACAGAATCGGCCATTGATAAATACCCGCGATCAGTCCAATCAAAATCGCCGCATAAGAACTATACATTAAAAAATTAAATAAGATCACGGCGTTTCTTTTCCCTAAATAAAACGGCAAGGTATATCGATGGTTCGCAATGTCCTGCTCCAGATCACAAATATTGTTCGCCAGCATGATGTTGGCGATCGTCGCGATCAAAGGTAAAGATGCCCACACAACAGCCAACGCCGCAGTCGTGCTTCCGGTAAGCGTAAAATGCTTCAAATCCAGCTCCATGAAAAAAAGCCTTTTATCATAGGTATTCAAATAAATCGTGATGGCAAAAATTCCCAGCCCCATCGTCACCCCGCTGAAGACTTCTCCTAAAGGCATACGGGACAGCGGAATTGGACCGAACGTATAAAACACGCCGATGAAACAGCAAGCACAGCCCATCACTAAAAGCAGCCACCCCGTTTGGACAGCTAAGGTGATCCCAACGATCGCCGCAAAGCCGATCAAGCCAAAAATAATCAGCACAACAGTCCGTTCAGACAGCTGATCTTTCCCGATAATATTTTCTTGATATTTGTATTCTTCAGAATGTGCTTTGCGAAAATCCATGTAATTATTGATCGCGGTCGTCGCCATATCAAAAGCAAGCATTCCAAAGAAGAAAAAGAGCGTCTTTCCCCAATGAAACGAATGGAAATAAGTATTAGTAAACAGGACTGCGATCAAAAATGGAAACAAGCTCGCTAATTTGGTGCGGATCTCCACTAAATCAAAAAAACTTTCTCTTGTCATCTATTTCATATCCTTATCGTTGCCCATCGTGTAACCAGCTTCCTTATTCAATTCAAAAACATCCTTCAAGCCGGAAGTGACATAGACCTTATCGTCTCGCGTTACAAAAATCGCCTCGGTATCCTTCAAGCCTTCTACATATTTCATGCCTTCTTTGACACCCATTGAAAAGACTGCAGTGGAAAGACCATCCCCGTCGATCGATTTTTTCGATACGATCGTCACACCAGCGATGTCATTATCAAAAGGATATCCTGTCTTAGGATTAAACAAGTGATGATAGGTTTTGCCGTCAGCTTCTAAATAGCGTTCATAGATTCCCGAGGTCACCAGCGACATATTACTTTCGGGAACGCTGCCTAGAATAACATTGCGGGCTTGGTTTGGATCTTGAATCCCAACCGTCCAATCTTCCTTTTGATCCCCCCGCGGACTGTGCCCTAGAACATAGACATTCCCGCCGAGGTCGATGATCGCAGTCGTTACATCATTTTCCTTCAAAACTTTGACCACTTCATCTGTGATATACCCTTTAGCGATCGCACCTAAATCCAGCTTCATGCCCTTTTCTTTCAAGTAGACCGTTTTATCCGTCTCATTAAACTCTACATCGTGATAATTAACCCGCTTCAAGGCTTGGTCGATCTCACTTTGTTCAGGTTTGCGAGCATCAGGGAATCCGATCCGCCACAATGAGGTGATCGAACCGATCGCCATGTCAAAACCGCCCTTAGAATCTTCACTGTATTTGTAGGCTTCCTTCAATAGATAGTACATATCGTCGGTTACTTTGACCGGTTTTATGCCAGCCTCTTGATTGATCTCATCGATCTCTGAACCTTCTTCGTTCACGGTGATTTTATCAGCTAATTCTTTCACTCGAGCAAAAGCCGGCTTTAATGCTGCTTTTTTGCCGTCATCATAGACCCGAATCTGGACATAAGTCCCCATCAAAAACTGTTTATCGTCATATGGTTTCTCATTTATCTTAGGCTGATCATTGCCGCATGCCGTCAAAGCAATGACGATCAATCCGAAAATCATCAATAATGCACGTTTCTTCACGTTCATACTTCCTTTATCTATTCAAGATTTTGTCACTTTATCATAGCGTGTTTAACCCATACTTTCAAAGTATTTTAGCGAATCCCTTCATATAGCAGTATGGATGATTCGCAAAAAAAGAGCTGGGGAACCCCCAGCTCTTCCAAGCTCCCCTAATTGATAAAGGAATTAATTTTTAGTTACGATATTGTCTACTTGGATCGCTGTCGTATTGCCTTTTTCAGCAGCATTCACTAATTGCGCAGCGTATGTTTGGAATACATGTGATGAATGAGTCGCACCAGTTACCACTTCAACTTCAGCAGGTGTGCCCTTTTCAACTAAACCTTTGTTCAGGTCTTCGATGTATTCTTTCGGACCGACGCCGCTTTTAGCTTTCATGTTCTTTTCGTAGTCAGCGTCATCTTTTTTAGATTTGCCATCTTTGTCGACCATGTCAAAATTCGATTCAGTGATTTTTCCGCCAGCAACCGTCATATTGAAGACTGTCCGGTAGCCGTTAGAGTAGTTCTTTTCTTCTAATGTATACGTGCCATCCTTCAATTCAGCGCCATTGTCGATTTCGATTGTTTTCGTATCGCCAGCTTGAGCTGCTTGAACCAACTGTTGTGAGTAATTTTTAAAGGCTTCACTTGAATGTGTTGCACCAGTAACCACTTCAACTGCATCTGGATTTTGCGTTTGTTCTAAAGATTTATTCAATGCTGGAATGTATTCTTTAGGACCCGTTTTCGTTTTTTCTTTCATGTTCTTTTCGTAATCGGCATCCTTTTGCTTGGACTTGCCGTCTTCATTTAAATAATCATAGTTAGATTTCGTGATTTTACCGTCTTTGACAGTCATGTCAAAAACTACGCGATAACCATTTGAATAGTTCTTTTCTTCAAGTTTGTAGGTGCCGTCTTTCAGATCACCGCCTGCTTCTTTTTCCGCTGGTTTTACGGCTTCAGAAGAGCTCGCTGAAGAACTTGATGCTGACTCTTTATCATTGTTTCCGCCACAAGCAGCCAATGCTAGTGTAGTAAACGCTACCACAGCAAATCCTGATACTATTTTTTTCATTTTCATGATTAAACTCCACCTTTTTCTTTTTTTGTGATTCATTAAACAAGAATCATTCTAAATCACTTATTTAAGTTTGTACATCATTTTTTATATTTATCCTATTTTTCTAATTAATTTATTAAAAAAGGCGCTTAATTAGTTTAACTTAATTCTAATAGACAAAAAAATAAACTAAATGTATAATGAATTCGATTGTTCAGGCATTATCAATTTATTATTATTGTGCAGTCATTATCATTTAGAAGGAGCGGATTATCAATGGCACAACAGAAGATTGTCGTTGTCGGTGCAGGTTATGCAGGTGTCGCAGCAACGAAATTCATGTCCAAAAAGTTAAAAAAAGACGACGTTGAGATCACGTTGATCGATCGTCACTCTTACCATACAATGATGACCGAATTACACGAAGTGGCTGGTGGACGCGTTGAACCAGAAGCGGTTCAATACGATTTACAGCGGTTATTTGCCCGCAGGAAAAATGTTTCACTAGTTACTGATACAGTCATCGGCATCGATAAAGAGAAAAAAATCGTCAAAACTAAACTAGGCAAGTACCCCTTTGATCAATTAATCATCGGTATGGGCGGCGAACCTAACGACTTCGGTACTCCCGGCGTCAAAGAACACGGCTTTACCTTATGGTCAATGGAAGACGCGATCAAAATTAGAAAGCACATCGAAGAAACTGTCGCAAAAGCAGCGCTTGAGCCTGATGAAGCGACTCGTCGTGCGATGTTGACCTTTGTTGTCTGTGGTTCAGGCTTTACTGGGATCGAAATGATCGGCGAATTAATGGAATGGAAAAAAGTTCTGGCAAAAGAGCATAAATTACGACCAGAAGAATTTACTTTGATGGTTGTGGAAGCCCTTCCGACGATTTTGAACATGCTTGATCGTAAAGACGCAGAAAAAGCCGAACGTTTTATGATGAAAAAAGGCATTCAATTGAAGAAAGGCGCACCGATCACTGAAGTTACAGCAGATCACATCGTCTTAAAAGATGGCTCACAGATCCCAACCAATACGTTGATTTGGACTGCTGGTGTCAAAGGAACGACAGATGCTGCTGATTTTGGCCTGGAAGCAGCACGCGGTCAACGGTTGTATGCGAATGAATATATGCAAGCTAAAGGCTATGAAGATAAAGATATTTATATCATTGGTGATTTGGTTCACTATGAGGAAAATGGCGATGGCCGTCCGACTCCGCAGATCGTTCAAGCGGCTGAACAAACCGGACACACAGCAGCGGCCAACATTGTAGCCAAGATCAAAAACACACCAAAACACGAATTCAAGAGTAACTATCAAGGTTTCATGGTTTCGATTGGCTCTAAATGGGGCGTTGCCAACTTGATGGATAAATTCCACATATCGGGTTTCTTGGCAATCGTCGTTAAACATTTAGTTAATTTGTTGTACTTCTTTACGATTCGTTCGGGCTATTACATGTTCCAATACATGATGCACGAGTTCTTCCATATCAAAAATGATCGCAATGTGACCCGCGGACATTCTTCTCGTTACGGAAATGTTCTTTGGAGCGTTCCATTACGTGTCTTCTACGGTTCAATGTGGTTAATTGAAGCCTCGAAAAAAGTAGTCGGTGACGGCAGCTATTTGAATCCAAGCTCTTGGTTCGGCAGCGGCTCATGGTTTACCGATAAAGTGGTCTTCCCTTTCCCTTGGCTGCAAGAACAAGTAACAACTGGTGCCTCAGCAGCCGGAGCACACGCGGCGGAAGCTACAACTGCGGCTACTGGTGCTGCTGGCGGAGCAACGGATGCAGCCGCTAATGCCGCAACACATTTTGGTCTTAGCTATGCTTTCGGTGAAAATCCAATGCCGGTCTTTGAAAAAATGCCCCACTGGTTCGCCAACATCATGGAATTCATGATGCCGAATCGAGATGTTGCCTTATTCATGCAAAAATTTATGACCTTCGTGGAAATCGGTATTGCGTTAGCCTTGATCTTCGGATTGTTTACTTGGTTAGCCAGTGCTGCGACAATCGGTCTGACCATTGTCTTCTGTCTATCAGGTATGTTCTATTGGGTCAACATCTGGTTTATCTTTGTTGCCTTTGCCTTAATGAATGGCTCTGGTCGCGCATTAGGTCTGGATCGCTGGGTCATTCCTTGGATCCAACGAACTGCCGGCAGATGGTGGTATGGAACACCGAGATCAATTTACGGAAAAAACAGTTCCAAGTAATTTGAGTAATATTGAAGGAAAGTTCTAAAGGGCTTGTATCCCTCTTTAGAACTTTCTTTATGTTATGATAAGAGAAAAAATGAAAGTGGTGTACACATTGAAACTGAAGGATTTTGCTAAAAATAGTTTACTTCGGCCTTGGGATGGCATTATCGTTGTGATCCTTATTTTGCTTTCCTTTGCTCCTGTCGTGGTCTTCAGTCTCAATCGTGTATCGAGTCCTACACAAGAGGCGGTCCTTTCGGTCGATGGAAAAGAACTCAAAACCTTTGACCTTTCGAATAAATCACAGACTTACACCTACCGTTATGAAGATAAAGACGGCGACTATAATCTGATCGAGGTCAAAGGAAATCGGATTCGGATCAAAGAAGCAGATTGCGGGGATCAAATCTGCGTGCGCCGCGGCTGGATCGATCAATCTGGCGAGACTATCGTCTGTCTGCCGCATAAATTAGTGATCGAAATCAAATCCTCAGACGGAGGGGAGCCCGGCAGTGTTATTTACTAACTGCCCTTACTATGAATAAAACACAAAAGCTGATTTACATAGCACTCCTAGTCGCACAAGGGGTAATCTTGGGCCTTATTGAGAATATGTTTCCGTCCCCTTTCGCCTTCGCGCCTGGAGCAAAGCTGGGACTCGCCAATTTAATTACGATCGTAGCGATTTTTACGATGCCTAAAAGAGACAGCTTCCGTTTGATTTGGATGCGTCTGATTTTAACGACCCTTTTAGGTGGGACTGTCTCGACTTTTTTATATAGTATGAGCGGCTCACTCTTGAGCTATTTTGGTATGCTTTTAGTAAAAAGCCTCGGACCTAAACGCGTCAGCATCATCGGCATCAGTGCCGCCGGCGGTTTTCTTCATAATGTCGGACAACTGCTGGTCGCAAGCTGGATTGCCCAGTCTTGGACCGTCATGCTCTATTTGCCGGTCATGTCCCTCTTGGGTATCCTTGCCGGGATCGTGATCGGGATTGCAGGAAATTATCTGCTGGTCCATGTCCGGGCGTTGAACAAATTTCAAGTAGATTATGAATTGTCTAAAAAAAATAAATAAGGATCAGGAGGGTTTCAAAAATGAAACTTCATCCCATGTGGCAAGAATACCCTGACCTTGCTAAACAGTTAACAACGACCCTTGAATTAATGGAAAGTGTCGTCAAATTAAAAAATAAAAAAGTAGAAGCAGCCGTACTGGATATGATCCAAGCAGGCGGCAAACTGTTGCGGCCGGCCTATCAGCTCCTATTTTCGCAATTCGGTCCCGATCAAGATGAAAAAAAAGCCACCTCGCTGGCGGCTTCTATCGAGATGCTTCACACAGCGACGCTGATTCATGATGATATCGTCGATGAATCAGCATTACGACGCGGACTGCCAACGATTCGTTCTGCCTTTGGGAATGATACCGCGGTGTATGCGGGGGATTATTTGTTCATTTGCTGTTTCAAGTTATTGTCCGATTACTCGACTTCTTTGAGAAGCCTGCAATTAAACTCCCGCAGCATGGAAAAAATCCTAGATGGTGAATTAGGCCAAATGGATGATCGCTACAAGCTTGATCAAACGGTCGCTGAATACGTGGAAAATATCTCAGGAAAAACCGCTGAGCTTTTTGCTTTAAGCTGTTCCGTTGGGGCTTTCGAGAGCGGCAATAGTGAGCGCTTCGCAAAAAAAGCTGGTACCATCGGATTAAATATCGGTATTGCCTTTCAAATTATGGATGATCTGCTGGATTATCAGGCAGATGCTGCGACATTGGGCAAGCCGGTCTTAGAAGATGTCCGGCAAGGCGTCTATTCGTTACCCTTGATCTATGCGCTGAATCAAGAAAAGGAACAATTGCGTCCCTACTTGGAAAAGAAAAAGCAAATGACCGATGAGGACACGCTTCAGGTTCAAAAGCTGGTGCAGCAATTAGGCGGTGTCGCTTACGCGCAACAGCTGGCTGCAGATTACACTGAAGAAGCGCTAAAAGATATTCGAAAATTACCAGACAACTTCTTTGGTACAAAGGAAACGCTTGAGCGCTTGACTAGTCAAATTTTAACGAGAAAAAGTTGAGATAAAATACTCCGACAGCACCTTGCTGATCGGAGTTTTCGCTTTTAATTTTCGACTAAACCAAAACTCATCCCAATCACTAAGATAATCAGCACGATAATGGTAATAACGACATATAAATAATCTTTTTCTTTCGCAAAAGCGAAAATCGAAACGACTACCCGCAAAACAGGCGTTAGTATCAAACAAAAAAGTCCCAACATGATGAAGGCTTCCCCATTTAATTGCAGCAAACCTTGGAAGATCAGAGGCAAACTATTCGGCACTTGCGTAGCAGTTGGTAAGAAAAACAATAATATCATTCCAAGCAAAATGATCCCAGCTGAAACAACTACACCGATTCGTAAAATATACCCGATGGAACGTTCGATTTTCAGCATTTCTTCTTTATTTTCCATTAGCTGATCACCCCAAATCCCCGCAGAACCATTTGGATTCCCATAAACAATAAAATCGGAATAAAGATCATTCGGATCACGATTGGTTTTAGCCGCGTCATGATTCGAGAACCGATCGTCGCACCGATTAAGACTCCTAAGGCTAACGGCGCTGCGATTTGCGGTAGAATCGCTCCGCTGAAAAAGTAAACCATCGCAGAAGCGGCCGCAGTTACTCCCATCATTAAATTACTGGTAGCACTCGAAGGCTTTAAGGGCATTTTCATGATAGTATCCATGGCGGTTACTTTGAAAACACCACTGCCGATCCCTAATAAGCCCGATGCAATTCCCGCGCCGAACATCATGGCAAAGCCGCCAGGGACTTTTTCAACCTGATAATCGATTTGCTTTTCCAGTACCTTATCATAGTAGGAGCCGTTCAGCTTTAATTTTTCCGCCAAAGAGTCGCCCGTCGATTCAGTAACTGGCTTATCCGATTTGCCCCGCAGCTTTTGAATCATATTCACGACTGAAAACAACAAAAAGCCGCCGAATAAAATAAATAAGAAACCGGTCGGTACCACACCTGAAAGCAAAGCCCCCACGATGGCGCCGATCGTTGTCGCGATCTCTAAAAACATCGCCACACGCAGGTTCAACATATCATCCTTCAAGTAAGCGATCGTCGCACCTGAACTTGTCGCGATCACGCAAACAATACTGGCTGCGATCGCATATTGGATATCCAATCCCATCACTAACGTCAAAAAAGGCGTTAAAATAATTCCGCCGCCGATCCCCAAGATCGACCCTAATATTCCGGCCAAGACACCGACTATAAGTAATAATCCTATTTGACTAAGCATAATTTCCCGCCTTTCTGCTGTTATTATAGCGCAACTTGATTTCAAAGCAGAAAATTTAGCCGGCGTATTAGATATTCCAATGAATCACTTTAGCAAAATGAATCATTCGGAAAGTCTTTCGTTGATGGCATTATTTATCTTCTATGTCTAATTGCTTATGCAAAAGTTCCTTCACACGATCCACTTCCTCCTGCGGAATTTTTTGATAAGATATCCCCTCTTCCCCTGTAACGCCGTCGCCGGTGAAGCCTTCGCCTTGAACCTGCTGGCTATCAATTTTTGTCAGACAGGAATGGTAGCCTGTCAAAATTTTCTGCATTTGATCAAAGGTTAGATCGGTCTTTCCATTTTCTCCAATGCCATCTAAAATTTTTTGATAGCTGAAAATACTTTTCGTTGAGAGTATTTTATTGATCAACAATTCCATTACCTCTCGCTGCCTTCCTTGGCGTCCATAGTCGCCTGTGGGATCTTCATAGCGCATGCGTGAATATTGCAGCGCCTCCCAGCCGTTCAAGTGTTGTTTTCCTTTGGGATAATCAATTCCCTCCGCCGAAAAAGCAAAGTCATTATCTACCGTGACACCGCCCACCGCATCGACTAGCGTCTGCAAGCCATCCATATTGACTGAGACATAATGATGAATCGGAATGTCTAAAAATTTTTCTACCGTATTCATGATCATCTCCGGTCCGCCGATGGAATGCGCATGATTGATCTTATCCTGATAGTCCGCTCCGACAATCTCTACAAAGGAATCTCGCGGAATACTTACTAAGGTCGTTTCTTTTGTTTGATTGTTTAAAGTGGCGACCATGATCGTATTCGCGCGAAAATCCGTTTTTCTTTTCGCATCATTTGCGATCCCTAAAATTAAAATACTCATCGGCTCAGTTGCTTCCGGTGATTTTAATTTTCCTGTCCGTTCGATGGGCGAATACATGGAATCCGCCATTTTTTGCGAGCTATGATAAAACTTTAGCGCAAAAACACTGGCGCCCGAAACAAGCACTACCAAAACTGCGATTGCACTCAATAATACTTTCTGCCAGGTTGAAAAGGCGGATTTTCTTGTTCGTGTTAAGCGCGGGCTGCTCTGCTGCAAATAAGGATAAAACAAGCCGGCAGTCCCAAAGGTTAGACCGGCACCAAGAAACAGTCCCGTCAGGATATCGCTAAAATAATGCACCCCTAAATAAAGTCGGCCGCCGGCAATCGTGATTCCTAACAAAATCAACACGAGCTTGAGGAATATCGGCTGCTTCTTCTCTCTGAAAAAATAAATCAAAAACAAGGAACAAATAAACGTCATGATCAGCAGTGAATGCCCGCTGGGAAAACTATAGGACGAGCGTGCAATATACTGTACTTGATCCGGCCGCGTTCGTTGAAGCAGCTGCTTCAACAAATATCCGACACCACTGGTCAAAAACAGATTTCCAAGACCCCAAACAGCCAACCCTTTATAATTGATCCGCAGCAGGAAAATCGCAAGAACACTAAAAATGACCAGCATCGGACCAATCGTTGCGAACGTTGCGGCCACGCCTGCAAAAACTGTTAAGTAAGGAATATCCGGTATTCGATGTTGGATAAAAAGATTATCCAGACTATTGAGCCACTGCGCGTCCATTGCCACCGCCGTAGTTAAAATGATTGCTAGCAACAACGCGCCTGCGCTGCTAAGAAAAAGCTTTTTTCGCATAATTATCTTCATCTCTCTTTTCATCTATTTTCTCTAAATCCCAGCATGATCCCAAGGCCCATACCCAGTACGATCAAGGACGTTCCGCCTTGACTCAAGATCGGCAAGGGAATTCCCGTTAAAGGCAGAATCCCGATCGCCGCGCCGATGTTTTCAAAAATTTGAAACAACAAACTGAAGACAAAAGCTGCCGCCAGATAGAGGTTCGCTTTGTTATTGGTTCTAATCGCAGCAGACAGGATTTGATAAAACAAATAGAAATACAGAAAAATCACCAGCGTCCCGCCGATAAAACCAAAGCTTTCACCGATCACCGTAAAGATCATGTCTGATTCGCGGACGGGAACATAGACCGAGGCCTGTTCTGCACCCCGCCCAAAAAGTCCGCCCGAGCCAATAGCATAAAGACTTTGGACCTGCTGATAGGCGATAGAGTCGCGATATTGAAAAGGATCGACCCAGGCCCGAACGCGATCTAATTGATACGTTTTAAAATGCAGCCAATAAAGCAGCTTGTTCCCCCACTCACTGAACACTAAAATTAATAACGTGCTGCCTAGCGCTGCACCTGCACCTGTAATTACAGCGAGGATTTTCCAGTGCACTCCAGAAATAACAAACAACGCCCCCAAGACAGCAATAAAAACCAAGCTCGTACCAAAATCCCGCTGCATAAACATCAGTAAGAATGTCGGCAAGCTGTATAATGCGATTTTTCCTATATAACGCAGATCGCTTCTCAAGGTTCGCTTCACGCATTGCATTTCATTAATCAGCGTTAAACGAACCATAAAAAGAATAAAACTCAGCTTCATCAATTCTGACGGCTGAAAGGAAAAACTACCGATACGCAGCCAGCGTTTCGTGTTGGTCACGAAGTACATAGCAGGATCATAGAACCAATACAATAGAGCCATCACGCCTAACGACAGAACATAAAAGACCGGAGCATATTTCAACAGATAGGAAGTTTTAATTCTGCTGACTAGTACCATTGCCGCCAGTGACACCAGACAAAAAAGAATCTGCTTCATCACCACCCGCTTCACGTCATCGCCATCTAATTCAGCGGCCAACGATTGCACGCCGATGCTGATCAAATAGAACAAGAAAATCGGCAAAAACAGAGAATAGTTAAATTCGTTGCTCAAACGTTTCATCATGTGTGCGATCCTCCGAAGAAAATTTTAGACAGATACCCAAAGCCATAGAAAGAATCAGATAGCTGGTTCCTCCGTAACTAATAAACGGCAGCGGCACTCCGGTCATAGGTATCAGACCTAAAATACTGGCGATATTGATACTTGTTTGAAGCAGCACTAAGGTTCCCACGCCAAAATAAATCAAACTGACCTGCTGACTCGTCTCCTTCGCCGCTAATACAAATAAACGAAGAGCAATCAGAAAAAGCAGCGCCAAGACAAGCAAACCGACGATCACACCTAATTCCTCCACTAAAATAGAATAAACAAAATCCGTTTCGGCAACCGGCAGATAGCCTTTTTTCGTAATACTATTGCCTAACCCCCTGCCAAAGAAGCCGCCATTATACAAGGCATAATACGAGTTGCTCATTTGAAATCCTTTGCCATACGGATCTAAAAAAGGATCTCTTACTAAGCGAATTCGATCATAGGTGTGGGCAAACAATTCAGGCAATAGCTGATGACTGCCTAGAAAAAGAATCACACCGCCTATCAAGGCAATTCCAACGATAAGCGTCAAAAAAATGAATACTGAAAGCTGATAAGGCAATTCAGCAGTCGTGATGATCACTAAAGCGATGCCCCAGATAATGATTGCGCCCGTTACCTTCGGCTGCAGCAAAATCATCAGACCGCTGAGTAAAACAAGGCCGCAGGGAATCCTCAGCTCGCGCCTCGTTCGCTTCACTCGGAAAAAATAAGCCAAATACAGGATCAACGCGACATTCGTCACCTCGGAAGGCTGAAACTGGATACCAAATAACGACACCCACCTTTGAGCACCATTGATACTGACCCCGCTTATTTTTACCAGCAGCAGACTGACCAGTCCCACCGCCAATAAACCTTTTGCCAAGGTGCCATTCTCCAAAACATCGCTTTTTACACGATAAATGACCGCGATCAGCAGCCAGCTAAGTCCCATAAAAATCGCCTGCTTGCTAAATAACGATAATGGATTTTCGCCTTCAGCCATTAAGCGATAAGAACTAGCGCTGAAAACAATTAAAAGACCGATTAGACTAGCGCCCAAATAAGGCAGCAATAATAGCCAATCGATCTTTTTTCTTTTCATCATATCCCTCTCTCCCTTCATCAAGTAATTGTTTGAGACGAGAGAGCCCACAGTAAATAACCAAAAAAGAGACACCAAACGTTAGCGAAAAAAACTAACAAGTCTGGTGTCTCACACAATCAATCTCATCGTCTGAGTTTTAGCACTAAACAACGTAAAGAATTACTCTTAGCTATTTTATGAAAAGCCTTAATCCGACAATTCCTATTTTACACATTGGCGTCTTTCGACGTTTCTGCGCAATAGCCTATGTTTGTTTAGGAGCCTCACCTAACAAGTTTACTTATATTTACTTTCACAAAGAATACTACTTTTTTTAGCAATAAATAGCAAAAGTTTCCAGTAAAATCTAGCTTATCTTTAGATTTGCTTATGAAATCCTTTACTAAAAATTTACTAGGAACAATAACCAACTTATGATAACGAGATTGAATAAATAGGCACCTATCTTCTTTTCGGCTGCCTTTTTTTGATGCAGATTTTTACAGCTATCGTAAACTGTTCAAATAACAAAGGTTATAGGATAAAACTTGAGCAATTTATTTATAAAACAAACGCTATTATTTATCTATTATAAAATGTTTATAAAGGAGTTACATAAATGAAGAAACTTATATATATATTAACTGCCAGTTCGATGATATTAGGTTCTGCCCTGAGCATTCCCCTTCAGAGTACAGCTGAAATCAGTGAAAACGACTCTGAAACGCTTCCTTCTACTAGTTCAATAAGCAGCACAAGCTCATCAGCAATAGAAGTAGCGTCAACTACCTCAAACAGCAGTGCTAGTTCAACTGAAATTTCAGCAGCAAATTCACAAGTAACAACAAGATCAACCTCAAACATGCCAGAGTCACGGGCAACGACAATAGAAAGTTGGCTGCCTGATCCTGTCTTGCAGCAACTTGTCGCTAAAGCAGTTGGAAAAACCAAAGATACTCTGACTCAAGAAGACATGCTGCGACTAACCAGCCTCTATATCCAAAGTACAGATAGTGCCGTCGCTAGCTTGAAAGGATTGGAACTAGCAACAAACCTAGACTCTTTCTACATGAACTCAAACAGCCAAATCAGTGATTTTTCTGTCTTAGCTGCCTTGCCTAATTTGAAACATGTCTATCTGATGGGGACCAATGTCAATGACGCCAATGTTCCAGATTTTGGTGCCAAAATCACTCGCTTGAACCTTTCTGGAAGCAGCGTCACGAACAACGTTTATGACAAGATCAAAAAAATGTCTAATTTGGAATCATTGAGCTTCGAATCTAATATGAATATCACAACCATTGAACCTTTAACAGTTTTGACAAAATTAAATGAATTGCGTGTCCAATTTTGCGGCATTACCGATTTTAAACCGATTAATCAAATGCCTGCTCTAACACAATTGGCAGCCTTTGGTCAAAACACTGGACGAAATGATCCTGCAACAGCTATCAATGCCAAAGAATTGAACTACGATGCCGACAAACAAACCATCTACATTCCCTTTTCGATCATGCCAAATCGAATGACCAATTATGATGGCTATGTACCGCCTTTTACTACTTCAAATAGTGCAAGTCAAACCTACTTTGATTTCAACGGTGTCCAGTTAGATAGCAGCCGCTTAGCAATAACAGAGGAAGGCATTACCGTTTCTGGCGTCACTCAAGAAGAGTTCGATCAGCTGCAAACCTTTAAGTATAATGCTCGCCTGAACAATCCGGCAGGCTCATACAATCAGCCTGAGAGGTTTTCGTTTTATGCTATTTCAGCGGGAACGTACCTGCATCAGTTCAATATTCAACACACCGTTGCTTCTCCGGGTTTGACGATTAAATACGTCGATGAAGACGGTGACCGAATTCACGAAAATCAGACGATCGAAGGAAATGTCGGAGATGCTTATGACACAACAGCAGAAAGTTATCTGCCGACCATTCCAGGTTACACCTTAGATGAGACTCAATTGCCGCAAAATGCAACGGGCAGCCTAACCGCTGATCCACTTACAGTGACATATATTTACAAACGAAACTTAGCCCTTTTGAATGCTCATGATTCTACGATCTATGTCGGAGAAAATTGGAAAGCAGAAGATAACTTTGATGGTGGAACAGATCCTAAAGGAAGTCCCATCACCTTTGAGGATGTTTCCGTTGACGGAAGCGTTGATACGGCTAAAGTGGGAAAATACGAAATCACTTATTCCTATGATCGCGTTCCTAATAGAATCTGGACAGGTGATCATGCCACAGCCAAAGCAACAGTGACCGTTATTGATAAAAAAGAAGCGAAGCCTGTAACCGTGACCTATGTGGACCCGACCGGAAAAGAAATCCACGAGAAAAACATCGTGAAAGGCGAACTAGGTGCCGCCTTTGATGTCTCGGGTAAAGAGTATCAACCAGCGATTAAAGGATACATTTTGGATGATAAACAACTGCCGAAAAATGCTAAAGGAACCTTTAGCGATCAAGTACAAACAGTCGTCTACGTTTATCAACCAGAAATGAAGCCAACAACCGATACAAGTGACTCGTCTTCATCAGATACAACCACAACGGACACTGTTTCCAGCAGTCTGCCGACAGATAAAAGCTCTGACTCAAGTAAAAATAGGGGGAAGGCTGCACCTGCCGGATCATCCAACAGCTATAATCGCCAAACAATCATAGCAAGAAATACATCCGCGAAATCATTACCAAAAACCGGCGAGACAAGAACATCGAGTTATCTACTTGCAGGCATTAGCGTTCTGATCTTTGCAATTGGCCTGCTGCTTTTCAGTCATAAAAAAGCAAAACAATAAAAAATCAGGCTTCATCCTCAATATTTGAGAACAAAACCTGATTTGCTTACTGAAGCACCCTAGTTAAATTTACTAGGATGCTTTTTATAGATTCCTGTCCAACCATTCTTGATAGACCTTAAGCTGTTCGGGTGTATGAAAAAAGTGCTCCCCTGCTTCAAAAAGCGTCAGTGATCTATTATCAGCCGCTGAGAACGCCTCGATGGTCGCTCTTGAGGTCAAATTATCTTTTCCGCCGTACAGAATTTTGGTTGGAATCTTCCATTTGATTGGGTGTGCAACCACGTAGGAATAGTAATCCCACTCCAATATTTTGAACGGAGTTTCGATTCGTTTTTCTCGCCGCAAATCCTCTGGTGTCAGCTGTGACCACCGCAGCATATTTTCGATCAATTCCCGCATATCGACGATCGGCGACAAGAAGAAGCTTTGATCAATCTCCCTGTTTTGACAGGCTAACATGCCAAAGTACGCTCCAATACTGCAACCGAATAATGAGATACTCTCCGCCTGCTGTTCTAATTCAACAAAAAGCTTATTGGCATCCGCCACGACATTTTGCGGATTTAAGGTATCCGCCTGTCCTTGGCGTTCCCCATGCTCCGGCAAATCAAAGCTCCAGACCTGATAGCCCTTTTTCGTGGCATCTTCGGCTAAAAGCTGGATCACAGTATCTTCTTTATGGGATTGATCTCCATGAAACGCTAGAATTACTTTTTTACTCGCTTCACCCCAGCACAAAACGGGAACTCCCTGAATCATTTTTCGCTTTAACTTCATTTAGCCCTCCACAATTTGCAAGCCTAACCCAGCCGCAATAATCAGCGCCTGATAAGAATCAACCTTCAAGCCCTTCAACTGCTCCATCGAAAAAGCAATCTTGCCAAAGTGATTGCCCGTAAAATCCAAACCGGCCAGCTTCGTCCGCATCCAGTTACTATTGTCCAACTCATTATTCGTCAAAAACAAATGCTTCCAAGTGACCTCAAAAAATTCACTGTCGGTCATTTGGCAATTCTCAAACGCGACATTTTTTAAATTCGTCGCACTAAACGAACCAAAATTAATCAGGCAATCCTTAAATTGACAATCCCGCAAATAGCTCTCCGCAAAATTGCAGCCTGTCAGCTTGCAATTTTCGAAGACAATCTGATGGAAGCTGCCGCCGATCCATTCAAGGTTGGAAAAATCGCAATTTTTAAAAACCACGTTACTGGCTTCAAAGCGAATCAGCTTCGTGCGCTGCATCGTGATTTTTTCCAAAATCGAACGGCGCAGCACCAGATTCTCACAGGTCAAATAGCTATAGTCGAATTCGATCCCATGAACATCTTCAACAACCGCCTCATCTTCTAAGTAAAAATCGTCGGTAAAATTTTTCGGTAAAATCGGTGATGCTGGATAATTTTTAATCATAATTCTACTCCTGTTTTCTTTCAATTGATGTTCTAAGTTTCCCATACATCCTAAGAATTCTCTAGTCCAAAACGACTTTTCTTGAAAAGAGAGGTTCAAATGTGCTTTTTATTTTGAAGAATGGTAAACTCTAGCAATGAGGTGACCCTATGAACAATAAAATAAAAGAATGGCTTCCAGTAGTCATAATCATAGTATTAATTATTCTTGCTCGCATGTTTGTTTTCTCTCCAGTAAAAGTCGAAGGCCATTCAATGGACCCGACGCTTCACGATAAGCAGCGTTTGATCACGTCCAAAATATCAAACCTAGGCCGACAAGACATCATCACTACCAAAGAGCCGGATAATCAAAATATCTATGTCGTAAAACGCATCATCGGCCTGCCAGGAGATCACGTAGTAATGAAAAACAATGTCTTAACGATCAACGGAAAAGAATACGATGAGCCCTACCTTGATGAATTCAAGGAAAAATTCAAAAAGGATAAACTATTCGAGGAATATTCCTACAACAAAGCATTTCAGGAACAAGCAGCCAACGCGACTAGCTTTACTACCGACTTTGATGTGACTGTTCCAAAAAATCAATATTTTGTTTTAGGCGATAATCGTTTGATCTCTAAAGACAGCCGTATTTTCGGCTTCGTTGACAAATCCTTGATCCAAGGAAAAGTGATCCTGCGTTTCTGGCCATTAAATGAATTTAAACTATTTTAAGCAGCTAAAAAAGTCACGGCGATCTCGCCGTGGCTTTTCATTTTATATTCGTAAAACCTGCTACTTCGTGATTTTTTCCGTCAGGATTTTCTTAGGGCCTAATATTTCGACATGGTGGATCTGTTCGATGGTCAGGTGGAGCGTCCCCCGATCTTCTTCGTCCAAATAAATCTGTTCCTCTCTTTGACCACTGATTTTCCCCACTAAATCGTCTGGATAGTTTCCTTCATTATCTAATGTTTCCAGTTGAATGGCGATTCGCTTATTTTTCAGATACGCCTGCTGCAATGTTTCCCCGATTTCCTCTAAGCTCATTTGTTCTTTTCCAACATTGATACGATTTCGTTCCTTTGATTCTTTACTTAGCACCGCGGTATGATCCGACAAGTAAAATCCGATCCACTTCATCATTCCGCGGTCTTGATAGGTTTGCTTGGCCTCCATAAAAAGCTGCTCTGCACTTTCATCGTCATAGATCATAATTAATCCATCCCTTCCATTCCGCCAGCATGGCCGCCAACCAAACCCGCTCTTTTGATCGCTGTCGCGCCTTCATTCAGCGAATGTGCGCGAACGATCGAAGTAAATTTATAACGGCTGCGAATTTGAGCAATCACTTCATCGATTTTTTCTTCTTTAATCGTTTGCTGCGGGTCCTCAAAAAGGTTTAATTGTAAACTTCCGGCAGCGCGCAGAGAAGAAACCGTAATCGAAATGTTCCGCACTTCGGAATTATCCCAATACTTCTCAAACAACGCAAAAGCTACCCGAGTCAGTTCTCGCGCTTGATGGGTGGGCGGAATCTTCAGCTGATGATGAAAACCGCCGCGTTTCCCGCTGCCAAAATAAGCATAAGCAATCCCTAAATGCAGTGTTCCGCCTAAAACATCCGCCTTACGCAGGCGTTGGGCGACCTGTTCGCAGATTTCAGCAATTACCGTTAGGATATCCGCCTTATGAGCGTAATTTTTCGGCAAAACCTGCGAATTGCCAATCGATTTCTCCTTCGTAGGATACAAGTCCTTTTGGGAAAGAACCGAACGATCGATTCCCCAGGCGTGCATGTAATGCTGCATCCCCATCACCCCAAAATGATTTTTTAAAACAAAGGGATCAGTATGAGCCAAATCCCCCATCGTTCTCAAGCCCATCATTTGATATCGGCGCTCCATCCGATTGCCGATTCCGCAAAAATCACTCAAGCGCAACGGCCAAATTTTCGCTGGAACATCCTGATAATGCCATTGCGCAAAAAGAGAGGTCTTTCTTTTGGCTTCGTTGTCCATCGCTATTTTCGCTAACAAGGGATTGTCCCCCATCCCTAATGATGTATAAATGCCGATTTTTTCAATAATTTCTTTTTGAATCATCCTGCCGACTTCCGCCGAACTATTGCCGAATAATTTCCAGCTGTGGGTCAAGTCTCCAAATTGTTCATCGATGCTATATGTATGAATGTCCTCTTCTGCCATATATGAACGAAAAATCTCCTGAATCCGCATGTGGTATTGAATGTACAAGGTCATCCGCGGCGGCACGATATGCAGATCTGGATGATTGGGAATTTCAAAGCCACGGCTGACATTGCTGATGCCCAGCTCTTTTTTCGCCATTGGACTAGCCGCTAAAACCAAGCCTGCATTCTCACGATCACCACTCATGACGACTAATAAGTCTTCCAACGGTTTCAAACCATGCTCGATACATTCCACACTGGCATAAAAACTTTTGGAATCCATACAAAAAACATCTCTGACCGGCTCTCCTTCATAAACGTTCATCAAAACTACCTCCTCGAACACAAACATATGTTCGCTTTTAGTTTAAGTTGATTCGGGATTTTTGTCAATCATTTGCTTATAAAGTTTCGGGGAGAAAAATGAAGCACAAAAAAGACGATCCAAGCATTCAATCGAATGCTTAAATCGTCTTTTATCCTCTAACTCTATGCTACTTTTTTACGAAAATGGCCTCCAATACACTGTAGAAAATCCCTGCCATTACAAAGATCATCCAGCTAAGGCCCCATGAGCGAGTTAAAAATGACCAGCCGAAATAAATCAACACGATAGTTGGCCAGTACACGCGCTCCAATAAATGTTTGGTGCGGGCAGATTCGCCATACTTTGCCTGCATCGCATTTGGTCCTAATTTATCCTCATCTGCGATAAAATATTTTTCTTTAATAAATTTGTCAAAGCTGCCATAGTTGATACTGCCATACATGATCAAAAAAACGCCAATCGCTAAAAAGAAAAACATGACCGGAATACCATATTCCGCGTAGGTAAACATTTGGAAAAAGAAAATCGGCGACACACTCAACACACATAAACAAATCCCAAACACTAAACTAACCTGAAAGCTTTTTTGATAGCCTTGCTTTAATTTTTGCGCTTCCTTATTCAAATCAACTGAGATATAACGATCATTTAATACCACATTGTTTTTAGAAAATTGCAGCCCATTATAAATGATGATCCCAACACTGATCGCTATGATGACGAAAAAGAGCAACAAGCCCATCATCTCAGCTCCGCGAATACTTAATCCAATCAATGCTCCCACCGCCAGCAAACAGCCGCTGACTCCGAGACTCAAGCCCTTTGTGTCCTTTTTTCGTTCGTTCAAGTATTGATACATCTCTTCTTCTTCGATACCATTCTCCGGTTCTCTTTCACGAGTCGCAAATTCCAATTCCTCCCGCAGCTCATCGACGGAACCGAATTCGCTGATCACCTGTCCAATCGCTTCGTGCTCGCTTTTTCCTTCATCTAATAATGCCAAATAATGATCTTCCATAATCGTCAAAATCTCTTGCTTTGCTCGTTGGACTTCTTTCGTATTTGGAAATTCGAGAAACAATGTCTCTACATAATTTTTGATCGTATCCATTTTTTACCCTTCTTTCATAAATCGGTTCACAACTCTTTTAGTCTGCTTCCATTCATCCCGCTTCTCTTCTAAGAAAATCAGGCCTTTGTCGGTTATCTGATAGTACGTTCGTTTCTTTCCATGAGTAACTTCCCCCGGATAAGAATGGATATAACCATTTTTCTCCAAGCGGTTGAAGGCGGAATAAAGTGTCGTTTCTTTAATAATATAGACTTCTTCACTCATATCCCGTATTTTTTGAGAAACCGCATAGCCATAGGAATCGCCATCCTTTAGTATGGACAAAATGATGACATCATTGTACCCGCGAATTCCATCGCTCGAAATCATTTTGCCACCTCCTGAAATTACTTCATCTGTCGTTGTAATCATTGTACGACAATTACTACGACAGGTAAAGTAAAATATATCAGATTTATTGAAAAATATTTTTTGTTATGGCAGAATCAACAGCAGGCAGACACACGTTCCGTTCTCTGCATCAAAAAGATCGGGCCTACGAATAAAAAAGGAAGTAACCTATATGCAAAAAATCGCTATTATTGGCGGCGGCATCATCGGCATGACGCTGGCAAATTATTTAGATCAAAAAAACTATCAAGTTACACTGTTTGACGAACCGACCGGGCAAGCAACGAGGGCCAGTGCCGGGATCATCTCCCCTTGGCTTTCCAAACGCCGCAACAAACAATGGTATCAGTTGGCAAAAGACGGCGCTGCCTTTTTTCCAAAGCTGATCCAAGGTTTCCAGCTAGATCAGACGATCTATCAGCAATCCGGCACATTGCTTTTACGTCCTGAAAAACAATTGGACGAACTTTTAGCCTTAGCCGAAGAACGAAAAAAAAGTGCCCCTGAAATCGGCACGATCGAACTGCTTTCAGGTGAACAAACCCAGCGAGCCTTGCCTTTGTTAAAACCCCTGCCTGCGCTTAAAATCAGCGGCGGCGGTCGTTTAGATGGAAAAGCTTACCTACGTCATATGCAAAAAAAAGCTGAAGAAAAAGGAATTCACTTTATCACTCAACACGTTCAACTGACAAATAACCACACTGTCTGCTTTGGGGAAAGTGAAGAAGAATTTGATCAGATCATTTTAACAGTTGGTCCTCATTTGAAAGAGCTGCTGGCTCCTTTAGGCTATCGAGTAGATCTGCGCCCGCAAAAAGGTCAGCTGTTAGTTTTCCAAACAGACTTCAAAACTAGCGGTGAGTTCCCTGTGGCTATGCTGGATGGCGAAGCAGATTTGATTCCATTTTTGGATGGGAAAATCTTACTAGGTGCGACCCACGAAAATGAAGCGGGCTGGGATTTGGACGAAACGCCGGCCGCGTTTGAGCAGCTGACGGACAGTGCCCGCAGCTTTTTGACTGAGCCAGAGAAATTGTTGGCGGCACCTGTTCACTATCGTGTTGGCACCCGAGCCTATACTTCAGATTTTGCACCATTTTTTGGTTCATTAAATGAACAGCTGCTGGTTGCTAGCGGCTTGGGCTCTTCTGGTCTGACGACTGGACCATATATCGGCTATCTTTTTGCGCAATACCTGAACACGGGAAAAACCGATTGGCAAGTTTACCAAAAAGAATTAGCAACTTATATTCAGCACGAAAAAACGCTGGAATCTTAATCTGATTCCAGCGTCTTTTTACATTGGTTTTAAGTTTTTCTCTAAACGCTCCGTCATCCAAGCCAACCGGCTGGCTCTGCCGGCATCGGTTTTTGCATCAAAGTAGGCGCGGGTATAGGTTTTCTTGACCGAAGGCGGCATATTTTCAAAATTCTTTGCGGCTTCCGCGTTTCCCTTCAACAGGCCCGCTACTTCTGCGATCTGTTCATCCGTAATAGCCGATGGACGAGTGGCATTTTCCCATTGTCCACTTTTCTTCGCTTCAGCGATTTTTTCACGTCCCAAATCTGTCATCAGGCCTTGTTCTTCCAGCTTCGCCACGATTTTTTTGTTTTTCTCCGACCATTTGCTGTTTTTACGTCGTGGAGCAAAATATTTAATGTAGGAATGCTCATCGACCTTTTTCATTACCCCGTCGATCCAGCCAAAGCATAAAGCCTCTTCTAGTGCTTCGCCGGCTTTTAAGGTCTTGACCTGTTTTGTTTTGCCAAATACAAGCCAGACACCTCCGCTAGTTGACGCATTTTCTGTGAGCCACGTCCGAAAATCTGCGCGTGTTTCAAAAAGTAAGTTTTCTTCCATATTACTTATCTAATCCTAAAACAACTGGTGTCGATTTGAAGCCGATGCCCATGCGGTCGATCCCCATATCGATCAACTCTAGGAAGTGCTCACGCGTCCGAATCCCACCGCTGCCTTTAATTTTGATTCGACCTTTGCATTGGTCCATCATGATTTGGATGACTTCATTTGTGGCCCCCTTGCCTTCATAGCCCGTGATAAAGCCCGTACTGGTCTTAACAAAATCTGCATTCGCCGCAATCGCACATTCACAGGCTTGACGAATTTGCTCTTCATTCAATGTATCCGTCTCAAAAATCACCTTCACGGCGGTTCCATGTGCATGACAAGCCTCAACAATTACGCGTAATTCCTTTGTGACTTCATCATATTTTCCACTGCGAATCCAGCCGAAATTGGCAACGATATCCAATTCGTAAATATCTTCTCGTTGACAATACGTCTCGGCTTGCAGCACCTTAGACGCAGTCGTACTTGTTCCAAACGGAAAATCACACACAACACAAATCTTGGTATCCGTATCTTTTGTCATCTCCGCTGCGATATCCAAAGAAGATGGATTGACACAGACCGTCGCACAATGATAATCGATCCCCTCTTGAATGTACTGACGAATTTCAGCCTCCGTAAAATCTGGTTTTAACACCGATTGATCAATATAAGCCCCTAATTCTTCAACAGTCATTTCACTTGCTTTTTTCATGGATAGTTCCCTCCCATTCAATTTTCATCTCGACTATCGTTTTTCTTGCGACCTCAAAAGTGATTATGTTCACAAAAAAATCAACACCCTAGATTTTGTGTAAAAATTTTCACTGCTTACTAATTTAAGTATAGGATACCTGCCACTTTTTGTAAACGCTCACTTGGCTAAGTGGCGCGGTTTACTACCGCTTGTTTTTCCAGCTGACTCTTCAATTCATTCAATGAAACATTTTTGAAATCTTCATTTTTCATCCGCTTGCGATAAGCGGTAGCCGTTTCTCCCGTCAGTTTTTTAAACATTCGGCTAAAAACAACTAAACTGTTAAAGCCTACCTGCTCGGCGATCGTTTCGACGGATTCGTCAGTCATAGACAGTAAAAAAGCGGCTCGGTTAATACGTACGCCTAAAAGATAATCTCTAATACTGATGTCCATATGATTCCGGAAGACCCGGGACAAGTGACTGCGATTAACAGCAAGCTGCTGCGCGATCCCTTCTACTGTTAAGTGCTCGGCATAATGCGCCTCGATATATTCCACCGTATCTACTGTCAGAGGCGAATAAATTTTTTGCTCGCCTAAGTGGACTTTTCCGCCATCCTCTAAAAGAGCCGCTAAAAAATGATACGTTTGTTCATTCAAATGCAGTTCATTTACGAATGTTTCCTCGGTAAAAGGAAGACAGGCCAAAATCGTATCGACATACTTTTGAATATCTGAAGATACCATCGTATATTGATCGTCCTTGAAATGTGAACGGCGAATGATCTCATCAGCCGCCGCCCCGCCAAACGAAAGCCAGCCATACATCCACGGCTCTTCCCCATCAGCCAAATAAAAGGTCGAATCCCCAGGTCGAATCAAGAACAGGTCCCCTTTTTTCAAATGATATTGCTGATTCTTGACCTGATAGGTTCCTTTTCCTTCCATAATAATATGTAAAATATAATTCTGACGAATCGCCGGACCGAAAGAATGGAAAGGCAAGGTCTTTGAGATCCCGCAAAAATCAAAATGAAGATCGGTTTTTAACTGGTGCTGTTCCTTTTTTAAAAAAATCGTCTGTTCCATCTCGTATTCCCTCCATCTGATTTCCCTTCTAAATTATACCGTATATTTCTTTTGAAACATTAACAATCCCATTTTTTTGGCGTAAATCGAAGCTATTGAGTAATCGGCCACTCATCATTTTATTCATGCTACTCTAAAAACAAAAAATAATTACAAAAAGGGAGAGGAAGGATCGTTTGAAAAAAAGTTTAAAGCAATTAATCCAAGCACTGCTAATCTGTTTGATCATCCCTAGTACCCTTTTATTACAAAAAAACAATCCCTATATCGACTATGATATTACTTATCGCAGTGTTTTTCGCTTACTGCTATTGATCAGTCTGTGTGTATTAGCGGTCTGGTCGTTAAAAGAACTGTGGCAGGTTTTACGAAATAAGAGAAGATAAAACATTTTTTCAAATAGCGACTAACATACTTCTTGGTCTTTTTCATTTAGCTGCTGGTATAATAGAAAGAAACAATTAGATGAGAATCATGCTTTTAAAAAAGAAAAAATGATAAGGAGCAAAACGATGGAAAATTTTGAGGATTACTTGAAGCAACTTGAAAATGACGAGCATCGAGCTAAATTACGGACCCTTTTCCAACAAATATTAACGGATTTCCCTGAACTAGCAACGCGAATTGCTTGGAACGAACCGATGTTTACCCATCACGATACTTTTATTATTGGCTTCAGTACCGCTAAAAACCACTTTTCCGTCTCACCTGAGGTCGCTTGTCTCAAAAAGTTTTTACCCGCTATCGAAAAAATTGGCTACGGGTATACAAACAATATCTTTCGGATAAAATGGAATGAAGCGATCGATTACGCCCTTATCAAGGACATGATTGCTTTTAATATTGAAGATAAAGCGGAATATACGAAGTTTTGGCGGTAATTTAATTTTAGAGTTAGAGCCAGTTGGACCAGCATACTTGTTGGTCCTTTTTTTCTTCTGAAGGCTAAAAAATGCAACAAAAAGTTAAATAGTCGTCACAGGAGGACGTTTAAAAGAAAGCGATTTCTTGCTAAATTAGGATCAAGGAATCTTTAAAAAAACTTCTAGTCCTTGTCACTTTGTCGATAAATCGATAAAATTACTGGGACACGAGGAATTCTCCACTACACAAAAAGAGAGGTTTTTATATGCAAATTACAGAAAAAGATTTTAACACAGGCTACCACTTGATCACCATCGAAAATGAAGCCGGTTTCCATTTGGCTGTTACTGATTTAGGGGCACGGATCGTCAGCTTGGGACGTGACAAGGAATTGGTTTTAGGCTTTGATTCTGCCGATGATTATTTAAAACAGGACCCGTTTATCGGTGCATCGATTGGTCGAACAGCTGGCCGAATCGAAAATGGCCGCTTTACATTGGATGGCAAGGACTATCAAGTATCGATTGATCCAGCAACGGGGCATTCCCTGCATGGCGGCAAACCTGGATTTGAAACCAAAAAATGGAGCTATACGATCGAAAATGGCAAGAATGAAGCTTCGGTCATTTTTACTACGAATAGCCCTGATGGCGAGCATGGCTTCCCAGGTAATCTGGAGATTGAAGTCCGCCACACCCTTACTCAAGAAAATGTTTGGCGGGTAACGACAAAAGGAATCAGCGATCAAACGACGCTGTTCAATCCAACCAATCATGTCTACTTTAATTTGATCGGCGACATTACCCAATCAATCGACGAACATAAGCTTTGGTTGAATAGTTCGGCTTTTGCTTCCCTTAGACCAGATACGATCCCGACTGGCGAAATAACAAATTCGGCAGGGACGGCTTTTGACTTCCAAACCGAAAAGCCAATGGCTGATGTATTCACCAGTGACTTTGAACAAAAAAATCAATGCAACGGTCTGGATCATCCCTTCTTCTTGAACGAGAGCAATTTACAGAAACCTGCAGCCAAATTGACTAGTCCCGATGGGAAAATCGAACTGACCGTCTTCACGGATTCATCCAGTGTGGTAATCTTCACCGCAAACTTTGGCGAGGATGGCCCAACTATGCGGGGAGAAAAACTAGCACATCATGGCGGCATTACTTTTGAAACCCAAATCGCTCCCGGTGCAGAACAATATCCAGAATTTGGTTCCATTACATTACCTGCAAATGAAACCTTCGAAACAATAACTGAATACAAAATAACTTTGAAAGAAGCGGATGAACATGGAAATTAAACGGGAACTAAACACCAAATTTGCTGAAATTTTTGGACCAAAGGAAACGACCCAATATTTTTCTCCTGGCCGGATTAATTTGATCGGTGAACACACGGACTACAATGGCGGTCACGTCTTCCCTGCTTCCATCACGTATGGAACCTATGGAGTCGCTGCTCCTCGTAAAGACAAAAAAGTATTGGTTTATTCAACAAACTTTGAAGACATTGGCGTGATTGAGTTTGATATCGATCAGCTGGATTACGACAAAAAGGACAACTGGGCCAACTATGCAAAAGGCATGGTCTTAAAATTAAAAGAAGCCGGTCACACGATCGATCACGGCTTTGAATTATTAGTCGAAGGAACGATTCCCAATGGTGCCGGACTTTCCAGCAGTGCCTCACTAGAATTATTGGTGGGCGTTGTCTTAGAGGACTTGTTCAGCCTGAAGACAGATCGACTTGAGTTAGTAAAAACAGGAAAAAAAGTCGAAAATGAATTTATCGGTGTAAACTCAGGAATCATGGACCAATTCGCAATTGGTTTCGGTGATGTTGATCAAGCGATCCTACTGGACACCAACACCTTAAAATATGAAATGGTGCCAGTCAAATTGGACGGTTACGCAATCGTTATCATGAATACCAATAAACGCCGCGAACTAGCTGATTCTAAATACAATGAACGCCGCAGCGAATGTGAAGAAGCTCTCGCTCGTCTGCAAAAACAATTAGACATCCAGTCACTAGGCGATCTTGATGAAGCCACCTTTGAAGCAAATATTACCTTGATCGATGACGATACCTTGATTCGTCGTGCTCGCCACGCAGTTACTGAAAATCAGCGAACGCTAGATGCCAAAGCCGAATTAGAAAAAGGCAATCTGGAAGCCTTTGGAAAACTGCTGAATGCTTCTCACCATTCTCTGCGCTACGATTATGAAGTAACCGGGATCGAACTAGACACCTTAGTCGATGCCGCGCAAGCTCAAGCAGGTGTCCTTGGTGCCCGCATGACTGGTGCCGGTTTTGGCGGCTGTGCTATCGCTTTAGTCAAAGAAGAAAATATCCCTGCCTTCAAAAACAATGTCTATGACGAATACATGAAAGTTGTCGGCTATGCCCCAGACTTTTATGTAGCGCATATCGGCAGCGGAACGACAAAGATCGGATAAACTTCCATATAAAAATAGTAATACCGCTGTCCAGCTTGGGATAGCGGTATTTTTATGAAGAAGGCTATGCTTCAACGATGAGTAAAATTTTATCAGTCCCCTACCTCCACTTATTTTGCTCAAAAAAATGCTTCACGTATTGTATCCTTTCACTTTTTCATACATAATAATAGTTAACATACTCATCTGCCATTTTTGTAAAGGAGCGATTCGATGTTTCATTTGATGTTGATACTACTTCCTTTGATTTTCATGGTCATTATTATTCCGATCATTTTATTTGGATTATTCTCCATTATTGTTAGTGTGTTTGGCGGAACAGCAGCCGCTATTCTGATTAAAAATAAGAAAGCCCGAAGTTTATGTTTTATTGGCTTCACTATTTTATCAATGACTGGCGCAATCATACTTTTTCCTTTCATTAGTATGTACACAAATATTCCCTTTGACTACTACCCATTATTTTTTAATATCCTTTTTGTTTCGATGGGAATTCTTTCCACCGTTGGAATTTTCCTGTCACATTCCATTCAGAATAAAATTGTTAGAGCATTAACTACTGCATTGTTCATTACCGTTATCATAATTGTAGTTTTCTTATTTATTATCCAAATAATTTAAAAAGGGGAATTTAAAAATGACAAAAAAACAATCTCGCCTAGAAAAGAAACGTTTCTATATACCACTCGCGATTCTACTGGGTCTTCTAGGATTCAGTCCAATGCTGGTCTCACTATTTGGTACCAAACAGGATGATAAACTGAACCCTGATTATTATTCAGATGCCGATGAATCCTTTTTCAAATCAAACGATGATTAAACTAATTGAAAACATCAATAACGCTGATTTGGAAACTGTCACTGAAATCTGGCTAACGAGCAACTTAGATGCTCATACGTTCATTGATAAAAGCTATTGGCATAAAAATTATTCTGTTGTTAAGGCTGCCCTTCCAAATGCGAAAATCTATGCCTATTATCATAATGATGTAATTGTCGGATTCCTCGGGATGATCGACACTTACATCGCAGGAATTTTTATTTTGAAAGAATTTCAATCGTTAGGGATCGGGACTCAATTACTCAATGAGGTGAAATCCGGCTACTCGAAGCTAACATTGAATGTCTATCAAAAAAATGAAAATGCCATCCGCTTTTATCTCAAGCATGGCTTCAAAATTCAAAAAGAAGAACTGGATCACGAAACAAATGAGCTTGAACTGTTTATGGAATGGTCTGCTTAATATCGAATTAATACTTCCCTGTATGAGATTGCATATCTTGTGCAGGGCTTTTTATTTTCCAGTGCTTCCCTTTTGACGCTGAACGGCTAAAAAGAATATACTCCTCTAAAGAAGTAACGAGGTGGTCCTAATGAACATGAAACATTTCAATAACAGGTATCTCTATTTAGCTATTGCCTATTTTTTTGTCTCACTTTTCTTCGCCTTTCAAGCTGGAACGATACTTAAATGGGCGAGCTTCTTTTTTCTGATCTCATTTGGTATCAATGCATTTAAGGCGATAAAAGATGCTCAAAATCACCATGATTGACCCTGACTTTGAAAAATGAGAACTGTTTTCATTAGCGATCGTTTTCTTTTCATATTTTTTCAGTAAGTGATACCCTTTTTTAAGGGAGGTGAAAAATATGGAAAGAAGATCAAATTTCAGTTTGCCTTATTTTTTAATGGGCATCATCTTTATTCTGGTTTCTTTAGTATCATTCAGAGATCCGCAAAGTAGTTTACTTGCCATTGTTTATGTATTTGCTATTTCAGCAATTCTAAAAGGAATCTTCGAATTATTCTTCAGACGGAAAATTCATGAATTTACAAATCAAAAATCAACTCTCTTAATCGTACTGGGGATCTTTGATTTATTGGTTGGTATTTTCTTCTTATTTAATATCTCTGCTGGTTTAGTAGCGTTGCCGTTTGTGTTTGCTGTCTGGTTCTTATTTGATTCCATCGTGGGATTGATGACGGCGGGTATCTACAGAATCGAAAGTACAGGTTATTACTGGTTTCATGTCGTCATTAATGTTATCGGAGTGATCTTAGGCTTCATGCTGCTGTTCAATCCGCTAACTTCAGCATTGACACTTGCTTTTTTAGTAGGCTTCTATTTTATGATGGCTGGCATCTCTTTGATCGCATACTCATTTTAAGAAAATTAATAGAGACGTTTTCGTCTCTATTTTTTTACGCAGATTTTGCTCGGAGCTTCGTCAAAATTATTTTTTCTGAAAAATCACCGAATCGTTTATGTTAAAATGATGAGACACTATTGATTCAAGGAGGTTCCAATGAAAAAAGATTCTGGGTTGGTTTATGGGTTTGGCGCGTATATTATTTGGGGCATCCTGCCGCTTTATTGGAAATTATTAGGCAATGTCGGATCGGTGGATATTTTATTTTACCGAATTATTTGGTCGCTGATTTTTATGACGATTTATTTGGTCGTCTTACGAAAGATCCCGACGTTTATTCGAGAGGTCAAAGAGCTTTTGAAAAGCAGACGCAACACACTGGCAATCATTGCCGCGGCAATTTTTGTTTCATTAAATTGGGGGACTTATATTTACACAGTGTCGATTGGACAGGTTCAACAAGCTAGTCTGGGGTATTACATCAACCCCTTATTGAATGTGCTGGCTGGTGCCATTTATTTGAAAGAACCGTTGTCTAGGCAAGCAAAAATCGCCAGCTTGTGTGCATTGACAGGCGTGGTCTTATTAACGATTCAAACGGGTGTTTTTCCGTTTAACTCACTTTTTTTGGCTGCTAGTTTCTGTTTGTACGGTCTAACTAAAAAACAGCTGCAGCTAAGTGCCGCGACCAGCATTACCTTGGAAACGCTGATCATTGCGCCATTGGCGTTGATTTATTTGTTTTTCCTTTCACCGGTAGGCTTTATGAATTATTCATTGAACACCAATTTGTTGCTGATGGGTGCCGGGATCGTCACCGCGATTCCGTTACTATTGTTTGCGACCGCGGTGAAAAAATTGTCCTACATCACGATCGGTTTTTTACAATATGTCAATCCCACCATCATGCTGGCAATGGCGATCTTTTTATTCCACGAACCTTATGCTTTGCCGCAATTCATCGCCTTCGCCTTTATTTGGCTGGGTATTTTGATTTTTATTCTCGGAAATTTTATCCAATCACGAAAAAAAGGGCTTCGCTTGTAAAAGCGGACCCTTTTTGTATGCTTTAAAAAAAGACCCAAGCAATCACGCTTGGATCAATCAAACTAGTTGTTCTTTTGGAAATCCGCAATATTTTCGATGACTTTTTGTGCCAAACGCACTTTTGCCATCGAAGTCAGTCCTGCATTGGTTTTACCGGCGAAAACATTGGGCAAGCCAAGCACTTCTTCGCCTAAACCTGCTTCCGTGTCACTGAAGGCATAATTACCCGGCTGAGCCAGCCAATTTTTTAGCGCGGATACTTCGTGAGATGGTGCGATCGATACATTCATCAGAATTTTTCCGTTGCCGAATGTTTGGAACGCCGCTTCATCTAGCAAAACAACATTTTTATTCAGGCAAGTAATCAGAATATCCACCTTGCTTAACAGTTCATCCAAAGATAAATAGTCCATGTCTAATTCTTTTTCAATCTCAGGTTTGCGGGTCCGGCTGTAGTAATTGACATCCATCCCGAAAAAATTCATCGTCCGAGCCAATAGACTGCCGACCGTTCCCATGCCAACGATACCGACTTTGACATCGGTCAATTCCATCGGTTCATCCTTCCACATCGCCGGTCCGCGCCCTTGCAGCAGGCGAACCAATTCACTGATAGCATATTCTTTTACACCTTCATCGCCGTAATCTCGCACGCCAGTCACGACAATTCCCTTTTTCTCCGCGTGAAGAATATCTACATTCGCATTTTCCGGCGCATACAAGCTGGCACAGATACCAATGTAACGAATGTTCGGACACGCATCCAATACTTCCTTATCAATAAAGCTCGTAAAACTTAACATCACACAATCGGCATCCCCGATCCGGTCAATGATTACTGATGAATCAGTTGGAATATCGTCATAAAAGATTGTTTCCTCCGCCAACTCTTTCAGTTTCTCGTCCCACTCAGGTAATAGTTTGGTCGGCTCGATCGCCACCATTTTCTTAAATTTTTTCATGTCAGCCTCCTAGTTAATCATACTCACTTCATGATACGTCCTACAAATTTTCACGTCAACGAAATCCAATTGTTAATTTTTTTAGACAAAAACACCGGTGAGCTTTTCACCGGTGTCAAATTTACTCTTTTGTTTTCGCCTCAACGATCTCATTCACTAATTCATCGATCGCTGGATCTTGTAAATAATTTTTCAGTGTAACGATTTTCATTTTCGGATGAGCATTGCGGGTTCGTTCTTCTAAGTCTTGATGAACGACGACCATATCGCTGTCCTTCGGTACATCTTCGATTCGATAATTTTTAACTTCAATATCAGTAATGCCTGCTTTTTGTAATTTTTTCTTGAAGGTCGTAGCACCCATCGCACTGCTGCCCATTCCAGCATCGCAAGCGAATGAAACTTTGTTTAAGTTGGCCACAACGGCATTAACTGCCTGTCCGCTGTCCTTATTCAATAACTCTTTTCCTTCTGATTTCATGGATTTTGACTTTTGTACAGATTCTTCAAAGCTGTCATCGTCATCTACGGTCTTGTCTGCTTTCAAAATCACGGCCGTCACTAAAAATGAAACAGCAGTTGCGATAACTACACCTGCAATCACACCAAAGAAATTTCCGCGAGGAGTCAAGGCTAAGTATGAAAAGATCGAGCCAGGACTTGGTCCCGCAACTAAACCGACATTAAGTAATTGGAAGGTCAGCGTTCCCGCCATTCCCCCTGCGATCATTGACAAAATCGTAATCGGTTTCATCAATACGTAAGGGAAATACATTTCGTGAATACCGCCAAAGAAGTGGATAATGATGGCACCTGGCGCCGTCCGTTTGGCTGCTTTTTTTCCAAAGAAAGAATACGCTAATAGTAAACCTAAACCAGGTCCAGGGTTTGAAGCTACCATGAAGTAAATAGATTTGCCGGCTTCTAGCGTTTGCTGCATCCCTAGCGGATAATACACACCTTGGTCAATCACATTATTTAAGAACAGGACTTTCGCCGGTTCATTGACCAAAGAAAGTAAAGGTAAGAACCCCGTCGAAACTAATGCTTCAATCGCATTTGTCACCAATTGATTCGCTGATTGGATCGTTGGTCCAACAATTAAATAAGACAAGCACATTAAGATAAAGCCGATAATACCGATTGAAAAATTATTGACCACCATCTCAAAACCAGCAGGAATCTTTCCGTCTAAAAAGTTATCCGTTTTTTTCATGACCCAGCCGCCTAGCGGTCCCATGATCATGGCACCCATGAACATCGGGATATCTGCACCAATGATCAACCCAATGGTTCCGATCGTTCCTAAAACGGCACCCCGTTGTCCGCCGATCATGCGACCGCCAGTATAAGCTAACAATAATGGCAACAAGTAACTGACTGTTGGTCCGACTAACTCATTCAGTGATTCATTTGGAAACCAGCCAGTTGGAATGAATAATGCCGTCGCAATCCCCCAAGCAATAAACGCACCAATGTTCGGCAACACCATATTCGTTAAGAATCCGCCAAAGGCTTGAACTCTCGCACGCATCGATACCTGTTTTCCCTCATTCGTTACATCCATTTCCTTCTCTCCTTTACTCCTTGATCAAATCCAACAACGCTTGCTCTGTCTCAACATCAAATAATTTCTGATATAATTCCTCATCACTCAACACTTCACCTAAACTCGCAATCAGCTCTAAATGTCCGTCTGGCGAATCCGATGAAAGCGTAAATAAAACTTTTACTGGCTCTTCTCCCGGAAACATCACAGGCTCCTCCAAATGTAGAAAAGTCATCCCAACGCCCTTGCTGCCATATTCAGGACGTGCATGGGGCATCGCAACTTGCGGCAATAAAATAATATAATTGCCATTGTCTAAGACATTTTGGATCATCGCTTCAACATATGTTTCTTCTACAATGCCTTGCGCCAAAAGCGGCTGTGCGCCCAAACGAATGGCGTCCTGCCAAGAGTCAATCGAATCGATAAATTTTGTATTTCCTGTTAATTGTTCTTTTAACATCTGTACCTCCTATACCAGTGATTGATAAGCCGCAACCACTTCTGCAAGCAACGCACCAGCTAAATTAGAAATATTTTTAATCGTCGTTTCCAAGCCCTCTGTTTCAATCATCGCAGATATTTTTTCTGCCTCGCTGTCAGCAGCGTTCCGATAAAGATAACCTGCCGCAATAATCTTCACACCTGCTTCATGCGGTAAATCAGAGGCAGCTAATTTTACAACTGGTGCCACTAAGCGATCATTCGGTCCTAATTTTCTGATCGGGGAACCGCCGACACGGCTGATTTCATCCGAAAGCTTTTGATTTCCCTGCCGCTTTAACGTTTTTTTGATAAAAATTTTTAAATCTTCTCGGTCAAACTGGTATTCCTGCACGAAATACTCCAGATTCTCCGCTAAAAATTGCTTGACCAAATCCAAAATTCTCTGATCTTGGATCGCGGCTTGGATCGTCTTATAGCCATGCAGAGCACCTAAATAGGCGATTGCCGCATGTGCTGCGTTAACGATATACAGCTTACGTTCGATATAGGGCTGCATTTCATCAATCAAGACGACTTTTTTTAGTTCAAATGGTGTGGCCGGATCAAATTGCCGACGGTTAATTACCCATTCATAATAAGGTTCAACTACCGCGATCGCTTTGCCATCGACGATTTTCCCGAGAGATTGCCGATCAATCGCTGTGTTTACAAAATAGGCAAGTTGATCAAATTCCACCTTCTCTTCATCAGATAACAGCGCATAAACTTCCTTTTTCAGAATATCGCTGGCATTGATCACATTTTCGTTAGCCAAAATATTGATACTACGCTTTTGTTGAAGCCGTTTGTTTAACCCTTTCGCAATCGCTGGTGCGATCTTTGCTAAATTATTCGCACCAACCGACGTAGTTAAAATATCTGCATCAGCAATCGCCGCAATCACTTTTTCTGTTTCAGTGATACTATTTAAAGCGGTGACCCGATCAATAAAATCCGTCGTCGCATTTTCATCGATAATCTCAATCGAATAGCCGCCAGCTTGATTCAGTTGTTGAATCAGCTCAGCATTAGTATCAACAAAGCAAAGGTCAAAACCATTTTGCCGTAAAATCTGTCCAATAAACCCTCGACCGATATTCCCGGCACCAAAATGTACTGCTTTCATTTTCTTCACCTACTCCAAATTCGCATGATACTGCCACAAGCTATGCATATCGATCTCTTTTTCCTCCACCATCATCAGAGCAATACTGTCTCCTAATAATAGTAGACATTGTTCAAATAAACTCGTCATTGGCTGAACAGAAGGAATTTCTCCCGGCAGAGCCAACTTCGTTTGAACCGGTATCCGAATAAAAAGATCCGTATGTTCCTTCATTGAACTGTTCGCGTTCGATCCGATATGTGCCACTGTTGCAGCAAAACTCTTCGCCTTTTTCGCAATGGCTAGCGGAAAAGAACTTTCACCGCTGCCTGATCCGACAATCAACAAGTCGTTTTCAGTGATCGCTGGCTCGGTGATTTGACCGACTACGACCGTTTGCACGCCTAAATGTGCCAAACGCTTCGCAATTCCTTCTAAAGAAAGCAGTACACGACCGACACCGACAAAGAAAACTCGTTCAGCCTTTTCGATTTCCGCAACTAGCTGCTCCACATCTTCCACTGCAATACTATCTAAAGTCGCCGCAATTTCATTGACGATTTTTTTTTCTACACTCTTAAACCCCAACGTTTTCCCTCCTTATCAAACTAAAGCCGCTTTGTTTACTGCTTCAGACAATAACTGACGATTTTCTGCTAATGTATTTCCTGAAATAAACAGACTCGTACTTCCCAATACTAAGTTTGTTGCACCAGCATCTAATAAATCAGGAATCGTCGCCAGTGATACTCGCCCATCAACTTGGATATCTGTTGTTAAGCCTAGGTCGTCAACCAATTGCCGCAAATCAGTAATTTTTTTCAATGCATAAGGAATTTGCTTTTCTGCTTTATTCGTCGCAAATCCCGGGTTGATCAGCATTAAGCATACTCGATCAATCTCTGGTAAAACGTAGTTTAAAACATTTAAAGGGGTTGCCGGATTCAAGGCCACACCAACTTTCGTCCCCGCATTCTTGATCATTTGAATGTAGCGGTCAACATGCAGGCTAGTCTCGTGATGGAAAGTAATTCCTTCAACACCAATATTCAGCATCTCGCCGATAAAAAATTCATTGTCCTTCGACATAATATGCACATCGAAATTCATCGAAGTGATTTCCCGCATTCGTTTGATCGTTTCGATTCCTAATGGCATGCTTGGGCTAAATGAGCCATCGATAACATCGATATGCAGAGTGTCCATGCCGATCGCTTCTAAATCATTGATACTTTTTTCTAAATTCACCAAATCTCCACACATGATGGATGGCGATAAAATGATTTGCTTCTCCATAAGCGTCCTCCTACTTTCAATACGCCGATTTTATCCGGAAAAATCAGCGAGTTCGAATGCCGTACATCCTTCATTTACAAGTTCATTGTAATCGCTTAACAAACACAAGTCAATACAAACGCGCAAATTATTTAATTTTATCTGCATGTTTTTGCGCGTTTATCCGATTAAACTCAAATAAAATTGACACAAAAGCGCATACATGGCATGATAAACAGGAAGAAATAAGAAGGAGTGCGCAACATGCTGAAAGAGGAACGACATCAAAAAATTGTAGATTTATTAAATATTGAACAAAAGGTTATCGCCAGCGACTTGAGTCAGCGCTTTAACGTTTCTGAGGATACGATTCGGCGGGATTTAAAGGAATTGGATGGGCAAGGTCTTTTAAAAAGAGTTCACAGCGGCGCCTTACGTGTAGGACCGCCGATCACTGATTTTAATTATCGGGAAACTGTGGCTAGTGATCGAAAAAAAGAGCTGGCTCATAAAGCGCTGCCCTTTTTAAAAGAAGATTCCGTTATTATCATCGATGGCAGTACGACTAACTTAGCGTTAGCAAAAGTAATTCCGCAAGATTTTCGGGCAACGATCATTACCAACAGTCCGCCGATCGCCATGGAGCTAGCTCAGCACCCTAACCTTGAGATCATCAACATCGGCGGCGTCTTTTATAAGCAATCCATGATCAACATTGGCGTCCAAGCATTCAAGCAGCTGCAAAATATTCGAGCAGATCTCTATATTATGGGCATCTACAATCTTGATTTGGATGCCGGAACGAGCGTACCAACCACGCAAGAATCAGAAATTAAACGCGAAATGGTCCGCGTCTCTACTGAAGTTTTGGGAATGATCACCAACGATAAATTCGGGACCATCAGTAATCACATCGTGGGTCCTGTAGATGATCTGACCTATTTGATCTCAGAGGAAATCCCGGATAAGGTTCGTAAAGAATACAACAAACAAAAAATTGTCTTGATTGATTAAAAAAAGCCGAACGGTCATATCCTATCGTATTCGATAGAACTATGACCGTTCGGTTTCTTTTTGTTAAATATTAAAACTTGCGATTATACTGCTAAGTCTTCATCTAAAATCGTGCCCTCAACGACGATATTCGTATCGCCAATCAAGTACAGTTCATCATTTACTACGTTCACCTGAAGCTGCCCGCCCAAAACTTCAATCACCACTGGATTATTCTTAACTAACCCTTTTTTTGTCAGCGCATAGGCTGTCGAACCAGTTCCAGTTCCGCAGGCTAAAGTAAAATCTTCAACGCCTCGCTCATAGGTACGTTCCACAACGGTTTGATCAGGCAGAATATCATAAAAGTTCACATTCGCTCCTTTTTCAAACGCAGGATGATTCCGCAGCTTTCTGGCAAAATCAAAAATCGTTTCTAATTCAGTCATAGCCAGATCAGGCACATGAACGACTAAATGAGGAATTCCCGGATCGCCTAACTCGACGTAATCCACTGTAACCCCTTTTCCATCGACTTGAATCTGCTTATCTGCTTCAAAAACTGTCGGCGAGTTTAGCTGCACACGGTACGTTCGGGTATCTAAACGTTCTGCTGGTACATCCCCGGCAATCGTCTCAATCATCATTTTTTCCTTTGCGATCCCTGTTTCATAGGCCCAACGCGCCACACAGCGAGCACCGTTTCCACACATTTCTGCTTCGGAACCGTCCGCATTGAAAAAGCGCGCATAAAAATCTCCGTCACCACGAGCCGCTTCAATCGCGATCAAGGTGTCTGCTCCGACTGAAATCCGTCGTGTACAAACACGGGCCGAAAATTTTGTTAATTGCTCACTAGAAAAATTCAGCTGCTGATTGTCGATTAAAATAAAATCATTTCCAGCGCCTTGCATTTTGTAAAAGGGTACCTTCATACTCTAGCCTCATTTCAGGAGTTTCTATTTCAAAAAGCTTGGAATTTCTTCATTTTGAATAATTTGATCCAAGGTTTGTCTTTTTACAATAATCTCCGCTTGCCCCGCTTTTGTCAAAACAACTGCCGGGATAGCCAGTTTATTATAATTGCTGGCCATTGAATAGCCATACGCTCCCGTTGAAAACGTCGCGAAAATATCGCCCGCTTCAACAGTCGGCAGCTCGATATCCTTCACTAAAATATCGGTACTTTCGCAGGCTTTCCCCGAAACTGTCACTTTTTCAACTGCCATATCTTCGGCTTTATTCGCTAAAATACCTGTATATTCCGCTTCATATAGTCCCGGACGAATATTATCCGTCATCCCGCCATCGATACTGACATATTTCCGCAAACCGGGAAGTTCCTTGATTGCTCCGATTTTGTGCAGGCTGATCCCTGCTTCGGCAACAATACTGCGACCCGGTTCGATCACAACAGCAGGCTGCGGGAAATCTTCTTTTTTACAAAAATCCAGAACTTTTTTCATCATCGGATCTGTGAAGTAACTAAATGGTTTCGGCTGATCTGCATCCGTGTAACGAACACCAAAGCCGCCGCCGAAATTCAACTCTTTGATCGTATAGTCAAAGCGTTCCCTCACCATTTTAACCAAATCCAAAGCAATCTCCGCCGCCGCAAGATGCGAGTGATTATCAAATAATTGACTGCCGACATGGAAATGGAAGCCTAAGAAATTCACTTCTGGTGTGTTGATCGCATTTTGAATTTGCGGGAATAGAATATCCTCATCAATCGGAATGCCGAATTTTGAATCTTTTTGTCCCGTCGAAATAAACGAATGGGTCTGAACATTCACTTCCGGTGTAATTCGGAACAGGATGTCCACTACTTTTTGTTTTTCTTTAGCGATTGCTGAGATCAGATCGACTTCCTGCAGGCTATCAACGATAATCCGGCCAACGCCATAATCGATCGCCATTTCCAATTCTTCAATCGATTTATTATTGCCGTTCATTTCAATATGTTCAGCTGGAAAGTTTCCTTTGATCGCCGTATACAGTTCGCCGTCAGAAACGACATCTAAAGAAAATCCTTGCTGCTGAATAATTTTTAACATTGCTAAAGTCGAAAAAGCTTTACTGGCAAAGGCCACCCGTACATTTTCATACTTCTCAACAAAATCCCGCTGCAATTCTTGGCACTTCTCTTCTATTAATGTTTGGGAAAAAACATATAATGGTGTGCCAAATTTTTCTGCTAATTCGACAGTGTCGCAGCCATCCCACATCAAATGTCCATTTTTAGTTTCAAATTCCATTGTAAGCCCCCTTAATTATCATTCAATCCAGCGATCAAGTTCACAAAAGTCTGAATCCCTAAAAGCAGATTCACTTCATCAAATTTCATCTTTCCGCTATGGAGCGGATAAGTATAGCCCTTTTCCTCATCGCGAATTCCCAAAAAGAAAAACATACCGGGGATTTCCTGCTGGTACATCGAGAAATCTTCCGCGATCAAATATGGCGGTGTTTCTACATAATAATCCGCCGCGACCTTTTCCAGCGTTTCGACCATTTTCGGATCATTGTCTACCACTCGATACATATGATTGAAATCAACCACTGCTTCACAGCCGTAACCTTTGGCGATTTCTCCTGCTAATAATTCTGTCCGACGAACGACCTCATCATAAACCTTGTCATCAAAAGCCCGCATCGTTCCGTGTAAAACGACTTCCTTAGCCACGATATTCATCGCTTCGCCGCCATGGATCGTGCCAAAGGTCAAAACCACATTATCCAATGGACCAATATTTCTTGCTAAAATACTGTTTAAGCCAGAGATCACTCCGCCAGCCGCAACGATCGCGTCTTCTCCTAGTTGAGGCTGCGCCCCATGAGTGCTGACACCTTTAATCGTGATCGTTACCTCCGCATTACGCGCCATCATCGGTCCCGGACGGCAAGAAATTTTCCCAGCCGGCAAATCAGGAAAAACATGCAGGCCGACGATTTCTTCCACGCCTAATTTTTGTAAAATGCCTGTTTTCATAATTAATTCAGCCCCGCCCGGTCCTTCTTCTGCCGGTTGGAAAACAAAAACAAGCGTTCCTTGAATTTTTCCAGGATATTTGTGCAAATATGCAATGAAACCCAATAACGTCGCCATATGTCCATCATGCCCGCAAGCATGCATCTTGCCCGGTGTTTTGGAAGCAAACTCATAACCAGTTTGTTCTTCCACTGGCAAAGCATCGATATCTGACCGAAAAGCCAACGTCTTTCCAGGTTTTTCTCCTCGCAAGACCGCGATCGTACCTGTTTCAATCACTTCATAAGTCTCAGTAACACCAAAGGATGCCAGCTTGTTTCGAATATATGCGGCAGTTTGTTTTTCTTCCAAGCCTAATTCAGGTATTTGGTGCAATTCGCGGCGCATCGTAGTGACTAATTCTTCTAATTCTTTGACTTGTGGATCGATCATCGTCTCACTCATTTCCATAAATATTCTTAGAATAAATGTTCTTTAGATTAAAAATCTATTGATAGTTTCTCATATTATAGTATAGATTGCCTTTCTGGTCATTAATTTGTTTCGCAAATTTTCAGTATACAAAAAGAAAAATACGCCTATTGAATTCAATAGACGTATTTCTCATTAAACTGTTCTTGTTTCTTCTATTATAAGTTATCTAATTACGTCGGCATTTCACTCAGAACTCTTGGCACTTGAAAAGAGTGATATTTTTTGAAAATGCAAAACTGCTTCCCCTAAGTTTACGATCTGACCATTTGAAAGATACGTTTTCTCTTTTACTACTAATGCAGGGTCGTTTTCTGCTAATCCCAATAATTCAGCATCTTCTTTTGCCAGATAATCCGCACAGATTTTACGGTCAGCAAAGCCGATCTGTAATTTTAGATTTTGCGTTAAATAATCATAAATCGATGCTTCCGCAATTTCTCGTCCCAGATAAGGAACCACTTCTTGACGATAATAGGATTGTTCCACTCGAACGGGCTCATTATTCACATAGCGAATCCGTCTTAAATAATATAATGCTTCTCCCACATCGCAGTTAAGCTCCGAAGCTAATCTTTGATCTGCTTCGATCAACTCCAACTTCAAAATTTTGATTTTACTAGTTTCTGACTGCTGTTCACTAGAAAAACCTTTGATTAAATTTAAATTGGTACTTTCATCGAAATTTACTGGTCGCAAATAAATACCGCTCCCCTGTACTTTATACACATATCCTTCATCCGTCAGTAAATTGATTGCGCTTCGAATTGTATTTCTACTTGTATCAAAATGTTCGCTCAATTCTTTCTCTGTTGGCAATTTTCCTTGCCCACTATATTTTCCGTCGACTATTTCTTTGATCAATTCAGTAGAAATCTCATGATACTTCGCCATATAAAAACACCTCTGCTAAATAGTAGCCCTTTTCATTCATTCTGACACATTGTCTTTACTATTATGACAGAAAAGCATTTTTACTACCAGTTTACTTTGAACAGGATTTTTTAATGTCTAGCGGTTGATTGAACGAGCCATCATTGAAATCGTGTGTCGCGCACCACGAAGCGCCTTACTCATAGCAAGGATATTTTCGACAGGCGCAATACCTGAATAGCCGGCATCTCCTATGTGCTGGATGTCCACACCGCAGATTTTGTTTTGGATCGCGATTTGTCGCACCGTTTCTTCATCGGCACTTTCTTGACTGGTTCCAATAGCTGTCATAATAAGTGCTCCCGCTTGATGAACAGCCTTCACAGCGGCTTTTAAATCATCGCTGTCAAAGCCAGGCACCGTTCCCACAGCAGGAACCAAGATGATATCCGCCCCACTTTCAACAAAAGATTGAATCGCTTGGAAATCTGCTACTGGTTCATCAACGCCGGCTCCATGCATTTTCCCTGCAATCACCAATCCGTTATAATGTTCCTTCGCTCGTTTGATTGCCTGATTGATCTGCTTATTGGTCACACCTGTTCCGGGGTTTCCAGTTAAACAAATATAGTCAAAGCCTAGTTTCTCAGCTTGTTTCAGTGTTTCTTCATTCGCTTGACGACCTAAAGGAATCGTTAATTTATTCTCTGCCATTTTCGCATCCTGATCCACCGGCTCCAAGTTCACACCGATCGGACGTCCAACCAGCTTTCTTAATTTATGGATCAGTTCTTCTTCTGTTTCATCAGCGGATAATTCCAATCCTTCGATTTTCAAATTCAAGACATCCACACCATTTAGTAAAATCAAATCTGCACCAAAGGCCCGCGCTACTTCTGCATTGGTGATATCTCCTACCAACGACTCTCTTACAGCTACATTTTCAGAGACGATCGTTCTTCCTTCACTTGCTTTGATACTTTGCTTTAATTCTGCTGCTGACATTGCTAATAAATCTGATGCATTCGCGCTAATTAATCGTTTTACCATTTTTTAGATTCCTCACATTTTCTAGTTATTTGATGTTCCACTTTCAGCTAATACATTTTGACGCTCAACGGTTTGATAGAAGGGATAATAGATCAAGATATCCAAAATTATCAACACTACCTGCAATATAGCGCCGCTCATATGACCGCCCGTTGCAAGAAAACCGCTGATAACCGGCGGCATCGTCCAAGGAACAGCGATTCCGACCGTTCTCGCGACTAACCCGGAAGACATAGTAAAGTAGGTGACCAGTGCATTGACCATTGGCGCTAAGATAAACGGAATAATCAGACTGATGTTCAATACTACTGGAAGCCCATACATAGCTGGTTCATTAATATTAAATATACCAGGAGTCAATGTCAATGGAGCCATTGTTTTGGTTAATTGACTCGATTTTTTCTTGAGAGCAATAATCGTAATAACAATCACCAACCCGATCGTGGCACCGCCACCGCCCATATAGACAAAATTATCAATAAATGGCTGAGTGATGATGTGCGGCAATTCTGCTGTCCGATCCGCTTGATAAATCAACCGATTGGCATCAGTATTCATTAGCCAAATAGGTGAAATAATACTATTTACAACGTTCCCGCCATGAATCCCAGTAAACCAAAAAGCACTGTTTAAGAAAATCGAAATGACTGTCCCGCCGATCGTTGCTCCTAGCAACCCTAACGGACCGCCAAAAATCTTCAACAGCAGATCATGAATATTTCCGATCCCAGTTGCATCTAATAATGCAAAGATGACTAACCAAAGAGTGATGATAGCCGCACCAGGAATTAATGCACTAAAGCTTTTTGAGACTGCCGGCGGCACAGAATCCGGAAGCGTGATCTGAATATTATGATTGATAAACCAAGCGAAGATCAACGCAGTGATAATACCTAAAACGATTGCTACGAACAATCCCCGACTGCCCATATAAGCAACTGGAATCCCTTCCACAGGCTCCTCTCCACCAGAAAAAATATTCGGTGTCGCTACCAAAAAAGAAGACAGGGCAATTACACCAGCAGAGGTTCCATCAACATCATGCTGACTGGCTAAACTCTGCGCGATCCCAAAACTCGCAACCAATCCCATAATTCCAAAGCTGCCATTTGTCCCTTTGTTCAAATAATCAATAATACCGGTTTTTCCTAGCCAATCGATCCACGCATCAATCGGAAAATTTCCGATGATCAAAAATAATGAACCGATAATAATCAATGGCATACTCAATGTGATCCCATTCCGAATGGCGATCAATACCCGATTCGCTCCCAACTTTGATGCGATCGGCAAAAGCTTCTTCTCCAAAAACAAATTAAACTTATTCATTTTCTACACCTCTTTTTCTTAAAATTTAGAAATATGCATCGTGCTGAAACAAAAATCCCTATATTCTTTCACCTTAGATTCATACACCTCTTTCTATATTTGTTGGTACCAATTTAAATAGATGGTATCATATTGATAAAACGTTTACAACGGCTTTCTTATAAAAGAACATTTGCAAATTTCTATTAATTAAACGTTTCTATATAATTGTTCGCTCAAATAAAAAACACACTTCCGACCAATTTCCCCCTCGATTTTTTCTTTTAAGATATAATTGATCTGCTATACTTAAAGTAAAATTATGGAGGGTTACGATGATCGCTCAACCTGAAACATATACTAAAAAACAGGCAGTTAGCGCCCTATTTCTTTTCTTGATTGTTTTTTTCTTAGCCTTTTCTCAAGGTCTCTTTGTCATGAGTGATCTTCCCTTATCCCTCGTTAGAAGTTCCAATTACCTTTTTCCTATTTTAGATATCGCTGCTTTAATCATTTTCTTAGGCGTTTTTAAAGAGAAAGCAGAAAGTATCGGTATCCACCTCAAAAATCTTAAACAGAGCATGCTTTGGGGTTTTCTTTTTCTCGGTGTACAATTAATCTTCTACGCCAGTATTTCTTATCTGTTCAATGATGTCAGCAAAGTCATGCTAGGATCGATAAATTTGCCGATGGTGCTCTTATTTTTTAATAGTGCTCTAGCTGAGGAAATGATTTATCGCGGCTATATCGAAACACGCCTACAAGGGTTAGTCCAAAATAGGCATCTATGTTCAATCATTACTGCTATTTTATTTGTCCTCATTCACTATCCCCTCAAATGGATGAGCGGCCAGCAGCTTAACGCACTGTCATTCCCACATATTTTGTTGCTGCTATCTTTGCATGTTACTTGTTCTTTAACTTATAAAAAATCCAACTGCTTGTGGGGAGCCGTCTGCCTACATCTCCTTTATAATTTGGGGAATTCACTGATTATTTTTATTTGACGCAAAAAAAACGACGAAAACACATCTATCGTGTTTTCGTCGTTTTTTCTTAATCAATAAAGCCGTTGTTCTCAGCTACTGTTTTAAACCAGTGTCCGGATTTTTTAATCGTCCGCTTGCCTTCATTTTTGATATCCACCGAAATAAACCCATAACGATTTTTATAAGCATTGGTCCATGACCAATTATCCATACAGGTCCACATATGATAACCTAAACAATTCGTTCCTTCCTGAATCGCTTGATGCACATATTTCAAATGCTCGGTGACAAACTCAATGCGATAATCATCATCGATTTGTCCATCTTCATTGATATAGCGCTCCTCACCTTCGACGCCCATCCCATTTTCTGAGATAAAGCAGCGGATGTTGCCATAATCTTCCCGCACATTCGTCAAGATATCGTAAATCCCTTTTTCATAGATTTCCCATCCTCGATAAGGATTGATCTTTTTATCAGGCATATCATAATAATCGAAATAATCATCCGGCATTGGTCCATGACTTGGATCGATCGGTGTCTCTTTGGCTTTGATCCGGCGTGGCTGATAATAATTGATCCCCAATAGATCAACCGTATTATTTTTAATTATTGCCAGATCGCCCTCCTGAATCTCAGGAACAATATCCAGCTCTTTTATCACTGTCATCAACTCTTCAGGAAATTCCCCCTTCACCGCCGGATCTAAAAAGGAACGATTAAAGAAGGCATCCGCCATCTGAGCAGCTTTGACATCTTCAGGATTATTTTCATCTCGCGGATAGCTTGGCGTTAAATTTAAAATGATCCCGATCTCTCCATCCAAATCCATCTCATGATAGCTTTGTATTGCTTTTGCGCTGGCTAAATTTTCGTGATACCCCACCGCTACGGCTTCTTCCATAATGACATGATTCGGATAATGGAATTGATAGAGATACCCGCCTTCTACGGGCACGATCGGTTCGTTATGAGTGAACCATTTTTTTACTCGATCGCCAAACAACTCAAAACAGGTTTTAGCATAGGTAACGTAAGCATCCACAGTTTCACGATTGGTCCAGCCGCCTTTTTCCTGCAACGCTAAAGGCATATCGAAATGATAGAGGTTAAAAAATGGTTCGATGCCATTTGCGAGCAGCTCATCAATGTAATGATTGTAAAAATCAACCGCTGCTTGATTAACTGTCCCTGTTCCATTAGGAATCAAGCGACTCCATTGGATCGACGTGCGAAATGAATTATGACCGATCTGCTTCATCAACTGAACATCTTCTTGATATTTTTCATACACCCGAGAAGTTTTATCCGGACCTACTTGATCAAAAAATTTTTCCGGTTCTAATTCATACCAATAATCCCAAATATTCTCACCTTTGCCATCGCCGGTAAATCTGCCCTCGGTCTGTGGACCGCTAGCTGAAGAACCCCACCAAAAATCCTTTGGAAATGTATACTTCATCTCATTTTCCTCCTAATTCGTTTTCAAACTTTTGCCTTTCAAAAAACTGACCACCTATCTTCTACGACTATCATAAACAAATTAGAAATAAAAATCAATCATATTTTAAACTATGACTAGACATGTAAACAGAATCGTGCTAAATTATAGCTGTAATCGATTACAAAAAAATCTAGAGGTGAAGAAAATGAATGGGTTTATGGATAAACTGGCGGAGAAAATCATGCCGCTAGCAAATAAGTTAGGGCAAAATCGCTACTTGACTGTACTTAGAGATGCCTTTATGTTGTCATTTCCACTTACGATGTTTGGATCAATCGTTGTCGTGATTAATAATTTACCTTTTTTCAATGATGCCACCAAAGGGATCTTAGGTGACCTTTTTGGTAACGGACAAAATGCTACGATGAGCATCATGTCTGTCTTCGTTACATTCGGGATCGGCTATTATTTATCAGAATCTTATGAAGTAGAAGGTATTTTTGGCGGTGCGGTCTCCTTTGCGAGTTTCTTGATCCTAACGCCTTTTGCAATGACGCTGGAAAACGGAGAAAAAATCAGCGGTATCTTATCATTAGATCGACTTGGTGCAAAAGGAATGTTTATTGGAATGATCGCTGCATTTCTTGCAGCAGAAATTTATTGCCGTGTGACTAAGCGAGGCTGGCAGATCAAAATGCCCGACGGTGTTCCGCCGGCAGTCACAAAATCTTTTGCGGCCTTGATTCCGGCAGTCCTGACATTGACTGTTTTCTTAATCGTAAATGCAATTATGACCGGTGTCTTCCATGCGAATCTCCACGATGTCATCTATGAGGTCATTCAAAAACCTTTGACTGGTCTTGGCAGCAGTTTACCTGCTACTTTATTAGCTCTTTTCTTAGTCCAATTTTTATGGTTCTTTGGTCTTCACGGACAGATCATTGTCAATTCTGTAATGGACCCGATTTGGAATACCTTGATGCTGGACAACTTGGAAGCTTATAAGGCTGGCAATCCATTGCCCCACATTATTTCCAAACCATTTATGGAGACCTTCACTGTTGGCTTGGGCGGTTCTGGTATGACTCTAGCCGTTGTGATCCTGATGGCATTTGTCCTGAAGAAGAAACAATACCGCGATGTTGGTCGTTTGGCTTTGGCTCCTGGAATTTTTAATGTGAATGAACCAGCTATTTTCGGATTACCGATCGTATTGAATGCGACTATTTTGATTCCATGGGTATTGGCGCCTTTAGTTGTTACGACAATTAATTATTTAGTCATGGCTGCCGGTATTGTGCCTCCTCCAACTGGTGTCTCCGTTCCATGGACCGTGCCGATCGTGGCTAGTGGTATTTTAGCAACGAATTCTTGGTTGGGCGGAGCGTTACAGATACTCGATTTCATTATCGTCGGCTTTATTTGGTATCCATTCTTACGAATACTTGATCGCCAACCAAGTTATGACATCGAACAATAAACCTGAATAGTTAAGACAAATCCAAAAAGTTTGTCTTAACTTTTTTTATTCATTGTATAGACATTTAAACTTAGCTATAATCATATTGAGGTGATGATGTTGCCAAAATACGAAGAAATCGCAAATACGCTACGAAATCGGATCAAAAGCGAGACTTATCCAGCGGGCTCTCTGCTTCCGAAGCAAATCGAATTAGTCAAAGAATTTTCAGTTAGCCGTATGACTATCCAAAAAGCATTAGAAATCTTGACCTTAGAAGGACTGCTGGCTTCGAAAAAAGGCGTTGGAACGACTGTTTTGCACCATCCTTTTTTAACGAAGGATACTTCTTTTCTATCCTACTACGAAGGTCTAAGTGCAGAAATGGAAAAAGCCAATCGAAAACTAGAAAGTCAGGTCATCGAGTTCAACGTTGAGTTTCCAGATGCTTCTATTCAAGAAAAGCTGCACATTTCGGAAGAGAAGCCTGTCTATAAAATCATTCGTTTGCGAATTTTAGATGATCAGCCTTTTATCCTAGAGCATACATATATGCCGATTCAGGCTGTGCCAAACCTGAAAAAAGAGATTATTGAATCCTCGATTTACCAGTATATAAAAAAAGAATTGGGTATTAAGATCACTGGCGCTTACCGAACAATTCGCGCGGATAAAAGTTCTGAATATGATCAAAAATATCTTGACTGTGCCGTTGATGATCCAGTTTTGGAGATTCGCCAAATCGCTTATCAGCAAAATGGCGATCCGATTGAATATTCTCGCAGCCGCAACCGCTTTGATGTTCGAGACTATTCTTTTCTTGATATGAAAGGTAATTAAATACGCCAAAAAAGCCTATTTTCTTGAAATAGGCTTTTTTGTTTAGTCATTAATTGTAAGAGTTAACGTTACCTTACCGCCAACCGCTGTATTCTCTAACTTTAATTGTCCCTCATGATAATTGGCTACCTGCTCCACTATTGATAGGCCAATACCATAATTATTATTGATTGTTCGACTCTGATCCTGTTGCCAAAACATTTCCTTAGCATGCTTCAACGCCTCCGGTGAAAATCCAGGACCAGTGTCTTCAAAAATGAACGCTAACTTTTGTTTTTGCTTTTCAATAGTAATTTTTACACTTCCTGATGCCGTGTAAGAAATTGCGTTATTCCCAATATTTACTAGCGCTCGTGTCAGCAGGACTGGAGCAGCCATAATTGTAGTTAGATCGTGCTTGTGTTGAATATCTAACTCGATCCCTTTTTGTTTTGCTAAAGAAAGCAGTATCTTACTCAAATCATCCATGATAGCTTCGATAGCAACCGGTACCTTCTCCTCTTGAACAACATCGAAATTCGAAATTTGCTGCAGCAGATGTAGGTATTCTTTCGTCTTCATTCCTGAATCATGAATATGCTGAATTAGTTGTCTCTGCTCAGCATCTAACTCCTCTTCAAGTAAAAGCTCTGCGTTTCCATTAATTACCGTCAAAGGTGTATTGATATCATGAGTTAGGGCAGCGATCTCTTTTTTACGCTGCTGCTGGGTTTCCCATTGCTGGACTAACGATTCCTTCAATGCCCCTCTCATTTCTTCCATTGATTGCAGGACATGATCAAATTCTATGATGCCTGTGGCGGCATTGATTGCTGTATCAAGATTCTTTTGTGTGATCTGCTGGCTGGCCTGTTCAACCAAAATCAATTTGGCTTTTATTTGTTTGCTAGCTCTTCTGACATATAGTACAAAAAAGAGTATTAGCACAAATGCTGTTCCAATAATAAAAAGAACTTCAAAATTTGGAAAAATAGCTCTCAATCGTGCATTGGTAAACTGTGCTTTGTATTGCCATAAAAATAATGCATAGCTTCCATCTGAAAAAGAGAGAAAAGATCCTGTCGAATAGGACTCATTTTTATTTTTATAGCGCTTGACTGCATCCTCCAGTGATTCTTCTGACAATGAAGTGTTTTTCACATCGCCATTTTTGGTAAAATAGATATAGTCATAAAAATTAGGTTTCAGCTTATCTGGAAATGACGGACGCTCTTTAAGCTGCGCCATTTCGTTTCGCGCCTCTGTTTCTCCCGCATTTGCCGGAGCAATTTTTTCTGTAGAGATCAAAAGTTGAAATACTAGCAGCATCAATAATAGAATGGCTAGAACTCCCGAAAAAGCCAACAATAAAATATGGGTCACATACCTTGTTAAACCAATTGTTTTTATTTTCGCCATCGATAACCAATCCCCCAGACCGTCTCGATCGGATCTTCCTGATAATCTTTTAATTTTGCCCGAATATTTTTGATATGTTCAACGATCACACTGTCATCTGAATTCCCGGCATAGCCGAAAACTGCCTCATATAATTGCGCCTTGGAAAATACTTGACCTGCCGCTTCCAATAAATGCGCACAAATAAGATATTCAGACTTTGTTAATGAAATTTCGCCTGAATCATGAAATAGTTTCTTTCCTGCCAGATCCAAGGAAAAATTTCCGATTCGCAAAACATGCGTATGTCCTCGCGACTCTCGCCGCAAATGGGCCGAAACCCGTGCCCGCAACTCCGAAACAGAAAAGGGTTTGCGAATATAATCATCGCCGCCAATGCCCAGGCCATGAATCAACGCACTCTCCCCAGTTTTAGCCGTAACAAAAAGAATCGGACAATCAACTAAATCGCGCATTCTTTGACAGTATTCAAATCCGTCCTCTTCCGGCATCATCACGTCTAATAAAATCAAATCAGCGAACTTAGCTTTTTCAGCAGTTACTGCTTTTGTACTCGTAAAGGTTTCTACCTGATGTCCTTCACGCAGCAAAGCCGTTTTGATAAATGCTAAGATTTTTTCATCATCATCAATTGCGAAAATCGTCGCCATCTGCTCACCTCACTTTTCCCATCATACGTCTTAATCGTTTAAACAACAAGCTCGTCAAGCGTCATTTTTGCGCCCTTCCCATTGATAAAACCAAAGAAAAAGAAAGAGGAACATTAGTAAGGATAAAAGGATCAGCGCCGCTCCTCCAAACTGAATACTCATTAACGCGGTGGTGCCATTCGTTGTGAAATAACGCGTTATCAAGGGAACCAAACGAATCCCCCAAGAACAAGGAAAGAAAAACCAAATCGTCTCACCAAGCCCTGTCAGCAGTAAAGCACAGAGTAAAAGCTCGACTGTCGCAATCGAAAAATTGATATTTCGACCAAAACAAAGACCTAACCATAAATGAAAAAGATACTGAAAAAGCGAACAACACCAAACTACCCCCACAAGTAAAAAAATCAGCGAAGCGGGCAACGAATAATCTGAGAAAAATTGAGAAAGAATCAAATGATAGCCTACTCCGACAAATAAGCAGGAAAATAGACCAGGCAATATCAACAATAAAATTTTTGCCGTCAGAGCAATCGGTTTTGACGGGGCATTTAATAGAAAGAAACCGCTGCCTGCTTCAATTTCTTGATCAGAAATAATCGTAGTCAGCCATGCCGCAATTATCGGATAGATTAATGTCAGCACTTGAAAGAAATTGATCGTTAGCCCATTCGCTGGATACTTCGTTAATAGCTGATAGCCTAGAAAAATACTTATCCCCAGCGCTGGAATGATTAAATGCAATAAAAAGAACGAGCTCCTGCTCCCCTTCAAAATGTCGGCCTGCAAAGTACGTCTAAGCTGCTTCATGATAATATCCTCCACTGCTAAACCACTTGGTCGTTAAATAATAACTCCCGATAAATAGGATAATCGTGAAGATCACTCCCGGCACAATAACATTCGTATCATATAACGGACTCCCCGCTTCTAGCGGAACACCATTCGGATTGACGCCAATAATCGGAGCCATCAATCTTGGCGCGATGGCAAATGGCAGATACCACAGATCACCGCCAGCAATTGTTTGACTTGAGCAGAAGAAATTTAAAAAAATAATACTTAAAAAGGTAACGACCGAATGAAACCGATCAGCCAGAAACAAGCCCAAAGGTATTTGCCATACCCAAGTCACTGTTAAGATAATTCCAGCTGCGATCCCTCGCCAAATTGGATATTGTGCAGAAAATATTAGTCCAGAAAGCGTGGTGAGCCCAAAAACCAACCCATTCCCGAAGACTAAATAAAGCACTCCTGTCCAGATCTTCCCCTGCCAAATTTTGACTGGCGAAATCGGTAAAACATTAACATTAAAAAAAGATAGCCGCTTATCTGAATCAATCAGATTATTACAAATCAAGCCAACCACCATCGGCAGCAACAGCATATACCACCAGTTATAAGCCCCGATCTGTGTGAATTGCCCGCCCATCAAAAAAATCGCCATCAAACTCACCAAAAGCGGAAAGAGAACAATGCCTTTTCTTCCAAAACTGCGCTTGCCCTTCAGCAATTCTGCTCGAATAATTCTACCCATAATGCGCATCCTCCCCTAGCTGTTTTTCTCTTGCAACGTCCATAAAGAGTTTTTCTAGTGCTGCGCTATTTTCCGGCAGCTCCCCTTGATAGCCAAGTTGCCCATTAGCAATGATCCCAATCGTGTCCACCGTATTTTCTACCTCCGATAATATATGACTGGAAAGAATGACCGATATTCCTTGTGCAGGCAACGACCGGATTAATTCTCGCAAAGCCTGAATCCCTAGAGGGTCCAAGCCATTCGTTGGTTCATCCAAAATCAATAATTTAGGCTGATTCAATAGCGCTAAGGCAAGACCTAAGCGCTGCTTCATCCCCATTGAAAATTGCCGCGCCTTTTTCTTACCTGTGTTCTGTAAACCAACCAACGCTAAAACCTCTTCTATTCTTGATTCCGCTAAACCTAAAACAGTCGTCCGCACGAGCAAATTCTCCTGCGCGGTCAAATTTCCATAAAGCGGCGGACTTTCAATCAAAGCACCAATCTCAGCTAAATCTTTGCGCTGCCAAGGCTGACCTTTATAAATAATCTCTCCTTCTGAAGGTTTAATAAGTCCTGCGATCATCTTCAATGTCGTTGATTTCCCAGCACCATTAGCGCCTAAAAGACCATACACTTCATTTTCAGGAATTTCCAAAGACAAATTATTCACAGCCTTTTGCTTATAATAGGTTTTCGTCAAGTTTTTAGTGGTAATAATCATTTCTTTCATCATTCATTCCCCCTCGTTCTATCTTTAGTATGGAAAACAAATATAAGGAAACTATAAGGAAGGTTGAAATTAAAAAATTGGACGATCACAAAAGAATTTCTCGCTCTCTATCAAATCACTCATATAAATAAAATTTATCGTTACCCAAGGTTTTGACTATAAACCTTTCCTCCTTTTATACTTCGCTAGCAATCAAAATTTAGGAGGATTTATTTATGCTTACTGGTTTAAACCTATTGAATAATCCCTTTTTAAACAAAGGGACTGCTTTTACAAAAGAAGAACGTGCAAAATACGGCATCACAGGAATGCTTCCCAGCACTGTTCAAACACTGGAACAACAATCTGTTCAAGCTTATGGTCAATATCTAAGCAAACCATCTGATTTAGAAAAACGGATTTTCTTAATGAACGTGTTCAACACCAACCGGACATTGTTCTACAAATTAATGGGTCAGCACCTCGTTGAATTCATGCCAATCGTTTATGATCCAGTAGTTGCCGATTCGATCGAACAATACAATGAAATCTTTGTTGAACCGCAAGATGCTGCTTTTCTATCAATCGATGATCCAGCAAGCATCAAAGACAGCTTGAAAAACGCTGCGGATGGTCGCGACATTCGTTTGATCGTTGTTACTGACGCAGAAGGAATTTTAGGAATGGGCGACTGGGGTGTCAACGGTGTCGATATCGCCATCGGTAAATTAATGGTTTACACTGCCGCTGCTGGTATCAACCCTGCTCAAGTATTACCTGTATCGATCGACGCTGGTACAAATAACGAAGAATTATTAAACAACCCGCTTTACTTAGGTAACCGTCATGCCCGTGTCGAAGGCGACACTTACTATGACTTTATCGATCAATTTGTTGAAGCTGCTACAGAGCTTTTCCCTGAACTATTATTACACTGGGAAGACTTCGGACGTGGCAATGCCGCAAATATTTTAGAAAAATATCAAGACAAGATCACGACCTTCAATGATGACATCCAAGGAACTGGTATCGTCGTACTTGCCGGTGTTCTAGGTGGATTAAATATTTCGGGAGAAGCATTAAAAGACCAAACGATTTTAACCTTTGGTGCTGGAACTGCGGGTGTTGGTATCGCTAATATCCTATTAAAAGAAATGGTTCGTCAAGGAACTCCTGAAGAAGAAGCCCGCAAACACTTCTATCAAGTCGACAAACAAGGATTATTATTTGAAGATACAGAAGGATTAACTCCTGGACAAATTCCGTTTGCCAGAAAACGTGCTGAATTCACTAACAGCGCTGAACTAACAAACTTAGAAGCTGTGGTAAAAGAGATCCATCCAACAATTATGATCGGAACGTCTACTCAACCAGGTGCTTTCAGTGAAGCAATCATTAAAGACATGGCTGCACACACAGCTCGTCCAATTATTATGCCTTTATCAAATCCAACAAAACTAGCTGAAGCAACAGCAAAAGATTTGATCGAATGGACAGATGGCAAAGCATTGATCGGAACAGGAATTCCTGCCGACGACGTTGAATACCAAGGTGTAACTTATCAAATCGGGCAAGCCAACAATGCATTAATGTACCCTGGTCTAGGTTTAGGTCTGATCGCTTCAACTTCAACTCGCGTAAATGATGAAATTATTTCTCAAGCGAGCCGTGCGCTAGGCGGAATCGTCGATGTAACAAAACCAGGTGCATCCATCCTGCCCCCAGTAGCAAAAATCACTGAGTTCTCTCAAATTATCGCTGAAACTGTCGCAAAATCAGTTGTCGATCAAAAACTGAACCGTGAAGAAATCACTGATGTCAAAGCCGCTGTTGAAGCTGCAAAATGGCTGCCTGAATACAAAGACTAACGTTCAACCATTCATCCCTCTCTCAATGACTGGTTCATTAAATAAAAACAACTCTCTTATTTGCGGGAGTAGAGTATCATCTACTCCCTCTTTGCTTCAATCATCGCTTTATTAAAGAAAGGATCTTTTTAAAATGTCACAAAAAGAAACAACAACTGCGCTGCCAGTTGAAGAAAAAAAGACCGGTTTTTGGTCAACAAAAATTTCCGGCGTTAGCTTGCCAATCTATTTGATCATGGTCGTTGTGTTGATCGTGGCGATGGCTTTAGGCAAATTGCCAACAAATATGATCGGACCAATCGCGATCCTAGTTATTTTCGGGAACTTATTCCATTTTATCGGCAACAAAATCCCAATCGTCAAAAGCTACCTAGGCGGCGGATCGGTCTTTGCGATCTTTGCCTCTGCTGCGATTGCGACTTTTGGCATCTTGCCTGATGCAGTTGTTAAATCAACTGAAAATTTTGTCACCAACATGGGCTTCTTAGATTTTTATATCGCTGCCTTGATCACAGGTAGTATCTTAGGAATGAACCGTAAATTATTGATGAAGGCCTCTGTTCGTTTTATTCCTGTTGCTCTTATTTCTATGGTAGTTTCTTTCTTTGCTGTTGGACTTGTGGGGATGCTGATCGGTAACGGTTTTGCTAACTCGGTATTATACATCTCATTACCGGCTATGGCTGGCGGTGTTGGGGCCGGAGCTGTTCCGCTATCAACCATTTACGCGCATGTTTTAGGGACAGATGCCTCATCGATTATCTCCCGCTTAATTCCTGCAACAGCGATGACCAATGTTTTAGCAATTATTGGTGCTGCTCTAGTATCTCGCGCTGGTCAATCATTACCTAAATTAAACGGTAACGGGAAATTGATGGAAAAAGGCGATCTTGGTGATGGCAAACCTCGTGAAGTAAAACCGGATATTGCTCAGCTTGGTGTTGGCTTGATGGTGGCCTTGACGTTCTTCATTTTAGGTCAAATCTGCAACTTCTTCGTTCCAAAAATTCATGCGTATGCCTTCATGATCATCATCGTAGTTATTTGTAAAATTACGAATATCCTGCCTGAATACTATGAAGATGCAGCGATCATGTTCAATAATTTGATCGTTAAAAACCTAACTGCCGCTGTTCTTGCCGGTATCGGTATTGCTTTGTTGAACTTGAATGTTTTAGCCTCTGCTTTAACCTGGCAATTCGTTGTTTTATGCTTAACAAGTGTGGTTGTCATTTCACTTGTTTCTGGATTCGTCGGCCGTCTCTTCGGTCTATATCCAATCGAATCAACCATTACCGCTGGATTATGTAATAACTCAATGGGCGGAACGGGGAATGTTGCTGTATTATCTGCCGCTAACAGAATGGAATTGATTGCTTTTGCTCAAATGGGCAACCGTTTAGGCGGCGCGATCGTCCTAATCATCTCTGGCTTCTTGATGCAGCTGTTTTCATAAAATAAAACCGAGGACACAGATTACTTTCTCTTTTACGAAAGTATCTGTGCCCCCGGTTTTTTTCATTTTTTAATAAGAACAAGATCAGACACGGCAGTCGATAATTCAGCTGAAATTTATTCTATTACCTCTTTGCTTTCACGCATAAAGATCGCTGCGCCGATCGCACCAATCACAACAATTGCTCCAGCAACATAACAGATTTGGATCAAGCCTTTGTCGAAGGCATTAACGACGACCTTTTGCAGCTCGTGGGCAAACGGCGCCTTGCTTAACGCATCAGAAAACGCGATTTGATGACCGGAAAATGGTCCCGCTGTAATCAAGCCGTTGGTTAATTTTTCAGGCAAATGCATTGAGGAGGCATGTTGGTTTACCACATCTGCATAACGATTTGCTTCGACTAATCCTAAAATCACGACACCAAAACTTGTTCCAAATTGCCGAAAAACATTCAATAGACCTGATGCCATCCCCATCTCTTCAGGTGCGACACCTTCCAATCCGGCTGAGTTCAATACCGGATTCACGATTCCGTTGGCAATCCCGATCATAACAAGCGTTGGCCATAATTGCGCGTAGCCCATCGTCGGAGATAATTGACCGATCAAGAAGATAAAACCAGCCCCGCTGACTAATAAGCCAGCTACGATCATCCATTTTTTCGAGAATTTATTCCCAAGAATTCCTACGACCGGACCTAAAATCAACGACCAAACAGATAATGCCAATTGACGAATCCCCGTATCAAAGGCTGACCAGCCAATATAGTTTTGCATCAATACGGTTAAATAGGTATTGAAGGCATAGATTCCTGAACCTAATGCAAACGCGACTAAAACGGACCCGATAAAATTGATATTCTTGAACATCTTTAAATTCATCATTGGATTTTCAACTTTCGCTTCAACGAAGATAAACAAGGCTAAAAATACAACAGCTAAAACTAACCAGCCGCCAACCTTTGGATCTGTCCATGCCAAATTAATATGGGTTTCTTTTTGGATCAAACCATAAATCGCGCTGAATAATGCAGCAGCGGATAAAATCATCCCGATAAAATCGATTTTCTGATCTTTCCCATAACTTGGCGTTTCATTGACAAAACGAATCGTCATCAAAACGGCAATAATACCGATTGGTAAATTGATAAAAAAGATCGATTCCCAACCAAAAGCATCCACTAACAGACCGCCAACTAATGGACCTGAAGCAGAAGATAAACCAATCACTGAGCCTAAAATACCCAAGGCCAGTCCGCGCTGTTTGCCATCAAAGTTCGATGCGACCAATGCCATTGATAAAGACATCATCCCTGCACCGCCGATGGCTTGAATGCCGCGGCCAATATCTAAAATTAATAATGAAGGTGCAAAACCGTTTACCACAGAAGCAATTACAAATAAGATCAAGCTGGCCAAGAAGACTTTCTTGCGACCATACATGTCACCCATTTTTGATACGATCAATAATGTGACCGCAAAAACTAACGTATAAGCATTCAAAACCCATTGCAATTGAGTAAAAGGCTCATTAAAAGCCTTTTGCATAGTCGGCAACGCTACGTTTACCACTGTAACGTCCAACAATCCCATGAAGACGCCTAAAGACATCGCAACTAATGAGAACCATTTTTTTAAAGAATTTTCCATAAACTATTCGCACTCCTACTATCTATAACTATCAATCTGCTGATCGCAACCAGTTATTTCCGATCAGCGATTTGTTTCTTGATCCAGCTTAATTTTGTTTTAGCGATTTGGATATCCAGCTCATACGCCTCGCCCAAAATCCGAAAGCGTTCTGCATTTTCTGGAAAACGCGCCTGATGGTCCGCCATATCCTCTTGCGCCTTTTGATAAAATTCCAAATCCTTTTCGATAAACAACCGAAATTCCTCTAAAATGTCCAATTGTTCAATGAGGGTGACGCTGTCTAACGAACGCAATTTGAAATGAATCATGTCATTGCGCTTCGCATCCGAAGGTATTTTTTCTTTCATTAATTCAATAAAACGATCAACGCCTTTTGTGGTAATATGCCACAACTTCATCTTGCGCCCTTCTTCATGCATCATCGAAGTGACAAGTCCCTCTTTTTCTAACCTTTCTAATGAAGGATACAGCACACCGCTGGAAACTTTACGCATCGGCTGCAAAGCCGACCCAACGATTTTTTGCAGCTTATAACCAGTTTTATCCCCACTGATCAATGACCCTAAAAGCAATAAATCATACATGATGTCCTCCCCTCCGACAAAACTGCATAAGTCTTTTAGATATATTGACTTGCTAATTATAGGTCTTTTAGATAGGTTGTCAAGAAAGAACACTTCGTAATAAAAAAACTCCATTGGATAAAATAAGCGGCTGTTCTGCACCTATTCTTCCCAATGAAGTTTTTTTGTTTAAAATTATTTTGACTTCTATAAAAGTCATTTTCCTGCTTATTACACTAAAGAAATGACTTCTTCACTTTCTAGATCGAAAAAGTGTGCCTTACTGATATTAAAAGCTAGTTCAACGATTGCGCCAGGTTCATGGAAATCACGCGCATCAACACGGGAGATAAATTCAGTATCACCAGTTTTAGTATACAGCATCGTTTCCGCACCCAATAATTCCGAAACCATGACATTTGCTTTAACAGTCGAATCAATTGCCGCCTCAATAGCGATCGGCTCGGTATGGATGTCTTCCGGACGAATGCCAAAAATCACCTCTTTCCCTTCGTAGCCTTTTTCTACTAAAACTTTGTTCTTACCTTCTGGCACACGTAACCGTAAATCTTTTCCATCAGTAATATACCCCTGCTCTAATCTTACTGGGAAGAAATTCATCGCCGGCGAACCAATAAACCCTGCAACGAATTTATTTTTCGGCGAATTATAAACCTCCTGCGGTGTCCCAATCTGCTGGATAAACCCGTCCTTCATAATCACAATGCGATCCGCCATCGTCATTGCTTCTGTTTGGTCATGCGTTACATAGATTGTTGTCGTATTTAATCGACGATGCAGTTTGGCGATCTCCGCACGCATCGCCACTCGAAGCTTTGCATCCAAGTTAGATAAGGGTTCGTCCATTAAGAATACTCTTGCATCACGAACAATTGCGCGGCCCAGCGCAACCCGTTGGCGTTGTCCTCCTGAGAGTCCAGAAGGTTTGCTTTGTAGATATTCAGTTAAACCTAGTATTTCAGCCGCATTTTCTACTCGATCTTTTATTTCAGCTTTTTCAAATTTTCTCAATTTTAAACCGAACGCCATATTATCAAAGACTGTCATATGAGGATACAGCGCGTAGTTTTGGAAAACCATCGCAATATCCCGATCTTTTGGTGCAACATCATTCATTAGGGTGTCGCCAATTTTGAATTCACCTTCAGAAATATCTTCCAATCCAGCGACCATCCGTAATGTCGTTGATTTCCCACAACCAGAAGGACCAACAAAAACAATAAACTCACGATCCTTAATCTGTAAATTAAAGTCTGTGACAGTATAATTTTCATTGCCTTCGTATTTTTTATAAATGTGATTTAACTCTAATTCAACCATTTTCCATCTCCCGTTTCTTTTTGGTTTCTGGCGTTCTCTACGCTTATCTTATTTGTTTACTGATTTATTTTCTTCAAGACATGACCAAAAAGAAAACATCTTTTCGCTTCCAGAAATTTCTCTCAAGAGTATCAGCGTAGAATCCATCAAAACAAAAACCTTCCTAATTGCTAGAACTGTCCAAAACCATCAAGTGATAGAGTCCGTTGATTTCAGCCAGCTTCTTCAAATCGCATTTCGGTTCGCGCTCATATGTCAACAGTCCATTAATTTCTTGTTCAACATCACTTAACTGTGTATAGCAAAAGCCCCAAAGACTTTGTGATGCAAAAACAGCTTCCATTACTCGGCGATACTCGCGTAAAAATTCTTCTTCGTTTTCCGCTGAGGTATAGCCCCAGCCAGGTTGACCAGAAACGTCAAAACCGATGCCGCCAAATTCCGTTAATAAAATCGGCTGGTTTTGATATGAAAAACCGTTAGCAAAGATCGGCCATGGAGTGGAACGTCTGGTAATCAGTTTTTCAACCGTTGACAAACTGTCTTTGAAATAAAGGTATTTTTCTTTCTCTTCTTCTTCCCCATGTGCGTAATTATGAATCGCGACGATATCGGTATCGGTCAATGCCCACCCGTCATTAGAAATTACCAAGCGAGTGCGATCCAACGATTTGATGTAATGGTACATTGTTTGAGTATAGTGCTGCTGCTGGCGGTCGAAAGAAATATTCGGCACTCCCCAGCTTTCGTTCACTGGTACCCAAGTAATAATCGACGGATGATTATAATCACGACGGATAATATCAGACCATTCTCTTACTAAACGTTCCGCTGAATCATGATTGTAAACAGCTGGCGCCGCACATTCACCCCATACAATAAAACCAAGCTGGTCTGCCCAATAAAGGAAGCGCGGATCTTCTACTTTTTGATGTTTACGGCAACCGTTAAAACCCATTTCCTTCGCTAACTCGATATCCTTGATAAAATCCGCATCAGTTGGGGCCGTCAATAAACCGCTCGGCCAATAGCCCTGATCCAAAACTAATTTCTGGTAATAAGGCTTATTGTTTAAAAAGACCATTCCATCTTCTGTGTGTACTTTACGCAATCCAAAATAGCTGGATACTTTGTCTTCCGTCTGTCCCTCTGTGATCAGGCGGAATGTTACGTCAAATAAATTCGGTTTTTCTGGCGTCCAAGTCCATCCTTCACTGTGATAGTTTGTTCGGAAAATATGATTTTGAATCAGTTCTACGTCAAAAATATTTCTTTTTGACACAACATCAACCGTTCCAGATGCGATTGGAATTTCTCCATAGCTAATCTCATAATTTAGTGAAGCTTTCGGATGAACCGCAGGAAATTCCACATCAAATGAAACTTTTCCTTCATCAAACAACGGAGTGATCCGAACATCCTTGATATAATTCATAGGAACGATCTCTAGCCAAACCGTTTGCCAAATACCGGTAGAGTTCGTGTACCAGATTCCCCGAGATTTATCCTCCCAAAACTGTTTGCCGCGAGGAATCGTTTCATCGTAATGGCTATCAAATGCTCGAACACTGACTTCTTGTGTTGCATCTTCGTTCAACTGATCCGTAATATCAATTGAAAAGCTAGTATTCCCACCAATATGGTGACAGACGTGCTGCGCATTGACATAAACATCTGCTTCATAATCTACCGCACCAAAATGAAGAATCACTCGTTCGTTCGTTGCTGGTTGAATCGCAAACGAACGCTTATACCAAACGATGTCATGAGGTGTCCGATCATTGATCCCGCTCAACTCCGATTGATAAACAAACGGTACATTGATTGTGCTATCCAGCTGCTTATTGGCAAACCACTTTTCATGCTTTCCTTGATTATCGTCATCAAAGGAAAATTGCCATTCACCATTTAAATTCAACCAAAAATCCCTTACAAATTGCGGACGTGGATATTCATTTCTATTCATTCTCTACTCCTAATCTTGCTCAACCAGTCTGACTGTTTAAGCGTATACTTTTATTTTTTGCCAGCAAGATCACTGCCGCCGACATTCCTAAAATTAAACTAATCACATCAAAAATCATGTAAGAAAAAAACGCTTGGATCAGTAGAACAACACCAATTGAGGTAATTACCTGATCGTCTTTAATGTATTTTTGACTAGCAATCAAATTGAACAATCCCAAACCAATCAACAAAGTGCCAAAACCACAAACAAACAAAAAAGCATTACCAAATAGTGCGTTCATTCCATGATATTGAGTGCTGAAGCTGCTGCTATTATTCTGAGCAAAAAATTCTTGATAGATCCCATAGAACATAATCGTGATGAGGCCATCTATTATTTGCCAAATGCCCATTATCTTTATCAATGTTCGTTCTTTTTTTCGACTCATGTTCTTATCCTTTCACTCCGGCTGAAAGCGACATTGACTGCAAGAAATATTTCTGTGCAAAAAGATATAGGATGAACGTCGGAATAATCGCGATCAAGGCTCCCGCCATCAACAAACCAGGTTTGACATCATACATCCCCTGCAGCAATTGTAGTCCTGCTGTGATCGGCATCCGCTCAACATCATTGAAGACGATTGACGGCCACAAGAAATCATTCCAAGAACCTGTAAAGGAGAACAATGCAACAACTAATAAAACTGGCTTAATTAACGGCAGAATAATTTTAGTGAAGATAGTAAATTCTCCTGCCCCGTCAATTTGTGCCGCTTCATCAAAGTCCTTTGGTATGTTGTCCATAAACTGCCTTACCAAAAAGATATTGAAAACACCTGCTGCACCCGGCACAATCATCGCCATTGGTGTATTCACCCAGCCAAAAATATCGACGATCTTATATAATGGAATCAAATTTACCACTGATGGAAACATCATCGTTACTAATAAAAAGGAGAACAATAGATTTTTTCCCTTAAAATTCAAACGGCTGTATGCAAAAGCTGAAAAAGAAACGACAAATAGTACCAATAGTGTATGAACAACTGCAATAAACATCGAGTTCAAGAACCATCTCAGTAACGGTGCGCTGGTATTATTGACTAGCAGGTTTGAATAATTGCTCAATACCCATTCTGCTGGCATGATTTTAAAACCGCTAGTCATAATTTCTCCATGAGATTTAAAGGATGTGAAAAAGCCATAGAGCAATGGCAGTATCCAGATAATTGCCATGATAAATAAAAATAGAAAAGCAACGATTTTTGTAACTGGTTTTTTCTTCATTTTACTTTTCCTCCTAATCCTTATTTCTCAACAAAACAAATTGCACAGCAGAGACAACCATAATACATAAACCTAAAATCACTGCTAAAGCCGAAGACATCCCAGCGATCGACTGCCCAGACCCAAAGGCATTTTGCTGAATATACATCAAAAGCACTCGCGTCGAATCATTCGGCCCGCCTTTTGTTACCATCAACGGCTGACCATAAACATTGAATTGGGAAATAGTCGTCATCACAACGGTATATAATATCTGGCCTTTGATAGCAGGCAATGTAATCTTGAAAAATTTCTGAATTGAAGTCGCGCCATCAATATCGGCCGCCTCATAAAAGTCCTTCGATATTCCATTCAGTGCTGCTTGGTAAATGATCATATTTCCGCCGATTACCCACCAAACCGTTACTACGACTAGAGTGATCCAAGCATAGGGTTGAATTCCTACCCAAGGAATATCCGTTCCTAACAAATGATTGATCGGTCCAAAGCTGACGTTGAACATCATTGTCCAAAGAATCGCTACTGCCGAGATTGCAAACAATGATGGTAAATAAAACAGTGATTGAAAAACTTTCCAAAATTTTGGCTTAGCGTTCAATGCAGCAGCCAACAATAATGGAACGATAATACAAAATGGTACGGTGAAGATAACGAATAATACGGTGTTCTTAAGACCGATTCGCAGCTGCTCATAAAAAATCGAATCTTGATTAAATAGTATTTCTTGATAATTGGACAGTCCTACAAATTCTGGAGTACCGACAAGATCCCAATCAGTAAAGGAAACGATCACCCCGAAAATCGAAGGAATTAGAAAGAAGATAAAAAAGATAATTAGGTGCGGGGCTAAAAATAACCAAGGTTTTATTGCTACCTTCATCGGCTTTTTTCCCTTAGCCTTTTCGGCAACTGACATCATAGTGAGTTCATCCTTTCATATTACGAAAGAAAAAGCGTGGTCTCGGTTTAAAGACCGTCTCTACCTTGACCACGACTTTTTCTTATTTATTGGTTTTGTCTTTTGCGATTTTTTCCTTCACTTCTTTTTCCATTCCAGAGGTAAAATCTTTGATTGATTTTTTACCAAAAACGGTATCAAAACCATTTGTTTCCAGATATTCTGAAACATATCCGTTGTATTTGTATTCAAAAATCGTCAATGTTTCCCGTTCTTTCGGATCATTGATATAAAGTGATTGCGGCATTTTTTGATATTCTTCATTTTCTATAATGTCTAACGATGCAGGGTTTTGTCCTGCTTTAGCCCATTCCAGCGAATTTGTCCGCAACCAATCAATGAACTCCATGATTCCCTGAGTTTTTTCGTCTATACGTTCATCGTTTTTAAACATCACAAATTGATGAGAAGAAGACCAGTTGACCGCTTTGCTTAAATCATCTGATACTTGCGGTGAATTCGTGAAGCCCCAGTCAAATTCTGCCTCATTAACTGTATTTTGAGCCCAGATTCCTTCAGGTAAGAAGATTGATTTACCAGATACGAAAATTTGTGTGGCATCTTCTCCGTCTTTATTTGTGATTCCAGATTCATAAAGATCACGCCATATACCGATTGAATCTTTTGAAGCTGGTGTATCTAAAGTTGGATCCACACCATTTTCGGATAGTTGACCGCCGTTTTGCTTCAATAGTGAAAGGAAATTTGGTTTCACCCACGTTACCCCAATCGCAGCAATTTTATCTGCTTTTGCTTTTTTACCCGCTTCTTTAATTTCATCAAAGGTCACAATATTGTCATCTAATGCAGTCGGACAATATTTTTTTACAAGCTCTTTATTGTAATAGGTCCCCCAAGAATGAATATCTAGTGGTAAGCCGTAGCGCTCACCATCGAGTTCACCCATATCCCATGCTGCTTCTACATAGTTTTCGCCTTTTATGTCTGAATAATCTCCTAGCACATCATCATAAGTGATCAACATATCGCTGTCTTTGTATTGTTGGATTCGTTCTGCATGTACAATATTTAAGTCAGGAATATTCTTGCCGGAACTAACAACGGTCGGAATTTTTTTATACATATCGATTTCTTTCATCGCAACATTCTTAACTTTATATTCTGGATTGGTATCATTGTATTCGTTGATCATTTTCTTGATGTTTTCACTATCCGCACCAGTAAATGGATTCCAAAAAACAATTTCCTTTTTGTTTTTCGCTGAAGAGCTGCTGGAAGACCCTCCCCCGCCACATCCTGCAAGCATACCTAAACACACACCTGCGACGATTACTAAACTTGCTAACTTTGATACTTTCATTCGTCATCCTCCTTTTTTACTAATAAGTTAATTTTCTTTATATATTCGATAAAATACAATTAACCTATTTGTCAATCACTAAATATTTTTTTGTTCTGAAATGAAAATACCACGGAGGGAAAGCGCTGTCAACGCTATATTATATAACTATATCAAATAAAACATTTTAGTTAAACCAAATATATGGTATACTAATTTAGCGAACAATCAATTTAACTTTTTAGTTAAAAGGAGGTTATTATGGAACTTGATTTGAGTACTTATTCATTACCTGTTCTTGAAGCACTCGCGAGCAAGACCAGAATCAATATTTTATTGTTTATCGGAAATAATAAAAAAAGTATCGGAGAGATCGCTCAAAACCTAAAACTTAGCAACGCGATCGTGACCAGACATGTACAGCAGATGGAAGACGCAGGATTGTTAGGCTCTGAAAGAGGAATTGGTACTAATCGCAACAAAAAACTTGTTTATCTAAAAGTCGATAATATTCATCTCTCGTTTCCTGAAAAAGTTTATCAAGAATACAAATCCTACCAAACAAATCTGCGTTTGGGACATTTCACCGACTTCCATGTAGAACCAACATGCGGACTAGCTACACCAAAAGACATCGTTGGATTAACCGACGAACCAAAATATTTTATGGATGAAAAACGTGTGGATGCGGCTTTACTGTGGTTTAATAATGGATTTGTCGAGTACAAGATTCCTAATATGCTCCAAAAAGATGAAGTTCCAGAAATGTTGGAACTCAGCTTTGAAATTGCTTCGGAATTTCCTGTTTCAAATAACGTTTGGCCGAGTGATGTTTCTATCTTTATCAATGATAAAAGGGTGGCAGTTTATACGATCCCTGGAAATTATTCTGACACTAGAGGTCGATATACTCCGCTTTGGTGGGGAGACGAGTTCAGTCAATATGGTTTATTGAAGCACCTTCGAGTAAATAAATTAGATACTGGTATTGATGGTCAGCCCTATTCTGAAGTTTCCATTGATGAATTAAACCTACACGAGCAGGAATTCATTAAATTACGCTTTGAAATTGAGACTGACGCGAAAAACAAAGGCGGCCTAACCTTATTTGGCAAAGGATTTGGCAACCACGATCAAGATATAAAGATCAACCTTTACTATCGAGAGAAGAAATGACGATCTATAAATAGAAAAGCGCAGAAACGAAATTCGTTTCTGCGCTTTTTAATCTTGCAACAAACTCATCAATTCAAATCCGGTATTAACCTTCGAATAAATCGAACAAACCACAAATAATCGTTTTCCAGCAAATTCTGTTTTTTTGAATCGTCTTGAGGAGGCCGGTATATGGTGATGCCCATGGATCGCCCCGATGATCGTATATTTTTCAAACAGCTTTTCTATTTTCGGTTCTTCACAAATATAGTCTTTGTTATAGGCCTCGCTTGTCTCTGGCAACAAACTCAATTCATTGAACAATGGTGCATGAGAAACAATCACAGTAGGGATCTCCGTGTCCTCGCCTAATAGTTTTTCTAACGATTTCAAAATATATTGCTGCTGCGCATTTTTTCGTTTTACTAATGCTACTGGGATCGTAAGCCCAATATAACGAATGCCTTCATGAATCAGGCTGGCATTATTCAGCAAACTCATTTTAGGAAAACGAGCAGCAAGCTCTGTTTTAACTACCTCATAAAACGGATGATCTCCCGTTGGTAATAAATACCAAGCCTCATCTGGATCTTGCAGTAATTCTTTGAACCATTCATAGTTGAAAAATGGCCGCCATTTATCCCACTGCTCGTCTGTTCGGTCGGTTGTTTCTGGCAAAATATCGACTAACTCGTGCCCGCCAATGACATAAACGCCTGCGATTTCTTCATCACGAACATGCGAATCTGAGACATCCCCCGCTAAAATATTAAAATGGCGATTAAGAAATGGTAATTTCCCATCTTTTGCATGAATATCAGAAACTACATTGATCAGATTGCGATTTTCAGCAGAATGAACATTTTTGAAATATTTTTCTGCCTCGTCTGGATGAACGCTGTGAGCGATATAATTTTCTCGCAGCCGCGACAGCTCCTCACCGTATTCCGAGCGCAACAACGGTTGGGTATTTACAATTGCAGAGTCAGCGGCAACCAGCGCATTTTCGATCCCCGATTTCACTTCTTGCGGCAATAAGGATAAAGCAGAATCAATATCAGAATGAATCGTTAGACCTTGTTCGATTAGCTGCTGGTCCTGTCCCGCTGATTCTAACAACTGGACTTCCTTTCCATCGATCATCAGTGGTAATGAATTCGCAAGCTGAACAACAAAGTTCAAATACTCAGAAAGATATCCGGCAATCCCGGTTTTAACATTCTCACTAAACAGAAATTTACCGGCAAGGTTGGCTGACAACGGACCCGTTTCATCATGCTGCATCAGACGTCCGGCAACTTGAATTTCCAATAGCGGATTTTGCATGATCGCATTATAAGCCTGCTTCACCTCAAATGATTGTTCATCGACTCGATTGCCTGTTACTTGAAAGATGCTTAACGTTAAATATTTCTCAACGGTCGTCTGATGTAACTCGATATAGCGTCGGATCTCTTCTGGATGAAGCAAGTACTGAATTGCGGCTCGCTGAATATAGTTCCGAGCGGTATCATAAGGAATCGCCGAATAAACAAGATCGCCTTTTGAGGAGATCGCCATCGAATGATTTCTCGTATTGTAAGTCAATTGAAAGTAATTATTTTTAAAAACAGTCTTATTGACTGGACGCCGCTTATTTTCTGGATAAAGCTCGATCCGCTCAGCCAAAGCCTGCGGCAATGCAGTTTTCATCGGTAAAGAAAGGTCTTGCCTGCTTACCATCAAATCTTTTTCATTTTTCTTCGATTTCATCAAAGCACCTCTATTTTAAAGAGAATTCGCCTTCTCTTTACGTACATTTATATAATATGTTCATTATAGCGTTTATCCTTGTTTTGAGCCTAATAAATTTCAAATTCAAGAGAAATTTTTAGCAAACAGCTCTTCGATTTATTAAAAAAAGAAATAACAAGCAACATGTACTATTAATTATTTCACTTTGCTATAAATAATTGACGAGCAGGATTTTGCTTTCAATGTTAGCATAGCAGCAGAAAGGGATGGGATATTTATGGAACTAGTCATCGGAAATGAGATTACAGCATTTAATTGCTACGGAGAAAAAGTAACCGGCATCATTGAGCAGATCTATGTCAATACAATAATAGTCGGAACAAATACGATGAAATATGTATGTCCTATAAAACAACTTACTGAATAGCAAAAGGCAACGTACGGATTGATGTACGTTGCCTTTTTTGCTTAATAAGAGTTTGTTTAACCGAGTAAAATCACTCCTACTCAATCACAGCTTCTTCAACTTTCTCACTGGAAAGTTTTCGTTGGACAAACTTAACGATTTCAACAATCGGGATAATCGAGAAGGATGCTCCAGTAACTACTCCCCATTGCGTGCCGTTTAGCGATGCTACTCGGAAAATATCGTTGAGTCCTGGAACGAGAATGATCACACCCATTAAGGCAAAAGAAAGCAGGATTGCCCAATTGAAGGTTTTATTACGGAAAGGACCCACTTTGAAAATAGACTGTTTTACCGACTTCACATTGAAGGCGTGAAATAGCTGCATAAAGCCAAGCGTAGCAAAACACATAGTGAGTGCATCTGCGTGTTGCAAATTGTACAGCGCTTGAGCCGAAAGTTCCGGCATGTTCAGTGCTGTATGCGCTGGGTTTTGAATGGCGAACCAGTAAACAAATAGTGTAAGCCCGCCTTCTAATATCCCCTGATAAATGATACTGCTGAAAACACCGCCGGAAAATAGATTCGAGCTTCGTCCTCTCGGCTTATGGCTCATTAAATCTTTTTCGGCCGGTTCCATTCCTAAAGCGATCGCCGGAAAAGTATCCGTAACCAAATTGATCCATAATAAATGAATCGGCAGCAGTGTATCCCAAGCAAACAATGTCGCGATGAACAACGTCAACACTTCTCCTAAATTCGCTGCTAATAGATATTGAACTGTTTTTTGAATATTAGAGAAAACTTTTCGCCCTTCCTCAACCGCTACAACGATCGTAGCAAAATTATCATCTGCCAAAACCATATCGGAAGCACCTTTAGATACTTCTGTCCCAGTGATTCCCATACCGATACCGATATCGGCTTGTTTTAACGACGGCGCGTCATTGACACCGTCGCCAGTCATCGCTACTACTTTTCCTTCTTGCTGCCAAGCTTTTACGATTCGAACTTTATGCTCAGGCGACACACGGGCATAGACAGAGTAGTTATAAACCTGCTTCGCAAATTCTGCATCACTCATCTCGTTTAGTTCTGCACCTGTTAAGACAGCGTTGGAATTACCAGCATGGATGATCCCCAAACGAACCGCGATTGCTTCAGCAGTATCTTTGTGGTCACCCGTAATCATAATTGGCCGTATCCCCGCTTCTTTAGCCATTCTTACTGCTTCGGCCGCTTCTTTTCGTTCCGGATCGATCATTCCAACTAAACCAGCAAAGCAAAGGTCCGTTTCAAGTACCTCTGAGGTTAATTCTTGCGGCAGTTCCTCCATGTATTTGAAGCCCATTGCCAGTACTCGCAACGCTTGCTTAGCCATATCCGCATTGTTAAATAAGATTTCATTCCTTTGTTTCTCATTCATCAACACTTCTTGTCCATCCACATAAACACGAGTTGTTCGTTGAATCAGTACATCTGGCGCTCCTTTTACTGCGACTAAATATTTCCCATTAGCAAGTTGATGCACTGTGCTCATCAGTTTTCGGTCCGAATCAAAAGGCAGTTCTCCCACACGCGGTTCTTTTTCCAAACAGCTTTTTATATTAAATTTCTGATCGATCCCAAATTGGACCAATGCTGTTTCTGTCGGATCACCGATCAAGGTCCCATCTTGAGCAATTTTTGTATCGTTCGCATAATTCATGATCTTTAACGATAGATTTTCAGTGCCAATCACAGATTTAGCTGATTTTTGCTGGAAATCATCATACAATTTTTCAACAGTCATTTGATTTAGAGTCAACGTTCCGGTTTTATCAGAAGCGATAATATCTGTACTTCCTAGTGTTTCGACTGCCGGCAATTTACGAATAACCGAATTGCGCTTGGCCATCACTTGCGTTCCTAATGCTAAAATAATCGTGACAATCGCTGGTAGTCCCTCAGGAATAGCAGCTACCGCTAATGAAATAGACGTCAGCAGCATATCGACAAAAGAAGTGCCATTGATCAACGTTCCAACAATAAACATAATTACCGCAATTGCTATAATGGCCATTGTCAAAAACTTGCCTAGATCATTCAGATTATTCTTCAGCGGAGTTTCTGTTTCATCCGCTTGGGCTAACATATCCGCGATTTTTCCCACTTCTGTACTCATTCCAGTGTTCACGACCACGCCTTTACCGCGACCATATGTAACATTGCTATTTGAAAAAGCCATGTTGACGCGATCACCGATACCAATATCTCCTGCTGGCAAGACCATCGTTGTCTTTTCCACTGGCACGGATTCTCCTGTTAAGGCCGCCTCTTCAATTTTTAATGATGCTGCCTCCAGTAATCGTATATCTGCTGGGACGACATCTCCCGCCTCCAACAACACGATATCTCCTGGCACCAGTTCATCACTTTTGATGGATAAAGTGTGTCCATCTCTTAAAACATTGGCGTTCGGCGTCGACATTTGTTTTAATGCCTCAATGGCTTGTTCAGCCTTCGCTTCTTGAAAGACACCCATCAGCGCATTAATGATTACTACTAATAGAATAATGACCGAATCGACAATTTCATGTGAGACAACAGCCGAAATGATCGCAGCTGCTAGTAACACTAAAATCATAAAATCTTTAAATTGCTCCACAAATTTCATGAATAAGCTTTTCTTTTTTCCTTCAGCTAATTCATTTTTCCCATATTCTGTCAGACGCTTTTGCGCCTCACTCCCGCTCAATCCCTCAACCGAGGAGTGCAAATTAGTTAAGACGACCTCTGAAGGCTCCGCATAAAAATCAGTCGTACTTTGTTTTTTATTCAACTCTGTCATATGATCCTCCCGTTTTTTCTTAAAAAAGAAGACTTGCGTATAATTTATATCAAATACACAAGTCTTACTATTCAATCCCACACCGAATATTATTTTCTCAAAATATGGATCGCAAAGCCGCCAAATTCTCCAGCTAAATAAATATTTTTTAATTTGCCTTCCTCATCGTAAGCAGCTGTATCCAGATTGAAATCCAGACCTTTTCCCTTGAGCTCCTCCACCGCATTTTCTAAATCTGGTGTTCTCATAGCGATATGTCCATTTTTCCCTAAAAAAGGACTTCTCATACATTCAAAATAATCTCCGGCAAATTCTGATTTTTGTCCGTGACGCGCTGTTAAATTAAAAATACTACTTAACAGAGCAGCCAGCTCCTCTGCTTCCTTTGTATTTTCTGTATTTATTCCAATATGTTCTAACTCAAACTTGTTTGTCATTGTCGCACCTCTTTCTTTTTTACATAGGGAACATGATTAATGATCCAACGGTCAAAGCAATCAATCGAATAAAATACTGAGGTATCGTAAATATCCAAAATTCTTTCGCTGAATATTTTCCGTACCCTAAAATCATGGCAGGCATCCCATCAATAGGAAGAAAGTGTCCACACCAGCCGGAAATTACGATCGCACAAGCGGCTGCTGTAGGATCTAGACCAAGATTTGAACAGACGGCAATAGCCAACGGTGTAAACACATACACTGTCCCAATTGTCGATCCTGTTAACGTAGCAAGCAGGCTGGTTAAAATACAGAAAGCAAAAATCATCAAGAACGGATTGATATTTGTTCCCAACATGCCGGCTACTGTTTCACCGACTAAGTTTGTTAGTCCGGTACTTCCCAAAGCATCTGCCACACCAATAACACCCGCTGACATTAAAATGATCGGCGCACTGATTGCATCGCGAATTTCTTTAAAGTCCAGTACCTTAGTAACTAAAATCACTGCTACCGACAGACCGGCCATCGCATAACCGGCATCGCCTATTCTGCTTTGCAGCAACATCCCTACCACCGCAAAGACAAAGGCGCCATAGGTCACATTCTGTTTCCATTTCGGCAATAAAGAAGCGGTTTCATTTACAACTGAGTCCGTTTCTTCTTCATCCTCATCTTTGATGGGGTGATCCGGCAAGAATTTATATTGAATGACACAGTTCAGTAAAAAGCCAAGTGATAAGAATAAATTGACAATAGCAAATTTAAAAACGGAAACATTTATTGCCTGTCCTGCGGCTCCAAGAACAGCCGTCACGATTCCAAACTGCAACGCGGTATTAAACGGAATCAGTGGATGATTCGCAGCAAACCCGGCAGTCATAATTACTTTTGAAGGGGGCAATTTTTTACTGTAAGGCAGAGTAGAAAGCAAACCAATCGTCAACACGTAATAGGCAGTCGAACCTGTCCCGAACATGCTGCAACCCAGCATAACAACTAAAATAATCAGCATGTATGATTTAAAGCCGCCTTTATTCGCCATAGAGAACATAGCTCTTTTGAACACGACAATAAAATTGGTTTTCTGTAATGCTGCAATAATAGCCATAAACTCAGCTAACATTATGATGGTCGAATTTGAAAACCCGGCAAAAGCACCCTTAATATCAGTAATTCCAAATATAACTAACAAAATACAAGCAAATAATGGTGGTGCACCAAATGGTAGTTTTTCAATCATTATTAAAACAATCATTAGTGCTGTGATTGCCAAAGCAATAATCATTTGAATAGTCATAGTATCCTCCTATGCTTTTTTTAGATCGCTAACAAGCAGATAGGAGAATATAGTCTTCATATAAAAAGACTATATTCTGTTCTCCGCAGCAAGTCATAATTTCGCATTTCTCAAAAAATCGTTCCCTAGTTTATCCCAATTACTTCATGCCCTTAGCTTTATTTTCCTCTAAAACTTTTTTGATTGCTTCGATTCCTTCTTCAGGGATTTGATTAAATGGTGCACGACAAGAACCTACATTGTGTCCTAATAAACGAGTCGCAGTTTTCACGATCGTATTAGGATTGCCGTATTTAAAGCAAGCTCTGAAGCTTTGAATGCTCTCATTAGCTTTTTTCGCTTCCTCGATTTTTCCTTCAACGAACAAATCGTAGATAGAAGCCATCGTTTGAGGATACACATTCGCACAACCGGCGATACCGCCCGTTCCGCCAGCTAAGAGCGTCCAAATAATCAATTGGTCATTACCGGACAAGGTATAAAATTTCCCGTTTTGTTTCTTTTTGCCTGCATCGATATAGCCTAGAATATTCGCAAAATTCCCGCTAGAATCTTTGGCTCCAATAATATTTTCAATTTCTGCTAAACGTCCTACTGTTGCAGGAGCGATCGCATTGCCTGTCCGTGCCGGAATATTATATAAAACAATCGGCATATCCACCGCTTCAGCGACTGTTTTATAGTGTGTGTAAAGTTCCTCCTGACTCGCTGCAGCGAAACTTGGTGTGATCAGCGAAAGAACATCTGCACCTGCGGCTTGAGCCATCTTGCTTTGTTCAATCGTTTCTTTAGTAGAGAGTGTTCCAGTCCCTGCATAAATCGGAACTCGTCCATTACACTGGTCTACTACTGTTTCAAGAACTGATTTTTTTTCCTCAGCAGTCAGAATGTAGCCCTCGCCATTGGTTCCAAATGGAAAAATACCATGGATGCCATTTTCGATCATACGCTCAACTTGTGCACGAAGCTCTTCTAAGTTAATACTTTCATCCTCATTCATTGGGGTTAAGATCGGAGTAATGATCCCTTTCAATTCTGTTTGTTTCATTCAACTCGCTCCTTTAGATTTTTTTATTTTTTCGTTAAGCTGCTAAGAATGCGTTAACATTTTGCTGATTAGCTATTTATCGACGCCTTCGCCAGAGGTTGGATTATACAACCCTTCTGCTTCTCGCTTTTTACCAAACAGCTCTTCGACAGTGAAACGGGTATATTTTACACAAAGTCGATTCTTATAAGCGTAAACTAAGTGCAAAACACCTTTACTGTCTTGATAAAGCGTTGGATACTCATGCTGAGAATTATTGGTTTTATTCTCACTGCCGATGTATCCTTCAGCTGGTTCAAGAATACGACCGATTGGCCAAGTTTTTCCAAAATCCTCTGACACTGAAACCACTACTGGATTCCGCAATCCCGGCCATGTAACCTTGCCGAATTCTGCATTATTTGCGGCGTTCATATTATACGCTAAGGCAATCTCTCCCGACTCCAACTTGATAGCACTGATACTTGCATTATTATTGGGTAAAACAGTAGCGATAGGAACACTCCAGTTATCACCAAAGTCATAAGATTCACTTAGATAAACATGATCCGCAAAACGGCTGCGCATAAATGCGACCAGGTGCCCATCCGCTACTTCTACAACATTTGCGTGAACTCTGCCATTACTCTCAGGCATTCGGACGGCCTTCCATGTTTTACCTTGATCATCAGACAATTGAAATTCCGTCGGGTCATTAGTTAATCCGTCTGGCGAATCTTCACACAGCCATGTACTAAATAACCAGCGTCCATTACTCAAAACTTGAATAGCTTGTCGAGAGAATGTTCCTTCATTAGCAAATAATACTTCTGGTTCTCCCCATGTCATCCCTTCGTCACTCGATTTTTGAACCATGATGATCGAGGTGAACTGCATATTATCTTTGCCTTCTTGACGACTTAATTGCGAAGTATAGATCAGCCAGATTTCTCCATCCGGCGCCCTAAAGAAAGCGGGGTTTTGCTCGCTGCGATCTTCCCCTTTAGATACAGTTACTGGCACTGACCAAACTTGAGCTTCTGGATCTAACTTAGATACAACAATCGAAATATCTCCACTGCCTTCAAAGCTGCCGGCAAACCAAGCACATAATAGTCCGCCATCTTTGGTTTCAATCAAGGCTGGTGCATGGGCAGTTTGGTTTCCACCAGTTGGTATTAGTCCAAAATCTACATTTAAAAATTCATCCCGATACACTACACCATTTGGTTCGGATGTTCTTACACGTGGTAAGTCTGTATTCATTTTTTATCCTCCTTATTATGTTTCATTAAGCAATCGATCCAAAAATATTGTCATATGACTATTTAAACTAAAATATTAGTTTATTACTTGCTGTATTTCTTCTTTAAGAATTTTCGGCTAAGCGAATGGCATAATCAATAGCATTTTCAAGGCTCAATTCACTAGCAGTCCATTTACCCGCTTGGTCAAAGGCTGTGCCATGATCGACAGAAGTTCGAATGATCGGCAGATTCAGTGTGATATTCACTCCCTTAACTGCCTCCCAACTAGCCGTTTTTTGATCGTACACAAAGCCTAATAATTTTAGCGGAATGTGGCCTTGATCGTGGTACATGGCAACAACAATGTCATACATACCGCCATTGGCTTTAGAAAAAACCGTATCGGCTGGAAGTGAACCATAAGCATTTATTCCTTCCGCTTTTGCTGCTTCGACAGCTGGATTAATCTCTTTGATTTCTTCTTGACCAAATAATCCATTTTCACCGCAATGTGGATTTAGCCCTGCTACAGCAATCCGTGGATTCTTAATGCCTAAATTTTTACAGGCGGTGTCCGCGATTCGAATAACATCCAGCACTCTTTCTTTAGTTGCACGATCACAGGCTTCCCGCAAAGAAACATGGGTTGAAACATGAACTACTCGCAAGTTTCCATCAGCCAGCATCATCGTGTACTTGTCTGTATCAGTTAAATCAGCATAAATTTCAGTGTGTCCAGCATAGTGATGTCCCGCAGCATTCAAGGCTTCCTTGTTTAAAGGATTGGTAACCGTTGCATCGATTTCTTTTGCTAGAGCTAATTCAATTACTTTTTTGACATATTGAAACGCAGCATTCCCGCCGACCTTCGAAACTTCTCCGATTGGCAGTTCATCCAGATCAACGGCCTTTAAATCAATCAGGTCAATCACACCCAATGTATATTTTCCCTCACTTGGATGTTCGATCGGGTTCACTGATAGTCCTAGCTCCGGATGTTTTGCTAAATAGTAATCCAACACACTTTTATCACCCACCAGAAGCGGTTTACAATTATCGTACAATTCTGGTTTTTGAAATGCTTTTAGTGAAATTTCTGGGCCAATCCCAGCTGGGTCTCCCATTGTAATACCAATAATTTTTTTCATCATTCGAAACTCCTTCTATTAAATAAGGATTGATTTTAACCATTTATTTGTAATTGCCTTCTTGAGTTAGTTCTTACAGAATTTCCAAATAAATTTTTCTTGCATCCTCTGGCGTTACTTCTCGCTTATTATTAACCAGCAATCGAGTAACCTCCATACCAGCAGCCACTAAACCATCTAAATCTTCTTCAGGTACGTCGAATTCTTTTAGACTGGTCGGAATTTCCAAAACTTTGACGATTTTTTCCAATTGATTCAGCATATATTCTGATTTATTATCAACTGATAAATCTTTATCGCCAGTTTTGACAACACGATCATAAGCAACAGCTAACAAATCTTTGATCGCCGGCTGATTGAATTTCATCACTGGAGTCAACAGCATTGCGTTAGAAACACCGTGTGCAATGTGGTATTTTCCTCCTAATGGATACGAAAGTGCATGGACCGCTGTTGTTCCAGAAGAAGTAATAGCTACTCCGGCATAAAATGAACCTAAAAGCATCCGGCTTTTTGCTGCTAACGCTTCTGAATTGGTGCACGCTTCAATAATATTATTCATAATCAAATCCAGCGCTTCTAATGCAAAGGTATTGCTGATCGGATTCGCTTTGGCTGAAGTAAAACACTCAATCGCATGACATAATGCGTCTACTCCGGTTGCAGCAGCTATTGGCTTAGGTAATTTTTTGATCATCCGGCTATCTAAAATTACATAATCAGCGATCATTTCTGGATTCACGATTCCGATTTTTAATTCTTTTTCTGGTACACCAACGATACTGTTAGGTGTTGCTTCAGAACCTGTACCGGCCGTAGTCGGAATCATCAAACTGGTGATTTGTTTCTTCGCTAGCAATGGATCATCCAGCAAATCTTTGACAGTATATTCATCTGTAGCTAGTATTGATGCCAACTTGGCTACATCCATCACACTGCCGCCACCGATAGCAATGATAAAATCTGCTTGCTCCTGTTTGAACTCATCAACCATCGCCTGTGCCTCATGGTAGTTTGGTTCTGCAGGAATATCCGAAATAATCGTATAATCCACACCCGCCTGTTCGATTAGCGCCTTAGGTAAATCTACTAATCCTGCACCTAGAATTCCCTTGTCGGTGAAAATCACAATCTTTCGAATATCTTTTGCGATAATTTCAGCTAGCTGTTCAATAGCATGTTCCCCAGCGATAATGTTCTTCGGCATTTTTAAACTGTAATCTACAAGCATTTTTCTTCCTCCATTGTTTTTATTCTGTTAAAAAACTGATTTCTTCAAAAAGCTGTTCATTTCCAAAACCACCTGATTTAGTAATGACTTGAATCTCCTGTTCCTGCCACTCAATCGAGGAAAGCACTACTCCCGCGCTGATTTCAGCGATTGGTTTTATCTGGGTGATTCCTAATACACTCATTGACTGAAATAAAGTATCCCCTCCAGTAAATAGAAAGGTATTCTCAGAGTTTTTCGACCAAATCGCTTGGGTGAGTTCGCCTAATGATCGTCCAATCTTGAAACGAAAATCTGAACTTGCCGCTCCACGCTCTTGAACGTGCTGCTTAATCCCTAAGCTGGTTTCCTCACTCAGTGTTTCAAAAATGACCAATGATTGTTCTGCCATTAAGGATAAATAGTTTTCTACTTCTTTTTTACCTTCTGATCCGATCCAATAATTTGGTCGCAGCAGCTGATGAGGTTTTAGCGAAATTCTAGGATAATTTTGCTGCTCCACATAATCGACTTGTCTTCTGGTAATAGGATTGACGCTTCCGCAAATCACTACCAGCGGTCCCTTTAACGAAAATGAATCTGGTTCAATTTTAGGAAATAATTTCTCAGCTAAGACCTTCGCAAATCCAGCACAGCCGATCGAAATCGCTAATAAATTTGCTTGTTCCAGCATTTCTGCCTGCTTTTCTAGATCCTCATTCGTTTTAGCGTCAAATACTAAGATCCCATTACGAATTTCCGGAAGTGTTTCTTCTATTAAATATCCTTCAATATCCGCTTCTGCTTTTAATCTTCGCAGCACATTGCTTTCAATCACAGGTTCGTATGGATCTTCCGCAAAGATACTTTGAGAAACGAGAACTTGATCTATGTAAAGATCACCATTAACCAGCACACGATTCATTTCAGGATAAGCTGGCAAAAATGGGATCGCTGGTTCTTGGCTAGCATCTAACACAGCCTTGATCTCAGCACTAATATTTCCGCGCAGCGCAGAATCTACTTTTTTATAGATAAAAGGTATTTCAGCTTTTTTAGCGCTTACAATTATTGCATGAATTAATTTGTACGCTTCTTTCGAACTTAAATAGCGGCTTTCCGTATCAATCACTAAAACATTGATCGCTTCATCAACTTCGCTAAAATTTATTGTTGTATCGGTTGAGACTATCGTTGAAATCCCTCGCTTAGAAAATTGAACACCTGTATCAAGGGCTCCCGTAAAATCGTCTGCAATAACTAGTAGCTTTATCATCCGTTCACCACCTTTGATTTCATGGTTTCATTTTAGCTTGCATTCCTGTTCTTGGATATTCAATTGGGAATTTTTTCGTTTCTTTTTGAAACATTTTGTGATTATAGATACTTTTTTAAAATCAAATAGGATAAAATAGTTACAATATGAAACACAAGGAGGAAGCAAATGACCACAAAAGTTAAAATTTTAGGTATTGCTCCATACGACGAACTGAACAATTCAATGAATATTGTCAGTAAACAGTTCCCAGATGTGGAATCTGATATTTACACTGCCGATTTGAAGGAAGGTCAAAAAGTTGCCGCAGAGCTTTTTCATAATAACTATGACGCTGTCATTTCTCGTGGCGGAACAGCTGATTTGATCCGCCAAGTGGTCCCTATTCCCGTTATTGATGTATCTATTTCTATTTACGATATTCTTGGGACTATTCGATTAGCGAAAAATTATACTGATAATTTTGCTATCGTCGGATATGCCAGTATCACTGAAGCAGCCCATTTACTTTGTGATATTTTAGGCTACAACATAAAAATCATCACATTAGATGAAACAACTGATGCTAGCGTGACCTTAGATATTTTAGTAGAGGAAAACTATGAAATGATTCTTTGCGATGCCATCACTAACCGCTTGGCATTAACTAAAACAATCAATACCATTCTGATCACTTCTGGATTTGAAAGTGTAAAGCACGCGTATCAAGAAGCACTGACTATCGCGAAACAATTAAAACGCGTCATTCATGAAAAGACAGTATTAGAAGAAAGCATTAAACAGCAAAAACAAGATTTTGCTGTTTTTGACGCAATGTTTCAGGTTTATTTTTCTAATATCGATCCAAATTTATCCAACTCGATCGCCAAGTTTTTAAGCACAAAAAAAGATATGACAGACGAAAATCAATACTATCATACCTTTAAAAACAAGGTTTATATGCTTATTGTCAAAAGAATAAGTGTCGACGACTTGGTTTATTACGGCTGCAGCCTAAAAGTTTCAACACCGCCAATCATTAATAATCGTTTTGGAATTTTCTATCAGAAACGAATGGAAGTTGAGGAGATTTTTACTACAAAACTCTTATTTACCCAATTTATCCAAGAAGAGACGAAACGAGAATTGCAGCAGGTCAATAATTTTTACAACTCCATCATAGTTGTAGGTGAATCAGGAACAGCCAAATCCAGTATTGCGTATCAAGCTTTTTTGAATCAAGAAATCCACAACAATCAATTAATTTCCATTGACGCAAAATTGATGAACGAGAAGATGTGGAAATTTCTTGTCAATCCTACAAACGGTCCATTAGTTGACCAAAATAATACCCTGCTGTTCCAAAATATCGAACAGCTCTCGGTACGAGATGCCGAACAACTAATCACAATTGTAAAGAACACCAAGCTCTTACAGAGAAATAACTTGTTGTTCACTTATAATACAAATAATGCCCGAGAAGAAAAAATCTATAATCGTTTACTCTTCGAACTGAACTGTGCCAGTATCTATGCACCGCCTATCAAAGAGCGAAAGCATGAACTGAACGTAATCACTACCCTGTTGCTAAATAAAATGAATATTGAATGTAATAAAGAAGTCATTGGTTTTGACCCAAATGCTTTGAAAGAATTTTTAACCTTTGATTGGCCGGGAAATTTCAATCAGCTGCAATCAGCCATCAAGGAATTGGTGATCAATGCAACGACTCATTATATTTCCGAACATCAGGTCATTCAGCTCTTGAAAAAGGAACGCTTGATCCAAAATTTCTCGAATAGTCATCTTGGAAGCATTAATCTGCAAACGAAAGTCGAGAAACCAACCCTTTTTGATTACTCAAAGGAAATTATCTTGAGTGTGTTAGAACAAAACAATGGGAACCAAACGAAAACCGCCGAACAACTTGGAATTAGCCGAACCACACTTTGGCGATATTTGAAAGAGGATTAGGGATTTTAGCAACTATCTGCTAGATAGAAAGCACATGTACTTCTGATTTTTCCCTAGATTTTTACAATCTCTAAAAAAATGGAATATTTTATCTGCCCATTTATCTTTTATACTATAAGTAGCAATGAAATACGCTAAGGAATCAGGTGATCATTTTGGAAAAATATGTGTATGCTGCTATGTTAACCTTTTGCATTTTTCTGAAACTCACGTCAATCATTAGTCTTTCGTTCTTTTTATTGATTTTTGGGATTGTGGCCGGGATTCTTGCTGGTCGCGTATTTCTTTTCCATCGATACGACCTATTTTTGCCGGTTGTTAAAGCCAGTATTCTTAGTGAAAACGGAAAAGTCTTGGTTTTATGCACTAGTATCGTTATCTATCTCGTCGCTTTGTCCTTCATTGCTATCGGATCGTGGCTCTGCTTGATATAGTTTCAAACATTATAGTACTCGAAAAGAGGAAGACTGATGATCAGTCTTCCTCTTTTTTTGACTTTGCTAAATGATTGGTTGTTTCGACTACAATGACGTTTTCTTCAGGTAGACATAATTCTTTTATCAACAACTTTCTCATTTCCTCTTTTGTTAAGCTGGATTTCCCCTTGAAAACTCCCTCACCATATCTTTCCCATGCTGCCGCTTTTTTGATTCGGGGATGTTGAATGATGTTCGGCACGGGAGTCGCTTTTAGCGAGACGATTAGATCATATTCTATACTCTCTGCCTCAGTCTTTCTGCTGGAATATTTGATCACTGAATAAATCAAAAGAACACTTAGAATTAGGCCAATAACAAGTAATAAGCTGCCCATTTTTTCACCTCACCTTTATTTGGTAAAAATTATTCACTGCCCGACTGAGTTTGGTTCGCATCTATCAACGGATTACTATTAAAGTCTCTTATTTTAAATCATTTTTATCACTTTAATTATACCAAAAAGTAATAACGTTCACTTATTTATCTTCTACAAATGATCAATCTGCTTATTTCAATTGTAAGGTTACTTTAAGGTTAAGAACAGTTCCATGCAAGCTTGCCTGCCTATACTGAATCTATAAAGAAATGGAGGGAAAAATCATGACAAGAACGATCTTAGAAATCAGAGATCTGCGAAAAAGTTATGGACACAACAATATTTTGAACGGGATTGATCTGCAGCTGCTGCCAGGGAAAATCACTGGCCTGCTTGGACGAAATGGTGCCGGTAAGACCACCTTAATGAAATGTGTTTTAGGTTTAACCGCAAATTATCATGGAAAAGTCGTCTTTAACGGTAAAAATTTAAGTACAACGGATACACAAACAAGAATGAAAATCGGTTCGCTGGTAGATGTTCAGTTTTATGAGGATTTAACTGCCTATGATAATCTGATGCTTTCTATTCGATTAATCGACTCGCTTCCTAAAAAAGAGCGCAAACAGCTCATTCAGGAAAGTTTAGAATTTGTCGAACTAAGCAACGCCGCCAAGAAAAAGGTCAAAAACTTTTCTTTTGGAATGAAGCAGCGGCTGGCTTTGGCATTATCGTTGATTACGAAGCCCGAACTGCTGATTTTGGATGAACCTTTTGTCGGCCTCGATCCGATTGGTGTAGAAGAAGTAAAAGATCTGCTGCGGAAGCTTTGCCGCGAGCGCGGTACAGCTATTCTCTTTTCCAGTCATCAAATGCAGGAAGTTTGCGACCTGACTGATAATATTTTGGTCTTGAGCAAGGGAGTGATCAGCTATTCTGATCAAAATAGACATTTTGAAAACCAGCAGGCTCAATTAATCGAGCTGATGAAATAAAAAAAGGAGTGAACAATGATGGAAATATGGACGATTTATAAAATGGAAATTATCAAAACATTAAAAAGAAGAACTAGTCTGATTCTGCTGATTCCGGCAATTTTAGTTATTGTCATGTCTTTTGGAGTCTCGACTGGCGCTTTGACCTTCACTGGTGATGCGCTGTCTAGCAATGGAAAATTAGCCTGTCTTGATTTTGTAACCACGATCTGGGCTTTTTTCAACACATTAGGTATTTGGGGGATTTTATTAATTTTGGTTACAGCAGTGCAATTTTCCGGCGAAATCACTAGCGGACAAATCAAAATGACGCTCTTGCGAATCGGTAAAAGAGGTCCGATTATTGTAGCGAAATTCTGCGCGCTGCTAACGACTACTTTTGGTGCGTTTGTTCTGTTTACCTTGAGCGCGGGCGCCGGTTATTATCTTTTTGTTGCGGACTCTACGATGGGAAATGGCAGCTTTACTTCATCAATGATTGATTTGCCGAATATGCTGGCGATGATTGGCTTTATTTTTCTTCATCTCGCCTTATTCATGGCAGTGACGTTGCTTGCTGGTCTGTTTCTATCACCTTTTATTGCCTTTATCATTTCACTAGTCAGTTTGTTTGCCCTCAATTACTTGATCACTACGAATGCAGTCGATCTTCTGAAGTATTCTGCATTATCAGCGAGTAATCATTTGCTTGCAGGTCAAACTGCGGAATGGGTTCCGGCCTTGCTATCTTCTCTCGTGATTATTGCCTGCATTCTGACTTTGACATCGCTGTTTTTCAAAAGAATGGATATAAAATAGCTTTATTGAAGGTATAATAGAGATTAAAAGGGGTGTGTTTGATGGGGTTCTCGATTTTAGTGGCAGATGATGAACAAGGGATCATTGATTTTGTTACTTTATATTTGGAAAAAGATGGGTATAAGGTGTTCACCGCTTCCGACGGCGAAGAGGCGTGGACTTGTGTTCAACAGGAAAAAATTGATCTGGCTATTTTAGATATTATGATGCCAAAAATGGATGGGTATCAATTGGTCAAAAAAATTCGCGCAGAAAAAAATATGCCGATCATCTTTTTGACCGCAAAAGATGCCGGAGCAGATAAAGTGTTAGGGCTCGGTATTGGTGCCGATGATTATGTGACCAAACCGTTTGATCCTTTGGAATTAGTTGCTCGTGTCAGCGCTCAGCTTCGCCGCTTTTACTCTTTAGGTGCACAAGAAGCTGCCGAACCAAACACACTCACACTCCATGATCTAATTCTCGACCTTGATCAATGTATCTTGTTCAAGGAAAACCAGCAGATCAATTTAACGTCAATCGAATTTAAAATCCTGCGTTTACTGATGGGAACCCCAGGACGTGTTTTTACTAAAAAACAAATCTACGAGGCCGTTTGGGAGGATACTTATATCGTCGATGACAATAATATCATGGTCTACATCAGCCGCCTTAGAGAAAAATTAGGAACCAGAGAGGAGGAATCTTATATCCAAACGATCCGCGGATTAGGATATAAGCTAGTGCCATGAGTAAGAAACCCAAAACATTAGGACGTTTTTTGACAAAAAAGTATCTGACGACCTCTCTTCTATTGTTGGTATTAAGTTCTTTCTTTGTTTTGATTGCTCAATTTTTTTCCTTTGGAACGAATAATGTTGTAAAAGAATTTTGTGCAGAGACCATCGTACGGTCTGATTATAAAAAAATTGATATTTCTGCCTTGAAGGATGTCAATGGCTGGTTAGAAATCCTCGATGAAAATAACAACGTCATTTATACAAAAGGAACGGTCGCAGAAAAAACTACCCATTACACGCAAAAACAATTATTGGAAATGGATGCCCTTCAGGCCGTACTTAATCAAAGAATTTACAAGTTGGGCCCTCTTTCCCTTTCAGTGAATGATCCAAAAAGTCAATACATGGCAACTTTTGCTCCATTTAAGAGTTCAAATGGGCGTGAGTATGTTTGTATTACCAAAATGCCTAAAAATAGTATTCGAGGAAATTTTGGTCCGGTCTTTTCCAGCCTTCTTTCAGCAACTGCTCTCTCAGGTTTTAAACAAATCGTTCTTTTGCTCATCCCCATACTGCTGATTTTCATTTATTGTCTACGGCGCTACTCAAAATCAGTTAAGGAGCATCTCGTCGCACCAAATACCGTTCTGATCGATGGTTTGCGAACGATCAAGAATGGCGAGTATTCCAAGAAAATCCATCTGAATGCGGAATACGAATATGTCGAGATTGAAGACTCCTTCAATCATATGGCAAAGCAATTGGCAGAAGCGGAACAACAACGAATCTCTTATGAAAAGGAACGGCAATTACTCTTTGCCAACATGGCTCATGATCTGCGCACACCGATCACCACCATTCAAGGCTCCGCCAAAGCAGTAGCAGACGGCTTAGTTGGTGACGATAAACTAGATCAGACGATGAAAACCATCATCGCGAAAACGGATCATATGAATGAGCTGGTCAATCGATTATTGATTTTCTCAAAACTAGAAAGCCCTGATTATCAACTCCATCGTCAAAATTTAGATTTGTCAGAATTAATTCGCCAAATCTTATTGGAACAGCTTGAACCAGCAGAAAAAAATGACATTGCATTGACTTTTGACCTGCCGGAAACTCCTTTAGAAATTTCTGGCGATCCCGTTGAACTGCGTCGTGTTTTTGATAATTTGATTAGCAATGGTATTCAGCACAATCCAGCAGAGACAACTGTGCACATTCAACTTTACCCACTAGAAAATCAAGTGATTTTTGAGATCAAAGACAATGGAACCGCCATTCCAAAGGAACTGCAAGAACAACTATTTGAACCCTTTGTCAGCGGAGACAGCTCCCGTTCCACTCAAAACGGCAGCGGACTTGGCCTCGCCATCAGTAAGAAAATCGTGGAAAAACATGGCGGAAGGATTTCTTTTGTGGAGTTGAATGAACACGAGATGATGTTTCAAGTGGCGCTGTGGCGGCAACAAAAAAACGCCTAAACACTATGTTTAGACGTTTGGAATTTTGTATAAAAAATTTAAAGACGGAAAGGCGTTCATCGCTTTCCGTCTTCATTTTTATCTCCAAGAACCTATTCAAACAAAGAAGCACCATTAGTGGCAATAACCCTGCTGTACCAGTCAAATGATTTTTTCCTATATCGTTTCAGTGTTCCTGAACCATCATCGTTTTTATCCACGTAAATATAGCCATAGCGTTTGCTCATTTGACCTGTTGAAGCGCTGACTAGATCCACACAGCCCCAAGAAGTGTAGCCGATCAAGCGAACGCCGTCTTTTGTGATCGCATCATGCATGGCTAACATGTGTTTTTGCAAATAATCAATTCGATAATCATCGTTTACTTTTCCATCGACAAGCTCATCCTTTGTTCCCAGACCATTTTCAACAATAAACAACGGCTTTTCATAACGTTCATACAACGCATTTAGGGTAATCCTTAATCCTAATGGATCAATTTGCCAGCCCCATGGACTGATCTCTAAATGAGGATTTCTCAAGGTTGGGATCACATTACCAGCCGTTTTCTCTCCAGCTTCTGGATCAGCACTGGTTAATCGAGACGCATAATAACTAAACGAGATGAAATCAACCGTATTTTCTTGAAGCAGCTCTTCATCACCTGGCAGCATATCAATGGTAATGCCTAAATTATCAAGTTTTTGTTTCGTGTAGTCTGGGTAATGACCACGTACTTGGACATCACTGAAAAAGAACGTTGCGCGATTTTTCTCTAGCGCATCAAAAACATCTCTTGGATCAGATGAATACGGATAAAACTGACCAGCCGCCAGCATACAGCCAATTTGATAATCAGAATCGATTTCTTTGGCTAATTTTGTCGCTAAAGCTGAGGCAATCAATTCATGATGGGCTACTTGATATTTTACCTTTTCCTGATCTTCATCAGGACGGAACATAATTCCAGCCCCCATAAACGGCATATGCAAAAGCATATTGATTTCGTTGAAGGTGATCCAATACCTCACTTTTCCTTTAAAGGTTTCAAACAAAACTCGGCAATATCTCAAATAAGCATCAATGACTTTACGATCACGCCAAGAACCATATTTTTCAATCAAATGCAGCGGCATATCAAAATGGCAAATCGTGATTAATGGTTCAATCCCATTATCTACTAACTTTCGAACGATTTGTTTATAAAAATCCAACCCTTCTTGATTAGGTGTCTCTTCTTCCCCTGTTGGAAAAATACGACTCCAAGAAATGGAAAAACGATAGACCTTAAAGCCCATTTCAATCATATAATCAATGTCTTCTTCCCAATGATGGTAAAAATCCACAGCTTCTCTTCCTGGATAAAGACAATCATTTGGCAAATCTCGATAGTGGAACTTGCCTTCCATCACTTCACGGCGGTTTTCGCCCGCTGGAATCACATCTACCAAAGCCTTCCCTTTACCGCCTTTATTATAGCCGCCTTCATATTGGTTGGCGGCGGTTGCTCCACCCCATAGAAAATTATTAGGGAAACACTTTTTCGTACTCATTATTTCCCCACCTCTAATAATAATTTACCAGCGAGAATATCTTGTTTGGGTGCAGTTTTAATTGTAGAAAAACCATCAAAATTAGTCATAATGATCGGCGTGGTTGTTTCATAACCTTCATCAATAATCATCTCTAAGTCAGCTTTTAGCAATGGATCACCTTTTTTCACTCGATCTCCGCTCGCGACGAATACTTCAAACGGTTTGCCACCCATTTTTACTGTATCTAATCCAACATGAATCAATAGCTCTGCCCCATTATCTGATTTAAGCCCAATTGCGTGTTTCGTTTCAAAGACCATTTCGACAGTGCCATCTACAGGAGAGACAAATAAACCGTTCTCAGGAATAATGCCGCACCCTTTACCAATCGCTTCACTAGAAAAAGCGGCATCTTTAATCTCTGTCAAAGGAATCACCTTACCATCTGCTGGAGAAAAAATGCTGATACTGTTCGCCGGATTACTTTCCGTATATTGATCGTCTAGCAATGTGTCCAATTCTTCAATCGTGTCTTTTTCGATATTTTTTTCTTTATACAATACGAAAGAAACAACGAAAGCTACCGCAAAGGCGATCGCAGCTCCTAAACAAGCAAAAATCAGATTGCGGAAGCCGTCTTCACCAATGTACACAGGTAAAGTCATCAAACCGGGAGAACCAGACGCGTATCTTTTAACTCCAAATAGTCCGATAAACAGGCCACCCACAGCACCGCCGATCATAGATGAATATAAAGGTGTTTTGAAGCGCATATTAATCCCGAATAACGCCGGTTCTGTGATGCCGCAAACTGCTGTGATTCCGGCGGATACTGCTAATTCCTTAATCGCTCGATCCTTTGTTTTCAATCCGACTGCTAAAGAAGCACCGCCTTGAGCAATATTTGAAGCCAAATTCCCTGGTCCAATCATCGCATCATAACCAACAGTCATGATATTATTTGCACCAATTGGAATAATTCCGTAATGAGTACCTGTTAAAACTAATAACGGGAATACTCCGCCAATAACCATTGGTACTAACCAGCCTACATGTAAATCAAGGAACGTAATACCTGCCGCGATCCCATTACCAATGATATAGCCAACAGGCCCTAACACAACTAAACTCACAATTCCTGTTACTAAGATCGTTATCAGAGGAACCGTGAAGAATTTAATCATTTTGGGTGAATAGCGGTCAGCATATTTTTCAATATAAGACATGAACCAAACCGATAAAATAATCGGTACGACCGATGAACCATAAGTAGCGTTGTAGATCGGTAAAAAGCCTAAACTCAATGCTTCGCCGCTTTCAATTGACGCAGCGACCATCGAAACAAAATTCGGATGAAGTAAAATCCCGCCAACCATCATCGCTAAGTAAGGGTTGCTGCCAAATTTTTTCGCTGCGGAGTTCGCCAGTAAAATCGGTAAGAAATAAAAGCCCGCATCTGCCATGAAATTGATGATCTGATAAGCTTGAGCAGTATTATCCACCCAATGAAACGCAACTAAAAGTGCTAGAACCGCTTTAATCATCCCTGATGCAGTAATTGCTGGTAAAATCGGTGTAAAAATACTGGAAATCGTATCTAAAAAACGAGCCCCAATACTCTTCTTTTCATCAGATTCATTACTGTCGTTGTTTTTTTCCAACTGATTACCGAGCAAACTCATGATTTCGTTGTATACATGTCGAACCTCGCTGCCGATAATTACTTGATATTGACCGCCGCCGACGGTCACGCCTACAACGCCAATCATTTGTTCAATAGCTGATCGATCAGCCTTTTTGTTATCCTTCAAATTGAAGCGCAAACGAGTTGCACAATGAGTCAGGTTGCTAACATTCTCTTTTCCACCAACGTGGTGAATGATTTCTTCCGCTATTTTTTTATAATCCATCATTTTTCCTCCTGTAAAAAATCAACCATTTAAAAAAGAAAATACCTAAACAAACTCGCGAAAAACTGCGAGTTTGCTTAGGTATAGCCCTCAATCGGTAACAATCCTAATCTTGATTGGTTATTCTTTTTATGTGTATGGTTAGATAAATCAATTCATCTTCGTCCAACGGTCTGTTAAAAATACTTTGAACATAATTACTAATTTTCATTGCACAAGCATATTCCTTTTTGTACTGCTCCTTGATTTTCATCATGAATTAAATCGTTTCAGAGTCATTTAAGCGCGCACCGCTGAAAAGTCGTTGAATGAAAAATTTCAAATGAGTCACAAATCGTTCATAGTTCAACGAGTATTCATCAATCTCAACATTAAAATGATACTTAACGATATTCAAAATGTTCTGAATGATCTCGGCCATCTCAGATACTTGACCAATTTCATCCATATCAAGGTTGGCATTGACAATATGCAAAGCAATAAAACCTGCTTCATCTTCCGGCAAAGTCACACCAAGCCTATTTTGAATAATGGACAATGCTTCTTTTCCTATCAGAAATTCATGATTATAGAATCGTTTGATTTCCCATAGTAAAGCATTCTTGATTTCCATTCCCTCTGATTTTCGTTGAATCGCATAGTGGATGTGATCCGTCAATGTCAGGAAAAGATTTTCGCTTAGTTTTTTTCCAAGCGAGACTTTTGCAAAACTGATGATCTCATTGGCAACTTGAATATGTTCTAATGGAATGTCTTCCAATAATCGAATCAACTTATTCTCGTTCCACTCTTTGGTAACAACGTATTTCTTTTCGATGTTTGCTGAAGGAATGCTGTCTCCAATCTTCTTTTTGAAGCCAATGCCTTTGCCCATGATAATCATCTCATTATTTGACGCATCTGATGAAATGACTATATTGTTGTTTATTATCTTTTTAATAAACATCTCAGGCTCCCTACATTTATCCAATATATTGAATCTAAATTAAGTATAGCCCGCTATTTAAAGCGGTAACAATCTCCAACTGAGCATAGCATCACTTTTTTTGAATGTCAATAGACTTTAGAATTTTGCCTGATTTATCTTTTTATAAAGTTTGAACGTTATTTTAAAAGTCAAGAAGCTGAAACTAGTTTCTTTTTTAAGGAACTATTACTTGATAAAAAGTGCCTTTTGCTTAAATCTTGATTATTGAGATTGAAATGTATGTAAGGAATAAAAATAACAAAAAATGCGGATTACTTTTATCAAAAAATAATCCGCAGTCGATAATTTAATTCAGTTTTTCCCCATTCGTTTCGATCACTTTCTTATACCAATCAAACGATGCTTTTTTCGAGCGATCCAAGGTTCCATTACCTTCATCATCAAGATCTACATAAATGAAGCCGTAACGTTTACTCATTTCACCCGTCGAAGCACTCACTAGATCAATACAGCCCCAAGGTGTGTATCCCATCAAATCGACACCGTCATCTACAGCTTTCTTCATGGCTTCAATGTGTTCCCGCAAATAATCGATCCGATAGTTATCTTCAATCGTGCCATCTGGTTGAACTTCGTCAATTGCGCCTAGTCCGTTTTCCACAATAAATAACGGTGCTTGATAACGCCCATATAACTCGTTCATCGCAATGCGCAAACCTTCAGGATCAATTTGCCAGCCCCACTCACTAGCTTTCAGGAATGGATTTTTCACTCCGCCCAGTAAGTTGCCGGATACGCCTTCAGTCTCTTCAGAAGTCTCGTCCACGACCATGGACATATAGTAGCTGAAACCAATATAATCCACTGGATAAGCTTTTAAGATTTCTAAGTCTTCCTCAGTAATTTCAAGTTCGTTTTGATTGACACCAAACTTATTGTATAAACGTTTCGTATAAGCCGGGTACTCGCCGCGCACCTGCACATCGGTACAGAAAAAATTGAATTCTTGGTTTTGGACTAGGTTCGCCGCTTGATTGATTGGGTTTGAATCGATACTGTACGTTGTCGCGTAAATGATCATACAGCCAATTTGCAGATCAGGATCGATGTCGTGAGCGATTTTCACTGCTAGGCTGCTTGCGACAAACTGATTGTGCCAAGCTTGGAAGACATTTTGCATCTCGCCACCGCCATTGGAGATTACCATTCCTTGGCTTAGCGCCGGAAAATGGAAAGCGGAGTTGATTTCATTGAAGGTCATCCAATACTTCACTTTTTTTCCATAGCGAGTTAAGACTGTTTTAGCAAAGCGTTCATAAAACGTGATCAGTTGACGGTTTTTCCAGCCGCCATATTCTTTTGCCAGATGCAGCGGCATTTCATAATGAGAGATCGTGATAACTGGTTCGATATTATATTTTAAACATTCGTCGATCAAGTCATCGTAAAATTTCAACCCTGCTTCATTAGGCTGCTGCTCATCGCCCTTAGGAAAAATCCGACTCCACGCAATGGAAAAACGATAACATTTGAAACCCATTTCCGCAAACAAGGCAATGTCTTCGCGAAAACGGTCGTAATGGTCGATTCCGCGATGATTAGGATAGACGTATTTTTCCTCATCAATTTCCCAATCAAATTCAGGTGAACCGATCACTTGAAACCGCTGCTTGCCGCCCGGCATAGTATCCGCCACAGATAAGCCTTTCCCATCTGCCTGATAGGCCCCTTCTAATTGATTCGCAGCAGTCGCGCCGCCCCATAAAAAATCTTTTTTAAACATGAAAAATCTCCCTTCTTTTTTAACAAAAGCTAGTTCATCTCAACTAGCAGCCACAAGATAAAACCTGTTGAGATAAACTGAAATCACCACATAATACACTCGAGAATTTTGAAAAAAACTGCGAAAAGTTGGACTGACAGCTAATTCGATCTGAGGAAATCATTTTCCGAAAAACGCGGAAAATGAGTTTTATTCTCATCACGCATACGATCACACTAAACAGCATATTCCTAATTACGAAGATAACCAAGTTTTTCTTTAGACAATATATACTGCAAAAAGTGCGACTCGCAACTAATTCGTTTTGAAGAATGAACTTTTTATAAAACGAAAAAGTTCGTTTTATTCTCATCACGTATATCATCCAACTAAACAACCTGTCTCGATAAACTGTACTCAAAACTAATTAGACTCTTACAATTTGATGAACTGCGGGAAGTTGGACTGACAGCTAACTCGATCTGAGGAAATCATTTTCCGAAAAACGCGGAAAATGAGTTTTATTCTCATCACGCATATCATCCAACTAAACAACCTGTCTCGATAAACTGTACTCAAAACTAATTAGACTCTCACAATTTAATGAACTGCGAAAAGTTGGACTGACAAAAAAGACCAAACCAAAATAAGACTGATTGTCTTATTACGGTTTAGCCTGCTTTACCAGTCACTATCCTTTTGCAAAATTATAACAATAAAAACGTTTCCACGCAAATGACGCTATTCGAAAAAAGTGAGATTTAAAACTAAATAACTTATCGCTGTGTAGCAAGTTTTCATAATTTGAAAGGTTCTCAAAAATCGAAATGAATTTCTGCTTTCCCACTCTCATCGACTGTGCTGATTTCATAAAACATTATACCTCTGCAGAGACAGCTCCGATTTCAGTGTGAAAAATTTTAAATCAACGTTTCCGCATTGGTTTGAATGACACTTTTATACCATTCGAAACTTTTTTTCTTATAGCGTTGTTTCGTGCCTTGCCCAAAATCATCTTGGTCAACATAAATGAAGCCATAGCGTTTCTTCATTTCTCCTGTTCCGGCACTGACAATATCGATCGGTCCCCAAGACGTATAGCCTAGAACATCGACACCATCTTCATCCATCGCTTGTTTCATCGCCTTAATATGATTTTTCAGATAAGCGATTCGATAATCATCGACAATGGCTTCTTTGTTGGATACATCATCAAAGGCCCCTAAACCGTTTTCGACGATCATGATTGGTTTTCGATAACGATAATAAAGCTCATTCAACGCATAACGCAGACCAGTCGGATCATTTTGCCAACCCCAATCAGAAGCAGTCAAATAAGGATTATCAACCACATTGGCGCTTGATTTATAAGAAGATGCTTGATCCTGTAATACCCGAGAACTCACCGTATTGGACATGTAATAGCTGATAGAAATATAATCGACAGTCCCATTTTTCAAGGTTTGCAGCTCTTCCTCAGAAAGATCGATCACGATTTTTTCACGTTCCCATAAACGTTTTGTATAATTTGGGACCTCTCCATGCACATGAACATCCAAGTAAAAGTAGCGGCTGCGCATCTCTTGCTGAGCCAACAGGACATCTTCAGGGTGGCTAGAAAATGGGTAGACGGGAATAAATGCCAGCATACAGCCGATTTCAAAATCTGAACAAATCTTTTTTCCAATCTCGACTACTTTAGCACTGGCAATCAACTGGTTCATTGAGGCTTGATACATGACTTGCTGTTTATTTTCGTCTGCTTGGTATTGAAGACCGCCAGTCACAAAGCTGAAAAATTCGTCTTCAGGATTAAACATATTGTTGATTTCATTAAAAGTCATCCAGTATTTGACTTTACTTTTGTAGTGTTCAAAAACGACTTCTGCAAAACGAACAAAACAATCGATCACCTTTTTACTGCGCCAGCCGCCATAAGCTTCGACTAAATGATAAGGCATCTCAAAATGCGATAAGGTAATAATCGGTGCCATTCCTTTTTCAATTAAGCTGTCAAACAGATCATCATAAAATTGTAAGCCCGCTTCATTGGGAACCGCCTCATCCCCATTAGGAAAAATTCTAGTCCAAGCAATCGACGTTCTAAAACCATTAAAGCCCATTTCTTCAAACAACTTTAGATCCTCTTGATACGTGTTATAAAAATCAATCCCAAAATGATTGGGATAATTTTTTCCTGCGATGATACCCTTGGTGATTTCTCTTTTTTTCTTGTGATTCCCTGAAGTCAGAACATCCGCCACACTGATACCCTTACCATCTGTCTGCCATTCGCCTTCAGCCTGATGGGCGGCGATAGCGCCGCCCCATAAAAAGTTTTCTCTCATTTCGCTTCCTCGTTTCTTCCTTATAAAGTCAATGTGGCAATTTCTGAGCCTTCGTTAATTGATTGGTTAAAGGAACTAAGATTTGCCACATTTTTGTAGCTTTCACGATTCGTGAAGACCACTATGACCGTTGGATCTAGCCCCGCTTTTTTAATTATTTCAGGATCAAAGTCGATCAATAGATCCCCTTGTTTTATTTGATCTCCTTCAGAAACATGTTTCACAAATCCTTTGCCCTTCATAGAAACCGTATCAATTCCGATATGGATCAAAACTTCGAACCCTTGGCTATTTCTGATTCCTAGTGCGTGTCCAGTTGGAAAGACCATCGTGATCTCACCCTCGATTGGTGCGACAATTTTCCCGCTGGTTGGGCTTACCGCAAACCCCTCACCCATAGCACCAGACGAAAAGGTCTCATCAGCAACTTTTTCTAATGGAAGCAGCTCGCCTGCCACAGGAGAAATAATATTCGCCTCATTAGTTACCGCAATTGTGTCCTCTGCTTCAAATTCTTTCACACCGCCAAAGAAATAGGTCAGCACACAAGCCAGTACCAACGAGAAGAAATAACTGAAGGCGTAAGCAGCAAAGCCTTTGCCGAAATAAGCTGGGAAAGTAACAAAACTTAACGTTCCAAAAATGGTTGATCTTGAACCCGCAGCACCGATAATCGCTCCGCCAACTGCCCCGCTGATAACTCCCATGATGAAAGGTTTCTTTAACCGCAGATTCACGCCATAGATGGCCGGTTCTGTTACCCCGAATAGTCCCGTGATAAATGCCGAAAATGATAATGATTTAAATTGTTTGTCTCTGCTTCGCAAAAATACGCCCAACGCAGCACCGGCTTGCGCAACTACCGCTGGTGTACACATCGCCATCAACGTATCCGAACCCAGATTGGCAATATTATTGATCATGATTGGAATAAATGCCCAGTGTAATCCGAAGATGACAAAAACTTGCCAAAGGGCACCGATGATAATCCCTGAAATGATCGGACTCAGTTTGTAAATCAATAGATAGCCATCCGCTAAAGCATTTCCGACATACGTCGCGATTGGCCCAACTACGATCAAGGTCAGCAGAACCATGATGACTAAACAGATCATCGGAGCAATAAAGGTTTGGATACTTTCATGCAGGAAACGTTTTACAAACGGTTCAACCTTGGAAAGAATCCAGACAGAGAACAAAATCGGGATTACAGAACTGCTGTAATTCGCAAGAATAACTGGAATTCCGAAGAAATTAACCGCTTGTCCACTATTGAGTGCTTCCACGATCGTCGGATGCAGCAAGGCTCCCGCAAGCACCACCGCTAAAAACTGATCAGTTTTGAATTTTCTAGCTGCGGAAATCGCTAAAATGATTGGTAAAAAGTAAAACAAGCTGTCCGCCGCCGCACTTAAAATCAAATAAGCACCAGAGTCTGGTTGAAGCCCTACAAATGTAGCGAGTAAAATAATACCTTTTAATAAACCAGATCCAGCTAATAAACCAAATGCTGGCGCAAATGTTCCGGATAATAGATCGATCAAACGATTCAAAGGGCTGATTTTGTTTTGACTTTTTCCAGCAGCTGCCGTCTCAGTCGATATGTTCAGATCTTGGGTCATTACATTATAAAGATCCTTTACCTTATTACCAATGACCACTTGAAACTGCCCGCCGCTTTCTACCACGCTGATCACGCCTTTAAGCGTTTCGACTTTTTTCTTGTCGGCTTTCTTCGGGTCATTTAAAATAAAACGTAATCGCGTAGCACAGTGATAAAATTCTTGAATATTTTCTTCTCCACCGATATTGTCCAAAATGCTTTTCCCTAAAACGTTATAGTCCATTTCGTACACTCCCTCTTTAAATTACTAAAAAGAAATTTCATTTAAATCTCAGCGCTTTCATTTCCTTTTGGTATCTTCATTTTAGGGTGAAACCAACGGATTACAATCAAATCTCTCCAGCCTGTAACAGGATTCGCTTTTTTCTGATCATTCACTTTGATTTTTGCAAATTTCATTTCAAAACCAGCTAAAAAATTTACTTGGACAGTGTGAATCGCTCTTGATACACTAAGGATAAGAAAAAAAGACTCGAGGGGATTCTATGCCATTACACGAAAAAATGGAGACTTTTCCCTTCTCGAATTCCGAGAAGAAAGTAATTGCCTATATGCTGGAAGAAAAAGCCCGAATCAAAAAGGAAACAATAAAAGAAATCGCAGCCAAAAATTACACCGCGCCCTCCACCTTGATACGAATCGCAAAAAAATTAAATTTTTCTGGCTGGAATGATTTTCGCGATGCTTTTTTGGATGAAGTCAGCTATTTGAATGAACATTTCAAGGATGTTGACGCCAACTTTCCTTTTGTCGAAAAAGACGATTTTTCTTCAATTGCGAGTAAACTGATGCACTTGAACAATGAAGCCGTTCAGGATACGAATCATTTGATCGATCAAAATGACCTCTATCAGGCAGTAAAGCTACTTGAAAAATCTCAAGAGATTTATATTTTTGCCACCAGCGGCAACCTGCTGATTGCTCAAGATTTCCAAGTGAAGATGTCGCGCATCAAAAAGAGGGTCACAATCTGTACAACGGAGGGTGAACAATTATTCGCAGCGTCTAATTTACGAAAAGATGCCTGTGCCATTGTGATCTCATACAGCGGAGAAACCAACTCCGTAATAAAATTGGCAGAGATTCTATACCTCAATCACGTTCCGATCATTTCTATCACTAGTATCGGAGAAAGCTCTCTTGGTAAATTCGCAGATATCAAATTGCGAATCTCGACTCGCGAAAAGCTGTACTCCAAGATTGCCAATTTTGCGGTCAATGCGTCAATTTGTTACTTATTAGATGTTTTATATGGTTGTTTTTTCTCGTTGGATTATCAAAAAAATCTGAATTACAAGTTAATGGTCGCTGATATGGTCGAATCCAACCGGACCTCCACCTCGGATATCATTGACGAAAAAAGGCAACGAATCACTGATGACTAATTGAACCCTTTATTTACCTAAACTATCAAAAAGAAAAGCAGCTTATTAATTTATTAGATTATTTACGACAGAAAGTGTCTCTGATATTCTGAGTGTACCTTAGCGCGAGGGTTTGAATAAAGATATCTAGGAGGAACGATTATGTCAGTAAAAGCTTATTTAGAGATCACTCTTTTTATCAAGGAAGAAAAACGCCCAGCCGCAGTGAAGGTTTTCACCGATTATCGGGGACCCTTTTTAGAGGAAATTGACGGTGCACGTACAAAAGATTTACTGGTACGAGACGAAGATGTCCAAGTCTTGCACGGCTTTGACAGCACGGAAAAGGCACAAGCTTACTTAGAAACAGAATTATTCACTAAAGACGTGGTGGCGGGATTGCAGCCGCTATGGTTCAAGGACCCAGAAATTAAAGTTTACGGTGTTGCCTAATTATTGATCGAAACACAAACGGCTAATCAGCTTTTCTATTTTTGATAGAAGCTAATTAGCCGTTTATTTGTTTAGGAAACATGATGATAATCGCATTTTTGACATTGCATCAAGGCTTTTTCGTTGTCTACTTTGTGATATGCCCCTGACCACTCGCAAATATGCTGGAAGATCGGAACAACGGACTGGCCTTTTTCTGTGAGCGAATACTCGACTCTCGGAGGAATCTCGTTGTACTGTTTGCGTTGGATAATATCGTTTGAAAGCAGTTCTTTAAGTGCCGAAGCCAAAACCGCATCCGTGATATCGGTCATCTCTTTTTTCAGCGTATTGTAGCGCAAGACTTCCTTTTCAGCTAACACACAAATAATCCGCGATTTCCACTTGCCGCCAAAAATATCTAAACCGTATTCCAACGGACAACGAATCTCCTTTTCCAACTTTGGTTCATACATCTTGTTCCCTCCTATACCGCACTTTAAATTAGCCACAGTATAACAACCATTACTCTGATTCGCAATGTTACTATGGAAATCATTAGTGACTATTCTTTTAATTAGTCCCAAGTTGATCCAACGAAAAAAGAGACCAGCTGTCAACTGATCTCTCATAGGGGTGGATAAATCTATCTATGCACTCACACTCGCGGATTGTTTTTCTACACTTAGGGTTTCCTCAGGTTCTTCCAACTCTTGTTCATCAGCAAGATATTGGCGGTCCAAGGTTTTGATAAATGGATAGTAGATACAACCGGAAAGTATGGATACAACAATTTGTAACATGCCGCCTTTCCAACTGCTGGTCATTAACCAGCCGCCGATGAAGACGGGCGTTGTCCAAGGGATCGTGACCCCTGTTGGATAAGGTACTAATCCGCTTGACATGGCTAACCACGATACCAAGATCGAAACAAGCGGTGCCAATACAAATGGGATCAGCATCATTGGATTCAAAACGATCGGCAAACCGAATATGACCGGCTCATTCACATTGAAAAATCCAGGCAGCATCGATAATTTTCCTAGATCCTTTAACCGCTGCGAGCGACATTTGAACGCCATCAATAAGGTCAATGGAAAGGTTAAGCCGGTTCCGCCTAAATAAATGAAGAAATTCGCATAATCCATTGTTCCAATAAACGGTCGAACAAGACTTGCCCCTTGTTTAAAAATTTCCAAATTCTCAAATTGCGCCGCATACCATAATGGGTCCATCACCGCTCCTACTACGGCGGTCCCATGGATACCGAAAAACCAGAAAAAGGTATTGAAGAAGGACGCAATCGTAGTTCCAACCAAAGTTGAGCCGACTCCTACTAAGGGCTTTTGCACAATATCGATCAAAAAATTGGTAAAGGTTCCATACGGCGACGCTTCAAATGCCAAACGAACGATCAAAAAAATCGGAATAATTATCGCGGCCGGAATAATCGCCGAAAATTGATTGGAAACAAAATCCGGCACCCCCTTCGGCATTTTGATCCGAATATTGTGTTTGAGTAAAAATGCATAAAGCTCGCCGCAGATCACCGCCGTAATGATCGCCATAAAAAGTCCGCGGGCTTCAAAATCGGAAGCACTAAAGCCGCCGTCTTTTGTCTGTACCAGCAGGACAAAGAACGAACAGATCGAGATGACGATCGCCGGAGTTGCGTTGACATGGTTCTGCTCGCAAAGTGAATTTGTGACACCAACGATCGCCAACAACGACATCAAGCCAATCGTCGACGGAACCACGATATCCCACGCCCATTTAGTCCAGATATCACCCAAAGTATTGACCATGAACTCTTGAAAAATCGGAACGGGGAAATCGGCGATAATAATACAGACTGACCCAAAAATCAGAATCGGCAAGGTCGCCATCAGCCCATGACTTAAAGCAGTCAAATATTTATTACTCGCCAATTTATTGGCAAAGGGCGTTAAGGATTTATCAATTAAATTTGTGAAAGCTTCCATTGTAATCCTCCTAACTGAATGTTGGGAAATACTGTCCGTTCGCCTCGATGTATTCGTCTAAGATCGTCTTCGCTAAGTCCGTATCAACAACTGTGCGATTAGCCACTAAAGCCTGCAGACATTTTTGATAAGAACCTTCCAGTGTTGCCTCCACCGTTAATTTTTCATACGCATATTGTGATTCTAATAGGCCTTTTTCAAAGGTTCCCACTGGACCATAGGCCAGCGGTTGTGCTCCGTATGAACCTACCCGACAAGCAACTTCCAACATCATACCCTCTTCCAAGTTTGGAATGACACCCTCATTTTTCACCATTAATAAGAAAATATCATGCTTGTTATATGCCAAGCTCTCAGCCAGTTCGATAATATAGGTGGCATGTGCATCGTTATTGGCAACCGAGGCTTTTTCATTTTCATTATCAGCATTCTCGCCATAACGCAGGTCTAAATCATGTTTGGTGCCCTTCATTTTGCCCAGCTTGACGATTTCACGACAATAAGCAAACACATTCTTTTTCCGATTATCCATCACATAATTGGCACGGGTATAATTTGGATCGCTATGCTCCACCATTTCCTGCGGGTATAGATAATACTGCATGTAGGTATTCGGTAATGAGTAAGGATAATCCTTGACCATTTTTTCGAGATGATTGAAGGTGAAATTCCAATAATCATCATTTTTAGCGGTAAATCCAAGTTTGTCGCTGGCGTTTCCTGACAATAATTCCTGCAATATTGTCGGCAGAACATCTTCCCCAGTTTCTTTGTCATACATCGCCGTAAACCAGCCAAAGTGATTCAAGCCAAAGTAGCGCGGTTCAACATCCTGACGTTTTTTATCAGCCAATGGACAGAACACATCCATAATATCGATCGGCATATCACAAATATTGATGATGCGGTGGTCATCTGGGAACAACAGCTTACACGCTTCGGCTACGATCGCTGCCGGATTGGAATAATTTAAGATCCACGTATCTGGCGAATAGCTGCGAATATCCTCGATCAATTCTTTCATTGCCAAAACACTGCGAATGCCGTAAGCAAAGCCGCCAGGTCCACACGTTTCCTGACCGATCACTCCATACTTCAATGGAATCTTTTCATCTTGCTCCCGCATCTTTAGGCCGCCTGCGCGAATTTGGACAAAAGCAAAGTCCATATCTTTGAAGGCGGTCGCTTTATCCGTCGTATAAACATATTCTTCTAATTCTGGATAATACTCACGGAATAAAACTTCACCATATTGACCGATCGGCTCTTGGCGCTTTTCATCATTGTCGTACAGTACGATTTTTTTCACCGGAAATGTTTCCTTCACTAAACACATCAATTCCATCATGTCGGGCGTGTAGGTACTTCCGCCGCCCACAAATACTACATTAAACTTTTTCATCTGACTCCATCCTTCCTGTTTGTATCAATGTTTTCTTGGATCTGAACTCACTATACAACAGCAGGAAGGATTAAATTTTTTTAGACCAGTTATAATTGTAACTACTTATCCAGCTCCAGCAGGACGTACTCAAATAGAGCTAAACACTTGCTATCGAACAAGTCAGGGGCATTCGGTTCGCGTTCAGCATTGATAACTTGAGTATATGTTACATGTGTACCAATTGTACTTTTTTCTGCTGCAGTGAGGAGAACCGAAACAGAAACATTGGATTTGACCTTCTTGGCGATTTCTAAAACATCCTCCGTTTCTCCGCTTTTACTGATAAAAATCACTAAGTATTCTTGATAAGGAATCGTCATATCAATCGGCGACCCGCTGTTAACAAACAAACCCAGCTTCGAAAGCTTCTTTTGCAGGTAGTCCGCCACGATTGCCGAATAGCCAATCCCGAAAACAAAGATAATTTTATCTGAAAATTGCTTAATTAGTGCTGCCAGCTTTTGAACCTCCTCAGTATCAAACATGACAATCTCTGCATTATTAGGTGTCTTGCCTAAGCGTTGTTTATATTTATTGACGTAAATCATTTCACTGAACCCGGAATAGCCGATTTTTTTGGCTAATTTTACAATGTAAGTTGTCGAAACATAATTTTCTTCGGCTACTTTCGTCAGCTTCGGCAATTCCCCTTGCTCAATCGCTTTCATTATTTTCTTGTAGATTTTATGTTCAGTATGATTCAATTGATAGACCATCACACTCACCTCTTTTTGATTTTATTATAGCATTTAAGCAAATTCGAAAATTAGCGAACAAAAAAGCTGATGAGAAAACTTCTCCTCATCAACTAATTGATCGTTGTTAATTTTAATAGATACGACGGATGCTCTAGCCCTGTCGGCTCATAATAACTCTTCGACTGAAATTGAAAACCGAGTTTTTTTAATAATTTCTCCGAAGCCTGATTCTCCGGATGATGGCCGGCAAATAAAGCCGTTAAATCTGTTTGGGTTGCCGCATAATTGATTACACCTTTCGCTGCCTCTTCGGCAAAGCCTTTTCCCCACGCTGACGGCACTAAGTGAAAGCCCAGCTCGGCTATCCGATTTTCTAGATCATAAGTATGCAAGCCGCAGCAACCGACAAACTCTTCAGTCTCCTTTAGAAAAAGCGGCCAATATTGAAAACCAAAAGCCTTTTGACTTTCAATTTCTAATGCTAATCGCTGAAGCACTTGTCTTTTTGACAATTGCCCATCTTTGGTAATAAAGTGCGTGACTTTTTCATCGCCCCATAGCTTTTCCGCCAGATCTTTATCTTCTTCTGTCCAATTAGAAAAAAATAAACGATCGGTTTCTAGTTGCTTTTTTCTCACGATTCCTCCCCCTCAATTAAAAATGTCTTTTCCTAATTTTAACGAACATTATTTCTACCATGCAATAAAAAAATACCCAAGCAGACTAAATGTTTCAAAGTCTCCTTGGATATTATTTTTAAGTTAATTTTAGTATACGCGGACACCGAAGTCTGGTGCGTAATATTGAGTTGAACCGTATTTCACGTTTTCACCTGGTTGCGGTGCGTGAATGTATTGGTCGCCCCCTGCTGAGATCGCTACGTGGTAGCTTGATCCTTGGTCGCCCCAGAATAATAGATCGCCTTGCTGTGCTTGGTTGACATCGATTTGTGTACCTGACGATTCTTGTGCAACCGTCCAAACACCGATATCTTGTCCAGTTACTTGTTTGTAAACATATTGAGTAAGACCAGAACAGTCAAAGCCGCTAGTATCTTTTCCACCCCATACATATGGTGTGCCGATATATTTTTCAGCTTCGTTAACGATTTGTTCTCCCCGAGAAGCTTCAGTCGTTTGAGTTGTTTGATCAGTAGTCGTTTGCTGTGTTTGGTCTTGCTGTGTTGTTTGTTGTTGAGTCTGATCTTGCTGTGTTTGCTGCTCTTGTTCAGGTTGTTTTTCCGGTGTTGTTACTTGTGTTTCCGGAGCAGGTGTTTGAATCGCTTGCTCTTCTTGAGCAGGTGCCTGTTCTTCCTGAACGGTTGGAGCTGTTTGATCATTTTGAACTACATCTGGAGTCACCACTTGTGTTTCTGGTACTGGTGTTACATCCTGCGTTGCAGTATCAGCTACAGTCTGATCAACCACTGGTGTCGTATCAACAGTTGTTGCTGGAGTAACAGGAGTCACTTCTTCAGCTGGTGCTTCGGTTACGGCGCCGTTGCCAACAACTACATTTTGGCCAGCATAGATGTTATTTTCAATGATGTTGTTCCAATCAGTAAATTCTTGAACACCAATCTCAAATTGATTCGTGATAGAATTAACCGTGTCACCAGATTGAACAGTATATTCTGTTGGCTGTGCTGGTGTTTCAACAGCTGGTTGTGCTACTGGCGGTGTCACTGGTTCAGTTGCATCGTAGCTAGTTAAATCGTTCTCTTGAATGGTTGAAACTAATTTTTGAACGTAGTCTTGATCACCATTGAAGCGGCCTTCCAATGCAGCAGCTGCTGTTTGGTAGTCTTTGGCGTTACTGCGCCAAGTTCCGCTAAAGTAGTTTTCATTGCCGTCGCGAGAAGTTGTCTTAATGATTTCAATATAGTCTTGGATTGCTTCTTTATAAGAACCATATTGTTTCATTTCTTTCTTTTCAGTTTGGCCGGTTTCTGCGTTCTTCTTGTCTAACATTGCAGATTTGCCTTGATATTGACCTTCTAAACCAAATAGATTGTAATAAGGCGCTTGCGCGTAATCGGTTTGGCCCCAATCACTTTCAATGATAGCTTGTGCAATCATAATTGAAGCGTAAAGGTCATGTTTTTCAGCTAACGGTTTGATTTCATTTGAAATCTCATTGATAAAAGCTTTCTTATCAACATTTGATGTAGTTGCAGTCGTTTTGCCTTCAACAGCCTCTACCTCATGTGTGTTTAGCAGTGGTGCCGCTACCGAGACCGCCACTAAGGCTGTACCTACCACAGCCGACCCTTTTTTTAGATAGCGATAGTTAGGGGTCTTCTGTCGTTTTTGTTGACGCAGTTCACGTCGGGTTAAAACTTTATTTGACATTTAACATCTCTCCATTCTCTCTCTCATTGCTTTCTTAACGTAATTAATTATAACACAATAGAAATGGCAGGTCATTGTTAAAGAACTGCATTTCTTGATATTTTAGATTATTTTTTCAGAGAATAGACCAAAAACACCTACTTTTCAATTATTTTCAAAAATCTAAAAAAATTGATTCTGGAACAGTCCTTTTAAAAGTTGTTTAAAAATCTTTTTTGTCGAATCAAACAAATGAGGTGCTCATATGCTAAAAGAGAAAATTAAGAATCTGCCAAAAACCCCTGGAATCTATAAGATGAAAAACAGTCGCGGGGAGATTATCTACGTTGGAAAGGCCAAAAATTTGAAGCAGCGGGTCGGTTCCTACTTTATTCAAAACAAGCAGCATTCACGTAAAGTTCAAGAGATGGTTCGCTGGATTGCTGACTTTGATTATGAGTTAGCGGCAACAGAATTCGATGCTCTCTTATTAGAATGCCATTTAATTCATCAAATTCGCCCACGTTACAATCGAATGATGAATTACTACGAAGGCTACGGCTATTTTCAATTTATTGATAAAGCTCCCTACCTGAAAGTCCTAAGCGAGTGGTCTGAGGAAGGCTTAGTGATTGGTCCCTTCTATAAACAAAGCAAGATCCAGGAATTGAAAGAGATCATTAATAGTACGTATCGCTTAGACGGACCGTTGAAATACGTAGCGGGCATCGTTAAAAACTATGACGAAATTTCTCCTGAAGCAGAGTTTGACCTGCGGATACAAGAGATTAAGGCGACGCTTTTAGGTCAGTCCACCGCCCTGCTTACGCGGATCGATCAGCGGGTGCAGGCTGCCAGTGAGCGCCACGATTATGAAGCCTCTGCGCAATGGTGGAATAACTATTTGACCGTTCAGCGCTTTTTGCGGCGCAATAAACAGCTGATCCAGATCATGCAAAATCAAACCTTTGTCGGCATATTGCCGGAAGACGGCGTTTATTACTGCTACTTATATGCTAAAGGGGAATTGCTGAATCGGGTGGTTTATCAACGCGAACCAACCATTGAGCAAGCCAAAAAGCGATTAGAAAAAGGCGTTTCAGCTAAGACCTGGCAACGTCTGGAAGCCAAAGAACGCTTGGATAAGGCCGATGTTGATTTGTTTCCTATTTTCTTTAATTATTTGAACCAGCATGGACAGGTCAGAGGCTTCTCCCCGCAGGAAAAATAGCTCGTATTTGTATTCGATTTCATTCCTTGTTACAATCAGCGTAGGAGTTTTAGAAACGGGGGATGACTATGCAGATTGAGAAGATCACTAAACCAGCACAAACGATCGTTTCGATGTCCACACATATTTCACATGAACATTTACCAAATTACATCGGAACCTCTTTTGTAGACCTGTTAGAATATATTCAAAAAAATGAAGCTGAGCTTGTTGGGACACCATTTATTTCTTATTTGAACCTAGATGAGACTGGCCAAGCTAGAGATGAACTCTTAGCTGTCGAAATCGGCTTTCCTATTAATAAGGAAATTCCTTCAACAGAAAAATTCCAAAGCTATGTCCTGCCCGGCTATCAAGCAGTCCGAACACTCTATGTCGGTGACTATGATGATTTGACGGATTCTTATAAGGAATTAATCGATGCCATCAAGCAAGAAAATGGAATCTTCACCTTCCGCAGCTATGAATACTTCCTGACGGATGCCTCCGTACCATTAGAGGATCAAGAAACCATGATCGAATTGACTTATCGCTTAAAACGAAAAGCATCACTTACAGAATGACCGAATCAAAATTAAAATAAAATGAGAGTCCATCAATTAGAAAATTGATGGACTTTTTTTAGCTTTTATTCATTTGCAGAGACTTACTCTCAGTAAAAAGTCTGTTCTTTTATCTCTTAACGTCTTTTTCTCCTGCTAAATAAAAAAACACTTTAGCAAAAAACGCCAAAAAGTCTTTTAAAAGTTATTTATAACTCCTATCCATTTTCGCTCGATTAATAAGACGGCCTTCACGGATGATTGTCTTTTATTCAATCACTTATAAGCAAAAATTAAGCGATTCAGTCGATTTCCGCTTGATGATCAAATGTTAATTTTTATTATTTTTAACAGAATAAAAAAGTCCGAAAATAACTAAAACGATTACATGGACCTTCTGCCAAAAACAGATTCAAGAATTAACTAGTTCTTTTTGTAAATGTCCGAAAACTAACGAAAAAACCATAAAGTAGATTTCCCGAATCAAAAAAATAAGCATACAATGACATTTCTGCCATTATATGCTCAGCTTATTCACTAAAAGGTTTGACCCCATGTTTCAATGTTTGTTTTCTCTTTTGAATAGGTTAAAATCGTCAAACTCGAATTATCGACGATTCCACTCTCGCGAATTTTTGCTAACGGCACACCTTTTAGCGTATTCAATAATGCCACCAGCAAAATTCCATGACTAACTACCAAGACCTTTTTATTCGGATGTGTCTTTGCTACCTCTTCGATCACCTTAGTACTTCGAGTGATCAAACTGGTATAAGGTTCCGCGTGAAATTTCTCGGCGGCAAACAAATCCGGACGGGTCCGATAATTTTTCAAATCTTCGGGATAGGCTGCTGTGATCTCATCGATCTTTTGACCATCCCAATCGCCTAGACGCATTTCACGCAAATCTTCGACGATCGTCAATTCCGGTGCCTGTACATTTTCCGCCAGAATGATTTTCGCAGTCGTTTGCGCCCGCATTTGCGGCGAAGTCAAGGCTAGATCAAATGGGGTAGTTTTCAAGTGTTGGGCCATTCGCTGCGTTGCTTCTACACCAGATGGGATCAATGGAGAATCAACTGTTCCTCCATTGAAGCGACCTTCCGCATTAATTTCCGTTTTTCCATGTCGAACAAAATAAAATTGAGTCACACTCTCACTCCTCGTATACGATGTTTTTTTTATTTTAAGTTCCCTGCTAGCTGCTCTTTCCGATTACTTGAACCAATCAAGAGTTCCTTATTCGTTTACCAATCGATTAATACAGCAACTTTCACTCATCCAGTATACACTAATAATCAGTGATTTATACCAAAAAGAATGCGCATTTCTGACAACGATTCAAAAAATAACTATTTTATTAAGGAGTAGGTGCGGATATGCGTGACTTTGTAATCGGATTCATTTATAATAAAAACAACACTACTCGTGATATTGACCCGATTTTGCTTAATTTAAAGGCGATTAAAGCTTAAAAAGAGCAAATTTTTAACTCGGAATTAACTTTAAAATTAGCTTGAGGGCTTAATCTATGGAATGGAGGGCAACGCATGGAAAAGGAAAGAAAACAGACCAGCACGGATTTGGCGCTAGCCACGGCCGGCATTTTCAGTATGATTCTTTTCAGCATCTTAATGCTCGCGCGCGTGATCGATGATCGCGAAGTCATGGATCTGTTTAGTCTCTTTACCGGTGCCGCCGCCGCCTTTTGTTACGGGAAATTCCTTTGGCTCAAACAGAAAAGCTGGTTGACAGTCTCTGTTGTCCTTTTTGCCTTATGTATTTTCTTTTTTATTCGGTATTTATTCTAACCTGCTGTCGGTAAATTTGACCGACAGTTTTTTTCTGCTGAAAATTTTGCTACTATTATATAGGAGAATATTTCAACTTGAATTTAAGGAGGCAATTATGTCTGATTTTGCGACACTGGTGGATTATCTGACGACGGTTCAGGCTAATCCTGATTTTCACTCTGATACACTGCTGATAGCTGGCAACAGCCTGCCTCATTTGATTGTTTCTGCTGCGAAATTTTGTGAAACGGAAGCTGAGATTCAACGCGTCATTTTTGTCGGCGGAATCGGGCATGGCACGGCACCGCTGATCGCAAATTGTAAGAAAATGTGTCCGGAACTGGTTCGACCAGAATGGCCTCAGCTTTCGGAAGCGGAAATTACGCAGGAAATCTTTTTGCATCACTGTACTCGCGAGCTTACTTTACTATTAGAAAAGAAATCAACCAATACGGGAGAAAATGCCCGCTTCTCTTATGAGCTGTTCACTCAAGATGCACCGAAAAATTTTTGGCTGGTTCAAGACCCGTTAGTGCAGAAGCGCTCCCATGTCACCTTCAGTAAAGAATGGGGGTTGCCGTTATCGGCGATTCAACCGCTCTTTTTTGAACAACCAAAGCTGATTGATTTCGATACCCGTCCCCATTTTGAAAATAGTGAAATGGACAGCTGGTGGGAAGCCGATTATTTCTTATCCTTAGTCATTGGCGAGATTCGGCGATTGAATGATGATGGCGAAGGCTATGGGCCAAAGGGCGCCAACTTTATCCCGCATGTGGACGTGCCAGAGAATGTTTTGGCGAGTTATCAGCGCTGTAGAAAATATTTAGCCGGAAATACCCGAAAATAAAAAAGCTCATCCTGCCTTAGTTGGGAGGATGATCTTTTGTGTTCAACTTAAATCAGAGTTTTCACGGTCCGGCTTCACGAACTAGCTTTTGAGCGAGTTCGCGCAGCCTTTCTTCCGATTCGGCATTTGTTTTTTGCCGTAACTGTTATAGAGTAATTCGGACTCTTCATTATACGGAGCGGCTTATTCTTTTTGCAATCTTCTTTAATGGGCGGGTCGTATTCAGTCACGAAATCAATCAAGCGTTTTTTGGCGCGAATGGTTAAAATCGCACAGGTTGTCAGCCGATTTTGTACTTTGCGTGCCAAAACGCTTGAAAAATTATCTTCAGGTCGGCCATTAAGCCGTTCGTTGATTCGTTCAACCTCGTAGAAAAGATCAAGGACAGATTGGAATGGACGAGGCTTATTCTTTTTTTCAGCGGAATGTTTGAATTTCCCTTTTTTATTCTTTTCATTCACGAATGCTTGCTCTGTAATTTCTGGGACCATTCCCATCGTCCTCCCCTCCCATTACCTTCTAATCGATTGATGTATATATCTAATTAAATTATAGCTGGACTTATCACTTTATCCCAAAATTTTCCTTAATTTAAATACCTATTCTTTTTCTAAATTTTAAACTAATTGGTTTTTCGCAAAAAAAGGCAAAACCTCCGCTTCCATTTTTTGAAAGCAGAGGTTTTGCTCTATTATTTACCCTTTTGCACTGATAGGATTTCTCTAGCAATTTGAGATTTTACTGCTGTACCTGTAATAAGTAATTTCAACGGCTTGATGATTTGTAAACCAAGTCCTGATTTTGTGTAATAAGATAAGCGGTAATGGAAATAATTAATCAATTCAATAATAGCAAACAACCAAATCAACACGCCTACAATGGAGAAACTCTTCGTAAAAAGTAAGACTAAAATATAGGCTCCCAGCAGACCATAATCAATGAGTTTAAAGGCTTGATAGATTCTCGCGATCCGCTGCTCATCCAACGCTTTTTGTTTTTTTAGCCTTCTTAAACAATTCAGCCAATAAAGTGATCCCTGAACAAGGATTACAGTCAAAACAAATAACGGATAAACTATCGCAACTTTTCCGCCTCCTGGCTCGGCCGCTGACCACATACCATAAACCACCCAAAATACCAACGCGCTCAATAGCTCCATTGAAAATAAATAGAACAACTCTTGCTTAACCGTTCTTTTCTTCAAAAATACACCCCTGCTTCCCTTTTATTAACACCATTTCTCTTTTTGTTACTTCAAAGTCAGCCTTCAGTATAGCATATCTGAATATCAGGTTATATTTTGCTTAGTAAAGGGCTCCTATAAAAAAAGAAGCGCTCTTAAAAGAGTGCCTCTTAGCCTTCTATTCAATCACCGTACTGACAAACCCAGCGACTTTATCGAACAAATTACCGAAAAATCCGGAAACACTTTGCCATAATCCGCCAAAATCAGGATTAGCAATAAAGTTCTGTACTTGTGAGATTACTTGATCTTTATACATATAAATGATAAATAGCAAGAATAATACGCCGGCGATGCGCCATAAGACTGACCCGACCTTTACAACAAAGAAAACGAGTAATGCGATAAACGCAAGTGCGATCAATTGATCCATCTTTGAATCCTCCCTTTCGTGGATATCTATATATACGTTCCTGTCCATCAACTTAAACAACTATTAACTTATAACAATAGTATGCCCTAATTCTTTATTTTTATCATGGGTCGAAAGTCTGATATCTCTTAACCGTAAAAAAATCTTTAAAAAGTGGATTCTAAGAATATAGTAAGCGCTTTACTTGTTGATTTATTCATACTTTAGACCTCGCTCCAAACAAAACACACTTTATTTCTTTGTGTTTTAACAGAAACTTTCTCATAAACTCTAAGCGTATTTACGCTGTATTAAAAACAATTCTCGTTACTATGAAGACAAAATAAAGCGTAAAAGGAGTCGTATTTGTGTCAACAACTACTGAACAAGCCTTAGAAGAATTAAGTCCCTTTGAATTAAGTCTCTTTTTGGAACAAAAGATTCATGAAAATAAAAATGTCACCAACCTGCTGAATGCAGGTCGCGGCAATCCCAACTGGACCGCCCCTACTCCGCGGGAAGCCTACTTTTTACTCGGTCAATTCGCTACTCAGGAAACCCTGTACGGTCCAGGTGAATTAACTGCCGGAATGATCCAATCCGATAGCGACCGTGGCCAGCGTTTCGTTGATTTTCTAGCCGCTCATCCTGGAAAAGGTGCCGACTTTTTGAAGAAAATCTGGTTTTCTGACAATAATTATCTAGGAATGCCCAAGGAAGCTTGGCTGACGGACATGCTGGATCATATCATCGGCGACAATTATCCAAACCCAGTCCGCTGTTTAACTGCCTGCGAAGGTCCGATCAAGGCGTATTTGAATCAGGAATTATTTTCAGACAGCACAATTCCCTTTGATATTTTCGCGGTGGAAGGCGGAACTGCAGGGATCTGCTATATTTTCGATACCTTATTCAATAATTTCCTATTGAATCATGGCGACAAAATTGCATTGATGCTGCCGACCTTTGCGCCTTACTTAGAAATTCCGGAATTGCCAAAATACTCCTTCGACATCGTCAAGGTTCAAGCAAAACAAACCATGATCGATGGCAAAATGACCTATCAATACCCGGATGAAGAAATCAATAAGCTGCGGGATTCCGAGATCAAAGCCGTCTTTGTGGTGAACCCAAGCAATCCGACAGCCAATGCGCTGGCTCAACCAACGATCGATTTGCTGAAGGATATCGTTGCGACAGATAATCCGGAATTAATGATCTTGACCGATGATGTGTACGGCACCTTTGTTCCAGTCTTCACGTCGCTATTTTCAGAGCTTCCTTACAATACGGCTTGTATTTACTCGTATTCGAAATATTTTGGCGCGACTGGCTGGCGCGTAGGTACCATCGCCGTAGCCAAGCACAATCTCTTTGATGAATTGATTGCCAACCTGCCACAAGAAAAGATTGAACAATTAAACGAACGCTACGCTTCCTTGACCGCTGATCCAACAACGATTACTTTCATCGATCGCTGTGTAGCTGACAGCCGTGACGTTGCCTTGAACCATGCCGCAGGACTTTCGGCTCCGCAGCAGGTCATGATGGTGATGTTCAGTCTGTACAGCTTGCTGGATGAAGGCCAAGCCTATAAAGCAGAAGTCATGGATATTTGCCGCCAACGGGAAAAACTTTTGTTCAATACGTTGGGACTGCAGGAACCTTTAGAAGATTTAGACACTGCTTATTATTGCGAAATCAATTACGAAGATTGGAGCCGCAAACGTTACGGCAATGCCTTCGCTGATTACTTGAAAAATAAATGGACGGTAACGAAGGTCCTAACCTCCCTTGCGGAAAAGGAACAATTGATGCTGCTGAAAGCCAACGCCTTTGGCAGCAGCGAATGGGCTGTGCGCGTGTCATTAGCCAACTTAGCCACGAACCAATATCCAGAAGTCGGCAAACGAATCATTCGTTTAACCGATGAGATTCGCGATCAATGGATGAAAACAAAATAGCATGAAACCGAACGAATATATTTCTATCGCTGGTGATAGTGTATGTTCGTTTTTTTTGCTGACTCTTCTATTGTATAGCCTTATTCAAAGGTCTTTAGATTTTTCTTTCCTATTTGATAGTGATACACTTTGTTCTATAAATTGGCTGAGGTAAAACAAATCCAATTGGGTGTTTTCATCAGATAATCAAAAGGCTATGCTATAAAAAAACAAATGGAGCGTTTCGATATGAAAAAAGTTGCAACAATTGCCGGTTCGGATGCCACTGGCGGCGGTGGTTTAGAAGCGGATTTAAAAACCTTTCAAGAATTTGGCACCTTTGGCTTGGCGGCGATCACCTCGATCGTCACCTTAGAACCCGAAACAGGGGCACATCATCTGCGAACTCTTTCTTTGGAGCTGATTCAAGAACAGATCGCCTCTGTTTTTGCAGGACCGATTGATTCGATCAAAACCGGGCTGCTGCCTACGCAGGAGATCATCGATTTGGTCAGTGAAGTCATTCCCAAAGACATCCCCTTAGTCGTTGATCCAGTCATCGGCGGTAAAGGAACACAGGATTTTATTAAAAATGAGCAGGTCCAAGCGCTGCGGGAAAAATTACTGCCCCATGCCTTGATCACGACCCCTAATTTACGGGAGGCCGGCATTTTATCTGAGCTTGGTGAACTGACTTCAGAAAAACAAATGGAACAAGCCGCCAAAAAAATCGCTTCATTTGGTGTGAAGCATGTGGTAATCAAGGGCGGGACACGTTTAGCTGCTAAGCAAACCCTCGATCTGCATTATGACGGGCGAAATTTCACCCGCTATCCTCATCCTATCATTGATACACCTTATAATCATGGCGCCGGCTGTACCTTTGCGGCGGCTATCACCGCGGCGATCGCGAAAAATTATCCGCTTGATCAGGCCATTAAGCTGGCGATCGATTTCGTCCAAGCAGCGATCACAATGGGCGAGAAAATAAATCCGTATGTCGGTCACGTTTGGCACGGCGCTTATACCCACGGAGAAAAACGATTGGAGTATTCAGATGAACAGTGATAAACGCATTCATAATTTAGTATTAGTCGCCCTATTCGCGGCACTCACATTGATGGGAACAATGATCAAGATTCCCCTGCCCACCGGCGCCTTTATCCACTTTGGCAATTCGGTCGTCTTGTTAGCCGTTTTATTGATCGGCTATTGGCAAGGGGCATTAGCTGGCGGGATCGGCTTTTTCGTTTTTGATATTTTAAATGGTTTCGCGGCCGAAGCACCCTATTTCTTAGTCGAAAGCTTTGTCGTAGGCGCTGCAGCTTATGCGGCCTTTTCTATCTTCAAACGCAAACCAACACGCATTTACCAAATCATCATTATCGGAATCTGCGCCGGCATCGCGAAATTCATCATGTCCGTCATCAAAGCAACCGTCATGGCGATGATCGCTGGCGCCCAATTGAAGCCGGCTTTCTTCGCGGCACTAGCCACGATGCCTGCGACGGTGATCAATATTTTCTCAACGATTCTGATTGTTAGCTTGGTCTACTTCCCATTAAGAAAAGCCATGCAGATGATCTTCCGCAATCAGCCCATTTAATGCTATACTAAATATCCTTGGCAGGGGCGAAAACCAAAAGCACCGACTGTAATTTGATTTACAGTCGGTTCTTCATTTTACTTTTTAAAATGCCAAACAACTCTCACTAAACTCAGGACTCTTCTATATAATTAGTCGAGTCCCTTCTTTTGAAAAAATTCTAACCCATTGAATCCAACTGTTTTTTCGAATCACAAAAAACTTGCCAATGAGTGATCTTCCAATCATGCTCCACGACCTTCCAAGCAGTTGGGAATTCCCAGTGTTTTTCAGTTTGGGCAAAATAGGAACCACTTGCTCTACCGATGATACTTGCAAAATCACCATTCGCTTAATAATTCTCAATGATGATCCGATAATCTGGAAACCAATCAAAATATCCCTGCCATCCGAGCTTCATTGCCCCCCTTGTTTTCAATCCCACCATACGTATCAACAAAGGAAAAATCCTCTGCCATCAACTCAATGAGTTTTACTAAATCCTGTTGATTAATGGCTGCTGCAAACTGCTCAATTATTTCACGATTCATTGTTTCCCCCTTCCAAAATCTTCTATCTTACAATATACCTAGTAACATTCACACTATTTCAAATTTTAAATTATTAAAATACTTTATGAATGGAATTTTGTTTTGTTATTATCTTTTAATGTGTTATACTTTTATTTGTAAGTTTGTTATTAAAAATAAAGGAGGAAGGACGATGACGTTTTTTGAACAAGAAAAACCGTACCGCGTAACATTTGATTTAGAAGAAAACATTTTTATTGTTTATTCTACTGCTACCGGTCAGCAAGGAACTGGAATCACCATTGAACAAGCGATCTACGACTTAAAAAAATCTGCCTAAGGAGCGCATCTCAATGAATGAAGCCTATAATTAAAAGCCTCTGCTTAAAAATCAAAAGCAGGGGCTTTTTTGGTGTCTTCAGCTTACATAATTGTTCGTTTTCCATAAGGTAAATGAATGTCTTCTTTTATTATTTTCACGGTATACTGAGTTAACGAAAAGACGGAGGTTGAAAAGAATCATGAAAATATTGTTATTTCCATTCTTCGCAGTCAGTTATTTGTTGGCCCATGTCACCCTTCATTTGTCCCTCTATCCAATTCATTGGATAGCTAGCTTATTTCAATAAATAGGAGTGAAAAAAAATGACAGATTTCATTTTTCAATTCATTGATAGTTTAATTAATTTGTTCTGGGGATTTTTCGGTCAAATGATTGATATAATTTCCGACATCCTCAACTATTTATTATCTGCCCAGCTCTAAAAATTCACGAGTCCTTTAAAAAAGGGCTTTTTTTTCTTGACTATCTCCGCTTTTTATTAGATGATGAGAAATTGAGTAAGAAAGTAGGAGAAACATGAGTATCTTAGATTTAACAGGGATCGCTCAGCAATTTGGCGACAAGATCCTGTATGAAGATTTAGAATTGCATTTGAATAAAGGGGAACATCTCGGCCTGATTGGACAAAATGGCGCCGGAAAAAGTACCTTGATCAAGATCATTACCGGCGAACAGCTGCCGGATGAAGGCACTATCGCATGGCAAAAAAATATCCACGTGGGATATTTGGACCAATATGTTGAAGTTGATCCGACCTTGTCGATCAAGGATTTCTTGAAAACCGCTTATGCGGCGGATTTTGCAAAAGAGGAAAAAATCGGTGAACTCTATATGGAATACAGCGAATCGCTGGATGATAAGCTGTTGGAAAAAGCCGGCCGTTTGCAGACGGAATTAGACCAAGGCGATTTCTATCAAATCGATACCTTGATCGCTGAAATGAGCAGCGGTTTAGGCTTGGATATTTTAGGGATGGACACTCCGCTGGAGGATTTAAGCGGCGGACAACGGTCAAAACTGATTTTGGCGAAATTATTATTGGAAAAACCGGATGTCTTAATCCTCGATGAACCGACGAACCACTTAGATGACGAGCACGTCGCTTGGTTAAGTCAATTTTTACAAGATTTTGCCGGAACGTTTGTGGTGATTTCTCATGATCGCGAATTTTTGAACCAGATCACGACCCACATCGCCGATATCGAGTTTGGAAAATTAACCAAATACACTGGAAATTTAACGAAGGCGCTGAAACAAAAAGAGCAATTCCAAGAAACCTATCTGAAGCAATACGCCGCACAAAAACGCCAGATCGAAAAAACCGAAGCCTATATTCGCAAATACAAGGCCGGTTCTCGTTCAACGATGGCAAAAAGCCGTCAAAAACAATTGGACAAGGTGGAGCGCTTGACGCCGCCCTCTTCCAATGCGGTCGCTCGTTTTGAATTTCCCTATGCCCCGATCGTTACGACGTTAGCTCTTGAAACGACGGATCTTGAGATTGGTTACCAAAGACCCTTATTAGCACCGATTAATATCACGCTGCGCTATGGCGAAAAGGTCGCGATTCGCGGATTTAACGGTATTGGTAAATCAACGCTGCTGAAAACATTGATCGGCGCGATCCCGAAAATCGCAGGCGAATTCCACCTTCCAGCAAACACCAAGATCAATTATTTCGAACAGGACCTGCAATGGGAGAACCCTTACCAAACCCCATTACAATACCTAAGCGAGCATTATCCGAAAGAAACCGTCAAAGAATTGCGAAAGCACTTAGCCAAAGCTGGTCTACCCAACCAATTAGCCCAAGAACCGATCAGCACCTTGAGCGGTGGCGAACAAACCAAGGTCAAGCTTTGTCAGATGACTATGCAAAAGGGTAATTTGCTGATCCTCGATGAACCAACTAACCATATCGACCAAGCGACAAAGGATAGTTTGCGTGAGAGCCTAGCGAATTTCACCGGAACTGTCATCGTCGTTTCCCACGAAGAGGCCTTTTATCAAGATTGGACCGATCGTGTGATTGAGATCAGCCAGAATTAATTTAGCATACTTAATCGCTCCAGCAGCCGCCAGCGCCTTTTTCTCGGCGTGTCTGTTGGAGTTTTTTTAGTTATTTGTCTATCCGGCGGCGACTCCAGCAGTTGATTTGCGCTGACATAATTCCCTGCCAACACAGCACCAGCCGGCGTTTGCGTGCCAGTAACCTGTGTAGAAAGTCCTGTGATTTTTGTACCCAATTGGACAAATTTCTCTGCCAACCAATTTTTGACCGACGTCAGCCGAACAGCCAACTTCCGCCATTCCCGAGCAGAAAAATACTCCTTAAAATAGCTAAACAGGCGGCGCTGTATCCGCGTTGCCTTTGTTGTCAGGAATATTTTACGGACCAAATCCTTCATCATCCAGCTGAAGTCCTCGATTGTAAGTTCCTCCCTCACCTGTAAAACCAGCAGATATTGAATGGCTGTATCCCCATCCTGCGTTTCCTGATAATAATTTGTTAGTCTTTTTTCCAGTGTTTTCCTTTTTAGCTGAAATAATTGCTGAATCGTGAAAAGCGGCTTTTCCATGTTGTTTCCTCCCCCTAAAAACTTATCTGCCTATACTGTAATTCTCCCAACAACTTTTTTCAAACAACCTCAAAATGACGATTTCACAAATGGGAACACTACGTCTTATCGCAAAAAGCGGATAAATTTATGATTTTTTTAATTGGAAAAGCGAAAAATTCGGAACTTTTATTGTTTAAAAAAAATAAAGTTTATGGATTGAGGCGGACGCTCTCCCCCAATCTTTTTTCCGCAGTCATCAATAAAACGGTATATAATAGTATTTAAGCAGGAAATCTAGGACTCAACTGTTGGTTGAGGGGCTTTTTAGCACATTCAATCAATGGTTTATTGCCTATCAAGTGCTCTGGAGGGTAAATTTATGGTAGAGATCGGAACGAATATTAGAGAATTGAGAGTCGCCAAGAAGATGTCGCAAAAAGAACTGGCAGAGCATCTGCACGTCACTCCCCAAACAGTTTCTAAATGGGAACTTGATAAAAGTTATCCTGATTTGGATACCTTGCTTCAGCTGAGTGATTTTTTCCATATCTCGACAGATAAGCTGCTGGGAAATTCTAAGCCGTCATTTCTTGAAGCCCTCTTTTCTAAAAAAGGAGCAAACACCATGAAAAACAATGAAACCGATTCTAAACCGAAATATCCTGAAGGAGAAGTTCCCAAGGCGGTCAAAGTCGAGAATGCAGCAAATATTTTGGTCATCACCTTCGACAATGGCGAAATACGCTACCTGAAATCCCATTATATCAATGACTACTTAGACGCTTACTCATTGAAGAAAGGCCATGGCAAACGTCGTTTATTGCTTGGCGGCGGCCCAGCAACCATGTGGTTAGGAACCGAAATTGAACTATTAGAAGATGGTTCCGTCCTGATATTTGGCAAGGACAAATATTCTCCACAAGAACTTTGGTACGAAAGTCAGCCAAGCATTACACTCTTATAAGAACACAAAAAAGGCTTCTCGGTTGAGAGGCCTTTTTGTTAACGCCATTGAAGCTCGTTGCTTTCTTTTAAAGTCAGACCAAAACTTTCGTAATGTGTCAATACTCGTTCTCGCAGATTCGGTACGGTTGTCCCTTTTCTGATTAAAACATCCACTCCGGCGGGTGTCACCAAGGATTTTTCAAAACGGATCACCAATACATCGCCTTTGATCGTCACGACCTGCCAGCGGCTGCTTAAAACTTTCAATACACCGATTCCCCGCCAAATAAACTGCTCTCCAGCCAAGCGATCAATCCCTTTGATTTGCTTGGTCTTGCCCTTAGCTTCATATTCCACCAAGTCGAGTAATTCCACTGCATTTTTCTCCGTTTTCTTATACGTGATCCGCGGATTCTTTCTTTTATTTGATAACCACATAGGAAAAGTCGTCCCTTTGATTTCCCATGTGCCCTCAAGTTGTGGTAACCATTCTGTCATGAGCTCACCTCATTTTCTTCTCTTCAGTGTAAAATAGATTTGATTTTTGGTAAAAAAATATGCTTTTTAAAAATTTTAGGCACGCCGAATCTTTTTCTTTTATTTTCCTGAATTTGGGTGTATGATTGCATCGTAGAAAAGTTAGAGAAAGGTGGAAACATCTTGAGTACAAATAAGCATCCCCTAATAAAACATACAAATGGACTTTCTTTAGAAGAAGTTAATGGTACCGTCGAAGTACCGAAAGGAAAAAGTTTTTGCCGCACATTGCTAGCCTACTCTGGACCAGGCGCGTTAGTCGCTGTTGGCTATATGGACCCGGGAAACTGGTCGACCTCTATCACCGGCGGGCAAAATTTCCAATACTTATTAATGTCTGTCATCTTACTTTCCAGTTTGGTAGCGATGCTTTTGCAATACATGGCAGCCAAACTAGGAATCGTCACGCAAATGGACTTAGCTCAAGCGATTCGTGCCAGAACCAGTAAGTCGTTAGGGATCGTCCTTTGGATCTTGACTGAATTGGCCATCATGGCAACCGATATCGCAGAGGTTATCGGCGCAGCTATCGCGTTGTATTTATTATTCAACATTCCATTAGTCATCGCCGTTTTCATCACCGTCTTTGATGTACTGGTTTTATTGCTATTAACAAAAATCGGTTTTCGAAAAATCGAGGCGATCGTCGTTTGTTTGATTTTCGTAATTCTCTTCGTCTTTATTTATCAAGTCGCTTTATCCGATCCTAACTGGGGGGATGTCTTGAAGGGCTTTGTTCCAACCAATGAAACCTTCGCCAACGCCCCTGCTATCGGCGGTCAAACACCGTTGACGGGCGCTTTAGGAATCATCGGTGCGACGGTCATGCCGCATAATTTGTACCTGCACTCCGCTGTTTCACAAACACGGAAAATCAATCACGAGGATGAAAATGAAGTCGCCAGCGCCGTGCGCTTTACTACTTGGGATTCCAACATCCAGCTATCGATGGCCTTCATCGTTAACGCATTGCTACTGATTATGGGTGTGGCAGTGTTCAAAACCGGAACGGTCAAAGATCCTTCCTTCTTCGGATTGTACGAAGCATTATCGAATCCAGCCACCATGAGCAACGGTATCTTGATGAACGTGGCAAAAACAGGGGCATTATCAACCTTGTTCGCAGTCGCTTTGCTGGCATCCGGTCAAAATTCGACTATTACCGGAACATTGACCGGTCAAGTTATTATGGAAGGCTTTATTCATATGCGGATGCCGATTTGGTTGCGCCGCTTAGTGACTCGGTTGATCTCAGTCGTTCCCGTATTACTTTGTGTTTTGCTATTTAGCGGAAAAGGCGTAATTGAAGAACATGAAGCCTTGAATAATTTGATGAATAATTCGCAAGTCTTCCTAGCCTTCGCTTTGCCGTTTTCCATGCTGCCATTACTGATGATGACCAACAGCTCGGCAGAAATGGGCGAACGCTTCAAAAACAAAAAAATCATTCAACTCCTTGGCTGGGTCTCAGTCATTGGCTTGACCTATTTAAATTTGATCGGATTGCCAGGTCAAATCGAAGGATTCTTCGGCGATAACGCCTCAGCTGCAGAGATTATGACCGCAGATACGATCGCTTATGTTTTGATCGCCACCGTTTTAGCGCTATTAGTCTGGACGATCGTTGAATTGCATAAAGGCAATAAACGCGTCGCTGCCGCTCATGCGCAAACTACACTAGATGAAGAATTTTCTGAAGATTAAACCAAATTTGAAAGACTTCGCGAACTCGCTCAGCTTTTGAGCAATAAGACTAAAATTTTGATAAGTCGTTTCTCAGACTTATCAAAATTTTCGCTTATTGCCGATAAAGCTAGTTCGTGAAGCTGGACATCGTTAAAGCTGTTGATTCAATGTTTTTACTTGTGCAAATTTTTATACTTTCATTACAGTTAAAAAAGCCAAAATCAGCGGATTTCGGCTTTTTATTTATTCGGATACCAATTGATCTCTGCTTTTTTCGCTTGGGAAAATAATTGTCGATAATTCAGCTGATAGTCTTGACCATCCTTGATAAAATGGGTGCCGCATTGACGAAACTCAAAGGGAATCCCCCGTGCGATCGTTTCCTCCCGCAAGTTCAAAATCCAATCGTAATTCAACGGGCGCGCATTTTTATGGTACTCGCCCCCTGCCATCACTAGTTCCACATCATCTAAGTAATCACTGATAGTCATTTCTGCAATCAAGGGCTGACAAATAATATTTTTGTGCTTGATCGGAAGCTCCTGCAGCAGTTTCAGCCGTTGATCCGCTCTTTGCTGATTCTCCACTGAAACACCGATCGTCACATTGTCATACCCGTCACCCCAATCATCGGGTACGACGGACAGCAGTCGCTCGATCCGCTTCGTCAGAAAAATAAATTCTAAATCGGGGCGTTCCTTGATCATCTGCCAGCATTCGTCCCGCCACGGATCAGCCTCTTCAATCAAAAAGTCACTGGAAAAGCACACATAAACCTTCTGACCGCCCTTCATTTTATAGCCGTTTTTCGTTTTTTTGATTGGCGCGTCAAATTGCGCTGATTTTTCGATCTTGCTGGTATCCACATCCCGCTTTTTGTCGCCTTCATGAATGAAGCAATACTTGCACCCCTCACTGACCCGCCGACAGCCGCGCCACGGATTCCAAAATGCCATGCTCTCACCTACTTTTTTTCTTTTATCTTATCAAACTTTCGCTAAGCTTCGCGAGCTATTTCATTTAACAAGACGTAAAAAAGAATCATGCCCCACTTAAAAGTGAAGCATGATTCTTTTAAAATACCGCTTGAATGTCCGTTAAGTATTCTCTTATCCCAGAGATCCCACCTTCATTAAACTGTTTGATAAACTCTGATCCAATAATCGCTCCATCTGCTCCATTGGCTAAAAGACTGGCAATATCTTGCTGATTTTTAACCCCAAAACCAACAAATATCGGTAAATCAGTCTTCTTTTTGACGTAAGGCAAAATTTTTGTATATTCCTCTGGAAGCTGATTAAACTCTCCCGTTTTCCCATCGCCAGAAACAAGATAAATGAATTGTGAGCTTTGGGATAATTGTGAAACAATCAGCCCTTGATCCATATCTTGGCTAAAAGTGTGAACAAAACCAGGATAATTGTCTCCAGTTAAATTTTTATCGACGCATAAAATCGCATCATAAAGTCTTCGAGCAAGTTTCTCTAATTCAAAATGTTTCACACCCTCATAATAAGTCATCAAAATCGTTTTGAAAGAATAACGTTCCCGTATTTCACTCAACACCGCTGCGATTTTTTCAGCGCTTAAATCTGAAATAACTTTTTCTTGCGACTTCCTAACTACTGATCCGTCCAAATATGGATCGCTGACAGGAATCCCAATTTCAACGTACCCGATTTGAAATTCTTCAATGACATCTAAAATTTCAAAAAACGTTTGTTGCGTCGGATAATTAATCGTCAAATATAAGACAAGATTTTTCATTAAGCACCTCCCAGCAGCTGCAGAACCCAACCTAAAATTGGTCCATAAACGGTATAATCGGTTTCACTGAGAATTCGCATAATCGGTGCATAGCTGCCGACCATCGGAAGCAAGAAAGCTTGTCCAAAAATTAATAGAAAACCATTTGCCACTGAACCTAAAATGGCTCCTCTGCGTCCTCCATGAGCATTCCCGAAAATCGCTGTCGCAGCCCCCGTAAAGAAAGTCGGAATTAGTGCTGGAAATACAACCACCGGATAATTCAGCGCACCTAGTATCAGCATCCCTGCTAAACCAGAAACCAGACTGCACAAGAAACCAACAATCACTGAGGTTGGATAGTTTGGAAATAGCAGCGGAATATCCAAGCCAGGCTTCGAATTTGGAATGATTTTATTCGCGATTCCGTGAAAGGCCGGAATAATTTCCGACAGCATCATCCGTACACCTGTAATAATGACCGTGATCCACATTCCGAACTCAACACCACGCAATAATGAAAAGACAATAATATCTTGACCGCCAGTGATATTTTCCATCGTCCAGCTAGGTGTTGCAAAAAGACTCACCAATAAGAATAAGACAGTCATAACCAATGTCAAAGCAATCGTCATTTCTCTAAGAAAATTCAACTTCTTAGGAATTTCCATCTGCTCTAAGTCATGTTCCTTATTACCGAACAATTTAGCCAGCAAAGTAGCTACTAATAAACCAGAAGAGCTGGAATGAGCTAAGGTAAAGCCTTCTCCTCCTTTGACTCCCTTAATACAGACAGCTACGTAGGCACAACTAAAAGTCATATATAAACCTAACATAATCGCCCCAACAGCAACGATACCGGTAAATGGCAAAGTAGTATTAAATTTCAATAATGCTGCAATCAAACCAGCAAAGAAGAAGGAGACATGAGCAGATAAATGAACATACTTAAAACGAGTGAAACGCGCCAGCAAAAGATTGATCAGAAAGCCGAAAGCAAAAATCAACGACATTTCTGTCCCGATGTCCGCAAAACTTTCTGCCTGAGCCGCACCGATATTTGATGAAAAAGCCTTCATATCAAATATCTTTGAAATCATTTGCTGAAGCGGCAGCAAGGCGCCACCCAGTGTTTGACCGCCAACATTGATCATCGTAAAACCAATCATTGTCTTGATCGTACTTGGCAAAATTTGATCCCAGCTCTTTTTTTGAGCGACCATACCAACGATGACTACCATACCAATGATAAAAACTGCTTGGCTCAATACATTATTTACAATATATAAAAAGACCGACATTTTTAGCCCCCCTATTCATTGATCGTCCTTAAAAGCTGCTCTTTCAAATACTCTTTATCCATCATATTATCGATTCGCACAATTTTAGCTGTCGAATCCCGTAAAGTGTCAGCAAAATCTGAAGTCGTAATCAAAATGTCATAACTATTTGGATCAACCGAACCGATATCTGCTGCGTCAACAGAGGCTTCAATATTTTCAGCATCCAAAATTTGCTGGGTGAACAATCTCATCATCATGCTGCTGCCAACACCCGCTCCACATACCGTTACAATCTTTATCATGATTCATTTCCTCCTTTAACCATCGTCAGAATTTCTTTGGCTTTTTCAGCATTCAAAAAGCGCTCGACATTTTCTTCATGGGATAAAATCTCTACTAGTTCTGCTAAGGCCTTCAAATGCGTCTGATGATCGACCGCACATAAGCCGATTACGATTCTTACTGGATCGTTCTTAGGATGACCAAATACTACAGGCTCCTGTAAAGTAACAATGCTAAACCCAATATCCAATGCTCCTTCTTCCGGACGCGCGTGCGGCATAGCGATCCCAGGTGCAATTACGATATACGTTCCATTTACTTCAACATTCTTTATCATCCCATCAATATAACTTGGTGCCGCCAAACCGTTTTCTATCAACAATTCGCCGCTTCTTCGGACTGCTTCATCACGATTTTTAGCATGGTAATGAAGATCAATTAAAGATTCAGTCAATATTTCTTTAAGCATAGGCTGATACCCCCTTTTCAAATTTTCACCTGATTTAAGATTCAAATATTCTTTAAAATCTTCCGACAAATTCTGAACTTGCTGCGGTGTTAATCCCGCATATTTTTTTACCATTTTCAACAATTTTTCTACACTGACCTCATGAAAAACAGGTTTAATAAATTCGCTGATGATGCTGATGTCTTCTTCTGATAAATAAGGATTCACCTGCACAAACGGAACACTTTTAAGCTCTAAGGAAATAGTAGTAATCACTAGATCGACTTTATGATCCGCCAACCAATTAATTCCTTCCTTAGCTCCAAAGGTTCCCACAACATCGACATTAAAAATATTTTTTATTTTGCTTTTCAAAATCTCTGAGGTGCTGATGCCGGCATGACAGATGATCACTATTTTGGTTTTATGGGGAACATAAAATTTTTTGCGTTCCAATGAAGCTGCGAAAAAAAGAGTGAAGAAGCTTATTTCGTGATCAGTAAACTCAACCTTCAGCATTTTTTCTATTAATGAAATATGCTTGCGAATAAGCAGATGCAAGTCATGATAGTGGTCTAAAACATAGTCATACATCGGATTTTCTAAAGTTTCATTCGCTAACGTTCGCTTATAAGCCGGGCGCAAATGATTGATCAACCCCTCATACAGTTTTTTATCCCCTTTGAAATCCAACTCAGGAAGCTCCTTATTCACTGCTGTAATGAAGGTTTCAATCACTAAATTAAAGGTTACCCATTTGTCGAAAAGCAATTCTTGAGACTTAGTGATCGAAGCTTCCGAAAGTTTATTCGCTAAATAATTTCGTTCTGTCATGCTGACCGGCTGGTTAAACAATTCATCTAATTCTTCGCAATATTCAAGCAAGATCTGCTCTTCTTTACTTAATAAGTCCTTTTCAGCGACTGTCGTAAGAACCTTGCCTAATTCCATTCGTTTCTTAGTGATCCAAAAATGTACGATCACCTTTTGAAAGGCTTCATCACTTAATTGAATTCCCAGCTGATTACAAATTTTCTCAATGAATTCTTCAATCGATAATAATACTTGCTGCTCCGTTTCATAATGCTCTGTTTCAAAAAGCAGCGGATCTTGTTCAAGTGTAGCAGCTAATAAATTGCGAATCCTACTCTCATCGCCAAGGATTCGATAGCCTCGAAATGGGATACTCTCGAGCACAATCCCATTTTTCTCCAGCTTCTTTCGAATTGCCTGCAAATCACTCAACAAAGTATTTTTCGAAACAAGCGTCTTCTTCAGCAAATCCTCCGTGCTGAAAATAGCTGTTGAAAGTAAAATCTCCTCTAAAATACGAATCCTTCTGATAAGCTTATCGCTGCTGACAAAATCGCTATTTTTGAGCAATAATTTTTCAATTGCAGCAGGATTTTCCACGTTGTAGTACACACGCGCTTTTTCAATGACAACGATCTCTTGACCAGCCGCAACCAGTGTTTCATTCAATTTATTGATATCGTTATATATCGTACGCGTACTTACTTGAAATCTTTTGGCCAATTGATTGATTTCAAATGTCTTTCCTTGTTTTGCCAGCAAACTATATAAATTTGATAATCGATTATCCATAAGCTTTCCTCCTGAATTTAGTATAAGGCATCACAAACGTCATGAAAAAGAACAGTTCATTTCAAAAAATTTGAAACGAACTGCTCCAGTAGTTTGCTCAATTTAGCCGCTATTTCATTATCAGAGCATTAATTGCGTAAAAATGCTAAAATTAAGTGAATGATTTTATAAAAGGAAGTGATTTTTTGGAAGAATATCGCGGTTTATTAGAAAAAACGATTTTATTGCAAGAAAAGCCGATCATGATGTCATTATTGATTATGAGTGATGGTGAGAATAAGACCGAAGTCTTGATCAAAGACCGCTATTTATCGAGTTATGTTTTCCGCCTGCCGGAAAATAAATATATGATCCACATTGAAGGTCGTCGCAACAAACGCAACCAGCTCGTTGCCAAGCATTTTGAAATTATGAATCCTGATGAATATATCAAGATCATCGGCGCGCCGGAATAACGCGGCAGATATTAAAAGAATAGGAGCAATTCCCTTGTCAAAGAAAACTAAACTAGTTGCTGCGATCATGATTGCGGCAGCTAGTTTCGCTGTATACAGCGGAAAAAATTATTTTCAAGAACCCCAATCATCAAAAAGTACACCAACCCAAACACCATCGCAGGTTATCTCGGCCCAACAGGATTTAGCCAAGCTAGAGTATGAAGGCACCCAAACGATCGAGATTAATCAAAATAATCCGACTTTTTCTAAAGAGGATCTCTCTACCGCCAATGGCCCGTGGGCGAAATACAGCGACCTAGATCATCTGAATCGAGCGACGGATGCCGAAGCCCTGCTGAATAAAAAGCTGATGCCCACCGAAAAGCGCGGCGAAATTTCCAGTGTCACCCCCACCGGCTGGCACAATAAAAAAATCAACGGACAATATTTATTCAATCGCTCCCATTTGATCGGCTACCAGCTGACAGGCGAAAATGCCAACTGGAAAAATTTGATCACCGGCACCCGGCAGTTAAACAGTCCGGAAATGCTGCGCTTTGAAATGGATATTAAATATTACTTAGAAAAGAGCTCTAAGAACTATGTGCGCTATTCCGTCGTTCCGGTTTTCCGCGGGGATGAACTATTGGCACGGGGCGTTCATATGATGGCTCAATCGATTGGCAGCGACGATGTTCAGTTCAACGTTTACATTTTTAACGTACAAAATGGCGTAACGTTGAATTATGCGGACGGTACCAGCACGGTTGGAACGACTTCACAGACTTCCACCTCAGAGGCAGCTCCTCTCGATAAAGAATATGTCGACAGCAACGGCAAAGGCCTGATCAAAGGATCGAAAAGCGGTGTCTATCACCTGCCCGACAGTAAATATTACGATCAGACTACTAATCCCCGCGCTTGGTTCAAGACGATCGAAGAAGCGAAAAAGGCCGGCTATCGCGCGGCGAAATAATTTTCAAAAAAAATTTCACACTTTTACTTTACAGATACGTTTCTTATGTTACAATATTGTTACGAAATAATTAAATATGCCACACCACTTGATTGAAAGAGACAGTTGACTGGCATAGGAAATGACATTGAATAAGGAGTGAGATCTTTGAAAAAAACACTATTTGCTTTATCACTAATCATGCTATTCCCCATCGGTGCGAACGCCGAAACTGAAAGCTCGACAGCAGACAACGCGCCTGCCGCTGCGACTGAACAAACAGCATCCATTGAAAGTCCAACGGTAAACAGTGGCACGATTGAATCCAGCGGAACTGTCAACTCCACTGTTGCGAGCGCGACTGATAACAGCGAGGTTAAAGATATTCAGAAAGCGCAAGATAAAACCGTAGATCAAATCGAAAAAGAAACGGGCGTGAAAAAAAGTAACGATCCCGTTGGCAATGTGCAAGATCCTGACAAGATTCGCGAGATGTTGAAAGATGATTCCATGAAAAACATTATCTCGCCAAATGAAGTTGATGGCTACACAAATCAGCAATTATTAAATGCCATGACCCTTTGCCAACGAGTTAGTGCAGATACGTATGGTTTAGATGTCAGCGGTTATGCTCGGATTTTACAAGCCCTATACAAAGACAACAGTTTATCTTGGGATAAAATCCAAAATATTTTGAATTACAATCCAAGTAATTATACCAATGCCCTTGAAATGATCGATCAAATTGATAGCCTGCAAGCTTATCTGGCGGCTCTTTACCCTAGCAATAGTTCGTTCATGCCGATTCGTCAAATGAGCAACCAAGAATTGACAAATGTCTTAAAATACATTTCTCCGATCCAAGAAAAAATGATTGGGACTGAAGGCGACTTCTTCCCAGGGATTATCGCATGGATCAGTCGTTACGCGGAAAAAGACGATGTCCGCAATGGCGTAACAGGTTCTACAACGACCGAAACTTCTACCACAGAAGAATCTACATCAACGACACAAAGTGCTGAAAACAAAGCACCCGCGAAAAATGACGACAACAAAAAAGACGACAAAGGCGGCTTCTTACCAAAAACTGGTGAAGAAAGAAGAACTTGGCTAACAGTTGCTGGTGTCATCATTCTAGCGCTGATCGCCTTCATCATGATCCGTCGCAACCGTAAAAGATAAAAAAAATCCGTGAGCGAATTTCTGCTCACGGATTTTTTATTATTTTTTTGATTGAAATGCCTGCCAATCTGCCTCGAATTGAGCGATCCCGCTAGTCGTCAGTGGATGGCTCCATAGCTTAGGAAACAGATTGCCCGGGATCGTCGCAATATCCGAACCTGCCAACGCCGCTTCTTCTACATGCCCCAGATGACGAACACTCGCCGCGATAATCTCCGTATCAAAAGCATAAATATCAAAAATCTCGCGCAAATCACTTACCAGCTGGATGCCATCGGATGCTATATCATCCAATCGGCCTAAGAATGGGCTGACATATGTTGCCCCGGCTTTAGCAGCCATCAAGCCCTGCGCCGCTGAGAAAATCAACGTGACATTGGTTTTAATGCCTTCTTTTGAAATCGTGTGGACTGCCTGAAGCCCCGCCTCTGTCATGGGGATTTTGACTACGATATTTTCTGCCCATTGACTGATCTCTCTTGCCTCGCGAATCATCCCTTCACTGTCTAAGGATGTGACCTCCGCACTGACCGGACCTGCGACCAATCCGCAGATTTCTTTGATCACCGATTCAAAATCCTTGCCCTCTTTTGCGATAATGGTTGGATTCGTCGTCACCCCATCTACCAAGCCCAGCCGATTGATTCGTTCGATCTCTTCAACGTTCGCCGTATCTAGAAAAAACTTCATGTTTTCCTCCTATACTAGGTTGTTCCCTCAGCAACATTTTCATTTGTTCTTGTCCGACATCCCACCAAATAAAACGCTTTCTTTCCTATATAAAGTATACTCACTCCGGATAATTAGTTCAACAGCCAGCCAAGCTTGTGACAATTTTGTTAGGCGCAGATAGGTCCCTCGCCCGATTTTCCCAGAACGCGTTCTTGATAAGCTGAATGCAACAAGTGTGAAGGGATGGTCATTCGACTCATGATCAAAAAAATAATTGGATTCATTGCATTTATCATCATTTTATTATTTGGCACCATGCTTTATTCAAAAAATTCATCTAGCGAAGTCGCTGGTGTCTTGGATCAATTCAATCCATTAGTCCCAAAAACTGAGCTTTATGTAAAAACAACAACGCCGCAATCTGTAAATGTTTACGGAACCGCAACTTACAAGCAAATGGCCGCGAATAAAAATGGGAAAACACGGAGGATCACCTTTGAGGGCCTCACTGAATTAAAAACAGATCGTTACTTAAAAATTATCAATAAAGGAGCTCACATAGAATCCTATGAGGAAGTTCTTCGGTATCAAGTCCCGGAAAAAGCCTTAAAAGAAATTGATCCGCGCTAAAAAATACTGGAATGGCAGAAAGCCACTCCAGTATTTTTAATTTTTGTCATAAGCTTCTAAAGCAGCAGGCAGTGCATTGATCACTTCATTTCCCACCGCCGGCAAACCGATCATGATCGTGCTGATCACTTCTTGTCGAGTAGCCCCCGCTTTTTTTGCCAGCATCACATGAAATGGCAGTCCGCCCGTTTTTCCTGTTGCTGCCAAGACTGCCAAATACGCTAAATGCTGCGTTTTGTCATCTAAAACACTGTTTTCTCCCCATGAATGAATCAGCTCATCGAACGCCTGTTGATACTCTGGTGCTTCCTTCGCGAAGGTTTCAAAAGAATTACTTATTGCCATGTAACACCACTCCCTTTTTGAAACAGTGTACCAGATCAGCAGTGTTTTAAGCTAGGTCATCTCGCAGCGCTTCAATTTCTGATCCAAGCTGATCACTAATTCAGCGAGAAATATAACTCTCAGCTTCTTTGTATTATTTATAAAACAAAAATGAATCCGCTTTCTAAGTTGAGATAAACTATGGTAAACTTATTAAGTAATGTTTTGAATATAAAAATTGGTATATATCGATAATGTTAGGAGTTGTTTTTTTATGGAAATGGATAAATTCAAAGAAGATTTGAAACAATTGGGGAGACGTGTAATTGAATTAAAGGATAGCATTGGTACAGAAGAAGCAACTAAAACTTCTTTAATCATGCCTTTTTTTGCTGCCCTGGGATACGATCTTTTTAATCCGACAGAATTCGTACCTGAGTTCACTGCTGATGTTGGAATAAAAAAAGGAGAAAAAGTTGACTACGCTATTGTTCTTGAGGGAAAACCCACAATCTTAGTTGAAGCAAAATCAATTAACGAGCAATTAACAAAGCATGATTCTCAACTATTTAGATACTTTGGAACAACTGAATCAAAATTTGGAATCTTAACAAACGGACAAGAATATAAGTTTTTTACTGATTTAGATGAACCGAACAAAATGGATCTTTCTCCCTTTTTAACAGTGGATATTACAAAAATTAAGGATAATCAAATCCCAGAACTTGCAAAATTTCATAAAGATAATTTTGATGTAGACAAAATTACTAGTTCAGCAGCTGAGTTAAAATACTTAAGTTCACTAAAAGAATATCTATCGACTGAATTGGATGAACCCTCCGAGGATTTCATCAAATTCCTTTTAAATGAGATTTATGATGGAATGAAAACAAAACAGATTCTCGAAAAATTTAAACCTATAATAAAAAAGGGACTCAATCAGTTTATTTCAGAAAAAGTCAATGATAAACTAAGCGCTGCTTTAAAATCTTCTGTTTCTATCGATAATGTAGAGATTCAATCTGAATCAGATACTACCGAAAAAGAAGATAGTGAAATCATAACTACTCCAGAAGAATTGGAGGCCTATACTATCTGTAAAGTAGTGTTAAAAGATACGATCCCGCTAGATCGACTTTTTTATAGAGATAACCGAAGCTATTTCAATATTTTATTAGATGACAATATTCGTCGTTGGGTTCTCCGTGTAAGATTTAATAGTGTCGGCATGAAAATTGAGTTAAATGATGAACAACATACTGTTTATGATTTAGAAAACCCAATTGACATTTACAATCATGCTAAAGAGATTACCAAAATTGTAGAAAGATTCCTATAACCTACAATCAAATTTAAGAGACTAAATCACAGCTTAGGTTGGCTAATTAGTGAGTGGTTTGTGTCGTTACTCTTACTTAAACGGTTTGCCCTATTAGGCAAACCGTTTTTTGAATTTTTTTACAAATACTGTTTTTTACAAAATATAGGCCTAAAGTCCTATAGTCTCCTCTATACTATGTAATGTATAGTATAACGTATAAAGAGGTGTTGTTGATGGATAGTCAATTGAAGAAAGGTTTGATTGAGTATTGTGTTTTGGCCTCATTAGTGGAGATCGATTCCTACGGCTATCAGATCGTCAAAGAAATTCATCCACATCTTGAGATTACCGAATCGACACTGTACCCGATCTTAAAAAGGCTGGAGACAAATAAAAAAGTCTCTACCTATTCTAAAGTCCACAATGGGCGGTTGCGAAAGTATTACCACTTAACAGATTTAGGTGTTGCCAGTATTCAAGAGTTTTTAAAAGAATGGAACGATGTCGAAGCCGTTCACTACTATATTAAAAGGAGTGTTGAAGAATGAATCGAGTGGAATTTATTAAGGAATTAAGCAATTATTTAGCTTACGAAGTTAGACCTAGCGAAGTCCATCGCTTGATTGAATATTATGACGAAATGATTTTAGATTTGATGGAGGATGGTTACTCAGAGCGAGCCGCCGTCAAAAAATTGGGAGATCCCAAGCAGTTAGCTTATGAAGCTGCAGGTATCCCTACTGAGGTCAAGGTTCCACGCCGGCTTAACTGGTTATGGATCACACTTTTGATTTTAGGCTTCCCGTTATGGGGCAGTCTGGCGTTGGCAGCATTTCTCGTTCTTTTGAGTATTGATATCGTTATCTGGTGTATTCCTTTTACGGGGGCTTGTTTGGCTGGTGGTACGATCATCGGCGGTGTCGCAGCTGCGTTCACTAGTCCCTTCGTCCTATTCGATTCGTTCTTTATGGGTGTAACACAGCTTGGTGCCGGTATGTTCTTATTCGGTTTTGGTCTGTTATGTATGTGGTTGACCTATAAATTCAGCGCGGTCTTCATGAATATGCATCGCCGCTTGATGAACGTCATTCGTCGCAACATTTTCCAACGAAAGGTGGTCCAAGTATGAGATCAAAACTTTTAATACCCAAACTCGCTACGTATTTAATTGGTGCCGGAATTTTTTTGCTGCTGCTAGGTTATGCACTATCCGGCTTTTCACCTAACAGCTACCGTACGAACTACGATGACCGTCATTGGTACAATATCGTCGGCTTTTATACTGGTGATTAAAAAGAAAGAATCCTCTTCGTATATACGAAAGGATTCTTTCTTTTTTTGTGGAAATTATTTTAATCGTCAAGTTTAACATTTTTAGCAGTATTCTCCACTTCGGTCAATGGATCAAAATCTGCTCCAGTCTCCATGATCCGATAGCTGAATCTGACAGTGTCGCTCAACTCATAAATGACATAGAATGTTGTGTCGGCGGCATCTTCGTCATAATGATAAGTCACATAAGTATACTTATAGCCCTCCGCTTCACCAGTTTTTTGGGTGACGTCTTTTGCTTCTGAACTCTCCAGCTCTGTCATTTCTTCCGCTAATTGGTTGAGTGCCGGAACAGGCTGCATATAAATATACAAGCTTTCGTCTTCTTCATACTCTTTTGCGTATTTTTCTTCAAGTGCCTCATCATAAAGGTGATACGCGATTTCCCGATCATCATTGTCCTTTAGCCAGTAGAAACAAGGAAGCGCTTTTTCGGCAATGGTCAAATCCTTTACTGTTGTATCCGGTGAATCAGACCATTCTTTTAATGAACCGTACGACTCCCCAATATATCCGTACATTTCACAGTCCATCGAACTGTCTACATTGAAGTGCATATACTGCTTATAATCTCCCACCGCAGTTTTTTCACCAGGAAAGCCGCCTTTTTTGACTTCGCCTGTACTAAAAACTAAAGCCGTTTTCCCGTCGGATGTTTTGAACTTGCCTCCATCTGTCGAATTATTGGTTTTGGCTTTACTGCTGGTGCTCGTCTGATCCTTTCCAGCATCATTGGTTTCGCTTTTGTTGCTTCCGCACGAAGCCAATAAAAAAGTACTGACCACCAAAAGTAGCAATGTCACCTTTTTCATAATATCCCCCTCACTTTTTTCTAAATTATATCACGAATAAACAAAAAAATAATATCGCTATCAATTTCGTATTTAATAGTGAGGTCGCTTTTATTGATGTTAATCTGAATAATTAGCATTGTTATTTACTTAATCTGCGGTCCATTTAAACCTGAAGCATGCTACACTAGCAACAAATAAAGTCAAAGAGGTGAAGCTCATGGAAACAATTCACTTGATTCAGCCCCAAGAAAGTCATGAAGCCGTGGTCCAAGATTACATAGAGGAACATTTTTCCTTTGGCGAGGATTCTCTCCACGGCTCCTCATTATTGACCGAGATGGAAAGTTACAGCGCTTGGTTGAGCCATTTGACCAAACAGTCCGACAAAGCCACCGTCTCCTCTGATTGGGTTGTCTCTACTACCCTGCTTGCAATTCGCAAAAAGGATCAAAAAATTATTGGCACGATCGATATTCGACATGAACTGAACGAATTTTTACTGGAATTCGGCGGTCATATTGGTTTTGGCGTGCGCCCGAGCGAACGTGGAAAAGGCTATGCCTCAGAGATGCTGCGTTTAGGACTAGATTATTGCAAAATACTGGGCCTTGAAAAAGTGATGGTTGCCTGCTACAAGGAAAATATAGCTTCTGCGCGAACCATTCGCAAAAATGGCGGCGTTCTGGATAGAGAATTTAGCCACGATGATGGAAAAGATGTTCAAGTTTATTGGATCAATTTGTCGGATAAGAGATAGTTTCCAACTGATTAGGATGCTAAAATAAGAGAAAGAGGATCTCGGAGAAAGGACACGATATTAAATGAATGCCACGCTAAAAAATCACGATTACTCGTTTCGCAAGCTGCAACAAGCAAATTTTCACGATATGACCTTTGAACGCGTCGATTTTTCCAATGCCGATCTGACCGGAGCGAATTTAAGTAATTGTCTATGTATCGATTGCGATTTTTCAGAAGCGATTTTAAGAGATGCTTCTTTACAAGGTACGGACTTTCAAGGCTGCAGTTTGCGCGGCGCAGATATTTCTGGCGCGAATTTGTTTTTTGCTATGCTGGAGCATGCCGACCTGACTGATATCATCCATGATGAACGGACTCAATTTTTTGAACTTTACTGCCCGGCTGAAGGACCTTTCGTTGGTTACAAAAAATGCTTTGATTATCGGATCGTTCAATTGCTGATCCCGGCAGATGCCCGCAGAACCTCTGCGACAAATACCTGCTGCCGCTGCGACAAAGCTAAAGTTTTAAGCATCAAGGATATGTATACCAATGAGGACTATGACGAAGCGGTCTCGTATGTTGACGGCGATTTTGTTTATCGTGTGGGTGAATATGTGGTAGCGGAGAATTTCAATCCCAATCGCTGGGCAGATTCCACTGGCGGGATTCATTTCTGGCTGACCCGCAAAGAAGCTGAAGGTTATATGTAAAACAACGCCCTCTCCATTGAACGTACTGGAGAGGGCGTTATTAGTCTTTTATTAATCCTTTTTATTCATTTTTTCTTGAAAATAATCCAACGTCAATCCTTTGATATCCGTTAAACGTAAAATTTCTTGCAAGGAGTCATATTCCTCATACAGCTTCTTCTTTTCTTTATCCAGCTCATAGTCGGTAACGATTCCTGACATAGTCGGCGCATTGAACATCTTGGCCGAGATCGTTCGATGAACCCCGTCATTTTGCAGGATATAACAATCATCCTCTTTATAATAATTAAAGCGAAGTGGAGATGAACCTTCGAAGTTAAACTCGCCAGAATAAAATGCCAGCTGAAAGGTCAAGCCATGTTCCTTCAATGATGTTATATTAGCATCGATTTTGTTGCTATCTCTTCCTTCCGTCGTTCTTCCCATAAAGAGATCATAAACCGATTTTCCCACGACCGTTTCATCCGTTTTTAACGCGATGATTTTCTGGATGGGGATATTTTTACTTAGGTGTTCACTGTTTTCTACTTTGTTGTAATAATTTTCTATATGGGTATCTTGAAAAAAATTTCTTCTCTGTGACTGAATATGCTCTAGACTGATTCCAGCCTCTAGCATGATTTCCGTAGCCTTCTTCTCAAAATCTGTTGTCATGTCATCATAAGCCCCTTTCAACGTGGTACCAGACCTTATCACTTAGCTCGCAGTGATAAAATCCCAATGGAAAAAGACAATACACCCGCAACTTTCTTGGTTGCAGGTGCTGGTGTAGCCGACTATTCAAGTACTACTCATCATTTTGGTGCTTTTCTCCAATTGATGGGCCGATATTTTGTTCAATCGGTTCTACCTGCTTTTTAACAAAAGCAATACAGCTCTGCGCTTATCCTAAGCTGCCGTCTAAGCAAATTTTTGCTTTTCCCAGTCCATGTAAAACAATGTTTCTGTCATTTTCTTTGAATTCAGCTTACGCACTTCACGTGGAATAAATTGATGGATTTCATCTTCGTTAAAACCGATTTGCAATTTAGTTTCGTCTATCACGATCGGACGTTTTAGTAGACCAGGGTTTTCTTCGATAATTCCAACTAATTCATTGAAAGACAAATCATTGAGATCAAAATCAAATTTCTGATAGACCTTTGAGCGTGTCGCAATGATGTCTTCTGTGCCATTTTCAGTCAAGGAAAGAATTTCTTTAAGTTCCCTTTTTGTTAGCGGATCAGTAATAATATTTCTTTCTTCAAAATCCAAACTTTGTTCTTCTAACCATGCTTTCGCTTTTCTGCAGGAATTGCAACTAGCCGAGCCGTATAATTTAATCATTTTCAAAACACCTTTCCGATAAGTTCATTCTTTTAAATACTCTGTGTTATTCTACAAATATTACGATACAGCACTTATCATCCCTTGTTAATCTAATTTTTAAAAAGTATCAAAAAACAGCATTTGAAAATAGCGGAAATTGATGTTTTTTATAACAAAGAAAAAAATAAACCAATTACGAAACAATGAAAAAGCGCTGATATATCAATGTTTCGAATTAGTTCGAGAAAAATTTATAACGCCACAAAAGGCAGGCTCAACGTTTGACTCAATTATTTCTCTGGGAAGTAAAAATATGATTACCCGACATTAATTATCTTTTTTTAACACAATTAATATTCCAGCAAGGAAACAAATTAGCGCAACTCTTCCACCGCTAAAGGAAGTTAATTTCGCTGATAGACACACCTTCCGCTAACCTTATTGATTTTCTCTACAAACCTAGTACACTAAAGATGAGCATAAAAACACATGGCGGTTGGTAGTCCGCCGCATGAAAATGTCAGTAACCTGCCCTCCCTGGGTTGTCCCTTGCTTGAAATCCAATTAAGGGAGGTGTCATCATGAAGTTGACGATCTACTTCGATGGCAGTTTTTGGTGCGGCTTGGTAGAAGCTGAAACCGATGGCCATTACCAAGTTATCCGATATGTTTTTGGGGCTGAACCAAAAGACGCGGATGTTTTCACTTTTATCGCAAAACGTTTGCCGCGTTTATTGGACGAAGCTGGAACTGTCGCCGCTGAGAAAAAGTCTGAGAAGAAAATCAATCCGAAGCGAATGCAGCGATTGATTAATCGTGAAAAATGACAGCCAGTCGTTTCCACCAAGGCGCAGCTGGCGATCAGCGAATTACGGGAACAAACCAAAACGCTCAACAAGGCGCAAAAGAAGCTGAGAAAAGCCCAAGCCGCCGAAGCCCGTTTCCAGCAAAAGCAAGCTAAGAAACGCGAAAAGCATAAAGGGCACTAAAAAAGTTTTGCGAACCAGCAGCAGCGAGTTCATGAAACCCAATAAAAAAATACAGCCGTGGCTGTATTTTTTTATTTTATCTATGCCAGATCTTGATCTTATCACTAACAAAATAATTATCGATTCCTTGAGGCAGCTTCCAATTTACGCTGACACGTCCCGGTCTGCGATAGTCGCCGTCGCTCTCATAATTTTCATAAAGAACGAACCAAGGAACTAATGAAGTCCCCTTCCCATTTTCATCCATATAGCGATCATCCGTATCAAAGCGAACAATATCTCCCGAATCATCGAAAGTAAATCGCCCTTTCGCACTCACGCCATTCCACGTGATCGTTCCTTCGATTCTTCGCTCATCAAGTGTGCGCCAAGCGACATACTCCTGCAAAAACAACCCCGGCATAAAAACCGCATCAGCCAAAGCTGTGATCAATTGTCCCTGATCCATCTCAGGGCCAGTCGAATTAAACAATTGAAAATGCTTGGCAATGACTCCAATCATCGCTCCGCGCCCATCCTTCACACTATCTCTCACCTGAACAGGCAGCCCAAACATCCGTGCCTGCAAAAAAGCATAGCGATCTGGTCGATAAACAAAGTTGACCTGACAAAAATCAATCGCGATCGGCGCTTTATCCGCAGACATACGAAACTTGGTATTTCCAAAACGAATCTGCATATTACGCATCAGCGGTCGATTGACATAACCATTTTTCTTTAAATATTTCTTCAATAACGGCGGCAGCTGAGCGATTGATTCTTCAGTGATTAGTTGTGGTTCAGGCGGCAGCTCTTCCTGTTGAAAAGAATCTTCGATATCCGCCAAGTATTTATTCCAAGCAGATCCGCCCGGCAGAAAAAAATAAATGACTATAAGTGCTAAAACAATAACTAGACCCCATAGCAGCATATCTCATCCTTCCTTTCATATACAATTTTGTGGTTTAGCTCTACTATATATGAAACCGAAAGTATAAACATGAGGCTAAGGGCTTATTTCGATAAGTTCAATAAAGTCGAAAAAGCTATAACCCAAATCGATGATGATAACTTTTGATCAGCTCTAACATTTTTTATCTCTTCAACCTTTTGCACATAAAATAGTGGGTTTCATCTTCCAACGGATGGTGGTCGATTTGTCCGATAATCTCATAGCCATGATGTAAATAGAAAGCTGGTGCATTAAAACTCATCGTTTCCAAGAAGACGAGGGAGCACTGTTCCTTTTCAGCAATTTGTTCTATCTCAGAAAGCATCCGGCTGCCAACTCCTTTTCCGCGTATCTTGCCATCCACATAAAAAAGCTCAATGCGTAAATAATGCCAATGAATCTCTCCAACAATGCGACCAAAAATCTGACCGTCTTCTTCACAAACAAGACTGATGGGTTTAAATTCATACTGCGAAAGTTCAGGGACCGTCTCAACTGTATATTTATCTAATTGTTTAATTATTATCTGTTTGTTTTCTAAATAGTCTCTTGTTTTAATTTCCATGATTGCTTTTTCCTCCAATTTTTTAGACAAAAAAATGCTGGATAAGATTTATCTTATCCAGCAATAGTTGCCCTCCGACTAACAGTACCCAGTCTAACAGAATGAAATCCGTTGTCAATAACTAGCATTTTCTTATTTTGTATAGAGCGAGATTCAATTTTGATGATAACTTCAACGATTGTATTTAGACTTCCTAGTTCACAATTTATGTAGTAAAAGCAGCTTCCTCCTTCTGCACTTGAAGCGAACTCCTCGTCAGCAGTTGGGCTAAAATAGAAAAAAAAGTTTTAGTGAGATAAAACAATCGATTGAGCGCATCTATCACAAGGCATTTGTGGTTATTGCTAGAGATATGCCAGAGGTTCCACCTTTTATTTTCCAAAGGACTAATCAAATAAGCCCGATATGCCAGTCGTTGCATCAGCAAACAGAATCAATCGTGTCTGCTTAATTTACTAACAGAAAACTTTAATTTATTTCGGTAACCTGATAAAATGATGGATGACATATCATTATTCCATATGAATAGGGGTTATAAATCCATGGATGAAAAAGAACTAAATTTGACCGTTACTGAAAAGTACTTTGAATTAAACAGTTTATTCATGCAATTCTTTCGAGAAAATTCTCGCGGTCCATTCAAATTTGAAAACCGCAATCGCGGCCAAGGGCAAATCTTGAGCATTATTCGTCAACACGGGACCATCTCACAAAAAGATTTAGTCAGCCGTCTAGACATGCGCCCGCAATCGGCATCCGAGATGATTCGCAAGCTTGAGAAAAAGGAATATATCACTCGAGAAAAATCGCTGGAGGACAAACGCGTCATGAATATCCATTTGACTCCTCGCGGAAAAATCGCGGCTCAACAAAGTGATGATTTCCAACCTGTCGTCTTAGACGCACTGACCCATGAGGAGAAAGAACAGTTTGAAAATATTTTGACGAAGTTGATCAACGAGCTTGAACCACAGGTCAAACATAAGCCGCGAAATCGCTTTGGACGTCCTTAGAAATAAGCAAAAGCCGCAGGAGAATCCTCATTCTCTTGCGGCTTTTGTTGTGCTTATTTTTTTCGACTGTTGATCTTTTTCGTAATAAATCCGATCACAAAGACGGATAGTATCTTGAATAGCAGTGAACGAACGGCACTGTTTTGTTTTGAATCCTTTTTTTTGTTCGATTGCGGGTGGAAGCGGCTCTTCGAATGTCCCGCTTTGCTTGTCATCATAGCTTTCATTAGATTCACTCCTTGCTTGATTGATAATAACGAATTTGACTTATAGCTTACTTAGCCTAGCTTTCTGGTTGAGGATAGTTTGGTTGAACTTTTTTCTTCTTCTGTCTCATCTTCACTAAAAGCGGTCAAGTCTTCGTATTCTTCATAGTATTTTTTCAAAGACGAAGTAAACTCTGGGTCCCACGGCTTAACGTGGCCTGAGTAATGCAAAATCTTTGGATCTCTGCGAGCTTGAAAATACTCTTTCTCCCCTTCTGGATCTGGATGCTGAACTTCTCTTTTCATAATATAGCTTTGAGCATTCCATTTCGGATGAAGCTGCAGCCAATGGTCATGCAAGATCGCATTCAATGCGTCTTGATCGTGAAATTTCAATTTATCAGGATTGTCGTGAATGTAGCGCAATACCCGATTCGTCACATTTTCCGATAGCCATTTTCTCATATTGATCAGCATAAAGCCTGAATTGAAGTATTTAGTAGAATCACAGGCGATCTCCATTTTCTCTAAACGATGATGGAAACCGGCATCTTCTACCGCAGCCAGCGTATACCCACTCAAATCAATCTCCCATAACTCGGATATATCTGCCAACGCGATCATGTCGCAGTCCAGATAAAGAATTCTTTCAAGGTCTTGATCACGGAACAATTCTGGGATTGCGATCCGATAATAAGCGGTTTCTGGGATGCGATCACTCTCCACTGCATCCGCGAAATACTTCTTGTCGATCGTTAAAAAGTGCAGCGCAGCATCATATTCTTTGATCGTCTCACGCATCAACCGTTTATTGGCAATACTGATCTCATCATCAATTACGTAAAAATCAAAATCTGCTGCGGAGTGTTCGGTATTTTCGAGAATCGAAACAAAAAGTGCCGATACGTGCTCCGCAAATCCGTCATTACAACTTGAAACTACTGTAAATTTATCTTTTTTCATTTTACCTTCACCGTCTCCATAAAAATACTTTTGTTCAATATCTCCATATACAATTCTTGATAAGGATGCCCCTCTAAAGTGTTCCATGGTTTATCATGGCCCGTAAAATGGACGATCGCCGGATTTTCCCGCCCCTCTTTGTATCGTTCATCATACTGTTTAGTCGGTGCAGGATGCTTGTCAAAAATCAACGACGATTGCATATTCCAACGGGGATGAATCGGCTGCCAATTTTCATATAAAACAGCATTTAACGCATCCTGATCATGATAAATAATCTTATCTCCATTGTTTTTCAAATAGTCGATCGTTTTTTCAGTAATATGCTCCTTGTTCCACTGAGCGACATCGATCACCATCACACCAGAATTAAAATAGTAATCATCAGATTCAACACCTAATCGTTCTAGTGCCTTCGTCTGTCCAGGATCGATGATGGCTCCGATCGTTTTTCCTTCCAAATCCTGTTGATACAATTTTTGGATATCATCCAAGATCAATGTATCTGAATCAATATACAAAATTTTGCGATAATTCTTATCCGCCAAAATCTTCGGCATTGAAATTCTAAAATATGCGGTAGTTGTAATATGGTCGCTAACTAAAAAATCTTCATAAATTTCTTCATCAACCTTAACAAATTGAATAACAGCCGCATCAGAATGTTGGTGTGCCGTTTGGATCAATTTCTCTTTACTCGATACCGAAAGATCATCATCTATAATAATGAATCGAATCGGTGTTTTTCTTGCCGTCTTGTCTAATAGCGTTGAGATCATTACACTCAGATAAGGAGCGTAATTTTCATCTGCTGCCGTGACTACGGGGATTTCTTCAATTTTCGATAGCATATATTCTTCACTCCTATCTCGATTTTTATATTTTTTAATAACAGCTAATTACAAATCTCAGATTAGCCCCCTCAACAGAAATAAGCAAAATTAATGCTCTGTTACCCCTAACATTTATTCAAAAAAGCGGGGAAAAATCCCTATAATTGGGGCAATTTAACCAATTATTAAGTTTTTATAAATTTTTAGATTTGTTTATTGATTTGAAAATATTTTTGTAAACTCATGAGCGTTTAATTGTTCATTTTCTGAAAATTGGACTACCCTTAAAGTAGATTAACTAAAAAAAGGACGGATATAGATGAAATTGGTAGCAATTGATCTTGATGGTACCCTGCTAGATAAAGAGGGAAAAGTATCTGAAGAAAACGCTGCGGCGTTAAAAGAATTTGATCGTCAAGGCGGAACTGTCGCTTTGGCAACCGGCCGATCAATCCAGTCAGCAAAAGAAGTGTTTGAACAATTAGAGTTAAATGGATACACATTGGCCTCAAACGGTGCCTATGTTGCGCGAATCGAAAAAGGCGAAATAAAAAAAGTGTTGAAAAGCTACACGATTCTTCCCGCTACAGTAAAGACCGCACTTTCACTCGCTATGAAAACGGAAGTAACCGTTGTGGCTAGCCGCGCAACCCAAGATGACCGCATTTCTTTTGCGCAAGATAAAAATGAAGTCAACAGTCCCTACTATGCCCAGTTTAATTTGAAGGAATCAAAAGTAGACGAACTGTGGAAGCAAATCGATCAAGATGAAATCAGCTATTTCAAATTAGCCTTTACTGATGGTGACACCAGTAAACTAGTCAAGTTGCGCTCACAATTAGAGAAACAGCAGATCAACAGCTCTTATTCTGATAAGTATTGGCTGGAGGTTATGGCCGAAGGAGTCAATAAGGGAGCTGCGCTAAACTTTTTGACCAAGCACTTGTCGATCGACTTATCAGAAGTAGCAGCTTTTGGTGATCAGGAAAACGACCTGGAAATGCTAAAAATCAGCGGAAAAGGTATCGCGATGGAAAATGCCGCGCCTGCGGTTAAAAAAATCGCCGATAAACAGACCAAATCAAATGAAGAGTCCGGTGTGGCATTCATTTTGAAAAACTTTCTTGCGTAATTCTCAATAGACATAAAAAGACGTTGCCTTTTTGGCAACGTCTTTTTATTCGTTATAGCTCAATACTTTTCGCTCGTTGATCGACTGACACTCGCGATTGTTTCTTCCATGAATGGCAATAAAGCGCAGCACCTGCTCAGCCGATACTTCTAAAACATTTTGCATCACATACCATTCCACCCCTTCGGTCAAAGGCGGCGTCGTCAAAGAACCCAGATAATGGTAATAACTTTTATTCTCAGGAATTAGACCTGCAAAAGAAAAACTGCCCTCACCCTTTCCCTGATCATACTGGTTCAATACATGTTCAAAATCCGGGTTGAACTCTCCGACTTGATAAAGCACCCCGATCACTGCCAGCTGACCACTGGCTGATTGGAATAGAAAATGACCTTCTAATGGAAAAATTTTACCATCTAAACGGTGCTCTCCATCTGCGTGAAAATGCAATTGGACAAAATTGAACACACGATTGTTAAAACTGGCTTGACCAGCACCTAAAAGCTGCAGGTTTTGACCATTATTAAGAAAAGTTGCCGTCGTTTCCGACAAATTTACTTGTATATTTGCAAGAGTATTATTGTTTTCAATTTGAGTTGTTTGGATATCAATCGGTGATTGTCGTTGACCGCCTAGCGGCTCCCAATCACCTTGATGGCAATAATCTATCAAAAATTTTGCTTTCATATGATCCCTCAATTACCTAAAATTTTTACAATAATATCATTTTTCAGAAATATTTTCCATCCATATGCAAATATCATGAAAAACGGTAACTTTTTGGGATTCATTCAATAGTTCGTGCCGGGCTTTTTCGTAGAGCTGGACTGTCACCTGTTCCACGCCGGCAGCTCGATAAGACTGCGCTGCCTTCATCACACCTTTGCCATACTCGCCCACCGGATCTTCTTGCCCCGATAGAAATAGCAGCGGCAGCTTTTTCGGTACTTTTTGCAGTAATTCCGGCTCCTGAGTGCGAATAATCAGCGAAAAAAGTTCGTGATAACCACTTAATGTAAATAAAAAACCGCAATTCGGATCTGCTAAGTAAGCATCCACCTCTTTTGATAAGGTGGTTAACCAATCCTTATCGGTTCGCTTTTTAGGGATCTTGCGATTCATATTGCCAAAGGCCAATTGATCGATCAGTTTACTGTGATGTTTTTCTCCTTGGAGTTTACCCAACAATTTAGCTGACTTTTGACCAAAACGAGTCAACCAGACTGGCTGCTGGCCTGTCCCCATTAAAATCGCGCCATCGATCGCTTCACCATAGTCATACAGATAATTCCGCAATACAAATGAGCCCATGCTGTGTCCTAAAACAAAGTAAGGCAAATTAGGATATCGGGCTTTCCCCCACTTCGTCACCTGATACAAATCCTGGACTAATCCATGTTTGAGCGTTTCATCGTGAAAGTAGCCTTTAGGATTTTCACTAACAGAGGCACCATGACCTAGATGATCGTGTCCGATCACCGCAATCTTTCGTTCATTCAAATAATTTGCCAAGGGTTCGTAGCGCATCAAATGTTCCGCCATCCCATGAGTCACTTGCAGAACCGCCCATGGATTTTCACATGACCAATGATACGCCTGCAGCGGTGTTTTCTGGTCAACAGAAAGTAATTCAATTTTTTCTACCATCATCGTTTCCTTTCTAAAAAGCCTTCGCTAAAAATTCTACTATGTATATCCATCTCAAGTTGGAGGTGAAATGATCAAAAAATGGTACACTATTAATAAATGGAGGGATGAAATATGTCTTGCTTAGGTAATATCATCTGGTTCATCTTCGGCGGACTGATTGGCGGCTTGACTTGGTGTCTTGCCGGAATTTTATGGTGCATCACTATTATCGGCATCCCGATCGGCTTGCAATGCTTTAAATTTGCCAGTCTGAGCTTTGCTCCGTTTGGCAAGGATATCGTTTACCATACCACTGGGATAAATTTGATCGTAAATATTATTTGGTTGATCGTTTCGGGCGTTCCTTTAGCAATCGGTCATTTGATCAGCGCCGCGTTTCTATGTATTACGATCGTCGGTATTCCGTTTGCTGCACAGTCTCTCAAGCTTGCTCGTTTAGCCTTGATGCCTTTTGGTGCCCAGATCGTTTCAATTCGTTAAAAAAAGAGGAATGACAGCTGTCTTCCTCTTTTTTTTATCCAAAAATCAAGTAAATCAGACCTGCAATGATCAAGATCAAATTCAACGTTACTTGAATATTCACCATCAGCGGTGTCACATTCTTTTTCTTGCGGCGTGCAAGGTTAATAAAAATATTATATGCACCGACTAAAATGACAAAAATCACTAAAGCGATCAGATACAAAAAAGTCACTTCCTTTTTTGTATGTAGTGTAACGTGAATCCTATCTCTCAGCAAGCAAAGTCAAAAAAATCTAATTTAATTGTTTGAAAAAATCGCGTAATTCGGCTTTGCGCCGTTCGCTTAATTCACGTTTGGGAATATCTTGGATCGCCCCTTCTAATCCGTACAGCAGATGCAAACAAGCCCCGTCATCTACTAGATGGCGAATTTTTAAAAAGGCTGCCTCTGTTCCCAGTTCCCGTAACTGATCAGGGGTCACAATTCCTACCTGTTCCAACTTTTCTTCATTTACTACACCAATATTTTTCATTTCTGAAATTTTCATCGCCGACTCCTTACTCCTTTTAGATTCATTATACCTTAGAATAAATGCGGAAACGACCGCTTTCACAAAAAGTTTGAAAAGCAGTCACTTTTTTCGAATTTTCCGGCACAGTAAGAAATTTTAAACAATATAACCTTAGTTATTTTTTAATAAAACGAGTTTCTTATGATTTGTTTAGGATATGACTTTATTTTTCACCATATATTAGGTTATTATTTGTATTAAATGATATTTTAATTTATCATATAAATCAGTACGGTTAATTTTTATTAAATAGGAATGGGGGTATATTCATGCTGGGGATGGATAAAAACACGGTGCTGAAAATTCAGATCATCGAAACGCTAGATGGCCTGCAGGCACCGATTTCTTTGAAGGAATTGCAGGAAAAGATTGGTTATGCCAGCCTTGGTACGATTCGTGTGAATTGCAAAGAATTACAAGCAATCATCGAAGAACTTTATACAGACGAAGATTATTTTTTAACTCTTCGGATGGATAATGGCCGCGGCATCCAATTAGACCGTTCCTCAACGAACCTCCAATCATTGACAAGCTACTTATACAAGTATGACCTTGCTTGTGAAATCATTCGTACAATTTTAACGAAACGAAAAATTTCTGCGATCCAGTTCTGCATGGATAAAAATATCAGCGAATCAAAATTGCGCCGCAAAATCAAAGAGATCAATCAAGATTTGTCTGATTATGATCTCTATATCTCTTGTTCGACCAAAATCAGTTTAAAAGGACGCGAAGTCGATGTGCGTCGTTTTTACTATATTTTTTTCCGCGGACTATACCGCCAATTCAGCCAAGTTGAACGTATTAACATTGAGAGCTATTTTCAACTGGCAAATCAAGTAGAGGATTACTTAAAGCTTTCCAATAACCCAACCAACTTGGAAATGATCTGCTTTTGGCTCTTAATCACCAATCAATCATTAAGCAAAAAAAGTGAACTTATCTTTAATAATACAGAAAAAGCATTGTTGAACCGCTTCAAATATCCCAAAAAGCCAGCTTTTTTAAAAACCTGGAATACAAATGAATGGCGCTTTTTCCTTTATGCCATTTACAGTTCTCTATTGAACGATTTTGAGCTGCAGCCTAAGAATTCTTCTAGGGATCTCTTTTTTAATCAGGCCGTTTCCCATTGGATCAAGTCTTTTACGACGCACTTCCGTCCATTGAACAGCCACGAGCAAAAATATGTCGGCAGCAAGCTTAGACAGCATTACGCAGCACTGGCTTTCTTCCGATTGAACGATCCCATGATTGATGAGCTTGGAAATAATGTGGCACTAAATCATGTCCAGTCGCAGTTTCCTTATTACTACCGACGCTTTAACACCTTTTGGCAGGAGTTCACCCAAGCAGTACCAGGCTATGATTATCGCCAGTTACGGATCTATTCGTTTTTAACCTGTGTGAACCTCTATTCATTAGAGAACTGCTTACCAGAAATATCGGTGTATGCGTTTTCCGAGCACAGCGATCTTTTCAGTATTTTTATCCAAGAAAAAATCAATTTGTATTTCAAAAACCGATATCACCTGACTTTTGTAGAAGCTCCGCGTGAGGCGCAGGTAATCATCGGAACAACACCGGCCTGTAAAAAATTTCTCTCAGAGGGCCAAGAGTCGGTTATCATCCGCTCCAATATCACTGCGACCGATTACACAGATATTGAAACAATTCTAGAAAAAATCGTAAGGAAAGATTTGGCACAAGCAGAAAAATAAATGAAAATAGGTTGAGAATTTGATTAAAAAAAGGTATCGTAGTAGGTATTACATATGAAAAAGGAGGCCGTTATGGTTTACGTTAGTGAAATGCATACTACCCCGCCGACTGAGTTTGGTTCTGAATTAGAGGAAAAAACCTATGAAACACTGGCAAAGTTGGAGATTCCTTTTTATCAAGTAGCGACCGGCGAAGCGTTGACGATGGAAGATTGTATCGATATCGATAACCGCTTAGGGATCGAAGTTGTTAAAACAATCTTTTTATGCAACCAAAAGAAAACCAAATTCTATTTGTACATCACACCGGCAGATTTTAAGTTTGTCACCAAAGAGTTCGGCAAAAAATTGGAGATTCCACGGGTATCTTTTGCTTCAGCGGATCTATTGAAGGAGCGCTTAGGAGTTATTCCGGGTGCTGCGACGATTTTCGGGTTGTTAAAAGATCCTGAGCACGAGATCCAATTAGTCTTCGACAAATCCGTTGCTGAACGGGAATGGTATGGCTGCAGCTCTGGTTCTGTAACCAATTATATGAAACTGAAAACAGCGGATATCTTTGAAAAGTTCCTGCCTTATACAGGTCATGAAGCGATTTTTATTGATTAGGATTTAAAAAGACTTCGCGAACTCGTTCCGTTTTGCCAGTTCCTTTTCTCGCTTTAGCGGGATTAGTGAAATGTTATGCACAATGACAATCAGATTCTTTTTTCACGATTTTTGAAAAATAATTTCTTAGTTAGGTATCAAATCTATTTTACTTGTAAAAAACTTTTTAATTTCTCAAAGGCGCAAGAAAAAAGTGTTAGGAGGGCTCTCTCCTAACACTTTTTTTGGACGATCTTGCTTTATTGAAAAGTTAATCAAAATGAGGTTTCTTCATTTAAAAAACTTTTCTAACTATCAAACTTAAATTGATCAATCACTTTAGCATCTTACAGTAACGCAGCCTAGTTCAATCATTGGTCCTGTAACTTCTTTTCCACAATCAGAACCAACCGCTTGAATTGCGAATGAGTAAGAGCCTCTTGATAAGCAGACATAGCTTAATGATTCATCAAGATAGTAGCCTTTTCCAAAAGCGCCATTCATATATTTTGCATAACGAACATCAATCGTCTTGTACGCTGATCCGTAGCCGCAACCAGATGTTCTGCGGTAAACACGTACTTTCGTGTAGTCCAACGTATTTGGATTTTGAGTACCTAAGAAAATTTGCGCTCCGTAATAGCGGGATGGGATACAGCCGCAAACAAGTCTGTTCTTGATACACCCTCTCAATCCACTGCCAATTTCTTTTTTCTTCAAGGTTGTTGCACAGCTCGATCCCCATTGCGGGCTGACCCAGTTGCTCCATTGACCATAATTTGCTTTCACCCAATAGTAGTAAGTCGTGCATTGGTTCAAGCAATCATCCGTATAAGACATTTCTGAACCGTCTTGTTTGCCAGGTACATTGATCGCAGTCGCATTATTAATGTTGTTAGTTGTACTGCGGTATAACGTGTAGCTGGTTGCGAAGCGCTGCGACGCATTGTCGCTCTTCGTATTTGTCCAAGTAACTTTGATTGCTTTGTCGGAAACAGCTGTCGCTTTAATGTTTGGATTCAATGTCGTTCCGCAAACAGTAAATTTACTGATGTTTGAGCTAGTAACTGTTTCAGCGGATAATGGCGTGTTTTTAGGACGTTTCACCATTACCTTGTAGCAATAAGTTGTATTATGGTCCAGCTTGATATCGTTGTAAGTAGTTGTGCCGGTTACTTTAGCGATTTCTTTAAAGTCGCTAGAATGGTAATCGTTGCATTTTTTGCTTGCACGGAAAATCTTGTATTCCGCATTGTTGCCTTTTGATTCCCAGCTAAGTTTTAACCAGTGGTGCTGCGCTTCAGTCACGCAAACATTTTTAACAGCATCCCATTTTTCTTTGTAGTTGTTTTGGTTACAATGTTTGCCGCTGTGGTTCTTGTCACAGTCTTCATCGTGCTTCCAATTATGATTACAGCCGTGACCGCTATGGCCTTCATCACAATCTGAGCCATGTTGCCATTTGTTTTCGTTACAGTTTTTACCACTATGATTTTTGTCACAATATTGGCCGTGCTGCCATTTATTTTCGTTACAGTTTTTGCCGCTATGTTTTTTGTCACAGTAGTCGCCATGTTTCCAATTGTTTGAATTACATTTTCTGCCGCTACTGTGGTTTTTATCGCAATCTTTGTCGTGTTTGCCCGCATTGTTGTTGCAAGTACGACCACTGTGTTTGCCGTCACAGCCGGTTTTATGTCTTGATGATCCAAACGTTTGAACTGCAGGAGCATCCGTTGTCGCTTCTTCAGCTTTTTCTTCGGATGTTTCCTTTGTAGCTTCTTCAGCAGGTGCTGCTGATGGAGCCGCGGCAGCCGCATCGATTTCATCATCCTCAGCTTTTGTTGCAACATCTTGATTGGCTAATGGGCCGGCAGCTTCCTGTTCCTTGCCATCGACCACAGCTGATACTTTATAGTAGTAAAGATAATCAGCCTTAAGCGTGCCGTTTGTCTTTAATTCCATATAAGGATCAACTGCATATGTTTTGTCACTCTTTAATGTTTGAATACGTTCAAATTTCCCATCCTGTTCTTCTGCCCGATACACGTTGTAGCTTTCCGCATTTTCAACCTTATCGAACTGAATGACTGTCCATTTTTGCGTATCATTATGTTTAACTGTCAGATTTGCAGGAGTATTTCCTTCATCTGCGGCAAATACTTGTGCCGGTACCCCCAACGAGGAGACAGTCATGATCAATAGCGTTACCAACGACATGATCCCTTTTATTTTTTTCATTAATCCCTTTTTTTTCATTTCGCTCTCCTTTTCTGCTCTTTACCCAAGTGCAAAAAGTGCACAACAAATAAACCCTACCCTAACTATTGAAACTACTATCTCCATATGGAAGATAGTAGTCGTTTAATTTTTTTCGGAGTTTGTTTTTGGCCAAAAACAGAAGCAGCTTTCCATGGACCACCCCCCATCAAGTAAACACACCAACAAGCATGTTTGATTACAGGAATTACTCTCTCTAGGTTTCCCCGTCTCTAAGAAATGTGATTATTAGGGATATTTCCTGTTGCCACAAATATAACAATTATTGTGATAAAATTCTATGATCACTCAAAAATCAAAATTATTCTTCAGATTATGACGAAAAATTTTCACTACACTCCATATATTTTATAATATATTTAATAAACTAATCGATTTCGCTGTTTTAACCGATTCTGTCAGCTGCTGAACATTAAACGCAAAAAAAAGACCATCAATAAATGATGATCTGCTTAATTTTTACTAATAGATTCGACTTATTGTCTATTAATAGAAACAATCTTTTGCTGCAGCCGATCATAGACGACTACAAAGGTTGCGATATCCTTTGCAGAAGTCGGTACTCGGAAATAATAGTCGGATTGTCCATCAGTCGGCGTATTCGTGTGGTAGAAGCCAGATAAGTACGCATGAGTAATATCTCCACGAGTATCCTTGAATAGTTCAAAGAAGCCGCTTGGATCGGTTATATTCATACTTTTTTCCAAAGCTTTGAATTCCGTTTGGTTACTATCCATTCCCGCCTTCTCCATTTGGCGATAAAGCTGTGTATCCGTTCCTCGTCGAATCAGTTCTGTCCAGGCAGTTTCAAAGTCCGCCGATTTGTCCAAATAGGTATCGTCTTTTGTAATGATAGATTTTACATCACTGCCGTCTTCGGCCGTCAACTCATTCAACTCTTTGTCGTTAAAACGAAGATTGACCGTATAATCATGACGCGAACCGCTCGTATCCGTAAAACTCCAAACCTGCCGCTGCGTCGTCATCGTCTGATCATCGACTAAACGCTGACCAAAGCCTACCAGATTCACACTGACAAAGCCGCTCTCCTCTGAACTTACCATGGGATAGATTTTACGATAAAGATCAAAAATATTTTTCCCATCCTTGGCCGGTCCATAAACCTTCTCGATCGCATCAGACATCGCCTGAGAACTCGAAAAGCTGTTATTGTCTGCAAATGCCGTGTTCAAAGCATCGATTTTTTTTGTTTGTTCTTCTAATAATGTTTGATCATTGACATCCTTCAACGCCAATACGTTTAATTTAGGCAGTTCTTCTTTCTTCGTTTCTTTGTCATCGCTGGCAAAAACGCTGAATGGGATCGTAAATTGCGGAAAATTCCCGCTCAAAACAATACCAAAGCTTCCGACAAATAAAGCGGCTAGAATCCCCCAAAAGATCAACCATTTTTTCTTCGTGTCCATAGTTCACCTCGTCTCCCCTACATTGTGGCGACAAATTAAGCAAGCGTCAAGTATTTCTAGTGAAAATCCGACTATTTTTATGAAATAATCTAAATTTTTTCTTGTAAAAATATGAATTTGATAGTTATTCTCGTCATTTTCTATTACACTAGAAGAAATGATTTTTTTAAGGATAGGCGGATATGGCAAATAGAAAAGAACGACATCAACAAAAAAAAGAAAAGAGAATAAGACCAACACGAAAAAAATCGTCACAAAGTAAATTATCGCGATCCACAAAGATCTCGCTAAGCATTCTAGCGGCGGTGCTTTTATTGGTGATTGCAGGGACGATTTTCTTCTTCCAAAAATATGGAAAAGAAGTCACTGCGGCGATCGATGCTGGTGAAGAACACGCGGCAAAAATCCAAGAAAGTGACTTCAAGCAATACCACCCTACCACAATCTTAGATAAAAATGGACAGGTCCTTAAGGAGTTAAAGACCCAAGAGCGGGACTATATCACTTACGATAAGATGGACCCGTTGGTTTCCCAAGCTTTGATCTCCATTGAGGATAAACGGTTTTACGACCATCACGGGGTGGATACGCAAGGGCTGCTTACGGTCGCATTGAACGCGGCGACTGGTCGCGGGGTCCGCGGTGCCTCCACCATCACGCAGCAATTGGTAAAAAATATTTATCTGACACCCGAGGTTTCAATCTCACGTAAGATCGAAGAGATGGTAATGGCCCAATCGTTAGAAAAGAAATTTACCAAGCATCAGATTTTGGAATATTACTTAAACAACGTCTACTTCGGCCATGGCGCTTACGGGATCAATGCCGCAGCGAAGGTTTATTTTGGCAAGTCCATCAACGATACGAGTCTTTTAGAAAAAGCGACGCTTGTGGGGATCACCAATAATCCGGGGATATTTGATCCGACAACTAATAAGAAAAATGCTTTGAAGCGCGCCAAGCTGATCCTCAAGGAAATGAATCAGCAGGGGTATATCACAAAGGATCAGTATGACAAAGCCGTTGCCGATGATATCTCCGCGGAAATCCACAGCAACGCGCTGAATAATCAATTGGACAATAATGAAGTCGCCTTAGCGGTGGATTCAACGACGAAGATTTTGATGGGCCAGCAGGACTTCCGTTTCCAATATCAATTTGATTCGAAAGAAGAGGAAGATCGCTATAACGAAGAATATACAACCGCTTATAACAAAGTGTATCAGCGAATCCTTTCCGGCGGTTATCAAATCAGTACCAATATCGATCCCGCCCTTCATGACCAACTGCAAGGAATCGTCAGCAACGTTATGAATGCGTGGCAGGATATCAACGGTGAGAATAATTTTTACACCAAACAAGCGGCGATGACCGTCATCGATAATCATACCGGTGATGTGGTAGCAAGTATCGGCGGCCGCGGTGAAGAAGGCAATCACTACAACCGGGCCTTTCTTTCCTACCGTCAGCCCGGATCAGCGATTAAACCGTTAGTCTCCTATGCGCCGGCTTATGAACGCGGGCTGCTGGAAAGCAGTGCAGTTTCAGATGATCGGCCAAATAATACGTATCCTAATAATGTTTACAATGGCTCAAAAGGAAATCTGACATTGCGCAATGCCTTGGCCGTTTCTTCCAATGTGGTCGCCTATAAATTGGCTGATGAAAATCGCAACGAATTGAAAGAGCCTGTCTACCAGCGTTTATCGCAGATGCAGTTCACCGGCTTGGATGTGGAAGATGACAATCCGATCATCGCTGTCGGCGGAATGACCTATGGAGCGACTACCCAAGAAATGGCCAGCGGAATCGCAACATTGGTCAATCAAGGAAATTATCGCGCACCAGTCAACATTCAAACGATCAAGCGCAAAGACAACGGGCAAGAAATCTTCTCTCAAAGTGAGATCGCACAGCAGAAGGTTTATAGTGACGATGCGGCTTACTTAACCATTGATACAATGAAGGCTGTCCACCAGAATACTGACGGAACAGCCGCCGGATTGACCTTAGCCCATAACCAATATTGGGCGGTCAAAACTGGTACAACCGATGAAGCCAAAGATTTATGGACAGTCGGTGCCACACCATACTATACCGTGGCTGTCTGGGCCGGCGACGACACACCGCAGCCGCAGGATAATGCCAGCGTTGGTCAAGCAACTAAAGAAATTTTCAAACAAACCATGGATCTATTGAACGACGGCAAAGAAGATGTTGATTTCCAAATGCCTTCTTCCGTACAAAAAGCTGGCGGTCAATTAGTCACCCGCTCCAGTCAGACTAAACAAGTTTTGGCAACACGGAAAAATGCTTTGGATACAGCAACGACCAATATTGATACCTTAGCCAAGCAAAAGGCCAATGAACTAACGGCAGCCAAACTCAGCACACCGATGGTGGAAGAAGCGTCGACCTTTAGTAATCAATTGATCTCTGAACGAATCAACACACTTAGTCAATTTGAGATCATCGTGACCGATACGCAGGACAACTGGCAAACCTTTGATCAATTTGCCCAAGATGTCTTTGCTCTGGTCCAACAAGTCGAGCCGTCAGGCGGTACGCTCTCAGAGCAATACACCAGCGTATACCGCAACAAAGAAGCCGAGTACGCTCATGAAAAAGCGGCTCGCGATTCCGCGATCAATACGGTTAAAGATCAAATCACCGACACGAAAAATCAAAGCAAGGACTTAGATAAACAAATCAGTGATTTGAAGAAACAATTAGAAGCAGAGAAAAAAGATGATTAAAAACAGTCGCCGCTCTGGCGACTGTTTTACTATAAGTGAGAAGAAAAGGAGTGATCTAATGGATCGTGTGTTAACACTTTTGACTGCTAAAGATACTAAAGAGGCTCTGGCAGCTTTTAAAAAGTTGGAAGCTGAATGTCTTGCCGAATCTATTTACGCGGATAAGCTTGAAGAATTTTTGCCGGCCCTTAACGCAGAGAATTCATGTGGACGAGGACGCGCGTTTAAATTTTTTATGCTCAACGCCCGCTGGGATTCGCAAAAGATCATTGACGCTCATCTTGAAGAAATTCTAGCGATCTTGGATGATTCCAAAGCTCCCGTTGTTCGTCAATGTATTCCCTACTTGGTTTATTTAACAGCGGCTAAACCAGAAATGACTCCGATCATTCGCAAAAAACTGGAAAATCTGGATCTCAGTCAATATAAAGAAAGTATGCAGAGTTTGATCAAGCGAGATATTGCAAAAGTTTTGACTGAGATTAAAAGATAAATCAATCTAAATTTTTCTTCTTTTTAATACTAAAAATCCCAGCTCAAAAGGCTGGGATTTCTTTTATTCTAGAGCGAAGTTTTAAAACAGCAACATCAATAAAAGCGTGAGCATCTTAATAATAATCGGCACCTCTAGCCGCTTAGTCTGTACATATGCCAGACCTAAAATGATATTCATCATTAAAGAAAGCAGCCAGTAAATAATCCCATCGGGCCGAAATGCCAAGCAATATACCAGACTGGAAACAAGCACACCCAAAAACGGCTTATCCGCAAACACCAGCCCGATGATCCCGCCACGAAAGAGAACTTCCTCCATGATTGGAGCAAGAATAAAAGTAAACAGCCCTATAACCAGCGAAGGAGCTTTCGAGAGGACTGCCATTGTACGCGGATTTCCCGCTTGTTCAATAAGTATGTTTTGATTTATTAGTATGGTTTCTGCAATTAAGATACCTAGAGCCAAGACCGTGCCGATTAAAATGATTTTGATGTTCTTCTTTGTCAAAAAAATCAAATCAAAAGAAAAAAGTTTCAATCCTTTGGAAAGCCGCAGCATAAAAAATGAAGTAAGCAAACAGAAAAAACAAAGTGCACCAATTTCAATCCCCGAATACCCATGACCGCTACCTTCCTGCGCGGTTATCAAAAACATACCATATAGCATCGAAAAAAGGACGACCAAACCGGCTAAGCCTAAACAAATCATGATATTCCATAGTTTTTCGACAGTTTGATTCTTCATGGCTCCTTCCACTTCCCTTTTCTTTTTATTATATTATTATACTCCCATAAACAGCAAGAAAAATCCCGATTACTTGGAGAGTTTTCCAAGTAATCGGGATTTTAGTTTTACATTTGGACCGTAGTGCCGCTATTGCCTTTAACGGCTTCTGAAGCTTGTTCAAGAGAGGCGATAATGGCTTGTCGGCCGGCTTTTGATTCGGCGAAGTCAATTGCGGCTTCGACTTTTGGCAGCATGCTGCCGGGTGCGAATTGTTTTTCTTCGATATATTTTTCCATATCCGCAACAGTGGTTGTCTCTAAGGCTTTCTGATCTGGTTTTCCAAAGTTTACAAAGACATGATCCACAGCGGTTAAGATAATAAAGACATCTGCATCTATCAATGCCGCCATTTTGGCTGCCGCAAAGTCCTTATCGATTACCGCATCCACCCCTTTATAGCGGGTGCCTTCATAAATAACTGGAATGCCTCCTCCACCACAGGCGATCACGACTTGCCCCGCGTCGACTAAGGTTTTCAAACTGATCTTTTCGTAGATATCGACAGGTTTTGGTGAAGGTACGACACGACGCCACCCACGACCTGCATCTTCTACGTAAACATCGTCGCTTTCATCCATCAGTTTTTTCGCTTCTTCTTCGCTGTAATACCCGCCGATCGGTTTGGTAGGATTTTCAAACGCCGGATCAGCAGGATCAACCACGACTTGCGTCAGCATCGACACTACTGGAATGTCTTCCATTCCCCGTGAAACTAATTCTTCATCGATGGCTTGCTGCAGATGATAGCCAATGTAGCCTTGACTCATCGCGGTACACTCTGGAAATGGCATCATATCTTCTGCTGTTTGACTCGTTTCTTCAAAAGCCAAACGAATTTTCCCGACTTGCGGGCCGTTGCCGTGAGCGATCACGACATGGTGTCCGGCCGTAATCAAATCAGCGATTGATTTTGCTGCTAATTCAGCTTTAGTTAATTGTTCATTGGCAGAATTGCCTAACGCGTTTCCGCCCAATGCGATAACGATTTTTGACATGAGGGTCTCCTATCTTTGTGGCTGTTGTTGTGTGATACAGTGAATATTTCCGCCACCGTATACGATTTCAACAGTATTTACACCCACAACTTCTTTATCTGGGAAGATCATTTCTAATTGTTCTAATGCTAAGGCATCATTCTTGTCGCCATATTGCGGTACGATTACGCCGTTGTTGGTGATCAAGAAGTTCATGTAAGAAGCGATACAGATATCGCCGTCTTCACGCGGCATTGTTCCTTCAACATAGTCGATCTTGAAGTTGCCGTCGATCGTGACATTTTCGATTGGGCAACAGATTTTATGAACTTTTAATTTGCGGCCTTTCGCATCCTTCATTTCACTTAGACGTTTGTATGCATCTTGCGCTGCTTCGTAGAATGGACTGTTTTCATCTTCGGTGTAGATACATGCCACTTCACCTGGACGAACGAAGCAGGCAACGTCATCTACGTGACCATTTGTTTCTTCCGGATCGATCCCATCGCCTAACCACAGAACTTTTTCACAGTTTAAGTAGTCGCATAGTTTTTGTTCGATCTCTTTTTTAGTCATGTGAGGGTTGCGCCCTTCACTTAATAGACACATTTCCGTAACTAAAACCGTTCCTTCGCCATCAACATGGAACGAACCGCCTTCTAAAATGAAATCGTCTGTCCGATAAGAATCGACATGTTCGATCTCACAGATTTTTTGTGCGACTAAATCATCTTGGTCCCATGGGAAATACAATCCGTCAACAAGACCACCCCAAGCGTTAAAGCCCCAGTCGTTTCCACGCAATTCACCTTTATCATTGATCACGAAGCTTGGTCCGCAATCGCGAATCCAGGCATCGTTGTTGGACATTTCGTAGACCGTGATATCCTCAGGTAATTGACGACGACAGTTTTGGAACTGCTGCTGTGAAACCACGACATTCATTGGTGTGAACTTGCTGATAGCTTTTGCCACTTCAGTGAATGCTTCTTGTGCTGGTTTTCCGCCATCGCGCCAGTTATCTGGACGTTCAGGCCAGATCATCCATACCTTCTCTTGTGGTTCGTACTCGCCGGGCATTCTAAACCCGTCTTGTTTCGGTGTTGTCTTTTCGATTCTCTTCGCCATGATAAATTACTCCTTCTTTTTTGATTTTTTTCACCCATATAATCGCCTCACCAAATAGTGTGAAGACGACAGCTCCGATCGTGATCGGTAGTTGTTCACTTAAACTTGCTGGATCAAATTGCAGTGGCAAAGCTGTGAAGATCAATGAAATAACGATCATAATCATTGGCAGCGCAACCAAAACTTTCAAGAATGTATCACTGCCGCCAACTCTAAATGGCCGCGGTGTATCTGGATCGATTTTGCGTAATCTGTAAAAAGCTGGGAATACTGGCACATATGACATCAAGAACATTACTAGGTTCAATGAGAAGAAGGCCCAGAATAGATCCTGATTCGGTAAAATCGGTGCGATAACAACTACGATCGATGCCACAACGCCATTCATGATCGCCGCGCCAATCGGCATTTCGTCTTTGCCGCCGCGTTTCGCGAAGATTTTCGGCATATCGCCATTTTCCGCTGCGTAACAAGCCGTGTTGTTAACACCTAATGACCAAGAAATCATATTGCCAAACAGCGTTAGTAAGAACAGGAACGCCATCGCGATGATGAACCAGCCGCCAGTCGAGCCTGTCAATAGCTTGAAGCTGTCCATCAAGCCGCTGCCGGTACTGATTTGATCAGTCGGGATCGCTACACCGATACCAAAGGCTGAGAAAATGTAGATCGCCGCGATTACTAGCCCGCCAACAATGATTGCTTGTGGAATTTGTTTTTTCGGATTTTCCATATCATCTGCAAAGGTACAAATAACTTCAAAACCTAGCAGGTTGAAAATAATTACTGAGATAAAGGATAAACTATTCAAATTAAAACTTGGCAGCATCGAAGATAAGGTAAACTCATTCGCCGCGCCTTTTGTCGCAAACGTATAAAGTCCTAATGCCCCGATCAAAATAGCCAATAGCATCTTGATCACAGCGGCCCCATTCAAAATCCAGACACTGTCAGCGACTGGATAGAAGCTGATCCAAACAATGGCCCAAATGAAGACCAATTCGATCACGATCGCTGCGACCGTTGGGAACTCAATCCCTGTAATCGTCGTCAATAGATCCGGAGTTACAACTGCTAATGAAGCGAGCCATAATGGATAATTGATCCAATAATACCAAGATACCCGCGAGCCCCAGCGATGTCCGAAGGCTTGAGTCACCCAGTCATAGATCCCGCCATCGCCAATATAGGTCGTTCCTAATTCCGATGACATTAATCCATACGGTAATAAGAATGCTATTAATAAGAAGATCCACCAAAAAAATTGCGAATTTCCGATCGCCGCAACCGGCGCCGCTGCCTCTGCCACGAACACGACACAGATAACGGATAATATTGCGCTCATCAAACTAAACTTTTTCTTCTTTTCTTCTCCCATTGTTTTCTTCCTTTCCGGTACAAGGGAAACAGGGATTGAGGATTTCCTCAATCCCCGAATGGAAATAATCTTGATGAAGGTTGATTAAAGCCGCAGATCATTTCCGTCCTCACCTCTGGGGTCTATAGTGCCTTGCCTAAGAAGACTTCTAAATCTGCCTTTGCTGCTGCTTTTTTCTTTTCATCGATTGGGTTCTTGTCTGCGTAATCATGCATCAAATAAACTAACAAGCCGCGAATTGAAGTCAAACGGTTTTCCGCTTCATCGAAACAGATTGAGTTTGGTCCATCCATTACTTCATCTGTTACTTCTTCACCGCGAGTCGCAGGCAGACAGTGCATGAATTTCGCATCTTTGCCGGCACGAGCCATTAATTCATCATTTACTTGGTATTTAGGATAGAACGTACTCATGCGTTCTTCTTCTGATAATTCTGCTTCATATAAACCGTACCAAACGTCGGTATAAACATAATCAGAACCTTCGATCACTTCGATCTCATCAGAAACGGTGTATGAACCGCCAGATTCTTTACAGATCGCATCTAATCTTGCACGATGATCTTCATTTAATTGGAAGCCCTTAGGACCGAATTGAACAAATTCCATTCCCATTTTTGTTGCAACTAAACCTAGTGAGAAACAAACTTGAGTCGCATCACCAATGAAGGAAACTTTGCAGTCTTCGATTTTCTTGCCTTCAGGTAAATGTTCGATCATAGTACAAAGGTCGCCTAATTCTTGAGTTGGATGGTTGAAATCAGACATCCCGTTGATTACTGGGATCGTTGCGTTGTTGGCTAAATCATACACACTGTGATGACGTTCCACACGAGCCATCAAAATATCAACTAAACGAGAAAGTACACGGCTCGTATCTTCAATTGTTTCATGTCCGCCTAATTGGATTTGACCTGGTGCTAAATATTCTGCGTGTCCGCCTAATTGCGTCATCGCTGTTTCAAATGAAACCCGTGTTCTAGTAGAAGACTGCTGGAAGATCATGCCTAACACTTTATCTTTTAATAATGGCGGATAAAAACCGTTTTTAATAGAAGCTTTGATTTTCAATGATAAATCAACGATGTACTGAATCTCCTCTCTCGTGTAATTTTCTGTTGTAATGAAATCTCTTTTTGCCATGTTGACGCCTCCTAAGTAATTTGTTTGCTTTTGCATCTTCACTTTAGGCGAAAAAGGCTGAGTTTACGATAAGCCAAAGGATGTAAACGCTAACATTTGCGAAATCAAACGAGTTTTAGCTGGTTTATTTTTAGATGTAAACCTTTTATTTTTCAAGGGTTTAGAAAAGTTTAGAAGAAAGTTTAGCGTATTTTAGGACGATTAGGGAATAAATGATGTTATACTTAAGTGAAGAAATGAAGTTTTTTGACTACGAAATGAAAGGGGATTCAATATGATAGCTATCTTCGTTTATAATATTCTTTTGATCATTCTATATTCCATCACAATGGCTTTTGCAATAAATTCCTATCTAAAAGAAAAAAACAAAGTGTTTCTGCTGATCAGTCTTTATCTAGCCTTCTTCATTTTTGACAACATCATTATTTATATGACCGAATTCATCAACTCCTTTGCCCAGAGCTACGACCAAGCATTTATGAGTGCACCTGCGGTTAAGACCATCATTTTTATGGGAAATGCCTTTTTCTCCATCTCCATCATCGCCGAATTACGAAAAGAAAAACTCAAAGCATTGCATTATGGCCTCTTGATCGCTTTAGCCGTTTGGATGATCACAGTCCCATTAATGGATAATTCAGCATTAAAAGTATGGCTTTACTATTTAGGAAACCAAGTTTTTCTCTTTTATTTAGGTTTTTACTGCTGGCGAGGTGCGCGAATGGACCTCCCCGAGTTGAACACAGGCTATTTAAAAAAGCTGGCGATTATCTGTATTCTTTTTAGTATCTTGATTGTCATTGAAGATAGCTTTGTGATTTTCAATGTAGATCAATACAGTTCGCTGGCAACCAAGATCTACAATCGCAGCATTTCAGAAGACATTTTTTCGATTACCGTCTGCTTACTATTTCTCCACTCCTACCTGAAGGCGCGGCAAGTTCCAGAGGAAGACACTCCTGAGGAACAGGAAAACTCGATTTTGATTCAAAGATTCTGTCATGCTCACCAATTCACGCAACGGGAAACAGAAGTTTTTGAACTGCTGATGTTCCACCGAACCAATCAAGAGATCGCCGATCAGCTTTTTCTTTCACTTGGAACAGTCAAAACTCACGTCCATAATATTTTCATTAAGCTGGATATCAAGAAGCGGACACAAATTTTCCCTATGTTTGAAGAATATCAAGCTTCCTCCAATGGTAAAATGACACTAAAAAAGAGCAACGATTTCACTTAGAAAATCGTTGCTCTTTTTTTATTCGTCTTCCTCATGATGATCTTCCGAAGAAGAACTTGATGAGCTTGAAGAATCTGATCCCCGTGAACGAGACTCTGATTCCGCTTTTTTGCGGGAAGATTCGTCATTTTTGCTGTCCTCAATCGAATCTAAAATATCTTTATAAGAGTCATATGTCTCCTGCTTTTCAGCTAAAACCTTTTTCAACTCCGTTAATTCTTTGTTGCGCTCTGCCAACGCTTTGGCTTGACGCTCTTGATAATTTTTTTCGGCTTCCGCCATTGAGGCATCGCTTTGCTGGATTTGAGTCGCAAAGCTATTGTTTTCATTCGCCAGCTGATTTTTCACTGGGTCCAATTTATCCAATAACTGCTGCTTATACTTTCCATCCGGCAGGACCGCCAACGTTTTTACCCCCGCCAAATAGTCCGATAAGGTCAAACCATCGCCTTTATTAAGCAAGTCCGACACATCAGTCTCCGCACTGGTAAAATCCTTCGATTGCGTTTCAGCGATCCGCAGAAGCATGCTGATGTCTTGGCCCCAATCCTTGTCCTTGGCAGAACTTTCACTCAACTGATCCTTCAGGGCTTTGATCTTATCTTGGTCGGGCTCCTTTAAAATCGGGTGCGCCGACAGATCCAAACCATTTAACACATCGCTTTCAAAAAGCTGATTCAAATCCTCTTGAAGCTCAAAATTTTTCTTGGCGTGATCAATGTCTTCCAACGTTTGGCTTTCTCCACGTTGCTTCTTAACTTCGGTTGCCAAATCATCAAACGCCTCACTTGAAATATCGGCTTTAAAATAGCCCGACTTCTGATCCTCGTAAAGATCGGCTAAACGCTCATTCAGCACCTTTTTCGTTTCTTTTTCTGACTGGATTACTTTATCTTGGTAGATGTGATAGCTTGCAAAACTTACGGCGCCAAACACAACCAGTCCTAATACCACCCAACCGATTGTTTTTTTGTTCAAACCGGCTCCTCCTCGTCAATGCTTTTATTTTTCCTAAAAAGAAAAATCAGGTTTATTTACATTTATACACCATTGCTTCTCAATTACTGATTGTTTGACATAGAACTCACAAACGTGCAGCCGATTCATTTTTCGAAAACTGAAAAATGAGTCGGATCACCATGCCGCATATATTCAATTAAACTTGCTAAAGTAAGAAGTCAAACTGGCAATTTGTCAATATTATAGCATTTTAATCCTAGCAAAACACAAGTTATAGTAAAATCTTTAGCAACTCTTTTTAATTTTATGTTATTTTAAAATTATTAGAAAATTCTTGGCATTCTGTCAATTCAAGGAAAATATTTCAACCTTTGAATTATTTCTGATAAACTCGTTCTATTCTTAAAAAAAGGACTGATTTTATTGGAAACTCATGAAGAATTGGATAGAGGATTAAAAAATCGTCATGTCCAATTGATTTCAATTGGCGGGGCTATTGGCACTGGACTGTTTCTTGGTGCCGGAAAAACCATACAGCTGACTGGTCCTTCGATTCTTCTCTCCTACACGATCACCGGCTGTGTGATCTTTCTGATCATGCGTGCTTTAGGTGAATTGATGCTGTCAAATTTGAACTATCATTCATTTTTAGATTTTATCGCCGATTATTTAGGCAAAAAAGCAGCTTTTGTAACGGGCTGGACTTACTGGTTCTGCTGGATCGCCATCGCGATGGCTGACCTGACCGCTACCGGGATGTATGTGAACTATTGGCTGCCGAATATTCCTCAATGGCTGTCTGAAATTATCGCGTTGGTCTTGTTGCTTGGTTTGAACCTAGTGGCAGTCGGACTTTTTGGCGAGTTAGAGTTTTGGTTTGCGTTAATCAAGGTCGTCGCTATCATTGCTTTGATCATCGCCGGGGTCTTCATGATCTTCTCCGGCTTCAAAACCAGCGCCGGACCGGTTGCCATCAGCAACTTATGGCGCCATGGCGGTTTCTTTCCGAAAGGGTCAAGTGGTTTTGTCCTCTCCTTCCAAATGGCGACCTTTGCTTTTTGCGGGGTCGAATTAGTTGGTCTGATCGGCGGCGAAACCTCTGATCCGAAAGCGGTGTTGCCAAAAGCAATCAATACGATCCCGCTGCGTATCATTTTGTTCTACCTAGGTTCATTGTTTGTGATCATGTCAATCTATCCGTGGTCAAGCTTATCAGCAGATCAAAGTCCCTTTGTGCAAGTCTTTTCCGAGATCGGGATCGCAGCCGCCGCTTCTATTGTCAACTTGGTGGTTCTAAGTTCAGCCATGTCTGCTTGCAATAGTGCTATTTACAGTACGAGCCGGATGGTCCGTTCCTTAGCCCAAGAAGGCAGTGCACCAAAACGTTTTACCAAACTGACACGCAATCGTGTCCCGGGAAATGCTCTCGTATTCTCAACTCTCGTCATTTTTCTCGCGGTGATCATGAATTTCTTCGTGCCTAGTCAGATTTTTACTATGATTAGTTCGATTGCAACGATCTGTTTCATTTTTATTTGGGGAATGATTGTTTTTACCCATATGCGCTATCGCAAATCAAGACCCGAGCTGGCCGCAAAAAGCACCTTTAAATTGCCGCTGTTTCCCTTTACAAACTATCTCGTATTCCTATTTCTCGCTTTTGTTTTGTTCGTTTTAGCACTAGCTCCCGATACGCGGGAGGCACTGATTTTCTCTCCACTCTGGTTTATCGTTCTTTTGGGGATCTGTCATTTTAAGTTTGAGAAAAATATACCGATATTTAGTAAAATTTTGCACCTTTTTGATAATCAAAATTAAAACCAGTTATTTATTGCTTTATCCGCTTAGATAAATTTTTCACAAAAAATAACCGCCCTCCAAATTCATAATGCTTGGAAGGCGGTTTTTTAGTTGATTTTTACCCTTCGCCCTTGTCCTTGAGCAAGTGGCTTTCACGACGGAGCTGGTAAATTTTGTGAATGTTAATGATCAGTGTTTTGATCACGGCATAAACAGGGATACAGATCAGCATGCCTATGATACCGGCAACACTTCCTGCTCCGATCAAGACTAGGATGATCGTCAGCGGATGAATATTCAATGACTTGCCGAACAGCAGCGGCTTGATCAGATTGCCGTCTAATTGCTGAATGACCAAAACGGATAATCCCATATACAAAGCCTGCAGCGGTGAAATAAACAGACCAACGATAATCGCCGGGACTGCCCCGATAAAAGGACCGACATACGGAATAATATTAGTGATTCCGCAAAAAAGAGCCAGCAGCAAGCTGTAGGGCTGTTGAAAAATCGTCATAGCAATAAAACTCAAAATCCCAATAATAAACGCATCTAAAACGGTACTGCTGATATAAGCGGATAAGGTCTCATTCAATTCCCGCACGGTTTGACGCAGCTCTTTACGAATCGATAATGGAAAGAATTGCGAAACAGCGTCTAAGAATTTATGCCCATCCTTGAACATAAAGATCAAAATAAAAGGAACAGTGAACAATAAAACGAAAAATTTCATTGCAAAACCAAAAATCCGCGACAAACTTGAGGTCACACTGACAATCCCCACTTTAAGCAGATTATTGATCGTCAAATTCGCTGCCGCCAATTGTTTTTCCAGATTAAAGTTTTTGAACTCCTCTTTATTCGCCAGTTCGTTTAGCCAACGGCCTGATTCTTCTGCGTAAACAGGCAGGTTTTGCGTCAGTTGAACGGCTTGTTCGATCATTTTCGGAACGGCATTCATCATAATCAAGACGATGATAAAAGCGATCACAATAAACGATATGAGAAAACCGACGACGCGCGGCAATCCTCCTCTTTCCTCCAGAAAAACTACGATGGGATCGAACATATAATAAAGAAAACCAGCAATCAATAACGGCATCAAGATTGCAGAAATCATGCCCAATACTGGCTCGAAAATATTAGGCATTTGTAAAAGAAAATAAATGCCTATGATAGTTAAGACAATTTCAGCCGTCCAAAAAAACAACTTGGATTGTTTGAAACGTGTCAGCATAAACGCCTCCTTAAAAATTTCTTATCCCCCAGGATATGGCTTCATCTTATCATTTCTCAGAAGAAGTAAGAATGCTTTTATTAAAATTAAAGGAAAAGTTTTAGATAAACTAGGAAAGTATTCAATAGAATCTCATAACGGCCTTTCAAAAAACGTCGATTTGCGAGCTTTAAGCCTATTTTTTGTGCCTCGCTCCCTTCTTCGCTACAATAAAAAGAAAAAAGGATTTGATAAAAATGGAACGACCATCGACAAAAGCGACCCGTTGGATCAAGTTTATCGGCGGCCGGAACCTAATCTTTACATTGATTGCCGGTGTGTTACTAGGAGCTTTGATTTTTGTTTTTTACCATGTGCGGTTTGTCTTTACTCCGCTGCTGATTATTTTCAAAACAGTTTTCGCTCCCATCTTGCTGGCATTGATTTTGTATTATTTGTTAGACCCGATCGTCAATTATTTTGAGAAAAAAGGGGTAAAACGAATCTATTCTATCTTAGGGATCGTCGTTGCACTCTTACTGCTCATCGGAGCCTTCAGTGTTTGGGCGGTACCTAAGATTTATAGTCAAACGGCCAACCTAGTGAATGATTTCCCGCAGCATGTCGATAATTTCAATTCGGCCCTGCAACATCTCGTCGCGGGAACGGTACTGGAAAGTCCTATCGAGGAAATTTTTGGTTCTTTAGAGGATGTTGTCTTTCAAGTGATTAATACCTTGTCGGATTCGCTTGGTGATATCCAACGATTCGTTGGCGACCTCTTTTCTACAGTCAGCGGCTTTTTCATTATTTTGTTCACCTCGCCGATCATTACTTTCTTCCTATTAAAAGATGCGCGGCAATTTCACAGCTACTTTTTGAAACTATTGCCGCCGAAATTTCGGAATGATTCCAATGAATTAGGGGCGATTCTAAATAGTCAGGTCGGCGATTATTTGAAGGGACAGTTTATCGTTGCTTTAGCCAACGGCTTGATCGTTTTTGTCGGCTTTCTGGTAATCGGTATGCCTTATGGATTGCCATTGGCGCTATTAGTTACGATTACTTCGATCATCCCTTATATTGGCCCTTTCATCGCCTTTGTTCCTTGCGCAGTGATCGCGCTGCTCCATTCTTTCCAGATGCTGGTGGGGTTGATCATTGTCTGGATCATCGAGCAAATCTTGAATGGCAATGTCATCGAACCGAAAGTTTTAGGCGATCAGTTAAAGGTACATCCGGTTACGATCGTGCTGGTTTTATTGGTTATGGGGAATCTCTTCGGTCTGTTTGGTCTAGTTTTCGGGATTCCAACCTATACCATCTTCAAAGCCTTTGGCGTGTTCCTTTTTCGCAAGTTCAAACAGCGCTACAACCGCTATTATGGCGAAGATGAAGGTGAATACGAAGAAACCGAGTTTTCACAAAAAGAATATCCTGCTAATTAAGAAATCTGTTCTCTTTTGAACAGATTTTTTTTGCGAAAAAAAGAAGCGGATCACCTCCGCTTCCTAGTTTATTTCAAGCGCATCACAAAACGTTCCAAACGCTGGATGGCTTCTTTTAATTCATAGATCGAATACGCATACGACAAACGTAAAAAGCCTTCGCCGCTTTTTCCGAACGCCGAGCCGGGGACGACCGCCAGCTTTTCTTCTTCCAATAGGCGCAGCGCAAACTCTTCACTGCTCAAGCCGAATTGGCTGATCTGCGGGAATAGATAAAAAGCACCCTTCGCCTTATAACAAGGCAGCCCCATTTTCTCTAACGCATGGTGCAGATAATTCCGCCGTTCCTCATAGGACAGCCGCATCGGCTCCACGGTTTCCTGCCAATTATTTTTCAGTCCAGCTAGTGCGGCATATTGACTCGCTGTCGGTGCCGCCATGATCGTATATTGATGCAGCTTCAACAGCTGCTCCATGAACATTTCCGGTCCAGCCATAAAGCCTAAACGCCAACCAGTCATCGCAAAACCTTTTGAAAAGCCATTGATGACAATCGTTCGTTCACGCATTCCCGGCAGCTCCGCAATACTAGTAAAGGGCTCATCATAGACAATTTCCGCGTAAATCTCATCCGTAATAACTAACAGGTCGTGCTTCTTCGCAACATCAGCGATCTTGATCAGCGCCTCGCGATCCATCGTGCCGCCAGTTGGATTATTCGGATAAGATAAAATCAAAATCTTGCTTTTCTCGGTCAATACCGCTTCCAGCTCTTCTGGCGTCAGCATAAAATCATTCTTCGCCTGCAGGTCGATCGTTACTGGTGTCCCACCCACTATTTGCGTGATTGGTTCATAGCACACGAAGCTGGGTTGGGGAATGATCACCTCGTCGCCGGGATCGACAAATGTCCGCAAAGCAATATCAATCGCTTCACTGCCGCCGACTGTTACAACGATCTCTGTTTTCGGATCGTATTTGACCTTGTTGCGGAAAAGCAGATACTCGCTGATTTTCTCCCGCAGCTCGATCAGACCCGCATTGGCGGTATAAAAGGTCCGGCCTTCTTGAATCGATCGAACACCTTCTTGAGTCATATGAGAAGGCGTATCAAAGTCCGGCTCGCCGACACCTAAAGAAATCGCGTCAGGCTGTTCAGATACGATGTCAAAGAATTTGCGAATGCCGGATGGTTGAATATCTGTAATTTTTTTCGTTAAAAAATTTCTCATGGGCTCACCTGAATTCTAGGGTCGGAGTCATCTTGATACATATCAATGCCCCATTCCTTGTATTTGTCGAGCAAGAAATGCGTCTGCGTCCCAGATACATCGGGAATCGACGCTAAATTGGTAGAAATAAACTTAGAAATTTCTTTGATATTGCGTCCTTGCAGCAGCAAGATAAAATCAAACCCGCCGCTGACAAAAAAGAAGGATTTAACTTCGGGAAACTTCCGAACACGTTCTGCGATTTCGCGATAGCCCTCTTCTCCTTTAGGAATCGTTTGAACTTCAACTAAGGCTTCGATCCAATCATCTTCCACTTTATCCCAATCAATCAAGGCCCGATAGCCGCAAATAATTTTCTCTTCTTCCATGCGTTTGATTTCTGCAGAAACGATCACTTCATCTTCGCCCAGCATCACCGCGTATTCTTCCAGACTTAACCGACAATCGGATTCGATCAGCTTCAATAATTGCTTGCGTTTACTTTGTTCCATATGAACGGCTCCTTCGCTTTAACAATTTGTTAGGTAGTTTTAATCTTTTGTTTATTATTCCCAAAAAAAGAAAAACTGTCAAATAATTTTGAAAATTCATAAAATACTGATAAAATTTCCGGCAATTTTTTATTACCTAAAAATTTTTCACTTTTCTATAACACAAACACTTGGTTTCATAGTACAATAAACTGGATGAGCAACAAGAAAAATGCGTAGAGACAGGAGGATTGGGAATGGAACAAGTAGTTGAGATGTTTATTGAAAAACAGCGGCAGCGTTTAGCCGACGGCAAGATCCGCCAAGAGGAATACGAGGCTTTTTTAGATGGGATCAATGATGCCCTTTCATTTTTAGGGATGCATTATGTGAACGGCTCGGAAACTGTCGAACAGGATGACCGCAAACCAGCAACCTTTAACGAGATCGAGGAAAAATATAAAAAGTTCCGCGAAGTCGCAATGTATAAAAACAGCTTCTTGCGCGTATCAGATATTATCAAGCATTCCGGTCAAATGACGGATGAATTAAAAAAAATCACCAACACAGTTAAAGAAGAACTCTAAAAAAACTTTTTTAAAGAAGCGTTTGATCGCTTCTTTTTTTGTCCTTTTTTCTTCATGCCTTCAGATTGAGTAAAAAAATAGACTTGATTGCTCAAGTCTATCCCTTCATTAGTAATTCATTATAAAACGCCTGTCCGATTTCCTTCAGTTCGCTTTTGTTGAAGGATTTTGCGATCCAAGTCGGCATCGCGGCCTCCACCGTTCCATAAATTTCGATCATAACCTGAATAAATAATTGCGCATCTAATTGGTCGATCGCTTTTCGCAGGCGTCTAGCTGGTTCTAAGAGCTGACTCTCGATTTGACGTGTCCGATAGATTCGATAAATAGTGCGCCCTTCCTCTGCCGCCAGAGAGAACAACGGCTGTTCTTCCGCGATTGCTTGCAGGCTTTCCTGCTTGTAGCGATCATAGCGCTGCTGCCATGCCAGCAATTCGCCATAAACGGTTTCGATTTTTTGCTTGCGAACGGTAGCTAAGGCGCTATAAAAATCAATCGGTAATTTTTCTACGCGGCGCTCGCGTTTGATCCAAGTTGCCAAAGTTGATTGCGGAATTCCCGCCAGCTTGCCAAATTGTTCAACAGTAATGCCTAGATCACGACGAATGTACATTTTGATTGGATGCTCGATCATTGTTACTGACATTCTTCCACCTAACTCTCCTGCGATATTTTTACTTCATTATATAATGAGCAGCAAAAAATACCAAGGCGAAAAGCATTTCTGCTTCACACCTCGGCTATTAATGTCTTTTTTTCGATTGATTCTGCAGCTGATCATTCATTTCCTTTGTTGCTGAATTGATCCGCCGCTCGGTCATCGCTTCTTGTCTGGCCATCTTTTGTTTTTGCTTTTCCAAACGGTCAATCTCATTTTCCGCCCGGCGTTTATCATGCTCATTCATTGATGAGAGTTGCTGCTTCTTCTGATTGATCTCATTATTGATATGCCCTTCCCAATCGGACATAATCTGTTTCCAGCGGTCCGGATCATAGTCGCCATTAGCTTTCATCGAGTCCCGCAGCAAAGTAGAATAACGCCGCATCGGATTGCCCCAGACCTGATTCCGATCCTGAAAATAATCCGCCTGCTGCTCATCATCCAATGTTGCAATCAAGTTGTCTTCTTCGCGATCGATGATGTTTTGCAAGAACGCCATAATCGGCAAGATCAGATAAATAATCAACGCCGGTCTCACATAAAACAGTCCGAAAATCAAAACAATAACCCGAAAACCGATCGACAGCAAGTCCTGTCTATTCAACTCATTCACGCGTCGTTTCCGCTGTTCCGCATCTTTCAATGACTGACCCGTTAATGCTACAATCAGCCGGCGCATCACGAAAGTTACGATCAATGTCAATACACCATAGATCAAGAGTGTTTGCTTAGTGGTATCTTCAATCAGCAAACGCGTCGCTGATGGTACCAATGACAAGAAAAACAATAGCAGCAGGTAAACAACTAAATCTTTATTTTTCACCTGATCGATTTTATTAAAGGCATAGCCTGTCTGAAACCACAAATTCGCCACAAAACAAAAACTTATAAAATAAATCCCCACCGCTCTAAATAGCGAATACATATCAACGACACCATTCGCCGCTGTTTGGATCGGCAACTCTAAGACGATGATCGTCAGAATAATCGCAATGATCGCATCGCCAAAAACCACAACGCGTTCCTTCATCTCTTCAACCCCTTTTCATACTTCTGACCTATCATATACCAAATGACCGAAAAAGAATAATGATAAGGGGAGCTTATGAAGTACCTTTTTACTTGATCAGCTCATCTTCTGGCAAAACCTTTTTATCCGATAAGCGTGTCAGCAGGATCACAGAACCGATCACCACCACAAAACCGAGCAGCTGAACCTTAACAAAGAGACTATGAAACAACACGATACTCAAAATCGTCGCCAAAATCGGTTCCACCACCGTCAACACACTAGCCAATGAAGCCTCGATAAACCGCAAGCTTGATAATTGAAAAAGAAAGGGCAGCGCCGTACCGAAAATAATAATACTAATCACCAAACCAAGTGAATAGCCGTCCATTTGAAATTCCGGACGCCAAATGGGCCGAAGCGGCTGAAAAGCCAAACCGGCAATAAGCATTCCCAGACCCGCGATCCGCATCTCGCCATACTTTATCAACAGCTTACGCGGCTGCAGCGTATAAAAAGCCAACGTGACCGCCGAGGCAATTCCCATCGCAAAACCCATCGGCGAAATATTCAAGGTTTGGATATTGCCTTCTGCCACGATCAAAAAAACACCTATAAAAGTCGCCGCCATCAACAGCACTTCCACAAAATTGATTTTCTTTTCCTTATTCATCACGAGAAAAATAAAAATGAAGATCGGTCCGGTAAACTGCAGGATCGTCGCGATCGCCGCTCCGCTATATTGGATCGCTTTGAAATAGGTATACTGCACCCCCAGCATGCCGATCAGGGAAAACAGCAGCAGGCTGAAAAAATCCGACGGGGAAAATTTTCGCCGCGGCCCCTTTCGCTGAAAGAGATTCAGCCCTGTAAGTAATCCTCCCGCCGTTAAAAGCCGAACGCTCGCCAGCCATTCCGGCGAAACCAGATACTCTTCAAAAAGAATTTGGCACATAATCCCCGACAACGCCCACAAAGCACCTGCCGAGCACGCCAACAACACACCCCTAATTTTCATTGACTGCTCCTTTTTTATAGTTATAGTTTTCACATTGCCCTCATTATAGCATTCACTAAAAAACTATCTACCAGCTTTTTTATTGGACGACAAAAAAACAAGCCCAAAAATCTTGGGCTTGTTACGAGGTTCAGTTTATTCGCCGATCGGCAAGATCAGTTGCGATTCTGCTAGATCTAAAGTGTAATCAATGTCTTGGTTTCCGCGAACGGTCATTCCAAAGTCTGTGCCATAAACCGCGAGACCGATTTGACGCCCCGCTGGCAGATGATACATCGTTGGATGCAAGACTACTTCCACCTCCACAAATTCATTGGCCTTCAGATCATCGTTCTTCCAAGCATTTTCGCGATTTTGCAAATTAATATGACCGCGAGTGATCAGCTTGTACTCGTCCTCAGCACCTAGTTTGAATTCTACGAGATTATCCTCCCGCCAATTTCTGCCTAATGGCAAGCCATGCAAAGCTACCATATCTGGCACAGGCTTCAAGCGTTTAGCAGCGCCGAAGTCGATCAACTCAAAGCTCAGCATTCCCAGATCCACACTTGAGGCTACTTTGATCTTCACTTTCGGACGTCCGTTTAAGAAGAGCGCTTCAGCTAGCGCTTCTGTTTTCGCTAAATAGCGATGACCGTCCATCAAGCCGTCTTCTTTGAGTTCCTTTTCCCAAAGATCGATATTCTTGGTGTAGCTTTGATATTGTTCTTCCGGTAATTGATCCTTGAAGGTAAGCCGACCAGAGCTAGGTGTTTTTGCTAATGCTTTTTCACCTAAGTGATAAACCTTTTCACTAGCTGGTGCCCAGTCTGTCAATGTATCCCATGTTTCAGCAACAGTATTTTTTTGATAAACAATATCCGGTAAAATTTCTTTGGCATTATTGTCTACGCCGTACAGCTTATGACTTAGCCACAAGTTCATCATGTCTTGGAAATCCAATGACGGTATATTATTGATGTAAATATGCTGTCCTTGGTGCAGGATCAGTTTCTTGGCAACCGGCACATCCTTCAACGCATCCCACAAATCAGCGACTTGACGCGGCTTCACATTCCAGTCATTTAGTCCGTGGACCATCACCACATCGCACTTGATGTCTTTGATAAACGGCAAATAATTCCGTTCATCCCAGAAAGTATTGTAATTACCGGTCTTACGGTCCTGCAACTCAGCCATTTCTTTCAGATAATCCAAGAAAAATTTCTTGCTGTGAAGATAATCGCCGGCATTCCGCATTTTACTGAAGGTCTCGATCGCTAAAACGTCGGCATCTTCTCCTGGGAATCCGCCAGGGGCGATAACTAAGCCGTTGTCACGGTAATATTGATACCAGTCAGAGATCGCCGCTTCAGAAATAATCGTCTCCAGCCCTTCTACTTGACGTGTCGCACAAGCAGTCGCTAACGTTCCGAGATATGATTTTCCGGTCATCGCTACTTTGCCGTTGCTCCACCACGCTTTGATCGCGATATTGTCTGTCCGATTCGTGAAAGCACGACGATTGCCGGCTAACCATTCGATGTAAGCCACCATTGATGTCGTTTGTTCGACAGAGCCGCAAGTTTGGATACCGTCAGAGTCCCGCGTACCGATCCCTGCGCCGTAAACCACCGCAAAACCGCGAGCTAAGAAGAAATCATTCAAGCTGTGATTATTCTCGCGGACAAATGTTTCCGTCGCATGGGTCGCTTTGCCCTTCACTTCACGTTCCGCTGGTAATTCCACCGCTGCTGGTTTGTATTGGATCTCTTCATAGGTGGTTTCCGTCGGTTCTTTACGTTCCAACGGAACATTCACGTCGTAAGTCAATTCCTCGCCGGCTGGTCCATTGACTCCTTGACTGTAGGGACTGGCAGTAAAGAGCGTTGCGACCTGCAAACCTGCTTCAGTTTCAGCCGGACGCAAAATTTCTAATTTCAATAAATCACGCTTGCCATCCTGATCGGTATCCAGCGGAGCTTCCACATAGACCACTTCCCGAATCAAACGGGACGTATCAAAGACTGCCTGCGCTTTGCCATTGAAGAAGAAAGGTTTGCTGACGTCTTTGTCCAAGTAATAGCCTTCCGAAGCAAGCTTATCAAGATAGTTCAACCCATTTTTTGTATGACTCGTTAATAATAAATACCACGCTTCAATAAGTGTATTTTTATCTGCAAAATCGCCGTCAATCATAGGTACTCCGATTTTTTCCGCTTCCGCAAGAATATCCTTCACCGCAAAATCAATCGTCGGTTCAAAATCCAATTGCTGCAGACCCATCGTATAGAAAACTTCCTTCGTTAAGGGAGAGCCTGCTTGATAAAATTCCGCTAGATCCGTTGCTTCATCGGCTAAGAAGTTGGCAAGTTTATTGATAAACCCGCTCTCTTCCTTGACTGTTAAAAAGCTTTTACGTAAAAATTCAAACCATAATTTTGTCGCATCCGTTGCTGAATCGATGGTCAAAAAGCCCGCTTGGGTCAGTTCCTTCTTCGCTTCTTCTAGTGAGACACGTTTTAAACCAAATTGATTGATTTTCATCTACTTCTCTCCTTCTTCATCTGTAAGATATTTTTCTGCCAGAAAAATAAGTCTGAGTTCATGCCGTATGACGGCTTACTGAAATTCCGCCTAATTCCACCAAAACACAAGAAAAAGCGGAAAGTTATACTAGCAGCTCTTTTTTTCTGATAAAATAATTATAACAAATACTTTCGCTAAGTTCGTTAAAGTTCAATGAAAACGATTACTGAACACTTGCGGAATAAAATCGAGCGAGTACTTTGAGATAATCTATAAAAAAACTAGTTCATTAATAGAAAAAAAAGGGGAGATATTTATGGATGAAATGACTTATTGCCAGAGTTGCGGCATGCCACTTACTAAAGGTACGCATGGGACCGAACACGACGGCTCTCAAAATAGCGAGTATTGTCTATATTGCTACAAGCACGGAGCGTTCGTGGATGATTGCACGATGGAAGACATGATCACTATCAGCCTGCAGCACATGAAAGAGTCCGGTATTTTAGAAGAACAAGGAAAAACCGAAGAGGAAACCTTGGAATTTATGAATAGCTTCTTCCCAGATTTGAAGCGTTGGAAAAAGTCGTCGTAAAAAATACGGCGACTTTTTTATTATACCGATTCGATTTCTTTAGAGGTTTCGTCAGCTGGTGTTTTAAGTTGCGTACTTAACAGACTGCCAGCAAAATATAAAACAGCAAACACGATCAACGTAAAATTCCCGCCATATTGCTGAAACAGCAATGTCACTAGGATGGGGCCAAAAAAATTGCTCAAGCCAGAACCCAGATTCAAAACAGACACTGCTGCTACCTTATTGTCGGGAACCATCGAAGGAATTAGAGCGGACAACGGAGTAAATGCCGCGATACCGATCGCAAAAACGATAAACGCTAACAGCAGCAAGATGAAATTGCCTGGAAAGTAATTGATTACGATAATCAATAATAAACATGATAGCCCTGTAATCGTGCCTGAAAACAGAGTAACGATCTTTCGCCAGCCGTATTTATCACCTAGGCTGCCAAAGAAGATGCCGGCAAATGAGTTGACTACGTAACAGATCGCCCACGCGCTTGTCCATTGAACCAGCGTAAATTGATGCTGCAGCAAAAAGATCGGCATCATGATCACAAAACCAAATTGCCCGATATTATTGATCCCCTTCACTAGCAGACCGATCGATAATCGAGGAAATTGAAAAAGGATCTGTATCCCCTCCTTCATCTCAGTCCAAACAGTGGCAGGAGTATCTTTCGTCCGTCGAATTTCACAACGCGCTACTGTTATCACACCGCCAATCAAAATCAACCCAGCTCCAGCAATAAAAACAAAAAATGGATCAAATAGTTTTAACAAGCGTGTCGCAAATACTGGTCCAATAATCGTCATCCCTAGGTTGAAACACAGCCAAAACCACGAAGTTCCCCGTCCTAATTTTTTCGCCGGTGTCTGAATAGTGACCGCAACTAAGAAAGAATAGGCAAATAAAGGATAGACCGTTCCGCGAAGCATATAGCCTAAAAAGATCAGCCACACCTGCTTTGTCGTTAAACCAAACAATAAAATGCCTGTACTGAAAAGCGCCAGCAGCAGACTGACAAGCATTACTTTTTTAATAGAAAATCGATTCACTAAAAAACTAGTGATCCATGAAAAAAAGGCCACAAAAATACCATAGAAGCTAAATAATAAAGAAACGACCTTTACTTGAAAACCAATCGTTGTTAGATAGGATGAAAACCAGCTCGTCTCGATGGTTGCTCCCAGCATAAAAAAAATCAACCCAACGTATCCCCAAAACAACTCCTCTGCTATACCTGTTTTATTTACAATAATATTTTTCATCTTCTCTTCCTTTATAAAAAGCCGAGATGACCGCAATCATCTCAGCTCGTAGTCTACTTGATTAAAAAGGTCAAAACACTGTATGGTTCGATCGACGTGGTGAACGGCTGCGTTTCTTCTATCGCATTGATTTGTTCAACCGTTTTTTCTTTGAACAACTCAGCGATTGGTAATTCCTGCGCTTCATTCGTCGGATTCTCAAAACGAACCACGAAGGCTGTTTCAGTATAGTAGGAACGATGAAGACTACTGATGAAAACTTCATTTTTTCCGAAATCAAGGACACTGTGTTCATTGCCTACCACTGTTAAAGGCTGCTCAAATGATTGAATTTTATTATCGATCCGATGAACAAAATAATTCAAGGCCTGTTTTTGATAAGCAATTGATGGCTGCAGCAGACTTTCACGCCAATGATGCAAAGCTGCTTCAGAAACTGTTGGCTCATCGATCCGCAATGTAAAGCTGAAGGAAATTGTTTGGCCGAATTGCTGAGCCAGCGGCGTATCCATCATCACATGACCTTTTTTAGTCGTATCTCCTGAAGCACGTCCCGGACGATACAATAAATCCGGTTTTCCGAGACTATCCGTAGTCGCTAGCAGCGTAATCCATAATTTATCTTCTTGGTATTCGTATTCTTTGCTGTCCTGTGTAAAAAGTGACAGACGCTGATCTTGAGAAACACCGCTGAGGACTTTTTCAAAAGGCTCCACATTGACCGGCATCTCTGAATACGTTTTGTCCCAATCGACTAAAGAATTGTTTTCACGAGGAATCAAACCAAATGGAAGCCCTGCGAGTATTTGGCCGAATGCTTGATTGTTTTTGATTTGCAGCCGAACACGATGATTCAAGAGTGAATTTTCGAAGCTGACTTCTCCTTTAAGCTCGTCCTGTTCGTTGATAGTCAAAATCAACTGGTATGCAAACGCCTGATTATACTTATCTGCTTTTCGATCAGCTAAAGTTTTTGGCAGCTGCCGTTGCCCGCGCAAGATCATTTTTTCTTGTTTCTCTTCTTTCCAGCATTCACAATCATCGAATGTCAACAACTCCGCGGTCTTGCCTTCAAGAGGAGAAAAATCATACGTGTCCCCTGCATTGCCTTCGTCAGTCAATGACAGAAAATCAGAAAATGTCTTCCCTTGATATTCCAAACTAACTTTGCCTGCCGAATAAGTGACAGATAGAGTTTTGCCGCCGATTTTCTGTTCTGCGATTCTTTTTTGCGGTACGGCTTCTGTACTTTCCTCAAAAGAAAAGACCTTGTAGCCCAAGCCCGGCAGCTCACAAGTTAATTCGATCGTCAAAATGTAGTATCCGGGTTCTGTAATGTATTGATTGCCCGCGGGTGTCTCTTCTAGAATATTTTCCCGACTTTCCACATATTCTGCTTTAACTACCGTTGACGCTGCTCCATTGAAATGAACATTGGACGTGGGCGATAGAACTGTTACTGTTTTCGTCCCAGTGAACTCTTTAGGCGAAGGATTTACGACTAACACTTCATTTGTCTGCAACTTCAAGAAATCCGCTAATTGCTTCATGATCGTATTTTCGATGCTGTCGCAAATTTCCTGTGCTTCTTTTAAGCGATGCTTGATATCTTCCGCAACGCTATCCGAAACACAGCCCGCCAAACTGTCATGGGCCTGCGATTCTAATAATTTTTTCCAAGCCTGCATAACCAAGCGATTGCTTAACTTGATACCGATCTGATCAGCTAAGACCATTAGTGGTTCTGTTCGCTGAACCAGCTGATCTTCTAAATGGAACATCGCCTGCTTCAAATCCATCCGAACCGAGCCGATCGTCTTATGCACACGTGCCAGCACGGGCTCCCGAAGCTCGCCTTGATATACCTCCAGCGATTGCTCCTTCACATAGGCTAAGAAATCTTGGTAGGTGCTGACTTGATAATCGTATTTGCCTAATTGATTGATCGCGTCAATTTTATTTGCAAAATCATGGATGATAGCCAACTGATCATTTCCAGAAGGAATCAACACGTCACCATCAGTGTATTGCTTGATAAAATCTACCGCTGGATCAAGGCGCCCATCGACATATTCTGTCGTCGGTTCTAATAACATGCCCGTTCCATATCCCTGCGGTAAATTCAACGCGGTCACTTCTGCTTTACCATTCAAGCCTCGCCATTTAAAATAAGGCGATTGGACATGCTTATTCAAATGCAGCCCACGCCACATAATGACACTATCCAACCTAGCTTCTTTTAAAATCACTGGAATCTGCGCGTTAAACCCAAAAGTATCCGGTAAATAGCCAATCGGTAAATAGTCTCCATATTTCTTGCTTTCAAAAATCCCGATCATGGCATTTCTCAAAACAGCTTCACCGGAAGCGAAAAAGGCATCTGATTGAGTGTACCAGGGACCAATAAACAGCTGCTTATTGGCCACAAGTTTTTTTACGTCTGCTAATTTTTCGGGATACAGTTGCAGGTAGTCATCCAAAATGGATAGTTGTCCATCCAAAACAAAGCTGGCCTCTGGATGCTGCTTCAACTCCTCGATCGCGTCCGAAAACAATTGATCACTTAAAACCAAGGCATCCATTGAGGTAAAATACCACTCTCGATCCCAATGTGTATGATTTACAATATGAACGTTTGTCATTAATTCTCCCACTCTGCCTCATCGAAACTGTAATCTTCTTCCTCGACTGAGGCAACTTCGATCCCGGCATCCTTTTTACGTAATAAAACACTTGAAATGGCTACAAATAATGAGCCTGTGGCAATCGATAAGACATAGATCGGCCATTTTTCAACAGTAAACCAGCCATAAAATCCGCTGATCGGTGCTTGATTGACCGCACCTAAACCAACTGCCATCGCCGAACCAATAGCTGAGCCAATCACCGTTGAAGGAATAACTTTTAAAGGACTTTCAACCGCAAACGGAATCGCTCCTTCGCTGACACCGACCAAGCCCATGATAATTGCTGATTTTCCGGCTTCACGTAATTCAGTATTGTATTTTTTCTTCGCAAATACAGTGGCTAACCCAAGACCGATCGGAGGAATAATGATCGCTACTTGTGCCGCAGTATTCGGTGCGTACACTTGACTAGTCAATAAAGCCATTGCCGTCGTTACCGCCGCTTTATTAACTGGTCCGCCCAAGTCGAAGCCGACCATTGCGCCGACTACAGCCGCCATGATAATTTGATTGCCCCCGCTTAAGCTGTTCAACCAATTTTCTAAGCCAATATTCAAGGCCGCAAAGGGAACACCAATAATATAATTAATAATAAGAACAGTGGATAACGTCCCTAACACAGGGATCAAAAATACCGGAACGATTGAAGCCATTGATTGCGGCAATTTCACATGATTACGAATCCATAGACAGATATATCCAGCAATCAAACCTGCTGCGATCGCACCCAAAAAGCCTGCATTAATATCTTTTACCAGCATGCCGCCGACTAGCCCCGGAACGATCCCTAATTTATCAACAACAGAATACGCAATAAAGGCTGCAATCACAGGAAACATCAAACCTAAAGCTGTCCCCCCAAAGCCATCGATACTATGAAGCAGACGAATGATGCCGTTTGCACTTTCCGCATACTTTGCATCCCAAATATCAGTCAAGCCATAGATGGAACCGCCAACGCGGGAGATCGCCATAATAACTGCTCCTGCGATGACTAAAGGAATCATGTAGCTAATACCTGTCAACACGTGATTTTTGATTTCTGATAATACACTTTTCATCATTTTTTCCTCCCGATTAATTATTATCTACTAGGGCCAAAGCATCGTTGATTACCTTTTCTGCGTCCTTGATTGGTGCCGCAACCGGAACCTTCAAGATTTTCTTGCCTGCGAAGCGTTCCTCATCTCGTACCTTTGTATCAACAGCGAAAATGACGACTTCGCCAATTTGGCAATCTTTCTCCGTTAACGCACCATCAATTCCTGTTGCGCCTTGGGTCTCCACTTTCAATAAGTAGCCCTTTGCTTTTGCTTCTTTCTTCAAGGCTTGAGCCGCCATAAAGGTATGGGCGATCCCAGTCGCACAAGCTGTTACTGCAATAATTTTTCTTTTCATCTTTTTTTCCTCCTGTTATCCTAAAATTTCAACGATTTCCGCTGCATTTTTTGCTTCATTTAATTTTGTAATGACCTCATCATCCATCAATTTGATAGCGATCTCAGACAAAATTGATAAATGGGTATTGCCTTGTTCACTATCAGGGATGGCTAACATAACGACCAGTGAGACTGGTTTCTCATCCAAAGATTGCCATTCGACCTCTTCGGTTAATCTGGCAAAGGCGATCGCGGGTTCTTTTACTGCTGTCGATTTTCCATGAGGAATTGCGATTCCATTTCCCACACCCGTCGTGGAATGAACTTCTCTTTCTAAAACGGCCGAAACGAAAGCCTGCTCATCAGTTAAAAGAGCCCCTTTTGCGAATAATGACGCCATTTTTTTGATCGTTTCTTCTTTTGATTTAGCCTCTAACGCCAAATCGACCCTATCTGTATGCAAAACCTCTAAAACTTTCATTCCTATAAGCCTTCTTTCAAGTAATCTAAAATTTGTTGTGCATCACCTTTTAACAAGTAGCCTTTTTCATTTTCATCGATAATCGTTAACAGCGAATCAAAGATTTTTTCTAATTGCTGCGGATCTTCATCCTTTACACACAAGAAGAAAACAAATCGTACTTGGGTGCTTCCCCATGGAATTTCATTTTTCAGCCGTAAAAAACAGATGGCTGATTTTTTGACATAACGAGGGTTGGCATGCGGTGTCGCAAATTTATCAAAAGACGTGTAAGAAAAATGTTCCCGCTCTTTCGCACTCTCGATAATGCCCGCTTTGCCGTAGCCCTTTTTGATCAGCTCTTCGCCCATAAACGAGATAGCTTCCTCCAGCGTTTGATACGCTTGGTCTAGGAAAATCAGCTCTTTTTTGATCAAACGACTAAACTCAAAGTTTCTGAGCCGCTCCTTTTGTCCCTCCTGCAGATAATGTTGAATCTGTTGGCGATCCACCTGACTCAAGATAGGTGAAACGATTAATAAATTTTCTGCCGGCAAAGAAATATTCACAGTGGAAAGAACCAAATCTTCAGTAATTTTCGCCTGATACAATTCTTGGACCGAGAGGATTCGATTAATACTTATTTCAGGAAATGATCGTTTGATCCGTGCCGCTAATAATTGCGAAGTCCCTTTCCCGCTGCTGCAGACAAGCAAAACCTCGACTTTCGTTTCCGCTGTTCTCAACTGCTCTCTATAGGCCTGCAAATGGACTGCCATGTAGGCAACCTCATCCTCTGGGATAAACAGGTTATATTGCTTTTCCAATTTTCTTTTTAGCGTAAGAGCCTCATCAAAAGAAAGTGGAAAATTCTTTTTTATATCCCTTGTATAAGGATTATTGACCGGCAGTTTATTCAAAATTCGCTCTAAAGCAAATTTGATATGTCGAGCTAGTGCATTTACAGCCGTTGGATCGTCCAGCAAGGTATATTCAAAAATCATCTCACTGATGATCCGTTCTTCCGTTGCCGCTTCATTCGTTGACACCTGATTCAGCTGATCAAAATATATTTGAATGTAGCCGATTTCAATTTCCGGTATTTGAATATCAAAGGTCTTTTCCAAATCGAGGATCAAGGATTCTAGTAATGGGTTAGCTTGGCGGTCTGGCGCTTGCAGCTCGCCAATCAATTGATTGTCTTTGATCCGCTCCACAGTAATCAGCAAATGCAGAATCAACGATTGATAATTCAAATCACTCATCTTTATTTTGTTTGAAGAAGTAAAGTCTTGAAGAATCAGATTGATCTGTTTCAAATAATCCACATTAACAAAAACCTGAGCAAATTTAGGAATTCCTTCTATTAAATGGAGAAATTGCCCATCTTGATTAATGATCTGCCAGTTTTGTCCCCAAAAGTAATGAATCAAATCCAGTGCCACTCTTCTCCGCTCATACTCCATAATATTTAAAAAGGAGCCTTTGCCGGGAATCTTTTCGATCGCTAGATGAAAATGGTCGAAAATCTCATAAACCTGAATCATGTCCTTTTCTAAGGTAGTCTTACTGACAAACAATGCGTCTGATAACTGCGCCAAAGTAAAATAGCCTTGATTATTTAAGATATTGAAGCACAAATATTGGACGCGCTCTTCTTTTGTACTCGGAACCTTTTGTTCGGTTGGATGAGTGTATAATCGATTGAATGTCGTTTTATCTCCTATGATCGAAACCCCGATTTTAGGTTTTCGACTAAGTGACAGCTCACTTCCTTCCAAAAATTCTTCAATTTTATCTAATGACTTTGAAACGGTTTTATTGGATAACTGCATGTGTTTAGAAATTTGAGTGATCGTCAGCCGATTACTTTTCAATAATATGTCGAACACTTCATAGTCTCGTTTATCCATTGAATCCACCCATTCCCTTTCTTGAATTAATCATAGCCCGAAAGCGTTTTTAAGAAAACGTTGTCTTTTTCCCTAATCAATCCGGTAAAAAGTTGGTGCTGCTTTGCTTTCGGAGAAAAAATTATACTATTCCATTTTATGATGCCTGCCTAAAGCACTTTTTACTTTACCATTGGTTGCTGCTAAAACAAATCAATGTTCTTCGCAAAAAAACTGCCCCCAATCGTTTATATTAGATAAACGATCAGAAACAGTCTTCCCTATTTTTAAAGAAAAAAATTTGCTAAGCTTGGTGCCGCTTTACTTTCTTCTCCAAAGTTATCGTTGAAACCAATAAAATACAACCGAATAAAAACAATAAGTAAGGAAAAATCACCAAGGTAAAGCGTTCTGCTAGAAAACCCAAGACAGGCGGCAAACAAGTCGTTCCAGTATAAGCTAACGCCAGCTGCAGGCTCATGATTCGTGCAGAATCTTTAGTGCCGAATCGTTCCGGAGTTTCATGCAGCATGGTTGGAAAAATCGCGGCCGAGCCTAATCCAGTAAAAATAAACCCGACGGCAGCGAAATTTCCGCTGCCTAAAAATAGAACGACGACTCCTCCTATCAACAGCAGCTCACTCAAATACAATATTTTTCTACTCGATAAGAAAAAAGTGAAAAAACCGGCTGCCAAACGGCCGACAGTCAAACTCGCATAATAGCCTGAAGTCATAAATGCGGCTGTCGCTACTGGAATATCCTTCACTTTAACTAAAAAGCTGCTGCCCCACAATCCCATACATGCTTCGATCCCCACATAAAAAATAAAGCAGATCAAAGAAAAAATGATGCCTGGACGCTTAATCAAAGTAAGCATGGAATCCTGCATCTCACTAGCATGGGGAATTTCCCGCGGCTGCTTCCACTGTTTTCGAGAGAAAAAGACGATTACTACTAGAATAAATTGCAGACAGGCTAAAATAAGATAACCGCCCCGCCAATTTTGATTCTTCAAATAAAAGCCCATAATAATCGGCCCCATCGTTGCCCCTATCCCCCAAAATCCATGCAGCCAATTCATATGATGAGCTTTATAGTGCAAGGCGACATAGTCATTGACTGCCGTATCGATCGCACCGGCACCCAAGCCCAGCGGGAGCGCACTGATAATCAAAAAGAAGAAATTTTGCGAGATCGAAAATCCACAAAGTCCAATCACCGTGAAAAAAATGCTGCACACGATCAAATTACCAACACCAATCTTTTGAATCATTCGATTGGTTTGAAAGCTAGAAAAAATCGTTCCCATCGAGATCACCATCGCGACGATCCCAGCAGAACTGGCGGCAACTTGAAATTCTCCATTCATACTAGGCCAAGCGACTCCCAAAATCGTATCCGGCAATCCTAAACTAATAAATATTAAATAAATCAACCCTAAAAACAAGACACTTTTCTTCATTGACTCCCTCTCTCTTCTGACTCTTTTCAAAGAGACACAATCTTATTGTACAGGAGGATCAATTTTTTTAAATAGTCTTTTACAGAAAAAAGGATTCATTACATCCCGTGAAAATCTATTCCACATGCTCACTTTGAAAGCTCATGGTAATCACTAAACACTCATCCTGATAGCTTCCCTCGATCGTCCCGTTCATTTTCTCCACCAGTTCTTTTACAATCGTCAAGCCTAACCCGCTGCTCATACTGTTGCTGTCTTGAGAAAAAAAGGCGAACTTATCAAACAAATGAGGCAGATTCGCTGCATCAAAATCCGTTGTTTGATTAGAAAACGTAATATATGCCCGCTCATTTTTAATATAGCTATGGATCGAGGCACTGCGGGTCTTGTGCTTCAACAGGTTATCCAGCAAATTCTGAAAAATATGTTCAACCGCGGTATGATTAGCTAAAACTAGCAGATCTTGTTCTAAAGTCACGTCAAGTTCAATATGATTTTTTTCAAAGTCAGGATAATAAAAGGCCAAGGTTTCAGCTAAGATCGTATGGATATTTAATAGTCCCAACGTTAATTGATAATCCTTCGAATCCAGTTTAGATAATTCAAAGAAACTGTTGATCCGCTCATTCAGTACTTCGATTTTTCGATCAACGATCGTTAAGTATTCCGACTGCTTTTTATCTGGCAGATCCTTCAAACTCAACATTTGGATATAGCCATGAATCGAGGTCAAGGGCGTTCTCAGGTCATGCGACATGTTCAAAACAAGCTCCTGCAACTCTTTATTTTTCCGATTGGTTTGCTGCTCCAGCATTTTCTTCCAGTGAATGAACTGATTCATTTCATCGATCAGCTTCACTAGGTCAGGCTCTTGAAATTCTGATAGCAGCAGCTTGTTTGTGTCATTGTCCTGAATCAGTTCCAGCTGCTGATAAATATTTCTCAGCTCATTTTTCATTAGAAAAAGGTAGCCAGCTAAAAAAAGGATGATCGCAATCAATATGATTACCAAAATGCCCATTGCCCTCAACTCCGTTTTCTCTTAATTAGCGAATCTCTTTTTTCCGAAAAACTGTATAACCCAAAATCAGCGAAAGAACCGTCATTGATAAGCCGATGATGATCGTTCTGAATATATCTGCATTTGTCAGCAGATGGATGTGTGCTACATAATTCAAACAGGTGATTGGTTCAAAATCAGCAAATCGTTCACTTTGAACAAATGCACCGACGAAAAAAATAATCGTCTGGTAAGAAAATACAATCGCAGTCACCGCTGAACTGCTCTGTAACAGAATCCCCAACAACAGCATAACGCCAACGAATCCCATATACATCGGAGCTTGAAGACCAATGATTTTCAACATCATGATAAAATCATTGAAGTAAAAACTGCCGGAAAAACCGTGAAAAATCTGATTCATCAATAACCCTACGAGACAATACAGAAGCGGCATCAGACAAGCCAAAATCGAGCAGAAAATAAATTTAGCCAAATAAAGTTGGGGTCGTGAATACTTAAAGGGCACACTATTTTTAATCGTTCCCCACTTAAAATCCGAAATAAAGCTAAACAGAACAACTGGAATCAAAAAGTAAAAGAGAAAATTTGAGACTCTCAATTGCTGCGCCATAATCCCTGAACCATTTGGCGCAAATGACATCGCATTTGTGTTTCTCATATCAGAAACGAGCGTTAGCGTTCCGTGTCCTCCTGAAGCCAAGGCAGTCAGGTTTCCCAAAAGCAAGAAAATTATCCAACCAAGTAGAATACCTAACCAGATTTTACTTTTTCTGAGACGGTAAAAATCTGCTTTAAGAATGTTTAACATTTTGGTTTCCTCCCTCAGTCAAATTTAAATAGTAGGATTCCAACGACAAGCCTTTACGCTCGACCTCTTTGACTTCGACTCCGTTTTTGACCAGCGCTGATATCACCCGCTGGCTTTCATTGATGCAATCAAACAAGCGAATCCGCTGATCGTCCAGAATTTGATAATTTTCAGTATGAATCGTCTGTTCCAATACAAAGGAAGCTTTTTTTGTATCATCGACTTTCAACAATAAATATTTGCCGCATTTTTTCTGTAAAGCAGGTTCCGATATTTCCTCAATCATTTTTCCTTGATGAATAAAGCCGTAAGTCGTTGCAATATGAGACAGCTCATCTAGGATGTGACTGGAAATGAGGATTGTTACATTGGATTCGTGATTCAACTTCAATAAAATTTTACGAAATTCCGCTAGTCCTTGCGGATCAAGTCCATTGAAAGGCTCATCTAAAATCAGCAGATCAGGATTATTCATGATAGCTAAGCCTAAAGCTAAGCGCTGCTTCATTCCTAACGAAAAATTCTTAAACTTCTTCCTCCCGGCATCGTCTAAGCCGATTTTTTCAAGCAGCTGCCCGACGATTTCTTTATCCGTGATCCCTTTAAACTTAGCATAGTAAGCCAGATTTTCATGGGCTGATAAATAAGGATAAAAAGAAGGGCTTTCGATCAATGAACCGATCCGCTCTCTGTAGTTAGCTAAATCAGCCGGAGTGTTTTTACCAAAGAGCTCCAAAGTACCAGAGTTTCCTTCAATTAACGAAAGAATGTACTTCATCGTCGTTGTTTTACCGGAACCATTCTGACCGACAAAACCATAAATATCCCCTCTTTGAACATTCATAGAAAAATCTGCTAATGCATACTCCTTTCCATAAAGCTTGTTTAAATGATTGATAGCTACAATTGTCTCAGACATCTATTTTCATCTCCGTTTCTTTCTATTTATCATGTCGTAAAAGTTTTTTATCGTCTAAACTCAACTTATAAATAATCCAGAATCGCATGGATTAATATGGGCACGAACAAGGTCCCGCTTTGCTTATACGCATAAGCAAAAATCAAGGTGCCAAAAACTCCCTGTCCTAGTAAATTGTCGAAAATGTTGGCAAGCAGATCCATAAAGGAACCGTTTGCTACGATTGTCGGCAGCAAGCCATGCATCGCACCAAAGAGTAATCCGCTAATGATAACGGCTTTCCAAAAACCATATTCTCGATCAATTATTGTAAATAGAAAACCTCTGAAGATAAATTCTTCCACAAATGCAACAACAATAAGGAAAAAGAAGGCTCGATAAATCCCCTTTACTGAGAAATCGCCATGTAATAAAAAAAGTCCTAGATAAACCACCAGTAGAGACACGCTCAAAAAACGCGAGTTAGATGTGAATCCTACTTCACTTAAGGACCTGCCTCTTATCAGCATAAAACCAAAAATCAAGAGAACAAACAGGAAATTTCCAATAGAGTCCGTCAGAAGCTTCAGCCAAACATTGTTCGCTGTAATATCATTTAAAGATATAAGATAATCATTGTTCCATAAAAAAGACATACAAAAATAAGAAAATACTCCGTAGATAAATGTTAGACCAACAGCTATTAATACCTTTTTATTCGATTTCATCATTTTCCCCTCCGTCTTATACCTAAACCTCTGATAGTTTTCAGATTTTACGCACATTTAATGATGTCATCTATTAGTATAAAAAAGAACCCTAAAGAAGCTTGAAAGCCAAACATAAAGAAATCATAAAGGCGGCTCCAGCTTAAAGCCGATCCCCCAAATCGTCTTGATACCCGCGCTTTTCCCCAGCTTTTTTCTAAGGTTGCTCACATGCACAGAAACCGTATTGGTATCAACCTCAAATTCGTCCTGCCAAACGAGTTCTAAAATTTTTTCCTTCGTAAACACCTGGTTCGGTGCTTTGATCAACAGTGACAAAATATCAAATTCTTTTGATGTTAAGTTGATCGTTTTACCAGTAATTTTGACCGTTCGTTCTGCTTCAGAGAGTTCGATCTCACCAAAGGACAGAACCTGTGCGGATGGAATAGCCGCGGACATTTTTCCATACATCGCAATCGCTTTTTCGGTTCGTAAATACAGTTCTTCAAGATTGAACGGCTTGGCTACGTAATCATCCGCACCTAGCTTGAGGGTCGTGATCGTGGCTATCTCACGTTCCTTGGCTGAGACAATGATGACTGGAATGGGGCGTTTAGCCTTTAACAAACGCAATACTTCCTCACCATCCTTACCCGGAAGCATTAAATCAAGGATAATCGCATCAAACTGAAACTGATCAAATAATAAAAGTGCCTCTGTTCCAGAATAAGCTTGCTTGATCTCGTACCCTTTCAGCTCAAAAAAATCATGGATCAATTTGTTTATTTCATTTTCATCTTCTACGATTAACAATTTCCGCAAGAAATATCCACCCCTTTTTTCTACACATACTTAAATTAAGTGTATCACGAAAAAAATACGCAAAAAAAGAGTCTTTTTGTTTTCCTATCCGTCAAAGGATAATCAGTTAATTTGATTGTCTTTGAATTTCTCCATTCATACTAGGACAAGGGAATCCAAAAATCAAAGCCGATAATTTTTTTCAAATAAGGAACATTTCTTAAAGTCCTTTTGATATTTTTAATCGTAATACCACCTCCATAAAGTGATTACATTGTATTCACTTTATGGAGGTGGTATACTGATAGCGACTAAAAGGATGGAGGTTTTTATCATGAAAACAAGACGTCAAGGAAATGCCATTGTTTTAACTGTCCCTACTAAGTTTGGAATAGAAGAAAATATTGACTACATTGCAGTTAAAGGTAAAAATGATTCTATTACCTTCATTAAGAAAAAAAGCAATATTTTTGAAGAAGCTTTTGCAAAAGGAGAAACGATTGATGCTGGTCCGAAGTTCCCTGATGACGCTCCTGTCGGAAAGGAAATGATCTAGTGAACTACAGTTTAAAAGGGTATACACCCAAACAAGGGGATATCATCATTATTAATTTCAATCCCAGCGTAGGTCGTGAAATTCAAAAGAAACGGCCAGCACTCGTAATAAGTTCCGATGTTTATAATTCTGTAACAGGGATGGTCGCTGTGTGTCCAATTACTAGTACAAAAAAGGATCATTTTATCCCCTTAGATGAAACCCACAAAACACACGGGTATATCAACCCTTTACAAGTAAAAACATTGGACTATACTGATCGGCGGCGGGGTGTACAATTTGTTGAAGCCGCTACATTGACTGAACTAGGAGAAGCTGCACATCTTGTCAGCATGATTTTCAACTTTTCTGAGTTATTAAGTGAGTAAAAAGAAAAACCCACTTCAAGCGACTGCTTGAAGTGGGTTTCTTTAGACTAATTCGATATATTTTTCATTCTTCTCTAAATGATGCAAATAGATCAACAAACGATCGTACAATTGATCATTGGCTTCTTCGATGGCTGCGCCGAGGTTTTCACCAATTTCCTTGACCGTCCGTTTGCCATCAACCTGCTGAAGAATAAAGCTGCCGTATTTGTCCAGCTCCATCTCAGTAGTTTCTGGGATCTTATAATGAATCTTGCGTAAGACTCGTTGGATCCAAGCATTTTGTTCCGTGATGACAAAGACGATGCCGTCACGAACTTCATAATGCAGATCTTCTTTGAGACGGTAGACGCGTTTTAACAGCTCTTCCGTTTCAGGATTCACAGCATTTGGCTGTTCTTTAGTCATTGTGTTTCACTTTCTTCACACTTAATAGCGGAATAATGATCGCAGCAACTAAGATCGCAAGCAGCAAGAATGCTGAACCATTAGATCCTAAGAAGCCTGTTGGTGTTCCAGGAGTTACCACACCTGTTACTTGTAAAATGATTCCGATCAAACCAATGATTGAACCACCAGCGATCAAACCAGATGACAAGCTGACACCTAAAGTAATACGTTCTTCTGCAACTTCTTCTGTTTCTTTTTTGTTCAATACATCGATCAATTGACGGATCAACGCACCGACTAAGATGATTGAAGTTGTAGAAATTGGCAAGTAGAAACCAATCGCAAAGGTCATGATCGGCACTTTCATGAAGTGTAAAACAACACCCATTGCAACACCGGCGATGATCATATGCCATGGAAGTGATCCAGACGTAATTCCTGAAGTCAATGTCGCCATCAAGTTCGCTTGCGGCAAACCGAATGGAGGATTTGATCCAGTAATTGCTAATTGTGGAGATAAGATTACCATCATACCAGTAACGATTACCACACCGACAATGTTAGAGATCAAGAAGTAGCGACGGCCTTCGTTGAAGTTTCCGCCCATTACAAAAGTAACTTTTTGTGATTGAGAGTAACCACCACCTACAGAGATCGCTAACACGATAAATGTACCAAACATTAATAATTGTTGTGTATTTTCAGCTGAAGTCCAGCCCATCATAACAAAGACTAGCGTCAAGATAACCATTGAAGCGATCGTCATACCAGATACTGGCAAGTTTGACGTACCGATTGTACCAGTCAAACGACCTGCAACGATAACGAATAGGAAGCTTAAAATGATTGATAATATGCCGCCCACAAGTGCCATTGCCACACTTCCAGTGATGACAAAGCCCATTACGATACCAACAACAGCGCCGATGATCAATGGCAGCATACCGCCGCCTTCTTGTTCAACACCGTCTTTACGGCCCTTCATAGTTGCAGAGATTGATGAAATGATTGTTGGGATCAATTTGATCGCGCCGATCAATCCACCAGAGATCATCATACCAGCTCCGATGTATTTAACATAAGAACCGGAGATCACAGCAAAGTTTGATGCACTCAATAATTGAGAAGCATTGTCCCAAACATGGGCATTGCTGTTAGCCATTTCCATGAAGTAACCAAGTAATGGCGCAATCGCGAAGTTCGCTAAGATCGAACCAGCAAACATCAAGACAGAAACGTCCATCCCAACGATGAAACCAATACCCGTTAATAATGGGTTTACTTCTGTTTCAAATTTCCATTTGTAGAAGCTTTCGTTTACATAGCTGACAACGTTATTCATAATACCAAATACAGAACCAGTTAAAGCAGTTAGCACACCGCCAATACCAAAACCGATCCCCATATATTTAAGCGAATCGCCACCAGTATCAGAAGCGACTAATGTTTCAGAAATAGCCATTGCTTCTGGATAAACCAGTTTACCGTGTTCACTTACAAGCATGTAATCTTGAACGATTGAGAAAACACCGACACCTAGTAAAACAGCACCGATACCTAAACCAACACCTTCGATGAAGTTCACTTTACCACCGACTAAGATTACGGCCGGCAATACGAAAATCATACCAGAGGCTACAGATTCCCCACCACTTGACATCAATTGCAATAAGTTCTTACCTAAAATGGTTCTAGGTTTTACAAATAGAGCGACTAGCCCTGATCCAATAATTGCACCTGGAATACCTGCTGCTACAGTCAAACCAGCCTTCATACCTGAATAAGCAGTCGATGCAGCAAAAAGTGCAGCCAGTAAAATACCTAAAATCATAATGATTGGCGAGCCTGCTTTTTTAGGCTTATCAGCTACATACGGGACATAATCTTTCCCTGCTACTCCACCAAAAGCGTCTTTTGAGAGTTTTTTCATTATCTTTGTAATTCCTTCCTTACTATCATTTCCCAATGAGATGAGGAACCCTGCAAAAAACAGGATTCCTGTCCCTCAGTACCTACTATTTAACTAAGCGATAAATAGCGTCAGCATAAATAGCTGTTGCTTTGAACAAGCTATCAATAGGCATAAATTCGTTTGGTTGGTGCATTACGTTTTCTTCACCTGGGAACATTGCGCCGTATGCGACACCACGTTCTAGGATTCGACCGTAAGTACCCCCGCCGATTGATTCTTCGTGGCCTTCAAGACCTGTATGTTCTTCGTAAACGTCCAATAATGTTTTCACTAATGGATCACTTGCTGGAACATAATGAGGAGTTTTCACGTCACCAATGATCGCGATTGAAACGCCTGCATCTTTAAGGACTTCTTCCATGTTGGCTAAGATGATATCTTTTGTGATGCCTTCTGGATGACGAACATTTAATGTAACTTTTTTGTCGCCGTCTGCACTGTAGTCGAACAAGTTCGCTGACGAAGTTGTTTCGCCCATTACATCGTGTTTAGTGTAAGCATTGATTTTCTTACCGTTGTAATCTAAGTGCATATATTCAGAAATGGTTTGAATGTAGTTAGCACCATTGCCGTCAAGTTTATAGTCAGCTAAGAATGCTGCTAAGAATGTTGCTGAGTTCACGCCGAATTTTGGTTCTTGTGCGTGAGCACCTTTACCGATCACAGTAATTGTGATTTCGCCGTTGTTTTCAGCAAACTCGCCTTTGATGTCAGATTTTTCAACAAATGCATCAAATGCAGCTTTTACATCAGCGACTTTTGCTTCGTCGTTGACTTTAAGAACTGCTGTTGCATCGCCGGGTACCATGTTGGTACGTAAACCTGATTTGAAGCTTACAAGATCAAAGTCGCCAGATTCAGCGTTGTCTTTGTTTGCAAAAGTCACTTCATAAGATAAGATACCTTTTTCACCATTGATGATTGGGAATTGTGCATCTGGAGAAAAACCAACTTTAGGCATTTCTTCCACTTCCATATAACGGTGGATTCCTACCCATTCGCTTTCTTCATCAGTACCGAAGATGAAGCGAATTTTTTTAGAAATTGGTAATTCTAAATCTTTGATAATTCGCATTGCATAATAAGCAGCGATTGAAGGCCCTTTATCATCGGCTGACCCACGTGCGTATAATTTTCCATCTTTGATCACTGGTTCAAATGGATCTGTATCCCAGTTATCGTCGACAGGAACTACATCCACGTGTCCTAAAAGCCCAAACATTTCTTCTCCGTCACCATATTCGATGTGGCCTGCTACGTTTTCGATATTTTTCGTAACGAAACCATCGCGGTCGCCAAATTCTAATACTTTACGTAATGCGGCAGCTGGTCCAGGTCCAAGAGGTTCTTCTTTTGTTCCATGTTCCACGTCGCGGATACTGTTGATACGGATAAGATCGCCTAAGTCTTTCATTAAGTCGTCTTTGCGTGCTTCTACTTCTTTTTGCCAATCAATTGTCATTGTTTAATCCCTGCTTTCTTTTTTTTATAACAAGTCGTTAAACCTGTTAGATTCATTAGAAAGATCATGTCTAAATATAGTTTCAAATTTTGACAGTTTAGAATAACTTTCTTCAAAAGACGAATTTACGGTCCCTTTTATGGGTGCAATACGTCAAAACAATCAACGGAAAAGTCCGCTCATGAATGATGGAAATGTTATTCTATGATTCCTAATTCCGCAGTTTGTTTCACCTCCCAAATCAGCATTATACCGTATTTTTATTCATAAGTCATTGTGAAACAACTATCATTTAATAGAAAATAGCTGATTTCCATTAAAAATAAAGCTTTCACTAAAAAAAACATGTTATTCAAGCTGTTCAAAAAAAGAGGCTATTTTATAATGACATGACACATTTAAAGCCTACAAGAAGTATAACGAAGGTTGTATCCGTTTACAAATTATATTTCATTCATTTAAGGTTGTTCTTTCTCATTTGTTTGTTATCTTTCATTAATTTTAAGTTTTTGAATTTTCCAGTTAATTACAAAAAAGAGATAGCCCAATTAGAGACTATCTCTTTTCAAAATCATTCTAATTTTTAATCAAAAACTCATATACGTGTTTTTTTATTCAAGCTGCGGCTTACTTTTTTAAGGCCGCCTGAGCCAACGTCATTTTCGCCTGCGGAATCCTAAACGGCGAGCATGAAATATAGTCGATCGCCAAGTTATTTAAGAAAGCGATTGACTTCGGATGAGCCGCCGCTTCACCGCAAATTCCAATCTTCAGCTTCGGATTGACGCTTCTTCCGCCTTCGATTGCTAATTTCATCAAGGCTCCAACTCCGGCTTCATCCAAGACTTGGAATGGATCATCCGCAAAAATACCGGCTTCCAAATATTGATTAATGATCCGCGGCGAATCATCGCGGGACAAGCCTAAAGCCATCTGAGTCAAGTCGTTGGTCCCAAAACTGAAGAAGTCCGCGTGCTTCGCGATCTCGGCAGCGACAAAGCAGGCTCTTGGGATCTCGATCATCGTACCGATTTGGTAATCTAAAGCTTGTTTATGTTCCTTAAGACTCTTTTGGATCGCTTCTTCGATCGATGCACGGACGCGGGCAAATTCCTGCGCGTCAATTGTAAATGGAATCATGATCTCAGGCTGAATCGTAAAGTCATTTTCCTTTGTCACTTCGCAGGCTGCTTCAATGATCGCTTCTGCCTGCATTTGATAAATTTCAGGATAAGCCACGCCTAAGCGGAGACCGCGGAAACCTAACATCGGATTGACTTCTGCCAAATTGTCCGTTTTCCGCTTCACTTCATTAAAGGTCTTGCCTAGTTCTTTCGCGACCTCGCGACACTCGTCTGCCCCTTTTGGCAAGAATTCATGCAACGGCGGATCAAGCAAACGGATCGTAGTCGCCTTGCCTTGTGCTGCCTCATACATAAATTTGAAGTCTTGTTTCTGAACTTCTTTTAAGTCCTTCAATACTTCCAAACGTTCGTCCAAGCTATCTGCCAAAATTAATTGACGGAATTGCAGCAGACGACTCTTTTCAAAGAACATGTGCTCTGTTCTGGCCAACCCTATCCCGACTGCTCCAAGGGCCATCCCAGTCTCGATATCATTTGGTGTCTCCGCGTTCGCCCGCACTTTGATCTGGGCATGGCGATCCCAAATCACATGAAGCTCATCCAACGCTACTGTGTTGGTCACTTCCTCCATCGGAATTTCGCCAAAGTAGATTTTTCCAGTGGTTCCATCAACAGAAAGAATCGTTCCCTCTTCAATGACTTTGTCTCCGACTGTCGCCTTGTTTTCTTCCAATACCGTCAATCGCTCACAGCCGACCACTGAACAGATCCCCATGCCTCGTGCAACTACGGCCGCATGAGAAGTCATCCCGCCGCGACTAGTAATCACCGCTTCACTGACTGCGATCCCTTCAATATCTTCTGGTGAAGTTTCTTCTCGTACCAGTACCACTCTTTCCCCGCGAGCTTTTGCCTCGGTCGCTGCTTCGGCAGTGAAATATGCCGCTCCTGTTGCAGCGCCCGGGCTAGCTGCTAATCCAGATAAGAATGATTCATGCAGTTTCAATTCTTTCTCATCGAAGTTTGGATGCAGAGCCGCCTCCAAATCCTTCGCTTCGATCCGGTCGATCAATTCTTTTTCGTCGATGATGCCTTCTTTATAAAAATCTAGCAGGATCGTCAACGCCGCTTTTGATGTGCGTTTTCCGCTGCGGGTTTGCAGGATAAATAATTTTTCCCGCTCGATTGTAAATTCAACGTCCTGCATGTCATGATAATGCTTTTCTAGGTTTTCACAGATAGTTTTTAATTGTTGGTATTGTTCAGGCAGCTCATCTGCTAATACTTGGATCGGTTTTGGTGTTCGAACACCAGCAACCACGTCTTCACCCTGTGCGTTGATCAAATATTCACCAAATAATCCTGGATCGCCCAATGATGGATTTCGTGAGAACACAACGCCGGTCCCAGAGCTTTCGCCAAAGTTTCCAAAGACCATCTCCTGAATATTTACTGCTGTTCCCAAATCATCGCTGATGTCATGCAACCGGCGATAAGTTTTCGCCCGCTGGTTGTTCCAGCTGCCGAAGACCGCTTCGATCGCTAAATATAGTTGTTCGATCGGGTCCTGCGGAAATTCACGCTGCAGCTTTTTGCGATAAATTTCTTTGTACTCGCTTACAATTTGTTTCCAATGATCAGCCGTCAATTCATTATCAAAGGATAAATTATTGACCTTTTTCAAGGCTGTGATGCGATTTTCAAAATCATTATTGTCCATCCCCATCACGACATTGCCGAACATCTGCAATAAGCGGCGATAGCAGTCATAAGCAAAACGTTCATTCTGACTGTTCTCGGCTAAGGCTGCGACTGTTTGATCATTCAGCCCCAAATTCAAAACGGTATCCATCATTCCCGGCATCGAGAATTTCGAGCCGCTCCGCACGGATACTAATAGAGGGTTGTCTAGATCACCAAATTTTTTCCCCGTTTTAGCGGATAATTTTTCAACGGCTGCCATCACTTGATCCTTCATTTCGTCGATCAGCTGGTTGCCGTGGTTCAAATAGTATAAACATGCTTCAGTGGTTACCGTAAATCCGGTGGGCACTGGCAAACCCAATTTTGTCATCTCAGCAAGGTTGGCCCCTTTGCCGCCTAATAAATCCTTTTGTTCTTTTGATCCTTCTGAAAATAAGTAAACCCAACGATTCATGCGCTTCTCCTCTTAAAATAATTTTATTTAACCTGATTCCAGTGTAATACGATGATTATACAAAGTCAATAAGATGTTTATATAATTTTATTATGCGCATATATGAGGTTTTAAAAGTGATAACTGATGATTTATCTAAGATAGACAGTAAAAGCTTTCTGTTTTTGGGCAAAAAAAAGACCAACCTTGAGTAAAAGATTGGTCTTGCTGATTCTAATCTCGGTAATACAAAGCTAAGCCTTTTAAAAAGTTGCGGGCATATTTATCGCCGCAGGGCTTAAAATTACGATGCCCTTCTTTACGCAGGATCGCGCCAAGCTCGCCTTTTGAAGGATAAACACCGGCTCTGGCTAAAATATCCAGCATATCGTCGCTGGTCAAGGCCAAGGCAATCTTTACCTTCTTCAATAACACATTGTTGATATGTTTAACTTCACCATTTTTTGGTTGTGGTACTGGGTTCTTTGGCTCGCCCCGTTTTAGGATGATAAAGCCATTCAAAAAGGTATCCAGCAGTTTATTATTGATCATTTTTTCGTAAACATTTTTTTCAAAGCTGTCATCTTCTTCAAATACCTGATCGTGTACCTTAGTCAGCATCGCTCTTTCTTCTTCTCGCGAAACCCCCAGACCGCCCAATTCAAAAGCCTTGATGATATCGGTGTCCTTAATATCTAACGCGTACCTTAATCGCAGCAATATATCATTATTATTCATTTTTTTCCTCCGTAGCTCTTCGCTGATGCTCCTACTATACCACAAAAGTGCATGGCTCCCTTCAACCTCGTTGCCAAGCTGAAAAAAAGATCGACTAAGTGATTGCTTAGCCGATCTTTTTGTTTCATTATTCTAATAGTTTACTGTTCCTGAATCACAAATCCATGAGATAATAGCTGATACTCCTCGCCCTCATGATAATTCTGTCCAAACACGCGTCGACCATTCTTTTCAACCTCAAAGGACTCGCCTTCATTAAAGGTCGCGATCAATGTTTTTTCTTTATAGCTTCGCGTCAATGAGAAGGCTTTTTTATCATCATCATAATGCCAAGTCGTGGTGCCATAGCTGAATACTTCAGAAAATTGCTTCCGTAAAGCAATCAGTTGCTTGAAGAAGGTCTGGAGCTCTTCATCTTGTCCTTCCCAGATCATACAGCGGCGGCAATCCGGGTCCATCTCGCCTTCCATCCCGATCTCCGTGCCGTAATAAATACACGGCGTGCCTTTTTGGATGAACATGAAAGTTAAGACTGCCTTCATCAGCTCTTTGTTCCCTTGACACAACGTTAATATCCGCGGCGTATCGTGGGAATCAAGCAAATTAAAGCTGACCTCATTGGTCTGATCGCGATAAAGCAGCTGCTGACGATTCATTCCGAAAATCATTTGCGAGATTGAGATCGTCTGCTCCACGAAAAAGGCTTTGATGCTGTCGGTGAAAGCATAGTTCATCACCGCGTGAAATTCATCCCCCTGCAGCCAGCGCTGTGAAGAATGCCAGATTTCCCCTAAGATATATAAATCCTCTTTTTGCTGCAAAACCGCCTCATGAAATTCCTTCCAAAAATGATGATCGACTTCATTGGCTACATCTAGCCGCCAGCCGTCAATATCAAATTCGCGAATCCAATAGGTCGCAATCTCCAATAAATAATTTTGGACTTCGGGGTTGGCAGTGTTCAGCTTCGGCATGTGTGGATTGAAGCTGAAGGTATCATAATTCAAATTTTTCGCATATTCCGAATCGGGAATCGCTGTATACCGCGGTGGATAGGAATCAATATGGAACCAATCAGCATAAGCAGATTCCTCCCCATGCAAAATCACATCCTGCCATTGATGCGAGCTGGAGCCTAGATGATTGAATACTGCATCCAGCATAACGCGAATTCCGCGCTCATGGGCTTTTTCCACCAGCTCGCGGAACAGCTGCTTATTGCCAAAATGCGGATCAATTTCATAATAATCCACCGTATCGTATTTATGATTCGACGGCGAAGTGAAGATCGGACAGAGATACAAGCCGTTGACACCCAAGTCTTCCAAATAATCCAACTTGTCGATGACACCCTGCAAATCCCCGCCAAAGAAATTCTCGCGGGTGGGCTTTTCACTTCCCCAGGCTAACACATCGTCTGGATCGTTCGATGGATCACCATTATAAAAGCGTTCCGGAAAAATCTGATACCAAACCGTTTTTGCTACCCAATCCGGCACTTTAAACCGATCGATCTCTTGAAAATACGGCATCCGAAAATATAAATAGTCCCGCGCTAAACGATCCTCTTCGTATTCAAAAATTCCTTGATCGGTATAAAAAATCTGTGTTCCAGCATAATCCGTAATACAAAACGCATACGCCAAGCGATGATGCGGTGCGGTCACTTCGATTTCCCAATAATCATGCGTATCGGTCGTATAGGTTTTGTTCATTGTTTGCTGGGTGTGATACCATTTCTCCTCCGCAAAGGTATAAAAATCGCCGCTGATCAAACCAACGGATTTTATTTCATTGCGGGCTGTTTGCAGGCGAATCCGCATCAAATCTTTCGTATAAAGAAAAGCGAACTCGCTCTCGGGACGATGATAAATTCCTGCATAATTCATCCCACCACCTCCATTTCTGAACCCATTGTACCAAACTTTTTGGCAGCGGCTCCACTGCTAACTTTTCTCAAGGGTTTAAAAGACTTTTTTTTCTTGAAATATGCTAATATAATAATAGAAGAATAAATTTTCTTCGCCTCGTTTATCGAGGATCACTCCAGGGCGTAGCATGTTTGGGGAAGCGGCTGCGTCCGTATTTTTTTTTGACAAAATCAGAAAATTTTGTTTTAATGAAATCAACTAATATTGAAACGAGGGATCATGCCATTGAAAAACTAAGCGAATGTTGGAAGCTGCAAACTGAACATCAGTTAACGAAAATTGATGGGATTAGTGCGCAGATTTTCAGGATTGGCTTAGGCTTTCAAGGTGTGGTCTCTTTTTTGCCAGTTATGCTTTTCGCAGTTTGCCAAGCATGAACCGGTGATAAACTTTTTTTCGGAGATAGTGAACAAGCAGTTTAGCAGAATGGTATGCGTACGAAAATAAAGACATTTTTCACGGTTTTGAAAAATGTTTTCATTTCAAATGAGCTAGCTGTCCTGCTATCTACCACTATTTAGAAAAAAGACCTCTCACCCCTAAGTCCTTTCCTGAAAATTGGTTAGGATTTTTTTGTTTCCTTAGTGAAACAAACGGGGGTATTTTTTATGTCTACAATTAAAATTACACATTTGACCTTTGGCTTTGATAAGCAGGTTGATTTATTATTTGACGATGCGAATTTAACGATCGATAGTAGTTGGAAGTTAGGGTTAGTTGGTCGTAACGGCCGCGGCAAAACCACCTTGCTGCAGCTGCTGCTGGGAAAGCATGCGTATCAGGGAGAAATCCAATTTCCGCTGCAGCCTGTCTATTTTCCCGCAACTGTGGAGATGACGGATCAGCTAACGTATTACACCTTATTGGAAGTGGCCGACTTTGAGCTATGGGAATTGGAACGAGAAATGAACTTGATCCAGTTGGACCCGCAGGTATTGTGGCAGCCGTACGAGACCCTTTCTGGCGGTGAACAAACAAAGGTATTGTTGGCATTGCTGTTTACTCAGGAGAATTTTTTTCCATTAATTGATGAACCGACGAATCATCTAGATCTGCAAGGACGCCAGCATGTCGCGAAGTATTTGCAGCAAAAGGACGGTTTTATCGTTGTCAGCCACGATCGGCAATTTTTGAATCAGGTCACCGATCATACCTTGGCGATCGAAAAAAGCCAGCTGATACTTTATCAGGGAAATTTTTCAACCTACGAAGAACAAAAGAAATTGCGGGATGAATTTGAATTAGCACAAAATAGAAAAATCAAAAAGGAAGTCAGCCGACTGAAAAAGACAGCCGCAGAAAAAGCTGAGTGGTCGCGGTCGCGGGAAACCGACAAATATGGCAAACCATCCGAAAAAGGCAGCGGCGGTGTTTTTGATACTGGCTTCATCGGCGCCCGCGCGGCCCGGACTATGAAGCGTTCAAAAACCATTGAAGATCGAATGTACGATCAGATCGAACTAAAGGAAGGACTTTTAAAAGACTTAGAGGATGTCGATCGTTTAACAATGAACTACCAAGCCAGTCGTCACCCGCAGCTTTTGAAAATTGAAAATCTGACGCTTCAGTATCTAGAGCAGGAACCGCTGTTTGCGCCGTTATCATTTGAAGTAAAACGGGGCTCAATTACTGCCCTGACCGGACCAAACGGGATCGGAAAATCTAGTGTACTGCACTATTTATTAGGAACCTTTGCAGGTGAAGCCGCTGGCGAACTCCTTCGGCCATCAGCCAAAATCAGCTATGTCCGGCAAAATTACGAAAGCAACCGCGGCAAGCTGCAAGACTTCGCTGAGAGGAATCAGTTGGATTATTCGGCCTTTTTAAACAATCTGCGAAAACTTGGCATGGAACGAAACGTCTTTCAAAATCGGATCGAAGAAATGAGTATGGGGCAACGGAAAAAAGTCGAACTTGCTAAATCCCTCGCGCAAGAAGCCGAGCTCTACATTTGGGACGAGCCGTTAAATTATCTAGATGTCTTCAATCAAAAGCAATTAGAAGATCTTTTATTACAAATCAAACCAACCATGCTGATTGTCGAACATGACCAGACCTTCTTGAAAAATGTTCACGCACAGCAAATTGCCTTAAAAAAATAAAATGAACCGTCCGAATAATGGACGGTTCATTTTTTAGTCATTTGCTTTTAACAATCTAAACAAAAGTTTTGTTCTTCCCTCGGTAAAGTGACTTTGACGTAATCTTGAATATGATTATGGAAGGCGCGGACGACCGCTGATGGATCGTTCTCCCGCAAAACTTCCACAAGCTTCAAATGTTCTTCGGCTTTCTTTTCAAGTACACCTAGTGAAGAGAGATCCTCGTTCATCACAATCAGCAGCTGATAAAACAACCCCTCTAAAATTTGTACTCTTCTTACATTTCCAGACAATTCCCACAAATACTTATGAAAGGAAAGATCCAACGAATTCAGCAAAAAGAATTTTTCCGCTTCATTTACACCTCGCTTTTCACCGCTGTTCATCTCGCGTGCAATTTTGGTCAGCTGCTGGAAATCTGTTTCTTTGATCCGTTGTTCCCGCAATAGTTTTCGCAGGATCTGCGTTTCAAGTGAGGCTCGAATCTCAAAGGCTTCCATAAGTTCGGCCGGGTTCATTTCGATCACATGATTTCCTTTGCGGGGAGAAAAGGTAATCAGTCCCTGTTCATTCAAAATCCGCATCGCCTCTCTCACCGGCGCTCGGCTAATCCTAAAATGAGTGGAAATGTCTGTTTCTATTAAACGATCCCCGCTTTTTAAAGTTCCTGCTAGAATCTGCTCTTTAACATGCGCGACGACTCGGTCGCTCAAACTCTGCTTTTCGTACTTAGGCATACGATTCATAAATCAATCAGCACCCCTTTTTCATTATGTCCAATTCATTATATCAGAAAGCCCTTACTTAAATCTTGAGATTCTAATCGTGTCACCAATTTGTGTATAAAAAGAGCCAGAAAATAAGCTTTCTGGCTCTTAATTGATCCTCGTTGATTTACCCGAAGGCTTGTTCTGTCCTGGAGATGATCTCATCTTGCAGGGCTTTTTCCAGATTGTTGAAGTAATCGCTGTAGCCGGCAACACGCACGATCAAGTTTTCGTATTCTTTCGGATGCTTTTGCGCTTTCAGCAAAGTATTGCGATCGATCACGTTGAATTGGATATGGTGTCCGTCCAGAGCAAAATAGCTGCGAACTAATGACGCCATGTTGGTGATGCCTGCTTCACCTGCTACTACGCTAGGAGTGAATTTTTGATTCAGCAAAGCACCGCCGGTTTTCGTTTGATCGATTTTCGATGCAGACTTGATTACCGCAGTTGGTCCGTTGCGATCGGCGCCTTTTTCTGGTGAAATACCATCTGGCAATGGAATTCCTTTATGGCGGCCATTTGGCGAAGCTTCCATGACTTGGCCAAAGTAAACGTGGCAAGTCGTTGGCAAGAATTCAACTACTGTTTTCGAGCCTTTCGGTGTTGGACGGCCCGCGATCACTTCTTGCAATGAAGCTGCTACATCGCGTAATAACGTATCCGCGTATTCATCGTCATTTCCATATTTCGGTGTTTCGTTATACACTCGGTCATAAATTTCGTCATAGTTTTCAAAATCTGCTTCACAGGCATCCAGCAAGTCTTGCATCGTCATGGTTTTTTCTTCAAAGACGTTATGCTTGATCGCCGCCAATGAATCCGTGATCGTCGCAATTCCTACACATTGAATGTAGCTTGTGTTGTAACGTGCTCCGCCGGCATTGTAATCCTTGCCGACCTTGATACAATCATCAGACATGACAGAAAGCAATGGTACCGGCATGAACTCCATATACATCCGTTCGATCATGTTATTGCCAGCCACCTTCACATCTACCACATATTGCAGCTCCTCGTGGAAGGCTTCGAAAATTTCTTCGTAGGTTTCCATTTTAGTGAAGTCGCCGACATCGATCCCCACCTGCTTATCCGTGTAGTGATCGTAGCCGCGGTTCATGGCAAGCTCAAATACTTTCGGGATATTCAGATAACCTGTTAAAACATAGGCCTCTTTTCCGGCCACACCGACTTCGACACAGCCAGAACAAATCCCACTTTCTCTAGCATCATCCACCGATTTTCCAAGATAGCTTAATTCTGCCAAGATCGCCTCAGAATTATACATCGCCGGCTGCCCCCAGCCTTTGCGGGAGACTTTCAAGGCTTCACGCAGGAATTTCTCCGGTGTTTTGCGGGAAATCTGCACATTCGAGCTCGGCTGCAGCAGCTTCATTTCATCCATCACTTCTAGAATCAGATAGCTGACATCACTTACGCCGCTGGTTCCGTCCGGACGCAAGGCACCTGTGTTCAAGTTACAAAAATCAGTATACGTGCCGCTTTCTTTTAAGGTGATGCCGACTTTTGGCGGTGCTGGCTGATTATTGAATTGAATCCAAAGATTTTCTAATAGCTCCCGCGCTTCTTCACGGGTCAAACGGCCTTCTTCGATATCTTTTTCATAGAAGGGTTCCAGATGCTGGTCTAATTTCCCTGGGGAATAAGCATCCCAGTTGTTCATTTCCACCGTCACGCCGATATGAGTGAACCAGTACATTTGGATCGCTTGGCGGAAGGTTTGCGGCGCATGCTCCGGTACTACGTCGCAGACTTCGGCTAGGTCCAACAGCTCCTGTTTCCATTGCGGATCGGTTTCCGTTTCAGCCATATCGCGGCATTGCTGCGCATAGCGTTTGCCGTAAATGATCATGCCTTCGCAGACCAGCTTCATACCTTCTAATTCTTCCCGTTTGTTCAAGGCTTCCATGTCATTGTTATAGTCTAAGTTGTCGATCTCCTGCTGGATATCCGCTTTAAAATCGGCAAAGCCTTTTTGATACATTTTGCCATCTGCTACGGTATGACCGGGGCCGCGCTGCATCAAGAACTCTGTGTATAATCCAGCATCAAACAGCAAATGCCATTCTTCCGGCAGCAGGCGATTCATACGAGTCATCATAGCACGGTCATGCCAATAAGGGATGATCACTTCTTCTTGAATGCGGCGGTCTTCTTCACTAACGCGGAAGAAAACTTTCTCGCGGTTATGCATATTATCGAAATCTTCTAACGTGTGGCAGCACAATTCAGGGAATGTTGGCGCTGCCCAAGGCTTGTCCCCTTTTTCTCCCAATACTAATGAGCCTTTTTCAATGTAGTTCGTGCGATTTTCCATGATGTACTTGAAGGCTTTTCCGCGTAATACTGGGGCAGAAACTTTGCCTTCCCATTTTTTGTACGCTTCAGTTAATAAAACCGCCCGTTCCATCGAAATACTTGGGGTACATTCCTTGTCACTGATCTCCCGCAGCCGTTTGATCCGTTCCGTACTTCCTCTTCTTGTTGGTTCCAGTGTTAACTCTGCCATTAATTTCCCTCCTATTATATATGTGGTCCTTTTATCCGCCAATCGTCACTTGGTAGCCGGCATCTTGATAAACCTTTTGCAGCCTTTCTACTTTTTCATCTGCTGGTTTGCTGAAATTCTGGGTACAAATACGGTTCAAACGCTCATATTTGTCACGACCAAAATCATGATACGGCAGCAGCGAAATTTCACTGACATGAATCCTCTCTTTAGCCAACCACTCAATGATTTCTTCTGCATCGACTTCTTCTGCGTTGATTTCATCTAACAAAATCAAGCGCAAATTGATTTCCGCCTGCTGCTCTGATAAAAATCGTAAATTTTCTAACACTAATTGATTGCCTGCACCAGTGTAAAGCTGATGATTATGTGAATCAATGAACTTTAAATCATACAAAAACAAATCGGTATACGGCAAAATGCGGCGATAATTTTCAGTCGGCGCGACTCCGCAAGTATCGATCGCGACTGTGATTCCTAACCGCTGACATTCTTGCGCCAGTTCCACCACATAATCCATATTCTGCGCCATCACTTCACCGCCGGAAAAAGTCACCCCGCCGCCTGATTGATCATAAAAAATTTGATCCGCCTGAATCTTTTTTACCAGCTCGCGGACAGAATAATCCTTTCCGATCAGCTCTTCTTTACCATATTTATTCAACATAATCTCTGGTGCAAATACCTGACTTTCCGGATTGTGACACCATTCACATCTGATGGGACACCCTTTGAAAAAAATCGTCGTACGAATCCCCGGCCCATCATGGGTCGAAAACTTCTGAATATTAAAAATCGTAGGCTTTTTCACGTGCTTCCCTCCCGCCTCTAATTATAAAGTCCCGCCGTCATAGTTGCAAGCGCTTTATTCATAATCGTGAACTTTTTATTTTATTTTCCATAAAGTTTTCACTTAAATGACGGTTAGGAATTTGACCTTTTTTCAGGTATACTAAAAATAATGAATCAATGTAAGGAGTTAGCAGATGAATATAGGTGAAAAAGTTAAAAACCTGCGGAATGAACGAGGAATGACCCTCAAGCAGCTGTCCGAAGCCACTGACTTGTCTACAGGCTTCCTGTCCCAATTTGAACGCGGCATCACGACCATTGCTGTCGAGCATCTTTCAAATATCGCGGATTTATTTCATGTAAAGATCAATTATTTTTTTGAAGAAGAACCTGAGATCGAACCAATCGTTCGCGGCTACGATCAACCAGTGATCCATAAATTGAACAATATGATTTATAAACAATTGAGCCGCACACCCCAGGATAAAAAAATCGCGCCGAAAATGATTGAGATCATGCCTCATGAAAAGCGCGAGCTGCCCACGACTTATCCTCATCATGGTGAAGAATTCGTTTATGTTTTAGAGGGCATCCTGACGTTAGTGATCGAAGAGCAGACGTATCAGCTCTATCCCGGCGACTCCGCCCACTATTTCTCCACAATCGATCACAATTGGGACAACCAAACCAGTAATGTAGTGAAATTTATCGTCGTCCATTATCCTAATGATTACTAAAAAGCGCTCGATCACATGATCGAACGCTTTTTTTATTAGATCTTCTCTATGAGAGTTCCACTAAGATTGTTTCAAAAATCGTTTTCAGCTTTTCCTGTGTCGTTGAAAATAATTCTGGATCATAGGCGGTTAATTCTTCTTCACCAAACGAACGCTGCTGGATGTATTGATTGTAGCGAATTTCTAATTGCAGCGCTTCGATCTCAGCCTGCTGGCCATAGTGCCGGGTGATAAATCCGCCACAAAACGGATGATTATTCGAAACACTGTATCCCGCCGCTTCCAATGAGTCCGTAAACAATTCTCGTAAATCAGCACTAGCTGTTTGATCCTCCTGATTGCCGATCACAAAATCCGCAGGCTCGGTGGCATCATTATTCGGATATTCAGCGAAGCTGTGGAGATCAAATAGATAAACTTTAGAAAAATACTGGGTTTTCTGATCGATTAATTTCTGCAAGGCCTGATGATATGGCCAATAGTAGTTCGCTAACCGTTCAGTGATTACTTTAGACGGCAGCGATTCCGCATACAAACGATTGCCAAAGGTATTTTGCTGGTAGACGACCGTCTCTTGGTAATCCGCCCCCGACATTCGACTTTCACGATTCGGATCAACGACATAGCGATTCACCTGATTTTCGATCACCGTGCAGCCTTTTTCGATTAAGAAATTATACAGCTCTGGTAAAAACCAGTCAGTGTTGGCTAAAACAGCCTCTGGCCGCAAGCGGCTTCGCATTTCCCTCGGAATCCACGTTCCGCTATGAGGCAGGCTGACGACTACTGGGTATTGATTTTTTTCTTCATTATAAATAGTGAACGGGTTCATGGAGTGCCTGCTTTCTGATTTTGAATTTAGTTTGATTATAAACCAATCATCTGCTTAGAGAAATGAAAAACTGACAGAGAAAACACACTCTGTCAGTTTCTAAATATATTATTTTTCTAATACCATCATGCGTTTATATACATCGATTAATTCTTGGGTTAAGCCTATATAGGAAATAGCATTCATCAAATGGTCCTGACTGTGAACCATCAGCAATGTCACTTCAGAGTTGTTTCCACTTGCTTCTGCTGTCAGCAAGTCTGTCTGAGTATTATGCGCCTCAACCAAGGCTTCATTCGCAGCCTTCATGCGTTCTTCAGCCTCAGTAAAATTTTCCTTTTTCGCAGCAGCTAAAGCAGCTACTGCCTCACCTTTTGCATTTCCTGCATTCATGATTAACCCCATAACCACTTGCAACTGTTCATCATTCATTAATAAAAATTCCTTCCGTTAAAAACAAATCTGTTTTTCTAAATCTGCTGTCTCTTTTCCCTCAGCTTTTTCAACAGCCAGCAATGCCATATTTTTGAAGGAATCGTTTAATCCTACTCCACCTTTTTCCGGCATTTTTACAATGGGTATCTCCGATCGATATTTATCTGTTGCTGGATTTTCAATCGACATCGCAGCAATCGCAGGGATTCCTTGCTGATTAAAAATTTTTGCTAAAGAGCCGGCCATTTCACCAAAATTCGGATAATGCATAGCTGGTCCGCAAATGACCGCGTCTGCTTGAAATTTTTTGGCAAATCCTACAAATTTCTTAGTCACCTCCGCTTGATGCGCTAAGAAATAGTGGTCTCCGCAATATAATGTAGCAGTGATTTCAGCATCTTGCTCTTTAAGATAGGTCATTAGGGTCTGTCCGGGACCTAATGCTGATTTTTTCCCGCTAGGAGTTAGGTTCGCGTGCTCGTCACTTCCCATACCTGCTTGAACATGATTTAGAATCAAAATGATTTTCTTCATTCTCTTCACCCATCTTAAATTTCGTCAAAATCAAACGTATCAAAATCGATTTCCTCGGCTTCAAGCTCTTCTGCCTCTTTTTCTTCTCGCAAATACTGATCATCTAACACTTTGATGAACGGATAATAGATTGCCATTCCTAAAACGATCAGCAGTGCTTGCAGTACAGAGGCTTGCCAGCCGCTTACTAAGAAACCAGAAATAATCGGCGGTGTCGTCCAAGGCAGTTGAATCCCATTTGTATAAGGAACAATGCCCCAATCCATCGCAAAATAAGAAATAATAATATTAATAGTAGGAACTAGTGCAAAAGGAATCAAAATAATCGGGTTCAGTACGATCGGCAAGCCAAAAATTATCGGTTCGTTGATCCCAAAAATACTTGGTACTAATGATAACTGAGATAATTTCTTGACACGTTGGCTTTTACAGAAGATGACCATCACAATGATTAGTGATAACGTCGATCCGCCGCCGCCAAAAGTCGCAAACATATCTTGGAACTGACCCGTAATGATATTTGGAATTTCATGACCATCTTTGAACGCTTGCATGTTTTCTACCGATAGCGCTCGCAAAACTGGATTGAATACCGCACCAACCACGCTGCTTCCATTGATACCGAAGAACCAGAAGAAATGCAAGAACAAGTATGCAATAATCATTGCACCTAAGGTATTTCCTAAACTTAATAATGGCGTCTGTAAGAATTTAAAGATTACATCTTGCAAGTTCCCCATTGGCGTTAATGAAACTAACCAATTGATAACGAACATTATTGTCACTACAACGAAACTAGGAATCAATGCTTCAAAAGATTTCACTACGGTTGGCGGAACGCCCTCTGGCATTTTGATCGTCCAGCCACGATGAATCACTGCTGCAAAAATCCGTGTGGAAACTAGGGCAATGATCATCCCTAAGAATAATCCGCTTGAACCCATCCATTTTAAAGGAAGACTAGTCACATCAAAAACTTGTGTACTATTTTCTGGTGTAAATTGAGTAGTAAAAGGAGTCAGAATAAAGAAGGATACTAACGCCAAAGCACCTGATTGGATTGCATCAATCTCTAGTTGTCGTCCTAAACTGTAGGCAATTCCTACCACAGCCAAAATAGTCATAACGTCGAAACTCGCCGATGCCGGTACAGACATCAACGATTCCCAGTTATCCCCTAAGATTGGAGATACTATATTGCTCCAATTTGGAATCGGAAAATTTGCAAGTAATAAGAAGAAAGAACCAACAATCAATAAGGGCGTTGAAATCAAAAATCCATCACGAATGGCAATTAAATATTTGTTCTCACCAATAACTTTAGCAAGCGGCGTCAAAACTTTTTCCAACCAGTTTAAAAACTTCTGCATCTTTTTTTCCTCCAATCAATCAAGTTCTATTTTTTATTTTGTTTGATTAATTTTAAAACTTCTTTCATGGCTTTTTCGCCATCCATCATGCCGTAAATTTCCGGTGCAATAACTGCGACAGGTATGCCTTGCGGTTCAAATTGTTCTTTGGTTTTTTCCAATAAAAATTTGACCTGTGGACCTAAGAGAATCGCTACAGGTTTTTCTTTTGCAACAACTTCTTGCGAACGTGCTACAGGAAAAGCCGTAATTTGAAGCGGCATATTGTGCTTATTGACGATTTCCATCATTTTGTTGACCATAATACTGGTTGACATTCCAGCATCACAGAATAGATAAATTTGTTTTTTACTCATGTTCTTCACTCTCCTAAGTTTTTATTCAATTGGTGCTTTGATCCGTTTTTCATAAGCATCTAACCAATCTTGTGTGATCGGCTGGATATCGGTAGTATGATCTGGGCCCATATTGGCGATGAAAATTTGCGGGTTTTCCTGATCATTTCCAACGCTGAAGGTGAACTCCACGTTGGTTGCCACGCCCCACTCGCCTTTGGTATTCATGGCGATCAATGAGAAGGCTCCGGCTTTTCCATAACGCGCCGTTAATTTATCGTGAAATTCATAGACAGCTTTATCGCAGGCAGCCTGCGGTGTGACTCCCTCGCCCATCAGACGAACGATTTCATAAGACAAGCAGCCCTTCATCAAGTCTTCTCCCAACCCGGTTGCTGCGGCGCCGCCGATCTCGCTATCCACATAGAAGCCGGAACCCGATAATGGCGAATCTCCTACTCGGCCCGGTTTTTTCATAAATAAACCAGAGCTGGAGGTTCCTGCCGTCATGGTTCCTTTTTGATCCAAAGTGACCGCGCCGACTGTGTCATGTCCGTCGTAGGGGTTTAAATTGTTCTCTTGAATTTCTTTCAAGCGTTTTTCCCATAATTTGTGCGCCCGCTCCGTCAGCATGCTCTTTCTTTCGAATCCTGCCAGCATCGAATATTTGGTTGCACCTTCACCGACGCGAAAACTATTGAACTTGTCTTTGCTTAGCTTTCGTGCAACTGAGATCGGATTTTTAACATCGGTGATCCCAGCGACTGCGCCGATTTCAAAGGTATCGCCATCCATAAAAGCCGCATCCATTTCCAAGATGCCTTCTGCGTTTGGCAAGCCGCCAAAGCCGACTGATTTATAATAAGGGTAATCCTCTACTGTTTTGATCAATGTCTCTACCGCATCGCCGGCTCCCTCTTTTTTCTCTAGTAAGCGCAATGCTTCCACTACACCATCATGGGCCATACGCCATGTGGCAATCGCTCCCCACGCCATCGTCGTGCTCCTTTCCGTTACCGTTTACATTTTGAAAATCTGACCTCATTATAAATAGTATATACTGTTTTGTATATACTAAATTCAAAATTTTTTTCACTTTTTTAGTGTTCTCTAAGCAAAAAAAACCTTGGCTATCTCTAACCAAGGCTTCGTTCACTTATTCAATTAACGCCAGCATCGCACGCATATAAATTTCCATATTCAACAAAAGATCTTCTTCATCCATATATTCGTCTTGATTATGGGCGATCCCCTTTTGCCCTGGAAACGACGGTCCGAACGCCACGATGTTCGGAACAAAACGGGCGTATGTCGCTCCAGTCGTTGTGACCGGCGTCCCGTCTAATCCAGTGACTGCTTCATAGACTCGTGCCAACTGCTGAACATTTGGATCATCCTTAGGAAAATGGCTGCTTTTGATGCGCCGAGTAACTTCTAACTGACTGTCTGGCGGCAAATGCTTTTCCAACGCCTCAGTTACTTCTGCTTCAGCTACTGAAACCGGGTATCGGACAGCTAATGAAAGCGACAGCTGCTGGCCCTTTTTGCTTAATTGGTAAGGCGTGATCATTAACTTTCCACTGTCCGCATCTGAAAAATCAATTCCTAAGCCTTCGCCGTAATGCTGATTCGCCAGACTTTTTACAAGCCATGAGAAATAGTCGGCTAATTGTCCTGAAAGCAAATTTTCTTGCAACATTTTTTCCGCTAATAATGTGATGGCATTTTCTCCAAGCTCCGGTGCATTTGACGGCGCTCTTTTACCAACTACCTGGATCTCTTTTCCAGCAACAGTTACAGCTAGATGATCGGGAACGTGATCTCGCGCTTGATCGCCAACAAAATCACCTAAAACCTCCAATTCAGCGGCGGGAATGGTCGTGAATATTTCGTAATTGACGATTCCCCGTTCGCCATACACCACCGGATATTTACAATCTGGCGTAAAGCCAAATTGCGGAGCTTTTTCTTCACTTAAATAGAGCGGAATATCCGAACTGCCGCTTTCCTCATCTGTTCCAAAGACGATCCGAATGGTTTTCTTGACCGGCAGATTCATGTCTTTTAATAATTTCAAACCAAACAGACAAGCTAGAATTGGTCCTTTATTATCTAAAATACCTCTTCCATAAAAACGTTGCTCCTTTTGGCTTAGCTTAAACGGCGGAAAAGACCAGCCTTCACCGGCAGGTACGACATCCAAATGTCCAACCACGCCAATGTACTCGTTTTCATCGCCCCACTGCGCATAGCCGACCGCATCATTGACGATCGCTGTCTCAAACCCATATTTCTCAGCCAATGCCATGACTGTTTCTAACGCCTTCTTTGGTCCTTTGCCAAAAGGCGCCTGTGGTTCTGGGGTGCCTTTGACACTTTCTACTTGCATCACTTGGTCAAGATCTTGATAAAACTGCACTTTGTTTTCTTCGATCACATTTCTAAAATCAATGGACATAAGAAGCCTCCTAGTGACTATCGTCATAAATTTTTCTAAGCTGACAAGCTAGCGATTATAGCGAGTAAGGGTTGTTTTGAATACGTATCGGTCAGACCGATAATAGGAAATATCATAAAAAATCGGCGTGGCATCCAATGCATAAGTCACCGAATAGACTTGCAATAATGGATCGCCCATTGGAACATCCAGCAGTTTTGAAAGCTCCGGCTTCACTAAAATCGCCTCTACTTCTTGGTGGGAATAAGCGATCTCGGTCTTTTCCTCCAGTAATTTGAACAAAGAGCCGTTGAAATCAGCTTTAGTCAAACCTTTAACATAATATTCGGCTAAATAGATTTTTTCCACCGTCATAGGTTCATCATCTAAAATCCGCCGCCGAACCAATTCGTAGATCGGCTGATCTTCTTCCAATTGCAGAGCGTTCAGGATTTCTTCTGATGGTTCGTCGACCTTTTGAAACGAGATGACCTCTGTACTGCTGGTTTTTCCATAGGCTTTTGCTGCCTCAGTAAACCCTTGCAAGCCAGAACGTCCGCTTTGAATCTTAGGCTGTGACATCACGTAGCTGCCCTTGCCGCGTCGTTTTACCAAAATGTTCTTGCTGATCAAATCATCGATGGCCTTACGAATCGTTAAGCGGCTGCAATCAAATTCTTTTGCCAGGTCATATTCAGAAGGCAGCTTTTGCGAGCTTACATACACACCTTCATTAATACGCTTTTCGATCGCGGCAGATACCTGATTAAATTTCGCTTTTGTCGTCTTTTTCTCTTCCATATGTTCTCCTTTTTCTGTTAATTCATCTATTGGTTACTCCCTAATTTATCCTCAATTTCACTATACTGATTCTTTGATGACTTGGCTAGAACAACTTTAAAGCAAAACTATTCGGTATATACCTTACAGTATATACTATATTCGTTAAATAAAAAAAAGCAATTACTCTCAGATATTTTTTATTTTCAAAACAGCGGGTTCTAATTTTTAAGAACTCCCTTCTCAGCTTTCTTTCTGTTCGCACTTCGCTTATAATACCCTCAGGTGATTTTATGAATACAATAGATGCAACGGAAATCGTTGAAAAAATGAGCAATCAAAAAATAAATTATGACCGTGTGCTCCATAAGATGATTCAATCGTGGGAAAAAGAAGCAGTCCGCCCGCGGACTTTGATTCATTCTTGCTGCGCGCCCTGCAGTACATACACACTTGAGTTTTTGACCCAGCACGCCGATGTAACGATCTTCTTCTCAAATTCCAATATTCATCCGGAAAGTGAATATCAGCGTCGTGTGTTAGTCCAAGAAAAATTCATTCATGACTTCAATGCGGCGACTGGCAATCAGGTAGACTTGATCATTGATGAATACAAACCCAATGAGTTCATCCAACTGATGCAGCAGAAAAATCTGACTGAAGAGCCTGAAGGCGGCGAGCGCTGCACTGCTTGTTTTAATATGCGGCTGGATTTGGCAGCGAAAGAAGCCTTGGAACGGGGCTATGATTATTTTGGCAGTGCATTGACGATCTCGCCGAAAAAAAATAGCCAATTGATCAATCAAATCGGCATGGATATCCAAAAAATCTACAACACCCATTATCTGCCAAGTGATTTCAAGAAAAATTCCGGCTATCAGCGCTCCATTGAGATGTGCAAAGAATACGACGTTTATCGCCAATGCTACTGCGGCTGCGTCTTTGCCGCGAAACAGCAAGGCTGTGATCTAAAAACCATCAATAAAGAGGCGAAGGCGTTTGTCAAAGAGCACCAAGCACAAACAATTGAAAGCTAAAAAGATCGATAGAGTGAATCTATCGATCTTTTTGTATGTAAATGATGCAATAAGCCATTTTAATTCAGTGCTCATTGCTTTTTTCATAAGTTTAGAGAGTTTAAATCTTGATAGCCTTTACATTACGATCCGGTCTTCGGTACAATTAACTAATTACAAAGCTGATTAAGAGAGGTTCTGTTATGACCACACCCAAACTGAATTCACGCTTCGGCTTCTTCTTATTATTGACACTGCTGCTGTGGGCAAAAAGTCTGTTTGCTTATTTTGTCGATTTTGATTTGAGATTGGATAATGCCCTTCAGGTCTTTATTCTCCTGATCAATCCAGTAGCGACGACGATGCTCTTCCTGTCGATTTTTCTGTTTATCAGAAGGACCAAGATAGCTTACATGACGGGCTATCTTATTTATCTGCTGCTGAGTATCCTGCTTTTTGTCAACGTGGTTTATTATCAGGAATTTACTGATTTTCTTACTATTGATACGATTTTAGGCGCTGGAAAAGTCGCGAGCGGGCTTGGCGAAAGCGCGATTCGGCTGTTCAAACCTCATGATATTCTATACTTCCTAGACTGCATCGTTGTATTGACCGTCTTGCTCTTGAAGAAGCTGCCCTTGGATACTCGTCCGGTTCGAGCTAGATTCGCTTTTTCAATTACGATCACTGCCCTGCTTTTTCTAGCTGGAAATATAGTTTTGGCAGAAACAAGCCGACCGGGATTACTGACCAGAACCTTCTCCAGAGACTATCTCGTTAAATACCTAGGAATCAATGCCTATACGATCTACGATGGGGTCAAGACTTATCAGGTATCACAGATCCGGGCACAGGCTAGCCCGAATGACATGGAAATTCTGGCAGAAAAAATCAAACAGCGACCAAAAGAAAAGAATACGGAAACGTTCGGGATCGCTAAAGACAAAAATATCATCTATGTGCATTTGGAAAGTGCCCATCAATTCTTGATCGACTACAAGGTCAAGGACGAGAACGGTGCAGAGCATGAAGTGATGCCCTTCATAAATAGTCTCTATCACAGCAACAGCTCCTTTAGCTTCGATAACTTTTATCATCAAGTGAGTGCCGGGAAGACCAGCGACGCGGAAACGTTATTGGAAAATTCGCTCTTCGGGCTAAATCAGGGATCGCTTTTTTCACAGTTGGGCGGGAAAAATACATTTAACGCTGCACCAGCGATTCTCGATCAGAAGCTTGGCTACACTACCGCCGCTTTCCACGGTAATGCCGGGAATTTCTGGAACCGCAATGAAACCTATAAAAAGTTCGGCTATCAGCATTTCTTTGACTCCAGCTACTATAAATTAAATGACGGCAATTCGTTTCAATATGGATTGCATGATAAGCCTTTTTTCCAGCAATCAGTAAAATATTTAGAGCATTTGCAGCAGCCTTTTTATGCGAAACTGCTCTCTGTTTCCAACCATTATCCCTTTTCTGAGCTGCCGGAAGCTGAGAACGGATTCCCGAAAGTTAATACGGGAGATTCAACGATCGACGGTTATTTCGCGACGGCTAATTATTCGGACACGGCAATCAAAGAGTTATTCGACTACCTGAAAGCCAGCGGGCTCTACGAAAACTCGATGATCGTCCTCTACGGCGATCACTATGGCATCTCGGATTCTCGCATCAAGGATACTAAGGAGTTATTTGGCAAAGAGGATTGGACAACATTTGATACCATGCAGGCGCAAAAAGTACCGCTGATCATTCACATTCCTGGTCAAGACAAGGGATCAATCAATCACACTTATGGCGGACAGATCGATGTGCTGCCTACTCTGCTGAATATGATTGGTTATGATTCTGATGATTTGATGCTGCTGGGGCATGATTTGCTGTCGCCAAATAAAGAGGAATTGGTTGCTTTTCGTAATGGAAATTTCGTAACGAAAGAGTATTCTTACCATAAAGGGGACGTCTACGATAATCGAACGGGTGAACTACTGAATTTCAGTCGGCCGGAAGTATTTGAAGGGGCAAAAGAAGTGAAGAAGCAGGTTGATGAGCAGCTCGCTGTCTCAGACCAAATCAATCATGGCGACTTGCTGCGGTTTTATTATGACAGCGGTCTAAGTCCAGTCAAAGCGGAGCAAATCAATTACAAAAATTCGCTAAAAACTCTGACCAATATCGAGAAAAAGTTGGGTGATGATTCAACTAGTGTCTTTTCTAAGAATGGTCAGCGTTCAACAGAAGAGTTGTATCACACAAAAACGTATAAAGAATACACAGAAGAAGGAAATAAAAAGGAGTGAAAACAGCTTGCGTTCTAGCTGTTTTCACTCCTTTTAGTTTAGTAATCCTTCCAACACCTGCAACACTCCGGCTTCATTATGAGACGGTGTTTGGTTCTTCGCCGTTGCCAAAACATCCGGACTGCATTCTTTCATGGCGTAGCTGTGTTCAGTTAGAGCCAACATCTCTAAATCATTATTGGCATCGCCAAATGCCGCCAATTCATTCGGTGCGATCCCCCATTGATCCAACAGCCATTGGATCGAACTGCCTTTAGTGATTCCCGGAATAATAATATCGATGCTGCCGTGACCGCTGGACACCGCCGTGATCTGATCCTTGAAGGCCTCATTCAAATCAGCGACGACTTTCGGTGCTTGATCGACAGGTACATCCAAAGCAAATTTTACGATAACATCCTCAGGTAAATCCGCGAAGCTGTCCAACTCGGCTAATTGGAAATAGTAAAGCGCAGAAAACTCCTTAAATCGCTGAGTGGCACTTTTCAACATATAGGCCGACTTCAAACCGCAGACCACAACTTCCAACTCACTAGATTCTGCCTGTAAAAAAGCTAAGAGCTCTTGAACTAAATTGTCTGTAAAGTGATTCTCTTTCAGCACTTCCCGATTCTTAAAGATCAGCGCACCATTTTCCGAAACAAACGTGATCTGTTCTTCTTTTTCAGGAAAAAAAGACCGCAATTGATAATACTGATTGCCGCTGGCGACAATGAAACGAACGCCCTTTTCCAGCATCGTCTGAAAAATCCCTTCAAAGCGTTCGCGATCGTATTGTCCCTGTGAATCCAAAAAAGTGCCATCCATATCTACTGCCACAGCTTTGATCATGCGTTACCTCCTTTGATAAGTTGTTGTAAAACATTCAATTGCAGCTCAAAATTTTGCCGCGCCTTTTTATTTTCCGTATCCAAGATAAAACCGCAGGATAAATTCAGCAAGGCTGCCAGCATCAAAAAGCCTGCCGTGATCAGTGTCGGCATCCGGTCAACCAGTCCCGTGCGGAAATATTCTAAAAAGACCGGAATGAATAAAATAATCGCCAAGATCGCCAAAATTCCAGCCAACACACTAAAAAACAGCAGCGGACGATAATCCTTGAACAGCTGGAAAATCGTCTTAATCACACGAATACCATCAGACACCGTATTCAGCTTCGAATCACTTCCTTCCGGCCGATCACGATAATCCACCTCGACATTTTTAATCACAAAATTTTTGTCCAAGGCGTGAATATTCATCTCTGTCTCGATCTCAAAGCCCTTGCTTAAAACCGGCATACTTTTGGCAAACAACGGGCTCAAGGCGCGATAGCCGGTCAAGATATCCTTGATATTGCCCTTGAAGAAATAATTGATCAGATTACGAACGACGACATTACCGGAGTTATGAAAGGGCCGTTTGTTTTCCGAAAAATAGGTAGAAGACAGGCGGTCTCCCGTCACCATGTCCGCGCCATTTTCCAGTACCTCGCGACACAAGTTGCGGGCATCTTTAGCCGGATAAGTATCGTCACCATCTACTAATAGATAACACTCCGCGTCAATTTCACGAAACATCGTCCGAACCACGTTGCCTTTTCCCTGCCTACTTTCCTTTTTAACCTTCACCCCCGCTGCTTTGGCGATCGCATAGGTGTCATCTGTGGAATTATTGTCATAGACGTAAATCGTTCCTTCCGGCAACTCCTGTTTAAAATCATCGATCACCGCCTGGATCGTTTGAGCTTCATTGTAACAAGGGATCAATACTGCAATTTTATCCAATCGATTGTTCCTCTTTTCTTTGATTTATTCGATAGTTCTTAGGGGTTTGATTAAAGCGCTCCTTAAACATTTTCCCAAAATAGCTGGCATTTTGAAAGCCGCATTCCTGAGCGATCCGATCGACCGTCCACCTGGTATTCAGCATCAGCCCAACCGCCATCGACATCCGATAGTCATTGATGTACTCCATCGGCTTCTTTTGGGTAAAACGAGCAAAAATCCGGAAGCATTCCGAACGACTGATTCCCGTTTGTTCACAGAGCATCTGGATCGTGATGCGCTCCATATAATTTTTCTGGACATAGTTCATCACAGATTTGATTTCCCGTTCATATTTTTCAGGGCGCTTCGTTGCCGACGTTTTCTGTTGGCTGGATAAATGATTGAACAGCTTTTCCCAAATCAGACTAAGCTGAGAAAGCACCCGCAATTCATAGCCGACACTTTCCTCAATCGACGCTAATTTCAGCAGCAAGCCAGACATTTCCTGCCCCATATCACTGCCGCTTTCGAAACGTTTTCCGAGAAACCCTTCATCCCTCAAGGTTTGAAAGTACTTCTGATAAATCGTGCCGGCCCCGCCGCCGGTCAATAGATCCGCCGAAAAAACAATCGTCAGCATTTCTGCCGAATCCTCTTTTTTCCGCAGCGCCGCACCATGCAGACTATTTGAATAGACCACCATACTGTCGCCTTCTGTCAAAACGAAACGCTGATCATTTAAGCGATAATCCAGCTTCCCCTTCAGCAGCACATTCATTTCGATCGTTTCATGCCAATGATAATTCAAAATTTGACCGACCGTCTCATTAAACTCGTCCTGCCAAATACCAAAGGGAAACGCATTATCTGGAAACTCCATCAGTTCCTTCAAATTACTATCTAAGTAAAGTTTTTTCGCTAACACACGCTCACCACATTCGAAACTATTTTTATACTTTATGTTTAAATTATAGACTAAAACGAACGATATTGAAACTATTTTTTTATAATCGTTAGTTTCATAGGTGGAATCACATGCCAAAGAAATCGATTGATTAGACCGACTTATTTTTCTCCATACTAAAGAAGCCTGATTATCTGTTTTTTTCAATCACGCTGAGAGTCTATTTTTTCTTTCTCTTCTTTTTCCCCATTAATTTGTTTTTCTCTCTTTCGAGCCGTCGTTTCTCCCGCTCTTTATCTATTTGTTCGTTCGTTTTCCCATAGCGCAGGTAGGCGGTGTCCGATTTTTTCGGGGTCTTGGACGGTTTCTTTGGCTTTGATTTTGGTTTCGAGGCGGCAGGCGTTGGCGTTACGTTGGCTTTGTTGTGTGGTGTTGTGGCTTGCTTACTTTCATTGGCAGATTTATTGGTTTTCTTTGATGATGCTCCAGTTTTCGTATCATCAGAAGCAGTTTTGTCCGACGGTTCCTGAGCAGACTCATCCACTTCCTCCAAACGAGCGTCATAAGCGGTTGTAATGATTTTTCCCGAGCCTTCGTAATTGATAAATTTGACGAATTTGCGCACACCGTTTGTTTCAAAAATTGTTAAAGTCGTCAAAATTTGTAAAAGCTTCGTAACAACAGGCGCAGCTTTGTTAGGATCAACTTCACGAATCGTCAATTTATGGCGTTTGCCGTTCATATCTTCAAAGAAGGACTCCACAATATAAGCATGATTTTCCTGACGAATGTCCAGCGTACCTTCTTTTATTAAGTAGTCTTTATAACCACGGGCTTCCTTAGTGCAAGCCAAATAGTCCGCTTCATTACGAAACAGACGCTTGATGATCGTTTTCCATTCACTTTTTTCGCAATATTCCTCAAAATAAGGAGCATATCGGCGCAGCGTATCACTAGGCTCTGACGTTAAGAACAGCTCACGAATCAATGCTTGGAGCGTTTCCGAGATCGCACGCGAACACAGGGCGTTCCGCACAAGAACCGCCACAAGATACTCAATGACCTCTGAAACATTTTGGCTTTGTTCAAAGCGTTTAAGAATTCTCCCCTCAAGATTTTCCCATTTCATCAAAAAGAGCTGTCTTTGACCTAATTTTGCTACATCCATTTTTCATACCCCCAACTTATTATTAAATAGTAATCGTTTTCATTTTATAAAACTATGATAGTAATAAGTCCCAATGATGTAAATAGGTAATAGAATTATATTTTTTAATAAAAAATAACGAAATTGAATCGAAGAGCGGCTCTTTATAAATAGAAACAGAGAAAAAAAGGGCAAGTTGTCTAGCATAAACATCAGATCTTCGTATTTCACTTGGCTCTAACAATCAGAACCACCCGTGAAAACGGGTGGTTTGCTCTGCGGGTGAAACCCCTTGTTGCTATGACTACGCCTCAAGACGTTACCCTTCACAT
>NZ_BJED01000001.1 GCF_005405485.1 Enterococcus hulanensis | reverse complement strand
CTTTCCCGTCAAGATACTCTTGAACGATTTTTACCTTGAGTTCAAAACTATATTTAGCCATAAAAATACCGACCTCCCGAAGTTAGATTTTTGGTCTAACTTTTGGGGGTCGGTACAATCAGCAGGTTTTTTATTAACTTAATTCAGTTTCCGGAATCTCGGCTAGATAATGATCGACTGTATTTAACAGCTCGGTCATTTTTTCATAGTCAAAGGGTGAGGCGAGGTGACCTAACTGGACTGTCTCCAAAAAGGTCTTGGTGCCGCCGACGCGACAAATCGCAAGATAATCTTCCCAAGCCGTCGGGTCCTTTTCAACGATCGTGCGTTCCCAAAATTGCAACGCGCAAACCTGCGCCAAGGTGTAGTCGATGTAATAGAAGGGCGATTCAAAAATGTGTCCTTGACGATACCAATAGATCCCGCGGGCTAAGGCTTCGGATTCTTGATAATTATTTTCCGGGCAATAAAGCTGCTCCAGCTCGCGCCAGCGATTTTTCCGTTTTGCAGGCGACCAGTCAGGATACAGATAAACCTCTTCTTGAAAATGATCCACCAAGGCACCATAGGGTAAGAATTGCAGGGCGCTGCTCAAATGAGCGAATTTGTATTTCTCGCTGTCTGTGCCGAAAAATTTATCCATCCAAGGCCACGTCAAAAATTCCATACTCATCGAATGGATCTCAGCAGTATCCGAAGTCGGAAAGACCAGCTCAGTTTCTTCGATCCAGCTTGAGAGATAGGTTTGGAAGGCGTGGCCTGCTTCGTGAGTCAAAACATCGACATCTTCCGAGGTACCGTTGAAATTAGCAAAGATAAAAGGCACTTTAAATTCATCGATATATTCACAGTAGCCGCCGCTTTGCTTGCCGGGACGACTAATCAAGTCTAGCAATTCCTGTTGGATCATTTTATCGAAAAATGCACCTGTCTCTGGGGATAATTCGTGATACATAGTCTGGGCCTGTTGGACTAACGCTTCAGCGTTTGCCTGCGGTCGCGGGTTGCCGTTAGGAAAAACCAGCGGCAGATCATAATAGTTCAATGTTTCAAGACCTAACCGCTCTTGCTGCCGCTGATAGAGTCTTTGGTTGATGGGAACCACTTTTTCGAGAATAAAGCGGCGAAAATCCTGCAGCTGAGAACGATCATAGCCCCAGCGGTTCATTTGGCGATCGCCGTATTCAACGAAATGATCAAAGCCTAATTTTTGCGCCTGCTGATGACGAATGTGTACCATCTGATCAAAAATCGTATCAAGTTCCTGTTCATGGGCAACAAAAAAGTCTTCATAGGCTTTTTGTGCCGCTTGGTGTATTTTACGATCCGGTTCGGTAAAAAAGGCCGACAATTCAGAAAGGGTTCGCACTTTTCCGTCAAATTCGATTTCGGCTGATGCGATCAACGTGCTGTATTGACTGACAACATCATTTTCTTGCTGCATTAATACGATCACAGATTCAGCCATCAGCTGAGATTGATCCTCCGCAAAAAGAAAGAGCGTTTCCGGAAAATCTTTTTCCAATTGCGGACGGAAAGGGGAGTCCAGCAGACTTTCGTAAAAGTGTTTATGAATCTGGTTCACGATCGGTTCGTTGTAATCCCAAAATTCATTCTCAATCCCGTAATAGTGATCATTGGTATCGATCGAAAAACGGATAGAGGCTATTTTAAAGTTTTTGAAGAGATCGCTGCGCAAATGGTTCAGTTCGTGCAGTGTTTGTTTCGCATCTGAATAATCACTTGCTTCAATAAATTGCTGCACGCAAGTGATAAAGTCGATTTCGTATTGAGCAAGATCAGGGTTTTCGTAGGGAAAATCAGAAAAAAGCATGGTGGACCTCCTATAATAAAAAGAATTCAATTAATTATAACAAAAAAACCTGCCAGCAGACGCTGACAGGTTCTTCCTGTTTTTTAAGAGTTCATCATTAATTCTTCGTTTAACAATTCATCGATTGGTGTGTAATCCATCGCTAAATCTTTAGCTACAGCTTCGATCGTCAGTTTGCCATTGTAAGTATTGACGCCGCGACGAAGTGCCAAGTTATCTTTCAATAATTCTTCTAATGAATTATTTGCTAATAAGTTAGCATAGTTCATTGTGCTGTTGCTTAATGCGTAAGTAGCGGTTTGCGGAACAGCTCCCGGCATATTGGCTACAGCATAGTGAACGACACCTTCTTTAACATAAGTCGGATCATCGTGAGTCGTTACCCGATCTTCTGTTTCAAAGATTCCGCCTTGGTCAATCGCCACATCGACGATTACTGAGTGATCAGGAATATTAGCGACCATTTCTTTAGAAACTAAAGTCGGTGCTTTGTGTCCTGGAATCAAAACAGCGCCGATAACTAAATCAGCCGTTTTCAGACATTCTTGGATGTTGAAGCTGTTTGACATCATGGTTTGAACCCGGTTGCCAAAGATAATATCCAATTCTTTCAGACGTGGAACGCTGACATCTAGGATCGTTACGTTGGCACCTAAACCTAAAGCTAATTTTGCAGCATTCAAGCCAACAACGCCGCCGCCGATAACGACAACATTTCCGCGACGTACGCCTGGTACGCCGGATAGCAAGATACCTTTTCCGCCGTTGACGCGTTCTAGATAGTTGGCACCGATTTGAGCCGCCATACGTCCAGCGATCTCACTCATTGGTGCAAGTAATGGCAATGTGTTGTCTGCCGGTTGAACATTTTCGTAAGCAATTGCATTGACACCGCTGTTGACTAAAGCTTCAGTTAAAGGTTTGTTTGCAGCTAAATGCAGATAAGTGAATAGTAATAATCCTTTACGGAAATATTGATATTCTTCGGGAAGCGGCTCTTTAACTTTCATGACCATATCCGCTGCCCAAACATCAGCAGCCTTGTCGATCATCGTTGCACCTGCGGCAGCATACTCTTCGTCTGTGATCGCAGAACCTTTGCCGGCATCTTTTTCAACTAACACTTGATGACCACGATTTGTCAGATCAAATACTCCAGATGGGGGAAGGGCAACACGGTTTTCATTGTTCTTGATTTCTTTTGGAATTCCAATAATCATTTGACACACTCCTTCTTAACGATTCGTATACGAAGTGGATTCGCTTACATATTAATTGTACAGGTTTTCCAAACAATTTCAACTAAGAATTCGCAAAGTATTTAGTGGCGCTGAATGATTGTGACCAAATGAGATCCTTTACATATTCTAATGGAAGGGATATTCGGCTTAACAACTTCCCATCGAGGGATGACTATAAAAAGTAATTATTTTTATAATGATAAATAAAATATTTGCGAAAACGAGGATTACTAGCGATAATAAGTAGAAGGATATTAAGGAGCGAAGTCACTATGCCGGATAATCAACGAATTGATCTATTGAAAGAGCAAGTCAGCTTTCTTGAAGCTCGCTTGACTCGCTACGAAGAATTATTGAACGGACCCACGCTGAAGCGGATCATTTTTGGAGGCGGACGCCGAGCCAAACTCAGTATCGCCGAGATCGTGATTGGCCTGATCGTGTTACTATATACACTATTTAGAATGGAATTAAGCGTTATTTTCGCTGTGATCGTCATTCTATCGCTAGCCGTCATCTTGTTTTCAGCGATTCAGCTAAATCTGATCCGCAAGAAAAATGGTAAGGACAAATATCAGCGGATGATTGACAGCCTGACAGCAGAAAAAGCGTCGATGGATAAAGAGCTGACGCGTTTAAGAGAAGAAAAAGGACTTGAGTAACCCTACTCAAGTCCTTTTTCGATTAATCTTACTGTGAATTGCGTATCTTCTAAGATAATTTGGTCGATCATTTTTTGAATTCTATTGATTGAATGGACGCTGGGGCAAAGTTCAACGGCGATGATTGGTGTTTTGCAATTTGGAACATCGAAGGTGGAAGTGCTGATGACAATATCATATTCTTCGAAAACTTTTCGATAGCTTGTACTATGTAATTGTTTGACATTGACCTGGTGAATCGCATAATTTCCTCTAAGAGAAAGACGCAACAGCTCAGCCATTAAACTTTCCTGCATTTTAGAATCACTGGAAACGATCAGCAGATTGACAGTCTTATCGATTTGTTTCAGCCCAGTTAAACAACTAGGAACCGTTGCGATAATTTGATAAATGTAATTGTCGATAAACTCCGGTGATCTAAATAGACGGTATTCTTCTGTGAATTTAATCACTAAATTACGCAGCTGATGGACACAGTGAGCATGAAAGGTATCCAATAGGTTCAGACATTCCCTTTTTCGATCCTGCAGCACACTGATAAATTCTTTCGTGTTCGCATGGAAGAGATGTTGATTGATCAAAATCGTCGCCAGCTGCTCCTTTTGAAGTTCCGTCAAAGGATGGACCAGCATCTTACTCAGCTTTTCCGCAAAGATAAAATGCGTCTCATAGTGATAGGCCGTATAAGGGTTTGTTTCTAATACTCGTGCGGTTTGTTCTTCTCCCAATAAAAACAAATCAGAATAGAGCAGCCAGAAGCTTTCCTTCATGATGTCTTCAGAATAAAAGATATCCATTTCTTTTCGTAAAAAGTAGTTAAAATTATTGATCGCCCGCTGACTAGGAACATTGATTGCGGTGGATCGCAATATCCGCGAAGTCATATGGTGTTCATTTGAGATTCGAACCAAACTGATAAAGAAGGATAAGTTCAAACGATTATACTGAGCCAATGATGTTTTTAACTGATTATTGGCGATCATCGAGCGAACGACCTCGTCTCCAAAATGGAAAAATTCAGAGCTGAAGGGCGTGTCCTCTCGAAGGGCTTTTTTTTCTGAGAAATACAAGAAATATAAATGGCGAATGGCGATTTCATTTCCGGTCAAGCGGAATGGTCGGCGCCTAACATTTATTTTCCATTCTGACAGCACCTCCTGCAAATTGTTCATGGCGGCTTGAACGGTGCTCAGGCTGCAGAATAATCGCTTTGAAAGATCGATTAAAGAGTGGGATTCTTCATAGAAAAGCACCTCTAAAATCTTAAATGACAATGAATTGGTGAGCATGGTTGAAATAAGGACATCAAGTGTGGCATTATCCTTTAATTCAAAGTGATAAAGACTGTTTTCGCGAACGACTTTATAATAGTCGCTTTGCTTATTGATCGCGCGAATATCGTTTAGCACAATTGGGATGGTACACTGAATAATTTCTGCCAGCTCTTCACTTGAACGAGGTCGTTGAGAATAGTACAGCGTCTCAATCAGTTGCAATTGACGCTGATTTTCTCGTTTCAATAGTCGGTGTAAGTTCATTAGATAGTTCCTTTCGTGATGGTAATAAATCAAAATCATTAATAAAATTTTGAATCCGATCAAAATCTCTTGCGGTCGGGTAAGCATTGATTGCGATTACCGGACAGGCGGATCGCAAACCGTTCATGGTCACATTGGTTACGATCAGGTCATAGTTCTTTGTCAGCCTAGTTAGCTGCTGCTGTAAAATATATGGTGTTTCAAAATATTCATAGATCACTGATCCCTTGATATACGCGGGAAAAATAGATTGCCAAAAACGCTCGTGAGAATTAGAGGCATCCGATAATAAAAGTACTCTAATATGTTTATCAAACTTAGTAAGGCGCTGGAAGATATTGTTGATGGCAGTGACCAAGCAGCCAAGATAAAGCGGCAAGAAGTCTTCTTTTTCTTGAGGAATTAAAAAATCACGGATCACATTTTTAAGCCGCCTTAATTCTGGACTATATTTTTTATCCATCAGATTCATAATCAATCTATCGGACTCCTGCACGATTTCCAGCGGGCATTTATCCGGATAGAAGCAGAATAGTTCATTTCCTAATAGCCGCATCGCTTCCACCATCTCCTCCTGTGAAAGCGGGACCGTCAATAGAGTGTTGACTTCTTCCAATAAAAAATGATGCGTTTCATAAAAACTTGCTAGATTTTTATTCTTTTTATGAACAATCGATTGCTGCTTGCGGTTTAAGATCAGTTGATGGCTAAACAACGGCCACAAGCATTCCTTCAAGTCGGTCTCTGTGAAGGTAAGATCGGTTTCTTGCCTGATCAATCGAACTAATCGGGGAAGCTCTTTTGCTTTTGGAATCACTAACCCGCTGTCTTTATAAAGTCGTTTGATCTTGTGATTCTTATTCAAGCGTCGTAAGGCGATCAAGAAGCTATGCATCAAGCGAAAATGAAGGTTCATATTATTCTTGATTTCATTATCTAGCAAAATTTGACGAATCAGCTGATCGACAGCCTTCACTAATCTAAGCGAAAACTTATAATTAGAAAACGGAACCCGCGCTTCTTTAAAGAAAATATAATAAAAGTGGCGAATCGCTAATTCATCTCCTTTGATCATGAGCGGGCGTTTAAGGAGTTCCAGGTCCCATTCTGCTAAGAGCTCCCTAGTAGTGATCAGATAACGCTGCATATTAGAAGAGCTGCAGTTTAGCTGTTTGGCAGTAGTTTGGATGCTCTCATTTTCTTCAAAAAGGAGACATTCGATAATTTGATATTCTAGATTGCTGCGGATCATGTAAGAATAGACCGCATCGATTGAAGCATTGTCAGCAAATTCAATAGAATAAAGTCTTTTATCTTTATTAATGCTAAATGGCAGGTCGTCTCCAGTTAAGAAACGCAGATCATTGAGCAGTACAGGCAGTGAACATCCCAGCTCATCCATAAATTGATAGGAAGATAATGGTTCTTTTGCAAAATAAAGCATTTCAATAATTCGCAGTCTTCGGATGTTATCCTTTTTCATTAACCCTCTTAAATTCATAAGTGAAAACTCCTCGAATATTTTTTTATTTAATATAATGTTAAAAGAGTGTTAAAACAAGCCTGCAATTCTTAATTTGCTGTCATTTTTGTTATTTAACAAACTATGATTAAGAATAATTATAATTAAGGATACCAATTTAATAAGGAAAAATACAAATGAATTAAAAGAATTTTTACTAAATTTTTTATTTTTTTAATTCGCAATTAAAAAAATCGAAAAAAGTGGAAAAACGAAAAAAAATTAAATAGAGTTTTAAGTGTTGCCTTTCTCGCCAATAACGAATAGAATTATCTATGGAATACATTAAAAAAGATAGTGGAGGCTATACATTATGATCAATAAACAAAGTTTAGTTGAACAAGTAGCAGAAAAGACTGGATTGACAAAAAAAGACGCAACATCAGCGGTAGATGCATTATTTGATGGTATCCAAACATCGTTGAAAGCTGGCGAAAAAGTGCAAGTTATCGGCTTTGGTAACTTCGAAGTACGCGAACGTGCTGCCCGTAAAGGCCGCAACCCTCAAACAGGTGAAGAAATCACCATCGCAGCTAGCAAATCACCTGCTTTTAAAGCTGGTAAGCAATTAAAAGACGCTGTAAAATAGTATCGACATCAAACCTGTTGGGGCTGTGAGGCTCTAGCAGGTTTTTGTTTTATACTAAGGTCAAAAGGGGCAGGAAAGGGGCAAAAAGAAAAAGAATGATTATAAACCATTCTCTTCTAGTTGGCTGATTAAGTCAGTCTTCATTTTATCGGTGATGTGCGTATAGATTTTATTTGTGACGTCTGCATCTTCATGTCCTACTCGATCCATAATTGCTTTCAAAGGCGTGTTCTGTTCGGCGAGTAATGATACATGGGTATGTCTAAGAATGTGAGAAGTTAATCGTTTGTGAATTCCACTTTTTTTACCCGCAGCGGAAAATGATCGATTGAATGAACTATTTTGCATTGGCGTACCTGATCGAGTCACAAAAACGAAGCCGTCGTTACTAAATCCAGATTCGGATAGCAAATCTAGTTTATTTTCCTCAAAAGTACGTTTTACTAGATCAACAGTCCGTTGAGTCAATTGGACATCTCTATTTGATTTCTGAGTCTTGGTAGGTCCGATCGCTTTTTGTTTGTAACCCTTGCTATAGTCAATAGTTCCTCTAATATGAACGACATTATTTTCTAAGTCGAAATTTTCTTCTTGAAGGGCAACAGCTTCGCCGAAACGAACCCCGGTTAAATACATAAATTCAGCTAGTCGCCCGACGCGAAAAGTTAAGCGACTTTTATATAGTTGATCAAGGATCAATTTAACTTCACTTTTTTCAAGATACTTGTCTTCAATTCGTTCAATATCTTCTAGCGTTTTCGCTTTAGGAATAATCTCCACGTGTTCTACGGGGTTTTTATCGGCGTAGCCTAGTTTAATCGCATACTTGAATACTAAGTTAAGGTTTGACTTTATATGCGCGATATAGGTCCGAGAATAGTCGAGAGAGGCAAAGAAATTCTGCAATAGTCTTGTATCAATGTTAGAAATTAATATGTCTTCATTGATAGACTTGAAAATAATTTTTCGAATAGCTGTATATGTGTTCTTTGAGTTAGGTCGCAACGATTTAAAATAATTATTTTCCCACTCAGTATAAACTTTTTGGAAGGGGACTTTGTCAATTTTCTTTTTGACCAGCTCATTTTCAATTTTATCATTCAAGATACTTAACGCTTTATTCCACGCTTGTTTAGATTGGCTATTCAGTGTCACTGATTTTTTTCGAGTTTTCTCAGTATAAGGATCAGTGTAGCGTTCGATATATTTGAATCGACCGTCTTTGGTTTGTTCAACCCACATTGTAAATACCTCCTATTATTTGCTATAATAGGCACAACAAAATAAACCTATGCCTATAGGTGATTTATTTGAACACGATCTAACTCTTGGCGGGGTAGGGATCGTGTTTTTGTGTTAAACGATATTGTCTTTTTTCTGCAGAAATCCTCCATTATTTTCAAGAAAAGGAATTCTAATTGGTGAGTAGATATATGTTATTCCATTTGCATCATGTTTAACTATAAAGCAATATTTTACAGGCGCCCACATTTCTCCGGTCGGAATCGGAAATACTAGAACCGGCATTCTTAACTCAGATTCATCAATTCCATTTGGGAAAACTTCATCAATTTGTTTTTCTAAATCTGTAATTAGCTCTTCAGGAGATTCTCCATATAGGTAATAATCTCGAGGTTTTTCATAGTTACGAGTTAGCATTTTTTTCATTTGACTAATTGTCATGAATGGATGAGTAAAATCTAAGGGGTTTTCTGGAACATATTCGTAGTAAGCCATTTTATTCCTCCTAAAATGGAAGTTCTGTAAATTCAGCTGATTTAAAGGGATCTGAGTTACTATCTTTCTCTGTTCTCCAATTATCTAGTAACCCTTGCTCATTGTAAGAAGTTTCACAACCACATTCTGGACAATACCTAAATCCCCCATCCAAATTACCATTTGAACAGCCATTTTGATCATATCTTTCAGCGACTGTTAGTTCAATCTCACCGTTAATTGTCTTGACAAATTTGTCTTCCTCTTTACCCAAACAAACATTGTGTAAAAAAGTTGTACAATAGGGACAATATTTGAAGTTATCATCCAAATTTTCCGCTTCACACCTAGGACACACTAAAGGCGTTCCTTGTTCATTTGTTTCTATTTTTGAATAAATCATCACTTTCCTCCTTTCTAGAAAATAGCTAGTATAACTTTTTGCCGTGGATTTGATCATCTCGTTACTACCACAGAAGGCGCAAAATTTGTGAGTCGATGGCTGCGGAGAATGGCAATTCATGCAAATTTGCGATGAACTATCTATGTTAATGTAGTCAATGAAATTATGGGTGAGTGGGTGCCCCTCGCATACAATATTTGCATTTCTTTGCCTTCGATGTAGATCATTAATAATATAATTGGCAACCGTAAAAGAAGTATCAAAGGCAAATTCAATACATTCGGGATAGATTCTAGACCAACTCGCGACATAAAGATCTACTAACGGTATAGGTGCTAATAATCGTTTTGCGAAATAGTTTGCTTCTTTTTCGAATATATCATACTCCTCATTTGTTAATGAATAGCGTGCCAAGAGAGTTTTCTTTGTTTTCTCATTGTGCTTCAAAAGGTAGTGGCCTAGTTCATGTGCAAGGGTGAAGCGAATTCGCCCTGAATTTTCTACTAATTCATTGTAAAGTATGATATATTGTCCGTCGTTCCGCATCCAGAGGCATCCTTCTTCCGAATCCGTTATTTCATATGTTTCTTCACGTGTCAGACCTCTTTTTTTTGCAAAACTAGAATATTTTTGTATATGAAGATTAGGTATGCTTTTAATTAGTTTCTTAATTGACAAAGGTAATTTTTGTTGATTACTAGATAGTACCGTTTCATATGCAATTTGTTGTGCTAACCCGTAATCAGGTTTACTTTGTGGTTTAGAGGTCATCATCGTCATCTTCTTCAAAGTCACCGTTATCTAGATCATCAAAAGTGGCTTCCATAATTTTCAACAAGCGCTGCTGATCTTTTTGGTTCAGCTTTTTTGATTTTCGCTGAATAGCAAAATACTCAGGAGTATCACTCTCCTTGACCGCATCAGTAGTAACAAAATTCTGAGCGTTCTCATCCCACAGGAGATCACCAAAATCTTCTTCCGGCGTTGTAGGAATATTCGGGTTGTCCGTGCGACCTAATAGATAATCAGTAGTAGTATGGAAATAGTCAGCGACTTTTTCAAGAGACTCAGACTTTGGACTACTTTTTCGCCATTGATAAATAGCGCTTTCGCTTAAACCCAGTTTAACTGCTAATTCTTTTAATCCAATATGTTGTTTTTTTGCTAGCTCAGAAATCCTTTCAAAAAGGGTCATGAGTCTGTCTCCTTTCGTAGAGAAACGTTATAGTATAAAATATTAACCGAAAAACATTTACAAATATAAAGTTTTATACTATACTTTCTCTTGTAAGTTAGTTCAACAGAATAAAAATGAAATACAACTTCCCAATAAGTACCATTAGTTTGCCGACTGAATGCAACACACGGGGATATTATGGGCTTATTTCTTTGTACCTAAATAGTATAAAACTTTAACCGGAATGTCAATAAAAAATTATACTTTTGTCGAACTGACTTACAAAACAATTTAGAAAGGAGTGGATAGTATGCCGGATACAGCGGTAAGCCGACAAAAGATTCGTGACTATTTTGAAAAGAAAGGTATTTCATTAATCAGTGTAGCGACATATTTCAATCTTCCCAGACAAGATTTAAACGATTATCTTTCTGGAAAGAACCAAAGTAAAAAAGCTCACGAAACACTTTTGGCTATCATTGACTTTTACAAAATTAGATAGGAGGTGGTGACATTGAGGAAGCCGACGCTAGCAGAGTTGATCGAATCTGCAGAAAAGAATGTGAAACCAGACGATTGGTATCGACAGGGTTTGATCTTAAAAATGTTTCACGGAATGTCGAAGACAACACTTGTTGAATACTGCAAGGAGATGGAAGACATTGACGAGTTTAAAGAAGGGATTATCAGACCTGGTCATTCTACAACTTTCATCCATGTTCATACATTCATTTGGTTTCTACGATGGAAAGATGTGAACAAATACAGAGTAAAAAAAGTAACACCGAAAGAAATTTTAAAGGAGGCAATAGCATGAATCAATTAGAACAAACAATTAATAGCGTGGAAGTAGCAGGGATGGTAGGAAGAGATCACAGTAAAGTCATTAGAGATATGAGGGGTATTATCGAGCATCTAGCCGAAGCCAAAATTGGCGTGGGCAGTTATTTCATTGAATCAACTTATAAAGATGCGAACAATCAAGAAAGGCCCTGCTTTGAATGCACTAAAAAAGGTTGCGAGCTGTATAGTACACGAATGACTGGAGCCAAAGGAACACAATTCGCGGTTGCTTATATCGAACGATTCAACCAAATGGAGAATCACATCAAACAGCAACTAGATACATCCAATTTAAGCCCAGAACTTCAATTTATGAATAGCGTAGTTACATCATTAGCGAAACAAGAGTTGGAAACAAAACGTATTGAAACAAAAGTTGATAGTATCACTGAGATCGTTGCACTCAATACAACCGATTGGCGAAAAGAATCGCAATACCTGATTAGACAAATGGCAAAGACCCAGGGCGGATTCGGTGCGTACCAAGAAATTCATTCAGAAATTTATCAAGAACTCGATCGACGTGCAAATTCCAACTTATCCATCAGGCTAGAAAATAAACGTAATCGTATGTCTAGATCAGGTGCATCACAAACCAAGATTAATAAAACTAACAAATTAGACGTAATTGGCGAAAACAAACGTTTACTTGAAATCTATTTGGCGGTAGTCAAAGAATTCGCGATCAAGTACGGCGTTTGGAAAGACGAATAGAGGAGGTTTTTCAATGAGAGTCATTTATCCACCATTAGTGGAACAGGCGTATCGGTTCGCTGTCAGCCAGTACATCGATGTATCAAAAGATGAAGTATACAGAATGATGGTAAGAGACGGGATGCTTACTGAAACAGGTAATCCAACAAAAACGGCTATGGATCAAGGGATATTTTCAGAATTCAATCTAGAACATAAAACGTTGAAAGAATTTAAAAAGGAATATCCAGTTTTCAAGCACTATCCAGCAAAGGAGTTCACTCAACAAGATGGCATCTGGTATGTATCACAAAAGATCATTGAAGATATTCAAGTGATCCTTGATCGGGAAAAAGTAGGTGAAGACACACTAATTCAGATTGAAGTCTATTTCAAATTTAGAGACTACGACGATCCGCATAAAAGTATAGCCCAACTGAAAGGTTCCTATCATCCGTTTTATACACCTTATGATGATTCAATGTTTCCAATTATTGACGGTGAAATCACTATTCCAAAAAGTGTTATATCGGACATCATACGACGATATGAAGAAGGTGAACTTGAGGCTAGAGAATCGTTAGTTGAAGGTTACAGACAAATTTTAGTAAAGATGGAGGAACAAACAGATGAATAAGAAGGTCAATCTAGTCTTAGCATCGATCTTATTCGGTGGCGTGGCAACTGTGCTGCCTCTATTGTTGAAGATTAGTCTATTCGTCGGTATCGGTTTGTTGCTCTTCTTTAAATACGATGACTGGGAATACGATCAACGGCAAAAAAATAGCTAGATGTCTCTTAATGAATTCTTAATAATTAATTTGAAAGCTACTTGATAGTCGCGGTTAGAGGAGACATTAATTTGTATGGAAATCAAAGAGGTATTGATATTTCCCGGACATGCGGATATAAACACCAATATTTTAAAAGTTACGTGATTCCCTACGTTAGCGGAATTAATAATTTTTATATTGTTATTTAAAACGATTATTTTAATTGTTTTGACCGGTTTTATACGTTATTGTTCGTTATATAAAAAGGGAGGGTAAACATGTTTGAGAATTCTGAGTTAGAAGGAATAGAACGCATAGTTAATGAGAGGAGGTATGAAAAATGAGTAACAATGAAACTCCATATCTAACTTATGGTCTGGGATACGAAGAGGATGAACGACTAATCGGAGAGGAGCCTTACTCAAATGATGTACTTGATTTAGCAAATTATTTAATCAAGAAATATCCGAAAGAGCGATGGAGTATTATGCACAGTATGTTTTTAATTGGATTCAATTGTGGCCGCCGATCGGAGAATAATAGCACCGTGCTAAATGAAATTCAGGAAGAAGCAGATAGATTTAAGACAAATATGAATGATCGTGTCATTGAAATGGAACAAATCGAACACAGTCTTGATTATGCCCTTGAGCACATTGAGACGTTAAAAACAGACAATGGGGAACACATAAAAATAGCTAGTCTGATAGAGGTTCTACTTAGAAGCCTATCAAATTGCCGCGAAGTTAGCGAAGACTCAGTCAGGCTTTTTGAACAATATCTTTTTAAACAAAAGCAAAAACAAGAGCCTACCTCGTCCGCCAACGAAGTAAGCTAAGCAAAATGAGTTATATAAGGAGATTATACCATGCAAACCAATAAAAAACGAGTAGCGGATTTCATTAGAGATAATCCAAATGCTACAAATGAAGAGATTACTTCTGCCTTAGACATCAACGACAACTCAATCAAATCGTACATCAGCCAACTAAAAACGGGTGGATTTATAGAAGTCGATGGTTCTGGATCAAAACGAACAATCAAAGCACTAGGCGAATATAAAGGTAGAACGATTAACACTGCAACAGCCGAAAAAATCGAATTAAAAAGAGACGTTTACACAAAACTTTTAGACCGCTACATGAATGATTTTGACCTAACAGACGACATCGACAAGCATTTAAAGTTAGGTAATTCGATTATGCGGATACTAGATAATTTATAAGGAGGAATGAGAAATGGCAGTCTTATACAAATTAGCAGACAATTACAACCATGTCGTTGATATGGCGGATCAGTTAGACGATGGAACCTTGCGGGACACGTTGGATTCGATAAAAGATGCTTTCGATGTAAAAGCTGAAAACGTCGCAAAAGCTGTTAAGGAAATCGAAGGACAGGCGAACATGATTGACGAAGAAATCAAACGGCTCACTAAACGCAAAACCACAATGAAGAACAATGCTAAGTCGATGAAGGTCTATCTACAAGAACAGATGGAGCGAGTTGGCACGCGCAAAGTTCAAGGGGAACTACTGACTGTTGCAATCCAAAAGAATGCACCATCAGTGCGAGTGATTGATGAGAGGAAAATTCCCGAGGAGTATTTTATTCCGCAACCTTCAAAATTAGATAAAACGCAGTTGAAAACCGAACTTAAAAACGGCGTTGAAATGCCCGAAGGTTCGGCAGAGCTGATCCAAACCGAAAGCGTGAGAATCCGATGAAAATTATTCAAGCAGAGAATATACAACGATTTGATAATTGGACGTGCTTAATCTATTCAGAGCCTGGAAAGGGAAAAACAAGCATGGTTAAGTATCTCAAAGGGAAAACACTAGTCTTCTCAACAGATGGTATGTACCAAGTATTAAGCGGTCTAAAAGATGTAGAGATACTTGCTATGGACTCGAAGAAGCCACACGACGATTTAGAGAGCTTTTACAAATATTTACTGAAGAATATCGAAAAATTCGATAATGTGGTGATCGATAATTTATCAACATTTCAAAAATTTTGGCTCAATTCAAAGGCAACGACCACCACCAGTGGCATGCCAGAAATTAAAGATTACGGAATCATTGACAGAGTATTGTTGGACTTCGTAGCAGGATTAAAAGATTTAAAGAAAAACATTCTATTGTTAGCACATGAAAAACAAGTGGAATTGACAATGGACTCCGGCCGTACCTACACACAGTTTCAACCAGATGTTAGAAATATCGATGCCATCATGGGGATAGTGCCAGTGGTTGGCCGACTGATCATTCTAAAGAATCAAGAGACGGAAAAAGAAGAGCGAATCATCGTTTTACAACCCACACAAACAACACGAGCAAAAGATCAATTAATTGGTGATAAGCGAACTGTCAAACAGGCAGAATTGCTTTCAATACTACAAACAGAAAAAGGAGATTTTTAACATGGGACTATTAGATACTTTAAACGAAATCAAAAAAGATGGATTTGATCCAGCGAAGGACAAAGTAAACAAAAATACGAAATTAGAGGCTGGGAAATACCCAGTGCGCTTAAAATCAGCGCAAGCCGGAACGAATGAGAGAAGTCAACAGGATCAGATTGCGATTGTCTTGGAGGTTGTTTCTGGGAAGGATAAGAACCGTCTGGAAATTATCTATATGTCATTTGATGATGGACTACCAGACTTCGTACTTGAAAAGAACGGCCGTACGCTACTAAAACTAGCCGCTATGATCGGTGTGGAATTCACTAAAAAGGATTTGGCCGACGAGTATTCAGCATCCGAAGCATTATCAAAAGGAATTGGTAATCAAATCTTGATGGACTTGTCAGTTTCTCCAAACAAGAAGAATCCAAACTACCCATATCGTAATTACGACTTCGGGCCACTGGAAGATAAATCGGATTCAGATCCACTTGGTGGGTCCACAATCGACATCTCAGATGAAGATTTGCCCTTCTAAATCGGGTACAAAAGTGGTTACAGACCCATTTTTCACAAAGTCGAAAAAAGTGGGTTGAGCCTTAGAGCGACAAGGGATACAGCGAAGTTATAAGAAAGTTACAAGCAGGGTTACAAAAAAAGAAAAATAACCTTAAATGAGAAAGTTTTAATCTAAAAACGGAAAATTTTTGTAACTGTACCCTGCCTTGTAACTTTTTTGTAACCTCTGAAACCCTTGGTACTATTGGTTTTTTAACAAAAGTTACAAAGTTACACCGAGTAAATAGATAAACCTAATATAATTTCTAAAAAAAATATCTACCCTGTTTTGTAACTTTTCACAAAGTTTAAACAGGGCAGACACTAAAAGTTCGCTATTTGGTTACCTATAATATATCACGGAGGGAGTGGAGGCGCAAGTGGGAGAGATAATTTTTAATAAGTCTCGGAAGAACCTAAAAAAAGTATACAACCGAATCCATTCAACTAATTTAAATCAATACGTAAAAGCACAAAGAGAAGAAGTGCTGTTCTTAGCTATCGGAGGATACAACCGAACATACGAGCTGCTGTTAGCAATGGGATTGCACGAAGACGAGATAACAACACATTCAAACTTAAATCTAACACAAACTTTTCTAAACGAAACGCACGGAAAAAAAGTGATTTATATACAAAAAATAAACTACACAACAAGCGTACTAAAAAATGTATCTTTCGTAGCAAAAAAATTAGACCTAAACGTAGCGGACGCATTCGAAGAATCATTGATGATTTACGAGACTGCAGAAAGAACCATCTTGCTAGATAAAAGAAGGGTGGCGTGGGATAAGCCTAAAATCGTTATATTGGATGATAAATCTTTGAATCTACAATATGAAGGACATCGTTTCAAATATCAAAATGATATAGGATTCGTTCAAGTCAGAAATCGAAATGCTGTTCCAAGACTTATTGTAGATGAACTCGAAGATGTGGAAGAAACAGACAAGATGATGTTTGCCTTATATCAAACGGATATGGTGGATGAATCAGAAATCTTAGACGCTCTTAGCCGTCTTCGGAGCAAAGTCTACCGAGAAAAAGAGAAGCACTGGTATATGAAGCCGACAGAATTCAAAGAAGTTTCAGGCTCCCTTGAAATGGCTAACCGACTGAAAGAAATCAAAGAGTTAAATATTCATCAGTTAACCTCTAATAAAAAAATCGGTAAAGAGAACGCTCGTTGGATCGTGATACCAGATGCAGCATTCGATTTCAAGGGATTCAATTATAAAGACGAAGCTAAATTATTCAATGAAGAATTGGAAAAAGAAAAAGAAATGGAAGAAACTTTTGCTTCTGAACAAGAAAAACAGTTAGAAAGCATTCTAAACGTTGAATTGCCGTTCAACATCAAAATTGGTTACGTGGGCAACGAACTGAACTATAGTCCAGCAGAAACGTTGCAAAGCTTCTTAAATGACATTGACGAAATCGAGTCAGAGAAAGTAAATGGTCTAGAATTATTAGGCGGTGCAACGACGGAACCTGAGTACAAACATATTAAAAAGTACAACTTAGCCTACTTTTTAGATGGAACTTACAAGGATGATCAACGTGTTGACGATCATTATCAAGGTGGAAAGCGTCTGGTGTCTATCGATATTGACGAAGGAAATTACCAACGAGAAGAAATCGAAAGCAAATTAGAGAGTCAAGGGTTATTCGGTCTAATTTATCCAACGGCTAAATTCTATTACGATGAATCAAAACGTTGGCGAATCATTCTAATGGCAGATGCAGAAATGACAAAAGAAACATACAAAGCGGTAGTGATTGGTGTTAGCCAAATGCTCGATCTTGAAATTGATGGCGCAAGTAAAAAAATCGCTCAATTGATGGGTTATCCATTGAAAGCAGCAGATGTTTCAACAGTCATTGGAACGATGGTCAATGTTGAGCAGTTCAAACCAAAACAGAAGAACATGCCAGATAATGTGTTGAATTTTTCGAGCAGTACAAAATCATTAGTTGATTTCAATCATGAACAGGCACGTCTGCTAAAAGATGTCTTACAACACGGTGCGCCAGCAGGGACTAGGAATGAGAGCTATCGACAAATCTACATGTATCTAAAGGATACATTAAACAATCCAGAACTCGCTTCTTGGCATCAAGAAGCCGAAGAACTCATAGAAAAAACGAAAGCACAAGCAGTCCTTGACGGATTGCCAGAAAAAGAAGTGGAGGTGATCTACCGATGAACTTTACACATGCATTAGTGAAAAACATTGAAAAAACTTACACCTACTCTTATGCCAGAAACACCGGTAAATACGATGGAACGCCAGAAAAATATGATGCCATTGGATTCTTTGAAAGTTTGTTAAGCAAAGAAAATCCGTTCAAAGTATTCATGGAATTAGAACGCTACGCATTTGCGAATGCGAAACGAGCTTTAAAAAAATACGATATTCCTTACACGGAAAAGCAAGAGCGTGCGGCGAAAGTTTTTTCGGATGTGACAACTCAAATGGAGAGAGAGCGAAGCGATTATATATCCATGTACGTAGAGGATTTAACGAATACGGGAATTGTTAAGTGCGGAGACCCGTTTGTCTTAACAACAGAGGCTACGCTTTACGTCTCTCGTCAAATACCTAAATTACCGCGTCAAAAACAAGTACTAAACGTTGTCTACAAAGATATACCGGACAGTTTAAAAGCTAGCAGAGAGCAATATAGCGCTTTAAAAACATGCCTCACTAATCAAATATCATGTTTGATTGGTGGAGCCGGAACGGGAAAGAGTTTTGTTACAGCTTCAATCATCAATCAGTTACAAAAGAACGGCAAGGAAGTCGCGGTTCTTGCGCCTACCCATAAGGCGCGAGAGGCTTTACAAAGTAAATTGATTGATGAAGATACCCAAGTTCGCACAATCCATAGTTTTGTTCATAACCCATTCGATTGTGACGTAATTGTCATTGACGAAAGTGGGATGTTGTCGACGACGCTTGTAGCCAAGCTTATGAGAATCTATAAGAATCAACAATTGATTTTCATTGGTGACAAAAACCAATTAGAACCAGTAGGGTATGGACGGCCATTCGAACTGATCCAATCGTTGTTCGTAACAGCAACACTCAAAGAAAATAAAAGATCGGAATCAGCGGACATCATTGCATTGGGACGTGAGGTTTTGGGTATCCCTCAAAACGCGAACATGAAACCACAAAACATTGAAGTAGTATCCAACATTGATGAGGCTTTTAAAAAGGGAGCGGAGGTTGTTTTGTCATACACGAATATGAATGTCAAAGCGATCAACGAACAGCAGCGCATAAAAAACGGATCACAAGCAATAGCACCGAATTTCAGTATTGGAGATGTCATTGTAGCGAAGACAAATGAAACAGGTCGCTTTTATAACGGTCAAATATTCAAGATTATTGCGTACAACAAAGCACAACAAAAAGACAGCGATAGAACAATCACGTTCAAAAGCGAGAAGGACTTACAAAATAATTTTGATTTAGCCTACGGCTTAACCATTCACAAATCACAAGGCAGCGAATGGGATGTGGTAGCGTATCAGCCAAGTGAAAGTGATTATCAAAATTTGGCATACGTAGCAATCACTAGAGCAAAGAAAAAATTAATCCTGGTAGGGAATGAAATAAAAACGTCATACCGACCAAATCGGGAATGGAGGCATATTAGATGAATCTAATTGCATTTGATCAATCCACAACTGCTACAGGTTGGTGCGTGATGGAAATGGATAGTTCAAAAATCGTCGCTTACGGAGTTATACGACCGATTGGTCCAACGAACGAGCGGATTCGAGAAACAATAAAGAAATGTATGAGCCTATGTAAGAAATTTGAAGCAGCATTTGTTTTTATTGAAGGTATTCAAGTACAACGAAATCCAACAGTCTATGAAATATTAGCCAAGCTAAAAGGCACGCTGGAAATCTGCTTAGAAGAACGCGGATACTTCGTGAACGTCGTGAAAGCGGCAGAGTGGCGTAAACGAGTAGGGATAAAAAATAAGAAACGCGACCTCGTGAAACAAGAGGCCATCGACATGGTAAAAGACGTTTATGACCTCACACCATCAGAAGACGAATGCGAAGCAATCTTATTCGCTAGAGCGTTCTCTGCAAAAGATAGTGGGTGATCCCTATACCATACAAGAAACTAAAAGAAATAGCCTTATCATACGGATTCCAGCGCTTAAAAAAATACAAGCAGATTGATGCCATTCATTATTCGGCACATGTTGGAGCAACAGGTTTACGAATAGTGATAAATGTCAGCAGCCAAGAAGTATTTTTATGGAATCCATTTATGAAAAAGTTGGTGAAGCAATGAAAACAAAAAGAGATTTTTATAAAGAATTAGAAGAACGATATGGAATAACTACTAGCGCAATGTTTCATACAAATTTAGATGAACAAATTTCCGACGAGGATTACGAAAGAAAAATGGAAATAATGGGTTCAGTCAATGATCTATTTGACGAAAAGTTTGATGATGGAGACCAATAAAAAGCTCCGCTAACTGGGGCAACCACGGAGGAAATAAGATTGATCTATCTAGAAAAAAACCGATCAACAGATCGGCCAAAAGTGCAACACTATTCAGGAGAACCTTTAATAAATCCTTGTAAATATAGATAAACATCCGAGTCGACTTCTGAGTCTGGTATTTCATCAAGGCACTTGCTTGCGTATTCCTTCAACTCGAGAATAGAGACATTGAATTTATCCATTAGGCAAGATAATTGAAACATAGTGCTGATGTTCTGAATTTCAAGTTGTCTAATCCGTTTTTCTAACTTATCCATTGTTATTCCCCCTCCGTTATTTTGTCAGTATACCATATAATTTTTTGTCCGTTAACGAAGACTATCAAGGAGTTTTATAGTACATGGATTTTAATACAAAAAACTGTTGCGAAAACCGTCAACAGTTTAAAGAGTTAGATAGTATATGTGTTTTTTCGTTTTTATTTTTTAAAAAAGAAATACCTAACTAATTTTTATTTTAAAATATAAATGAAAAATAATCAATAGGATAAAAGAGACCGCCGAAGATTGAATCAGCGTTCAGTGAGCTGATTGAAATATGCTTTTACCCGATTGGAAAAAGGAGGACCAGCTCGCGTCTATTGTACAACAAATTAGAAATGGAAGTGAATTATATGATACCGAAGTATCGCCTATCACGGAGAATTAAAAAAAGGATACACGCGTATCATGGATTTATATTCCGAAATATATTTCATCTTTATTTTTTTCGATAATTCGTTCTAGGTTTCGAGTCGCTGGTAGATAGGTTTGATCGTAATAATAAGATATTCGGTAAAACTTTCTAGCTAAGTGTCCATGATCTTGCTTTTCGTAGAAAATTCCAAGCAAGTTATATGCTTCAGGTCTATCAAAGCATGTGTGAATGGCCAAAATTATCTTTTTTTCTGCTACGTAATAGTTTTCTTCTTTGAGTGCTTCGCGAGCACTAATTAAAAGTGGAATATAAGTTGAGTCTAGAAAATTGATATCCATTTTACATCACCCCTATTAATTAAAGTATAAGCAAAATGGCATTAAGATAGTATAAAAAATTTAGCGATTCGGCTAACTCAGCCTTTGACAGAGAAAAAATTTTTCTGTGATAAACAAAAAAGAGGTAAGATTTATCTTACCTCCAGAATGGATTACTTACTTTTTTTGTGAAATATCACTTCAGTACAACAAACAGGACAAAGGGAAAAGGATTTAGGGAAAAACACTTTTTCTGCTCTATTCAGCACACATGAAGGATTTGGTGAAGCACCAATGCAGAATCTGTCAGGTTCATGGGCTAAGTAAGGGCATTGGGCAGTGTGGATGACAAGTTTACCGTCATCATCTGGAGAACGATTACAAAAATAGGTGCCATAAGGATAATTGTTGGGCATCTTCTCACTACCTTGTCAATATTTTAGCGGTTACTCACTGATATGATTATATGAAATAAAGCTTTTAAGAAAGAGTCAATTGATAGGCTATCCAGCATTATCAGGTGAAAAAGCCAACGTAATAGTGAAGGCTTCTCGATGAATGTTAATCCTCATATTCGATGCTAGATAATTTAATTATCTTGTTCTCAACATCGATCTCAGAATGAACTTGGTAACAGTCAAGTGAGTAAATTGAAACCGAGTTTTCTGTAAGTTGTCCATAGAAAAGTTCGCTTTTATCTGCGGATGTGGATTTGATACACACTTCATTTTTGCTAGTTAAAACGGAAAAGCTTAAATTCTTTGATTCAATTGTCCAATTTTGAATAGTTTCTTGTCTCAAGATAGTCAACCTCCTAATGAAATTTGAAATCAATGTAGTATTTAGAAGAATTATAACAACAGTGGGAGAAAATTGATACGAACAATTTTGAAAGTTTATTAAACATTGAACTGATGAAAGGTACATTAACCGAAGCTATTGCATACAAAAAGACAGTTGGACCACCAACTGCCTCTAACATTGACCACAGTCCAGTTTCCGCTAGACTAAAGTATTCTACCATAAAAAAAGCCACTGATAATTATCAGCGGCTCATGAGCTAATTGAAATATGCTTTCAGTTTAATGAAATTTAAAAGGAAGAATCTAGCTCGTCTGAATTATACCATAAAAAAGACTGCCGCGGTATGAAACGGCAATCAATGAGCTAGGAAATGGGGAAGCAAACTTGTCAGTAAGTTACCTAGCTCGCGCACATAGTTCGCCTAGTTTCCGCTAGACAAATTCATTGTAGCAAGATAGCAGATATTGTTTCAACCGCGAGCGGTACTAATACAGTCGTGAACGGCAAAAGGAGGAAAAATATGCTACCGAAGTTTAGAGTTTGGTGTAAAAATCGAAATGAATGGGAAAGAGATACTTGCTACATTCAACAAGATGGGATTTTGTATCAACGCTCAAAAGGATCAGAAAGACTTATTCCGATTTTGGAAAAGAACCATGTTGTAATGCAATCAACAGGTCTGAAAGACAAGAACGGCGTTGAGATTTTTGAGGGAGATATTGTTGTCGGGCAACAATATCTGACCACTGATTTGAGTACTCCCTTTGAGATAAAAGGTTTAGTTAAGTATTCAGAAAGAAACACTATGTTTTATTTAGACGAAAAGAGCATCGGCCACGATAAATTCATGTATTCGTTAGGTAGTTCGATTTATCAGTACGAAGTCATAGGAAACATTTACGAGGATAAAGAATTGTTGGAGGTGGAATAAATGTTAGACATGAAAATATTTGATTATCGAATCACGAGTGATCCACGACAAGTAATTTTGAGTAGAGCGCTCAGAAATGAAGATGGAGAATTGTATGAAAGAAAAACTCCCAAAGGTGAAACAGAAGAAGCTCGCAGCGTTATTGGATACTATTCAAATGTCAGCAAGGCTTTAATTGGCTTACAACGTGATTATGTATTGCATGGTGACAAGCCTATTAATGACATTAAAACTTACAAAGAAGAGCTAGAAACGATTACTAAGACGTGTGAGGATAGATTAAACATCGGAGAGCCATTTAATTAGTCCGTTAACGTCGCCTATCACGGAGAATTAAAAAAGCGATACACAATATATTGTATGCGAAAGTAAGTTCCTACGATATGTTGTGGATAAACCTGTTGATATGTGCATAACAAAATGATTGGGAGGAAATGATTTGGAAATTCAAGTACACGAACTGCCAGATTCTCAGCTAGATGCGATTGCTGAGAAAGTGGTTGCTGGATTAGTAGAAGCAACAAAGCAAAGACGAAAAGAACTAAGGTCCAATTCATACCATAATACAAGAACGCTCTTGAGAAATTACTACAGACTAAAAACTCATTGCAAAATTGTAGAGGAACAAGTCGAAGAGGATTTTGCTTCAATGTGGAATGACTGGCGCTTTGATGTAGATAGTCTACTAGAACATAAGGCGAAAACGGCTAAATTAATGAAACATGTCGATAAGGCATTAGTTGAACTAAAAGCAGAGGATGAGCGAGCCTATGATATTTTAAACATGAAGTACTTGTTACCTAAGTGTTTTGCTGATGAATACATTGCATCAAAATATGCTGTTGATCGAAGGACGATAGGGAAGTGGATAAAAAAAGCCGTTGAGCAGCTTTCAGTATTTATCTTTGGAGCGGATGTTGTAATTGATTGGTTGTAGGGCGCGTTTGTGGCGCCACGAGTGTACATTAAAAGTGTTAATATGATAGCGTGAAATAAATGTGATTAATCCACCAAACAGACGACTCAAACTAACTTTATTGGCATGAAGTTTCTCCTTATACCTCTTAACATACAAACGTCTAGCTTGGTGGATTTATTGGCGGCACGCAAAAAAAAATAAATGATGAATGGAGCTGAAAAGCTTCATTTCGTTTAAAGTTCACGTGCCGTCTTTATGTCACTGTACGCTAGCTTTGTATGCGGTCTATGTGGGAAACGTAAGGCAGGAGCATAGTTAAATGAGTAAGCCACGGTCAGGGGCTAGTCTGATCCAGTGTTCACTAATACATAATCAAGATCGCTTGGGCGGTCTTTTTATTTTGCGCACAAAATAGACCACTATCGGGTAATAGTGGTCAAGATGGAAAAAACAAACTTTTAAAAGATTCTTTCGGAATTCATTGTAACATTGTAACGCTTACACAACAAGACAAAAAAGGAAAAAATATCTACATATAGAGAGGTGGTGGCGTTGATGTGGCAAACTTAACCACAAAACAAAAAGCTTTTGCAGATGAATACATTATCAACGGTGGCAATGCGACTCAAGCCGCCATCAAAGCTGGTTACAGTAAAAAAACCGCTGAAGCGACAGCAAGTCGACTGTTAAGAAATGTTAAGGTCGTGGAGTATATCGCTAGCAAGGTGGCTCCCGTCATTGAAAAGCGAAATACGGATGTACAAGAACAATTGAACAGTCTTTTGGATATATATGACGGGAAAACGATAATTAGCCACAGCAAACAAATAGACCACTTAGAGGGCGATAAAATCGTTAAAGATATGACATACGAATACACCCCGGATTTAGAAAATAGATTAAAAGCAATTGATCTATTTTTGAAATATGCTAGTCCGTTGTTAAAAGCGCAGCTCGAAAAAGCTCAAGCAGAGGCAACCATTCTTCGAGACAAAGCAAACAAATTATCAGAAGATGCCCAACAAAACGAACTCCTAGATGCTTTGGTTAATCTGCCTGTTGTGGAGAGTGATATAGATGCCGATAAAGTTTAGTACTAAGCAAGTAGAAAATATTAGTTCTGACATTGAAGGCATTGAGTTCGAATTAAACGAGGGCACGATTCGATCAGGCAAAACAATGAGCGACATATTCAAAATGGCTCGTATTTATGCTAAATCGCCTGACAGAGACCATCTAATTCTAGCGTATAACCAAGAGCAAGCTTATCGAATGTTTATTGACGGCGAAGGCTTTGGCTTGATGAACATATTCAAAAACAATTCAGAAATCCGACATAACGAAAACGGCGATCATCTTTGGATTAACTTTGGTAAAGGAAATGAAAAGCGGATTTACTACAAAGGTGGAGGAAAAGTGAACGCCGTTGGTAGTATCACTGGTATGTCTTTTGGCACAGTTACCTTTTTGGAATTCAACCTGCTTAACAAAGAGGTAATCGCTGAGTCGTTTAGAAGGACATTAGCCAGTAAGATGCGGTTTCATTTAGGGGAACAAAACCCGCCAGCTCCCAATCATCCAAACCTTGAGTTATTGGATCAATTCGAGCAAACAAATACCTATCGTTTTAGGCATTGGCGCCCAACTGATAACCCAATCCTGACAGGCGAACGATTGAAGATGTGGAAACAACAGTGTGAAACGTCAGACTATTTACTTAAGCGAGACTGGAATGGTGAGCGAGTCATGCCGGAAGGTGTCATCTATTCGATGTTTGATACTGATAAGCACATGACAAACACAATTAAAGGAAGACCTATCGAGACGTTCTTTGTTGCTGATGGCGGGCAATCGGATGCTACGACCTGCACATTCTGCTTAGTGACGTTTGATAGCGGGCAGTACTATTTGTATCAATTGGCAAATTATTACCACAGCGGGGCAGATACAGGCGTTGTGAAAGCCATGAGCACCTATGCGAAAGATATCAAACTGTTTAAAGAATGGTGTTACATTAAGTGGAATTATCCACATTTCAATTATTTTTTTGTCGACCCAGCATGCAAAACGTTAAGAGAAGAGTTGCACCTGTTAGGGATTATGACAGATGCGGCAGATAATAATAGCCGCGACAAGATCAGCAGCAATGGAATGAAAATTGAAGTAGGAATCGAACGTGTACAGAATCTCTTAACCAAAGAGGTTCTATTTTTGTATACCGGACAGAATGACTATGATTTTTATAATGCTATTAAAGAGATTGGTATGTACGTAAGGAAAGACAACGGAATACCTATTGATAAATATAACCACTATCTCGACACATTGAGATATGCAGGAAACTACTTCACAAAAACATATCTCGTCTAGGAGGTGGAGAAATGTTCGAAAGATTAAAGACTTTATTTAGAATTGGAGGTGCAAAAGTGGGAATTGTACAAACGTTGAATGATATTACCGATCATCCGAAGATTTCAATTAATGCGAAAGAATTCGAACGAATCAGAAGCAATCGGAAAATCTATAAAAATGCATATCCTGAAGTTGAGTATGTTAATAGCGACGGCTATACAAAGAGGCGACCATTTCATTCGCTAAACGTTTCTAAAGTGGTATCAAAGAAACTATCGAAGCTAGTCTTTAATGACGGCTGTGATATTAGTGTTGACAATAAAGAGGCAGACAAGTTTCTTCAACAAGTATTTAGCGATAACCAATTCAGAAAGAATTTTGGTGAGGAGTTAGAAGCGGGGTACGCAATCGGTGGTTTGGCATTGCGTCCGTATGTGGACATAAATACAGGACAAATAAAGATTTCGTATTGTCGTGCCGACACGTTCTATCCGTTAGAATCTAACACGAATGATATTTCAGAAGCAGCGATTGCTACGGTAACGCAGCAAACGGAAGGTCAAAAGACCATATACTTCACATTGCTTGAATTCCATGAATGGGAAAACGGGACTTACTTCATCCGTAATGAGTTGTACCGCTCAGAGGAACAAAGCCAAGTAGGTGTAAAGGTACCATTGAGTACGCTTGATAAGTACAAAGACTTGCAGGAAGAAACCGCAATGCCGAATTTTAGTAGACCTCTATTTGTCTATATTAAATTAGCAGGAAAAAACAATCTCGACTTGGATAGTCCGTTGAGCCTTGGAATCATAGACAATGCAAAACGCCAATTGATTGACATCAATGAGAAATATGATGAGTTCATGTGGGAAATTGAAGAAGCCAAACGAAAAATACTTGCTTCGGATCACTTCTTTAAGGTTCGTTATGACGAAAACGGGAATCCTATGAGCCGATTCGATAGCGAAACATCTGTTTATCAGCGTTTGAAATCAGATGAACCGTTTATCAGTGAATTTTCACCCTCTCTACGTTCGTCAGAGTTCATTAATAGTATTAACTTCATACTTCGGATCATAGAGCTTCAGACGGGCTTTTCTAGTGGAACCTTTAGTTTTGATGGTCACTCAGTTAAGACGGCGACAGAGATCATTAGTGAGAATTCAGAAACCTTCTCTACTCGATCAGATAACGTGTTGATTGTAGAGGAAGCGCTGAAAGAATTGATCACAACTATTTTTGAGTTGGCGGCAGCGTATGAGTTGTTTCTTGCAACTGAGAGCCTTGGGATTAATATTGATTTCGATGATGGAGTTTTCCAATCACAAGATGAGAAAGCAGATTACTACTCGAAACTGATTACTGCGGGGCTAACGTCAAAACTTTCTGCTATTCAGAAACTAACTGGCGTGACTGAAAAAGAAGCTATGAAGATTGTTTATGAGATTAGAGCAGAAAATCTAGAAATGGATTATGCCACTCAAGAAGAAAACTCAGCGAGGAATCAACTAGGAGATGATGAGTAATGATTACGCCTCATCAATTAGATTTATGGTCTAGTAGCATGGCTCACCTCTACCAGTCGTTAGAAGGTGAACTGATGCGCTTAATCGCTAAGCGTTTGAACTCAGGACATGACAATATACTGGATTGGCAACGCGAGAAGCTTCAAGAACTTCACTTGTTCAATAAGGACGCAATCAAGATTATTTCCCAAATTACTGGTATTGCAGAATCAGAAGTGACGAGAATGTTTGAGAGTTCGGGAGAAAAAATTGTCAAAGATGTTGACGGACAGTTACCGTACGATTCGTTACCACTGCCAAATGATCTAGATAACATCATGAAAGCCTATCACGATCAAGTGTGGAGTGATATTAACAACTATGTGAATCAAACATTGCTATCCACCAACTTTGGTTATGGCTCAGCGACTACTCAGATGTATAACGACATAATCAACAAGACGACTGCTGCGTTTAACAGCGGTCTTTTTACGTTTGAGGAGGCGCTAGAAAGAACAATTCGAGAATGGGCGCAAAAAGGTATTCGTTCGACGTTTGTTGATAAGGGCGGCCATACATGGAGTTTAGAGCGCTATGTTAGAACGGTTTTAAAGTCTACGCTCGGAAATACCTATGACAAGCTAAGAAAAGACCGTATGAGTGAATATGGCATCCATACGGTAATTGTCACAAGTCACATGGGGGCACGGGAAGCTTGCTCGAAGATTCAAGGGAATGTCGTTGATTTTCGACCTATGGCTGAGTTACCTGTTGATTGGGAATATCGAAGTATTTACGACCCGTACTGGAATGCTGACTATGAAACGCCAGGCGGCCATCGAGGTGTTAACTGTAGGCATTTGCATATTCCTTTTATTCCAGGAGTGAATACCAATAATCAGCCGAAATACGATCCAAAGGAAAATGCAAAAGTGGCAGCTCTTACAAAGAAACAAAGAGAACTTGAACGCCGAGTTGTGAAATTCAAAAAGAATCAGATGGTCTCTGATGCGTTAGGACAAACTGACAATGCCAAAGCATGGGGCCAAAAGATCAAAGCCACTCAAGGCGCGTTGAGAGAATTAGTCAAATCAAATGACTATCTCAGCCGTAACCATTCTCGTGAGAAAGTTTATACACCACTCAATACACTGCTTAAGGATTTTAGATATGACGATTTCTAATTGGAGGAATAAGAATGAATAACGAGTTATTTCAGTGTGGACTATGCAATGAACTTACACCGTTTATACAAAAGACAGATAAGCTGGAAAACGCTGTTCACCATACTTATGCAGAGTGCCGGTCCTGTAAAGGAAAGACGACAATCTGTTATACAAATAAAGATATTCGAAAACTCTTATACAAACAGCGAAATACCAAGCCGGGTAAGAATAAAGAAGCGCTTGCTGATAATATTCAAGCGAAAATGCGAGATTTACAGAGAGAATATGAGAATTGAAGTCCGTAAAGGACTTTTTATTTTGCCCTGAATATGGCGTAAAACTGTTCACTCCATCGTGGTCGTTGCCACGTTAAAACTCGAAAGGATGAAAGAAATGAAAAGAGAACAATTAAAAGATTTAGGTTTATCAGACGAACAAATCGGGTTGATTATGGCATTGCATGGGCAGACGGTGAATGAATTGAATAAAGGCTTAGCTACTGCAGAGCAAGAGCGCGATCAGTTCAAAGAACAACTTGACTCAAACCAAACAGAGTTAGACACGTTGAAAGAGTCAGCAAAAGGAAATGAAGATTTAACAAAGCAATTAACGGATCTTCAAGAAAAATTCGATACTGTTAAATCTGAATCAGAAACAAAACTATCTGAACAACAAAAAGACTTCGCTATCAAATTAGCGTTGAAAGAAGCTGCTGCGCTTGATGAGGACATTGTTCTAGGTCAATTAGACAAAGACACAATCAAAGTTGTAGAAGGTAAGTTACAAGGTTTTGATGAGCAATTAAAAGGATTGCAGGAAAATAAAGCGTTCTTGTTTCAGCAAGCAGAATCTGAACAAAACCCTGCACCACGAATCGTTACTGGCGGTAATCCGGGTACGATTCAACAAAATACAGGATCATTGGACCAACAAATGAAATCAGAAGGCTTTAATTTAACAAATTATTTAACACAAGAAGGAGATAATGAATAATGGCGAATGAAATTACAAAATTATTAGACGTGGTAACACCCGAGGTATTTAATGCCTATATGAACAACTTTACAGAGGAAAAGTCAGCGATCATCCAGTCAGGAGTTGCAGTTGCCGATCCAACCGTTGCTCAAAATATTACAGCAGGCGGATTGCTTGTTAATATGCCGTTCTGGAATGATTTAGATGGTGAAGATGAAACTTTAGGTGACGGGGATAAAGCACTAGGAACAGGCAAAATTACTGCAAGTGCAGATATTGCTGCGGTAATGTATCGTGGTCGCGGATGGTCCGTTAATGAACTTGCTGCGGTTATTTCAGGAGACGACCCTCTAGGTGCGTTGATGAGTAAAATCGCGTCTTGGTGGATGCGCCGTGAACAAACGGTTCTGATTTCAGTGTTAAACGGATTGTTCGCAGAAAATGGAGCATTGGCGGATTCTCACTTACTTGCCGAGCCTACGAAAGGAATTTCCGGAGAATTAGTTCTTGATGCCAAACAGTTACTAGGTGATTCAGCCGACCGGTTAAGTATGATTGTAATGCACTCTGCTGTGTACACTGAATTGCAAAAACAAAACTTAATTGCATTCATCCCTAATGCCCGTGGGGAAGTAAACATTCCTACCTATTTAGGTTACAGAGTGGTTGTTGATGATGGTGTGCCTGCAACGGGAACTGGCGCGGCTAAGGTGTATACTTCTTATCTATTTGCAACTGGTTCAATCGGACGTAATACAGGAAATCCAGCCAAATTAACCACTTTTGAAACAGCTCGTATTGCGAACAAAGGAAACGACGAAGTTTATACTCGTCGCGCTTTCACTATGCACCCATACGGTGTTAAGTTTACGAATTCAGATCGTGTCGCTGGTGAAATCACTCCAACAAATGCCGATCTTACGAAAGCTGCGAACTGGGAAAAAGTTTACGAAGACAAACAAATTGGTATTATTGCAATCCAACACGTGTTGGCGGGGGAGTAACAATCCCTGCTACAGGCGTGACACTATCGCCAAAAACCTCTTCGGCAGTCGCGGGGACTGCTGGAACCAGACAATTAACCGCTGTTGTTGCTCCTGAAAATGCCTCAAACAAAGAAGTGAGCTTTTCAATATTGCCCGAAACACCGGGGTTGAAAGTTAGTGCTTCTGGTTTGATTTCATGGACAGATGCAGTAGGGGATGGAGTGTATACGACTACTGTGAAAACCACAGAAGGCTCATTCACAGATAGTCATATTTTGACACTAACAGATCCAAATGAAGGTTAGTCTATTTGACTAGCCTTTTGATTTTGAAAGGAGGCAGTCATGGAATATCTAACTTTTGAGGAGTTCAAAAAGATCACTGGAAAAGAAGAGTATTCGAAAGAAACGTTCGAAAAATTCTATAAAAAGGCTGTAGCAGTGATTGATAACATAACGAATCGTTTTTATCAGTTCCATTCTATTGAGACTGATCCTATTGGATTTAGAGTAAACCAATTCAAATCAGCGCTTTGTAGCCAAATAGAATATTTCGGAGAGCTAGGTGCTGATACGTACGAGAGCATAAACAAAGCACCGCAGACCTTCTCGGCGGGGCGGACTAGCGTTTCTAATAGCAGTCGTTACAATCCTTCAGGAGCAAACGAAAGTAAGTCTTTAGTATCTGAGGACGTATATGTATATTTAGAAGGCACTGGGCTCTTATATCGAGGTGTTCAATCATGGTAATGCCGAAACCGCCAAAAGAGTTCTTGGTTGATTCTTTTATTTATCGAGAATATCTAGGAGAAGGAGATTACAACAAACCTATTTATGGTGACTATGTAAGTATAGATAATTGCCGGATTGATCGTGGAAGCCAATATACGTTTTCGACAAATGGCAAACAATTGCTATATCATGCAGTCGTTTTTTGCTATGCCGGACTGACTGATCCCATACCTGAGTTTAAAGAACAATCTTTGCTTATCTTCGATGGTCGAGAGCATAAACTGGTCAAAGTAGAGCCTATATACGAGGCGTATACGAATGAAATCTATTCGTATGAGTTAGAGGTGATCTAATGGCTGGAATATCTATTGATCTCGGAGGCGTTCGAAAGAAGATCAGTCACGAGGCTAACATCAACGGACAACGAGCATTGGCCAATCAAGCGATGGCTGACATGAATCCGTTTGTTCCTATGAGTTCAGGCGGCGGCTCTTTGAGAATGGCAGTTTCCATAGCTCGGGACGGAAGCTCAATCAATTATTATATGGTTTACGCTAAAGCGCAGTTTTACGGTACAAATGGCAAAGTAGTATTCAGAAAATATTCGACGCCGGGCACTGGCAAGCGCTGGGACTTGAAAGCAAAGGGTTTGTACTTGCCAGCATGGAAACGAGCATATTTGAGAGGAGCGGGATTGTAAATGGATTTTTTAGACCGGTTAAATGATTCAATCAATTCGATTCCCAATCTGCCTGTAAAGATAAAAAAAGGTTATTTGTCGGAAAAAGAAAGTTTGGCCATCTATTCTTTACCAGGAGGTCGTGTAACTCAACGGTTTTATGATGGTAGTAAGGAAGAAACGTTGAACTACGAGATAGGAATGAAATCAGAAGACGGGTCAAAAGTCGAAACGACACTTCGGGAGATTTCCGATTTTATAGAAAATCTAGCTGAATTGAAAAGTAAAAATGGTTCCTTTTCTTTCATGAATATTTCAATTGCAAGCAAACCATTCATTGGGCCGACCGAGACTCAAGACTGGTTTGTTTTTTTATTAGAGATTCAAGCAAAAATCATAACTTATTAGGAGGAATTTATAGATGGATGCAACAATTTATCAAAACTTTTTGCGTAAGCACTACGTGGGGAATACAAAGGAAGACTTAATTCTAATTGGTGGTGGGATTACAGGTATTGCGCCAGAATTCGAAGAAGATTCTGAGAATATTGGATACTATGACCTTAATGGCGGTACATCAAAATTTACTAAAAGTGTCACTATTTCATATGCTTTTGAAGGTCATCGAAAGTACGGAGACGAAGCGCAAGACTTTATGCGGAAGAAATTGTTTAAGTTAAGTGAACGTAGCTGTTACCTAAAGGTGGAAGAACCTGACGGAACAATTATTCAGGGTCCTGCGAAAATCAGTGACATCCAAGCACATGGCGGGGAAGCAAATGACCCATCAGAGTTCAAATGTACAATTTCGTTTGAAGGACTTCCTGAAGAATCAGTGAAAGCAGAAGGGCAAATACAACAAGCTTCGACTCAACAAAAAACTAGCAGCAAATAAACAATCATGTAAGAGGGGGCTTTCCCCTCTTTTACTTGTAATATAAGGAGGTTCGACCGTGATAAAAATTGACGCGAAAAGAAAGTTTATTCCTGTAGAAATTGGAACGAATAAATTTGAATTTGATTTGTCAGATAATGCAGTTCTCAAATTGAAATCTACACTAAATAAAGTAGTCGAAAGAATCGAGAGCATCAACATATCTGATGACTTACCAGAAGAGAAACGTTTAGAGCTTACTAAACAGGCACAACGGGAATCCTTTGACTATTTGTTGGGTAAAGGAGCATACGACAAAGTTTACAAAGAAGTTTGTAACATTAGTGCTATGACAGACATTCTAATTGAATTAGAAGAACAGTTACCAGCTGAAATCGAAGCTGCTACCCAATCGGAAAAATTAAAAAAATACATAGGTGAGTGACATGTTCTCATTTGCTTATGGGATTGATAATGAAATTGAAATTGACGGTGATATCTATAATCTTAACTTGGCTTATGATGTCGTACTAAGATTTTTCGATCTTCTCGCAGATGAGGAAATATCCGAACAGTCTAAGACTTCGATTGCTATGTCATTGCTTTTTGGGAAGGGGAACGAACCGGCAATTTCCACACATCAAAAATTAGAAGTAATAAAAGCTGTTATTCAGAATCATATTATGATTGAGAAACCTTCAGTTATTTTTGCTTCCTTGGATCAACAACACGAACCAGAAAAAGAATATTACTCGTTAGTAGAAGACGCCGATATTATTTTCGCGTCTTTTTTTTACGACTACAAAATAGATTTATTTGAACAACGCGGGAAACTCCATTGGAAAAAATTTAAAGCTCTTTTGAATGGTCTGAGTGAAAAAACTAAGCTTTCCCAAGTGATAAGTATTCGAAAATGGAAACCAGGTGAACATACCTCTCCTGAAGAGGATAAGCAGATGAGAGAACTGCAAAAAATATATTCCTTAGATGTAACACAAAAGGATGCAGACGAACTTATGTACTTCAATTCTCTGTCCGGAGAAGAAAAAGAAGCGTTCGCTAGGAAACGACTTGAAGAACTCGGAGGTGACACAAATGGCTGATGGCGTAATTTCAATTCAAATTGATGCAGATGGAAGGCCCATCCGTTCACTAAATAGTGATCTTGATACATTAGAAGGAAAGTCCGGGAAAGCCTCTAGTGGGATAAAGGACATCGTTGCAGGGTTAGGCCTTGTCAAAGTCGCTTCAGCTGCGTTTGATGTTCTAAAATCCTCACTTGATGATGCAATAGTTCGTTTTGATACCATGCAAAAATACCCGAAAGTTATGAGCGCTCTAGGCTTCTCTGCAGAGGATTCTAAAAAATCTGTAGGTCGTTTAGCGGATGGAATTGATGGATTGCCAACGAGACTAGATACCGTGGTTTCTACAGCCCAACGAATGACCTCAGTTACTGGGAACATGAATAAATCAACAGATGCCACAATCGCTCTGAACAACGCATTTCTTGCAAGTGGAGCATCAACTGAGGATGCTAAACGTGGGATGGAACAGTATATTCAAATGTTGAGTACAGGTAAAGTTGACATGCAGTCTTGGCGTTCGCTTCAAGAAACAATGCCGATCGGACTTCAAAAGACGGCGGAAGCAATGGGGTTTGTTGGTGAAACTGCACAGACAGATTTGTATGCTGCTCTGAAAGACGGGAAGGTCACTTTTAAGGATTTCCAGAATCAGTTGATTGAGCTAGGAACAGGAACAGGCGAGCTAGCGAAATTAGCAAAGATCAATAGTGAGGGAATCGGAACCTCTTTTGAGAATTTGAAAAGCGCAGTTGTCAAAGGTCTAGCGAACGTGATTACAGCACTGGATAACGCGGCAAAAGCAGTTACAGGAAAAAGCATTGCGAAAAATATCGATTCGATGAAAGCGCTGGTGAACAAAGCGTTCGAGAGTATGACGGGAGCAATTGAGAAAGCAACACCATACTTTGAATCGTTTGGAAAAATACTCAGTCAAGTATTTGATAAGTTAGAACCCTATACTCCCGCGATCACTGCCTTTGTGAAGGCTATTACCACTATGCTAATTATTAGGTCAGTAGGTCAAGCTTTTAGTAATTCAGAAATACAAATAAGACTATATTTAGCAGCAGTTAAGGTTGCAGAAGTAGCCACAAAACTTTTTACCTTAGCTACCAATGCTCAGGCGAGAGCTCAACTAGCTGAAAAAGTTGCTATGTTTGTAACCATTCCTTTACTAACTGCAAAAAATGTGATTATGGGAGTCCTTACGGGAACGACGAGTTTGGCTACAGTTGCAACGACAGCATTTAGCGCCGCACTAAAAGTTGCATTAGGACCTATCGGATGGGTAACTGCAGCAATTGGTCTTTTAGTTGCAGGTGGAATTGCATTGCACAAACAATTGAACGCAGAAAGCGAAGAATACAAAAAGTTAAAAAAATCCCAAGAGGAAACAGTTAATTCGTCTCAAAAACTGATAGATCAAACAGAAAAGCATGCTCAAGATAGAAGAGATGAAATTACTGCAATTGATGGATCGACAAAGTCTTATCAGATGCTAATTACTGAAATCGAAACACTTGCAGCAAAAGAAAATAAAACAACTGCAGAGAAAAACAATCTGAAAAGAGCAGTTGAAGAACTTAACAACTCCATGTCTGATTTGAACCTTGTTTATGATGCGCAGAAGGACACACTTTCGGAGATCCCCACTAAGATCACTGATCAAGTGAGAGCATATCAAGAACTTGATAAGGCTAAAGAAGCTCAACAACAAATGAACGATATCATCAAAGAGCGTAACGATGTAGAAGCTAAGTTGGTGGAAATAAATATTGAACGCGAGAAATGGAACAGTATTGTTTCTAAGTCACCGATGGAGGCAAAGAAGGCTGCAGAAGCTGTTCAAGCATTGGATGAAAAAGAATCTGCGCTGAAAGAGACACAACTGGCGTTACAGAATGAGTTTCAAGCAACAGCAGGCGTCCATGAAGAGTCTATAAATAGAGTAAGCGTAGCTTTAGAAGATGGAGTTTTTAAACAACAAGTTTCCTATGATGCTATGAATGAAAAACAAAAAGAAGTCATGGATTCTATGCGTACCGAATATCAGTCTTTAGAAGAAAAAGCTGGAAGTGTATTCGATCAGATTACTCAAAAAACAGCTATATCTATGGAACAAATGATTGAGAATATGCAGAAAAACCAAGAAGCTATTGCAAGTTGGAGCCAGAATATTGCAGCGTTAGCTGAAAAAGGTGTCGACCAAGGTCTGTTGGAGCAATTACGAAAAATGGGTCCTGAAGGTGCTGCACAAGCAGCTGAATTAAATACCAGAAGTGCGGAAGAACTTCAAGCTCTGAACGAAACCTATAGAAATTCCTCTCAGTCTGCTATGAACGCAATGAAAGAAGGTTACCAACTAGGTAAAAATGGTGTGAATGAAGAAGTTGCTAGTATTATGCCTACAGCGAAAAATACATTGGTACAGAATGTAAGAGATGCTGATTTCGGTTCAGTAGGGAAAGATGCAACTGCAAATGTAAAAGCTGGGGTCGCAGAAAGCAAGCAACAGGTTGCTGAAATAACTGGATCAATGATCGACGATGCTGCTGCAACGGCAAAGAAGAAATCAGCTAAAGCGGATTTCAAGAGTATTGGCAAGCAAATTCCTAATGGTATGAAGGAAGGGATTAATTCAAGTAGCAAAGACGCTGAAGATGCCGCTGGAAAGATGGCTTCAAAACTTCCGAGTGTCGCGAAGGACAAACTTGGTGTTCATAGCCCTTCAAGAGTATTCCACGATATTGGTTCTAATGTTGTTCAAGGAATGTCGGATGGAATTAGTTCGAACCAAGAACAACCGAAAAATCAAATATCTACAATGGTTCAAAATATGATTTCTTCAGCCGATGGATTATACAATTCTTTAAAAAATATCGGTGCAAATGCCGTGATAGGATTGGCGAACGGGATTATCGATAATTCAAGTCACGCGCTAAACGCAGCTCAGGAAATTGCAAATCAGATTACCCGAACAATGCAGAATGCACTAGATATTCATTCGCCGTCACGTGTAATGAGAGATAAAATAGGTCGGTTTATTCCGCAAGGGATAGCTATTGGGATCGATAAGGATGCATCTGTAATCGACCGATCGTTAGAACGTCTTTCTACGAATATGTTCAAAGGTCTGACGCCGGAATTAGCATTGGGAAGTTCGCAGATAGGAGCAACTAGCAATATAAGTAGGATTATTAATAATACTTCTGAAACGAGTAAAAACTATAGTCCATCATTTAATTTCAACATTGAACATGCTGACTTATCAAATGATCAATCGATCGAAGAGACATCTCGTCAATTAGCAGTGTTAACTGAACGTCAATCAAGGGGGCGATTAAAATAGATTTTAATAAATTGCCATATTTTCAATTTCGTGGGAGAAAATCAAACGAATTCTTAATAAGAATAAGAAATGAAATGGAATTTGTTATCCCGGAGTCTTCTTTGGATTTCACAGAAGTTGATGGGAGAAACTCAGATATTATTCACGACAAAGGGAAATTCAAGGATATAGAAAAGAATTTTCCCGTAACAATATATAAAGAAAGAGATAAAACGATAGCCACCCAACTACGAAATATTGCTGGGTGGCTTTATATAGCTAAAGATTACTCACCGCTCATCTTCAGTGAATACAATGAGTATTTCTACAAGGCTTTGGGTCTTGGTGGTATATCGGGGGTTGACGAAAAAAGAGAATGGACTCACATCAATTTCACCTTCAAGTGTCAACCTTTTGTATTCCGCTTAGATGGGGAAGATGAACGAGAGATTTTAAGCGGTCAATCAATTACAAATCCAGAGCAATTTACTAGTCTTCCTATCGTGTCGTTTAACAAAACTACGGCTACCGCAGATAGCAACATCTACATCAATGGTCAGCAGTTTCGCATTGCGAAAGAAGCAGGCACAGGGATTATTACGATGGATTGCGAGAATGGCATTGCTTATAAAACTGGCGGTGTGAATGTATCTAAGTATTGCTTCTTGAATACTGATGGTTATAATCCAATTATCTTGCAGCCTGGGAAGAATGAAATTTCTTATAACAATATTGATCAATTTAAAATCAAACCTAGATGGAGGAACCTAGCCGTATGAGCACAATTATTTTACACGATAAGAAAAATAATAACTGGTCTTCGTTAGGTATTGGACCGCTAAGTGATGCGATCAATCCTTTATTAACTAGGGAAAAAAACGGGATGTATGAACTATCTTTTAAATACCCCGTCGATGCACCATTGTTTAAAGAGCTGAAGGTTGGAAGGTGGGTTGTTGCTGATGCAGGGCCTACCATTCAAGCGCAAAGCCAACGGCTTGAGATTGCGGAAATCACAAAGCCGATTAATGGAATAGTGACAGTATACTGTGAACACTACAGATACCAGCTATTGCGGTCGATAGTAAAAGTAGGCTCAATATATAAAGATATACCAGCACAAACGGCGTTGAATCAACTTAGAAATCAAATGGAACCGAAAGGTGACTTTACTTTCTATAGTGACGTTTCTACAAGATCATCGGTGGATTTTACTGATCCCGCAAAATTTGCTAATGCACAAGAAGTTTTAGGTGGCGTTCGGGGATCGATTCTTGATAACTTCGGCGGCGAGTATGTTTTCAATAATAATCAAGTGCGATTAATGGCACAAGCAGGTTCTGAAAAGAACGTGATTATTGCTTATGGGAAAAATCTGACTGATATCACTCAAGAGGAATCTATAGAGAACACCTACACTTCAGTTTATGGTTGGGCAAAAGTTGGTAATGGTGACGAAGAAAAAATAATCACTTTACCTGAAACCTATTTAGATAGTGAGTATGTAGGAAACTATACACAACGTCGTATCCAGATGGTCGATTTCAGTGATAAAGAGCCAAAAGATGTAGCAGCTTTAAGGACACAGATTCAAGCGTTTATTAAGAATAATAATGTAGGGATTCCAAAGGTTTCTATCAAAGCAAGCTATGTTGACCTTGCTAGTTCTGTAATGGATGAGCAGCTTAAAAACCTTGAAATGATTGATTTATGCGATTGGGTCACGGTGGTTTTCAATCAATTAGAAATTAATACCTCGGCGCAAATCATTAAAACGGTTTGGAATGTGACACTTGATAAGTATGAATCCGTTGAACTGGGAGAAGCAAGAACGAACCTCTCAAAAGTGATTGAGGACTCCCAAACAAACGTGAACGATATTAACAATAAAATAGATTGGTTAGAAAAAGCTCAAAAAGAAGCATCAGATATTATTAAAAACCCCGGTAAAGGTCATGTAGTGATTTATCCATCATTAGCTGATCCACAGGAATTGTTGATTATGGATACCACAAATATCAATACAGCTCAAAAAGTATGGCGGTGGAATGTTGGTGGACTTGGCTTTAGTTCAACAGGATACAATGGCACGTATGGACTAGCTATGACCAATAATGGAGCGATTGTTGCCGATAGAATGACAACAGGAACATTGCGAGCGATTAATATTATTGGTGTGGCAATCACAGGGAGTACGATTTCATCCGTGTCTGGCGCTTCAGAAATATTTCTAGCAAATGGCAGTATAAAAAATCTGTGGAGCGGAAAGCTCTTTTCCGAGATGACGGGAGGGGCATTTCGTTTATATAGAACAAATGGTTCAACAGTTTTAGGCGGTTTGTATCGAACTGTATATACGCCAACTGGACGAGAGTATTTAAACGTTTCTGCCTATCCCGGAACAGACCTGTGGCTTGGAAGATACGTTTCAAGTAGTGACTCCCATGTAGGTTCGTTTAAAGTAGATGGGAATACTGGTGAAGTTACTGCAAACAACTTAACTTTCGGTAGCGATGTAAACGGAAACGACAAAGCAATCAAAAATATTTGGTTGACTGGACTTAAGGTTCCTAATAATTCTACCGTAAATTTTTATTCTCCATTAAATATGAACGGATATTCCATATACAATCAATCGGACATACGCCTTAAAGAAAATATTGAGGATACAACAGTAGATGGTATTTCGGAAACAAAAAAACTAAATTTTGTGGAATTCAACAGGAAACAGAATTGCCAAAACACCAATCCAGAAGCGCAACCAAATGATAAAAGGGAATTAGGGTTAATCGCGCAGTATTCGCCATTTCTAAGCGCAAAGGTGAAAGAAGATAATTACCAGCGAATAGATGTGAACAAGCAAATTATGTTGAACAGCCTAACCAACAAGCAATTGATTGAAAAGGTTGAGCGTTTAGAAAAGCATCTCTCGGAAACGAAGAAGAATAAGCGGAAATATCACAGAGGGGGGATTTGATGAGTAATAAAATATTGAATCTTGATCTATCAAAAGATCCGATCATGCCAGCAATAGTTTATGGAAGGGTCGGAGATGACCGGCTACAAACAGTGACTGTGAATTTGTCCAGACGAGATGAGGTTGCAGATTTAACTGGCTACAAAATTACCTTCGAAGGAACCACATACAACGGAAAAACGAAAGTATTTGATTCGGAAAACGTTAGCACTACTGCTGCGGGTTTGAAAAAAGGTACGTTTGATTATACATTCCCAAATATGGCTTTTGCTGTTGCCGGGAAGTATGAGCAAGCGTATTTTTCAATTGTAAAAGACGGCAAAAGAGACAGTACGGCTGGTTTTGAAATCTATGTCGATGGCAATGCCGATATTGACGCTCCGGAAGCTGAAACGATAATCACTGAGTATAATAAATTAGTGGCAGAATTAAATGAGCTTCAAAAACAAGCGATAACCGAATTAAATAACCAACAAAATCAAGCCATTAATGAAATGAATCAGAACTTCACTGCGGCTCAAGAGAGAATTGTCGAGTTAGATATTCAAATTAGTGCCTTGCGAGATCAAATTGAACAGGCCTTAACAGACTTTGAGAGTGGAAACTTCTGGACAAAAGAAGAGAGTTTTAATAAAGAAGAAAGTTCCGCAAACGTGATCTATCAAGTCATTGGAAAAGATAAAGTTCGGATGACTTTCCCGCTTGATTTTAAAGATAAAGTTGCTGGCTCGAATATTGAAAATCCACATGCAGCTAGTGCTAAATCATCAACAACACTTTTAAGTCCCAATAGTTTTGTCAATGACGCAAATGTGGATTATCCAAAATTAAGCGCTATTGATGGAAATGTGTTAAAAGTGAATGGGAATTTGACATCTGGCTATCAGATTCAGATGGTCTCGAAATTCAATATTATTGAGTCCTTTAAACGTGAGTTAGGAGAAACTTTATTCCTTGATCGTGGCGCTACCGAATTAACCGAACAGGTTGAACTACTTAGAAACATTCTGACAATTCAATGGAATGTTTGGGGGTTTGGAAGTGGGCCAAGCGGGTACAAGTTTAGTGTCGGCGGTTGGTCTAACGCTGGAGCGTGGACGGGAGTTGGGTCTCATCCATACGGGACGCCTTCAAGGCTATCGAATAAAACAACGGCAAGTAATAATAAATATTTCATTGATGATAATGGCTTTGTTAATATTATTGCTTTTGCTGAAGCTTCAGATGGCTCAACACCGTCAATAGTAAGCATTGATTACGCAAACTTAGACATCATTATTGATCTATCTGTAAACGAGCACATTAAGTCAATGATAGCGCACTATAGCGGAAAAAACTTTGAACCAGCTACACCAGAAGAAATCATTGTTGGTGAACGTGACGATGTGGTGGTTACACCTAAAGGGTTGAAAGACGCCGGTCAGATCGAAACAGCATTAGACGCCTATCGCGTCAAATACGGCAAACAAATGGTATGGGGCGAGAACCATCAAGTTGAAGACCCCGCTACACCAAATTTTGGTGCCGTTTACGCAAGCACTGACAATGAGTATAAAACCATACCAGCTACAGAAAACTATTTCACCTATGATTCCAAAGGATTGATAGTTGTAGCTAAGGATGGTCAATATAAGGTTTCCGCAAACGTAAAACGACAGTGGCGAACCTCTGTAGCATTATGGCATTATGTTTCATTAATGTTAAATCGCGGTGGTAGTATTAGCAAATGGGACTTTTCACCATTTGGCGGAACTACTCAAAATAGGAATCGCCAACAGTGTCAAGCAATAATTACTCTAAAAGCTGGGGATACGATCTACTTCACGTCTGAGTCAAACAACAGCACAAACGCTCTACAGTTCCTAAACATAGACCAGTTTACTATGGAACGTTTGGGTGATTAGATTTAGCACACTTTCGGGTGTGCTTTTTATATTGAATGAGAGAGGGTGGACTATGAATTTCGAGTCTGTAATTACACTATTCAGTCTTGGTGGAACTTTGATTGGCACATTTTCTGGGATAGTGATTTCAAATAAACTGACAATGTACAGGATAGAACAGTTAGAAAAGAAAGTTGAAAAACACAACAATGTTATTGAACGAACGTATATGTTAGAAGGTCGAATGACGGAAGCGGAACATGATCTTAGAGATATGAAAGGGGGTGACAAATAATGCAAAATAAGACGTTTGAAATTTTGAAATGGGTTGCTTTGATTGTTATTCCCGCTTTGACAACATTCATTGGTGTCGTAGGGAAAGCTGTTGAATGGCAATATACAGATATCACTGTAATTATTGTAGCGGCAGTAGGGACGTTTCTAGGTACTGTGTTAGGTGTATCAAATCGGACGTATAAGATGTTTTCAGATGAATAGGAGGAACTTTATGAAAAAGAAAATTTTATTAGGAGCTGTTGCAGCTCTTTTTTTATTGCCGATTTTCCCAGCTAACGTGGATGCGGCAAAGGGGGATCAAGGGGTCGATTGGGCTGTTTATCAAGGAGCACAAGGTCAATTTGGCTATGCTCACGATAAATTCAGTATTAGCCAGATTGGCGGATACAACGCTGGTGGACTCTACAATCAGTGGACGTATGAGAGCCAAGTGAATTCAGCTTTAGCTCAAGGAAAACGTGCGCATACTTACATCTGGTACGATACTTGGGGAAGCATGAGTATTGCGAAAACTACGATGGATTACTTCTTGCCAAAGGTGAAGACGCCACGAGGATCAATTGTCGCACTAGACTTTGAACACGGAGCTAGCGGCAACAAACAAGCGAATACGGATACTATTTTATACGGTATGCGAAGGGTTCGAGATGCCGGATATACGCCAATGTATTACTCGTATAAACCGTTCACGCTTCAAAATGTCTATTACCAACAAATATTAGCCGAGTTTCCTGACTCGTTATGGATGGCCGCATATCCGAATTATAACGTCACTCCATATCCAGTATGGTCTGTGTTTCCTAGTATGGATGGTGTAGCAATCTATCAATTCACGTCAACATATGTTGGCGGCGGGTTGGATGGGAATATCGATTTGACAGGAATTACAGATAACGGATATACGACTTTACCTGATCCTAATCCTAGTGAAACGAAAGATATTTATCGAGCAGGTCAGAATTATTCAGTTATGGAAGTCAAGAATGATAAAGGTCATGTTGACGGATTTGGTGCAATGGCCGGAAAGATTAAAGCTGAAGGCTGGAGCACAAGAACTCATAAGTATCAGTATGCCTTCATTCTCGATCGTACGAATGGTAAAGAACTGAAGCGCATTAAGTTAAAAGACTTACCGCGTGCGGATGCTGCTAAAGTGTACAATCGAAATGATGTGGCTGGATTCAATATTGAATTCAATCAGAAAGACGTTTCGGGGCATTCAGTAATTATTATGATTCGAAGTACAAACGATCCTGATGGCGATGTCAAAGGTGGATTTAACGATTTGACTGAAACGCGCTGGTACTTGGATGTTTGATCCCAAAGATTTAACTGAAACTCGCTAGTATCAAGGTATAAAATAATGTTTGCACCATATTTTACTTATGAGTTATACTAACTATCGCTGGTGGCTGATACCAGTCTTAGAGACTTGCTGATCAACCACTCCTGTGGTTTGGTCAGCCTTTTATTTTGGAAGCAAAATGGTTGCTCTGCAACTAATATACGAATAATATCTAAATAGGGATTCCTGATACAGCACCATTGAGAAAGAAGCAGGATATGCTGTGGGGAAGATCAGGAATCCCTAACTTATAGTTTAACGCTTTGTATACGTTTGCACAAATGGTTATTTGTACCCTTAGCTCAGTTGGTTAGAGCAGACGGCCCATAACCGGAATAGATATATTGAAATCAATCTGATTGTGGTTGCAAAAAATAGCCTAAAGTTGTAAAATGGTTGCAACGACATAAAAGAGCGGAGGCAACTATGGAAGACTATAAATACATTTTCCAAGAAGATAACCCTGAACAATTTTTGACAGAAACATTTGATAAAGAGACAAGAATTTACCTGAACTCATCTGTAAAACTTGGCTACCAGCTTGCTGTCGATACTTTAAAAAAAGACGATAGCTGGCTCAATGAATTAAGAGGAAAAGAAGTTTTACCTAGACTAAAAACATATGGCGTTGAATATATGATTGTTCAATACATAAAAAATGGCTTACTTGAATTGGATTATTCTATAAACTATACTTCTGGTAAAAATAATACTTTTCTATTGTTTAAAGACCAAAAGGTTGAGACCAATCTTATTGTAAATCAGGCCACTACCGCTGCTAGACCTAGTAGATATGCTAAATATCGTGCAAGCCGATATAATAATTTTGAAACATATTTTGACTTTGAGGCAGATAAATTTGTTGAAGAAAAACCTGTATATATTGAATTAAATCACGGCTATCAAACTGATATTCCTACATTTACTGTGTTGGGCATTCCCAAAAATAGAAAAACTTGGTACACTTCGATACCTGTTGATAAAGAGTTTGAACTTTTGACAGATAATAAAGCAAAATTTATTACTACGGAAAAGGAAATGTCTGATTTTAACTTTGATGATTTTGAAGAACATGTAAAAGAGAGTGATGCTCAATGATAAAAAATAATTCCTTTGTATTTCAGGGAAGGAAATTGAAGCTTGCAAGGGAATTAAAACTATGGACGATATCCAAGTTGGGTGAGAAATTAGGTGTCAGCCATCAATTAATTTCTGATTGGGAAAATAATAAGAAAAAACCTACTTTTGAAAAATTAATTGAAATTGAAAAAATGTTAGGATTTCCGAGACGATTTTACTACAGTACAGCTGAGAATATAGCTCCGGATAATGACCTACTATTCTTCAGAAAAGGTGCTGCAGTTGCAGTAAAATATCAAAAACAGGTTGAGCAAAGTGGAATTCTTTTTAGCATCGTAGCAAGTATAGTCGAGAATTATGTTAATTTACCAAGTTTTAGATACCCTAGTTATTCATTAAGAAGTAAAGAGTTTTCTCAAATTGATTTTGAGAAGATTTCAAAAATCGCAATGTCTTTAAGGGAAGAATATAATCTGGGAATTGGACCTATATCTAACATGACTCTCCTTGTTGAAAAAATGGGGATTAGAGTACATTTTGAAGATTTAAGTTCGGCGAAGATTGATGCTCTGACATTATTCGTTAATGGACAACCATATATTATTATTAATAATCAAAGAATATCAAGCGTTAGAATAAGGTTCAATTTAGCTCATGAGTTGGGACATATATTGTTACACTCTTCGTATAATAGAACAGAGATATCAAATAGTTCAAATAACAAGAGAATAGAAATGGAAGCAAATCATTTTGCTGGTAGTTTACTTTTGCCTGAAGAAGGTTTTGTATTAGATTTAACTGCTACTAATATGAACCATTTGCTACAATTAAAAAGGCATTGGAAGGTTTCGTTACAAGCCATAATATTTAATGGAGATCAATCAGGATTAATTAGTAGCAGGCAAGCATTATTTTTACGTCAACAGATAAGTAGAAATAAATGGCGATTACATGAACCGTTTGATGATGAAATACCAATCGAATATCCTACGTTATTTAACAAAGCAATTCAATATGTAAAAAATGAAAAGCCAGACTGTATGAAAGAGATTGTTACTGAAGTTGGATTGAGTGAGGAACAAATATTTGAATTATTTCAATATGAAGAAGATAAGTTTGAAGTAAATTCAAATAGTCATTTAAAATTAATATGAGTCAAAAAGAAGACCCTAGCGAGAGCTAAGGTCTTTTTTACGCTGTTCAATCAAGCTTTCCAATTCCTCTATATCCTCTATAGTAGCTTGCTTTTTGATAAAGGAACGAGATGTGCTGCGATTTCTCAAATAGCGAGCGTGTTCTCGATTCTTCTCTTGCCATTTCTTATTAGCTTCCGTTTGCTGATTAGCATCTTTCATACATAACAACTCCTCATCTGAACCAAATCAACCATGCTATCAACGATAGGACGACGATCCAAGCAATAGCGACTTTCCAATCAGGTTTAATTTTTTCTAAACTGACTGTGACGTTTTTCCATTTCCATTCTTTTTTCATGGTATAATGAACATAGAAGCTAGGGGAGATTAACTCCCCCAACTAATTTTGATTGAGAACTTGAATATTAGAAGATTGATTTCGAAGCCAACTTCTAATTTTCTTGTTCTCTTTTTTCTATGTTTCACTTTCTCACCTCTCTTTCTATAATTATATTATACTATCGATAGTATATGATGTCAACAGTTTTCTTCAATAAAAAAAGCCCGAAAAATCAGGCTTTAACCATTTCGAATTCCATCATAATTATAACATCTCGAGAGCTAAGTCTTTTGACGATTGTAATTTGTAAGCGTTTTGCTGTATAATATTCTTATCTCAAAAATCTATTTTTTTTCATAACCCTGGAGCTCTCGAACAATCGGGAGCTCGTCTTTTTTTTAGTTTCCCTGCCACAAATAAAATAGGACTCTCAAAAATACGATAACCAACAAAATGACGACTGCAGGGAGCCATTCCTTTTTCTTCTTAATCATCATTCACCTCACTATATGTTCTTGTCTCAAGGGTATCACAGAAGTCACAAAAAGCCTGAAAAATCAGGCTTTCATCATTTCAAATTCCATCATAATGTTAACATCTCGAGAGCTAAGGTCTTTTTGAGCGAAAAGATTGAAATCGCTTACAAAGTGTGTTATAAAGTAATTGTAGAGGATAATGAATTTCCGAAAAAGTTGTCAGAAATGATGATATAGTAGTGAATCTGTCGGTGAGAATCGGCGCGAGAGGAACGCGGGAGTTTGAGAAATTCCTTACTAATTGAACAGGCCTAGCGGATAAGTTGCGCAGACATAGGAACCTCAGATGTACCGTGCACACCATCTATCTGCTAGGCTATTTTGTATATTATTACTCTGAATAAGCAAAATTCCTTATTCTTAAATAAAGGAGGCGTTTACAATGGAAGGCAATTATGGAAAAATTTTAGTTGCTATTGATGACTCTGAGCAATCGTATAAGGCTCTAAAGGAAGCACTCTCAATCGCTCGACGAAATGATTCTCATCTTTATATCTTAACAGTTACTGATATGTCTATTGCAACAGCTGATGCACGTATCGTTCAATATGTGCGGGAATTATCAGAGGAACAATCGAAGATAGTTACTGAGAAAATAGAGCAGCATTTACCATCAGAATTTAATTATACTATTCGTAAAGTAGAAGGGGCCCCAAAGGTCTCAATTGTACAATTTGCAAAAGAAACAGGAATTGATTTAATTGCTATGGGAGCGACAGGTAAAGGAGCAATCGAGAGGGTCCTAGTGGGTTCTACTACATCTTATGTTGTTAGTCATGCCCCCTGCAACGTCTTAGTTGTAAGGTAGGGTTATTCCCGGTTTTTGAGATTATATTTTGCAAGAAACGAAACGCCATACGATAAATCCTCAATAATCAAATCAAAGGGGGTATATACAGTAGTCTCACCCAAAGAAGTTATCAGTTCCAAAGAAAAACTTGAACCATTGCATATTGTAGAAGATGGTACAAAACGGGTAAAGCTCATTCAATTGCAGAGTTAAGATGGAAAAATACAAAGGCTTATGGTATCCGGTATGAGGGCGATAACGAAGAAGATAAAGGATTCCCTACTACAGGAAGAGGGTATCAAGCTGCGTGGTTCATTTTGCCTGAAGCGGTGGCATAACCCTATTTAAGATCTTTAGCGGTGAAAAAAGATATCGATTCTCGAATTGATTTGTTGATAACTGATAATAGTGACTAAACAATACATTTAAGAAATCTTTTATGTTTACAAAAAAAGAGAGGGAGCGTAACAATGGAAGCCCAATATAGATCCGTTTTAGTAGCTGTCGATGGTTCAGATCAGTCAAAAGATGCGGTGCACGAAGCAATTGCTATTGCTAAAAGGAATGAAGCTGAGTTGACAATGTTAACTAGTATAGACATTTCCACGATTTCTCATGCTCCCTTAATGGTGAGAGAGGTCACCTCTGGATTGTTAATACGTGCAAAAAATATGTTAGATGACTTTGCACAAGATGAGTCAACGATGAAAATTGAAAAAAAGGTTTCGGTAGGAGTTGCTAAACACGAAATTGTTAATTATGCTAAAGTTGAAGATATCGATCTTATCGTCATAGGCGCAACCGGTAAAGGAGCAATTGAACGCACTCTGGTTGGCTCCACGACCGCCTACGTTGTTAACCACGCGCCTTGTAATATCTTGGTTGTGAGATAGTATATAAATCTCTCGTTAATTTTAGAGGTTTTTTATTTCTCGAGAAGCTTGTATAATAGCTACATATTTAGGAAAAGAGTAACCACAAATGATTGCTGGACGTGAATGATTCGATCTAAAGATGGGACCACTTACAGAATTCAACAAAAGCTTGTCATGGTTGTCCACTTATTCAAATGTGATTGTTGCGAGATATCAGCCAGAGTTCAGCATCTGAATTCTTCCTTTTGTTGGAAGCGTTCGGAATGAGGAAAGGTGATTTCGATGGTGAGAGGGGTAAATTGCATAGAGAAGGAAGGCATCCACAAATAGAAATTTGTTATACTGATTAAGTGGATAGCTTGGCAAACCTCATCGCTTTCGATCCACTTCTTAGCTTGTTACAGGAGTGGGTTTTTGTGTGGAAAAAACTCACAGATTGGCTTGTCTGCAAATTCTATAATCCTAATTTATATGTGCAATCATCTTTGTCTAAAATCCTCATTTCTCTGATGACTAATTGATTTTTATTATTGAAATGCCCTTTTACTGACATCGTATATTTGTTATCTGGCAGCTGCATTATTTGTCTACTCAAAATTTCCCTCTCAACAAGGCAGTTAACAGATTCCATGGCAGAAATCAACGTAAATCTAAGGATAAGGGGTCTTTCTTTAATCACTTTGATTTTGTTCAGACGTCCAATAAATCTATCCATATAATCACCTCAGGTGTAGTATAGCATAGGTAGAATATGAAGACTAAAGAGGGGCAAAAAAGGGGCAAAAAAGTCTAACTAGTTTGTTCTAGCCCGATAATTTATTAACAAGAAATTGTTATCAAACGTTGATATAAAGCGATTCTGAACCAGAACGAAGAAGTGATAAAACAGCTATAATAAAAGACGCTGTAAAATAGCAAGCAATTACCCGCTCATAATGAGCGGGTTTTTTTTTGTTTTCGGGTGGAAAATCCATAAAAATATCTAAAAAAAAGTTTGTGAATTCAAAATTTCTTGTATCTTTTGAAGAAAAAGAGTATATGTTTAAACAGTGAAAATTTTGGAGGAGACACATGTTTAATTTTCTGCCACATTCAATTTTGCAAATGAGTGCGATCTTTTTATCGATTGTCATCGAAGCAATTCCATTTGTTTTATTAGGTTGTATTATTTCCGGAGCGTTGCAAGTTTTTCTAACACCGGAACGTGTAAAAAAAATTTTACCTAGAAATAAATTTTTGGCCATCCTTGTCGGTTCCTTTTTAGGTTTCTTTTTCCCATCGTGTGAATGCGGTATCGTGCCGATCGTTACACAGTTCATGCGTAAAGGGGTACCGGAGCACACCGCGTTTGCGTTTATGGTGACGGCTCCCATTATCAACCCCATCGTATTGTTTTCAACCTACATCGCCTTTGGCAATAGTCTGAAGTTTGCTTTACTAAGAGCGCTGGGCAGTTTCATCGTCGCTTTGATCATTGGGTCATGGATCGCGTATTTCAATCGTTCACCGATCATGAAATCAGAGCTGCATCACCATGAAGACCATCACCACGAGGCAGCGGACAAGCCATCTTTTGGCGGGAAAGTTTGGTCGGTCTTAGTTCACGGTATCGATGAATTTTTTGACACGGGGCGCTATTTGATTATCGGTGCGTTGATTGCCAGTGGGATGCAGGTCTTCTTGCCTACGCAATTTATGATGCAGCTGACTTCTTCGAAAATCATCGGTATTTTAGTGATGCTGGTCTTAGCCTTTACGATGTCTCTTTGCTCAGAAGCAGATGCTTTTGTCGGTTCCTCTTTATTAAGTTTGTTTGGAACTAACGCGATCGTGGCTTTTCTCGTTTTTGGACCGATGGTGGATATCAAAAACTTGATGATGATGAAGCGCAGCTTTCATGGAAAGTTTATTCTGCAATTGATTGCGTTGATCAGTGTGATCGTTACGATCTATGCGTTAGTGATTTAGGAAGAAGGGGGAAGATCAATGATACGTTTTCTAATTTTATCAGGCTATTTCGAATTAATGATGTACCTGCAGGTTTCTGGAAAATTGGATCAATACATTAATGTGCATTATCGCTACCTGATTTTTCTGACGATGTTTTTGTCCTTGCTGTTAGCCCTTGTTCAGTTGAAAATCTGGGCCGGTAGTGAAAAACAGCAGGAGCATGCGCATCATGATGGACACGATCATGGACTGACGAAGCCTTATCAACGAGCGATCGCCTATCTATTGCTGGTGTTGCCTTTAGTTGTGGGGACACTGTTTCCCACGATCAGCTTAGATACGACGATAGTTGAAGCGAAGGGATTCAGTTTTCCTGTCAGCAAGGAATCGGTGGGCGATCCTGAGATGAACACCCAGTATTTGAAGCCGGATACCAGCATTTATTACAATAAAAGTGACTATAACGATCAAATGGCGCAGCTGATGAAAAAATATGAAGCCGACCAAAAATTGGAGGTCACCGACGAAAATTACTTAGAGGTGATGGAATTAATCTATAACTATCCTAATTCCTTTGTCGGCAAAAAGATTTCCTTCAATGGATTCGTGTATGAAGCCAATAAGAATAATCGGAAATATGATTTTCTATTCCGCTTCGGGATCATTCACTGTGTCGCGGATTCAGGCGTGTTTGGTTTAATGACCAAATTGCCGGATAATATGACAGTGAAGAATAGTCAGTGGCTACATGTCGAAGGGACAATCACGTTAGATTTCTTTGAACCCTTTGATCGTCAAATCCCATCAGTCGAGGTCACTAGCGCGCAAACGGTTGATGCGCCAAAAAATCAATATGTCTATCGAGCATTTTAATAATAGAGTCTTCTGTCATTCAGGAGACTCTTTTTTTCTGGCGAAAGCTTTATCCCAAGATAGTTGGCGAAAGGCGATAATTTTCTAGTATAATAAAAAGAAAAAGTAGAAGGAACTATAATGACAAATAAAATTTTTCTAGTAGAAGATGATGCGACGATCGTTTCGGTAATCCAGCAGCATTTAACGCAGTGGGGGCTGGACTGCACTGTCGCAACTGATTTCCAGCATGTCTTTGATGATTATCAAAAAGCGCAGCCGGATTTAGTAATTCTGGATATTTCCTTACCCTATTTTAACGGCTTTTATTGGTGTCAGGAGATTCGAAAGGTTTCTGAAGTACCGATCATTTTTCTGTCCTCGGCCAAGGATCAAATGAATCAGGTGATGGCTTTGAATATGGGGGCGGATGAATTTATCGAGAAGCCCTTTGAGCTGACCATCTTATTGGCGAAAATTCAGGCATTATTGCGGCGCAGTTATCAATACGGACAGCAGCTGTCTTATGCTTTTGGCGAGTATCAGTTTGTACCGGCGATTAATCAGATTCAATCACCAACTGATCACTTGCCGTTAACACCAAATGAATCGCGGATTTTAAGTGTTCTATTTGCGACACAAGGGCAAATTGTTCCGCGGGAGCAGATTATCGAGACGCTTTGGCAAAGCGATGATTTTATTGATAATAATACATTGGCAGTCAACCTGACCCGCTTGCGCAAAAAGCTGAAGGATTTTGGAATCGATGGTCTGATTCAAACGGTCAAAAACAAGGGTTATTTAATAGAGGGAAAAAGATGAAATTAGTAAAAAGTTTTCTTTATGAACGACGAATTATCTATGGGATGTATCTAGTTTTTTGGGGTCTGATTTTTTTGACCTTTTACCTTTATGAGTTTAGTTTCGCGCCCTTTTTTGATGGTTGGTTGTTTACGGCGTTCGTGTTGGTAGTCTATTCACTCGTGTCCTTTTATCGCTCGTTTCGCAAACAGAAACAATTGGAGCTGTTAGCGACCAAGGATTTACAATTAAGCAATTTAGTTTTCCTGCCGAAAGCAGCGACTTTGAGTGAACAGACCTATCAGAAGGTATTGCGGCTAGTTTTAGAAAATAAAAATCAGGAGCAGGAAGAGCTGCAGCAAAAACAACGAGCGATGCTGGATGATTTCGGCTTATGGCTGCATCAAATCAAAACACCGGTGGCGGCATTAGACCTCTTGATCCAATCAGGACAGCTAGATCCGCGGACAATGAAGAATGAAGTCTTCAAAATCAATGAATACCTGCAAATGATCTTAAATTATATGCGCCAAAATCTAGATCAGGCAGATTTGGTTTTTCAACAATTATCGATAGAAAAGATCATAAAATCAGTCGTAAAAAAATATGCGACCTTTTTCTCCCAAAAGGATTTAAGCTTGCAGCTGGGAAATCTCGAAGGGCGAGTCTATTCCGATCAAAAATGGCTGATTTTTATTTTAGAGCAGGTCATATTTAACGCGATCAAATATACGGAAAACGGCACGATCAGTATTTCTTTTTCTGACAATCAGTTAACGATCCAAGATACCGGAATAGGGATTCGATCAGAAGATTTGCCGCGGGTTTTTGAAAAAGGCTACACTGGTATAAATGGCAGAGAGCAGCAAAGAGCGAGCGGACTTGGGCTGTATCTCAGTCAAGAGGCCGCCGAAAAATTAGGCTGCCGCCTTTATATTGAGTCACAGGTAAAAAAGGGGACGACGGTCACAATCGTCTTTCCAGAAGAAATTTCCGCTTTTGAATAAATCCAAACTTTCATAATTGTAAGTTTGGATTTATTTTCGTAAGTAGTGTTTTTACAGGCAAGATTCTATGATGAAGTAGAGGAATTAACTAGACGTATTTTGGTTAGTGACCGACTACTTCAAAAGAATTAGGGGGAATGCAGAATGAATGAACTATTAAAAGTTGAAAGCGTCAAAAAAGTTTATCAAACTCAATTCAAAGGAATGCCTGTAGAAGCATTGCGCAATATTGATCTATCAGTTGATAAGGGTGACTATGTAGCGATCATGGGAGAATCAGGTTCAGGCAAAAGTACCCTGCTGAATTTGATCGCGACCTTAGACAAACCATCTGCGGGAACGATTTTACTAGATGGGATGGATCTGAATACTATCAAGGAGAAAAACGCTGCCGCTTTTCGGCGCGATCATCTAGGTTTTGTCTTTCAGGATTTCAACTTATTAGATACTTTTTCCGTGAAGGACAATATTTTACTTCCGTTGGTTTTATCGCAAACGCCGGTCAAACAATTGATGAACGAGCTTAAACCAGTTGTAAAGGCGTTAGGCATTGAAAAACTATTGGAAAAATATCCTTATGAACTATCCGGCGGTCAAAAACAACGGGTGGCTGTGGCAAGAGCGATCATTACCAATCCGGACCTGCTATTGGCTGATGAGCCGACGGGCGCTTTAGATTCAAAAACCTCGGAACAGCTGCTGCAAATTTTTCAACGCTTGAATCACAATGGACAGACGATTTTAATGGTGACTCATAGTTCGATCGCAGCCAGCCATGCGCGCCGCGTACTTTTTATCAAGGATGGTCAAGTGTATCATCAGCTATATCGTGGGAACAAGGATAACTATGAGTTTCTGGAAACGATCAACGAGACATTGACGGCCTTGCTTTCAAAGGAGGCGTAGCAGAATGTTCTATGGAAAACTAGCCTTTACCAACTTAAGAAAAAATCATCGCGGCTATTTGCCGTTTCTGATCTCGATGCTGTTTTTAGTGGCGATTAATACGATGACCCAGATTATTGTGAATAATGATGGGATGCGTTCTTTACCCGGCGGCGGTTCCGCGAGTGCAATGTTTGGCTTAGGGCACATCATTATTATAATTTTTACTGTGATCTTCTCTTTTTATACGAATAGTTTCTTGTTGAAGCAGCGAAAGAAAGAACTGGGCCTTTACAATATCTTAGGACTAGGCAAACGCGAGCTTTATCAGCTATTAGTCTGGGAATCTTTGTTTAGTTTTTTAATCGTGATTGTCAGCGGCTTGATTACAGGCTTAGTTTTATCGAAATTAGCCTTTCTAGTGTTGCATCGCATGATCGGGGTTGGAGCTGATTTTGTTTTTAAAATCATGCCTGAAAGTTTAGGCTTCGTTACAATGCTGTTTGCGGCGATCTTCTTCTTACTGTTTTTGATCAATTGTTTGCAGATTAAGCGAACAAATCCGATCACACTTTTACAAGGCGGCAAAAAAGGGGAGCAGGAACCAAAAGCACGATGGCTGTTAGCGATCATAGGTTTAGTCTGTATAGTTAGTGCGTATTGGATTGCTGTGACGATCGAATCGCCATTGAACGCCTTGAACTTGTTCTTCGTGGCTGTCGTTTTAGTAATTTTCGGTACCTATTTCTTATTTACTGCTGGAAGCATTGCCTTGTTAAAGCTGCTAAAAAGAAATCAGCGCTTTTATTACAAAACGAACCATTTCATTTCCGTCTCAAGCATGATGTATCGAATGAAGCAAAATGCGGCTGGACTAGCCAGTATCTGTATTCTATCAACGATGGTGTTAGTTACTGTAGCGACTACGACAAGTCTTTATCTCGGCAAGAAGGATGTTGAGGAGTCGCGTTATTCACGAGATATTGCGATTAAAACCAACATTCAGCCTGAGCAAGTAAAAAAAATCATCAGCAAGGTCAGCGCTGAAAAGCAGGTGCCAATCAAAGACCAAGTCTATTTGACAACGACACAAAGTATTATGTTTTCTCCAAAGGCTGACTCTTATAAATATATGGACTTGAATGGTTACTATAGTGCGGGATCTTCTACTGCTGTTATGATGCTTTTTATGACAGCAAAGGAATACGAAAAACAAACGAAGGAAAAGCCGAAATTGAATGAAGATGAGATCTACTTCTATCCAGTCAGCGGCGATCATAAATCAGATCAATTAAAATTTAAAAATCAAAGTTTCAAAATCAAAAAACGAATCAATGATTTTCCTGGAATCAATCAACAAGTTGAATTAACTGATTCCTTTGTGGTAGTCATGGCAAATCAAAATGTTATTGATCGCTGTTTGAATAGCTGGATTTCAAAAGACGCTGATACTAAGGATCGACTTCCTAAGTATAATTTTCTATTCAATATTGAGGTGAGGGGAGAAAAGAAACAGATCGAATTTGCTCAGACATTGCGAAACGAGCTGCAGCAGGGATTAGGTGAAGGACAGTATAGTTTTGATGATAAAGCAACCTTTGTCTCCGAAAATCGCTTGATTACTGCGGGCTTTATGTTCTTAGGAATTATCTTTGGGGCGACATTCATTTTGGCTACGGCCTTGATTATTTACTACAAGCAAATCTCTGAAGGGATGGATGATCGTGAACGGTTTGAAATCTTGCAGAAGGTGGGAATGGGGCACAAAGAGGTAAAAAAGACGATTCGCAGTCAAGTATTAATGGTGTTTTCTTTCCCGCTGCTAATCGCAGTTATCCATTTAGCCTTTGCTTTTCCAATCATTCGGAAACTGCTCGTTTTGTTTGGTCTGGTAAATTGGCAGTTGTTCTTGCTGATTTGCGGGATCGTTACAATTGTTTTTGCGATTCTCTACTTTATCGTCTATCGCTTGACCGCCCGCAGCTATTATCAATTAGTTGAGCGGAAGAGCTAAAAAAAGCATTGGTCATTGCGACCAATGCTTTTTTGCTATAACAAATAGGTTCGATCAAAGGTAATGCTTAGTTTAGCTGGTTCGCTTTGGGTAATGAAACGGCTGCTGATTTGGTCCTGCAGCTGCGAATTTGTGATTTTCTTTAAATCTTCTGGAACTACTAAGTCAAAATGGATCGTTTCTGGTGTGGTCGTTTTATCTACCCGCAAATCATGAAACCGCAGCTGTTGATGAATGTCTTTCAAAATTTTCTTTAATTCAGGAGCGATTCGTTTAAAGTCAGGATCATCGATTGGGTAAGGATCGAGGTGGCAAACAAGGTCGACTCCCAAATTTTGTTTTACATCATATTCGATAGTATCGATCACCTCATGTGCGTGAGGCAGACTCCAGTCTTGGTTCACTTCAATATGAACAGAAGCAAAAACACTATTGGGTCCATAGCTGTGGATCAGCAAATCATGATAGCCGATGATATCTGGGTAGTTATCCAAGTGCTTGCGAATCGCCAAAACTTCTTCGTCACGAGGACGAACCCCCATCAAATCGTTAATAAAGCCCATGATCATTTTGATCCCTGAATAAATAATATATAGAGCAATCAAAAATCCGATATAGCCATCAATACGCCAGCCGCTGAGCCATTCGATGATCGCAGAAATCAGAACGGCGATGGTAGTATAGACATCATTGATGCTATCTTGGGCGGTAGCCTTTAAGGTATCGGAGTTAATTTCACGTCCCAATCTGCGATACATATAAGATTGCCAAAACTTCATTAAAATCGACAGGCTCAAAACAATATAAACAATTGGAGAAAGCAGCACACTGCTTGGATGCAGTATCTTAACAAAAGAACTATCTAAAAAGCGAAATCCGACATAGGTCACCAAAATGGAAATGACGAAGCCGCTGATATATTCAAAGCGTTCATGTCCATAGGGGTGATCTTCATCGGCTGGTTTGCCGGCAATCTTAAAACCGACGAGAGTAATAAAAGAAGAGGCGGTATCAGATAAGTTGTTCATCGCGTCCGCCATGATCGAGACACTTCCTGAAAGCGAGCCAATAAAAAATTTGGCAAGGAAGAGTATCAGGTTTGAGATCAAACCTAAGATTCCTGCCAAAATTCCAACACTGGTTCGTTTATTTCCCTTCCAACGCTCTGTAATTTTATTTATCAAAAATGTCAGCATAAAACAATCATCCTTATCATTCAATTACTACTAGTATAACTGAAATCCTAGACAATAAGAAGTCAAATCCACTGTTCGAAAAAGAGGTAAACTTTAAATAGATAAAGTTTACCGAAAACCCTAAGATCTATTTCGAGATTTTTTAATAGAAAATTTGCGGATATCTCAGCCATTTAAAATGAAAACACTTTATAATAAATGATAAGAGATTCAATAATGGAGGTATGATCATGGAAAATCAGGTAGATATAACATTATGGAAAATTCAAACGAGCAATGTCGTCACCGCATTAGAAGATTTCATCGAAGACTGGAAAGTATCCCATAATAGTGATCTAGATGAATACCTGCGCAGCTATCCGGGGTATTTCAAAAGTGATGAGCCTACCCGTGAGGCGATTCGCCTTGTACTGGGCTACGCGAAAGAGCTGATGGATGGGAAACGAGACAGTGTTGGTTTTTATGAAAATAAAATTTGGCGCACAGAAAATGGTGAGAGTGTCCGCATGACACATTTCCATGAACGATCAATTTCAAAACTGATGGAAAAAATTGTAAAAGAGAAAGTTTAGTGGACAACGAGCCTAAATAGTCAGCTATTTAGGCTCGTTGCATTTTTATTATATAGAAGTGTTCAAATGGTATGTAATCTTGGATTATCAGTTAATCACAGATAATCCAAGATTATTTTAATTTTTTGCGTATGTTTATCTATAAAAAATGTTTATTTTAAAGAATAAATTCATCCCATTTTTCTAATATTATATTAAATAAATTGTTTTCCCGCTGAGAGGGAGACAAAATGTTTTTTGGAAAAATATTTTTTGTTTTTTAGTTTTATTTAAGAGAGAACGTTGATTTATCAATGTTTTGGAAAGGAAAATTAATTTTAAATCTAATTAAACTTTTTTTCTTTTCTGATAATTTTGAAGATTTTATGAACAATGGCTAACTCCTTAGACATACTTTTAAATTAATGATATTATAGTAAGTAATTAAGGAAAATAATTATATATGGAAATATATTTACTTTAGAAATGAGGAATAGAAGTGAAGTATAGTAAGATAGTTAGTTTATTAGCTTTAGGAACTTTATTTGGCCCGACTCTTTTAGCTTCACAACAGGTTTTTGCCGAAGAAAGTGGAACAGTTGCTAGTGACTCTACTGCGAACTCATCAAGTCAACAATCAACCGATAGTTCAACTTTAGAAAGTACAGGAGGGTCTGAGACACCCGCACCAACACCTGAACCCGAACCAGCTAAACAATACAATTTATTAGCAAATGGAAATCCTTTCGCCAATAATACTTTCAGCGATGCAAATGGTGCTCAAATCAGTTTCCAATATGCATCAGATAATGGCTTAGTAGCGAACATAGATGTTAACTACACAGTGACATTGCCTGAGAAGGTTAAATTGAAAGAGGTCAAAGTCATCAATACGGCGACACAGGCACCGATTATATCCAGTGGTAAAGGTAATGGTGTATTTAAGATGCCGGAAGCAGATGTTTCGATTCAGCTAGAGACGGTAAAAGAAGAAACATCAACACCTTCTAAACCGACACCAACGCCAAAACCTGAGGAAAAACCTGGCGGTAATACTGGTAACAGCAATAATGGTAATAAAGATAAACCTGCTGGCAATTCCAATAACCAAACGGCTCAAAAACCTGCGGTAAATACACCATCAGCGATTCAAGAGCAGCCAGCTGCCGCTCGTCAGCCTGAAGGAGCAGCTGCGGATGTTCGTGTGCCGTCAAATCAAGCTGCACCAACATTCAGTAATGAAGTTCAAACGGCGATCGTACAAGAGGCTTACCGTCATCTTGGCAAACCGTATGTTTGGGGAGCAAAAGGACCGAACGCTTTTGACTGTTCAGGCCTAGCTTACGTGGTTTATGCGAATGCAACCGGGCATAACATCGGCGGATGGACAGGTGATCAGCAATATGCGGGAACTCAAATCCCTGTCAGCGAAGCTCAGCCTGGTGACTTATTATTCTGGGGTGCGCCAACGAGTGTAACGACACACGTTGCAATCTATATTGGCAATGGCCAATACATCCATGCACCACAACCGGGTGATGTGGTTAAGATCGGCAGTATCGGGGCTTTCACACCAACCTTCGCGGTTCGGGTGAACATCGCCGGTTTACCAAAAGCAACCGGTTCATTATCGAATGCCTTTGGTGAATACAGCACGAATTCACCGTTCATTTTTAATAAAAATCAAACGACCGATCAATTCGTCAAGAAAATCGGTGAAATTTCTCGTGAAATCGGACAGAAGAATGGCATTTATTCTTCAGTAATGATCGCTCAGGCGATTTTGGAAAGTGGATCAGGAAATAGTGCATTAGCCAGCGAACCAAACTACAATTTGTTTGGGATCAAAGGAAAATATAAAGATCAAGGTGTGACTTTCCAAACCTTGGAACAGGATAATGTTGGCGCAAGCTTCCAAATCAGTGCTGAGTTTAGAAAATATCCTTCCTATAAAGAATCGTTAGAGGATTACGCAAAATTGATCAAAAAAGGCATCTCAGGCAATGCTGACTTCTACAAAGAAACGTGGAAAGATCAGACCGAATCATACACAGATGCAACCAAACATTTACAAGGACGTTACGCGACAGATAAACAATACGCAGAAAAATTGAATGCGATCATCAAAGCTTATGATTTAACAGAGTTCGATCATGCGAAAGAAGCAAAAGAGAAAACGACCGGACCTGAAATCAAAGCAACAGAAAAAACGGTGACTGTTAATGATGAGATTCAATCAAAATTGATTGCAAGCATCATCAATAATCCGCGGGTTCCGCAAGTGATGTCAACGAAGCACTTTGTCAATCTTTTCCGCGGCGACAGCTTGATCGCTTTAGCAGCGACTGCTTTACCTGCGAAGAAGACGGTGAATGAAACCATTCCAACAACTGCTTCAATTTATGTCACATTAAGCAATGGTCTGTTGGCGATTATTCCTCCAATGAAATAGCAACTGAACAAGCCAAAGCTGCTAGGTGAAAACTTGGCAGCTTTTTTCTCTTTAAAAAAAGGCTAAACTATGTGAAAATGGAATCGTATTCTTTTTATCAGGACTTGATTTGTTAGCAAGTGAGGAAAAGAAGGATTTCACAAACTCTGAGATTTTGTGAAATTTCGAGGGAAATTGGAAAAAATTCAAAATGAGCTGAAATAGGGTTGATTTTGTTTTTTTAAAACGGGAGAGATGACAATGAAACGAAAACAGGACAGCTTGATAACGAAACAACGTTTGTTGGAAACCGCGTTTCAAAATTTCTATGAAGTAGGATTTGAAAATACTTCTTTAGACAAAATATCAAAAGATGCAAATGTGAGCCGTGGTGCTGCATATTGGCATTTTAAAAATAAGTCAGAGATCTTCGGTGAGGTCGTGCGCATGACGATCGAGAAAATCAAGGCCGAAAAACGCGAAATCATGCTTAGCGAGGAGCTGAGCTTTGAGGAAAAAGTCGTGCGGATACTGGTTGTTCCATCAAAAAACCAAACGGGCTTCAAGTTTATGCAGCAATCGCTAAAAACGCTGGAGGTCTATCCCGAGTTTACAGAGCTGCTAGAAAATTTTCGCGAAACACGCGCTCGCTTATATGATTTTTTTCTAGAGGGCTTGAGAAAAGAAGGGCTAAATGAGAATGACGCTTCTGCTGTTTCTAGTATGCTATACAATTATTTCGAGGGTATGTATGGTTCGGGAACCCCCGATGAGGTGACAAAAAATTACACGCCGGAAGCAATCGGCCGCAGTATTTCGATTATTTTTAGAAACGTTTAAAAAAAAGAAGAACTTGTTCGCATCAGCATTTTGCGAACAAGTTCTTTTTTTCACTTAATTGACAGCGCTTTCATAACGTGAGTATATTGGAGCTGTAAGATACATACACGGATGTATGTAAAAATGAAAGGGGCTTAAGAAAATGGCAATTGAACAAATGGTAGAACGGGCACGTGTCGCAATGGAGGAAATCAGTGGCTATGATCAGGCGCAAGTAGATAAGATGCTTTATACGATTTCAAAAGCAGTTTTTGAACAAGCCGAACCGTTAGCGAAGTTAGCGATCGAAGAAACTCGTTTGGGACGTTTGGATCACAAGATCGGTAAAAACCAAGGCATGGCAACTAATATTTTTGCTAGTTTAAAGGATAAGCCATCTGTAGGTGTCATTAAAGAAATTCCTGAAGAAGGCTTGATTGAGATCGCCCATCCAAGAGGTGTGATCGGATCAGTAACGCCAACTACAAATCCAACGATCACCCCGTTAGGTAATGGCTTAATGGCATTGAAGGGCAGAAATGCGATGATCGTTTCACCGCATCCCCGCTCGAAGAAAACGACTAAGGAAACAATTGAACTGATGCGAGAAGCACTTGTTAGTGTGGGAGCGCCCCGGGATTTATTGCAAGTCATTGAAGAGCCAAGTATTGAATTGTCACAGGAATTAATGAGATCAGTCGACTTGATCGTAGCTACCGGAGGTCCAGGCTTGGTGAAATCGGCTTATTCAAGCGGACATCCAGCTTATGGCGTAGGACCGGGAAATGTGCAGGCGATTTTGGATCGTGATTTTGATGTGGAAGCCGCTGCAGAATTATCTGTGATTGGTCGTTCCTTTGATAATGGGATCGTATGTGCCTGCCAGCAAAGCTTATTCTACCCAGTAGAAAAAGAAGCGGAAGTTCTTGAAGCTTTACGAGGGAAACAAGCAGCAGTCATTACCGATGAAGCGGATTTGGCTAAATTGCGCGACACACTCTTTATTGAAGGAAAAGCCAATCCAGACATGATCGGACAAGATCCAAAAGTGATCGCTGATGCAGCTGGTGTGGAAATTCCGGCAGATAGCCAGATTATCGCTGTGAAAGTTGAGGCAGTCGGCAAGGAAGAATTGTTCTGCAAGGAAAAAATGGCACCAGTTCTAGCGTTGAAGAGCTACGATAAATTTGAAGAGGCTGTTGCTTTTGCCCGTGAAAATCTATTGTTGGAAGGCGCGGGACATTCGGCTGGCTTGTTCAGTCATACGAAAGAGCATCAAATTTATGCAGGAGAAGTGCTGCCAGTCAGCCGCGTAGTCATTAATCAGCCAACCATTGACGCAGGCGGATCGCCAGCAAACGGATTGAATCCAACTGTTTCACTTGGCTGCGGCTCTTGGGGCAATAATATTATTTCGGAAAACTTGACCTATACCCATTTAATCAATATCTCGCGGGTTGCAATGCCGATTCCGCCAAAACATGATGGGCATCCATGGGATTAGGTGAGCGGCATGCAAAAATTTGATGAATTACTCGCCAATTTTGCTAGTGAACAAAAAATTCGCATCGGAGTCGTTTGTGCCAATGATGAGGTTACGATCCAATCGGTTTTTAACGAAAAGGTTCGAGAGTATTTAGAACCGATCTTGATTGGTGACGAGACGAGAATAAACGAAATTTTAACAGAGCATCATTTTTCTGCCCGAATAGTTTCCGCAGATACTGAGGAAAAGTGTGCTGCTATCGGCGTGGAAATGGTTCGCAAAAATGAGATCGACTTTTTAATGAAGGGGCACATCCAAACACGAACCTTCTTAAAAGCCGTAGTGGATCGTGAAAAAGGCATCGCTACCAGCGGTTTACTGAGCCATGTCGCATTAAATGAAATTCCCGCTTATCATAAGTTACTGCTGACGACCGATGGCGGAATGGTCACAGCGCCAAGCAAAGCGGACAAGAAAATTTTGATTCAGCATGGGATCGAAGTCATGAACAAAATCGGGGTCAAAAAACCAAAAGTTGGTTTATTGGCAGCGGCGGAGAAGGTCAATCCTAAGATTTCCTCAAGTGTGGAAGCGAAAGAAATCATGTTGGAAATGCAAGAGGAAGCACCAGACAGCTGCTACATTGATGGACCGATCTCGTTAGATCTTTCGTTAAGCAAAGAAGTAGCGGCGATCAAACATTATGAAAGTCCCGTTGCAGGTGACGCAGATATCGTGGTAGGGCCAGACATTACCACGATGAATGTTCTAGGAAAAAGCTTGACGATTTTGGCCGGTGCGAAGATGGCTGGCTTGATCATGGGCGCCAGTGTACCGATCGTTATGGTGTCGCGTGGTTCGACGGAAGAGGAAAAAGCCTATTCGATTTTAGTCGCTATGTATTGCAGCAAGAGGTGAGAGCAGATGAAAATTTTAGCAATTAATCCCGGATCAACATCCACCAAGGTTTCCTATTATGTGGATGGAGAGATCGTCAAGGAACAGGGGATCTCTCATTCGACAGAGGAATTACGAAAATTTCAAAACGTCGTTGATCAAATGGAATTTCGGCGAGACATCTTATTAGCCTTTATGGAAAAGGAAGGGATCAATCCCAAGGAATTAGACGCTGTGGCTGGTCGCGGCGGAAGTTTGCCGCCGGTGACTTCTGGCGCTTATGAAGTCAATGATGAGATGATCGATTATTTGAAGAACGTGACGCAAATCGAGCATCCCTCCAATTTAGGAGCGATTTTGGCCAATGAGATCAAAGAACAGGGCAGTGAAAAAACGATCGCCTTGATTTATGATCCGGTGTCAGTGGACGAATTTGAAGAGGTGGCTCGTATTTCAGGCTTGAAGGGAATCGAACGAAAAAGTATTGGTCATGCCTTGAACATGCGGGCGGTGGCAATGAAGGTTGCAAGGGAAGAAGGCTTTGACTATCAAAAAGCCACACTGATCGTGGCTCACTTAGGCGGAGGAAATACCATCAGCATTCATCATCAGGGGAAAATGATCGATTTGATCTCAGACGATGAAGGGCCGTTTTCAACTGAGCGGACAGGCGGTTTGCCGTTGAAATATTTGATGCCGCTGTGCTATGAGCATTCGTTGAAGGAAATGCTGCGGATCTACAAACGTGAAGGCGGCTTGAAGTCTTATGCAGGAACAAGTGATGCACGAAAAATCGAAGAACGGATTCTGGCAGGCGATGAGGAATTGAAAACAGTCTATGACGGTTACATTTATCAAATCGCCAAGGGAATCGGCAGTTTAGCAACAGTGACCAATGGCGCAGTGGATCGAATTGCCTTAACCGGCGGTGTTGCATATTCGGAAATGGTTGTCTCAGAGCTGAAGAAAAAAGTCGGCTTTATCGCGCCGATTATTGCCGTACCAGGCGAGCACGAGATGATCGCTTTATCAAAAGGAGCAGAACGCGTGATCTTAGGGGAAGAAGAACTGAAACAATTTCATTATCACTAACGATAAATAGTTAAAAAAATAGTTCAAATTGGGAAAGGAGTAACACGAATGAAAATCAAAGCAGCATTGGTAAAGGAAAAAGGAGCACCATATGAAATCACCGAGTTGGAATTAGCAGAGGTCGGATCAAAAGATGTCCTAGTAAAAATCGTAGCGTCAGGCTTATGCCGATCAGATTATGGCGAAAGAAACGGCAACAGCATCAACTTCCCGAATGTTTTAGGACATGAAGGTGCGGGGATCGTTGAAAAAGTCGGAAATGCAGTAACCTCAGTTGAACCTGGCGATCATGTGATTTTATCTTATGCTTACTGTGGAGAATGTAAACATTGCGTGGAAGGTCATCCATCTTCATGTGAAAAATGGTTCACTGTCAATAATTTAGGAAAAAATCCGCAGGGAGAATTCATTTTGCATACGGAGGATGGTACGGACGTCAATAACTTCTTTAACCAATCTTCTTTCTCAACCTATAGTTTGACGGAAGAATCGAACGTTGTAAAAGTCGATAAGGACGTTGATTTACGCTTGCTGGGACCATTAGGCTGCGGACTTGGAACCGGAAGCGGCGCAGTCTTGAGCGTATTGCAGCCAAGAGTTGGAGAAGGCATCGCTATTTTCGGAACTGGTGCGGTAGGCTTCTCTGCGGTAATGGCAGCGAAAATCGCCGGCTGTTATCCAATTGTAGCGATCGATATCAATGATCAGCGGTTAGCAAAAGCAAAAGAATTAGGTGCTAGCCACATCTTCAATAGTAAGGAAGAAGATCCTGAAGCATTCATCAAGGAATTAACGGATGGCAGAGGGTTAGATTATGTAATTGATTCAACCGGTGTCGGACCAGTGATGACTAAGGCCCTTCATTCTGTCAGCAACTCTGGGACCTTCGTGCCGTTAGCAGTGACGCAGAAAAACTTTGAAGTGAATACCTTCTTTGACTTAGTATTCGGAAATAAAAAGGTGCGGGGTGTTCTGATCGGGGATACGATCGCTAAATATCATTTACCGAACCTGATCGAGTTCTACAAACGCGGCGAATTCCCATTCGATCAATTTGTTAAATACTATGATTTCGAAAACATCAATCAGGCGGAAGCGGATTCCATTAGTGGTGAGGTTATCAAGGCAGTTGTGGTAATGGACAAAGAGTATCAGCCACCCAAATGATAGGAGGGGGACAAAATGAAAAAAGGGGACATTGTTTGGGGTCTTCTGCTAGCGGGATTACTGGTACTCTTTGTGATACCTGCGACTAGAGATCCAATATTAGCGGCAAGCGGTGCCCACCCCTATATCGGCGGCTTTATCCAATTTGCGATTTTAGCCACGATGGGCGATCTTTTTGGCAAACGTATCGCAGCTGGTGAATATCAGTTTTCATCGCAAGTCTTTTTACGAGCAATCGTTTGGGGCATTATCGGTTGTATGGTGACATTAGTCTTCCCAGTCTTTATGGGCGGTGCCGGTCTGGCGCAAGCAGGGAAGCTGCTGCCGTTTGCCGGAGTGTCTGTTGCGCAGGCCTTTTGTGGAAGCAGCATCATGAATCTGACCTTTGCGCCAGCGATGAATACCTTTCATCGAATCATGGAGCTGTGGATCGAAACATCGGCAGCTAAGGAGCCGGTGAGCTTGAAGGGGTTGATCGGCAAAATTGATTGGACAGCCTTTGTTACCTTTAATTGGCTGAAAGTCGGGATTTGTTTCTGGATTCCGGTTCACACGATCGTCTTTCTCTTACCGGAGAATGTTCGCGTAGTAGTAGCGGCCTTCAGTTCGATCGCTTTAGGAATCATTCTTTCCTTTGCTTCGAAAAAGGGCAGCAGTTCAGCTGAAATGACTGAAAAAGAAGTCGTTTAATCAGTAAAATCAAAAACAGCCTTTGTCTAGTTAGTGGACAAAGGCTGTTTGTTTTATTGGATTTTATCTAAGATCAATTGGGCACAGTCGATCTGGTTAGGGATATTGCCGTCTTCATCTTTGACGCGCCAAATATCCGGAGTGATTTCATCAACCACATACATTTTCCCGTCAGCATCATAACCAATTTCAATTTTAAAATCGATTAAGGTCAAGTTCATTTCGGCTAAAGCATCTTTAAGGACGGTGCCGACTTTGGTCAAAATGTCTAGGGCTTCATCGTATTGACCGGGTTTTAAAATACCTTTCATTTGGCACAAACGATCGGTAATCAAAGGATCGCCTTGCTCATCGTCTTTCAACGTTACTTCCAAATAAGGCGGGTCGAATGGCAGACCTTCTGGCAAGGTAAAGCGGCGGCACATACTGCCGGCTGTGAAATAACGCAAAACAAATTCCAAATTCGGTACTGTCAATTGGCGCACCTTCATGACACCTTTTTCGATATCCGCGTCTAAATAGTGAGTAGGGATGTCATTTTTTTCCATCAGCTCAAAAAAGTATTTGGAAACAGTCAAGCCGACCTTTCCTTTACCTGCGACACTGCCGCCGACTGTGTTGGAGCCTGGGTCAAAGACGCCATCTTCACCGGTTGCGCTGTCTTTGAACAATAAGTAGACTTCCTTATTTTCTTCATCTAGTAAGACTGTTTTTGTTTTGCCATCGTACAATTCTTTCATGTTTTCCCGCCTTCTCTGAAATATCCAGTGTTTTCAAAAATGATAACATTAGATATTTTGACTGTCGATGATTTTTCGGGTTTTAACGAAAAAAATCTGAATAAAGTTCGGATTTTGCTTGTTTTTCGTTTGGAATACGATTCTAAATTCATATAAGCAATTTTTTGTTCGCATTTCCGTCATGAGAATTATTTAACTTCCCTAGTAAACCGCTTACATGATATATTAGATAGTAGAGTATGCTGTGAAAAATTGCAAAGTTGTGAGTAAAGAAAGGGGCAGTGAAATGTACGAGATCAAAGATTTATCAGGTGTAGAGTTCCAAAAGATCGCCGCGTGTATGCGGGAAGCTTTTTCCGATTACTATGTGAAAATGGAGCTGGGAGATGAGGCGCTCAATCATCGTTTTCAGAGTGAAAATGTCCAGTATGATTTATCCTGCGGGGTCTTTGTCGGTGATGAGCTAGTAGCTGTTTTGCTGAACGCAGTGGGAGAATACAATGGGGAAAAGGTGGCCTTTGATGCGGCGACGGGAGTCGTTCCGGCCCATCGGCGTAAAGGACTTTATTCTAAAATGATGGATTTTTGCATGGCGTTACTGACGCAGCATGATTTTGCCTATTATGGTCTGGAGGTGATCCAAACCAATGCGCCAGCGGTGGCGACATACAAAAAAATGGGCTTGGATGTCATTAAGGAATATGCTTGTTTCCGTGGAAATGCAAAAGATACCGCAGAGGGAACCGAGGACTTTCAAGAACTGCCAATCACAGAGTTTCCGCTGGACTCACTGTCCGCTTTGCAGCATGATGCACCTTCGTTTGAAAATCGAACCGAAATTTTACGGGCCTTTCCTGCTGATTATCTGATCATGTTTACCGGACCCGCGGAGCATTGCGATGCGTTTATTATTTACCAAAAGGATAATGGGCATGTGAAGCAATGGGGCAGACGCGAAGGAAAGTTGTCGGAATTAGGACGATTGATGGTCAACCTAAGCGGGCGTTACCAAGATGTTCGCCTGCATAATATTAATTTTACTGATCAAGCATGGATCGAAGAGTTGGAGAAGCTGGGCTTTGATCATTTTTGCGATCAATATGAGATGAAAATGGATTGTTAAATAAAACCCGCTAAAATTTCTTTTAGCGGGTATATCCATGTCTGGCTTCACGAACTAGCTTTTCTACACAACGGTGTGACCCAGCCAGTTGCTGCTAAATTAGCATTAAGCAGAACTAGCATATCGGCAATAAGCAAAAATATTTCGAAATTTGAGAAGCAATTTAGAAATATTTTGGTCTTATTGCTGTGAGACACAGCGATTGGTCTTTGGAGCTGATGTGGAACAGTACCTACTTGGTGCTCAAAAGCTGAGCGAGTTCGCAAAGCCTTTCTTATGGGTTGATATGCAGCTCCATTTCCGGAGCGTTGACGATCGTATCCTTCACAGGGCAGGTTTTCTCAATAAAGGCTACGAGGTCTTTTATTTCTTCATCGGAATTATCGGCGTCGATGTAGTAATTCGTGATGATTTTTGAAAAACCGACCTTTACATCTGGCTTGCCTTTCAGACGGTCTGAATCGATCTCGCCGATAATTTCCACGCGCATAGAATTCAGCTTGATCTTTTTGGCTTGATAAAAGAACCGAACCACCATCATTTTACAGGCACCCAGTGAACAAAGCAGGGCTTCTAGCGGGTTCATCGCCTCGTTGGTACCGCCTACATTTTCTGGTTCATCGATCATAAATTCGAAGCCGCGAGCGGAGCATTTCAGCTGCAAACCGCCTAAAGATTCCACCTCTGCTTTTAAAAGTTGCTTTGCCATAAAAAATACCTCCTAGTCGTTTCCTTAATCATACGATTTTTTCTCAGAGAATTAAATAACTTGTGCAATTTTTCTCAATATTTCATTTTTTGCAAAGTTTTCATTGAAAATATTATGAAAATCTTGTATGATACCCTTACATTATGGCCTCGGCCAAGAAGGAAGGAAACCTATGAAATCGGATTTATTTATGGAAATTGAAGAAACACCTGCGACTGAAAGCGAAAAGCATGTGAAAACTCACTCAACTATGATGTCCCAGCTGGAGTATTCGATCAGTAAAAAAATTGATTTGTTTAATTCGAGTTTGCCTCGTTACGCAGTACGTTCAATGTTTGCCTGTTTATTTTTGGCGTTAGGAACGGCTATTGCTTTTTATATTGCCATCCGCATGCAAGAAGCGATTCCAGGTTTGGAAAAAATGGCGTATGCCTTCATGTTTAGCTGGTCATTAGTGATGATCTTATTCATGAATGCAGAATTAGGAACATCCAATATGCTATACACCACGATTGGTGTATACAAGAAAAAAATGTCGGTTTCCTTTGCTTTAAAATTATTGTTTACCTGTATTTTGTTCAATTTGATCGGCGGAGTGTTGTGCGGGTATTTGTTATCACTAACAGCACCTTTTGGACATTTAGAAGCTGATAACTATATGTTTACAGGGATTGCCTCTAAACTGACAAAATCAACGGGTCAGATTTTAGTAGAGGGAATGTTTGCCAATATCGTCGTAAACACCGCTGTCTTAGTTAGTCTGCGCATGAAGGATGATGCTGCGAAGGTGATGTCGATCATCTTTATTATCTTCATCTTTGCCTTCTTAGGTTTTGAGCACGTGATCGCCAACTTCCCAGCCTTTTCATTGGCGTATTTTTCTTCTCATGGAACAATCGCTGAAATGACTGCGGGGAATGTAGCGCACAATTTATTCTTCACCTTGATTGGAAATTTCGTCGGCGGGGGCTTGGTCATGGGGCTTGGCTACGCATGGCTGAATAATACAGATTCAAAATATGTCGATTAGAAAATAGTAATCCATTTTAATAGATAAAAAGAATCCACGAGAATCGAATTCGATTTTCGTGGATTTATTTTTTGTAATTTGTTGAAAGGCGATTATTTCTTTAAGATTCCCTTTACTAGCTGATTCATCCCAAAGTGTGTGATTCGTGGATGATTTCTTGCTGTCCATACCATCATACGGTCGCGGAAGGAATAGTAATAGCGAAATTTCGGTTTAGCATCGGTCGCTGCTTGGTAAAATACTTCAGCGAGTTCTTTAGAAGTAGCGTCCAAATTGATGTTATTCAGCATATTTCCGATCCCCTCCACGAGTTTCTTATAAGGGGAGTCAGGTTTGAGATTCTCTTTGGCATTTTTCATGGCAATCTCACTCCATGCTGATTGAGTTCCGCCAGGCTGGACGATAACGGAGCGTATCCCAAATTGGCTGACTTCAGTATCCAGCACGTCTGACCATTGCTGAAGGGCTGCTTTTGAAGCATGATAATGCGCCCCAAGCGGCACATAGCCATTTCCACCTGTTGAACTAATATTGACGATTCGCCCTGATTGCTGTTTTCTCATTGTGGGCAAAACTAATTGAGCCAGATTGACCGCGGCAAAGTAGTTTACTTTGAATTGATACAAGGCATTCGAATAGCTTATTTCCTCAGTAGGACCATATTCTCCATAGCCGGCATTGTTGATAAGGACATCGATTCTTCCAAATTTTTGCAGCGCAAATTGAACAAAAGCTTCGTTTGAAGAGACATCAGAAACGTCAAGTTTGACTGCTGAGATATTTTTATCAGCGGGAATTTTTTCTACTCTACGTGCACCGGCAACGACAGAGTAGCCCTTCTCGGCAAATAGTTTGGCTGCTTCAAAACCCATTCCGTTGGAGGCGCCAGTGATTAAAACTACTTTTTTCATAAAATATTTCCCCTTCCAGAAGGTTACGTTTGTAACGATCTTGATGAGATTATATAATCTAATAAAGCGCAGAACAAGCAATGCGGCATCATAAGTTACACATCAATCAATATGTAACGATCAAGGAGGAAGCTTATGGGGAAAACAAATTATTCAATCTCATTACAAGAAGATAGCAAGAATTTTATTACCGAAGCCACACTGCAATTACTTGAAGCCAAGTCATATACCAAACTGACTGTAATGGAGGTCGTCAAGCGAGCAGGCGTTTCGCGCATGGCCTTCTACAGAAATTTTGAATCGATTGAAGATGTATTGAAGCAATATTATAGTCCAAAATTCGAAACGTTCTTTGATAAAGTCAAGCAGACTAGTGTTAATGAAATGGAGGAGCTTGAGCTTCTTACGGAATTTTTTTCAGTCATGAAAAATGATCTGAAAAAATCGATCGATCATGAGTATGATAGTATTTTCTTCGATATTCTCAGCAAGCAAACAGAGTTGTTTATCCAACCTAAGAATCGACTGGAATATTATCAAACGAAATACATTACTTCGGGAACTTTTGCGGTTTGGAAGGCATGGTTATCAGAGGATGATGGGACCTCATTGGCGGAGATGGGTGCTTTGTTAAGCTATTTAACGAAAGATCGTTATTAAGCTTATCCGGCAACTGTTAAGAAAAGAAGCTTGCATTTTGTATTGCGAATCTTGATCAGGGAGCCTATAGTTTAAGTAATGAATGTAAATGAGGAGGTTGTTATATGGATTTGTATTCAAATATTTTTACCCGCAAGTCGACTCGTAATTTTAATTCCACCCCCCCGCTGCCGGAGAATAAATTGAGTGAAATTAAAAGCTTTATTGAGTCGGTCAAGCCGCTATTACCAGACGCGAAAATCACTTATAAGCTGGTAGGGCCAGAGGAGGTCAAAGGGATGGCGATTCCTAAGGCGCCGCATTATTTTCTGATCTATGGCAAGGAACAGCCGTTGAAAAATACCTGTGCCGGTTTCTTGTTTCAGCATGTGGATCTTTTTCTTTTTGCTCAGGGCTATGCTGCTCGCTGGTTAGGAATGATGAAACCAAAGGAAGCAGATGTGGATTATATTATTGGCATAGCGTTTGGAAATCCAGAGGAACCTGTGAGTCGAACGCTGGCAGATTTTGACCGGAAATCGTTAAAGGAAATCTCTGAGGGAAGTGATCCGAGAATTGAAGCAGCTCGCTTGGCCCCTTCTGGGTTAAATGGTCAGCCGTGGTATTTTGTTGCCAACAATGGTGTGATCTATGTCTATTGCAAGAAAAAAATCAATGGGCTGCCTGGCATGATGTACAAATTGACGGATCTGGATGTGGGGATCGCGCTTTGTCATTTGGCGGTGGCAACTGAGCATAGCGGAAAAGCTTTTGAATTTGTCATGACGAAGGGCGCGCCGGCTGCTCCTGATGGTTATGTTTATTTAGGAACGTTGAAGTAGAAAAATCCTCAAACATTTTTTGTTTGAGGATTTTTTAATGGCTGAATTAAGTTAATAATGCGGATAAATCTAATTGCAGAACCTCTTTCATGACAAAAGAGGTCTTTTTGCGATAAGCGGAGGCGCCGCTTTCGAATAGGGCAAAAAGATGATCGCCTTCAACGTAAATTTGTTCTAAATAAGGGGGCGTGGCGATAATTTTGATCGCTTGGTTCAAATCAGAAAAATCAGTCGTGTGCTGGATATCAAAGACAAAGATTTGTCCGGGCTGCTTGCCCCAAGATTGAGAAAGCAGCAGAAAATTTTTATAAAAGGTCACGCCCTGAATTTTTTGCGGGATCGCTAAAGTGCCAAAGGGTGATTCTACCAACGCGGTGTTCGACGAATCGGTTAAATCTCCATGATCGTCGATTGGGTAACAGACAACTTTCCCCACAGTATTCAAAGCAAATAGGGCAACGACCAGAAAACCGTGATCGTAGGTGATCGCTGAAGCCCGCGGCAGTTCTTTTAGGGCAACTTTTTGCTGGTAAGCAATCGGTCCGGCGCCTTCAGTGTATTTTTCGACGTCTTCAAGAAGGATGGCGGTCACCGCTGCATGTTTTCCAGCGGAATTACTGATCCAAATTTTTTGATGGCGCGGGTCATAGGCTAAGCCGCCAGCGTGGGGCAGATCGGGTAAAACGATCGTTTTGATCCGAAGACCAGTGACTCGATCCAGTACATAGATGACGGAACTGTGGCGATGATCATGACAATAAGCCGAGATCAGCAGATATTTTTCCGTTAAAGTCAGACCTTGAGGTGTCATGGAAGGACAATCGACCGATTCATTTTTTAAGTTAAGGGTGCTGGCTTTTTTCAAGCCGGGAACTTGATACGTTTGCTCCGCCGCAGAATCGAAAAAGGCTGGAAAAGCCTGCCAAATATTTCTGCGATTGTAAAAAGACCCTGTCAAAAAATGACGCAGCCACTTCATGAAGCTAAAAAATAATTTTTTCATCGCTCTTTCCTCCAGTTTCTTTATTCTAGCAATTTATCGCGCTGGAGGACAGTCAAAGGAGTTCGGAAAAAAATTTTGATCAAAGAACATTGACAAACAGAAAAAAAGCGCGTAGTATTCTAAAAAAATATGAGTCATACAAAAGAGAAGTAACATAGATGAGCCTTTTCAGAGAGCTGATGGCGCTGCGAATCAGTAGGGATTATTATGCGAATGGACTTTTGGACGAAGTTTTGAATCCTTAGTAGGAACTTCCGGGAACTCCCGATACAGAGTAAGGTCGTTGTTGGACGACTGAATGAGAAATGCCCTGTTTGGCATACTATTGAGGTGGCACCGTGGAATTCCCGCCCTCAAACCAAAGCTTATTTTTTGGTTTGAGGGCTTTTTTGCGAGTTCCACTTGGTACTTTCAGTACCTTAGTGGAATCGTATGCGCAGTGAAAATAAGACTCATTTTTCGCGGTTTTCGGAAAATGAATTCCCTGAAATGAACTAGCTGCGAGTTCCAATCATTACTTTCAGTACCAAAGCGGAATGATATGCGCAGTGAAAATAAGACTCATTTTTCGCGATTTTCGGAAAATGAATTCCCTGAAATGAACTAGCTGCGAGTTCCAATCGGTACTTTCAGTACCAAAGCGGAATCGTATGCACAGTGAAAATCAGACTCATTTTTCGTGGTTTTCGGAAAATGAATTCCTTGAAATGAACTAGCTGTCAGTTCAGTCACAATCTGCAAAGTAAGCAAAAAGATTTAACAAATTCAAATCATAAACAAGAGAAGTAGCTAGGAAAGAAAAAATCACAGAAAGTTTCGGTTGATGAGAAGAAACATTTTTTCCCTAGTGAATGGACTTGTTGGAGCGTTCTTGAACAGCAGTAGGGAACGACGGGAGCTCCCGTTACAGAGTGCGGTCGTTGTTGGACGATTAGAGTTGCTGTTTGCGAACAGTAAAAAGAGGTGGTACCGTGCTATTTGCGCCCTCAAACCAGAGTTTCTTTGGTTTGGGGGCTTTTTTGTCGAATTTTTACTTTAAAAACTATTTTATGAGGAGTCCTATTATGAAAAAAATAAAATTATTAACCAATCAAAAATTAAACCCGTTAACGATTTATTGCAGTTTGAAATCGGCGGGAACTTGTTTATTTGAACGAAAGACTGAAACACAGAATTATGCGATCATCGCCTTTGATCCGGTTAGGCGCTTAACGTTTCAAAATGGAGAATTTCACAATGGGATTGAGAGCTATCCCTGTGAAGATCCATTAAAAGAACTGGAAAAATATGTATTGAACGAAGAGGCTGCTCAATCAGATTTGCCCTTTCAAGGCGGAGCGCTGGGATATGTCGGCTATGACGTGGCGGCTTGCTATGAGAATATCGGGGAGCTACCGAAAGATGGGCTGGATGTTCCTGATCTGCAATTTTATCTTTATGAATCGTATGTGATCTATGATCACCAGCAAGAAACCTGCACCTTAGTCATAGGAAACAGCTACAGCCATGATTCGGAAGCGAGGCTAGACAGGCGGATGAAGGAAGCTGAGCGAAGGCTTCAACAACCAGCAGCACTCCCGACGCTAGAAATGAAGCCCTTGCACTTTACGAGTAATTTCTCTCAGGCGGAGTTTGAAGCAATTGTAAAACAAGCGCAGACAAAAATTATAGAAGGCGATCTGTTCCAAGTCGTTCCTTCACAGCGGCTGACAGCTGAATTTTCGATCGATCCGTTTACTTATTATCGGCAGTTGAGGCAAAGCAATCCTTCCGTTTATTTGTATTATCTGGATTTTCCTGATGTTCAGGTGATCGGCAGTTCACCTGAGAGTTTAGTGACAGTCGAAGGGGAGCTGGTCACAACGAATCCAATCGCTGGAACGAGAAAGCGCGGAGCAAGTGAACGAGAAGATGATGCGTTAGCGGAAGAATTACAAAACGATCCAAAAGAAATCGCAGAGCATCGTATGCTGGTGGATCTCGGCAGGAATGATCTAGGAAAAGTCGCCATCCGCGGAACCGTCACCGTGCCGACTTACTTAACGATCGAACGTTACCGATTCGTGATGCATCTGGTTTCAGTCGTGATAGGCAAATTAAAACCAGAGCATACAGCGATGGACGCACTGAAAGCGACTTTGCCGGCAGGAACCGTCAGCGGCGCACCAAAAATTCGAGCGATGACCCGCATCTATCAATGGGAGACGGTCAAGCGTTCGATCTATGCGGGAGCGGTGGGATTTTTAGGTCAAAACGATCAGGCAGATTTTGCGATCGCGATTCGTACTATGGTCGTGAAAGATCAGCGGGCACACGTTCAAGCAGGTGCTGGGATCGTTTATGATTCGGAGCCAACTAGTGAGTATTTTGAAACGTTACAAAAAGCCAAGGCGTTGATGGAGGTGGGAAAGTGATTTTATTGGTCGATAATTATGATTCGTTTACCTATAATCTGGTGCAGCTATTACCAGAGGAGGTAACGATTTTACGCAACGATGATCCAAAATTATTTGCTGCAGCGGAAAAAGCTTCGGCAATCGTCCTTTCGCCAGGACCGGGCAGACCAGCAGAAGCTGGCAAAAGCGAAATGCTGATCCGCCGGTTTTATCGCAGGAAACCGATTTTGGGAATTTGTTTAGGCCATCAGGCGATCGGGGAAGTCTTCGGCGGAAAAATCGTCAGTGCACCAACGATCATGCACGGCAAGCAATCTCGTCTGAAAGGTCGTGAGGAGCGGCAGGTCATGCGATACCATTCGCTGATGATCGATCCGGAGGAAGTGCCGCAGGATTTGGAAGTAACCGCTGAAGCTGACGGCTGTATCATGGCGATTCGCCACAGGCGTTATCCGGTGTATGGATTGCAATTTCATCCAGAATCAATCGGAACAGAGAACGGTGCAAGCTATCTTCAGCAATTTTTACAGAAAGCAGGGATTTAAATGCAGGAATTATTTGAAAAGGTCTATCGCGGAAACGATTTAACGATTAAAGAAATGGAGCAGCTGGGAAAGGCGATCTTTGAGCAGCAACTGAGCGACAGCCAGATCAGCGGCTTATTAGTAGGCTTGAAGGTCAAGGGAGTAGCGGCAACAGAGCTGACGGGTTTAGCACAGGTCATGCAGGGAAAAGGAACTCCGATGCTAACGGCACCAGCAGGGGTGATGGATAATTGCGGCACCGGCGGCGATCATTCCCACAGCTTTAATATCAGCACCACGGCCGCTTTTGTTTTGGCAGGCGGCGGGATTCCTATGGCAAAGCACGGCAATCGCAGTATTTCCAGTAAATCCGGCAGTGCTGATGTGCTCGAAGCGCTGGGTGTCTCGTTGACGGCCAGCCCGGGAAAAATCGATTACTTACTGAAGGAAGCGGGGATCGCCTTTTTGTTCGCACCGACTTTGCATCCGGCGATGGGAGCGGTGATGCATATTCGCAAAGAGCTGGCGACACCGACAATTTTTAATTTGTTAGGGCCGATCATCAATCCCTATCCATTGGAGCATCAGCTGATGGGCACATATGCGGGAGATTCTTTGGTGGAAACGGCGAAAACTTTAGGGCAATTAGGCCGTCAAAGAGCCATCGTCGTTCATGGTTATGGCGGCATGGATGAGGCGAACTTAGCAGGCACGACACATTGTGCGCTGTATCAGGATGGCGCTGTGGAGGAATTTAGCTTCGATCCGGAAGAGGTCGGCTTCAAACGAGTGCCTATGTCGGGAATCGTCGGCGGTTCAGTTGAAAAAAATAAAGAGATTCTGCTTTCCGTCTTGCAGGGTGTGCCATCTGCTTATTATGAAACAGTTTTGCTGAACGCGGGTTTAGGCTTCCTAGCCAGCGGACGGGTAAAAAGCCTAACGGACGGCATCGCCGAGGCAGAACAATCGATATTATCCGGTGCGGCCTATGATCGGCTCCAGCAATTGCTGGCAAAACAGCAGGAGGTGGCATAAGTGGATTTTTTAACAACGATTTTAAACGAGAAAAAACAGGAAGTCGAAAATCTCACCGCTGTTCAAGCAGTACCGACAAAACAGCGGCCGTCCTTTTATCAAACGGTGAAGGAGCAGCCAGAAAAGATGCACGTCATCGGTGAAATCAAACGCGCCTCTCCTTCAAAAGGAGCGATCAATGAAGGCGTCGATATTTTGAAGCAGGCCCAGGATTATCAGCAGGCGGGTGTCAGTGCCATCTCGGTTTTGACCGATCCGGTTTTCTTCAAGGGCAGGATCAATGATCTGGCGGCGATCGCTCAGGTAGTCGACGTGCCGATCTTATGCAAGGACTTCATCATTGATGAACGGCAATTAGACCGCGCGAAAAAAGCTGGGGCCAGTATCGTACTTTTAATCGTCGCCGCTTTGTCAGCGAAACGATTAGCTGAGCTTTATCAAGGAGCGGAATCTCGCGGGTTGGAGGTTTTAGTGGAGGTGCATGACGCGGCTGAATTAGAACAGGCGCAAGCGATCGGTGCGAAAATCATCGGGGTCAACAATCGCAACTTAAAGACCTTCGAGGTTTCTCTCCAAACAAGCGTGGAGCTTGCTCAGCCTGAAAGTTCAACCGTCTATATTAGCGAATCGGGCTTTAAAACAGGCGCAGACGTAGAAATAGTCAAACAGAATTATCACGGAGTATTAGTAGGTGAAACCTTGATGCGGGCAAAGAATCCGGCAGAGAAAATCAGAGAATTGCAGGTGAGCAGAGCATGACGCAAATCAAGATTTGCGGGTTGAAAAATACTGCGGCGATCGAAGCAGCGGTGCAGGCGGGAGCTGATTATCTTGGGTTTGTTTTCGCAGAGAGTCCGCGGAAGGTGCGGCCTGAAGAAGTTCGAAGGCTGACGAAGGATTTACCAGAGACGATCAAGAAAGTCGGGGTATTCGTTTCGCCGCTGAAAAACGAAGTGGAGGAGATCGCAGAAGTCGCTGGCTTGGATCTGATCCAAATTCACGGAAAGAACGAACTGACCAAACTTTCCCGCCCGATCATTCGCGCCTTCAGCATCCACGATCAGGCCTCGATCTATTTTTATCAATATCCGCATCTTTTATTAGATGCCCCGCCAGCTAAATTAAAGGGGGGAAATGGTCAAATTTTTGATTGGCGTTTAGTCGATCAGCGGCATCTTCCCAAGGATAAGCTCTGGTTAGCTGGCGGACTGACTGCTGAAAACGTCGGCGAAGCGATTAGCTATTTCCAGCCGCAGGTGGTGGATGTTTCCAGCGGAGTAGAAACGGCTGGTGAAAAGGATTTGGCTAAAATCCAGAACTTCTGTCAGGCAGTCAAAACAGCAGATAAACAAATCTACGATCAATAAAAAAATTAAGGAGTGATTCCATGTATCAAGAACCAAATCAAGCAGGCTTTTACGGAGAATACGGCGGCAAGTTCGTCCCCGAAACATTAATGTATGCGGTCCAAGAATTAGAAGAAACTTATGAGGCTTCCAAACAGGGCCCGGAATTTCAGAAAGAGCTGAAATATTATTTGAAGCAATATGTTGGACGGGAAAATCCCCTTTACTTTGCGGAACGTTTAACTAACGAACTAGGCGGTGCCAAGATTTATTTGAAGCGCGAGGACTTGAACCATACAGGCGCTCACAAGATCAATAATGCTTTGGGCCAAGTTTTACTTGCGAAGAAGATGGGAAAACGCAAGGTGGTCGCTGAGACCGGAGCGGGTCAGCATGGGGTGGCAACGGCGACCGCTGCCGCACTTTTCGGGATGGAATGTACGATCTTTATGGGAGAAATTGATGTGAAGCGGCAAGCTCTGAATGTTTTTCGGATGGAGCTCTTAGGCGCCAAAGTAGAAAGTGTGACCTCCGGCAGTAAAACCTTGAAGGACGCGGTGAACGAGGCGCTGCGCTATTGGGTGGCAACTGTTGAGGACACGCATTACGTGATGGGGTCTGTCTTAGGTCCGCATCCGTTTCCTGAGATCGTGCGGGATTATCAAAGCGTGATCGGCATCGAGACGCGGAGACAAATTTTAGCAGCGGAGGGTCGCTTGCCTGATTTGGTGATGGCCTGTGTCGGCGGCGGAAGCAATGCGATGGGGATGTTTTATCCCTTCATTGAAGATGAAGCGGTTCGTTTGATGGGCGTGGAGGCATCGGGGCATGGATTGGATACGGAGGAGCATGCGGCTTCGATTAATAAGGGAAGTATCGGGATTTTGCATGGCGCTAAGATGCACCTATTACAAGACGATGATGGACAGGTGCTGGAGGCCTTCTCAATCTCAGCCGGACTTGACTATCCCGGTATCGGACCGGAGCATTCCTTCTTACACGATATTGGTCGGGCGGAATATGCGGCGATCAATGATGAAGAAGCGGTCGAAGCCTTTCATTATCTTTCACGCTTGGAGGGGATCATTCCGGCACTGGAAAGCTCTCACGCCTTAGCACAAGTCATGAAGGTCGCACCAACGATGGAAAAAGATCAAATTATCGTCATGAACCTTTCCGGCCGCGGCGATAAGGATGTTCAACAAATCAAAGAACGAATGGAGGCAGCAAAATGAAGCCATTGACAAAAACGTTAACAAGCAGAGCGGAGACAGAAAAATTATTCGTCCCTTATATCATGGCGGGGGCGCAGGGATTAGATAAATTAGAAGAAGAAATAGCGATGCTGGTGGACCAAGGAGCGGCGGCGATCGAGTTAGGGGTGCCTTTTTCTGATCCAGTCGCAGATGGACCAACGATTCAGGCGGCGGGATTACGGGCCTTTGCCCAGCAGGTTACGTTAAAGAAGCTAATCGAAAAATTGCAAGGGTTTCGGTCGGGGGCGCCGCTGATCTTGATGGGCTACAGTAATTCCTTTTTCCATTACGGTATCAAGGAATTAGTGGAGGATTTGCAGGATACCGATGTTCAGGGCTTTATTATTCCCGATTTACCTTATGAGCATCGGGATCTGGTGCTGCCTGATTTAGGCGATCTGGCGTTATTGACCTTAGTCTCGCTGACAAGTCCAAAAGAGCGGATCGAACAATTAGTGGCGGAGGCAGAAGGGTTTATTTACGCGGTAACAGTTAATGGGATCACAGGGACAGGGCAGGATTTCCGCAGTGATTTGCTGGATCACTTGGCAGAAGTTAAGAGTTTTAGTCAGATTCCTGTTTTGGCCGGTTTTGGTATTTCCACCAATGAGCAGGTGAAAAGCTTCCAGCAGGTCTGCGACGGCGTGGTGATCGGGTCCAAAATCGTGCAGTCATTAGCAGAACAAGGCACCGAAAAAACCGGTGAACTGGTAGCGGAGATCATTCAATAGGATTTCATTTGGTGTTTATTTTTATTAGCGTTATACTTGAAGTACCATGAAAAGGAGCGTGTTTCAAGTATGACAAAAAGAGTAAAAGGTTCATGTACCACTGTACTAGTCGGAAAGAAAGCATCAATCGATGGCTCAACTATTATTTCAAGGAACGATGACGGGCACGAAGCTCTAGACCCGCAACGTTTTGTGGTGGTTCAACCAGAAGATCAGCCTAGACATTATCAAGCGGTCATCAGCGGCGTGAAGGTTGAATTACCGGACAATCCACTACGCTACACTTCTACGCCAAACGCCATCTTAACGAACGGTATTTGGCCTGCGGCTGGGATCAACAGTGAAAATATTGCGATGTCCGCAACCGAAACAATTACGACCAATCCCCGCATCCAAGGACTTGATCCGTATGTAGAAGGCGGCATTGGTGAAGAAGATCTTGTGACGCTAGTATTGCCTTACATCCATAGCGCAAAAGAAGGCGTAGAACGTTTAGGCGCATTACTAAAGGAATATGGAACCTATGAACCAAATGGGATCGCCTTTTCCGATCAAGACGAAGTTTGGTGGCTAGAAACCATCGGCGGCCATCACTGGGCAGCGGTTCGCATTCCAGATGATGCCTATGTGGTTGCGCCAAACCGCATGAACATCGACGACTTTGATTTCGATTCAGCAGATACACTTTGCTCCGACGATCTAAAAGCGTTGATCGAAGACAATCATTTGAATCCTGATTTTGAAGGCTACAATTTGCGTCATATTTTTGGCAGTGCTTCTATTAAAGATACGGTTTACAACAATCCGCGTGCTTGGTACGGTCAAAAATATTTCACTCCAGAAGTGGAACAAGACCCAATGGATCAAGATTTGCCATTCATTTGCCGCGCAAACCGCAAGATTTCGATCGAAGATGTGAAATTCGTATTGAGTTCTCACTTTGAAAATACTAAATATGATCCTTACGGTGACGGTACCGAAGCAGAAAAAACGCTGATCCGTCCAATCGGGATCAACCGGAACCATAATGTGCACATTTTACAAATCCGCAACAATGTACCAGCTGAAATCGCCGGTGTTCATTGGTTAGCTTATGGTGCGAATACCTTTAATACGGTCGTGCCGTTCTACTCAAATGTCAACGACACACCAGCTTGCTACAAAGATGCGACCGGTACTTTTGATTTGAACAATATGTATTGGTTAAGCTGTGCGACTGCTTTACTTGGTGATACGGATTACAATTTCTATGTGGACTTCCGCAATACCTTTGAATTGGAAGCAATGTCTGTCTACCGCGGCATTCAAAATGCAACCGATAAAGCTGTTGCCGATCAAGATGACGCACAAAAATTCTTGGAAGCTGCCAACGAAAAATTAGCGGACGAATCCTTGAAACGTCAAACCAAACTATTTGGCGACATGGTCATCTCCGGTTCAGAACACATGAAATTACGTTATAATTTGAATGATTAATCGTAACAAATGAAGGAGACTTTCAATTTCGAAAGTCTCCTTTTTTGTGTTCATCATTTCATTCCATGCCGCTGATACAATTCGTCAACGGTATCATAGCGATGAATCGTCCCTCCACCGGCTATGATACTGATCTCGCAGTCACGTTCGATGGCGCGGGCTTGTTTGCTGAGCCGTGTTAAATCCTTGAAATCATAAAAACTAAGCAGATCGGTCGTCGCTAAATCGATCAATAAATCTTCTTTTAGCGAGCTTTGCAGGCTGCCGGCGGTCAAAAAGGCCAAGGCAGCATTGCCCGTCTGTTCACAGCTATAGATTTTGTTGAAGCTGGAGCAGACCTCCTCATACCAGCTGGCGGCTTGATGATAGTCGGGTTTTGAGCTGGGAATTTCGGCAGTTAAAGCGGGTTCTGGATAGCGAGCTTCCGGTTGATGCAAAAACGCACATGCTGACGTAAATAGCTTTTTGGCAGCTTGTTGTAATACGGGTAACGTTTGTGCTTGTAGGATGGCCTGATAGCCTTGCAAAAAATTCTCAGGCAGTGCGTCCATTTTTTGCAGTTCTTGATATTGTTCCTTCATTCCTTTATGGAAATAGGTTTGATTTTGATAGGCGATGCTCTCAGAAAGCGAGCTTAACTGTTTACCGGCTAATTCTCTGGCAAAGCTGAGACTATCGGTGTGCTGAATTTTTTGATTAAGCTTGCCAGCCTTTGACAAACGTGCAATTGCTCGTTCTTGCATTAGCTGTTTGTCCGCTAGCTGCCGCTGCATTTGTTTTTGCAAATCCTCAAAACGCTGCAGTTCCTGCGGTGAATAGCTGTAAATTACCCGAGAATCACCTAGTAAAGGCGATAAACCGTTTTTGAAATCGGCAATCTTCTCCAATATTTCCCATGACAAAGGGAAGATATCATATCCGATCCCTTTTAAAATGAAGGTTTCCGACAGCTCGTGATTTTTTGAGCGGGGAATGTAGAACACGTCGACATCGGAAAGCGCTGTGGCATTTCCAGTGACGTAGGAGCCGTAACACACCACCAAAGCGATTTCCTCGGTTAAGTGATTCGTCCGCTGAGTTATATAGGTTAAAACTTGCTCTTGAATCTTCATAAAAACTCCTTTCCATAGGCTTTCTAACTAACTATAGCATGGATCAAAAATAAGAAGAACGGTTTTCCAGTGGAAAATCGGCAAATTATCCGAGATTTTTGTCAAGTTATTTTTGCGTATTTCTAAAAAAAGTCAAAAAATGGCACACTTTTTGGACAAAATGTGCCAACCATCAAAACCCAATTGACTTTGCTGCTTTTCTGGGAGTATCGTTTAAGCGTGATCACAAGCAAACAAGGAGGCGACAATATGTTAGATAAGAAGCTGACAATCGAAAAAATATTCAGATTAAAAAGAAAAACCATCGAGAAACGTTTGATGGATTATTACGAAGAGACTCGCGATGAAAATGGGACAGTCCAGATATTGATCGCGCTTCAGGTGCGAGATGAGCTGGGGACAGCGGATTTTTCCTTTTTCTTGAAGGACTTAGTTCATCATCTATTCTTAAAAACTAAATCAACCCGCGCATTGCGCCGCTATTATATTTACTTTAAGGAATATTTTGACGGAAAGGATTGGCGCTCGATAACGCTGCGCCTATTTCCGGTTAAAACCTTTTTCGCTGAAAAGCTGGAGGAATTATATACGCAATTCATCAAGGAACCGCTGCAAGGATTAGCGGGCTCATGACCGAAAAAACAAGCCGAAGAATAAAAAGTCTAAAACGAAAGGAAGAAAAGCATGTTAAGTTTAGCCGCAACTTTTGAAAACAGTGAAGGAAAAACACACCGCTGGCGCATGAAGGACCCAGATCCCAATAAGTCTAATGACGCCATCAAAGCGACGCTAGAAAAATTAACGACACTCAATCTATTTGAAAAAGACGGTGTCAAGTTATTCCAAAAAGTCACTGGTGCGAAATTTATCGAGAAAATCGTGACACCCGTTTTTAATAAAGAGCAAGAAGAGACAGTCTCTGAACCAATTAAAGAGGAGGTTCCGGTTGTTGAACCAATCGTTGAACCAGTTGTCGAAGTCGTAGAAAATTCTGCCGAACTGCCCAGCGATCTGCAAAAATTGATCGTAGAACAGAAAATGATCGAATCCGGACTTATGCGCCTTGTATTTAAGCTGCCTGAAGGCGTCGAAGAAGGAGATATGAGCCAAATGGAAGCGGTGTCGTTAATGATGGCACTCAAGCCGCAGAACAGCACTATTGTGGACCTTGATCAGGATGAGAAACATCCAGACCGCTTCATCCTCACTATCAGGATCGATGAACCTGAACCCGAGGCGAGGCAATCGCCCCCCGCAAAAGGAAAGCGAAGGCGGCTGTTAGGCTGGCTTAAAGAATAAACTATTTTGAATCCAACACTGGTCATGGCAGAAATTGCCTTGAGGGAATAACTAGTGCGCACGTTATTCCTTTCTTTGACCTGATTACCTGATCCGAAAGCAGCGTTTGGCTTGGAAAAAAGCGGCTTTTGGTTTCAGGTTCTTTGGCATACATTCATCCCAAGTCGTCTGCGAAGGTAAATCACTTTCCACCTGCTATACTAAAAAAATACCAAGCAGCATGTTCCAGTTTAGCAAAAAAAGGGAGAGAAGCAGCGATGAAAAAAGCAGTATTGATTGTCAATCCCAGCTCTGGGAATGAAGAGGCGAAGGATTACAAGAAGCAGGCTCAAGAAAAATTGGAAAGCTTTTTTGATGAAGTAGAGGTACGAGAAACAGAACAGGGCGGTGACGCGACAAAATTTGCCCGCGAAGCTGCTGAGGAAAAGGTCGACAGCGTCTTTGCGATGGGCGGCGATGGAACAGTCAATGAGGCGATCAGCGGTCTGGCTGAGCAGGAGTATCGGCCGACCTTCGGCCTTTTCCCGCTGGGGACGGTGAATGATTTGGCGCGCTCCTTGAATATCTCGATGGACCCTGAAGAGGCGATCGCGTCTTTTGATGTGGAGCGAAAAACCGCCTTGGATATCGGCAAGCTCAACGACGACTATTTCATGAATATCGTGTCTGTCGGCAGTATTCCAGAAGCCATCAGTGATGTAGATGTGGAGGAAAAGACGAAGTTTGGCAAGCTGGCGTATTTTGTCAATGGCGTCAAAGAGGTCTTCAATGATGAACATTATCATTTTACTTTAGAAATCGATGGCGAAAAGACGGAGATCGAAAGCAGTGCGGTGGTGATCGTGCTGACGCGGACGATCGGCGGCTTTACTCATATCGTTCCGGAAGCGAGAAATAATGACGGTAATCTGTATCTGCTGTATCTAAAGGATCAAAGCATTGCGGATCGGCTGAAAAGTGTGCCGGATATTGTTAAGGGCGTGGATCAATCCACTGAAAATATCGGTTATCGACCATTTAAGGAAGGCCGTTTGACGGTGAAAGAGGACGCGGATCTGCATCCGAGTGTTGATGGCGATGAGGGGCCGGCGCTGCCGTTGTCGTTTAAAGTATTGCCGCAGCATTTGGAAGTTTATTATGGCGGGGAATAATTTTAAAGAAGTCGTTCGATCTTAGTGATCGGGCGGCTATTTTTTTCGGACAATCCTAATCTAAATTTCTCATTAAAAATTCTCGCCAAAACGCGACTAAAAGTGAGAGTATTTATCAGTAAAAGCAGATTGGGGCGGATTTTTTTGGCAGAATTTAGCAATTTTTTTCACTAAAATAGTTATTTTCCTTTTTCCTCAAATTTCGTAAAAGGAAAGCGCATAGGCTGAACATTTGGCAATTTATTTGTTAAGGATTATAGTTAGTACAGAAAGGGTTTTTATTTTAGTTTTGTTATTCACAATTGTAGGGGAGGAATTAAAATGGATATAGTGACGTTGGCCCGTTTTCAGTTCGCCATGACGACGGTTTTTCACTTTTTCTTCGTGCCATTCTCGATCGGGATGGTTTTGGTTGTAGCCATTATGGAAACTTTATATGTTAAAACGAAAAATGAAAAATATCGGCAATTGGCGAAATTCTGGGGAAATATTTTCCTATTGAGTTTTGCGGTGGGCGTCGTGACTGGGATCATCCAAGAGTTTCAATTTGGGATGAACTGGTCAGATTATTCACGGTTCGTCGGAGATATTTTTGGCGCGCCGTTAGCAATAGAGGCTTTATTGGCCTTCTTCATGGAGTCGACATTCTTAGGACTCTGGATTTTTACGTGGGATCGGGTAAAACCGGGCCTGCATCTGGTTTTTATTTGGTTAGTAACGATTGCTTCGATGTTATCGGCCTTCTGGATTTTAGCGGCAAACAGCTTTATGCAGCATCCAGTCGGTTATACCCTTCGTAACGGACGAGCAGAAATGACTGACTTTGGTGCGGTGATCGCCAATCCAAAAGTATGGTATGAATTTGGCCACGTAATCGCAGCAGCGATCACGATGGGCGGGATGATCGCGGCAGGACTTGCGGCCTTCCAATTGTTAAAACGCAAAGAACCTCAGATGCGGGAATTCTTCATGAAATCAATGCGGATCGGCCTTGTGATCACTTTATTTGGTTCGATCATGGTGTTAGGTGCAGGAGATGCGCAAATGAAGGCCTTGATTGAAGGTCAGCCGATGAAATTTGCGGCGATGGAAGGAACCTACGAGGATACAGGAGACCCGGCGGCGTGGACCTTGATCGCTTGGGACAATGAGCGGGAGCATAAGCAGGTATTTGGTGTGCAAATCCCCTATATGCTAAGTATTCTTTCTTATAATAAACCATCTGGTTCCATCAAAGGGATGGATACCGTTAATAAGGAATTGGTCGAAAAATACGGCGACCGCAATTATTATCCGCCGGTAAATGTCTTGTTCTGGAATTTCCGGATCATGGCGGGCTTTGGCATGTTAATGTTGTTAGTAGCGATTCTGGGCTTGTTCTTCACCCGGAAGAAGAAACCGATCCTTTATGAAAAACGCTGGATGCTGTGGGTCATGGGGCTTTGTACCTTTGCGCCGTTTTTGGCAAATACCGCTGGTTGGCTAGTCACTGAATTGGGTCGTTATCCTTGGACTGTTTATGGCTTGTTTACTATTGAGGACAGTGTTTCGCCGAATGTTTCGGTCGCTTCATTATTAACATCAAATATCATTTACTTCCTATTGTTCTCAGGCTTGGCAGTAACGATGATTTATTTAGTCAAACGAGAATTAAACAAAGGACCAGGACTTGATCAAATGAATCAAGACACGGATTCAACTGATCCTTTCGACAAGGGGGCGTTCACTCATGAGTAGTTTACAATTATTATGGTTTTTATTGATCGGCGTCCTGTTTTCCGGCTTCTTCTTTTTAGAAGGCTTTGACTTTGGTGTCGGCATGTCGGTACAGACGTTAGCTCATGATGAGCATGAAAAAGATCAGATCGTAGAAACGATCGGACCGGTTTGGGATGGCAATGAAGTTTGGCTGTTGACGGCCGGCGGAGCGATGTTCGCATCATTTCCATATTGGTATGCGTCATTGTTCAGCGGATATTACTTGATTCTGTTTATTATTTTGTTCGGCTTGATTATCCGGGGCGTGTCTTTCGAGTTCCGCAGTCATATGCCGAAGGAACACAAACAGCTCTGGAACTGGACATTGAGTATCGGCAGTTTTCTTGTCCCATTCTTCTTCGGCATCTTGTTCATTAGTATGATCCAAGGCATGCCGTTAGATGCGAATCACAATATGATGGCGACCTTTACGGATTACATCAATTTGTATTCCATCGTCGGCGGGGTAGCGTTGACGTTATTGTGCTACCTGCATGGCTTGAATTATATCGCGTTGCGTACAGAAGGTCCGGTTCGTTATCGTGCGAAAAATTACGCGCAATTCTTATATGGCGTGCTGTACGTTGGCTTGGTGGCATTTGCGGTGTTGATGTATTTCAAAACCGATTTCTTCCAAAACAACTTTGCGGTTACGTTGATTTTACTCGCTGTGATCGTGCTGCTTACAGTGATCGCGAATGTTTCTGTCTTTAGAAATAAGGAAATGCTGGCGTTTATCACTAGCGGTTTGACCTTGATTGCTTTAGTGGCTTTATTGTTCAGCGGCTTGTTCCCGCGGGTCTTGATCAGCTCGATCCCCGGCAATGACCTGTTGATCGAAAATGCTTCATCAAGTCCGTATACGTTGAAGATCATGTCATATATTTCATTGACGATCTTACCGTTCGTATTAGGTTATACGGCCTGGACGTACTACATTTTCCGCAAACGGATCAAACATCCCCATGAAGTTGAGGCACAATCTGGGTATTAGGATGGCTAGTGCGTGATAATCAAACTCATTTTTCGTCTTTTAGAAAAATGAATACATTAATAGGAGTTAGGATGTCAGTCCAGCTTTTAGCAGGATAAAAAAGGGAGCCTCAAACGCATAATTCTGCACTGACTAACATACAAGCAGTTTAGCTGGATGATATACGGCATGACAATCAAACTCATTTTTCATTTTTTGAAAAATGAATACATTAATAGGAATTAGGAGCTCAACCATGATCGACAAGAAGTTATTACAACTTCCCGGTATCAAAAAAATTCTGATGTTGCTTGCAGGATCTGCTGTCCTGCAAGCAATCTTTATAATTGGGCAAGCGTACGGCTTAGCGATGGCGATTACTCATTTATGGAACGGGGAAGGATTAAACAACCAAATCAACTGGCTAGTGCTGTTCTTTGCTTCCTTCGCGCTGCGGCACCTGATGACGTATCTGCGGGAGCATTTTTTAGAGGAGTATGCTTACCAGCAAGCCAAAGATCTGCGGAGTCAATTACTGCGGAAGATTTTTCGCTTAGGCCCCGAGGTCGTGCAGAAGCAGGGGACCGGCAGCGTGGTTACCACCGCACTGGATGGAATCAATCAGGTGGAGGAATACCTGCATTTGATTCTGCCGAAAATGCTGAATATGATGATCATTCCATGGATTTTATTAGTCGCGATTTTTTTGCTGGACTGGGAATCTGGGGTGGTCTTATTGATCGTCTTTCCATTGATCATTATTTTTATGATCATCTTGGGTTATGCGGCGCAAAGCAAGGCGGACAAACAATACAAGGTCTTTCAAATTTTGTCGAACCACTTTATTGATTCGCTGCGGGGGATCGACACCTTGAAATTCTTCGGCATCAGCAAGCAATACAGCAAGAGCATCTATACAACGAGCGAACGGTTCCGCAAGGCGACTATGAGCACGCTGAAGGTCGCGATCCTTTCGACGTTCGCGTTGGATTTCTTTACGACGTTATCAGTGGCTGTGGTTGCGGTCTTGCTGGGGCTGCGTTTGATTAATGAAGGCATCTTTTTATTTCCAGCGTTGACGGTATTGATCTTGGCACCGGAGTATTTTCTGCCGATTCGCGATTTTTCTAGTGATTATCATGCGACCTTGGACGGAAAAAATGCGATGGATGATGTTAATCAGATTCTGGAATTATCAGAGAGTCAGACGGCGACGATCGGTTTGCCAACGTGGTCAAATGATAGCCGATTGACGGTAGATATGCGTTACAACTATGCGGAAAAACTAGGTGCGGAGGTTGATTTTACCGTACAGGGCTATAAAAAAATCGGGATCATCGGGATGAGCGGGTCAGGAAAATCTACCCTGATCAATTTGCTAAGCGGCTTCTTGCGACCGGATGAAAGCCAGATCAGCTTGAATGAGCAGACTATACCGGCTTTTGACCAACCGCAGTGGCAGGAACAGCTCATTTATATTCCACAGAATCCCTATATTTTCCAACGTTCGGTTCGGGAAAATATCGCTTTCTATCATCCGCAGGCCAGCGATGAGGAAATATTGAAGGCCGTTGAAGTTACCGGCTTAACGGAATTATTGCAGGAATTGCCGGAAGGCCTAGACACGATTTTAGGCGAAGGGGCGCGGACGTTAAGCGGAGGACAAGCACAACGAATCGCGTTAGCACGAGCCTTTTTGGATCAAGAGCGGAAGATTTTATTGTTCGATGAACCGACAGCTCACTTGGATATTGAAACCGAAGTGGAATTAAAGGAACGAATGCTTCCTTTAATGGAAAATCATTTAGTGTTCTTTGCGACTCATCGCCTGCATTGGCTGGCGGAAATGGATTATCTGCTGGTGATGGATCATGGCAAGCTGGTGGAGCAGGGAACCTTGGAAGAATTGAAACAAAAAAATGGCGCCTTTACAACATTGAGTCAGGCATTGCGAGGTGATGAGGCATGAATCGAATCGGCTTATTCCAAGCCTTAAAAACAGACGAATGGGTCAAACCCTTTTTCAAGCAGTACAAGAAATCGCTGTTTCTAGCACTGACCTTAGGCTTCATCACGTTCTTTTGTGCCGGGGCCTTGATGTTCAATTCAGGCTTTTTGATCAGTCGGGCAGCCTCTTTACCGGAAAATATTCTGCTGATCTATGTACCAATCGTTTTGACCCGCGCATTCGGGATCGGGCGGCCAGTCTTTCGTTATGTCGAACGTCTAGTCAGTCACAACTGGGTCTTGAAGATGACGTCGAACTTACGGGTGAAGCTGTATGATTCATTGGAGCAGGACGCGATCTTTTTCAAACAGAATCATCGCACAGGTGATATTCTCGGTTTGCTTTCTGAGGATATCAACCATATTCAAAACCTGTATCTGCGGACGATCTTCCCAACGATCATCGCGTGGCTGCTGTATGTCTTTATCATTATCGGGATTGGCTATTTTTCACCCTTCTTCGCTTTGGCGATGCTGCTGCTTTTAGGGATCGTGGTATTTTTACTGCCATTATGGTCTGTGATCATCAACGGTGCACGGCAGGAACAGCAGAAGCAAATGAAAAATCAGCTATATAGCGATTTGACGGATAATGTTTTAGGCGTGTCCGATTGGATCTTTAGTCAACGGGGGCAGGATTATGTGAACCACCATGAAGAATCCGAAGAAGCCCTGCGTGAAGTCAATCGCAAGCTGCAAAGCTTCCAGCGCAAACGTAATTTCATTTTGCAATTGATGTTTGGCGTGATCACGATCGCGCTGTTATTCTGGACCAGTCGTCAATTTCCCGGAAATCACGGGGGAGCCGCAAACTGGATCGCGGCATTTGTGTTATCGGTCTTTCCATTGATCGATGCCTTTGCGCCGCTGCCGGCTGCCGCGCAAGAAACCAACAGCTATCAAGATTCCATCAAAAATCTAAACGATCTGCCGGCAATTCAGGAGCAGCAGACAGTCGTACTGACCGTTTCTGGTCCATTGACCTTGAAGATCGATCAGGTGCATTATCATTATCCTGAAAGTAAAAAGGACGTGTTATCAGGCATTGATCTGACCTTGCGTCCAGGGCAGAAAATCGCGATCTTAGGACGAAGCGGCTCAGGTAAGAGTACGTTAGCCAATTTGATTCGCGGCGATCTGCGGGCAACTGAAGGGGCAATCACGCTGAATGGCGAGGAGACTTACAAGTTCGGCGACGACATCAGCCAATACTTAGGAGTTATCCATCAAACGCCGTACCTATTTCATACAACGATCGCCAACAATCTGCGAATCGGAAATGAAGCGGCGGAAGATGTGGAGCTTTGGCAAGTCTTGACCCGTGTCGGTCTGAAAGAGCTGGTGGAAAATTTACCAGAAGGTCTAGAAACGATGGTGGACGAAGCCGGTCTGCGCTTTTCTGGCGGCGAGCGGCAACGTTTAGCCTTAGCCCGAATTTTGTTGCAGGAAGCACCGATTATTCTATTAGATGAACCAACCGTCGGACTTGATCCGGTGACAGAACAAGCGTTGATCAACACCTTTTTCCATGAGCTTCAAGGAAAAACGGTCATCTGGATCACCCATCATCTGCAGGGGATCGATGCGATGGATCAGGTCATCTTTATCGAAGACGGCCACCTAACAATGCAAGGCAGTCCTGCTGAATTAGAACAAACCAACGCCCATTATCGAAAGCTGAAACAAATCGATAAAGGAATTATATAGAGTTGAAGCCTCTCCGGTATTCGTCTGGAGGGGCTTCTGCTATTTGTGAAGAGATTTTCCAAAATAATCTCACTTTTCCCCTTGACTCCCACGCTACGTGCTGGTCCATACTGATATTAAAGAAAGAGCTACGAGGAGGAATTTATTATGGCAAGACCAGCGACAAAGACCGATTTACTGCAAGCAAGCAGCGAGGGCTACAAGAAAATGAGCGATTTGCTGGACTCGCTTCCAACAGAAAGCCTAAATGCGACCTTTACTTTTGATGTTGAAAAGGAAAAACAAGCCCATTGGAAACGGGACAAAAACCTGCGGGACGTCTTGATTCACTTATATGAATGGCATCAACTGCTGCTGAATTGGGTCAAGGCGAATCAGGCAGGCAAGGCGCAGCAATTTTTAAAAGAAGGCTATAACTGGAAAAACTATGGTGCGATGAACATTGAATTTTGGGAGAAGCACCAAACCACCAGCTATGAAGAAGCTCGTCAATTGTTGGACGAAAGCCATCAGCAGGTAATAGAGCTGGCGGACACTTTCACCAATGATGAGCTATTTTCAAAAGGTGTCTTCCCATGGGTAGGCGGCAGTCCGTTAGGCAGTTATTTTGTTTCGGCCACTTCAAGTCACTATGATTGGGCCGCGAAGAAAATCAGAAAGTTCAAGAAGTCGTTCTAAAATGCGTCAGAGCTGTTCAACTGTCAAAAACGGTTGAGCAGTTTTTTTAATGAATAATTGCGAATCGTTGGATTTTAACTGTTAGCAATAAATAGGGATTCTATTGCGCGAGCGTGATTTGACGAATATGAGCATAATTATTACCATTTAGTTAGATAGATGATAGATAGTGAGCATTGAACAATGGGGAGGTGAAGGAAAATGAATCAACCAGATCATCAAAACAATGGATTTACTGAAGGGGACTGGCGATTATTTAGCAGCAAAATTGGAGGATGGCAAGAAAATTATATGAATCGATTAAATGAAGAGTACCTTAAAATATTAATGCAAAATACAACGCCATCTGAAAAGTTTTGGGCAATCGAAAAAAGAATTAAGATAGATAAAAAGAAGGTAGGAGTGACCATTGATTTACGACGATCAACGATGTTAATGAATATCCTGGAGTTGTTAAACGACAAAGTAATTGAAATGGATGATTTAAGCGATTTTAGTGATACGTTGAAGGAAACAATAAAATTGTATCAAAAAAGATAGCTAGTTTAAGCAGAAACGTAAGTTTTAAAAGCAGTATATTCTAATTTAATAGATACGCTAAAAATATCGCAAACAAGATATTTAGAAATATCCTACCACTTGTCTCTAGGCGAATGACTGCCCATGTGTTTTTCTGGTACAATTAAAGAAAATGCAGGTTGGAGGCAGGATATGAAAAAGAGCAAGGTTGTTTTAGCTGCTGGCGTTCTAGGTGCCGCGGCAATCATAATGAAGAAGAAGCTGGGAAATGAAACCGTCACCAAGCATCTGATCCCGCGTCATTGGGACGAACAGGAGATCAAGGAACGGCTGCAGGACTTCACTCAAAAATTAGCTGCAGGAGAGGAAGAAGTGCTAGAAGCCTTCGTTTTGGGTAAGGAAGGCAAGCATTTTACTCCTTTAAAAGGGCAAGAGTTGACCTTTTTAACCGCGCGTTTCATGAGTCTATATAAGATTAAAGGCGATAGCCGCAATAATCTGCGGGGGTTAGTCACTTATCGTGTGGCGACACCGAAAAAAGAGTATACCTATTTGCTCCAAGTCGCTCGGCTAGCAGACGGCGAAAAGCTGGACTGGTATATCCAGAAAATCATTCAGCAAGATCATGGCATCAAATACCCTAATCAATATTTGCTGCAGCTGACACCGGTTCGACCGAATGAGGAGCTTTGCCAAATCGAAACTGATGCGGGAACGATCACTCTGCGGGTTTTCCAGCAGGATGCACCGAAGGCAGTCAAAAATTGGCGCGGACTTGCCAAACAAGGCTTCTATGATGGCACACCGTTTGCACGAGTAATCAAGGATTTTGTGATTCAGGGCGGTGCGCTGGATGGTTCCGGTGAAGAAGCTCAGTCGATTTACGGCGGCTATTTTGAAGATGAGGTCGATGAAGGCCTGTATCATTTCGATGGCGCGGTGTGTTTTGGCAATCACGGGCCGAATACCAATGGCAATCAGTTCTACATCGTGGAGCGCAATCATGTTGATCAGGAACAATTGTATCGCATGAACCTGCCGCTGAAGGTTCGCTCGCATTATGAAGCAGTCGGTGGCATTCCAGAGCTGGACGGACGTTACACGGTTTTTGGTCAAGTGATTGAAGGCATGCCAGTCGTGCGTGCGATCGCTAGTCAAATGACCGACGAAAAGGATGCGCCGTTAAACCCTATAATGATCCAGAAAATCAACTTTAAAAAAGCAAGTCAGAATTAATCTGGCTTGCTTTTTTCATCCTAATTCAGTTGTAAATCCCCGCTATTTTCTTCGATTGAACCGCTTTGAAGTCAGCAAATATAGCAAAATCAGCACTAGCAGAATAATCATCCGCAGTATCGCAGGCGGACTCCAGACAAAAATGACGAATGCGGCGATTAATAGGTAGAGCAAGGTAGCATAGACCATAGAAACGCTCCTTCAGTTATTTTATATAGGACAGAAGTTCGTTCACTCTCCAATTTACCGACAAAAAAAGTTAAGGAATGCTTAAATCAGCTTCCCCAACTCTCTTTATAATACCATATTTTTGGAGACAATTCAAGATTGTCTTTTTTTTGTGATTGTGCTATTTAGTCTCTGAAAGGGGCGGATGAAGAAATGACACAGTTTGACTTAACGTTATTTAACCAGTTCTTAGCGCAGCAAAACGACAACCCGCGAACGGCGATCAATCACGCACTGCAGGCGAACCAAAAGAGTTTTCAATTATCGGGGGCGGATTTTTCTGAGCTCGCTGAGGAACGCAAGCAGCTTTTTACGGAGCATCATTTAGTGGATTTTAGTTGGCAGAATGCCCAAGCGTTAGCAGGCTTTTTAACTGAGGAAGCCATTTTTTACAAAAGCGATTTTCTAGAGCATCTGTCGGTCTGCCAAGCGCTCTTTTATTATTTACGGTCTTATCATCCCGGTCACGTAACGGATCAAGAGATCTTGGAAGCAATCGAAGCACGCTATCAGAAGTATCAAGGGGATTTAGACATGCTGCAGGGCTCATTTGAAGATTTCCCGGAATTGGAGGAGGACGAATGAAAAATGAATTATTAGATCCGGCTTTCTATCCTTTTTTCATGAAGAAGCTGCAGGAGCGGCTGAGCGGTTCCAGTGTCATGCCGGTGGATCAGGCAGAAAGAATCCAGCAATCCATCGAATTTGTCTTAGCCCAACTCCTAAAACTATATCAAGCGATTCAGGAGAATTATCAAAGCTTTGGCATTGAATCATTAGAGGAGAGCTTAGCTGAAATCGGTAACTTTTTCTCGGTGTATGATCTGGAGTTTGGTGCCGCCGAAGTCGATCAGGCCTTTTTAGACTATCAGCTGGCCGAAGCTGTACCAGCTGATTTTGTCGGACTCGATTTCTATGAGCGCTATTTGCACAATTTAGCGGCTGAAGTATTTTTCCTAAAGCGAATTCCCGAAACACAAGTTTATGAACTGCTGGATCATTATCAGCAGGATTTAGGCTTTGATTATCGTACCGATGTAAACAATCTATTCGAGATCGTCTTTAAACAAATGATCGGTAAACTGCTTCTTGGGAAAAAAGCGATCCATACTTTATTGCTGAATCAAATTGAGGCCCAATATGTTTTAGGCCGGATCAAGGATCAAACGGACTTCCCAGAACTGGAACAGCTTTTTCAGCAAAATGATTATTATCGCCGAATATTCGCTCACTTTCAGCTAACGGTTCAACGGCTGCTGGTGCCTGAGAGCGCTGTTCACTTCTTTGTGGTGACCAAGGATAGGAAGAAGCTGCTAGAAATGCCGCCTGTAATGACTGCCAGTCGCTTCAATCAGCTAATGGAAGCTTATTCTGTCGCGGATAAGCAAGAGAAAATTCGATTGATTACCAGTGAAATTTCAGCTCCGGCAGATTTTGAAGAATATGTGGAAATATCAGCAGAAAGCATGGAGTTTTATAAAAATCTTTTAAAAGAGTTCAACAAAAACTTTATAAAGGTTCTTTTAATCTTTGAAATGAACAAACTCGACTATACATCATATGCAGAAATCGTTGGTATGACAACATATGGTGGGGTTTTAGAACTTTTAAAAGATTATATAAAAGCTCTTCCAGAAGCTGAACTTTCGGCCTTATTTAGAGCAGTAGATGAGTATCAATTAGTCCCTGATGATTTCTCCTAGATAGGATTTAACCAGTTGAATACATCACAATTAATAAATTCACTAATAATCTGCTCGACCAGATTTGTTTCCAGAATGGAAAGTTATGAAATAATTAGTTGGAATCCTATTAAACTGGCAACTTCTATCAAATAATATAATATCAAACGTTATTTCATGAGCAGTATTCAACGGAAATAGCCATTTATCCATTAACTTGTAGGCAAATAGCAAAGAGCTTTTTGCTTAGGAGGCAATGGAAAATGAGTACCTATTTAAAATTTATCGTAATCGCCGCGCTTTTCATTAGTACTGGCGCCGCATCCGTATTGGCAGACTCGCAAGCAAGTTCATCAAGTACGACGAGTCAAACAACAGTCAAACAATCGTCAACCAAAAAAGCCGAAGCTTCGACAGAAAAATCTTCTGTGGCTTCATCTAGTCAAGCAGCCAGCAGTTCGACCGCTGCAAGTGAATCATCTACGCAAGCAAGTGAAGTTCCAGCGGTTGCCAGCAGTTCTGAAGAAGTAAATGCACAGGCAGCACCAACCGTTGAATCAACGGAAGCTAATGATCGACCAGCTCCAACAGTTAATGAAGCAGAGACGACAAATGAAACGACGGCTCCAGCCGAAGAAAATCAAAATGCCGCAAATCCAGCACCAGCATCGATGCAAGCAGATCAGTTAATGGTCAATGGACAATTGATCTCTTATGCAAATGCGGGACAAGGAAATGGTCAAGCGATCATTGATGCCAATCCCAATGTAGTCGCAACATGGGGCGGCGCCGCTGTACAATCTGGAAATGACGGAGTCAACACTCATTTCATTGGTCATAACCCAGGAATCTTTAACGTCTTGTTCTCAGTAGGCACTGGCGCAACGATCGAAGTATCCGATGGTTCAAACAATGTAACGTCATATACTGTTTCGCAAATCGTGACCGTGGATGATTCCGGTATCGCCGAAGACGGGACTGATTATTGGGATCAAATCACAGGCACTGGCGGCGGTGAACGCATCACGTTGCAAACCTGTATCAACGACGACTACAACTTAATTGTTTTCGCCAATAAATAAACAGCAAAGAGCAGTCCCGTAATTAGTTTCTACGGGACTGCTCTTTTTTTAACTATAAAGTAAGTATAAAATTTTCAGATGAATAAATCGCTTTGTAGCGGGTATATCCATGTCTGGCTTCACGAACTAGCTTTATCGGCAATAAGCAAAAATATTTCGAAATTTGAGAAGCAATTTAGAAATATTTTGGTCTTATTGCTCAAAAGCTGAGCGAGTTCGCGAAGCCTTTCTTATTGATTCATTATTTTCTCAGAGAAATAGATCTCTTGGGCGGTCCGTAACTTCAGATTGCCCAGCTCCTTCAGATGCTTGCGGGCCGAATTTTTTTGCACTGCAACGATTAGGTTTAAAAGATTCTCACGATCGGAGGCCGAGAAGAAATTGTTTACGATCAGCACATTGTCATTATCATACCCATCGATCGGATTATTGCTCAAGACAATGTCGTATGAAGCAAAGTTTTCGAAATCATCGGGTCCGGTTGCAATAACTGGTTCTTTGAAGGTATCAACGACGATCCGCTTACTATAATTAGCGATCAAAAAGTCCTGCAGCATCTCCGCATGCTTCCGACCTAAATCACTGATTACCAGAATCGTGACTTTTCGGCGTAATTTCTCTAAGTGCACCGGCAAATGAGACCATTCCTTCATTAATACGAAAAAGACATTGTTCAGACGAATGTCGGTCCACAGCTCCGGCGATTTCTTCTCGATATCCTTCAAGTGAATCTTGACTAAGGAAGAGAAGATCGGGTAGACTAGCTGGATTTCACGGGCGAACTTTTGATGCTTATCAAACAGCATGATCTGGCGATAAGGATAGAAGTTATATTCCACATACCAAGACATCATCTCCTGCATGATTTTTCGTTTGTCATCACGCTCCAGCGGATATTCGATCGCCTGCGAGATATTTTTCAAGAAGGTGTCGATCTTACTGTTGATCCGCACGATTTGTTCCGGATTGTCCCAGTTATAAAATTCATGGTAAACCGTTCGGCTGATTTCCTTATACCATTTTTGCGGTAATTTGAAGTCCGTTCCAGCTAGCAGATGCTCCGCAAAGGGCCGGCTGAAATCTAAGACCTTATCAATCGTGTCGTCTTCTTCCTCATAGACGCTTTCCGGTAAATAGAACCCTTGATGCATGCGATTTAGAGTCACCATAAATAAATAAGCGGCCTCTTGGATCTCGCGATCGTCTAAGGAGACGTCAAAATCCGTCGAGGTACGCATGATGAAACATGTCGTTTCTTCATGATTTAGTGTAAAAGGCCATTGGTTGACCCCATAAGCTTCCGTATAATACTGCTGGTAAAAGAAACGCACCCAGCGTTCATCAGGTCCGACGACTCGAAAGGGCGAACGTTCCAATTGCAGACCGCGCCGCTTTAAAAACTCTTCTAAAGCATTGACCATCCGATAAAACGACGCCTCGCTCATGAACAATTCATTGATCCAGTAGTCCGCATCTTGATTCGATTCATACAGCATTTTTTCCAAAAACTGAAACTCAAGGGATTCTTGGAAAATCTTGCCATAGACATTCCCAAGCTTATTGGAGGTAATGTTGTTTAAGCGGACACCCTGAAATTTTGAATACTCGATATAAATATAGTCCCCCCAAAACTCATTGATAAAGTCAATGTCAGAAAGAAGCGTTTTGACAGAGCAATCAACGGTTCTGGCGGCTTCTTTAATATCGCACCAAGAAGGCAGCTGATCCAAAAACTCAACGAACTGGATTCGTCGATTAGTAGAGGAGTTAAGTAATTGTTTCATATTTGACTCCTTTCAAAATAATTATTTTCCATTACAATTTTACCGATTTTCTTCAAAAAAAGCGAGTCATTTAGTTAGATAATAGGGAAAATTGTCAAAAATGAAGAATTATTTCACGTATTTTCTTACTGATTGCTATGGTATGATAGAAAAAAATGGAGGAGCGAAACAATCGTGATTAACTTACAAAAAACAGCAGCACCCCAATTAGATAAAGACGTTCTGCCAGTCCCACTGACTGATGAAACAATGGACATCCGCAAAGCGAATTTATTAAAGAAAATCCAGGCAGATAATTTTGATGCCGTCGTGATATATGCCGATCTGGAGCATGGCGGTAATTTTGAATATTTCACCGGCTTTGTCCCGCGCTTTGAAGAAGCCTTATTGGTCATTCATCAATCCGGTGAAGCCTACTTAGTTTTAGGTAACGAAAATCTGAATAAGGTTCCTTTTGCCCGGATCGCGGCGACCGCAGTCCATCTGCCGCATTTTTCACTGCCGAATCAACCGATGGAAACAACGTTAAGTGTGCCGGCGATTTTGAAGCAAACTAAGCTTGATCAGGCTGCTTCGATTGGCTTGATCGGCTGGAAGAACTTCACCAGCCAGCATGATGACAACGCTGCTCTTTATGACCTGCCATACTTTTTAGTTGACGGGCTAAAACAAGCGGCTCCTGAAGCAAGCTTTAAGAATGCGGCGTATTTGATGATCGGTGAAAACGGTCTGCGCACAACCAACAACGCCAACGAGATCGCCCACTACGAATTTGGCGCCATGCTTGCTGGAAATTGTATCTTAAACGCTATGGATCAATTGGCAGTCGGAAAAAGCGAAATGGAGATCGGCGCCTATCTGAATGATTTTGGTCAAACGCCGAGTGTCGTAACGATCATGGCAACAGGCGCGCGTTTTGAGAAAGCAAACCTATATCCGACCGGGAAGAAAATCCAGCTGGGGGATCGAATTTCCATGACCAGCGGCTATAAAGGCGGTCTGCAAAGTCGCGGCGGTTACGCGGTTCACACCAGCGAAGAATTACCTGAAGCGGAACAGGATTATCTGGATCGTGTCGCGAAACCTTACTTCAATGCAGTTAAGACTTGGTTCGAGACCATCGCGATCGATATGCCGGGCGCAGATTTATACGATAAAATCGAAGAAGTCTTACCTAAAGAGCAGTATGGCTGGCATTTGAATCCCGGTCATTTATGCGGAGATGAAGAGTGGCTGGCTTCACCGATTTATCCTGATTCAAGCGAAAAAATCAAAAGCGGCATGCTTTTCCAATTCGATATCATTCCTTCGGTTCCAGGCTATTCTGGTGCCAGCTGTGAAGGCGGTGTCGTTTTGGCAGATGAACATCTGCGTGCTGTTATTCAAAACGAGTATCCAGAGATGTGGTCCCGCATGCAAGCACGCCGCAGCTATTTAATAGAAGAAATCGGAATTAAGTTAAGTGAAGAAGTCTTGCCAATGAGCAATGCGGCGGCCTATTATCGCCCATTTTTCCTAAATAAAGAGTCAGCTTTATCAGCTAAATAGTCTAAGTTATAAGATCCTCAAGGGAGAGTCCTTTGGGGATTTTTTTCATTTTATACAAAAATTTTAAAGTTTAAGGACTAATACTTTAGACTGATTTTGTTAAAAGTTTAAGCATTTCATTATAAATTTGTTATAGTTTAATTAGACAGGCAGTCGGTCAAAAAAGAAAAGGGATGAGAAGAATGCGTGTATCAAAGGATCCAACGGTGCGGAAAAATGAAATTCTGGATATTGCCGGCAAGCTTTTTGCCGAAAAGGGATTTGATCAAACCAGCACTGGAGAAATTATTGCTCAAGCAGGAATTGCCAGAGGAACTTTGTATTATCACTTTCAATCAAAGGAAGAAATCATGGATGCCTTAGTGGAACGAACGACCAATGAATTGTTTACAGCGGCTAAACAGGCGGCAGACGATTTATCGCTTCCCATTTTTCAACGCTTTATTCAAACCGTCCTTGCACTGCGTTTGGATACTTCAGCGGAGGAAGGCCAAGACATGATGGATTTTGTCCATCGACCGCAAAACGCGTTGATGCATCAAAAGGTTCAAGCAGCAGTGGTAAAGGAAATCACGCCGGTGCTGACGAGAATTGTGGAAGAGGGGATTGAACAGGGACTCTTTCAGACAGAATATCCTTATGAAGCGGTGGAAATGGCCATGATTTATGCCAATACCGTTTTTGATGCGCAGGAATTAGCATCAAGCGAAGAAATGAAAGTGCAGCGTGTAAATGGCTTCTTTTATCTTTTAGAACGAATGTTAGGTGTCGAAGAAGGGCTTTTAGCAAAAGAAATGGAGGGCATGTTTGATTAATATGTGGGAGAAAATGAAGGAGGAACGGGTAATATGTATGGCAGGTTAATTACAAATGACATCAAAAAAAGTAAGCTGGTGACAGCGGCAACGACGATTTTTATTGCGATCACCGCAATGCTGGTCTCGTTAGCCGCAATTCTAGTCATCAATTTGGACGGCTCGATCGATGGGATGATGGAGCGGGCAAAGACACCGCATTTCATGCAAATGCATTCAGGGCAGATCGACCAAAGAAAAATGGAGGACTTTGCGAAATCGCAGCCGAATCTGGCGGATTGGCAGGTTTTGGATTTTTTAAATGTCGATAATACAGAGCTGTTCATCGCTGGAAAGCCAATGACGGACAGCGTTCAGGATAATGGTTTTTCGGTTCAAAGTAAAAAATTTGATTTTCTAGTTGATACGAACGATCAGATCATTCAGCCAAAGGTCGGCGAGGTCTATTTGCCGATCATTTATGAGCGTGAAGGAATTGCGAAAAAAGGAGATTTACTGGAGGTAAAGGGACATAAGTTAATTGTCGCCGGCTTCCTGCGGGATTCTCAGATGAACGCGTCTCTTTCTTCGTCGAAACGCTTCATTGTGAATCAAAAGGATTATCAAATGCTGGAAAAATTCGGCAACGTCGAATACTTGATCGAATATCGCTTAAAAGATCTTGATAAAATCAGTGATTTTGAAAAGGCGTATATCAAAGCAGAGCTGCCAGCCAATGGTCCCGCCTTGACGCATACCTTATTCCGCATGATGAATGCGTTATCCGACGGCATTATGATCGCTATTATTTTACTTGTCAGCTTATTGATGTTAGCGGTGGCCTTTTTGTGCATTCGTTTTACGCTATTATCAAAAATTGAGGACGACTATCCAGAGATTGGTGTGTTAAAAGCAATCGGTTTAAGAAATTCAGATATCAAGCGTTTATATTTAGCGAAATATACGGCGATCGGATTGGTCGGCTGTTTATTGGGCTATCTGCTTTCGTTTGCTTTTCGCGGTATTCTGCTGGAAAACATCCAGCTGTATATGGGTAAGAGCGGGAATCAGGGATTGTCCATGCTTGTTGGTCTTTTAGGGACGGTTTTGATTTTCTTTGGCGTTTTATTGTATGTCAATCTAGTGCTGCGCCGTTTCCGTAAAATTTCTGCCGCATCGGCGATTCGTTTTGGCGCTTCGCAAGAGAAGGTTCGCGGCGGCAAAGGGCTGAAAATTGCTGGGCGTTCCTTCCCGAAAGTGAATGGTCTGTTAGGGATCAAGGATGTATTGTCGCGGAAAAAATTGTATGTGACGTTGTTTACAGTGCTACTGCTGTCTTCGTTTATTTTGATTTTGCCGCAGAATTTATATAGTACAGTTTCGTCTCAAAGCTTCTCGCGTTACATGGGAATCGGGCAATCCGATCTGCGTTTAGATATCCAGCAAACAAAAAATATTCCTGAGAAAACCGCAGAAATCATGGACACGCTGAATCAGGACAAACAAATAAGTAAATCTGTTGCTTTGACTACCAAAGCTTTTTCGCTAATCAAAAAAGGCAAGGCCGAGGATCAGTTGAAGATCGAACTCGGCGATCACACGATTTTTCCAGTCGAGTATGCCGAAGGCGAAGCACCGCAGAAAACCAATCAGATCGCTTTATCCAGTTCGCTGTCTGATGACTTGGAAAAACCCTTAAATAGTACATTGACGGTACGAACCTCAAAAGGCGATCGCAAGCTGAAGGTTTGCGGCATTTATTCCGACGTTACCAATGGCGGCAAGACCGCCAAAGCCATGTTCACCGATCAAAAAGCTGCGACAATGTGGTGTACGATCAGCGGAAATGTGAAGGGCAGCGTTACACCAAGTGAAAAAGCCAAAGAATACAGTTCGAAATTCAACTATGCCAAGGTTTCAGATATCAAGCATTACATGCAGCAGACGTTTGGTTCAACGATTCAAACAGTCGCGACCGCTGCGAAAGTGGCAGTGATCGTGGCATTAGTCATCACCGCCTTAATCGTATTATTGTTTATCAAGATGCTGCTGGCAAAAGATCGCCACGAGATCGCCGTTTTACAGGCGCTAGGCTTTACCAGCCGCGATATTCGCCAGCAATATTTTATGCGTTCCTTGGTGATCGTCGTATTAGGGACGATTATCGGAACCCTGCTGGCAAGTACATTGGGAGGACAGGTAGCGGGTATCGCCATGTCTATGATGGGTGTCACTACCTTCCGCTTTACGATTAATCCGCTGGTCAGCTTTGTCTTATGTCCGTTAGGCATGCTGCTGGTAACCTTGCTGGCAACGACGCTAGCGACCGCTTCATTACAAAAAATAAAAATCAGCGATAATATAAAGGAATGATGACGATGAAAAAAATGATTGTTGGAACCAATATTGAAAAATCTTTTGGACAAGAAAAAGTCCTGCGCAATGTTTCTGTGGAGATCGCTCCCGGTGAATTTGTCTCTATCATGGGACCTTCCGGCTCAGGAAAAACTACCTTGATGTTTGCTTTAAGCGGGATGGATGAGATCGATGCCGGCAGCGTTCAGTTTGACGGCAAAGAATTAGCCGCTCTTTCTGAAAATGCCTTAGCCGACCTGCGAAGAAAACAAATGGGCTTTGTTTTTCAGCAGCCGACGCTGTTAAAAAATCTAAATGTATTAGACAATATCGTTTTACCCGCCCAAAAAGGCAATGAAAAGCAAGCCAAGGCCTTGAAGGAAAAAGGCCAAGAATTAATGAAGAGAATGGGCATCGCCGGCTTAGAGCAAAGAGATATTACGCAAGTCTCCGGGGGGCAATTGCAGCGGGCCGGAATCTGCCGCGCACTGATGGGCGATCCGCAAATTATTTTCGGGGATGAGCCGACAGGAGCCTTGAACTCCAAGTCAGCACAAGAAATCATGGACATCCTAGCTGAGATCAATCAACAGGAAACAGCAGTCTGCCTAGTAACCCATGACGCGAAAGTCGCTGCTCAAACTCAACGTGTTCTGTTCATGAGTGACGGCCAGATCGTGAGCGAACTCCATTTTTCACCAGATGACAAACAAAATCTGGAGGAACGAATGGTAAAGGTTACCGAGAAAATGCGGGAAATCGAGATTTAATTATTGGATCAGACAAAAGGAACGGCGTTGAAGCACCTAACGCAGTTCTTTTTTGTCTTTTATCAACTGCCTTCTGCATGATATGCTAGTTAATGAGGGGAGGGCATCACATGATCGAAAGCAGACTATTGCAGATTCTTTTTATTCTATTAGAAAATGGGTCGGTGACGGCACCGGAGCTGGCTGAAAAATTCGAAGTATCTGCCCGCACGATTTATCGTGATATTGACGCGCTGAGTGCGGCGGGTGTTCCGGTTTATGCAGTCAGAGGAAAAGGCGGCGGCATCTTTATTCAGGAAAACTATGTTATGGACAAGACGCTATTTTCTGATGAAGAACAAAAGGCGATCCTGATCGCTCTCCAAAACCTGAATCTGACTGAGGGCGCTGCCACGAGTTCATTAGTTGAAAAATTAAGCACACTTTTTCAAAAGGAACGTTTGGACTGGCTGGAGATCGATTTTTCCGACTGGACCGGCTTGCGCAATCATTTCTTTGACAAGCTTCAGGAAGCAATCCTGTCTCAAAAAGTGATCCAAATAAACTATTTAAGCAACCAAGGACAACTTACTGAACGAAAATTGGAGCCGCTAAAATTAGTTTTTCGCGATAAGGCTTGGTACCTCTACGCGTTTTGTCGTTTAAGAGAAAATGACCGACTCTTCAAAATTTCCCGAATACGGGAATTAAACCTCCTAGACGAAACATTCAAACGAACCGCGCCCGCTAAAGTATTCTCAGAAAAGCCGACACCGCCGAAAAAGGTGGTCGAGCTGACACTTTTATTTGATGCCGGAGCGGCGTATCGAGTACAAGAAGAATTTAATGACATCGTGCAAAACGAAGACGGAAGCTCGGTCGTAGTCATTAAATTTGCGGATGACGAATCAACCATGAACTATCTCTTTTCATTTGGTGATCATTTAGAAATATTAGAACCGCAAACCTATCGCAATAAAATGGCTGAACGGATTGAAAAGCTGTTGAACAAATACCGAACTTGACATTCGCTGACGAGTTTTACTTGCTAAACTGACATTAAAGGAGGTATTTTAATGAAACCAATATTAAAAGATCAAGCTGAATTTCCTACCGTTGAGAACTTAGCCAAGCACCTATCGAAGGAAAATCTTAGTCTTTACCAGCAGCTTTTAACGAAGCTGCACGAAAATTCCTACATGGAAGACTGGAACTATTACAAAGATGGCAACAACTGGTTAAGCAAAATACTATTCAAAAAGAAAAATCTCGGCTGGATCTCGATTTGGGAGACTGGTGTAAAGGTGACCGTTTTTTTCAGTGAACGCGTGTGGCCGCAGCTGGTCGCAAATGAACTGTTCACCAAGCTCGAAGCCAACGAGGCGTCTATTCAAAAAAACGGCAAGTTAAACACGGTATTGATCCCGATCCAAGGTCAAGCCAGTTTGCAAACAGCCATTGAATTAGTGAATTTCAAGAAAAAACTAAAATAAGCATAAATCGGAAGTGCTGGAGAGGTTGAGTTATCGACCCTCCAGCACTTTTTTGCATTTTTTTAGACAAAGACCGAAATCATGTTCAAATATCAACCACCTGGTGGATAGGATTAAAGAGGTGCTTTTTCTACAATAGGTATGTAAGGAGGAGAGCGTCTATGAAATCATTAATAGAAGTTAAAAATTTAGCAAAGAGCTACAAAGATAAGCAGGTTATTCACGGAATATCCTTTGCGATATATGAAGGAGAAATTCTTTGTCTTTTAGGACCGAATGGCGCATCAAAAAGTACGACGATCAACATTTTGTGCGGCGCACTTGGGTATGATGCCGGAGAAGTGACCTGTAATGGCGTGCCGATCGATCAAAATTTGCAAGGCTTTAAGCAACAGCTGGGGGTTGTTCCGCAAGACTTAGCTCTGTATGAAGACTTGACGGCTGAAAAGAATGTGCAGTTTTTTGCATCTTTGTATGGGCTAAAGGGAAAAGAGCTGGAGGCGGGCGTTGCGTTTGCCTTAACATCAGTCGGACTAAATGAACATCGGAAGGAAAAGGTCGCGACTTTTTCCGGCGGGATGAAGCGAAGATTGAACATCGCCTGTGCGATCGCTCACCGGCCGGCGCTGCTGATTATGGATGAACCAACGGTAGGAATTGATCCTCAATCCAGAAATCACATCTTGAACGCAATCAAAAAAATGCAGCTGAAGGGAATGACCGTCCTTTATACCACTCATTATATGGAAGAGGTAGAAGAAATATCTTCTCGGATCATTATCATGGATCATGGCCGAATCATTGCAGAAGGAACCAAGGAAGCATTAAAGGAAAAAAATGATGAACGAAAAATCACGATTGAGATCAGTGATTCAAAAGAAATTTCAGCAGATGCCTTTTATCAAATTGAAGGAGTAAAAGAGGTCTCCTTGAATGAGGACGAGCTGATGATTACTTCGATCAAGGGAATTGAAAATCTCGATCATATCATCGCTAAGCTGATCAGGCTGCGGCAGAAAATCCAAAACATCGTTGTGCAAGAAGCCAATCTGGAAACGATCTTCTTGGATTTAACGGGACGCTCCTTAAGAGATTAAGTGGTTAAAGGAGGAAAATTGATGTATCGACTAGTTAGAATTATTCAGCGTGACACGCTCAATCTATTAACAAATCCAATGTGGATATTCTTCAGCTTGATGTTCCCATTATTACTAGTAGCCATCTTAGGATTTCTAACAGAAGGCTTATATGGCGACTATTTTACGAGTTATGATTATTACGGTGTCACTTTTATGTTGTTTTCGGCAATGTATGCGGCGACTTTTTCTGCGAACAGTTTTATGGAAGAAAAAATCAAGCAGGCGAACCTGCGCATCGTTTATTCACCCATTCGCAATTGGTTTATTCCCTTTTCCAAGGTTGTGGCGACCTTTATTTTCACGACGATCTTTTATACTATCGCCGCTGTGATTTGTCATTTGCTGTTTCATATCAGATTTGGTTCGGAAAACCTGCTGCAAATCTGGCTTTTATTTATAGGAATGAATCTACTGTTCAGCTGCATCGGTGTTTTGATGTGCTGCATTTTTAAAAGTGAAGGAGTTGCCAATCAAATCCTCAGTATTTTGACTGCGGCGTTGGCAATGCTCTCAGGCTTTATCTTTCCCATCGCTAATTTGGGAGAGACATTTGTCAAAATCAGCAGATGGCTGCCTACCGCAAAAGTCGCGCAAGCTGTCTTTGAAATGATTTACGATCAGAACACAGCAAGCTTTTTTCCAGTTTTTTCGCTGCTGCTGATTAGTTCTATTTTGATTTTAGGGCTGTCAATCATTCTTTTTAGAGGGGAGGAATACGTATGATCGCGATGCTGAAAAATGATTGGGCCAGAATTTGGCAAAACAAAGCACGGCTATTCGTCATGCTAGGGCTGATTTTAGTCTCGATTTTTCTAGCCGTTTTTGTCAGCAGTAAAGGGAATTTTTCGACAAAAATCGGGGTGATCGGCGCCGAAAAGCAGGAACTTGTTTCCGATACCGTCAAAATCGAGCACCTATCCAAAGAACCTGAAAAGTCCGCTCTCGCCTTAGGCACCTATGATGCGGTCGTTGACATGCGGAGCGGTACACCGATAATCACAACATTCAAGGGTGAGAAATATAAAAAAGAGTTAACAGAGTATCTTAAAAATCCGCAGACTGTCCAAACCAGTGAAAAAAGTGGGGAGGGAATCGGCAGTAAGATCATCGGCTATATGCTGATGTTTGTGCTGATGTCCAGCGTAACTAATATGCTGATGTTCAGTGAGGATAAAGAAAAGCATATTATGGAACGAATCACCACCACACCGATCAGTTTTACTAAATTGTTCGTGAACTATTCATTGTTTTCTTGGCTGCTGCTTTTCATTCCGAATCTCTTGATCATTGGAGGGATTTCCCTCTTTGGCTTGACTGATATCGGGCTCTCCATAGTGAATTACGCGATTTTGCTCGGCGTGATTGCATTATTTGCGACAGCTTTTTCGATTTGCAACGCTTCATTTTTCCAAGTAGCAGATAGCGCGAGCATGCTGGGGTCGATGATCATGATGATCACTACCATCTTATCGGGCAGCTTCTTTTCACTAGATAACGGCAATAAATTCTTTAACAGCGTGATTCATTGGCTGCCGCAAAAACAATTTTTGGAGCTCGTCCATAATATTGAAGCTGGGCAAAGTTATAGCGGGAATTTTCAGCGGCTGTTTTATTTGGTTGGTTTCAGTCTGGTATTGATGAGTATTGCAGTTTTTAAAACCAGAAAAGAATATGTTCGCAGCTAAATTAACTGATATACTAAGGGTAATTTATTCGTGGAAGGAAAACCTTTATGGGAAAACACTTATCAGCTAATCGCGTAAAAGCACCAGAAACACTTGAAAAATCTGTTACTAGAAAAAGCTTGGCCGATAAAATCCAAACAGGACTGCAAAAAAAGCTGATGATTTTAGAGGCCGGAGCAGGGCACGGAAAAACCACGGCTATTCGAGAAGCACTTAACCAATTGCCGGCGGATCACTGGCAATGGCTGACACTTAATGAGGATTGCAACCACCTTGTCGTTTTTTGGAGCTACCTGATTGAAGCGTTGAAGAAGCAATTAGGTTCAATGAGAGAAGAACTGATGGTTTATTTTCAAACCAGTATGAATCCTGAAAATATCGAAGAATTTGTTTCTTATTTAGTGAACAGTTTGACGCTGGAGACAAGCGATCATCTCATCTTGGATGATTTTCATACGGTTCAAAACAAGGAAGTTCTTCGTTCATTCGAGCTATTCCTAGAAGAGCTGCCAGAAAATTTGCATGTGGTCATAACCACCAGACACCAACCGGATGTATACTTAACGAAATTTTTGCTGGCGGAGCAGCTTCAGTATATTCGCGAAGAAGATTTTCTTTTATCTGATGACGAAGGCCGGTCCTTTATTCAGCAAAATTCGCGTGAAGAGCTTTCGCAAGAAACCACACGCTATTTACTTGAAACGGCGAAGGGCTGGATCGGCGGCTTGAAGCTGTTGATCGCCATTAAAAAAATCAATCAGCCGCAAGCGCAAAAGATCAGCTTCGAAAATAAAATTCTTTCGGATTATTTAGCAAAAGAGATATTGGAGGATTTATCGGAGGAAGAACAGGAATTTTTAGTAATCTCCGGCAATTTTCCCTTTATCTATCCCAATCTAAGTCAGCAAATTTTTCCAACGACTGATTTCTCGTCAATGATCGAGAGCCTGCAGGAAAAGAATCTGATGATCACCTGTATTGATAATGAAGAGCAGCGCTATACTTTTCATCCGATCCTTAAAGAGTATCTGGTGAAAGAATTCCAGTCACTACCTATTCAACATCGGACCGACGTAAAAAAACAAACCGCGTCAGTGTTTATCACGGATGGCTATTTAGATGAAGGGGTGGCCTTATTATTTGAGCTGGGGGAGTATCAGCCATTGATGAAATTGATCGTGGAAAACGAACAATCCTTTCGGCGAATCTATTATATCGAGCAAATTCCTAAAGAAGTCGCTTTGACGAACATTGATTTTGCTTTTCAAAAGTTTGTCTATTACTATTCCAATCTTGAATATGACAACTGCTATGAATTGATCGATGAGCTGGAAACGAAATATCCAGATCAAAAAGAAATTCGGGCTTTGAGCGGAATTAAATTAATGCTGGGTTCTGATTATACAACCACGTCGCAAACTCCGAATACGATTCAGGAAATCGAGCAATTGAAATTGGATGATGTTTCCAAGGCATTGATTTTTTTGAAAAGTGCGATGATTCTCTTTTTTAAAGAAAACTATCAGCAAGCCAAACAATTTATTGAGGCGAGTGCAAAACTGAATCAGAAAAGCAAAAATAATTTCTTAATGTACTTCAATCAAACCCTGCTCGCTCAAATTTACGAAGAGACGGGGGAGTTGGACAAGGGCTTGGCGATCCTGACAAAGGTTCACCAGAAATTAGACGGCATGGGCTTTAATTCAAAGATGAAGGAGAACTATCAAGTCAGTTTTTATATCACCATCACAGGCATTCATTTGAAGCAGCTTAATTTAGAAGCCGCAGCAGAAACCTTGCAAAAGGCGAATACGAACAAACATCCCCATGTGCGCGCGTCTTATTTGTATAATTTGGCAGAACTATATTATCTTTCCGGCGATGAAGAACAGGGCTGGCAAACCTTTAAAGAAATGGAATTTGGTGCAACCGGAAGCTATAGTAATCCATTTACGCAATCTGGGATTATGAAATATGCCTTAAAAGCAGGTCAGCTGCCTGGTTATTATGAGGAAAATTTTATCGAGACCTTCCAACAGCATCCCGAGCTTCACAATATGGCTTATCAATTATTTTATGCCATGATCTTGTTAAAAAAAGGGGACTCTCAAGATTGTCTGCAAATAACGGATCAGATTTTGGAAAAAAGTCGAAAGCAGCGGATCTATTCAAAAATAATTGAGGCAAATCTGCTAAAACTTTCAGTCTTATTAAAGCTGAAGGGGAATCATACCAGACAGCTGCTCAATATTTATTATGAATGCCTCTATTATAGTAGTGAAAATCAGATTCTTAATGACTTTTTTCTCTTCCGGCAAGAAATCGAGGAGCTTATAAAGCGCTTGAAGACGGAAATTGAAGCCAATCTAGAACCAAGAGAACGAGCATTTCATCATAAGATAATCGACTTATGCTGTGCCAGTTCGCATTCGCTGTTAACCGAACGAGAAATCGAAATTCTAGCTGAAATGGCAAAAGGACTCACGAACAAAGCAATCGCTGATAAGCTGTTTATTTCGGTAGCAACCGTCAAAACACATATCTTGAACATTTATCGCAAATTAGAAGTCAACTCACGAGTTACCGCAGTCGATAAAGCCAAACAACTGCAATTACTTTAAAACAATCCATAAGAACGTAAGCTTCATTATGTTTTTATGGATTGTTTTTTTGCTGCATTCACAGATAAAAAAGTTTTACCAGCTAATTCGGTCAGTTGATTGGTTATGAAGAGATGATAGTGCTTGTTTATGGTTTGAGAATAATGTTAGTTTTTCTCAAACCATAAAGCAAGTAAAAAAGAAGAGCTGATTAAACCGCGGATTCGATCAAATCAATGATCATAGCTTTTTATGAAATATATTTTGCGCATTACAAAAAAGCTTCAGCAGTTTATTTTTTAACTGAGGCGGATGAAACCTAAAGTCCAAATCAATTTTCAAACGTTAAGCGGCAGTAATATCAATGACGTATCGACACGAGCAATCTAACACGAGTTCACTTGATTGGTTGTATGATTGTGCGTATCAGCTGATCACAGAACGACGTTTAACAGCAAAACGAGACTGACAAGGTCGAACATGAATCTGACGGCTGTTAATAATCGGACTGTAATAATCGAACTGTAATAAAGGAAGCAAGCTTAGATGAAACGCAGCAAGTTATCCTGGATTCAGCGGTTGAAGCCGGTATTAATAAGAAATCATGTTTTCGTAACAATATCTATTTTCCCGAAAGCATAGATTTTTATTTGTCTAGCTGATCTAAATATGACTAAAATACGCCTTTTAAGCACTGATAAATGCTTTTGTTGAATGCGCGAAGTTCCTTAATCATTAAGTAAATCAACCTCAGTTCAGCGATTATTTTTCATTTAGTTCGTCAGATTAGCTGATAAATCAATGCTTTTTGGCGAAAATTCCAATCAAATCAAATGCTTAATCTGTAAAAATGTATCGATCAAAGCCAATTTGAATTCGCTACCAATTAAAAAATTTTTTCGCTGCGTCTCTCCTTTTATTGTTTATAAGTTATTTTATGTTTTTAGAGTGTTCTTTATGCTTTATAAAAAGAACCATTTTTCAGTAATATATAAACTGTTGTTTAATGCCTCTTGCCTAACCTTCTTTAGGTTTAAGTTATTTTATAATTGACAAATTGGTATATACCTATTATAGTATAGATAGAGAGTTTCACCTCTCTCCTACTAAAAAAATCGAAAGGACTGAATCCCATGAGTCGTGAACTATTAAGAGAACGATATGAAAAAGAATTCGAAAAGCTCCCCGACTTCATCCAAAAATACCTCTTGTATTTGGAAGCCATCCCTCGTTCAACCAATACGTTGTATGAATACTCCAAAGAATATCGGCGCTTTCTCAGCTGGCTTTCTTCCGAAAATATAATTAGTGTGAATGCTATTTCAGAGATTTGCTTAGAAGATTTTGAAAGACTGAACAAAGATAAAATTGTTTTATACAAGTCCTTTTTAAATCAATCCCCTAAACGAACGTTTGAAGGAAAGTCAGAAAACGATGTTTCTCAATCTCCCTTGAGCGAAAGAAATACCCACCGCTTGAAGGTTACCGTACAAAGAAGTATCACTGCCCTTCGTTCCCTTTTTAAATATTTAACAAATGAAGAGATCGAAGAATTTGATGAAAAGACCGGTGAATATATTATTCGGCCAATGCTTCGAAGAAATATCATGGTTAATATTGAAAATGGCGGTGTGGATGCTTCTGATGCTGTACGAAAAGATAAAATAGAAAAAATGCTCTACCTAGACTCTGATGCGATCGATTTTGTCGAATACGTTTATTCAGGCTACGGCAATACCTTGACCTCGCGTCAAGCCAAGACCGCCTATGAAAAAAATCGCATCCGGGACACGGCGATCCTAGCACTGTTTCTTGGATCAGGCATCCGTTTGTCTGAATTAGTCAATACCAACGTTAGTGATCTCAATTACGATGGCTTGTATATCCAGGTTCAGCGCAAAGGCGATACTATGGACCATGCGATGATCTCACCGATTTTTATCGATTATATTCAGGAATATATCGATCAGCGAAAAAATCTATACAATGCAGATGATTCCGTGCCGGCCCTTTTTCTAACCAAACACAAAAATATCGCCAAACGAATGGAAGGCGGCTCAATCGAAAAAATGATCGACAAATACTCCACCGCTTTTGGCAAACGCACGACTCCCCATAAGCTTCGCCACAGTGTCGGCACGATGGCCTTCCGAAAGACGAAAAATCTCAAAACCGTCAGCGAAATCTTAGGCCAGCGCGGCACATCCGCGACAGAAATCTATACCCATATCGTCAAAAAAGAAAAACGTTCAGTGATTGATGATTTGTGGACGTAAAAAAAGAGGACATTCCCACCCGGAATGTCCTCTTTCGTGTATTGTCTGCTAATGTGTAATCAAATCCATTGGGTGCGGTCCAGCTACTCCCACAAAAATAAATCGTTCATCGCCGGTATTTTTCATGCCATGCTGCTCGCCTGGCCGCGAAATGATCAGATCGCCTTTCGTGATTTCGATTTCTTCATCAAAGCCTGGATAGAAGGTCCCGGTACCTTGAATACAAATCCACAGGTCATCTGATGTTGTGTGAGAGTGTTTAAAGACAGTCTGCCCCGGTTCTAGGCACCATAAAGCGCCGGCTGTTTTATCAGTTTCGTAAAAGAAGCTCTTTTTTCCTTCGGCTGGATCAAAACAAGCAACTTCGTCTATTTTAAATAATCGTTCTTCAATTTTAGATTTTGACATACTACTCATCCTTCCTTAAAGCGACTTCATTTTTTCGTAAAAGCGAAACAATTGTTCTGCTGTTTGCTGGATACTTTCTTTTGTGACAGACGGCTGTAAAAGTTCTTCTTCGGTGCCAATCCGATGAATAATCGAAAAGAAAGCATCAATTCCGTGGTCGTTGCATTGATAAGCATCGTCGGAGGTGCTGCCTACGATCGCGATCAATGGCTTGTTGTACTTTTGAGTGATCTTGGCTAAGGAAGACGGCACCTTTCCCATGACTGATTGGGCGTCTAATCGTCCTTCACCTGTGATTACGAGATCAGAGGATTGAATTTTTTCTTCAAAGCTTTTTTCCTTTGCTAATAATTGGAAGCCTGGAAAAATTTCCCCGCCTAAATAGGCAAGAATGGCAAAGCCTAATCCGCCGGCCGCTCCAGCTCCCGCTGTGTGAGAGAAATCTTCTTTCAAATAATCCGCTGTAATCTTGGCAAAATGCTGCAGCCGTACATCGAGCTTAGCTACATCGGTTGACGTGACTCCTTTTTGAGGACCGAAGACTGCTGTGGCACCGCGCTCACCGCATAAAGGATTCGTCACATCACTTGCGATAGTAAACCGGCATTCCTTTAATTCCTTTGGTACCTGCGAAGCATCAATTGTTGCAATGTGTTCTATTTCACAAATGCTTCGAGAGACTTCTTTCCCATCCGCTTTTAAAAAGCGATAACCTAAAGCCTGCAGCATTCCCAGACCGCCATCATTTGTCGCACTGCCGCCTAAACCGATCAAAAAGTTTCTTTGTCCATTTTTGATCAGCGACTTCAACAGTTCGCCCAATCCGTAGGTAGTCGCCTGCCAAGGATCTAGTTCTGATTTCTTTACTAGTGTGATCCCTGATGTTTCTGCAACTTCGAGGATCGCTTGATCGTTTAACCAGCCATATTGGGCGGTTACTTTTTTTCCGAGCGGGCCGGTTACTTCGGCTGTTTTGATTGAACCGGAGGTACCTGCGATGAAGGCTTCAACGGTACCTTCTCCGCCATCGGCTACAGGTAAAATCTCGATGTCTTGCGGCTGCTTCATCCCAAGCTGGATTCCTTTTTTTACAGCAGCACCAGCTTCTAATGAGCTGGCACTGCCTTTGAAGGAGTCCATCGCGATTACTATTTTCATAACGCTCCTCCTTATTCGTATTTTCATAAGCTGAGTATCATTTCCCTTAGCTTACTAGCTCACAACATTTATTGGTGTACCCTGTTGAAACTTTTCGACATTTTCGACAGCGATATCCATCAAGCGCGAGCGTGCTTCACGAGAAGCCCAAGCCATGTGAGGGGTGATAATCATATTCTTCGCTTCTAGTAAAGGATTATCCATCTTGATCGGTTCAGTTGAAACGACATCGACTGCCGCGCCGCCAACCTTTCCACTATTCAAAGCATCTCGTAAATCGGCTTCATTGATCAATTGTCCGCGAGAATCATTGATGATATACACGCCATCCTTCATCTTCGCGATATTTTCCTTGTTGATGATTCCTTCTGTTTCCGGGAATAACGGGCAGTGTAAAGAAATTACGTCGGATTCCTTGAATAATTGATCCAAGTCAACCAATTTGGCTCCAGCAGATGTGTCTTGTTTTTTCCCTCGGTCATTGGCAAGAACGTTCATGCCAAGGGCACTGGCGATTGCGCCTACTTTTTGACCGATTCGCCCGTAACCGATGATGCCAAGGGTTTTACCAGCCAGCTCCATTTGGGGTGAGTTCCAGTAGCACCAGTCGGGATTATTAGTCCAGTCGCCTGCGGAAACTGTATTGGAATGATCCCCGATGCGGTGACAAAGCTCTAAAAGGAGTGCGATGGCATATTGAGCGACGCCGTCTGTTCCGTACGTCGGAATATTGGTCACGGTGATGCCCTTTGCCTTAGCAGCATCTACGTCCACAACATTGTAGCCAGTTGCCAAAACACCGATATATTTAACACTAGTTGTTTGTTCAATGATTTTTTTAGTCATTTGCACCTTGTTGACTAAAACGATCTCGGCATTTCCGATGCGCTCAATGACTTGATCTTGAGGTGTGCGATCATAAACGGTTAATTCTCCTAAGCGGCCTAACGTATCCCAGCTCAAGTCGCCGGGATTTTCTGTATACCCATCTAAAACAACGATTTTCATAAGTTTCTTCCTTTCCTGTTAGTCTTCCAATAACGCCCATGCACGTTCAATGACCCGTTTCGTGTTGGCAACAATGATATCGCCATCTTCATCTGGTCTTGGCTGAACCTCAAACGACAGAACCATCGGCGCTTTCGCATCTAAAAATCCTTCGTCTTTCAATACTTGGAAGAAATCCAGTAATTCTGGTACATCGTTCGCGCTATTAGGATAGCCAAAGCGTGGATGCAGATCACCGTAGGCTTCGCAGCCTTCTTTAACCACATTATTGCCAATATGCAAATGAGTAATGTAAGGTTTCGTACACTGAATGACAAATTTGCTGGTTTCATAAGTAGTCGGAAAATGCGACAAGTCGACGATTAAACCAAAGTTATTGTGGGTCAAGCAAACATCCGCCGCAAATTGCGCCGCTAACGGAGCTGGACCAATCAAGGAACATTTATCCATGTCATAGTCGAAAATCTCCAATTCGATCATCATGTCCTTTTTCGCAGCATAGCTGCACAAGTTGCGAGTAGTCTTCAATAATTGTTGATAAGCTTCCTTTTTCGTGGCGGCTTCCCATTTGCCAGAAAGAAAGGCAATGCCCTTCGCTCCTAAATATTCAGCTTCATCGATGGCTTCCAATAATGTTTTTTCTGCTAACAGCCGATCCTCTTCATTGATCGCATTGGGATTCAAACCGGGTCCTAACAGTCGCGGCTGGGCACCATAACACACACGCATATGACTTTGAGCTAAAATATCGCGGGCATTTTCCCGTTCTTGATCCTCTTTTACTTGAGTCATTTCGATCGCGTTAAAATATGGATCACGAGCTACTTTAGTTAATGTATCTAACAACGGGTATTTTTGCGGCGGATAGCTCATCCATTGAATCAATCCCATATCAAAATATTTATGAATACTTTCTTTCATTTCTCTTCACTCTCTTTCCTTATTGTTTTTTGAGTTTTAAACAAATGATTTCACGTTGTCCAAGGCATTTCCCATGTCGCACAATTGCTCAGGCTTGCAAATCGCATCGATCACATAAGTTTTTCCAGCTTTTTTCGCCCGCTCGAACGCGCCCTTTAGCTCATCAGGGGTAAAGACACGTTCGCCGACACAGCCGAAACCTTCCGCGACTTTTACATAATCCATCGTGCCGTCTTGGTTGTAAGGCATGTCGACAGCATATTCAAAGCCGTAAGCTCCCTTTTGATTTTGACGAATCAAGCCAAGGTAGGCATTGTTGACAATGATCACGATGATTGGTTTCTTGAAGGCCGCTGCCACCGCAATCTCTTCCCCCATAAAGGTAAAACCAAAATCGCCTAATACAGTCACTGAGTGTGCCTCAGGATCGGCCACCTTTGCGCCGAAAGCTGCTGGGACTTCATAGCCTAAAGTTCCTGCACCGCCTGATGGCAAGTAACGGCGCGAACGATTGATTTTTTGCAATTGTCCGCTCCAGATTTGAGTGATCCCGCAGCCGGCTGTAAACATGGTCGAATCATCAAAGGCAGCGTTCATTTCGTGGAACACACGATGGGGCATCATTGGGCGGCTGTCAAAGTCTGTTTTGCGAGCCAATTCTTTTCTGGCAGCTGGTAAATCAGCAGCCCGTTTTGGATTGATTGGTTTTGCTTCAAGAGCTTTTGCTTCTGCTATCAAAGCAGTTAAAGCTTCTTTCGCATCTGAAACGATGCCCAAATCAGGATCAAAGACTTTTCCGATTTGGCCTTTCTCAATATCGATATGGATGAATTGACGACCTTCACGATAAACCGCCAAGTTACCTGTGTGGCGATCAGTGAAACGATTACCGATTCCGACTACTAGATCAGAGTCCAAGAAGTATTTATTGCCGATCGGCTGACCGACTTGAATTCCAGCGTGACCTGCATTTAGCGGATGCTCTTCCGGCAGACCGCCTTTGGCCATATAAGTAGTGATCACGGGGATTTCTAAAAGCTCCGCAAATTCAATTAATTCTTTTTCTGCATGAGATAAAATCACACCGCCGCCCATAATGATAATCGGTGCTTGAGCTTTTTGGATCATGTCTAAGGCCTTTTGAATCTCAAATATTTCAGGTTTAACGATTTCCTTTTCGGCTGGCTGATAGCTGTCAATATCAAAGTCGATTTCGGCTTGTTGAATATCTAACGGCAGATCCAGCAAAACGGGACCAGGTTTTCCATTACGCATTAGATAGAAAGCTTCCTGCATGATCTCAGGAATTTTTTCAGCCTCTAGAACACAGAACACTTTCTTACAAACCGTTTTCGCGATGCTTTCCATATCTACACATTGGAAGGCATCCTGCTTCATTTGCCAGCTATTGGCTTGACCTGTAATTGCTAAAACTGGAATAGAATCAATATGGGCCGTGTATAATCCGGTAACAAAGTTGGTCGCTCCAGGGCCTGACGTACAGAGTGCTGCACTGATCTTGTGGGAAGCACGATAATAACCATCCGCCGCATGCATACAAGCTTCTTCATGGCGCATGCAAAAATGTTCGATGGGCGCATCTTCTAAATACTTGTAGACAGGATTGATCCCTGCACCTGGAATACCAAATGCGTCTGTAATTCCTTCCTTTACCATAATCTGAACGATCGCATCTGCTGCTTTCATATCCATTCCTTCTTCCTTTTTGTATTTCACTATGTGATATTGCATTTCACTTTATTGCATGTTACCATGTGAGCAATAGCCGAACAATGTAAACGCTGTATTTTTGTCAGGCGGAAAATCGATTTGTTCATTTTGGACAAACATAGAAAATATCAAAATTTAAAAGGAGCTTCTAATATGGAAGAAAAGCAGCTTAAGATTAATCATTCGGTCCAAAAAGTCTTCGCGATTATTGAGAATATGTCGGCAGTCGAAAGCCCAATGTCGCTAAATGATATTTCAAAGCAGACAAACCTGCCAAAGGCTACAGCATCGCGGCTTCTCTATACTTTAATGACCATGGGCTATGCTCAGCAGAACCCTAAAACAGCAGATTATTCCTTGACTCTAAAATTCAAATTGCTCACCAACAGTACGACGATCAGCCACGATATTGTTTCTTTAGTTCGACCATATATGCAGCAAATTTCGAGTGAACTAAATGAAGCCACTTGTTTGTCTCTTTGTGACAAACAGGAGCTGGTCTACATTGAATCCATCGACAGTCAGGACAATCTTTTGAACGTCACACAAAAAATCGGAAAACGCGCACCTTTATATTGCACTGGTGCTGGGAAGCTCTATTTAAGCAAAATGACGGAAGAAGAACTGGATCATTATTTAGCTCAAACCCAATTAGTCTCCTTGACCGACCAAACAATAATAACTGCAGCCGATCTGAAAAAAGAACTGCGTAAAGTCAAAGAACAAGGATTTTCGATGGATGATGAAGAATGCGAGATGGGTGTGAAATGTGTTGCGATTCCATTAATGGATCAACAGCAGACTTTGCTTGCGACACTCAGCGTTTCCATGCCTTCGATTCGTGCCAGCAGTGAAAAAATCAGCCAAACAGTCGAAGTTTTAAAGCATGTCACTCAGAATTTCTGCCTGTAATTTTTTAGACAATCAGCGAAGCAAAACAATCAAGAAAATAGGAGAAGAATATGACGTCAATCAAAGAAATCCTTCAGACTCCACGTTTTTCTGAACTATCGTTACTGAATAAACAGGCTGACCTAGAACGGCCTTTGGATACGATTGAAATTTTCGAAACACCAGACGTTTCCTACTACATTCAAAAAAACGCCCTATTAGTGACCACGGCCATGGCATTTCGCGATGATACGCAAGGGTTATGTAATTTGGTTCGCTCCCTGGCTGAAGTGCCGTCTGCGGGATTAGCGATCAAGGTTGGGCGCTATTTAACTGAAATTGATCCTCAGGTATTAGTGGTCGCTGACGAATTGAATTTTCCGATTCTGCAAATTCCTGTTAGTCATCAGTTGGGAGATATTTCTCATAAGCTGCTTAGCTTTTTGTGGCATGACCAGACGGAGCAAATCTTTTTTGCCTTAGAGATCCAGCAGAAATTTGTCAATTTAATGATCCGCGGAGCTTCGGTTGACACGTTGGTGAAAGAGCTCAGTTCGATGATTAAACAATCTGTTCTGCTGATTGATCCCTTTGGAGAAATTGTCAGCTCTCAAATGCCCTATTCCAATCTTGATATGCTGAAAAATAAAAAAGCAGCATTCTTGGAAAAAGTCCGCGAATGTCAGAAAGCGAAACGCCGTGAACGACTTTTAGTTGATACGGAACAGGGAAAAATGCTGATTAATATCTTTCCCCTCAGTTCAGATCGTTATTTGCCTTACATGCTGATCATTTTTGATCCAGATGAGCTGCCTTATCCGTTCTCCCAATTTGCCATCCAGCAATCCTTAACGGTGTTGACCTTGGCCCTTTATAAGGAACAGACGCTGTTAAATGAAAAAAGAGCAGAGCGCCGCAGCTTTCTCACCTATCTACTGAATCGGAAGACCGCTTCGCAGGATACGGATTGGTTAGAATACAAGCGGCATTTTCCTAATTTGAGTTCCAATTATTATCGCGTAGTTTATATCGAAGCCCTCATTCAAAAAGAGCAGCATTTTTATACTAAAGAGTTGGATGCACTGACCTATGATTATTTGTTTCTACGCGTCGAAGCTGAATACAAAGATATTATGGTGTTTCCTACTGAGCAATTGAATCAATGGATCTTTGTCATTCAGAAAAAAACTGAGATCCTTCCAATTTTGGAAGACATTCATCAACAATTATTTGAACTGTTCGGCGTGTATGCACGCTTCGGCATTGGTGATCCGGTGAATAATATCGATCTCCTGCACTTTTCCTATACTGAAAGCAAGCAGGCATTGGAAGAATCGGAGGATAAAACGGCATTTGTCTCTTACAATAAAATTCAAGGAATCAAACGGATCACAGAGAATGTCTCAAATGAGGATATGCATTATTTCTGTGTTTCCATTTTGAAAAATCTAGCCTATCCAGACAACGAACAAGATAAAGAACTAAGAAAAACGTTGATGACTTATTTGGATATGCAATGTGAAATAACCAAAACGGCCGAGCTGCTGTTTATCCATCGCAATACAGTAAAATACCGAATCAAAAAATGCGAAGAACTCTTAAATACCGGCATCAATGATCCGGAATTTTCACTGCAATTGCGCGTGGCCCTATTTCTATCCGAGCCGGACGCTAATTAATTTAAAGGAATACTAAATAGACTACTGGGCTGAGGGTTAAGCACCCGCAACCTAGTAGTCTATTTAATTTACAATTTTTAGCAGGTTGATTCAGTTACTTCTGCTTTTTCTTCTCTTTTCTGACAGACTTTATTGATCAGATAAAATACGAGTGTGCCGGCAAAGATGATCCCGATGGCTAAATAAAAGGCATACACCTTTGTGCCCGTCGCATCAGAAATCAATCCAGTAACCGATGGCACCAGAACGGAAGCAGACATCCCAAAGAAATTAAACACGCCATAAGTAGTAGCGACACTCTTCTTTGGTGCGAACTGCCCTAACCAAGAAATGATGATCGGTTCCACCGCTAATTTGCCTAAAAAGCCATAAGCCATAATCCCTACTACTAATAACGTTTGATTAGACGTCGTGATAGTCAGGAACAAGACACTGGCAGCTAAAAGCTCCAACAGGATGATGATCGTTGTTTTCTTATGAGGTATCTTATCAGCCATTCGACTAAAAAACAGCGCTCCCGGGATTGCCGTAAAAAAGACTAACGAAGAAGCAATCCCGATCGCAGTCCCTTGAAAGCCTCGTTCCGTCTCTAAAAAGTTAGGCAGCCAGGTATCAATTAAATAATAAGTATACAAGGTGGCGAAATACAGGACATACGCTGCGATCATCGGCAGCTTAAAGAGATCTTTGATGGAACCTTTTGTCTGGGAGGTGCTGGCAGCTTCCGGTTTACTAACGATTTTTTTTTCACGAATAAACTTTTTGAAGACCACAAGCATTCCTACGATCAAAATTGCGGTCATAAATAATAAGAATTGCCACGGTAAGATTCCCTCACCAACTAAAAAACTCGAAGAAATCAAACCTAACCCGCTTCCGACAGCCGTTCCGCTATTTACGATGGCCGTTGCGAGGCTTTTTTTATCTGCGGGCACATATTCAGTGGTTAAAGAATACGCTACACCATAATAAGTTCCGCAACCCAACCCTGCCAACACACTGCCAATAAAGACCGTCGACAAACTAGCAGCAGTCCCGACAATCAATGTCCCTATTCCAAAAAGCAAAAAGCCGGGAATCAGGATTCTTTTTTTGCCAAAGCGGTCTACAAGAATCCCTGATGGAATCTGCATACTCACATAGCCTAAAAAATAAAAGCTTGAAATTGTGCCTAATTCCGAATCTGTTGCTCCGCCAAAATAGTCGCTGATGATCGGATAGATCGGCGTCAAAACCATCCGGTAAATCCAAATCACGATCCACCCTGCAGTCAAGACAAAGATAATCTGCTTCCAATAGGGAGCTCGCTTTTTTGTTACTGATTCTTCCATTTTTACGTCCTCCCTTAAATCAAAAATCTCGATGGACTGTACTTAGCTCAGCACAGTCCATCGAAGCTGCTGATGGCTATTTTTTAATAAACGCACCAGGAAATTCTGCAGTAACACCATCTGCTTGGCTATAAATTGATTCGCCTCGCAAAATAGTTTGAACAACTTGCGCACCAATTTCACGTCCGATGTAAGGACTGATCTTGTTGCGGTATTCTAAATCTTCAGCTTTTAAAGTATATGGCGCATTTGGCTTGATCAGCACAAAGTCGGCATCTTTACCGATACTGATCCGGCCTTTAGAACCCAAATCATAACGATCCGCTGGGTTTGCTGCGATGATATCCGCAAACATTTTCAGACTCATACCGCGTTTTTGAACCCCTTCATCGTACATAACGTCGACATTATTTTGTACACCTGAGATACCGCCCCAAGCTTCAAAGGCATTTTCTTTGTCCTTCAAATCTGGTGTACAAGGTGAATGGTCAGATGTAACAAATGAGATTTCACCTGATAATACTTTTTCCCACATTGCTTCGCGAGTATCCAAATCACGGATCGGCGGTGAACATTTCACTACTGGTCCAATAGCATCCAACTCATCAGTATGGAAGTATAAATAGTGAGTACACGTTTCACACGTCACATCCACACCTTCAGCGCGCGCTTTAGTTACTTCTTCTACGCCTTCTGGGCAAGCCACATGGCAGATATGGATTCGACAGCCGGTTTCTTTTGCTAAAAGGATCGCGCGGCGAATCGGTTCTACTTCTGTAAATACTGGACGGCTTTCTACATAAGCCTTCAGCGTTGTTTCACCGTTCTTATACGCAATTTCGCCTAATTTATCAGTAATCGCTGCATTTTCAGCATGAATTGCCAGCACTTTGCCCGTTTCAGCAATTTGCTTCATTCCTTCATATAAAGAATAATCATCGACATTCATAAAATCGCCATCGATAGTACGATCACCGCAGGTCGCCATAAAGCATTTGTATGCTGCTACACCGCCATCTTTCAGCTCTTGAATCCCGCCTTTGAGATTTAACGGAGTCAAACCGCCAAAAGATGCGACATCTGAACGCAGCTTATTTTTGCCTGCTTCATATTTGATGTTCAAGCTTTCAGCATCTGTCGTTGCAGGGACTTGGTTCAATGGCATCTCCATAAATGAAGTAACGCCGCCTTTCGCACATGAAGCTGTACCGGTTACGTAGCCTTCCCACTCATCGCGGTACCCGCCGCCAGGATCTGTGATATGCACATGAGCATCCACCATTCCCGGACTGACAACCAAGCCAGCAGCATCGATGATCTTGTCTCCCTCTAGATCTTTCCCGATGGCAACAATGACCCCATCCTTGACCGCGACATCTGTTTCAATTTCTCCATTTTCTAAAATTACTAGGCCGTTCTTGATAACTAAATCATGATTCATTCTGTGTTCATCCTCTCTTAAAATAATTTAATCAAAAGCCTCTTCGGTTGCATCCTTAGAGCCTAATTTCCTTAAAACGAAATAGATAACAAATGCGCAAGAAAAACCAACTAACCATGATACATTTGAAATTGCCTGCAAAGCTGGAATGAATTGCCCGCTTAATGAAACGATTAAAGCAATAATCGTTGCGATGTAGGCCTGCCGATTTAATCCGCGATAAACATTTTTGGTATTGTCTTCTTTTGGATCAATGTAAAGAGCATCCAAATTGATCGTTTGCTTTTTGATGAAGAAGTAATGAGCGATCATAACGCCGGCGACGGGTCCTAAAACTGCACCAATCGAGTTTAAGAAAATGAAGATACTGTCGGCATTTTCCATTAATTTCCAGGGCATGATCACATAGCTGATCACGCTGGCGATGATGACGCCTTTTTTATAATTGACCTTTTTCGGGAATAAGGCTGAAAGCTGGTACGCGGCCGGAATAATATTCCCTGTAGCATTTGTCGAGATCGTCGTTAATAAGAAGACGGTCATCGCAATAATAACCGCTGGGAAATTATCCCATCTCTCAACAATGTTCAACACATTCCATTCTTGGATTCCGTAATGAATTGATCCGCCAATCAGAATTGCGACACTTGAAAAAGCAAAGATCAAGTAAGCGACAAGTAAACTGGCCATCTGCCCGATCGTTTGATCTCTAGTGGACTTGGCATTTTGAGTAAAATCAGAAACACTCGCTCCTGGTGCCGCCCAAACGGCTAACACTGAATTAATGATCATAAAATAAGCGAAAACGGGATTGATGCTTTGCGTTACGCCGCTAGTGTCAAAGGACATGATAGCGCCGATCCCGCCAGCAGCTCGGATCGCCCAGATTGCCATCCCGCCAAATACGATGTAAATGAGCGGACTTAAAATCGCTGTAAACTTGTTCAAGATGTTGCCGCCGCCGATGCCGATCAGCATGTTGATCGCCCAGAAAAGGGTAAAGGCAATCAAGCCGGGAATCCCGATTCCAAAAAAGCTGGTTGATCCGCCGAGTGCTAAAAAGCCAGGCCAAATTTTTCCAATCAATACTAAAAGTGCAAGAGAACCTGTATAATTCTGTAACCCAAACCAAGCAATCGCTGCTACACACCCACGTAAAAATCCTGGCAGCTTTGCCCCAACATCACCATAAGTCGATCGTAAATGAAGTGCGAAGGGAATTCCGTATTTCGATCCCGCCCGCCCATTCATCGTCATGAAAAGAGCAACGACTAGCGCACTGATAACTAATGCCATCATGACATTGATCGGTGATAAACCTAAGAATAAAAATCCGCCGACCGCAGTATAATTAGGAATATTGTGCACGGAGCCCATCCAAAGAGTAAAATAGTTTTTCATTCCCATATTTCGCTTCTCTGGTGTCTTAGGCAACATGTCATCGTTGTAGCCTCGCTCTTTAAAGCGGGCAACTTCTTCTTCTGAAACCTGATAATCTGTGTTTTCCACTATTGCGCCTCCTTTTTCCTCTGAAACTTGACTTTAATAACTTTTGTTACCAACAGTGTAAGCGTTTCAAAAACTCAACGCATTGGCTGAACCTACAAAAGCGCTTACATCGTTTTGTACAGGATAGACAATCAAACGGCAGACTGTTGTGACTAAGTTAAAGCACTAAAAATAATAGTTATGTAAACATACGCTTTTTTTAAAAGGAACCTATTTAATACTTCACTAAATATTAAATAGGTCCATTTGTATCGTATCTTTTTTATAAAGGTTTATAGCTGGCTATTTGCTTTTCTAAGATTGGATAGTAGAAATAGGCATGAACCTGCGATCAATAGAACGATCGCAATGTAAAAGCCCATCACTTTGGAGCCTGTAGCATCTGAGATCGATCCGGTCAAGGTTGGAGCAATAACTGAAGACATCATTCCAAAGAAGTTAAACACACCTAATGTCGTTCCAATTCCGACCTGCGGCGCATTCTCCCCTAACCAAGAAATAATGATCGGTTCAACAGCTAATTTACCTAAGAATCCGTACATGATTAATGCAATCATCAAAAAGGTCGAGGTTGAAGACTGCACCGTAATCAGCAGCATCACTGCCGCTAAGATCTCTAAAATGACGATAAAGCGAACCTTTTTATCCATATATTTGTCGGCTAAGCGGCTGAAGAACAATGCTCCAGGAATCGATGCGAACGCTACTAGAGAAGAAGAAAATCCGATAGCGGCACCTTGAAATCCCCGTTCTGTTCCTAAGAAATTCGGCAACCAAGTAACAGTCATGTAATACGCGTAACACGTAGCAAAATACAAAATATAGGTAAACAGCATGGCTGGTGATAACAGTGACTTCATTGAAACAGCCTCTTTCGGCTTCTCTTCCACTTTTTCTTTCGGCTGATTGAAGGCTACATCATCTTTATTGCTGCGAATAACAATACTGAAGGCGCCCAACATCACTAAGGTCATTGCCATTGAAATGTACATCATGATTTGCCATGGAAGACCTAATTGAACAACCAGGTAACTGGAAAGGATCATCCCCAGCCCTGATCCAACGGCAGAGCCGCTATTAACGATCGCCGTAGAAAAGCTTTTCTTTTCCGCTGGAATATTTTGCGAAGTCAGCGAATAGGCAGAGCCGTAGAAAGATCCGCAGCCGATCCCTGCGATAAAACTGCCAAGATAAATCATCGAAATCGTTGACGCTTGGGAAATTATGAATGCTGCTAAAGCAAAAAATATAAATCCTGGAATAAGTACTTTCTTTTTCCCAATCTTATCAACTAAAAAACCAGCAGGAATCTGCATAATGACATACCCCAAGAAATAGAAGCTCGAGATGGAGCCTAAAGCTGTATCTGAAACGTTTCCTCCTAATGAGGCATTGATCTGTGGATAGACTGGTGATAATGCTGAGCGATAAATCCAAATCGATACCCACCCAGAGCAAAGTAAAATAATGATTTTCTTCCAATACTCCATACCGATTCGTTCTTTATTCATTTCCATCATTCTTCCTCCATGACGTTCGTTTATAATTATAGGATAGGCAATGTATCCCTTTTCATTGCCCATCCTCATTGTAAAATTTTGTATGGTTAGATACATTGACACTTGAAACAAATGTAAAAAAAATTTTGTGCAAACTAACCAAATTTTTCGTATCGCTTTAGTTACACTTCATAAACCTTCAAGGCAGCCTTAACTGCTTCACCTTTATTGATTGTCGCGCCATAATAAATCAACGCAGACTCCAAAGCGCCTAATACCTGTAGAACATTTTCCCGGCGACTGCTGTAGCCCATATTCCCGATGCGCCAAACTTTTCCCTTCAAATCACCAAAGGATGAAGCAATTTCCACGCCAAACACTTCTAGCAGCATATTGCGGATCGCTTCTCCGTCATCTGCCCCTTCAGGGATCAAGATCGGTGTAACTGTCGGCATTTTTGTTTCCATATTACCGAAGAAACCTAGCCCCATCGCTTTTATCCCTGCTACGATCGCTTCATCATTCAATTTATGACGAGCCCAGACATTTTCGATCCCCTCATTGATCATTGTCCGCAAACCTTCATGCAGGGCATAGATCATAGTGGTTGCTTCAGTATGATGATTGATACGCTCAGTATTCCAGTAGCGCTGCAGCTGACTTAAATCTAGATAGTTGCTGCTGATATGGTTTTCATTGCGATCCACTTTGCTTAGCCCTAACTCTTTTTGATAACGGGTGGTAAGAACCTTTTCCACGCGGTCATTATAAGTAATTAAGGACATCCCTGATGGCACACTGACGCATTTTTGCGTTCCGCCGATCGCAATATCGACGCACCAGTCATCAACAAAAATCGGCACACCGCCATAAGTCGCGACCATATCAACTACAAAGAAGATATCTCTTTTACGACAAGCAACCCCAATTTGATCCAACGCCTGCATTTGTCCATTAGCAGTTTCACCGTGAACCATCGCAACGATTTTTGGCTCAAAGTCATCAATTGCTTGGATGATCTCAGCTTGCTCAAAAGGCGCGGTCCAATCTTTTTCGAGATACTTGATTTCGGCTTTGGCCCGTTCACAAATTTCTCCTAGTAAATACGCGAAGCGGCCATAAACAGGAATCAAAACCTTATCGCCTGGTTCGATCAAAGCGATTAATGCAGCTTCTAAACCAGAGCGCGATGTTCCATCGATGGCAAAAGCCTGCTCATTTTTTGTTCCAAAGGGTACTTTGATCATTTCTTTGACATCATCCATGATTGTTAAAAAGGCTGGATCGAACTGACCTAAAATCGTTGAACTCATCACTCTCAAAACATTTGGATGAGCTTCGACAGGTCCGGGTGTCATAATCGTGCGGCTTGGTATTACTAATTCTGAAAACATAAAAATCCCTCTTTTTCTTTTATTTGTTTGTTTTGCACAAAAACTTAATTCTAATGGTTAAAATAGCTAACTCGCTCTTGTTAATCCCCGCTGCGTTGAATATACTTTAAGCTAGGAGGATGCTATGAGAACAATACTTGATTTATTACAAATTCCGCGTTTTTCTGACTTGATCCTGCTAACCAATCCTGATTACGCAAACTTGCAGGTAGACAGCATTGAAATCAGTGAAACGCCAGATATTTCTTTCTATATTCCTGAAAAAACCTTTCTATTGACTACCGCGATGATTTACCGTGATGATCAAAGCAAAATATTTGAGCTGATTGATTCGCTTCAGGAAAAAAATGCGGCCGGACTAGGTATCAAGGTCGGACGCTTCATTGATGAAATCGAACAGCAGGTCATTGATTATGCTAATGAAAAGCAGTTTCCGATCGTTCAAATCCCGATTTCGATCCCATTAGGCAGTTTGCTCCATCAAATGCTGAATTTGTTGTGGGATAAACAGACGGAGCAGTTAAACTATGCTCTAGATATCCAACGCCGTTTTTCCAATATGCTGGTAAACGACGTAAGCATCGCACGCTTTATTTCTGATTTTGGTCGGTTAATCAATACTCCTGTGATTTTGGTAGACCCTTATCAGCGTGTTCATGCGGCATCAAAACATTTTTCAAAAACGACTAAACCCGCAGAATACTATATTGATCAACTCAAATTGGAAGACCCTAATTTCGTAAATAAGAAGGAAGGTTCCACTTTGATCAAGGATTTGGATCAGAAAACGTTTTTGGTCTCCTATTTTTCTGTGGAGCCGAATCACTATTTTCCTCACTCTTTAGTTATTCTTAATCCAGAGAAAATTCCTTATCCCGTATCAAATTTTGCCTTGGAGCAAGCGGCCCTAGTATTGTCCTTTATGCTGTATAAAAATCAAAAAATTCAAGAATCTTATGATGTTTTGAAAACGGATTTTTTGACCCGCATGATCGAGATACAGCAGGCACCGAACCAAGAACCTCGTGATTGGCTGGATTCAGGTGCGACTTATGGACTTGTCAAAGCACGGCATTATCGCGTAGTTTATGTCGCTTGCCAGCAAAAGGAACAGCATTATTCGAAAATCAGATACCAAGAAGAAGTCAGTCAATTAGGCTTCAACTGGCTAAGCGATAAGCTTGAGCATCATATCAAGGATGTCACCTTATTTAAGGTCAAAGATACGGCTCACTATGTCATATTGGTGCAGCACAAGCAGGAAAATCTGGAAAATATCTTAACTGCGGTTGCTACAGATTTGTTTGATCGGTTAGAAATCCAACTGAGATTCGGTATAGGGACGATTTACGACGCCATTGATGATATTGCGAAATCTTATATTGAAGCAAAAACGGCTTTCGAAGAGATGCAGCTGCTCTCAACGGTTCCTTTAACCTATCAATATCAGCAAAAAGGCATGCGCAGTCTTTTCGAGAAGATGGGCCCTTCGGATATTACCTATTTTTGTGAGATCACGTTAAAGGATCTTGCCTACCCCAAAGAGGACTCCTTGATTGAACTGCGAAAAACCTTGAAATACTACCTCGATTTTCATTGTGAAATTGCACGGACAGCCAAAGCATTGTTCGTTCATCGCAATACGATTAAATACCGAATCGATCAATGCAATGAGATTATCGGAAAAAATATCCATGATTCCGGAGTCAGTCTTGATTTGCGTTTGGCTTTAGAGCTTTCAGAGGAAGATAATTTATAAACACCTTTAGGTACACGAAAAGTGGGCGTTTTACCCAACTATTCGTGTACCTGCTTTGCCTAATAACGCTTGGTCTGCTTCTTCCAATGCACAAATGATTGAGGTTTTACCTTGGCGCGCAAAGTGAATCGCTGCTTCAATCTTCGGTCCCATGCTGCCGTCAGCAAAATGACCGTCCTCAAAATGTTTTTGGGCAGTTTCCGGTGTGATCGTCTCTAATTTTTCTTGGTTTGGTTTGCCGTAATTAATGTATACATTGCTAACGTCTGTCAACATCATGAAGACGTCGGCATCGACTTGCTCAGAGAGCTTCTTACCAGTGCGGTCCTTGTCAATAACAGCTTCAATTCCATTTAGATGGCCATGTTCATTTCTGGAAACCGGAATGCCTCCGCCTCCGCCAGCCACTACGATGGTATTCTGGTTCAATAGGTTTACAATCGAGTTCACGCCATGGATCGTTAAAGGTCTAGGCGATGGTACAACTCGGCGATAACCGCGACCAGCATCCTCCATCATCTTCCAATTGCGTTCTCGTGACATTTTTTCCGCCTCTTCTTTTGAATAAAAGACGCCGATTGGTTTCGTTGGTTTTTGGAAGGCTTCGTCGTCTGCAGACACTTCGACCTGCGTTAAAAGAGTCACGACTCCGCTAGTCAAACCTTCTTCTTCGATCTTGTTCTTGATCGTTTGCTCCATTAAGTAACCGATAAATCCTTGAGATTCTGCGTTGCAGACATCTAAAGGAAATGGCGGTACAATGTCTTTTGCTTCTTCATTTTGCCGTAGAATATTTCCTACTTGCGGCCCATTCCCATGAGTCACCACGATCTGATAATCAAGCTTTTCAATTTTTGCAATCATTTCAGCACTTATTTTGATGTTTTCTAATTGTGCTTCGACTGTTTCAGCTTGACCTGGTTTTAAAATGGCATTCCCGCCAAGAGCAATCACTACACGATTTGCCATGTTCTTCCTCCTACTTTTTTGAATACTGCTAAGGCAAGGCATGATGGTATCCATGCCTTTGCTAAATTCCAAAGCAGTTAATTTATTCCGTAAATTTTCTTATTGCTCACTCCATCAGCTTCATTGAACCAATAAAGAGTTCTAGTAAAGCCTGCTAAAAAATCGGCCCCTGAAGTATGTCCTGTTTTCAAAACAGTTTGGATAGCTTTTTCCAGCTGACTGTTTGGAGTCAACAAAGCTTCTTGCAAGCTTAAAACAGATTGATTAAAGCGCTGATTCAAGCTGCACAGCAGATAATGCTTGCTGACATCAGTGGTCAAGTCTTCTACCGCAGTCATTTTGGTACGCAAGTAGGTTTGCAGCTTCTGATTATTTTTCCCCATTAATGAGCGAGCAGCGAAATGCCCGATAATCATGTCATCTCCAGAAGGCGTCAATCCAGGACCTCGTCCGATTAAAAAGTGCAGTGCTTGCCGCTGCTGAGACAGCTGTTCAGAACACAAATCATCAATTGCGGATACAAATCGATGATTACTAGAGAAAATCAAACTCAATTCTTCCTGATAGCCGGTTTCTTTGGCAAGCCTTCGAATGCAGCATTCGTAATCGGTCCAAACGGATTCTTCAATCCTATTTGTTTGTTGGCTTTGAAATGTCTGATAGCCTTTTCCAGATAAGAGTAATTGGCTTTTTCCAAATCGAAGAGTTTGATTTTGGATAATTAAACAATCGTCGATCTTTATTTCTGCTGACAGTGTGTTGAAATCTGCTGTTTTTAAGTAGATTCCGTTTGGGACCACAGCGCTTTGTTCAGTCGAAACGACAGCTAAATGCTGGCCCGTTTCGTCTTGAATATTAAAGCTGCTGCCAAATTTGCTGTGAACACGCCACCAGCTTTTGGGAAGTGAACGATTATATATTTCTTGATCAAAACAGCAGGCCTCTATCAGCATCGCATTTCTCTCCTTATTCGTTGAATCCTAATTTCTTGGCATAAGCTAAAACGGCTTTCTCGAAGCAATCAATCGGCGGTGTTACAGTCCCCGCTCCAATTTGTCCTAAACCAGCTTTTTTATTGGCTATTCCAGTATTGATTACTGGTAAAATACCCGTTTCCACTACTTTTCGCGCATCGATCCCTAAACAGATTCCTTTGAAATCCCAAGTTGGGACAGGAAAATTCGGGTTGCTGTCGATACAGATTTCAGTCATCTCATTACTAGTATTTAAGGCATCATAAAAGCCGCCGGAGCCGACAAAACGAGTAACTGCCGGAGCTGCGATCATCGCCATGCCGCCAACACCAAAGGTTTCTGTGATCGCACTGTCCCCCATATCCGGTGAGGCGTCTGCTTCGCTGAATCCTGAGAAGTACAAGCCTTTTGGTGTATTAACAGGACCGGTAAACCATTCGTCCCCCATCCCTGCGATCCGGATTCCAAATTCATAGCCATTGCGGCACATCGCTGTAACGATCGTTCCTTCTTGAATTTTTCTGGCACCATCCATCACGGCTTTGGCTGAAGCCATCATGATGTTTAGGAAAAATTGATCCGTATCAGCTAAAAATTGAATGACTTCTTGTTTTTCCTTTTCGAAGCCCTCAAGTGAAACGATAGCCGGAGCAACTTCTTTTAAGAAAGCCAGCGATGCCGCGATATTTCTTTGATGGAATTCATCCCCCATTGAAATCGCTTTGGCAACTAAGACATTGACATTTAAGCCGTTTTCCATTGTTTTCAAGGCAGCACTCAAAACGGGACCTAAAGTATTTTTCATCCAGTGCAAGCGATCGACCACTTCAGCTGAATAAGCTCCAAAGCGTAATACTGCACCAATTCCTTCATTCATCGTGCAGTACGCTCGATTACCGTCAGTTTTATTTTCTACTACCAATACGGCCATATTGGCAGAGGTAATTCCTCCCATTGGACCTACTGCATCAACATGATGACAAGGAATCAGCTTTACTTCGCCAGATGTTAATTGCTGGCGCACCTCTTCTTCTGTTTCGCCCCATCCTTCAAACAGCGCTGCACCGACGCAGGCTCCTTGGATCGGATCGATCATCTGATCGTAACGAATCGGCGGTCCGGCATGTAACAAGACCTTGCCTTCATTTAGTTCAGTGATTACTGACTTCGCAGGTACTACATCTAATAAGAAAGGAGAACCGGCTACAATTTTTGCGGCGACCGCTTGGTTTGCTTCATCAATTGTTTTATACACTTTTCATTCTCCCCCTAATTCAATTCTGCTTTATTCAAAAACTGTAATGCTTTTTGCAAGGTGATATTGCCGCCAGCAACCGGCTGCCAATCAAATTGAACCGCCTTGCCGTTATGACTTGTGATCGCATCGGAAAAACTGCGTAAGCCAATATTGATGAAGGCATCATTGGTCAGCAAGCGCATCATCTCTTTGGAAGGAATTACTGTTGCTTTGCCGCTGGATTTCTTCGGTAAGACTTTTCTTTCCGGAAGAGTTAACGGATGACCAAGTATTATTAAAGCTAGTTTCACTGCCTGGGCATTGCTGTTACAAAGGATCGTTCCGGCTTCTGTTAATATTTTTTTCTGTTCAGCCATATTTTGCGGATCTTCATCCGTACCGACGATTGTTGCGATAACGACTAATTCACGGCCGGCTGAGGCTGCCTTTTCTTTGATCTCTTTGATCGTTGGAGCTAATTCCTTTGCCATATTTTCGTGAGAGCCGTAGCCCAGCACATCATCTAGCAAAATCACTGCAGTAGTTGGATCATCCGCGGCTTGAGCCAGCATTTCTTGTCGTTTGCTTGGATCGATCATAGGATGCGGCTTTCCTTGGGTGTAGATATCATCGCCCAAATCAATAATCTCGTGAACGCCATCCTTCAGGATAAAGCCAGCTTCTGCTTCTTTTTCATCCTTCAATCCAAGTGCACGCTTCATTAACATGGCCGCTTCATAGGCTAAGGTTCCGCCAGAGTATAGTCCTTTGATTCCGGTCTGTCCTGCGGCAAATTGATAGCATGGATCTTCTAACGCAGTATTTTTTTCTACTACTTCTTTGCCGTGCATCAGTTGCACAGCAATTTCGGCTGCCTCTTCTAAGGTATAGGCCCGATAGAGATTTTCTTCGTGATCAGTCGGATCTTCTCCTAGAAAAATAGTCACGACGGGTTTTGAAGAACTTCTTAATAAATCAAGCACCTCATCACGAACGCTTGGTGCAGGTGGTTTTGAAATCACGACGATCACTTTTGTATCAGGATCATTCTCCAGTGTTGCGACGCTATCCTTCAAAGTGATTCCGCCAACTTCGGCCTTCAAATCGCGTCCGCCGGTTCCGATCGCATTAGTTACGCCGCCGCCAAGTTTATGAATCAATGTTGTTACTTCTTGGATACCTGTGCCAGAAGCGCCTACGACTCCGATACTTCCCTTGCGCACAGCATTCGTAAAGGCTACAGGAATACCGTTGATAATCCCTGTACCGCAATCTGGTCCCATCAACAATAGCCCTTTTTCATGAGCCATTTGTTTCAATCGGACTTCATCTTCTAGTGCTACGTTGTCGCTAAAACAGAAAACGTGCTTGCCTTCATTTAAAGCATGTTCAATTTCTAATGCTGCGTGTGTGCCTGGAATTGAAAAGATTGCAACGTGAGCGTCTTCACCGAGTTCCAATGCTTTATCCCAAGTTTTTACAGTTTCCGTTCCTTTATCGTTTCCGCCTTTGCTTTGCTCGGCTAAAAATTCGTCGATCGTGTTTAAGACGTCTTGGATCAGCTGCTCGTCTTTGCCGTCAATCTCTAAAACGATCGCCATGTCATTGGAGGATGCTTCTTCAAGTTCTGAAGTATACAGTCCGCCAGTTTTAAAAATATCTTTATTAGCAGGTGTGCCCATCATAACTGAAGCCTTAGTCACTCCAGCCAGCGTATTTAATCGATTAGTTAGTAACATCAATACGATCGAATCTTGATAACTATTTTTTTGAATAATCGTGTGTAACACTTGATTCCCTCACTCTCTTTTATTTAGTTGCAAAACTTCCAGTTTTTCCATATTGATCAAAATGGATCGTATCTCTTTCCAAATAATCTAAGACTTGTTTCGCAACAGGAATTCCCTCAGTCATATACTGGTCGTATTTGACTTGATTGGTTTCACCTGGATAGTAGACTTGATTAAAACCAGTTGCTGGAGCGATGTCATGTAATTCTTCAATCATGGTTTCGATACTGTGCTTAAAGCTTGGCAGATCTGTAAAACGTCTCGGGTCAATCAAGATAAATAATTGCCCAAGATTTCTTTTTTCAGTCAGATCGCTATACATAGAAGAAACATTTTTTCCAAATGGCAGACCTAAGAGCATGCCGGATAAGACATCCACCATCATCATTAAGCCAAATCCCTTTGGTCCAGCCATCGGCAGCAGGCCATTGACTTCATGAGGATTCGTTGTGGGGCGTCCGTTCGCATCAACCGCCCAAGTATCCGGGATATCTTGATTTTTAGAACGAGCGTCTAATATTTTCCCCCAAGCCTGAACCGTGGTTGCCATATCAAAAACAATCGGTGCTCCATTTTCCCTAGGCGCCGCGAATGCGATTGGATTGGTTCCAAAATAATTTTCCGAACCGCCAAACGGAACCACCATCGGATCAGATTGGCACATGGAAATGGCGATCAAATTTTCTTCGGCTGCACGTTTTACATAGTAGGAAAGTGCGCCGCAATGACTGATCCGTTTGACACCCACGATTGCTGCACCGGATTCTTTGGCTTGATCAATCGCGTACTCTAAGGCTCGAAGCGCTACGTATTGTCCAACGCCATTATCTCCGTGAACAATCCCCGTACTTGCGCCAGTCCGCTCAAAGGTAATCTGGGGATCAAGCGTGACTCCGCCTTTAGCGATACGTTCCGCATAATAATCTACCCGTACCGCACCGTGTGAATGGATGCCGCAAGCATCCGCAAAAACTAAATGTTCTGCCACCGTATCGGCATGCGTCTCTTTTAAACCGGCCTGTATTAATTTATCTTGAATTAACTCGTGTAATCTTGCTGGTTGAACAGTCATTGTTTCTTCCATCGTACAAACTACTTCCTTTTTTTAAATTTCAGGGTCACGATTGCAGTCTTTTGAGTAGACGTATTTTAACGGCTCATCTCTTCCGACTGCGTAAGCCGCTTGATGAACATAAGCGCTCATAAAGATGTAATCCCCTTTTTCCACCGGCAGCCAATTATTATCCAAATTGTACATACCTTTTCCAGAAAGCAGATAAGCTCCGTGCTCCTGATAATGCGTCTCGATATAGCCGTGGCTTGCGCCGGGTTCAAAAGATAAAATATGAAAATTCATATCAAAGCCAAGGTCCTTAGGTAAAAAATCCCAAAGAAGGACATCGGTCATTCCTTCATAATGGATTGGCTCCAGTTCATTTACATTGCCGACTACTTTATAAGCATCATGATCTGCTAGTGGCTGATAACGCTTTTTATATAAGAAGAATTCGGTATCTTCTTCTTGGGCATTTGCTAAAAACATTTTTTCTCCCGCTGGTAAATAAACATAACCGCCAGAGATTACGGTATGACTTTCTTTGCTGTCGCTTACCTTCAGCTTTCCATCGATTACGTAAACTAAGGTCTCAACGCCTTCGCCGCCGAAGCCCAGTTCATTTTTGCCATCCTTATGGAAAGTCATGATGTAATCTACAAAGCTGGCACCCAATTTCGGAGAGCCTAAGATTGAACAATCACAATTCTCAAATCCTGGAATGACGTTGTTGACCAATCCTTCATGGGGAAGGACAGCGTAATTATTTTTTTTGATGACCGCTCTTGATTCTAGTAAGCCATCGATATAGCCAATATTATTATTCTTGTAACCCATTTTTTCTCCTCTTTCCTACTCTTTGTATGCCAACTCATAGAGTGCCTGTGTTAAAACCTCCACTCCGGCAACAAGGTCTGCTAAGTCCGTCGCTTCTGCTGGATTGTGGCTGATTCCCTTGATACTTGGTACAAAAATCATCGCGGTTGGATAATGCGGTGCAATGACTTGGGAATCGTGGCCTGCTCCGCTATGCATCACCTTGTATTTCATTTCTTTAGTTTTTGCAGCTTTTTCGACTACTTCGACAACGCTCTCGTTCATTGGAACCGGCGTTTCATCCATCCAAAGATCAATCTCCAAGGTTAATCCCAGCTCGCTAGCGACCTCTTTCATATATGCTTCAGCTTCTTTAGTGAATCTGTTCAGCTCATTGGCATCAGTATGACGGCAATCCATCGTAAATAATACTTCGCCGGGTACAACATTAACGGTATTCGGTTTAGGCTCAACCTTGCCAAAAGTAACCACGAGCGGATCGCCTTCTGCAAATGCCCGATCAATAATCCCCGAACAAATTTTGGAGAAGCCGTAAACTGCGTCGCGGCGGTAGCCCATTGGTGTTGTGCCCGCGTGATTAGCCTCGCCTCTTAGCACAAAGGTGTAACGCTTTTGCCCGGCAATATTGTTCACGACACTGATTTGCAGCTTTTCATTTTCTAAAACATTTCCCTGTTCAATGTGGATCTCAACAAACGCTTTGATATCGTCGCGTCTGGTTTTTGCTTCTTTGGCAAAGTCAAAGCCCTGACGACGCATTTCATCAACAAATTTCAATCCTTCAGAGTCAGCAATATCCTCCACCTGTTCTCTGGACGCTTCGCAGACGAAGTTTTTACTGCCCCAGAAGACTGTTGGGAAACGACTGCCTTCTTCTTCGGCCATTGAAATAACTTCTAATGAACGCAAAGGCTTGCCATAGGTTTCTAATAATTGCTGAACTGCAAGATAAGCGGCCATTACGCCGAACTGACCATCTAACGTCCCGCCGTTGACTACGGTATCGATATGCGAACCAGAAAGAATCGTTTCCTCAGGATATTTTGTTCCAGTCACCCGGCCAAATAAATTTCCGATTTCATCATATGAAGTCTCCAGCCCGATTTCCTGCATGGTACCTTCAACAAATTTTTGTGCCTCTAACCAAGAATCTGAATAGAGCAGCCGCGTCATGCCGCCTGTTGGATCACTACCTATCTGTGACAATGCCTTGATATTATTATCTAAACGTTTTTCTAAAGTCATTCCATAGACCTCCTTTGATTAGTAAACTCATTGTAAGCGCTAATAGTTCGAAGTTCATTGTTCATAAGTGACAAAAATTGATATTCATTTGTGCCAAAGCACTGTGAATTACCTTCAAATGATTTTCTATAATTAGGATAGAAGGAAGGGATTTTATGAGTACACAGTGTTTTATCTATAAAAATTGGGAGCAGCTCTCGTTAAAGGCTTCTTTTTTTCCGGCTGCTAAGACAGCTGCAAAAAATAGAACGATTCTTTATTTTCATGGCGGCGGCTTTCTTTTTGGTGAGCGGGAGGATCTTCCTAAGCCCTATCTTGAACTTTTTTTAGAAAGTGGATTGAATGTTTTGTCGTTTGACTATCCGTTGGCGCCGGAGATACCGTTGTCTGAGATAGTTGATTGTCTTGAAGAGGCTGTCAGGTGGTTCTTAGAAAATTATCAGACTCAATTGAAGCTATCAGAACCGGATTTTTTCTTATTCGGACGATCGGCTGGGGGCTATTTAGCTTCCATTTTAACTACTAATAATTATGAACACCAGCGGGGATTGATCCGTTTTTACGGGTATCATCATTTTGACCATTCGGATTTTGTTTTGCCAAGTGCTTTTTATCAACGTTTTCCGAAAGTCCCGCCTCTAATCGCGCAGCAATCTATCAAAAAAAGACCAACAATAGATGGCAGTTTAGCAGAACGGTTTTCGCTGTATCTGTCTGCTAGACAATATGGAAATTGGCTCAGCTATTTAGGTCCAATCACGAATAAACTAACAGTCAATACTGAGCAACTGGAAGAGTTTCCGCCTGTATTTATGGCTCACTGTCAGAAAGATCCCGATGTTCCGATCGACTCGTCGCGACAACTATCAGAAGCTGTTGAACATTGCCTATTCCTAGAATTGGATCTGGTCGAACATGATTTTGACAGAGAGGAAAACTCAGTGGCGACCGAGGTCTATCAAAAATTGATTAGCTGGCTCAATGATCAAATACAAGATGGACAGTAATTTTTGAATCAAAAAAAGTTCCAATTCTACTATTATATATAGTAAAATTGGAACTTTTATTTTAATGCTTGTTAATCAACTATATTCCGCGATAAATTGATTGATGGTCGCTGCAACTTCTTCGGCGCTGGAGCCGATGGCCGGGTGCCCTGGTTTTTCAAAGATTTTGAATTGTCCTTGAACAACTTCGCCAACGATGGCTTGGTACTCCCTTTCGATATTGGGCCGAATCATTTCATCTCTTTTTGTAGCGGTCAGAAGTAATGGTGCTTGTAAGATTTGCAGGGAATCAAAGAACAGCTCTCTTCGGGAAATGATCAAGCGCCACATAGAGTCTGTGTCTCTTTCGACCACTTCCTTCCAGTCCTCCCCAATGCACCAATGATAAAATTTTGAGGCTTCAGGATCGGCCATTGTTGATGAACGTTCGGCTAATAATGCTTCGTCAAAGCCGTCATGAAATGTTCGTCCGTCGAAGCTGTCGGCGGTGACGGTCGCAATAAGATCGGGTCTTAGAAAAGCTGTGTTGATGGCTACCCAAGCGCCGCCGCTAGTTCCGACTAAATTGGCATCACGCAGGTTTAAATGCTCCAGTAAAGCAATCGTCTGACGGGCTTCATCTTTCCAAAGTTCTGTGGGAAATTTATCCAACCGATCGGACTGGCCATAGCCTAAAAAATCAATCAAAATGACTTGAAAGTTCTTATAAAGAGGCAGCATAGGAGTAAATAACTTTGAAGACGAGGTATTTCCATGCAAAAATACAAGCGGCTTTCCTTCTCCGATTGTCTCGTAAAAAATTTTCTTTCCTTTGTAGCTAAAGAAACTCATTACAATCCCTCCTTAAAGCTTAATCCATTCATTTTTAGTATAGCAAGAAAAGCCAACGATAAGGATCATTGGCTTCAATAATAATTCTTAGGAAATATTAAAAAAATGAATTAAAGATTTTTTCTTGCTGCGAGTCCCATTACACTTCGTTTTCTACCCGCATTTGTTTGAAGATTCTGATTGAAAAGATTGCGATCAAAACAGTGACAAGTGAAGTGGCAACAATCAAAACCAGCAGCATTTCTGTCGAAGCCGTGGCCGCAAAACCACCATACATGACTTGCCCTAAAGGAATAGCCAATGTTGTTACGATCATGACCAATGACATGATGCGACCCAGCAACGCTTTATCAGAAACCAATTGAATATAAACGATCAATTGGACTGAAGCGACTGTGACCACACCCATTGCACTTGCGACGATGATCGTCATGATCCAAAAAGCTAACGTCGGATCCTGAATCAAACCAAATGGAATGACCAATAAGCCAAATAAGATCGCGACTAAAATCAAATTTTTAGAAATACTTGTTTCATTTAGTCGATTGGCAATGATGCCGTAAATGACAGTCCCCAGCAAGCTTCCAATGGCTAAAATGGTATTCATTAAACCAAACTGCGCGTCGCTGACGCCTAGCTGGATTCGTGAAACATATGGAATGATTACTTGAATGAATGAAGCTAAGAAAAAGTTTAACAGAAAAGCCACGATGGCTACTTTAACAATGACCTTTTGAGCTTTTAAATAATGAGTCACTTCTTTTAAATCACCAACCACGACCTGCAAAAGCGTACCGTTCATAGCAGCTTGCGTTTGCTTAGGGATATTTAATACGACTTCACAAAGAATTGCTATCAAAAATAGTCCCCCAGTAATTGCGAAAATTTGATAAACAGCATCAAATCGATAAATAATTCCGGCAATGATTGGCCCCAATACCGTCCCTAACGTTCCGATTGAACTAATAATGCCATTAGCACGCGGAATTTCCTCTTCTGTACAAATCACTGGGATGGCCGATTGTACCACGGGGGTTTCGAAGGCCGAAACCATACCGATGATGACAGTCAGAATGCCAATCGCTGTCACTGGGTCAGCTAGTCGAGTGACTAAAAAGAGCCCTACGGATAAAACCAGATACAGACAATCCATCAGCAGCATTAAATTTCTTTTTGGCAGACGATCTGCTAATACTCCGCAAAATGGTAAACAAATCAGTCGTCCGATGATCGATAGTGAAGCAATCACACTAAATGTCAAAGCCGATTTCGTAATATCTAATACATACAAAGAAATGACAAACTGAACGATCGTCGTTCCTAAAACAGAAAATAATTGACTCCCGATTAGTAAATTAAAATTTTTATTTTTTCTCATAATAAACTCCCTGCTTTCCTGATACTTAAGCGACAACCTCAAAAACTAGTGACATTTCAAATAATACATTTACATACCTACCGTTGGTATCTATTTGTTTAAAAAAAATAGCTGATTATTTGCTATCTTTTTTAATATACTCAAACATTTTGTAGGCTTCTGTCATAATCTCTTCATTGAAAATCGGAATACCGATACCGTCGAACAATTTCTTGGTGAAAAGAACCTTTCGTTTAAGCTGTTCCTCGGTAAAAACGGTGAGGTGCAGCCCAATCCAGGAATTCAGATTCATCATCAAAACATCTGCGACCTCTTCAGGATACTCTGTCTCGATCGATCCGTCTGCTATTCCCTCTTCCACGATTTTCTTGATTTCAGGAATCACTACTTGAAACATCTCGATAAACTGTTCACCGATAAAACGCGGACTGCGCAGCGTCACAGCGGCTGAATAATTCAGCTTCATGCGGGAATAATCTGTAAAGGCGTCTAAGATCGCACTTTGCAGCCTTTCCATCCCGGTGTCCCCCTTATGCTTCCTCAAGCTTTCTTCGGCAGTTTCGGCCGGTTCAATGATCGTTTCAAAAATCTCAAATTTGGATTTGAAATGCTGATAGATCGCTCCTTTAGTCATTCCCCCTAAACCATTTACAATGTCTTGGATGGAGGTATTGTCGTAGCCCTTTTCTAAAAAAAGTTTTTTCGAAACGTCTAAGATTTTCTGTCTGGTTTCTTCCGGATTTTTTCCTCGCGGCATTTTCTCAACTCCCAACATACCACCGGTATCTATTTAAGACTATAGACTGGTTTGGGCTAATTGTCAAACGGTTTTTAATAATTGTTTTTTGAAATATCTTATTTGCGATATTAATAGTCCGCTTATCTCTGGTATGACCCGGCTGCTGCCCTTTCACTCCCCGTGCCGATTTACATAAAAAGAGCTAGCTGAAAGGTAATCCTTCAACTAGCTCTACTTTTTTACATAAATAATTATTGAGGAATCTTTCTATTATTCACTCTTATTAAATAAAGGAGAAAGCTGTTCACTATTTTCAGTGAAAATATCTAATAGGGTTTTATTCCAGTGGCGCGCATCCTTGGTTGAGCTGCCAAATACATAATCTTCTTGACCATAATCAATCGCATCAAAGCCTGGAATGGCTTTTTTAGCGTTTTCCGTTCGATAGTTAGCGGCATCGGCTAATGAGAAGGAAATGTTGCTCGTATCGCTATACTTGATCCAACTGCTGATATCAGTACCGGTTGCTTCTGTATCGGTGCCATTTTCGGTTTGCGGTTCTGCTTGAGCTTTTTTAATTTCAGCTGCGCCGTCAACATATTCTCCATACATTTGATCAACGTAGAGACTGAAGGAATTGCCTAGCACCTCAGATGGTACGTGACCGCCGTCCCATTGCCATTCAATCGTCGCATCCACTCCTGCGTTCAACCAAGCAATTTGCAAATTCAAGGATGTAAACATTGACATATCGCCCTCAGCAGCGCCCATGACAATCTTGGACCATGTTGGATTTTCAGTGTCCTCTGCGTCAATATAATTCAGCGGATTGTACAGATCGACAAGATTGTTTCCATATTTGTCCCCTGCTTCGATTTCTGCAATATCGGTTTTATAAGCTTCCAGCATTTCTTCAAAAGTCTCATAGTTAGCAGAATCAACACCGCCTGTTGCGGATTGTGAAGTGCCGGCATCTGGTGTTCCGACTGCATCTGCCCCACCCTGCATGTTCGGCATGCCAGCTCCACCAAGCATTCCTCCAGTTGGTCCTCCGCCTGTAGGACCGCCCATTCCGCCAGGTCCGTTTTCGGTACTTGTACTCTTCGCATAGCGTCCTTCAATAAACGCCGTTGATCGATCCTCAGAACTCATGGCCGCGACTTCTTCATTGCTTAGCGCTGTTCCATCTTCCTTGAACCAAGTCCAGCCCTCCGAATAATCAAGATTGTCTAAATACCATTGAAGATTTTCCGTAAATTCCGCCAGATACAGATCCAAATAAGTCCCGTAATAGCCATTTGTTTCAGGGTATTTTTCTAAGTCATATTTAATCGATAATTTCACAGTATCTTTCTTATCACCATCACCATTTAGATCAAAGCCGATCTCAGCTTCTGACACAGAGAGGTTTTGATCATTGATATAATCCATATAACTTGTTGACAGATATTCGGCTAATTGACTTTGGAAGGTGCTGCCGAACTCATACGTACTATCTAAGAAATACTCAAAGCCCATCGCAGCATCGGCCTCAGCTAAAGGCGTGATAGCACTATAAGCGATACAGCCCCAAGCGCCATCTGACAGATCTTGATCTTCTCCATTGATGCTGACTGTGGTGGAGTAAGTGCCGTCCGTGTTTTCGTAAACGCCGACTGCTCCGGCTTCAATCTCATAATCGTAATAATCAGAATTGTTCGAAGTCGCCGCGAACATAGTCGCATGAGCACCGCCGCCCGATCCTCCGGTAGAAACAAGATAGTCAGCACTGCCGGGCAGATTTCCCAGCAAAATGTTGTATTTGACATAGCGAGCCGCATTTTTCTGATCCACTAAGCATAATGGCGCATCGCCAGTATAATATGTTTCTCCTGCTTCGTCTGTGGCAGTATCTTGTTTTCCGCGATTCCCACAGGCAACGTTGATATAGCCATCACTGGCATAGGTAGTCGCGGCGTCAGAGTTGGTGGACGAACTGTAGCCGGCTGCCCCAGTATTTAAAATAACCGGAGCTGTCTTGGCAGTGTAGACTTGTCCGTTGGTACTGGTGACTTTAGCGTCATAGTCGATCACCAATGAGCCTTTGACCGCTTCGGAATAGCTGTCATTAGTAATATCGGCGGTTCCGTCATCATTCGTGTCGATCCCTGTAACGTAAGCACCCGGAATGCAGACTGACACGCCTTGCTGATCTTCAATCTCAGGATTCGTGACCGTAGTGACCGAAGTCAAGACCCAGGCATCATCATCCTTCGTATACGTCCACTCCTGCCCTTCATTGTTTTTCAAATTCAAGGCTTCTTCAATGCTCGTTTTGCTTGCTGCATCCTTTAATTCGGCCGTGCTCTCCTTTGTTTCTTCTTTTTCTTCTGTCTTTGCTTCTTCTTCACTGGTACTTACCGTGGTCGTATCGGCGCTGTTGCAGCCTCCCAACAATAAGACGCTTGTGATAACAGTGATACCTATTAAAGCTATTTTTTTATTCATTACTTCTCCTCCTCAGGATGATCATCGCAGAAAATCGTAACTGAGTTCACAAGCGATGATACGTTGGTTATTCGTGTTACTTTTTCTAAACTCAACTTAACCAACTTCCCTTAAAGAAATCTTAAGTAAAGATTCGAGGATCAATCATAAAAAAAGGTTGAAAGAAAAGACAGACTGAGCGCCCATCTTTCTTCCAACGATATTCCTATTTTCTACTTTTCTTTTCCAGCTCCAGCAAATATTGTTTCCGTTCCAAGCCGCCCGCATAGCCGGTCAAATTTCCGTCACTGCCGATGACGCGATGACAAGGAATGACGATCGCGATTTTGTTCGTGCCATTCGCCCGTCCAACTGCCCGCACCTTATTTTTATCACCTAAACGCAGTGCGATGTCGCGATAACTCAAAGTCTCACCGCTGGGGATCGTTTCTAGGATTTTCCAGACTTCTTTTTGAAAAGGTGAACCATCATAAAACAGCGGCAATGAAAATTCTGTCCGTTCGCCTCTGAAATACTCGCCCAACTGTTGTTCCACTTGCTGATTGATAATCGTTTGACCGTAAATGATTCGGAAATTATATTTTACCCGCAGCTGCTCGATCTCTCGTTCCAAACCGCGACGATCCTCAAACTCCAATAAATATAAGTATTCATCATCGCTCAGGCTCAGCATTCGTCCGATCGGTGTCGAAATAAACGATGCGTTCAATGGTCGTGCCGCGACTTTTTTCGCAGGATTTCCCATAATTTGGGTAAAAGCATCATTAAATCCGCTGGAAGATTCATAGCCTAATTCAAGCTGTTGATCGATCACTTTGCTGCCGCGGCTGATTTCTTTGAAGGCCAAGCCCATCCGGCGAGCTCGTGCGTATTGAACAAAGGTCATATTGTAGACCTCTTTAAATTTTCGGCGGGCCGTCGCCGAGTTCAAGCCAATCGCAGAAAAATCAGTTTCCCTCCAACGCTTTTCCGGATGTTCCTCCACTGCATTGACTAATAATTGAACCTCGTCCGGGATCGCCTGCGGAAACGAGAGTGGCTGGCAAATTTTGCATGGCCGATAGCCTGCTAACAAGGCCTCCTCTGCTGTCGGATAAAACTCGCAATTTTCGAACTTTGGTTTTCTAGCACGACATGTAGGATGACAGAAAATCCCGGTCGTTTTGATACCGGCAAAGAAGATGCCATCGTAATTTCGGTCCTTTTCCTTTAATGCCTGATAATACTCTTCCTGTTTTTTCTTTGAAGTAATCATGAGTACTCCCTCCCCTGCTTTACTCTTAAAGTATACCTCTGATTTTTAAGAATATCTTTCGAAAAATGAACAACTATTTTTTATTTTCAGTATGTATTAAATAACGAACAATAGATTTATCGGATTGTTTCATAGATAATTGGCATTCATAAAATAACTGTTGTTTGACAACGAATCGTCACTGTCTTATACTTTTAGTTATAAAGGAGTTGGCAGCCATGAATCAACAAGAAGCCAATCGACGGATGCAGGAGGAAATCCAATTTTTCCCCTGGTTCGTCCAAAATTATTTTCGAAAAAAGAGCGGTGATCAATATTCTTCCATCACCTTATATGAATACGCCAAGGAATACCGACGCTTTTTGACTTGGCTGATCCAAGAAGGCTTTTCCTCAGCCGAAAAGCTGTCCGAGATCACTTTGGCAGAATTTGCGGCACTTTGGCCGGAAGATTTGGAATTTTATAAAGCCCATCTGGTGAAGGCGCCGAAAATCTTAAAGGAATCCACCAAAAAAAGACTGGAAGAAAACGAACAAGCTCTCCCCTTGCGGCAAAATGCTACCGTTCAACGGGGCGTTACTGCTTTGCGCTCACTTTTCAGCTATCTAAGTGAAGCGATCGACCGCAAGACCGGCAAACCTTATCTTGAACACAATATGATGGGAAAAGTCGCAAATGTCAAGGATAATAAAACGATGGCCGAACGCGGGGCAGCAATTGAGAAGAAACTCTTCTTGGATGAAGAAGCCTTGGACTTTCTGGATTTTGTCGAAAAGCGTTATATCGATACCTTGGAATCTCGCCAGGCGATCACTGCTTTTAAGAAAAACCAAGTGAGGGATCTGGCGATTATCGGGCTTTTTCTGGGAACCGGCATGCGTTTATCTGAACTGGTGAACATGAATGTGTCGGATCTTGATCTGAATGCCGGAGAAGCGCGGGTCTATCGTAAAGGCGGAAAATGGGATATGGTAGTCATTTCCTCCATCGCTATCGAATATTTAACCGACTATCTGACACAACGGAATCAGCTTTATCAGCCAGACGAGAATGAAACAGCACTTTTTCTGACTCGCTATCGCGGGAAGGCCAAACGAATTGCCAGCGGTGCCGTCGAGGCCATGGTGGGCAAATATTCAGAAGCCTTCAAAATCAAAATCTCACCCCATAAATTGCGCCACTCAGTAGCGACCCAATTATACAGCAAAACCAACTCGCTCGTTCAAGTCGCAGAACAGCTGGGACAATCCGGCACCTCGGCGACAACCGTCTATACACATATCGCAGGAAAGCAAAAACGCGATGCGATGAATGATTTATGGACGTGAAGATAAGCAAAGTAACTAAATAAGTAACCAAAGAGCAACCTCAATGATGTTTGAGGTTGCTCTTTATTTGTCTTTTTCAGATTGATCATTTTTTAATAATCACTACTCCAACTCAACATCTTACAGATTAAAAAGTAAATGAATAACTCTCGATCATCTTCAGTCAAACATTCTATTTGTGCTCAATAACATCGATGATAGAAAACTCGCAACCAAACACTAGCTTTCCTTAAAAAAGCTGATACTTATCTTGCAGTATCAGGAAATCATCTTGTTGCTTCTGTCAAAATACATATACTTTATGTAAGCGCTAAACAATGGGACCTAATAAAGAAAAGGAGGAATAATCAATAAAATTTTTCAGCAATATCACTATACACTTGATCGATCATTTTAGCCTTCTTGGTATTTTTCGCCAAGATTGCCTCCGCCAAAATGGTTAGTAAATAATGGAGAGAAACACTGAATAATGAATAGCCAAGATCAAGAAAATTTTCATTATTAACCACATAGACAACTTCTTCTGCCAGCATTGCTAATGGTGAGTCCAAAACTGGTGTAAACAGAACGGTATAAATATTTTTGGCTTTCAACAGCTTCATGATCTCAATCAATTTCTTATTTGTACCGCTCTTGCTAAAAATGAACGCGACATCATTTGGTTCGATAATAATCGATTGTAGAAACTGCAGATTACTTTGGCTGAAAGACAGTGTATGGATTCCAGCGGACATAAAACTTGAAGTGATATTTTCGGCGATATAAAAATTATCATCAAAGCAAAAATAATCAATCCGTTTACTGCTCATAATACGCTCAGTAATTCTTTCTAACTGTATCAAATCCAATGAACTACGTGTTTCCTCGATCGCACTAATAAAATACGACGAGATTTTGCCACTAATAATATTCAAGGAATCTGCCGCATCAATCAAATTTTCCGTTGGTAAAACTGCGACTCGTTGAGATAAAGCAGCTTCTTGCGAAAGCTTTAGCCTAAAGTCGGAAAAACCACGAAAACCCATTTTTTTACAAAAACGATTGACAGTCGCCTGACTCGTAAACGTTTCAGCGGCTAGCTTGTTTAATGTTAAATTGCTCAAAGTATCTAAATGCTCCAACAAATATCCAGCAATGTGATTTTCAGATTCCGAAAATTTATTAGTATTCTTCAGTTCGCGAAGTAATTTCACTGATCTGTTCCTCCAATTTTTTCCTTAATTATACCATTGGAAAATTTTATTCAGGAAACGAGTTTTTTTACGAAAGGATGTTAAAAATGAAAAAAGTGTTTAATGAAAAAATGATGCCAGCAATTATGACTTTTGTTAATAGCAAAGGGATTCGAGCATTAAAAGATGGTCTGCTATTCTCAATGCCTTTATTGATCGTCGGAACAATCTTTCTACTATTAGCCAATATTCCCATTCCTTCAATCGCAGAAGCAGTGACCTCCTCGGGCTTAGCTGACATTTTGACCCAAGCTTATAGTGCAACTTTTAACTTAATGGCCTTGGTAGCAGTTATGGGAATTACTCATACGTATGTGAAGAATGAAGGCTATGAGTCTTTTGGTGCAGCGATCATCAGCCTCGCCTGCTTCATTCTTCTGCAACCTTCGACTGTTACGAACGAACAAGGTGAGTTGGTCAATGTCATTTTTAAAGATTGGACATCTGGAAAAGGAATGGTTTGTGCCATTATTGTAGGTCTCTTGGTTGGTGTCGGCTATTGTTTCTTAATGAAACGCGATATTCGTATCAAAATGCCCGCCGGTATCATGGTAGGAATTTCAGCGATTGTCTATGGAATCTTCAAACTTGCTTTCAATACTACTTTTGTTGAATGGATTTATCGGGTGCTACAAACGCCATTACAAGGATTAACAGATAGTTTTGCTGGTGCGATCATCATTGCCGGCTTGGTTCCTTTTCTTTGGTTCTTTGGAATCCACGGAGCAACGATCGTCTACGGTGTTGTGTTGCCACTCTTAACAGCAAATTCACTAGCTAATCAGGAAATTTTAGATGCCGGAAAAGCCTTAACTTTAGAAAACGGCGGTCACATCGTTACTCAGCAATTCTGGGATCAATGTTTAACCATCTCTGGATCTGGAATTACTTTAGGACTTGTCTTATACTTTGTCTTTTTTGCAAAATCTGCTCAGTATAAAGAACTAGGAAAATTAGGCTTCTTTCCATCGATTTTCAATGTAAATGAACCAATTCTTTTTGGAACTCCAGTGGTGCTTAATCCAATTCTAGGTATTCCGTTTATTTTGATGCCGATCCTGTCATCGATTATTCAATATGTCGCACTTTACACAGGGATTTGTCCTTTATATGGCGGCATTATTGTTCCGTGGACTACGCCGCCAATCATCTCTGGATTTTTAGTTGGCGGTTGGCGAACTGCACTATTGCAATTACTCATTTTAGGCTTGTCCTTCATAGTCTATTTCCCATTTGCACGCAAATTAGATGCAATTAGTTACCAAGAAGAGCAAAAGGAATCCAAAAATACCGAGGAATCATCGCTTGTCAGTGGTGGAATAGGAGTTGAAGATGGGATTTAAAAATAATTTCTTATGGGGCGGCGCAACAGCCGCCAATCAATGTGAAGGCGGTAGCTCCTTGGACGATCGCGGCTTAGCAAATGTCGATTTGCTGCCTTTAGGACCTGATCGTAGAGCAATCTCTCAAGGTCAGAAAAAAAGTCTAACATTTGAAAAAGATCACTATTACCCGGCCCACCAAGGAATCGATATGTATCATCGCTACCATGAAGACATTATGTTAATGGCTGAAATGGGATTTAAAGTTTATCGCTTATCCATCAGTTGGAGCAGAATTTTTCCAAATGGCGATGAAGAAGAACCAAATGAAGCTGGCTTGAAATTTTACGAAAATATTTTTAGTGAATGTAAAAAATATCAGATCGAACCAATTGTGACAATTGTTCATTTTGATTGTCCAGTTCATTTGATTGAAAAATATGGATCTTGGCGTAATCGAAAAATGATCGATTTTTATCTAAACTTTTGCCGAGCGTTATTTGAACGCTATAAAGGACTGGTGAAATATTGGATGACCTTTAACGAAATAAACGTAATTTTACGTGAACCTTTTTTAGGCGCAGGTCTAGTTTTTGAACCTGGAGACAACGAAGACCAAGTAAAGTACCAAGCAGCACATCATGAATTGGTCGCTAGTGCTCTTGCAACTAAACTAGCTCGTACAATTGATCCGAGTAATCAAATCGGCTGTATGTTGGCTGCTGGTGATACTTATCCTTACAGCTGCAAGCCTGAAGATGTCTGGCTAGCCAAACAAACCGATCGCAAAGGATATTTTTTTACCGACGTTCAAATCAGAGGGAAATATCCAACTTATATGTTGAAATATTTTGAAAAAAATAGTCTAACGATTCAAAAAGCTCCTGAGGATGAAGAAATTTTGGCAAACAACACAGTTGATTTTATCGGCTTTTCTTATTATTCCTCTAAATGTATCAGCAGCGAAGATGGAAAATACGAAACGACAGAAGGCAATTTAGCTGTTTCTTTGCGAAATCCATACCTTTCCTCTAGCGAATGGGGCTGGCAGATCGACCCATTAGGACTGCGGATTACCATGAACACTTTGTACGATCGCTACCAAAAACCTTTATTCGTCGTTGAAAATGGTCTTGGTGCTAAAGATATCCCCAATGAACAAGGTGAAATAATTGATAACTATCGCATTAAATATTTGCAACAACACATCCAAGAAATGAAAAATGCGGTAGACGAAGACGGCGTTGATCTATTAGGTTATACGGTTTGGGGGTGGATTGATGTCGTTTCAGCTAGTACCGGTGAAATGAGTAAACGTTATGGTTTGGTCCACGTTGACTGCGACGATAAAGGACAAGGTAGTTTGAAAAGAAGCAAAAAGCGCAGTTTTGAATGGTATAAACAAGTCATCTTCACTAATGGTGAAAACTTGACCTACGAATAGAAATTCTTTAGCTTCAGGTAGACTTCGGATCAAGGGTTGGATTTTCCTCCCCTTTTATCCTGAAACTTCCCGAAAATAAATCCATTTAAACACAAAAATCCTCAATCAATGATACGCTCCCCTAACTAGGTCAAAGAAATAATTAAGTCCTAGTTTTGGGGAGCGTATCATTCGTTGAGTGTCGTTAAAAATTTCATTTGAAAAGAATATCATTGTTCAAACGCTGCTGAGAAACCTTTCGTGATTTCCCAGCAACGCTTGATCTATTAATCAGTTATTATATAATCTGCTGCACCAACTGTTTAGCTTTTTTGGAGACTAGGCTAGCTCCACCTTGGTGCAACAGATTTAATCCGGCTATATCACTTCCGACGCCTACACAGCAGGCTCCGGCATGAAGAAAGTCCGCCGCATTTTCTTCGTTGATCCCACCTACTGCCATGATTTCAATTTGGTCTAACGGCCCTTTGACTTGTTTGATAAACGTAGGTGTTAAGGTAACCGCTGGAAAAACTTTGACAATTCTTGCGCCGGTTTCCCAGGCTTGAATAATTTCTGATGGTGTAAACACGCCTGGAACGGCAAGAACATTGTATTTCTGACACATTCGAATTACATCTATATGAAGGGTTGGCGACAAGATGAAATCGGCGCCTGCCAAGATGGCACTTCTGGCAGTTTCTGTGTCCAGGACGGTTCCTGCGCCAATAATTACAGCGTCACCGTACTCTTGCTTCAAAATAGCGATGATTTCAGCAGCATTCGGAGTGTTAAAAGCCACTTCGATGATTGACACACCACCATTTATTAATGCCCCGGTGATCTCTTGCGCTTCTGCTGCCGTGACTTTTCGTATGATTCCGCAAATTTTTTTCTGTTTCATTTTTTGTAAAATTTCTAAGTCCTTCATCTGCAATTGCTCCTTACCATTCAGCCATGGTCCCATCGTAATTTTTCCACTTTGGATTTGACCAGCTTAAATCGTCTACTGCTACTTCTCGAATCAGCTCTTCATTCATTTCAATTCCTAATCCGGGGCCTTTCGGTACTTCTGCAAACCCGTCGATATAGTGGAAAATCTCTTTGTTTTTCACGAAATCTAACAGATCAAAGCCTTTATTATAGTGAATGCCGAGACTTTGCTCTTGGATGAAAACATTTTGCGTACAGGCATCAATTTGAAATGTCGCGGCTAGAGCAACTGGCCCATATGGCGCGTGAGGTGCCGCTGCGATATCATAGGCTTCAGCCATTGCGCAGATTTTTTTGGTCTCCAAGATTCCTCCGCACAAAGCGGCATCTGGTTGGATAATATCGACTGCTCCGCTGGTTATTAATCGCTTGTAATCCCAACGATTGCATAGTCTTTCGCCAGTGGCTAATGGGATATTCGTTCGTTGGGCGAGATCGATAAAGGCTTCTTCATTTTCCGGCAGGACGGGTTCTTCAATAAACATCGGCTTAAAAGCTTCTAACTCCTTAATCAAGGTTTTGGCCATTGCCTTATGGACCCGTCCATGAAAATCAATCCCGACTTGCAGGTCCATCCCGACTGAATCGCGAATCGCCTGCATATTGTTCAATACCTTCTCTACTTTGTCGTAGCTGTCAATGTAGTGCATTTCCTCAGTAGCCAACAATTTTACGGCCTTAAAGCCGCGTGAACGGCGGTCCAAGGCATCTTCGCCAACTTTATCTGGCCGATCTCCGCCGATCCAAGAGTAGACCATCAAGCGATCACGCACTTTTCCCCCCAGTAAATCATAGACTGGGGCATTGTAATATTTTCCTTTGATGTCCCACAACGCCATCTCAATACCCGAAACAGCCGTCATGTGGACGGGGCCGCCTCTGAAGAAGAAGCGGTACATTAACTGCCAGTGGCGCTCAATTTCCATCGGGTCTTTTCCTATCAGATACTCGCTTGTTTCCTTAATACAGTTGACGACAGTCTCGGTTCTTGTCCCACCGATACATTCGCCCCAACCAGAAATTCCTTCGTCCGTATTGACCTTCACAAAAATCCAACGGGGTTTTACTTTAAATACTTCAATATCTACAATTTTCATTTATCGCGTGCTCCTTATTCCATAAGATTTGCTGCTTAGTACGGCGATCATATTACAGACGTGCCATAAGAGCCTCCCAACATAAAAGGGGCAAGTCTTTAATAGACCCGCCCAAGGTTCTTGCTACGCCTCTTCGGCTGGTTCTTCTACGCCTAAAATGAAGTTGCTGATTGCAGGCTTTTTCTTAACGACATACATGATTCCTAAAATCACCGCAATAGCTATCGCAACAAGCACAGGACTTTGTCCGATGAAATAGAACAAAGATTGCAGCGGACGTTGATCCGCTCCTACTTGAGCAGCCCCCGTATCAGCCATATCAAAGCCCATCGAACCGGCAATTCCAGCAAAGACTGGAGAAATGATCGTTGATCCGTACAACGTTAAAATTACGGCAACTGTGGTCGAGATATAAGAAGCAATGATGTTGCCTTTCATGACTACCGCACAGCCAGCTGCTAAAAAGAACGGTGTTACGCCTAAATCAGCGAGCATCAGAAACTTATTGCCCGGTAATAAAAAGATCAAAGCCACCGTTGTGATCATCGTTAATAATCCCACCGTAATAGCATCCGGATGACCGACAGTTAATGCGCCGTCCATTCCGAAATGAAGGGTGCGATCGTTCCCTTTGTTCTGAAGCACTTCCCGGACACGATCACTTAGCGTGCGGAACCCTTCCAGCAAGGCTGCTGTTGCTTTAGGGTACAGATAAATAAATGCTCCTGTCCCCACACCTAGTTTCAAAATATTTGACCAAGTTTCCAAATCGGCTAAACGATTAAACCAAGCAACGATCCCAATCAGCACAGCTACTAAGAATCCCACAACAATTTGATCGCCAAACAGCCCTAATTTAGAGCGAATCGCTTCGGAGTTTGCTTTAATTTTCGTGATTCCAAGCAGCTCAAGCGGTTTTCGTAAAATCATCGCCACGATTGTTCCGCCATGGAAGGTAATATGAGAGATTGAAATATTCGGCAAGCCGAAGAATTTTTGACAAATCGGCGCAGTGAAATCTGCCAATAAAAGCAGCGCGATCTCAAGCGCAACTGCAACGGCTAAACCTTGAAAATAGCTGCCATGCTGGTAGTAGATTAAACTACCTGTAAATGCAAGGACCCAATAATTCCAAATATCTAAATTTAACGTATCCGTCAGGCGGACCTTCAATAACAGGAAGTTCACTGCTAAGCCCACCGGAATGATCGCCGCTCCAATCGAAGTCGAATAGCTTAATGCCGACAAGATTCCCCAGCCTGTATCTAAATACGGCAGCTCGATGCCCGTTGAAGTAACCATGTCTTGCACAGCGCCGCCCATCAGACCTAAGAAGAATGGATTCAAAATTGAAATCAGTGCATTTAAGCCGATACCGATGTAAATGGCAGATTTGACTGCTTTTGCGATCGGTACCCTTAAAAATAGTTCAACGACAAAGATAAGCACCGGCAGCATGATCGCCGCTCCAAAGTTGCTCATCACAAATTTAAATGTTTCCATAAACTGCTCCATTTTTTAACTCCTCCTTTAAACCTATTTTAAAGCGGCTAAAACGTCGTCTAACATTTGCTCTTTTCCAAGGCCCGTCAGCAACGGAACCCCGCTGAATACTGGAATGCTATGAGGATTCACAAAATCGGTCCCCGAGGTAGAGACGACCATGTCATAATAATCATCTTTGATCAATTCATTGACTTCCTGTACTTTCTTCTGTGCCAGTTCAACCCGCACCCCTTTTTCATCAAACATTTCTTTCAAGGTTTGTAAGACCATCGTTGATGTTGCTGCACCATTTCCACATACGACTAAAATATTTTTCTTTTCCATAATCATTTACCTGCCTTTTCTAAAGTATCAAAAACGTTTAATATTTCATCTGAATTCGTTGCTTGCACTAATTCTGCTACCTTTTCATTGTCCTGCAAGAGAAGCATCAATGTCTGCAGGGTATTTACTTGCTTTAATCCCTCATCAACCGCCAACATAAAGACTAAACGTACATCCACCACTGCTTTAAAGTCATCCATTCGATTAAATGTCACCGCGTTTGACAATGTTGCTACCGAAATTACGGGTCTGTTCACATAACTCATTTCACTATGTGGAATGGCACAGCCGTAAACTTCTAATTGCAGACCAGTCGGACTAGCTGCTTCTCTGGCCAGCACACCTTCTATATAGCCTTCTTTCACATACCCTTGTTCATGCATCGCTGTGGACATCTTTTTCAGCAACTCGTTTTTATCCGCTGCAGCCACCTGGCAATGAACAAGATCGCGATTCAATAGACTTGCGATATCACCCATCTTAAACCTCCTTTTCTGCTTGTTCTTACAAATAAATCTTAGCTAAGTTGAGCTTCCACTATCAATAGACGTTTTAAGGGAAACAGTTCCACAAATAATCTGATTGTGGAACTGTCTCCCTAGAATACGAATTCTATTTAGTTGGAAACAAGATCTTCTTCAAGGCTTCAACATCAACGATCGATTTGATCTCATTTAATAAGGATTCATTTGAAATAATCTTAAATAGTTGTTCAAAGAAGCTTCGGTGAAATTCGACATCCTTCTGATTGACCGCCGTCAAAAAGACCAGATCAACCTGATGACCGCTCCATTCGATTGTTTGTTCTAACTTTATTATCAGAATACACGAATGAATTACATGATCCGATGACCCGTGAGGCAATGCGATCCCTCTGCCTAAAGTGGTCGGTATCGTTTGTTCCCTCGTTAAAGCTGATGGGCCGAAGTCTTTATCGACAAAGCCCTTTTCTTCCAATAAGGCAGAATACTTAGTAATCAGTTCTTCTTTCGTAGACAGTTGATCCCGATAATAAAGGAAGCTGTCCTTCAAAGTATCGGCACTTCCTGCTAACTTTTCATATTCTCTGTTGATGATCCAATTGCCGATGTCACTCATACTGCCCTCGTTCAGCAGCTCAGTGACACTCACAGTAGGCACATTCTCATAGCGGATGATGGCAGAGGTGGCATTGAAGATTACATCTGCCTCATTACACTGCGGAGAAAGCTTGTCACTGGAAACTCTTTCGATGATTTTAATTTCAGGGAACGCTTTTTGAATATTGCTGGCTAAAAAAGAAGTGACCGCTTGCCCCTCATCACAGACAAAAATCGTCTTAATATATCCTTGTTGCGAATTTCGATTCATAGCCGCAATAATATGCAGGCAGACAAACCCAATTTCCGCATCATTAAAACTAATTTCCTCGGCCTTTTCAATGATCCCGATACCAGTCAATACTGACACGTAAACATCGGTATGCTGCAGCTGAATTTGTTTCAGCAGAGGATTCTCAATTTGAATCCCATAGCGCACCCTTCTGATAGCCGGCAAGATATGATCCAGCAGATTCTTTTTCAGTTCTTCATCACTCGTCAGCTCAACACCTAGCCCGCTTTCAACAAATAAGATAAATTCATGGAAGACCTGCTCATCCAATAAAACCGCGTCTTCTTTTGTCTTTTGATTGATCCGCCTAGTCGATAAGATAATTTCCGTTAAGTCCTTGTGCTCATAAAGGCTGTACTCCAAATTGAACACCTCATCAATTTGAAAGATGATCAAATGAGCTACCAAATGCTCGCGGATCGATTCGTCGATCGCGTTATCGGTCTGAATAAACTTCCCTAGTTTCATTCGACTGATCTTAATACACAGTTTAGTGACCAAAATCTCATAATCATAATTGGTAAAACGTTCATTTAGATTGAGTTCGGCCTTATCGATCATATCAATAGCAAAATCAAGAATCGTATGATCAAAAATCTTTTTTAATCGTTTCTTGATTGGCAAATAAATGCCGGAAGCTTGATGCCCCAGCTGATCTGGCTTATCAATGATGATTTTTTGCAAAATGATATTCCGAAAAAGTTCGCGAATCCGTTCTTCCTTGCCCGCTAACTCAAACCCGCTGGCTCGATTCTTTGAAAGCGTGACCTCAAATTGCGCAACAAAACGCTCCGTTTCTTTAATTACGGCATCCAGATTACTGGAATCACGATATAAAATGGCGGCTAGTTCCTCTTTTTTCACCCCGTCTTTTGATTGCAGCAAAATTAAACAGATCTTCTCAAAATCATTCGAATCCACCAGACTTGAGGGTAAGAGTAATTTGTCTGTCCGCAATAATTCATATAAGGTATTGGCTAATTTCTTTCGCTGGTCGCTGCTGGCGATTAAACGAATCCCCACATGCTCTTTTCTTTCAATGGTCGCATTTCCCAATATTTTTCTGATTTCAAGGGACTTCAAGTCTTTTAAGACCGTTTTGGTAGAAACGCCGGTAAGCTCAGCTAATTTTCGCGAGTTCGTGTATTCTTCTTTCGGCTGTTCAAGCAAATAGGTTGCTACTTGCAAAATTCGCTGCATTTTACTCATCTTTATCCCCTTCAATTTGTATACTTAAAAAAATAGTACTTCAAAAAAACTTCTACAATCAATAGGCTTTTAGTGGAAATAAGTTCTTCAATAGCTTCAATAGTAGACCTCTATTCCAAAACTCCAACCTCTTAAATTAATAGTTATTATAGCTAAGTTTAAGCATCTCATAATTTGACGATAGTTAACAGCTCCCTATGCAAAAAAGGAATGCACACATTCACTATTATTATAGAGCATATTGATCTGCTAAAAATAAAAAATCGCTGTAAATACTGTTGCGAATACAATAAAGTGAACACAGAAAAAGATCGTACACGCTTAAAAATTTAAGCTCGTACGATCTTTTTTGAAGTTATACACTCTGTAAGACTAGTGATAACTTTATCCTGTTTGTTTTTGTAGTTGTACATCGGAGAAGACTCCGTTTACTTTTTGCTATGGCTTATCCAGATTATGCGCCGCAATCTGAAAAGCTTGATTGATAATCAGTATGCTCCGCTGCTGGAATCAGTAATGACATGACGATATAGAGAATGATTGGTGCGCCAATAAATGTAAGACTGGCAAATACATAGAGAATACGAGCAACCGTAGGATCAATCCCGAAATACTCCGCAATACCAGCTAACGTCCCTGTAAATACCCGATCATTTTGTGATTTTGTCAACATTTTTTTCATTTTGATTCTCTCCCTTTTCCTATTCCTAATTTGATTATTCAAGTTTGATTTTGCAGGAACTCGACCCAATTATTGAATTCCTGATTTTTCCACTCGCGATGTGTTTTTATCTTATGTCTATATTATGCACGAGGTTTGAAGTTTAGTCATAGGGCCGAAGGAGGATTTTCGCTGTAGTCATTTAGTCTGAGTTTAACTAAGCTGAATTTTACAAATTGTTAAATCAAATCTCCATGTTTTTAGTCGTTTTGATTATATCGATATATAAGTATTCATCGTTATGATCAAATGTAAACATATAGCCGTTGGAGGTAACACTTGTTTTTTCACCCGTTTTTGAAAAATCATTCTGCGCTGAAAACACTTTATCGTTATCCACTTCATAGATCATTATAAAAGATGAAATGATTGTTGCCAGTTCGTCCCCTGCATCTTCTGAACCGATCATACTTAAGCCAACCAGTTCTCCATCCAAAACGTGAATCCAAGTTTGAGCATTGTTCTCATCAGCAGCGATAAGTGTTTCCCTTTTTACAGTTAAAGGAAAATTAGTCTTGACCTTATCATTAATGTCATTCATATTTCTGTTCATTTGAGAAGCAAAATTCTTATAAGAATCAATGCTTGCCCTCTTTGGTAGTTTAATTACTGTATTGAATTTCTTTCCATTTTTAAGCGCCACTTTAAGTCTCAGTTTTTTGTCGGTAAGTGATGACGGAATTGCTAAATTGAACTCTTTCCCCTCTATCGTAACTTCATCCTTAAATCCATCTTCTCTTATTGAGACGACTTCTTTTATTTCTGATATTGCTTTTCCTTCAATATAATCAGAAAGACCCGAACTTTGATCTACCTCGGTTTTGATTGCTGGAGCCTCTACTGAAGAACTAAACTCTTTTCTTATATCTGCATTATTCGATTTCTTCTCCTCAGTAGCACTGCAACCAACTAAAACCACTGCCATCGAAAATAAAACAATCCACTTTTTCATTAATTTTTTCTCCTAATTTCTGATTCTCTAATTGTCCAATTATATTTTTTTCATTGAAAAAGAAATTTGACCTTAACCTATTGTGTTTCTTTCACCTAATATCACTTCCCAAAAGGATGTTCATTTACTAGCTCACATTTTATTCTATGACTCGCAATAAAAATTGGCGCTGTATCAAAATCTTCAGCATTGATTTTAAAAATATAGTTTCCCAGTTCAACTTGATATTTTTCAATAAAATCTCGTTCTTCTTCACCCGTCACAAGCTCAATAAAAGGTTTTGAGTCATCTAAATGCCAAGATAATAAAGTTGACATATAAAATGGCATTCCAAAATCGATATTTATCGCGAAATCATTATATGAAGTGTCTATTCTGCCCGCGGCAACAATATTATTATAGTTGATTTGTGCAAATTCAAAATCCATCCATAAACATTTTGCTAGATAGTTATTAATTTTTTGAATCTCTTCATGAACTTCTCTTTTATTCACTATATTCACCACCATTATATTTTGAAATGTTACTGGTACACTTAACCAGATACTACTTCCATTTATCCGTGGGTTAACTGAAAGTTCTTGTGAACTTTTTAAATGATTACGAAATATAATAAGCCAAAATCAGTTTGATTATGACCAATAAGCTATCGCAACCAAAACAATCATTATAATAGCAAACATAATTAAAGAGTTTTTATCCTCGGTTTTATCTAACTCTTCAACTTTATTTACTATTTGAGTAGTATCAATTTCAATAGACGGAACGCCTTGTTTTATTATTCGTTCACGTAACCAATCTGCTAATTGACTTTCTCTTTCTTGATCGCCTCGTGTTGGAGAATTCTCTAAGAATTTTTTTAAGTGATTGCAAAAACTTTGCATCACAACCTAAAATACTATCATAACAACATAGACAAGCTCAGCAACTATCTTTTCTCCATTAATAAGAAATCTTCGCCATAACTTAGTTTCGTAATCTGTTAATTCAGCATCGGATATTTACGCAATAAAGGAAGAAGTGAAAAGCAATAATTAACTGATTTTCACTTCTTATTTATCTTTGAGTCGTTTTACTATCGAGCCAAACTAGTTTTAAGTTTTTTCTATATGTTATTTTCTGGTAATTCTTCGGGTAGTGGTTTCCTGACTTCTTTTATATATTCCTTATCAATTACACCAAACAATCTAAAATTTTGTTTGGCCACATTAAGACTTATGCCATGATTTGGTCCGCCAGTATAGTCAGGTTCTTCTCTCTGTATTATGTCATCCTGCCACCAACATACTGGACAAATATCATCGCTATCGTCCTCTAGAGTGTAGTTTCCACAACAATAACATCTATAATGCATTATACTTTCCTCCATAGTTCTCATTTTCCTGGCTGTCTATTAAAATATCCTTGTGCATCTGTTGGCTTAAAGTAGGTTCTAGTAGTACTATTTCCTTCGAAATCGATTTTGAATTCTTCGATCCTTTCGCTTTGTCCTTCTTCCGCTTTAATAGTTAATGAGCAGCCATGTCCATATCCTCAGTCGACTGGAGGTGAATACTCGATTGTCATCTTATGAACCCGTCAGTCCAATTGTCTTCATCATAGTGCGCCTCCTGTAAGCTGATACAGTTATAGCAGTCAGCGAAGGAGAAAACGAGACGCTTTAGTATATGCCCCTTACCGATTTATTTGCTTAAGCTGCCCTAAATAGAGGTTCAATTGCTTCACATGGAGAAAAGTCGAAGAGACTGATTTCTCTTCGACTTTTCTTCGTATACGCAGAAACAACTTCAATTCCTTTAGTCGTCGCTACAATGAACATAGTCTAAAAGCTATTCCCAACAGTTACAATTGAAACCCCTAAATTATCTAAAAAATAGATTGTTCTCATTTGCAATTTTTTCATAGAGTTCTTTGTCTTGATTATTATCAATAATAATTGGAAGACTCAGGTCATAATTGGAGATTAACATCATAGGATGTGAGTTAAAGTATAAACTGTTCCGTATTTTTTCTCGAAGAAAACCTTTGATTAATAATTTTAAAAGATTTATATTTTCAATCTTATATATATAATTATCACCATTATTTAATATATCGATTTGATTCATATAAATTAGTCTATCTATCTTATCTAATGCCTCGCAATCATTATCTATTGATTCTATTATCTTATTCTTGTCATCTTCACCTGCGAAATCTATATAAGCTTCGTTATCATTTATTTCAAATACTCTCTCAAAAAAAGATAAATACTTATTTTCTTGACTTAGTCTGAAGTATTCATTTGACAATAGATCAAGTCTCGGGTCTCCTATCTGCATAGTTTCATTAAATACATCTAATACAGCAACTTTTTTAAGCCTTGTCGCTTCAACCACTACATCATGATAATCTTCCGCATTGAAAAATAATTTATAAACCTCATTATCAAAACTGCTTGATGAAAAATCCATTTTTTCTAATTCAGGGATCTTCCCATCCTGAATGTTAATTTCTGATTCGTTGCCCATCTTCATTATAGGTTCCTTCTCTCTTATCATTTTCGAAATCTCTTTTATTTTTATATTTCTTCCATTTACTTCCACCATGACTTGATTCCCCAGCTTCACTGCTGTCTTATAGCTACTGAGCACCCTGGTACTTACTCAGACTGAACTTTCACCAGTTAGCAATTAACGACTTGCTGAGAGCGCGACCCAAAAAAGCCGAAAAGAAGGAACGCTTTTCGGCTTTCTGTCTGTACAGAAATACAAATATTATGGGCATTCCTGCTTAATTTACAATCAGAAACGTTCAAGTATAGTTTATTTTCAAACTTTGCAACAGCCCCCTTACATGGTTTATTTTACACGCTCATTTCTTTTCCTGAATTTCTATTTGTGGCTCATAATGTGCAATTACTTCAACAGTATCGTCTTCAGTCCATACAACAAAATGCTTTAAATCCATATCATCATAGAAACCAAATGTTTGATCTGAAATAAAATCAATAAACTTTGAAATTGATAGTTTGAAAAACGTCTCCTTTAGCAACTTCTCTTCTCCGAATTTTTTGGACCATTCATGATTTCTTTTTTGGAGTCCAAATTCATCTGAAGATAACAAGGCATAGACAAAACCTCCAAATAGAATTTTTACTAAAAAATGTTTGCCCTCTAAGACTATCATGGTGCCCTTCTCATCCTGTTGTACTTTTTTTACCAACTATTCATCTAATGGGAAATTATAACCTGTTAGTTCTTCCATTATTTTGCTCCTTTATTTATACCTTATTTTTGTTTTTTCAGTACTTCCTTTTTGTTGGATTTTAAACCGTCCTTGACACCGATATCGGTTAAGCAAACCAACCATTAGATATTTCATAAGCAATAATAGCACGCCTCCTGATAGTTGATACTGCAAGTTTAGCAGTCGGTGGAAGGGACATCGAGACGCTTTAGCATCGTACGCTTACCTTTCTTTTTTGTCTAAGAAAGCACAACTCAATGATTAAACAGATTCCTTGCTTGAAATAATCTATCTATGTGTAATTTCTATTCTCGGTTTATACAACGATAGAATATCAACAACATCATTTTCAGTAAGAATCACATAATGAAAAACTTTTTCATCTTCATTGATGCCAAAACTCTCAGTATGAAACCAAGTCAGATAGCTTGAATTCTTAACCTCAAAAAGAGTCCAGTCGGTAAAAAATTGACTATCATAATTTTCAGACAAATATTCAAGTGTTTTCAATCTTCGGCCTTCATCAATATTTTGATATGCTAAAACTGGGTGAACAAATTTAATATTTAACAAATTTTCTGTATCATTAAAAACTAGATGAATCTCTAGTCCTTCAAAATCTATTAGTTGAACGTAAGAAGCTTTATACATATTCTTATCCAATTCAATTGGAGTCCATCTTTCCCAAATTTCTTTCATTGTTACCCCCCCATTATTTATACCTTATTTTAATCGAGCCTTTAGGATCTTGTATTTCTAGAGTTGGCCGACCATCCGAACTCTTATTTCTAACGTTGATTTTCCTTCCATCGGGTAATACTCCTGTCTTTCCACTAGGTATATCTTTAACATTTTTAACTCCTAAATCATCAAAATCTTTCAGTGCTTCATCATAACCGCCATCTTTCTCCCATTGCTCTGATTTCCCTTTTGTCTTTCTTCCCGGTTTAGATTTTTCTAACAAACCTTTTATTTTACCGTTTGCCACATCTTTAGGTGTGATGTCTCCACCAACAACCATATCATTCGTGTCGCCATGTTCAATATAATTAACAGCTTTATTCGTTAAATCCAAAACAGTATAAATCCAAACTACTTTACCCAAAATTTTTATAGTTGTTTTCCCTATCACCTTACCTCCAGCAGGAAGATTCAATGTCGCTCCTAATGATGGTGCAACAACTCCTACAGATTGATGTTTATCTTTTTTGGCTTTAGGTGCTGTTTTACAGAAGTGAGTTAACGTATTTATATAAGAGTTATTCCTATTCCTTTCCCAGTTCTGACCTTCTTTAGTTTTAGGTAACCCCTTTTGACCTGTTGCTTTAGCATACTGACGTTGAATTTCTAACTGACGATTCGCTGCTCTCCTTGCTTCTAGTAGTGTATGGCTTAAGAAACCGTTGCTATTTGGAGAACCGTTTGCTATTGGATAATTTGAAGCCCATCCACCAGTTCCATTAGGATTTGGTGGGCCATAAACCATTTTTCTACTGCTTCCTCCTGAAAAGAAATTCTTCGCACTATTGTAAACATTACTTGCTACTTTCTTCGCGCTATTCCAAAGATTGCTACCCCATTTCTTCGCGGCAGTTACCTTGTTATTAACCCAAGCTTTCGCTTTATTCACGGCTTTCACAACTGGTTTCACAATATATTTGTTTACAGCTTGTTTTCCTTTGTTCCACAAATTCCCCCAGAAACTCTTCTTATGTCCTGTTGGATCAGAGTAATTTATCGGATTATTCTCAACATAGGTATAACCGTTTTGACTAAGCGGATTGTCTTCTTCTCCTTCATAACTATCTTGAGTGAGGAAGGTGCCGCTTTGACTATCATAGTAACGGGCTCTTAGGTAGTTATATCCTGTGATATCTTGTGCCTCTCCAGTATACCCATACGGATTTCCGATGTCATCTGATTCTTCCGGTTCGCCGTACACGCCATAGCTATTTGTTTGCTTCAGCTCACCGTCTTGTACCATACCGGTCACGCTGCCTCGTGCATCTGTCAAGTATTGGTACTCATCTTTGGTTTGATTGTTCGTATAGCTGATCCGCTCGTTTCCGTACGTATACGTTTCGCGAGATTTCATTTCGTCATCATAGGTTTGGAGTACTTGAGTATTCTCTTGATTGACATCATTCACATAGTTTCGGACTTCGTAATAGTTATACGTGTCTTCGCGTGTGGTGTACGGGATCAAGACTTCGTTCACCTCAGAAGAATAAGTGACCTTGCCTTCGCCTGGACGATTGCCGAGACTTGGCGGATTGACGACAATACCTTCTTTATTTGCCCGATCCTTCGCGATTTTTTGATGATAGGCGCGTGAGACGGTATCAAAGACTTTCATCCAAAGATTTCCGACTGTTTCAGGTAAGCTTGAAAGTGCTTGAATGACATTCTCTGAAAATCCATACCAGAAAAGCGAATTTTCTTCACCATTCGGACTAGTTTTTGGTGATTTTCTATCACCTGATCCTAAGCGATACTTCGATGTCGATTTAGGTGTTTTCTTCGCTTTTTCTTCTTTACGTTTAAAGAGTTGATAAGCTGTCTTGTCTTCTGTTCGACTAGCGGTGAACACACGATTATCATCACCGTCATAAAGAGCTGCCAACAGAAGTCCTTGATTATCTTTTACCGCAAGCAAGCGATTTTCAGTGTCATAGATATAATCCAACACTTCATCTGTGCCGCTTTGTTTCACTCGATTACCATTCTTATCGTATTCGTACGTGATGGATTCTTTGCCAGTTTCCATACTTAACAGACGATTATCATCATCATAGGTAAAGTTTGTTGTTTGTTCCTTTCCATCAATTGTTTCTGTACTGGTCAGTTTGTTTCCAGCGTGATCGTAAGAATAGGTATAACTAGCGATTTCATGTTTCTTATTCTTATCAGAAACAGTCATCTGAGTGACCTGTCCAAGGCTATCATACTCGTATTTTTGAACAACGGTCTTGCCCTCTTGGGTGATTACTTCTTCAGAAACAAAATTATCCGCATCATAGTCATAGCGATAAGAGGAGATGACTTTCCCTTTTTTGTTTCGGTGGCTGATTTCTTCTACCCGATTGTCCAAACGATAGGTTAACGTAGATATTGTTCCATCCTTACGTTTAATCTTGGTCATATTACCAGCATCATCATACTCGTAAGTTGTTTCTTTGTTTTCTTGATCAGTGACTTTCGTTAATCGATCCAACTCATCATAACTATACTTGACCTCTGATCCGTCTGCATAGGTCATCTTTTTGATGTTTCCATAGTCATCGTAGTCATACTTGATCAAGCTGCCATCACCTTGGCGAACCCCGGTAATTTCATCCTCATCATTGTATTCATAGTTCGTTTGACCAGTTAGATCATCCATCGAAATTCGTCGCCCATCAGCATCATAGGTGTACATCACTGTACCATCAGTTTTTTCTGAGTAATTGACTTGTAGAAGCTGATCCAATTTATTGTAATCATAGGAAATCGTCTTACCATTTGGTTGTTGAACACTGTTTAAACGATTGTCAGCATCATAAGTGTATTTAGTGGTATCACCTAAACTATTCACTTTTTCAACGACATTGGATAATTCATCATATTTGTATTTAGTGACTTTGCCATTTCCATTCGTAATCTCTGTGACATTTCCAACTGAATCATAGGCATAACTTGTTTTAGCAGCTTTGTCTCCTGTCCCGGTAATCGCTTCGGTCAGCTGATCCATCTTGTCATAGCTATAACTATTTACCCTTTGGCCACCTGATGTAACATTGGTTAAGTTATCATTGCCATCGTAAGAAAACTCATTAATAGCTCCTTCACTAGAAGTAACCTTGGTTAGACGATCATCTTTATCGTAATTATAGGCTGTTATCTGTCCTGCGGTGTTCGTCTCAGCGATCAAACGATCTTCTTCATCATAACTATTCGTGCTTTTTTGACCTAACGCATTAATCGTTTCTGTCAGATTTCCATTTGGATCGTATTTATAGGTTTCTTTTCGTTTTCCATTAATCGTACGAGTCGTTAATTGTCCGACTGGATCATAGTCATAGCTTGTTTCCCGACCTGTTGGCTGAGTAACAGTCTGCAATTGATCCATTACATCATAGCTGTATTTAGTTTTAATTCCACTAGGGCGAATCTCTTGTGCTAAATTCCCTGCCTCATCATATTCAAACTTGGTGGTCAAATCGGCTGGATCTTTAGTTGTAAGCAAACGACCAGCTTTATCGTACTCATACTCCGTTGCCCGTTTCGATTGATCCTCTTGTTTGATCAAATTACCAGAGACATCATACGAGTACACTTGAGACAATCCTTTAGGTGCAGTTTGTTCTGTTAGTCTTCCTAGTTTATCGTAGGCATAACTGTACTTCGCTCCATTTGGCAAAGTTCGGCTAATCGCCTGACCATACAGATCATTTTCATAAGTCGTTTCATGACCATTTGCATCTGTTTCAGACAAAAGACTTCCTGTTTGGTCATAGGTATACTTAATTTCCCCGCCAGTTGGTTTAATCATACTAGACACGCGATTCATATTGTCATAGCTATAATTCGTTGTATTTCCTTCACCACTTGTTTCTGTTAACGTGTTGCCAAGATTATCGTACGTATAGCTTTGAACAGCACCGGTTGGACTCACTTTCTCAGCTAAACGATTTAATGGATCATATTTTAGCGCTGTCGTATTTTCTTTTGCATCAGTGTATAAAATCAAATTTTGATTGGCATCGTAACCATAACTGGTTTTTTCGCCATTTTCATCTGTGATGCTAGAGACATTTCCTAAGACATCATAGGTATATGTCGTTTCTCCTCCCGCAGGATTGGTTTCTGTCACAATTTGATTGATTGCGTCATAGCTATAGGCAGTCACACGACCTTTTGCATCGGTTGATTCTTTTAAATTTCCATTTTTATCATACGTATACGTGGTCTGTTTGCCTTCAACATCCGTTGAGGTTAACATATTTCCCATCTCATCATAGGTGAAAGCTTCACTTGTTTTGTCCGCATACTCTACCTTAGTGACATTATCCTGTGAATCATACTCATAAGTCGTCATTTCACCTAGACTATTTGTCTCAGTTAATCGTTCGCCATGATTGTTGTAAGTATAGGTGTCATCCAAGCCTTGATTATCTTTCGTATGGATCACTCGGTTACTGGCATCGTACTCATATTCTGAAACCAGTCCATTCGAATGCGTCTCCTTCACTAATCGATCAAGATCATCATAACTATTCGTTATTGTCGAACCATCTGGATTCTCGATTTTTTCTGTTTGAGCAGTTGGTGTATAGGACAGCTTGTAGACATTTCCATTCTCATCAGTAATGGCTGTTGGATATCCTAACTCATTATATGAATAGGTTTTCTTATTTCCTAAAGCATCGGTTGAACTGGTGATTTGTTCAATTTGATTATAAGAATACGTGGTTTTGTTGCCTAATCCATCGGTCACTTCTGCCGGAAGATTATGCGTATTATACGTGGTGCTAGCTGTATAACCTGCTGCATCTGTAACACTGGCTTGATTTCCATTTCCGTCGTAGGTGATTTTTGATTGGTTGCCTAGCGCATCGGTGACAGATGCTAAAGCACCACCTTTTGTATACGTATAAGTCGTTTTCTTTTCTCGGGCATCAATAAAAGTTAAAACATTTCCCATTGAGTCATACGTATACTCACAAGTTTCTTGATTAGGATACGTTACTTTAGTCACATTTTCCAAAGGGTCGTAGGTGAAACTAGTTGTTCGTCCATCAATAGTTTCACTTAATTTATTACCGTTTAAGTCATACGCATAGGTTGTGATAAGTCCTGCTTCATCCGTATGTTTGATTACTTGTCCAAAATCATCGTATTCGTTTGTTACCTGTGTACCATCTGGATTTTCGGTTTTGATTAAATTACCAGATTGATCAAAGGTGTTACTCGTCACTTGATTCAATGGATCAGTGATGGTTGCTGGTTGATTGGTAACCTCATCAATTGTATAAGTCGTTGTTTTTCCAGCTTCGTTGGTATCACTTAGCAATCGTCCAAGTTTATCTCGTTGATAAGACAATGTTTGACTGGCCGGATCTGTCTCACTTAACAACCGACTGCGTTTGTCATAACCATAGGTAGTCGCATTCCCATCAGGATCAGTCATTTTGATTTTATTTCCGACCCCATCATAAGCATATGAATAGCTGCCGCCCTCACCATTGGTCATCGTCAGCATATTTCCGACCGCATCGTATGTGTACGTAGATGTAGCACCGTTTCCATCCGTTTGCGCGATTACTTGTCCAGATCCGTCAAATGTATAGCTGGTCTTCTGTCCATCGGGTGTCGTTTCGCTCGTTTTTCTTCCTTCATTGTCATAAGTTAAACTTGTTACTCCCCCTAAAGGATTCGTCATGCTGACAGGAAGACCATGAGAATTATAGGAAATCGTAGTTACGCCGCCTAAAGGATTCGTCATTTTAGTCAGAAAGGCACCTGAGTAGCTATAGGTGGTTTTGTGCCCTTCAGAATCCGTTGTACTAGTTATCCGACCTTGTTTATCTACTCCAAACGTTGCTTCTGCTTTACCATTTATTTGCATGGAGTTAAGATTGCCAGCACCATCATATGCGTACAAAGTTTTCGTTCCGTCGAAGTCACTTTCGCTTGTCACATGATTTTTCCCATCATAAGTTGATTGTCTGACAGCACCATCAAATCGTGTCTCCGTGAGCATATTTCCATTTTTATCATAGGTGTAGCTCGATGTCTGTCCCGCTTCATTCGTTTCGCTCGTTAAACGATTTTCTGCATCATAGGTTTTTGAAGCATTGGTTCCATCAGGATAGCTGATTCCTGTTGTACGATATTGTTTATCATACTGATAGGTGGTGACATCACCATTTCCATCAGTCGTACGAGTTTGACCGCTGCTGTATTCTAAAGTCGAAACGGCGCCTGTTCCATCCACCTGTTTTACAACTCGACCTTCTTTGTCATACGTATTATCAATGATCTTATTTCCGTTTCCGTCATACCACGCAGTCATTAGACCTTCTTTGTTATATTCATAACGAGTTTTCACACCTACGGCATCAGTAAATCCAATTAAATGCCCCTCATCATCATATTCATAGCTCAACTTTGATCCATTCGGTACTGTGATATTCCCAATGTACCCTTCATCATTCATAGATATGTTATACATTGTTCCAGTTGGATCTTTAATAGCTGTTAGTTGCGCATTCTTATTGTATTCGAGTTTGGTAGTGTTTCCTTTTTCATCTTTTTGACTCGTCAATAGCCCAAAGTAATTGAAGGTTTTTTCTTGATTATCAGTATCTGTGATCTGATACTCTTTGACAGTATATTTTTCCTTACCATTCCCAAAATCGGCTTCTTTTGTCTCCTTATCTTTTACCGATAGGGATAAATCATAGCCTTCGGGTGCAACGTACTTATTTCCATCTTTTGTAAACTTAAGAATACTGCCATCTGTTCGAGTATAATAAAGGTTTCCTTTTTCATCACTGGTTACTTGTTCATTAAAATCAAAGGACCAACCGCGGCCAAAAAGACTATTGAAATCTGCTCCTTTTGAATTATAGGAACGAGTAATTTCAAAATCACTGGTTAAACCTGGAATAGAAACATCGGTACGATCGAGATAGAAATTTCCTGTGTTAAGATTAATCGGTTCAAAACCAAATTCACAATGTAAGCCGCGTCCCATCAGTAAGCTATCAATGTCTTGTTTTGAGCCATCGGAAAGCTTCGGTGGATTGTATGGTTTATTAGCGTTTTTCTTCGGATTACGAATAAAGAGCGTATTATTACTAAGCAGCAGCATGTCTTGAACGCGATTATCATAGACAATTTGTGATAATGGAACACCATAGTACGCCGCTATCTTTGGTAATGTATCATATTGGGTTACCTTGTAAATAACGAATTTTTCACTGCTTTTCTTGCCGCTGGTATTCCCATCCTTTTTACTTTCAGCATCAATTGTATAGACGGTATTAAACGTAGGATCGGTAAAAGGAATTCCGGTTTGCCAATTTGACAATTTGTCACTGTACTTTGTAGTCCCATTTGGAAAATAGGAATCAAATAAACTAGAATTAGGGTACTTGTAGGAGTAGCTAGCAAAAGACTGGCCTCCAAATCCCTTACTTTTATCGCTTAATTCATAATCAACGATTGCATTAGGAGTGGTGAGCCCGTCCGCAAAGACACCTTGAAATTGTAACTTCCCTGATTTTGCAGTTAACATCATTGAGCGCAACGCTACCGTCGTATCCTTAATTGGATAATTGATATCTACTGGATCGGGAATTGACCAGTTGATTGTCATACTTGGGCGTTTATCAGGAGTAAAATCAATCTGTCCTGGCCCTCCAGTTGAATACGTGGTATAGAAGGCCCCACCGTAATCATTTTCATTTGTTGCTTGCACAACGATTCCATAATTCTTAGCAGTTCCTTGAACCCAACTATTCACAGCATCACGGATATCAAAATTGTGCATCCCGTGTTTTGCGCCACTGATAGCTTTTTCTCCGGTCGGTTCTTGTGACAAACCAACTGAGTTGTCCCAAGTTAAATTATTAATATTGAAATCTTCCTTTAGCTTATAGCTTGAGAAAGTCGCATTTGTTTGCGGGTAATTGATATATTGGTAAAGATTGTAGGTTGCATTATCGATTTTCGCTTCTTTAGGAATTTTGGAAAAATCATAATTGATCTTCGTATAAATTCTTGTACGTCCTACATCCTTGGCATTGGGAATTCCGGTCATTTCTTGTGTGATATAGCCAACATAGCCATAACCGCGCCCTTGATACGTGCCATGAACTGAACTAGTCACTGTATCAATTAGATTTTCAGTTGGAACAGTGACTGTAGGATCGATTCGAACAGGATAGGTTCGTTTCTCATCTTTCAACCAGTTTTCATCCGCATCAATCATTAGCTCATATAAACCATCTTGCTCTTTCAAACTCAGTTTTATAGCATCGCTTGTCTCGTCAGCTTGATCGACCATTAAAGGTGCCGATAAAACAAAAAGTACTTTCTTTTTACCTTTTTTTGTAATGATTATTTGATTATCCAGTAGAGTAGCTGAATACTTTTCAGCAGAAAAATGATAGGTAAACTGATGCTTTTCACGCCACGATTCCAAAATGATTTCTTCTTTTACCCCATTATCGGTAATCGTGTATTGAACATCATCTGCCCCATCGACATTATTATATAGAAGAGCGTTTTCCTTTACCGTAGCATTTTCATAAGTTTTGTCTTTAGGTATCAACTCTAAAGTATCTTCGCCTTTAGATACTTGAATGCCTTGTTTTTCATCTACTTTACTAGGCAATACAACATCTACCGGACTGCCACTAGGTTTAAAGACTGTTTCATTATCAGCCGTATCACTGACCAAACTCAGATCAACTGGTAAATCCGTTCCTTCTTCATCCTTATAAGTCTTTACATCTCCGCTGATATAAGTGATAAAATGGGTTTCATCCACTTTATAGATTTGTTCCTGCCCATTTTCTGAGATTGGTTCTCCATACTTCTCTTTTAGTGATTGTTCTTCTACATTCGGTCTCTTTTCTTCTACTTCTGGCAACCGAATTTCATGTTCTTCTTTTTCTTCGGTTTTATCTTTTTCTTCTGAAGAATCTTTAGTTTTATCTTCTGACTCATCTTTTGATTGACTAGTATCCGTTGTTTCTTCAGTAGCAGGTGGTGGTTCGGCTTTGTTGTCAACATCAGGAACTACAGATTCCTGTGCGCTTTCCACGGTCTGATTATAATAAGTCTCTGCCTTACTTTGTTCCACTGCATCTTTAATATCTTCTGCGTATGCTATGGGCATACTTCCCATCAATAAACTAAATAAAGTAATGTACTTCACAAATTTGTTCAAGTTTTTCCTCATATCAAACACAACCCCTAACACTTTTTTTAAGAATCAAATAATTGCTTGTAAACAATCCCAATCGAAATGATCAAATCGGTAAGAAACATTGCCATCGGACCAATTACTGGTAAAACCAAACTTATCCCTATGGATATACTCAATAAGACAATTACACCTGCGATCATTTTTTTAAATAATTGAGTCTTCCAGTCAAAAGGCTCACCCACAAGAAGTTTGAGGCAGTAATAAATAAAAATGAAACGTGCCGCTCCTTGTATATAAGTAGTTAAAATCCAAATACTACTTTTTACTCCGTCATAACTCATATCAGTAGCTCGATAAATCATTTCCCCAAACAATCCAAGAAGAACGCCAGAAATTAGTACAATCAACAGATAGTTTCTTAACGCAACATGAATTTTTTGTTTTAACACTATGCGTTTGTAAAACTGATAAAAAAGTCCTATCAGGATACCTATCCCTCCTACGATCGATAAAATACCCAGTATGGATAGAAGTTGACTGCCTGTTTTCAACTCAAACTCTGATACCAACATCTCGTTTAAAAACAAGTAACTTCCCATTCCATAGAGCATTAATCCTACGATGTACATCAAGAAATAGGCATTCTTTGGTTTTATCTTGCCCTCAAATTTAAACAGGGCTTCTTTCTCTTTCCCTCGCGTGAACAACAAATCTTCTCCCTTCCTTCTCAGCATCACAAGTCGATAGAATTAATAGTTTATCGTTTTCATTTAGTGCAATATCACGATAATTCCCATTTAGTTGTGCTGAGATTTCCTTTATTTTTCCCAAATAATTTTTGTATGATTCCTTATTGTCCAAATGGAACGTGTGATAAAGGTGTTCATCCGTATAACTGTATGCAGCAAATACTTCATATAAAATCGTTTCTTGAGCAGTTCTAATCATGATCGATGTATTTTTGTCAAAGAAAGCACGATCCGAAAAGAGTTCAAGGGTACCGAACATAGAACCATCTCGAGTAGCATGACCATAAATAATCGTTGCAAAATCATTAAAGTCCTTTTTGTTAAATCGTTCAGTGAAAACTGCACCATAGACTGTTTCGTTATTGTCAAAATCATGACTTAAATAGTAAGCATCGTCTTCTGGATGCTGCGCTACAGGATAATCGATGTTGGTTCCATCGACTTTCAAATAGGCATAAACATCTTTATTGCTATGGAATACTTCTCCTCCTTCTTTATTTTCTGACAGAGTCTTTTCAAAATCTGTAAATTTGAACCAACAAAATCCTAGAAAACCTAATAAAAGCACAAAAAAAGTAAGCCTTTTCAACTAAACACCTCACTAATATTTTTCTATTCTCAATCTAACCAGCAACTTATACTTTATTAGAAATATCGTTATTTACAACTAAAGGAACAACGAAAAACAACGTTGTTCCTTTAGTGTTAGCGTAACTTTGAGTTTGACGAAAATATCTCTGTTTTAAGAAATTCTACTTGCTATGATACAATCTTGATTCTCTAATAGCTACTTGTTTAAATTTAACTTGTTGTAACTAGCTCATCAAAGAGAATTTAATTTTATGACGGGAAATAAATTGCAAAAACATTATTTGAAATATTAAAATAATAGTATTCATCTCTAAATTATCATATTTCTTATCTAGGGAACCCAAAATACCTCAAAAGGTCTATTTCCACTCTTGAACGGTCATATATTGTAGGAAAAACTTAATAGTGTTCCGAATTTGCAAACTTGATTTCATTAATTTGTCTACTCCTATTTTCATGTGTGAAAAAACTTTCGTATTTGTTTAATAAGTCTTTTAAAGCTGATTGATTTCTACAATTTTACACACTCTTTTCAGTTTATTGACGATAACTTTACATTCATTGATTATCCTTAATCTTGTAACAAACCAAAATACCTATAACAAGGAGAATATTATGAATGTGAAAAAAGTGGTTTTATCATGTGTGGCAGCTTCAATGATTATTCTATTGGGCGGATATTCTGTTAGTAAAGCGGCAGAAAAATCGAGTGAACCGAAAACGGCGCTATCCTCTGAGAAAAATACGAGTAAAAAAATTGTGATGGTTGGTGCTGCCAACACAAGGGACTTGGGTGGCATCGTCACAAAAGACGGAGCAAGTATTAAAAAGAATAAATTGATTCGCTCAGGTGAGTTGGCTGATCTTGTTCCTTTGGATAAAGAGCGGCTGGTGAATGACTTCAAGCTAACCAACATCGTGGATCTGCGAACAGATAGTGAGGTTGCTTCTAAGCCCGATCCGGAAATCGAGAATGTCAAAAACTTTCACTATGGTGTGATGAAGGACAGCGGTGTTACAGCTAGTCAAGAGGACTTTTATAAAAACTTAGACAAAGTTAATGGCGTTGAATACATGGAGAAAATCAATCAAGAACTCGTGACAGATCCTACTGCTCGTGAGAATTACAAGAAATTTTTTGATGTATTGCTAACGTCTGAAAATGGCTCTACCCTCTGGCATTGTACCGCTGGAAAGGACCGCGCTGGTTTTGCGACGATGCTTGTGTTAAGTGCTTTAGGGGTGGATAAAAAGAGCATTTTTGAGGACTATCTGTTGTCTAATAAATATCGGAAGTCAGAAAACGAAAAATCGATCGAACAGGTCAAGGAAGCAACCAATGATAATAAGGAGGCAGTAGAAAATATTACGGCCATGATGGAAGTTCGCAAGAGTTACTTACAAACAGCCTACGACACAATGGAAAAAGAATATGGCGGCGTCAATGGTTATTTGAAAAAAGGATTGGGTCTGACCAATAAGGACATTTCCAATTTGAAAGCTATCTATTTAACAAAGAATTGATTATCGACGTATCAATCAACTCCATGACAAATAGCCCGCTAGGAAGCGGGCTAAAAATTTCTGTAAGCAAGTCGTTAAACGATTCGATTTCACCTCATACCAACGTTGGATTTCTTGATGAGGTGAAAGTTATCGGCTACTCTCGTTTACGAATTCGATCGAGTAATCGCTTGCGTTTTTTCTTAGGCTTTTCTGGCGGGGATTGGGTAATGACGGGGACTTCTGCCGTCACTGCTCCCTCTTCTATCTTCACTGTTATGATCATCCTAGCCGGAACAGACTGATCATCGATTTCTACGTTTAGTGGTGTCGCATTGGGCGGCACACAGGCTGCCAATAGACTGATGGCTTGGTTTTCATCTAATGACCACGGATCGAGCCCTTTAGGAAGCTCAAAAGTCTGAATCAATAAACCAGGTTCGGGACTAGCTTCTGTGATGGTCAAATCTTGTGGTATTTGACTGTTCTCTACGTTCGCCATCGCTTGAACGGATTTCAGCGGTTCTTCCTCTACTGACAATGGTTCTGCCTCTGTTAGTTCCATCGCAGGTTCCATCATCATGATCGATGGGTCCTGTGCCTGTGTTCGTTCATCAAAAACTTCTTCAACGGTTTTCTCGATCACCGTCGCGTGCAAGACCTCTTTATATAAACCCACCCCATCTTTTTCAAATAGGTCGAGCTTCGTTAATTTTGTTAAAGCTGTTTTGATTTGTTCCGCCGTTTTGGTCGGATCAAAGTTTTTAAAGCGTAGATGACGGGATTTGCCATTGCTATCTGCAAATTCTGCATCTAAAGTAAGTGTTGTTATCATATCCTTCATTCCCTTTCTTTTTTGTTTTTTTAACCTCCTTTCTCAACGCGCCGTCATGATTCTGCTAATCCTGACAAAGGTTCTTTAATGACTTGTGAATAGACATGCTCCAGCTTTTCAGCGATAAATGTTTGCGCTGGGAATAATTTAACCGATAATAATTGCCAATCTTTTGCTCCAAAATATTCGGAGAAATATCTATAATAATGCCGCATAGCAGCAGTCGATCTGGTTTCTAAGAAGATATGCTGAACAAGTGCGCGCAGTACATTTGAAAAATCCGCTTCACACAATTCATTTCTCACCTGAAGTGTGATCAACATTTCGATGGTGGCCTGGTCATCTTTCGTTTTATAATAAAAATTGCGGATACGTTTTTCCAAAGTCCGACGCGATAATCTGAATAATTGCTCTTTACTTAGTCCGTGTTCCTTCAAAAGTCTTCCTCCTTTCAAGCTAGTTTTTATTAATTATCATTTGAGATATCTACAACACCAAAATACTCCTTTTGCAATAGATTTCCCACTCCAATAAATTAATATTTATTAAAGTAAAGTAATTATCAGGAGATAATCGCCGTCATATCAAGGTTTTCCTCATCCTAAAAAAAATGAATGCCTTTTCAAAAAAATCATAGATTGTTCATTTGACGCTATTGATCTTTATTTAGTATTTCGTTATGGTCTGTACCAATGTGTTTACATTTTCCAGTTCTATGTACATTTATAAATGGATTCCTGAGTCAAATTTTGTTGTTCTATTAAAATAAATGTTACTATTAAGTCATAATGAAGCTGAGGATGGAGAATATTATGAAAAATAAGCTTTTTACGCTATTCGGGACATTTTTAACTGTGCTATTTATCATTTTCGTTGCCAATTCTACAAAGGTGTTAGCTGCCGAGAGTCCTTTTCCATATGAATCAACGAATGCTGGAAACTACATCGGTAATGGAGTGGCAAATGGAGATACTTATAATTATAGCTATACCAGCACTAACCAAATACCTGTAGATTCTGAAGGCTTTGTAAACTATCAGGATCAAGCCTATGTTAAAAAGACTGTTAAAGCGAATCCGCAAAAGCAGGGCTTGTTTGATGTCACTTTAGATATCAAAGGAAATCAACTTCCCCACCCTCCTTTAGATGTTGTGCTGGTTATCGACTACTCTTCTTCCATGCAGGGTGAGAAATTGACCAATACTTTAAAAGGGCTGCAAGAGTTCGGAACAGAATTAGGGGACTCCTTGTCTAACGGCGTTGTTCAAATCGGTATTGTCGCCTACAACAGAAATATGTATTCCACAAATGGCTTTACTAACGATATGGATGAATTACAGAACTTTTTAACGAGCACCGCTCAAAGTCACACCGGCACCTTTATCCAAAAAGGATTGATCGCTGGTCAGGAACTTTTATTGAATCAAGGCAGATCAGGTGCTGAAAAAATCTTGATTCATATCGGTGATGGCAGTGCTAATCGCAGCTATCTGCCTGCTGTTGGTGCAACGTCTTATCCCAACACAGGTGAAATTACCGATTATAACGGCTTCCATACCGCTAACTATGTGAAGGATTTTCAAACAACCTCGGAAAAATTCAATACTAGTGACACGATCTCAGATTCAAATGGTACTAAGGTTGACAAAGAAATTGTGACCGATGCTACGCTAGGAACGATCGTAGCTCTAAAAGAGTCTGGAATTACCACTTATTCTATCGGTACTGCTCCTACTGCTAGAGGAGAATATATTGCACGGAATATCGCGGACAAAGAAAGTCACTATCGCCCGATCGATGAGAACCTGCTAGAATTAGGTGATGCGCTAAAAACTATCATAAACGCGGTCACTAAAACCATTCCCAACGGCACCGTAACTGATCCAATGGGAAAGGATATCCTACTGCAAGGCAGCGGAAACTTTTCTGATACAAATTACTCAGCTACTGGTTGGAAAAAGGATTCTGACGGAAACTGGCAATCAACAAAGGTGCTAACAAGAAACTTAGAAGTGAATGAACAAAATCAAGTAATCACACTTTCAAATTTTGCTCTAGGGGCAAATGAGCTGATTACTGTGACCTATCAGATTCGACTGAATACGGAAGCGACCGATTTTAAAGGGGAATTCTGGTATTTATGTAATCAGCGGACGACCTTAGACCCAGCAAGCACTGGTTCGTCGCTTTTGGATTTCCCAATCCCTTCTATTAAAGCACCTACTGTCAAGCTTAGTTTAGAGAAACAATGGAAAGATGCACCAGAAGCAGTCATTCCCGATAAAATAGATTATCAGGTAATCAGAACGCCTCTAGTTACTCCTCCTGCATGGACAGCTTCGGATACGCTCTCTCTGACAAAGGAAAAGAACTTTAAAGCAACGCTTTCCACTGTTCCGATTCTAGGAGTCAATAATGACCTGCCTTTATATAACAATGCTGGTGAGACGATCAGCTACAGCGTCAATGAAGTGAATATTCCAGAGGGATTTGATTTTTCATTGAATCAAGAGAACAATCATTTCACCCTGATCAACACGTATAAGGAAACTAGTACCAGCACTACCGAATCAAGCAGTTCCGAAAGTTCTACTACCGACTCAAGTAGTTCTGAAAGTACCTCTCAGAGTTCTACTAGCGAATCAAACAGCTCTGAATCAAGTACATCTGAAGCTTCCTCCACCGAATCGACCGTCGTTGAAACAAGTGAATCGTCAAGAAAACCGGCAGTCAGCAAAACAACTAGTGCATCAGGTAAAAGTTATCCTAATACAAATGATGAACGAGCTAGTAAGATTTGGCTGCTTATAGGAACCAGCTTACTGGGAGCCTCCCTCTACCTTTTGAAGAAATTTAATTAGAAAATAACAACGCCCAGTCAATTGAGTTGACTGGGCGTTGTTTAGTTTGTCGCATATTTACTCGTTTGTTTTCTTCAACCAGCTCAGCAAGCGCTCTGCCACTTGCTGGTTTTGATCGTTGATCGTAGATTTCCCGTCGTCTTTTTGCGCACCGTAGGAACCGAAGCCGGCGTGGTTGCCGCCTGCTATTTCTTGATAATCGGTATTTTTAGGCAGCTCCTTTTTAGCTTTTTGGTAGGCGTCCTGATTTAGCACTTGGTCATTTTCGGCTGTCAGTGACAGTACCGGGATATTTTTATCCGCCAAGCTGCCTTTTTCGTCTGGATAACTGGCTAAGAAGAACACACCCTTTAGTTGCTTGGCGTGTTCTTGTGCGAAGCGGCTGGCCATCACACCGCCTAAAGAATGGCCTCCTATGATATAATCGCGATTCGACTGTTCAGAAAGAACTTTCTCACCGCGATTGGGTGCCAAAACCGCCAAATCCAGCGGCATTTTTAAGATATAGACCGGATAACCAGCCTTTGCGACTGTTTGCGCCCACGAGCTGTAGCTTTCTGGAGCAACCAGTGCCCCAGGATAGAAAATGATCATTGGCTTGGATTTATCCTCGGCAGGAAAATAAAGCCAATCACTGCTGCTCTCAGCTTTTTCAGCGATTTGCTCAGCTTTATTTGTAGGAGAATAGGTCTGCGTTTTTAAGTATGCCAGTCCGCCGCCAATCACGACGACTAGTCCGATAACCACAATCAGAAGGATTTTTTTCCATTTCTTCACTTCAATCGTTCCTTTCTTTCGTCGTTATCATACCATTTTCTACCTCGCAGCAAAAACATCTCATCCTCTATCCCTGTTCCTCCTGCAGCGTCTTCTTTAATTCCTGTAAAAAGAATTTTCCCATTTCTGTTTGCTTCCGCATTCGATTGGTGATGACCACCAAGGAATGCACATCGGCATCTTGCAAGGGGCGCAAGACGATCTGATCTTTGGTTAATCCTCTGATGATTCCCAGCCCAGAGGCATAAGCATCAGAGGCCGCCAATAAATTCATTAGCGTTCCTCGATCGTTAGTATAGTAATTCGCCCGTTCTTTGGATACGCCGATCGGGTCTTCGTTTAGATGGGCTGAGCCGTGGTCTTCTTGAATAAATCGAACCTGCGGATACGCGGACAGCTCCGCTTTCGTGATCATCCTTTTGGCGGCAAGCGGATGATGCGCACCTAAATAGATATGGGTAGAAAAATTTCCCAACACCTCAAAATTCAGGCTTTCTTGACTGAAATAGCGCTCCAGCATGCGTTTGCTTTGGGGATTGAGATAGATAATTCCTAGCTCGCTTTCAAAATCGCGAATACTTTCAAGAATTCTTTTCGTTGTTGTTTCATTCAAATAGAAATTTTGACAGACCGACTGAAATTTTTCTGTGACCTTCACGAAAGGCTCATAGAGAAAATCGTAATGCTGGGAACTGACCGTAAAGCTTTTCTTAGTCCCCAATAAAAAGTGCTGCTCCATTTCCTCCACCTGCGCCAAGATTCTTTTAGCATAAATCAAAAAATCACTGCCGGCTTCTGTCAGACAAGTCCCAGATTTTGATCGATGAAAAAGCTGAACATCCAGCTCACTCTCCAGCTCCTTGATGGAACTAGAAAGACTGGGCTGGGTCACGAACAACTCCTTGGCCGCCTGACTAAAGCTGCCGACCTTCGCAATGGTCTGAACATAGCGATACTGCTGTAAGTTCATTTGCCCCCTCCTTCTTAACGATCAAACGCACTGAAGCCTTGGACTAAGTCGTTTAACAAGTCTTGACTATCCTCTATGCCGACTGAAAGACGCAGAAGGTTCGTGGTCAGCCCGTAGGATTCGCGAACCTCTTCTGGAATATCCGCATGGGTTTGCGTGGTTGGATAGGTGATCAATGTCTCCACCCCGCCCAAGCTTTCCGCAAAGGTGATCAGCTTCAAACGTGCCAAAAACGCGTCGATTTTACTAGCATCTTTAACATAAAAGCTGATCATTCCGCCAATGCCGGGATAAAGCACCTTTTCGATCTGCGGATAGGATTTTAAGGCTTTAGCGATTCCCTGCGCATTGCGTTCCTGTTGTTCAAAGCGAATTTTCAAAGTTTTTAAACTGCGAATAAACAACCAGCTGTCAAAGCTTGATAAGGTTGGTCCAGTGGTATTGCTTAACCACGCCAAACGTTCACCTACCTCAGGCTCCTTCGCCACCACGACCCCTGCCAATAAATCATTGTGTCCGCTTAAAAATTTCGTTCCCGAGTGAACTACGATATCCGCCCCTTCTTTGATAGGCTGCTGCCTTAACGGCGTGGAAAACGTATTGTCCACGATCAAACAGGCCTGATATTTGTGGGCAAGCTTAGCCGTATCCGCGATGGAAACTTCCTGCATCAGCGGATTGGTCGGTGTTTCTAGGAAGATTGCGTCGATGGTTTCGGTCAATTGCTCTTTCAAACTCGTAAAGTCATCAAAATAATGAAAGACAGAATCGTTTTGACGTTCCAATTCTTTGAAATAACGATAGCTGCCGCCATAAAGATCGCGGGAAACTAAAAATTCACTTTGCGCCGGAAAGTAATTGAACACTAATTGGATCGCGCTCATCCCTGAGCTGGTGACGATTCCCTGACTTCCCCCTTCTAATTTGGCTAAAGCTTCCTCTAAAATCGTTCTTGTCGGATTTTTCGTTCGCGTATAATCATAGCCGGTACTCTCGCCCAGACCCGGATGAGAAAATGTCGTCGATAAATAAATCGGCGCCGACACTGCTCCTGCTTGCTTGTCTTGATGATTGCCGATTTGTGCCAGTTCTGTCGCTGTGTGATAGCCCATGTTAATTTCCCCCTTTAAGCTTATGATCGAGCGTCAATAAATGATTGACCGCTGTCTCGATATTTTCTGTACTTGTTGCCAAATTAATTCGAATAAAGCCCTTTGTCTCGGGCGAAAACCACTCCCCATAGTCGATCGCCAAGCCTGCTTGGTCTTGAATAAAAAATTTCATATCTAAGCTTGGCAGCCACTCTCTTAGATCCAACCAAGCTAAATAGGTTCCTTGAAGCTCGCTGATTTTGATTTTAGGGATTTGCGTGGTTAATTGTTGCTTCAACAGTTGATAATTTCCCTCTACAACCGTTAGCAGTCCTTCCAGCCATTCATCGCCTGTTGCGTAAGCCGCCTGCGCCGCAATTTGACCCAGCACACTAATTCCTGTTTGACGATGAAGCTCTTGCCATGCTTGATAGGTTTTCCGTAGATTTTCAGCCGGCAGCCAAATATGCGCGTTAAGCAATGAGGCCAAATTAAACGTTTTTGACGGCGCGTTGCATACGATCAAATGGTCCAAGAAGTCCAATTCCGCGGCGATCGTTAAAGCCGAGCAAAAAGTATGCCCCGGCAAAATCAAATCCGAATGAATCTCGTCTGAAATAACCAGCACATCATATTTCTGACACAAGGAGAGCAGTTTCCTCAGCTCTGCTTTTTCCCAGACCCGCCCAACCGGATTATGAGGCGAGCAAAGAATAAAGAGCTTGATCGTGTTTTCCTTCAATTGTTTTTCAAAATGTTCAAAATCGATCCGATATCCCGCTTCGGTTTCAATCAGCTCTGAGGTTACTAAGCGCCGCTTCTGATTTTTCACAACATCAAAAAACGGATAATAAACCGGCGGCTGAATCAAAATCTGATCCCCTTCAGCAGTAAAACAAGCGATCAGATCATAGATGCCCTGCACTACACCAGAGGTAAAGTGCAGCCACTCTGCTTGAAATAAAGTCTGCTCATGGCGGCTTTGCCAACCTTGATAGGCTGAAAAATAGTCCGTCGGCGTGAAGGAATAGCCAAACACACCGTGATCAATTCTCTCAGTCAGTGCGGCCTGAACAGATTCAGGCACTGAAAAATCCATATCCGCTACCCAAAGCGGCAATAAATCTGCTGCACCATAACGCTCCTCCAAGGCATCCCACTTTAAAGAATCGGTTCCTTTTCTTTTTCGATAATACGTTTGAATAAATTCTGCTGCTTCCATCTGCTCACTCCTTTTCCAAATAAAAAACGCCCCTTTGTCAATTGACAAAGGGACGGATCAGACCGTGTTACCACCCAAATTCGTATTATAAAAATACCTCGACAGTTCCAAATGAAACTCGGTGAAGTAACGGTCACTGCCGTCTAACAAGCGTTAACCCGTTAGAAAACTCAGAGCTCATCTTCATTGAGTTTGCCATGTCCTCTTTCTCACCAGCCGAGGTCTCTGTATCAAGCAGCGTCAATTACTCTTCTCTTCAACGTTCTATTATTGAAATTTATCTAATTATAATCGTTTTGCCATCAATGTCAAATGATAAGTGGAAATTACCCCGCCTTAATATCGCCATGCAGCACATTTTTAGTATTGTGGTAAATATGTTTTGCCACCTCGGCATTGTTCATCGTGTAAAGATGAATGCCGGAAACATCCTGCGTCGTCAGATCCACGATTTGATCAATGGCATAAGCCAAGCCCGCTTCTCTAAGCGCGATCGGGTCATGTTCATATTTTTCTAAAATGGCTAAAAATTTTCGCGGCAGCTTGGTATTCGTCGTTTTAATCAAGCGTAACGCCTGATTTCGATTAACGATCGGCATAATCCCAGCCAAGATCGGTACCTTGATATCCGCCAAGTAGCAGGACTCTTGGAAGTGATAAAATAATTCGTTGTCAAAAAACAACTGGGTAATCAGCTGTTCGCAGCCGACCGAAACCTTATGTTTCAGATTTTTTATATCCTCCAGCCGGTTCTGAGATTCCGGATGTGTTTCAGGATAGCAGGCGCCGCTGATATGAAAATGCGGTGCTTCTTTTTTAACGTAATCAATCAGATCACTAGCATAGGTAAAATCCTGTTTAGGCGGCAAGTCAGGAAGAATATCTCCCCGCAAAGCTAAGATCTGATTGATCCCAATCTGGTCTAACTGCGTCACAAGTTCGGCCAACTGCGTTTGGCTCAAATAAGCCGCCGGCAAGTGAGCGATCGTGGGAACGTTGAGCTCTTGATGGATATAATTAGCAACCTTCAGTGTCGTTTCTTCGATCGTCTGGCGATTATTGCTGCAGGTGACACTGATAAAATCAGGCTGCAGCAACTGCAATTCCTTCAAGGTTTTGAAAAGTTTCTCCGAACCAATTTGCGTATTAGGCGGGAAAACTTCAAAGGATAGTGTACTGGACATAGGCTACAATTCCTCTCTGACTTGCTTCACCGCTTCTGTCATATTGGTCAAGCTTGCAGTCGTTTCAGGGATGCCGCGTGTTTTTAAACCGCAATCCGGATTGATCCAAACCTTTTCTAAAGGAACCTTCGCCAAAATCTTACTGATCGTCTGCTTGATTTCAGCTACTGAAGGCACCCGCGGCGAGTGAATGTCGTAAACACCAGGACCGACAGCGGTTCGGAAATTCTGCTGCTTCAGTTCATCTAAGATCGCTAGATTCGAACGAGATGCTTCAAAAGAGATCACATCCGCATCCATTTGATCGATCGCCGGAATAATATCCGTGAACTCGCTATAGCACATATGGGTATGGATTTGGGTCGTCGCCTGCACTTTGCTATGGACTAAGCGGAATGCGGGAATGGACCAATCCAAATATTCTGTGTACCAATCGGTTTTTCTTAATGGCAGTTTTTCTCGTAAAGCCGCTTCATCGATTTGAATCACCCGAATCCCGTTCTTCTCCAAATCCAGCACTTCTTCTTGGATCGCTAAAGCAATTTGCAAAGTAGAATCCTTCAAGCTGATATCTTCTCGCGGAAATGACCAATTCAAAATCGTTACTGGTCCCGTCAGCATGCCCTTGACGATTTTGTCCGTTTGCTTTTGAGCATAGGTCGACCATTTTACGGTGATTGGTTTTTCGCGAGCCACATCGCCCCAAATAATCGGCGGCTTCACTCCTCTGGTTCCATACGATTGCACCCAGCCATTTTTGCTAAACAGGTAGCCGGATAAATTTTGCCCGAAGTATTCCACCATGTCATTTCGTTCGAACTCACCATGGACCAACACGTCTAAGCCGATTTTCTCCTGCCATTCCAGCCATTCATTGATCTGCTGGGCGATAAATTGATCGTAAGCTTCTTCATTGATTTCTTGTCGTTTGAATTTTGCCCGCGTTAGCTTGACCTCTCTAGTCTGCGGAAATGAGCCGATCGTCGTCGTTGGCAATACTGGATAATCAAATGCGGCGTTTTGGATAGTTTCTCTTTGCTCAAAAGCAGGCTTGCGAAGATAATCCTTTTCCGTTAGAGCCTTGATCTTTGCTTGAACTGCTTGATTTTCAGTGAAGCGGCTTCCGGCAAATAATGCTTGATTCGTCTTTAAGGCTTCATCAGAGCCAGCTAAACTATTCGCCAGATCCACAAGCTCTGCTAATTTTTCCTTCGCAAAGGCAAAATGCTGGTTGATCTCAGCAGAAAAAGTTTCATTCTCCGTCGTAAAGGGTACATGCAAAAGCGAGCATGAAGTAGTTAATACCAGCTGGTCATGGTTGATTTGTTTAAGAACGTCAAGCGTTTGCTGGTAATTATTGCGCCAGATATTTTTCCCATTCACTACTCCGGCAAACAGCACTTTGTCTCGAGGAAAGCCCCGTTTGACTAATCCCAGCGTTTTTCGCCCTTCAACAAAGTCTAAACCAATACCAGCAAACGGCAATGACACAACTGTGTCATAGGCATCGCGAATATCGCCAAAATAGCTTTGCAGCAGGACTTTTATCTTTTGATCCGCTAACAGTTCTTGATAAATCCCGTGAAATTCTGCCAGCTCTTCTTTCGTTACATCCTTCACTAAGCTAGGTTCGTCTAATTGAATCCACTCGGCCCCTAAGTCTGCCAGCTTTTCAAAAATTTCTTTATACGCCTTAATCAACTCGCCGATAATTTTTTCGCGGTCAACTCCTCGATCAAACTCGCTGAGCTGCAGCAAAGTGAATGGGCCAACAATTACTGGACGAGTCTCTATTCCTAATGCCTTTGCCTCATGATATTCCCTAAAAATCTTATCGCCGCTGACAAAAATCTTTGTCTCTTTTTCAAATTTTGGTACGATGTAGTGATAATTCGTGTTGAACCATTTTTTCATCGGCCGAGCCTTGATGTCGCCTTTTTCTCCTTGATAGCCCCGCGCCAACGCAAAATACTTTTCACTTTCTGTTAAATTTAGCGCCGTCACTTCCTGTGGCGCGATGTTCAATAGGCAGGCTGTATCTAATGTCGTGTCATAAAAAGAAAAATCATTGCTGGGAATCCCGTCTATCCCGCTCTTTTTGATCAGCTGCCAATGCTTCTGCCGTAAATCCTTCGCAAAAGCCTCCAGCTCGTCAATCGCCAGCTCCCCTCTAAAATATTTTTCAGTCGCAAATTTTAATTCTCTATTTTCGCCAATTCTAGGAAATCCAATAATCGCTGTCTTCATACATTTTCCTCCTCCAGTTGTGTTATGGAACACAATAGCACGCTTTTTTTTCCTTGAATAACTGAAAAAAGTAATAACTAGTTATAGCCAATAACTATAACCTCCGTTATACTCTTTAAAAAAAGAGGTGAAGCCATGCGCTTGCAGCAACTAGTTTATTTTGAAAAAATCATCGAAAAAGGCTCGATCAATGAAGCAGCCAAAGCCTTGTTTCTGACTCAGCCGAGTTTATCCAATGCCTTAAAAGATCTCGAGGAGGAGATGAATGTGCAATTGCTTGTGCGAAATAAGCAAGGCATCATTCCCACCTCTGAAGGTCGTGAATTTCTGATTTATTGCCGCCAAATTTTAGATCAAGTCAATCTGCTGGAGGAAAAATTCAAAAACGAACCTCTGCGGAAACAAAATTTTTCGGTATCGGCCCAGCATTATGCCTTCGTAGTCCATGCTTTCGTCGAATTGTTGCACACGGTGCATGCCGATGAGTACAATTTCACATTGCGGGAAACAGAAACGGAGAATATTTTTGATGACTTAGCCAGCTTTAAGAGTGAGCTGGGGATACTGTACTTAAATTCTTTCAATCGTCAGGTGATGACCAAGCTGTTCAAGGAAAAAGGTTTGGTGTTCACTCCGCTGTTTGATGCCAAGCCCCATGTTTTCGTCAGCCGCAGCAATCCCTTAGTGGCGAAGAAATCATTAAAGCTGACCGATCTTGAGGATTATCCTTATTTATCCTACGAGCAAGGGGAAACAAATTCCTTTTATTTTTCCGAGGAAATTCTCAGCACTTGGGATCGCAAAAAGAACATTAAAGTCAGCGACCGCGCGACGATCTTCAATCTCATGGTCGGACTAAACGGCTATACCATCAGCTCCGGCATCATCAGCAGTGAATTGAACGACGATAAAATCGTCGCAATCCCGTTAGAATACGACGACGTGATCACCTTAGGCTGGATCAAACAGCAGCAGCTAGAGCTCAGTCCTTTGGCGCAAACCTATTTAGAATTGCTGAAGGAGCATATTCGCGGATATGGCTTTGAAATTATTGAGTAATCAAAAAAAATGCAGCTCACCTTCTCTTTTTGAGAATCAAGCTGCATTTTTTGGTTATTGCTGTTAAAAGTGTAATTGAAAAACGGAAATTTCCGGCGGTACTCCCATTCGAGCATGGATCGCTGTCGTGCCTAAGCCTGTATTCACGTTTAATTTCGTGTGATCGCTAAGTTCGTACATTCCGCGAATGTATTTTTCGGCGAGAACGTTTTTTACTTGATAAAATGGCAGACGCACCTGACCGCCATGGCTGTGACCGGCTAATACTAATTGCGTATTGGTTCCGATAAAGCCATCGGCTACATCCGGTTCGTGAGTAAGTAAAACGGAGTAATCGTATCTTTGGCGATAACTCAAGGTTTCTTCGATGGAAGGCGCACCTAACAGAGAATCATCTAGACCGCCGATAAAAACTTTTTTCCCATTGGCTAACGAAATCGTTTCACCTGCGTTTTTCAACACTTCAAAATTTGCCGCATTCATGACTCGTTCATAAATTCTCGCGGCTCCCCCGCCATAATCATGATTGCCCCAAACGGCATATTTCCCAATCGTCGCCTTCATTTGGCTAAGCTTATCTATAATTTCCTGTTCGTGATTGTATTGTGCGTAATTATCAAACAAATCTCCGGTAAACACGATCACATCCGGCTTTTCTTTATTGGCTTTGCGAATCACCTTATCTAAGCGTTTTGTGGCAAAGTTTTCGGAGACTTGAATATCGGAAAGCTGAAGCACCTTTAATTCCTTCGGTAGGGAGGTGTCGCCTAGCTGAAAGCGGTGAACCACCACCAAGTTTGGTTCGATTTTGAATGCATAGACAGGAATAAACAGCAGCACGCACAGTATTCCTAATAAAAATTTTTTTAACATAATTTCTTCCCTCTTTATCTATTTTAATGTGAGCCAATTTTTTATTTGATGGATCGTTATTACCGCCAGTATTCCTCCTGAAATGAACAAAGCGGCTGTCAAGAATCCGATAATCACTTTTCTTTTCGTTTGATTCGTCATATATTCTCCTCCTTGCAGAAAAAGAATATAAAACAATTATGCAAAACCTGTGCAAAAAAAAATCGAACAAACACCGGACTATCACTTTCGATAATCTGTGCTCATTCGACTATAAATCTTCTTTTAGTCCTCAATTGGCAGAACAACGGTTGCAATAAAGCAATGATCGCCCTGTTGCAGCGCTAATTCTCCTCCCAGTAGTTTTAGGGTTTGTTCCACAATTGAAAGCCCCAGCCCAGTGCCTGACAAATGATTGTTACGCGATTCCTCACCGACAACGAAGGGTTCTGCCAACTGTGAAAATTGCTTGTGAGACATTTCCGCGGCTTTATTCACAAATATTAACTGATACTGTTCCCCCTGCTTTTTACCAATGATCCGCATTTGCTTATCCAAGCTGTACTTCATGCCATTTGTCAATAAATTCGACAACACCATCCGCATCAATTGTTCATTGGTCTCAAGCTGGCAATCCTCCACCTCAAGCTCGCTGGTAAACTTTTGATCGATCAATTGTTGCTGCACCAGTTCTTTTTCGATTAAAGGCTTGATCGCTATTTCTTCAAATTGAATCGTTTCCTTCATCTGCTGACTATAGGCCAAAAGGTTGACCACCAATTCATTCATATTGACTAGCTGCTGATCGAGATCTGCCAAAAATGTCGGATTTTCTAATCCCAGCTTTTCACCGTCAACTAATAGCTGCATCACGGATAAAGGTGTTTTTAATTCATGCGCCAAATTAGACGAAAATGCCTTCAACTGATCGTTGCGTTCCAGCATTTCCATTTCATGCTGCGAAAGCGAGCGTTTCATCTGATTAATTGATTGACTCAAATTGCCTAGTTCATTTTCTTCCTGAACATCGGAAGCGGCAAAATTCAATTTAGAAATAGTTCGGGTCGTCTGTTCCAAACGGCGGATCGGTTCGATAATCTGCTTTCTTACCAAAAGGACGATCAAACCAAACAGCAATCCCAAAAAGAGAATCGTGGCCGCAATTACTATCGGAAAGAGCGTTTGGATCGCGGCTTGAAAATCGGGAATACTGGTCCCGATTAAATAAAACATCTGCCCTTGCGTAAAGAAGATCGTATAAAAATCATTGCGCTGACGATTCTGGCTATACAGCCGTTGGACCGATCGCCCTTTTTTTACCGCCTCGGTAGTAGTTTGATCGATCCAAAATCGATTAAGCGCGATCCCCTCTTGATTCAAGCGAAAAGTAATATCACTGGTCAGCTCTTCTTCCGAGACAGAAGTCTGGTTATCCACCGCTACCACGACAAGATCATCAGGTATCTTATCCGCTTGTCCTGTTTGGATCAGCTTTTGAGCTTCTTTGACCGGCTGCTCCATTTTCCAATAATAATAAGTCGGAAAGCCCCAGCGATAAAAGAGCGTAATAAACAAAAAGAGCAGAATAAAAATAAGGGCGACGCGTTGAATAAATGCCCGTGTCAAATTACTTTTTTGAAAGTTCAAGCCGATACCCTATCCCATAAACAGTTTGAATAAATTCTTTGCCTATTTTTTCACGCAAAATACGAATAAAACTGTCGATGGTCCTTTCATCGTTCTCGTGATCTAAGCCCCAAACAGCCAACAGAATCTGCTCGCGCGTCAAAGGCAATCCCTGATTCTGATACAGATAATACAGCATATCATACTCCCGATTAGTTAAACTCAGCTGCACTCCATCTAACAGGACACGTTTTTCATTCGGGATAAAGACGAGCGGCTGATTCATATCCTGATGGATCACGCCCAATAATTTTGCGACCCGTGTTAAAAGGACCTGCGCATGAAACGGCTTCGCCAAATAATCATCGACACCAGTCAGCAATGCCTGCACCTCATCTTCCGGCAGATTCTTGGCCGTCAGCATTAAAATTTTGATATTGCGCTCACGCTTCATGCTCTTTGCCACATCTATGCCGTTCATTTTTGGCATCATCCAATCCAAAATAACCAAATCAAAGCTCTCTTCATAAAATTTTTCCAACGCTGTTTCGCCATCGCTGGCTTCCACCACTGTATAGCCGGCTTTTTCAAAAAACTTTCTCAATAATTCGCGCATCTTATCTTCGTCTTCGCATAACAAAATCTTCAATGTCAATCAACCCCTCATTCCTGCTTGTGAGTAATCACTATCAGATGTAACGATAGCTCTATGGTCTTCCCGTTTCAATCTTTTCGAAAGCAAGTCATCGTAATCTTATGAATTACCTAAAAAATAAAAAAAGTGATCCTGCTCAATTAAGAGCGGATCACTTTGATGACTAAAGTTCGATTTTTATGACTTCACAGGAAAGATCGGCTGAGTGCTGCTGAATCAAGTCTTGAATCGGTTCCTCAAGACTCACCTCCGAACGCCACGAGATGCCGCAGCCTGCTGATAATTTACGAGGGATCGGCATCAATCGTCCCTCGATCTTAGTTTGCTTGCACAAGCTTGAAAATTGCAGCGCATCATATTCCGTTTCGAAAGTCACGACTAGCCATTCCTTTGACACTACAAATCTCTCCTTACCTCACTATTTTGCGGAAGCTTCCATTTTCTTGCCTAAATTTGTAAAGGCAATAATAAAAAGTAAAACGATTGATAAAATGATCGCGATCCGTCCAAAATCAGTCGTTCCCTCCGCAGAAGAAGCCAGACCGAAATTATGGGCAAAAGCTGCACCGACAAGCATCCCAATCACCGTGACACCGGCATCCGAAGACCCTTGACCAGTTAAAATCAACTGTCTCAACGGACAACCGCTCAGCAGCACACCAGCAAAACCAACCACATACAAGCCTAAAATGTTCCATAGATGTTCTGTATGAGCGATCGGCTGATTCGCAAAGCTCAAATTAAAATTCCCCGTTGCCACATTATAAATCAAAACCACCACAAACAGTGTCAGTACACCAGTGATTCTATTAAAGTTCTTCATCAAAAAGACATCGCGGATACTTCCAGAAAAACAAATCGCTGACAGCTGTGCCAAACCGCCAAAAACCAACCCGCCGATCAATGAAATCATAACAGGTGCATGAAAGCTTCCTGGACCTTCTTTACTCATCGCAAAGAGTGACGGAACAATTAAAAATAATACGAACAATGCTAAGAAGAAGCCTGGTACCATAAAGCCGCTAGATGTTTTTGTATCCTGTGGTTTGCCTAACGTATAGCCCTTTTTCAAAAACAGACTTCCGGTAAATACACCGCCAACAAAACCAATTAAGCCCACATAAGCATTCAAATCGCCGCCGCTCATTCGCAGAACCATGCGTAGCGGACAGCCGAGAAATACCAATGCACCAATCATCATCATAAAGCCTAGTAAAAACCGCGTTCCAGTAGAAGAACCGCTTCTGGCTTTGAATTCTTTTCGCGGAATCGCCATCAGCATCGCACCAAAGATGATCCCGATTATTTCAGGTCTTAAATATTGAACAGGCAGTGCTCCGTGAAGCTTCGCAGAGCCTGCGATATCTCGAATAAAACAAGCCACACAAATCGCCATATTTGCCGGATTACCAAAATAAGCAAGCATAATCGCAATGAGTCCAAATCCCAATCCTGTCGTCAAATACATTTTCTTATTTGCCATTGATTATTACCCCTTTTGACTAATTTTTTGTAAAGCCTTGATTGCTTCCCAAATTTCAAACTCAGTCGTAAAGGAGGAAAAACTAAACCGAACAACTCCTTGTTCTTTTGTTCCTAATGCCTCATGCATCAGCGGTGCACAATGACCGCCAGAGCGAGTGGCGATCCCATATTCATAAGATAATAAATCACTAATCTCCGCCGAGTCTCTTTGACCAAGATTCAGCGACACGATCGGACAACGCTCTTTTACGGAAAAGTCGCCGTAAACGATCACATCAGCAATCGTTAAAACTTCTTGATAAAAAAGTTGTGTTAGCTGCCGCGTTTTTTGATTCAACTTTTCAAGCGTTTCGTCAAGCAAATAATCAACGCCAGCTCCTAAACCAGCAATCCCATGACCATTTAAAGTCCCAGCTTCCAAAGCTGTGGGCATCATGGCTGGATGCTCAGGATTGAAGGTATCAATACCGCTCCCGCCGACTTTTAAAGGGCGCAACGAAATTCCCGGGCGCACGTAAAGTCCGCCGGTTCCCTGTGGTCCATAGAGACTTTTATGTCCCGTAAAGCACAAAAGATCAATTTTTAACGCTTGAACATCGATCGGCAGAACCCCGGCAGATTGCGAAGCATCGACAATTAAATAGATACCATGCTTTTGACAGATGTCACTAACTTTTTTCAAATCGACTACATTGCCGGTTACGTTAGAAGCATGCGTCACGATAATTGCTTTGGTATTCTCTTGTATCGCCAGTTCAATGGCAGCATAATCCAGCGTCCCTTTTTTGTCTGCCGGAATAATCGTTACCTCGAGCCCTTTTTCCTTTTGCAGCCGGTATAACGGACGCAAAACAGAGTTATGCTCCAATGCAGTTGTGATCACATGATCCGATCCAGTAAGTAATCCTTCAATCGCCAAGTTCAAACTCTCAGTCGCACCTGAAGTAAAAACGATTTGCCGCGCCTGCTCGCCATTAAACAGCTGGCATAAGGATTGGCGCGCTTGAAAAATCACCTCAGACGACTTCAACGAATCCTCATGAACCCCTCGACCAGAATTTCCTAATTGAGTTAATGCCGTTGTCACTGCCTGAATCACAGCCTCCGGTTTTTTTAATGTTGTTGCGGAGTTGTCTAAATAAATCATTGTTCATTTCTCCTCTTGTTGTAAACAGTTCCCAATTAGCATGGGAACGACTAGTTTGAGCAGGAAACATAAAGTGCTTCTTAGAAACTTCTAAGTAGAGACTTTCTCACAGTCAAGTAAAAGCAGTTATAGACTTCTGCATCGTTCCCACCCCCAAACATTTTTAACACAAAAGAGAAACATCGTTCAACGAATCACAATATAAGTGTAGCGGATAGTCCCTGCTAAAGTAAAGGTGAAATACGTTATTTCTCTATATTGGTATAGGCGTTGAATAATTACATTTTAACTATTTTTCTCTATTAGCCGGAGAACAGCCTCTTCCTCTGCTGTTTTTCATTTTTCTAGTGAACTTTCTATTGCTAATTGATAAACTTAATAAAAAAGCAGTGGAGGTATGATTTTGGAAAAGGGAAAAAAGATTTCACCGATCGATTTTCTATGGTTGGCACTTTATGCTTTTGCGGGGTTTAGTTTGGAATTGATTCTTGGTATGGTAACCAACGGCTTGAGTTTGACGATGAATGCGATTTTGACCGCTCTTTTATGGTTGGGCGTTTCGCTCTTTTTAGTTCATTATGCAAAGAAGCGGTTCGATTTTGATGTCTTTAGTGTGATCCAGCCCCTTGATAAGAATAGGCTGCTGCTGATCATCGGTCTGGTAGTTACAGTGATCATTGTCACTTCGCTTGGTTTCGGCGGCTTCAAACCCCTTGTTGAATTTAATGGGGAGTTAGAGAAAAGCCTGAGTGCGTTTGTTTTTCGGACGCTGTATTATTTAGCAGAATGCAGCTTGATCGTATTGGTGATCGCCTTTGGACAGAAATTTTTCGAAGCGCAGTTTGGCTTATCGGACCGTTTTCCTAGCGGTGGATTATTACTGGCTATCACATGGGGACTGATTCATTTTCTGTTGCAGGGATTCACCGGTGGATTGTACACGATCTTTTTCGCCTTCGTAGCTGGGCTCATCTTTCTTCTTTGTCAAAAGGATCTGCGCTGGACGTATCTTTTTGTGGCAATTGCATTTATTCTTTAATATAAATAGAAGAAAAGTTTTTTAGCTTAGCTGTTTATTCATAGGTACGCTGGTCTTCTACCTACTTTTTTGTTCTAAGATCAGGACCTTTTATCTGGTGATTGCTAGTGTAGATTTATGGCTGATGGATCGGTTAAAGCTGCAGGGGCATGAATGTCTCTGCTTTTTTGTGGTCTGTTGATTAAAATTTTCATGAGATTTTCGTTGGCATACGTTAATAATTGGGATATAATTCTACTATTAAGGACCTTTTATAAAGGCTTTGAAAAAAAGAAGAAGGAGTTGTTTCTCTTGAGAATATTTGAAGGATCAGGTGTTGCATTAGTTACCCCAATGAAAGCCGATGGTGCCGTTGATTATAAGAAGTTAGAGGAATTAGTCGAATGGCAAATCAGCGAGGGCACCGATGCGATCATCGCTTGCGGAACTACTGGTGAGGCCTCTACCCTAGCCAATGACGAACATATCGCTGTGATTGAAACGGTCGTCAAAAAGGTCAACGGACGCATCCCAGTTATCGCAGGAACTGGTGTAAATGATACGCAGCACGCCATCGAATTGTCTACCGGTGCGGAAAAAGTCGGTGCCGATGCCTTATTGATCGTGACTCCTTACTATAATAAAGCATCAGACGAAGGGCTATTCTTACATTATCAAAAAATCGCACAAAGCGTGAAACTGCCGATTATCTTATACTCTGTCGCTTCACGTACAAATATGAATATCGCACCGCAAATGGTTAAACGCTTAGCAGAGATTCCGAATGTGGTAGCCATCAAAGAAGCCAGCGGAAATATTTCCCAGATTGCTGAGATCGCACGCATCATGCCTGATGATTTCACGATTTATTCCGGCAATGACGATCAAGTTCTGCCAATCATGGCGCTTGGCGGCAAAGGTTCGATCTCAACAATTGCCAACATCGCACCACGCCAAACACATGAACTGACTCAAGCCTTATTAGACGGTGATTTCCCGTTGGCTAAAACACTGCAATTGGCACAGCTGCCTTTGATCCATGCGATCTTCTGCGAAGTGAATCCAATTCCAGTTAAAACAGGCGTCGGCCTATTAGGCAAAATCGAACCGAACTTCCGCCTTCCTCTTTCAGCGGCTAAAGCAGAAACAGTTGAAGGCTTGAAAAAGGAAATGGCAGCATACGGTCTGGAGGTCGCTAACTAAATGATCGATATTATTTTAAGCGGCGCCAATGGTCGAATGGGCCAAGTCCTGCAGACAATGATTGCGCAACAGCCTGAAATGCAAGTCGTTGCGGGAATCGATCGGGAAGATTTTGAAGCGGACTTCCCTGCTTATCAATCCATTGCTGATTGTCAGGTCGCGGCGGATGTCATCATTGATTTTTCTCACTATTCCGCAGTGCCGGCGGTATTGGATTATGCCGCGGCCAAAAAAATACCAGTGGTTGTAGCTACGACTGGTTTGACGGATGAAATCAAGGCGCAAATCGCAAAAACTGCGGAACAAACAGCCGTTTTCTTCTCAGCGAATATGTCCTTAGGAATCAATTTATTAGCCAAAGCGATTCGTGAGATCACCCCTGTTTTAGAGGATGAATTCAATATCGAAATCGTAGAAAAACACCACAATCAGAAAAAGGATTCTCCTAGCGGCACGGCGCTTTTACTGGCCGATGCAGTCAACGACGCGGTGGAAGAAAAGAAAACCTACATTTATGGCCGGCATGGCAATGATTTAGAAAATCCTTTATCGGAGTTGGGCATTCACGCTGTTCGCGGCGGAACGATTCCGGGAGAACATACAGTGATCTATGCAGGTCCTGACGAGGTGATTGAGTTGAATCATCTGGCTTTATCGCGTAATATTTTTGCTAGCGGCGCAGTAAAAGCAGCAAAATACGTCAGTGATAAGACCACCGGCTTGTATGACATGGAGAAATTAATCGACGAAAGTTGATTTTCCCTTGAGCTAAAAAGAATTACATTGACACAAGAAATGAGGAATTTGATGACTTTAACCGATCCCTATGAAATTGCAAAATATATCAAAAACGCCGAAAAAATGACGCCTGTTAAGGCCTATGTTCAAGGTGACTTAACCGGTATCGCAAAAGAAAAGGTTCAATTTTTCGGACAAGAAAAGACCTGGATCTTGATTGGTGAAAGTCAGGCCGTACAAGAAGTTTTGAATGAACAGCAAGCAAAAATCATTGAAGTGCATGTTGAAAATGACCGCAGAAATTCAGCGATCCCGATGCTGGATATCTCAAGCGTCAATGCCCGGATCGAACCAGGTGCGTTGATCCGCGATCGTGTAGAAATTGGTGATAAAGCGGTCATCATGATGGGAGCGGTCATTAATATTGGCGCTTCAATCGGTGAAAGCACCATGATCGACATGGGTGCTATCTTAGGCGCACGTGCAACTGTTGGAAAACATGCTCATATTGGTGCAGGAGCTGTGTTGGCCGGTGTACTTGAACCGCCTAGTGCCTCACCAGTTGTGGTGGAGGATAATGTTTTAGTTGGTGCCAATGCCGTTATTTTAGAAGGTGTCCATATCGGAAAAGATGCCGTCGTTGCAGCTGGCGCTGTCGTTACTAAAGATGTCCCTGCCGGAGCAGTCGTTGCTGGAACTCCTGCGAAGATCATCAAAATGAAAGATGAAATCGATCCAGGAAAAACCGAATTTTTAGATGATTTGAGATAAAATAAACAGTAACGAAATGGATTTTCAATTTCGTTACTGTTTTTATTTAGCCCTAAATTCTAGAAAAATGCTTAAACGATAAGACTCCTATTGGGATAAAATAGAGACTCCAGACTAGCAAGACGGCTATTCCGATCCAATCACCGCCTGCCATATCCGGTTTGAATAAACCAAACATCGGCATAAAAAAGCAGCTGACAAAGAAAATCCCATGAACAAGCAACATTGCTTTTAGCCATTTACCCACTTTACCTTGAACATCCAGCGTCAATCCCGCAAAAAAAGTAGCCAGCGACATCAAGCTGTAACCTAGCATATCATAATTGAAAAAGAGACCAAATTGTTGAAAATCAAGTAGTGTTAAAGCCTCATGCGATAATCCCCCTGCATGAACAGTAGTAATTTGCGCGTAGTAAACCAGCAAAATCAATACAGCGTACACAATCGCAAAACCTACTGAAACATACCCCGCCAATTTCACATCACTCGTTGCAAAAAAACAAAACGAACTAATCATCGGCACAAAACTAAAAGCGATAAAAATGGCACTAAAATAACTGAAAAAATCCGACCCAGCAAGCATTGCTAGTGCAAAACTAAAAACAGCAAATACATTTACCAAGGATGAAAGCTTCGCAATTTTTCTATTCAATCAATCACTCCCTTTCGATATTTGCTAACATTGTGCTAACTAACTTTTTTATATATGCTTCTCGATCGCTGACTTTTTCAAAATCATAACCAAGTAAATCCTTCACCGCTTCGCAGCCTAAAAAAGCGACCTGCATTGCAGCCGTAAGTACAAAAGAAAGGAATGCTTTATCCCTTTCATCAGAAGTACTCGTCAAAGCATTCCTAAAACCGTATTGAGTGAATGCGGAATTGCTCTTTGGCGTATAATTTTGCAGATCTGATAATATAGATATTTTGGCAATCGCCGAATGCTCAAACAAAAAATTGAATACATGTGTTGCCCAAGCCGTTAAACGCTCCTTGTCAGTTAAATAAACTTTTGTCGTATCGAAATTAGAAATGACCTCACCAATAATCCGCTGAACACAAATCGCAATCAGCTTCTCTTTACTACCAAAATGATAATTAATCAAACCTAATCCGATATTTGCTCGTGTTGCAATTACTCGAGCAGTAATTCGATCAATTTTCCCATCGTTTTCCTCGATTAACTCTGTGGTAACCTGAATAATGGTTTCTTTAAGACTATTTTTCTCAGCCATACTGCCACCTCCCTGAACAATGTTCAACCACATTATACTGAACGTTGTTCAATATGTCGATATCTTTTTGAAACAATAAAAAATCTAAGGAAGAAAATCCTCAGTACGCTCAATTCTATTTGATTAAATTTCTTATTTCATTCGAAATGAGAACCGAGATTGTTTTGATAAAACCGGATTCATTCTTATCAAAACAATACAAAATGAGATTTGTCTGAATCAAATAACAGCTTTTTTCTTATTCCTACTGCACTTTTCACGAAGTATGCTATAATACTAACGATTAATACAACTCTTAAAAGAAAGTGACTGAAAAATACTCGTGAATTTAAAAAGTATTAAAAAATCAATCAAGCTTCGTAACAAACAAATCAGCAAAACATTTGCCCAAGTGGAAGAAACTCTGGCAAATCACATCCACAGTGATGTAAAAATCTATTTTGACAAGGCTAAACCGCATCAGCTCCACCTAGAGGAAAAAACTCCTGACGGTAAAACACGTCATATCCAAAGTGCCGAGCAAGACCGCTCATTCAAAGAATTGGTCGATGCACATATTCAAAAACCGCAAACCAACACGCTGAATCAATTGACTAACAGCATCTACAACTTATGGTCAGAAAGCTTCAAATCTGCAACACCTGCTGCTAATGAAGACACTGACAAAGCAGCTGAACTGGCTCAAGATATCTTGGCTGATGTAGTCAAAGACTCGGCGAGCGCTGGTGTAACTGCTGAACAGGCAGAAGCATTGAATCAATCATTGAAGTCTAAATCAAACTATTCTGCCGAATGGTCTGATGCAGACCAAGCAATCGAAGTTTTCTACAACCCGCCTAAAAAAGACCGTCAATTATTAGCAACGGTCGCGGCCGATCAAACGATCACTTACACAGATGCCCTATCGACAAAACGGGTAATGAAAAAAGAATTACCAGATATGATCGCAGCTGTCTTAGCATAATGAAAATCCCGCCATCTGATTTGATGGCGGGATTTTTTTGCTATTTATTTCAAGACGCCGTGGAAAAAGATCGCTATTGCTTGTTCCAAGTTATCTTTTCGGACTTCTTTTGGTGCATCCAAATAAGCCGAGATTAAAATAAATAATTGACGAACCGCAAATTCTGCATCGAGGGAAGCTCTGATCTTCGTTTCGTTTTCAAAAACATCTAAAAACGGTTTCTTGTAAGAATCACTCCAGAGAGTAAAAAGCTTTTTTGCTGTTTCTGGATTCAGCGTATGCTGAATATCATGCATCATCATAAACAGACTGAATGGATGTCTTTGCTGGAGATAGAAAGCCATCGCCATGATTTTCTCTTCGAAGTTGGTGTTCTTTGCGGATAACTCGCGCAAATTCTCCCCGACCTCCGTTGCTAATCGCTGCATCACTTGATAATAAATATTTTCTTTGTTTTTAAAATGATAATAGATGTTTGGTTGTGTAATTCCCAGAATCTTCGCGATTTGCCGAGTAGATGTGTCATTGTACCCTTGTTTCATAAATAATTCTTCGGCAACATCCAAAATCTCTTCATACATCGAATCGCCTCATTTTTTCTTTGGTACAACCATTATACGCTATCTGCTTGTTGCTCGTCTGGGGAAACTGCTTTTTCTTCCAATTTGCCATCCTTCATTTCTAAAATTCGGTCACAGAATTTCACTAAGCGCGTGTCATGAGTCACCATGATCGTCGCCTTATTTTTTTCTTTGGTTTCTTTGGCTAGAATCTTAACGACCTCATATGCTTTTTCCGAATCCAAACTGGCGGTTGGTTCATCTGCTAATATTATCGTTGGATCATGATATAAAGCACGGGCGATCGCTACGCGCTGCCGTTCCCCACCGGAAAGCTCTTCGGGATATTTATTTTCTAAGCTGGCGATTCCTAGCTGGTCAAATAATTTTTCTGCGACGGCTGAATTATCGTTTTTACTGACCTTATCGACTAATTTCAGCTGCTTTTTAACTGTTAAAAACGGGACTAAGTTAGATGCCTGCAAGATAAAGCCGATTTCTTTAAAGCGTAATTTGGCCCGTTCCTTTTCTTTTTTTTCACTAAAGTCTTCATCATTGATCAACACCTCGCCGGCAGACGGTGATTGCAAACCTCCTGCGATCGTTAAAAATGTACTTTTCCCAGACCCGGAAGGACCGATAATGGCGACAAACTCCCCTTTTTCTACTGAGAAGTTCGTTTCCTTTAACGCTTCGATCGTCGAGTCGCCATCTTTGAAGTTTTTTTCTACTTGTTTAAATTCAATTGCACTCATGCTTTTTCCTCCTACTAACTAGAATGACACATCCTGCTTTATGAAACGGCAAAAAGTTGGACAGACGCCCTAGCCGATTGCTTTCAATGGATCGATCTTAACGATGGTTCGTACTGAGAAGAACGCCCCGATCAATGCGACTAAGATCATCAAGATACTAATGCTGCCAAAAAACAGCATGTTAACCTGAAATGGCACTGCATCCGGCAATACCAAGGCTGTTCCTAACGTGGCGCCTAACCCAATCACAACCCCGACTGTCGCTAGTAAAAAGGTTTGGGCGATCACCGAATTTGAAATATAACGGCTGGAAATCCCCTGTGCCTTCATCACACCAAAAATTTCTGCCTTCTGCATCGTTAATACGTAGATGAAAATACCGATCACGATGGCCGCGATCACGATCAAGAAACAGATCATAAATCCAAACGTCAACACCTGCGCGCTGTAGCCCGGTAAATCATTGATAAAGCTTTTGATGCTGATTTTATCTAAGTCATCGGGAACTGATTGCACTTTCCCGCGAGTGATGATCGCATTGATCCGTGTATTTCCACTCGTTCCTTGTGTTTCAAACCGGATTTCCTGATATGCTCCGATCGTTGTGTAAAGCACGGGGGCTACATTAAATTTCGCATTATCTGTAAAGCCAACGATTTTCAACGTTTTATCATTGCCAGCCATTTTAACCGTTTCGCCGATTTTCAAATTATATTCATCCTTCAGCGAAATATCAGCGACGGCTTCATCATCCGAAGAAAACATTTTTCCGCTGGTCAGCTTTGGCGCTAAAAACTGATCCTTGTCGATTCCGAAAAAACTAACATCAATTTTTTCTCCGCTATCCCCTTTTATGACGCCGGCTGTTTGGGCAAGATATGCTTTTTTATCTGCTTTCACCTCATCAAAGGTTTTCAACGGGATCATCGACATATTTAAATTATTATTCGCCTCTTCCGTCAAAAGAATATTATCCGCATTCCATTTATCTACCGCTGTCCGATTGTCCTGCGCCAGCCCATAGGCTAACCCCGTCAAAAAGAACACCAAATAGGCAATCAGAAACATCACGCCCATCACTAATGTGTAGCGCAGCTTGGAATGTTTGATTTCATTTATCGCTAAAAACATAATTATGACCTCCACTTATCACTTGATAAAATTACGGTAACACGATTAATTTTTTTAGGAAAATAATTTGCTTGGCGCGAATTGGAAAAAATTCTCCTTCGAACTCCTCTAGTCATTTTGCAAATGGACCGGATTATTCTGTAAATTAAGAGAAACTGGACATCCTTTGTCAAGATTTGTATTGTAAACTGAAATTAAAGGAGGTTAGATGATGAATATTAAACAGGAGATTGAAAAAATGATTGAGGCAGACGACCAGATTCGTTTGAACGATATTACGATCGATCCGCTGTCAGTCAAAGCAATCATGATCAACGAGGTGGTCCCCGCTTATCCTGAAAATGATTTCTATGGATCAGAAGACGCTGCTTATCTGGAAACTACGATCCCTTTATTTCAAAAGGCCGGCATTGAGGTCACAAACATTCAGGAAATTTTGGAGCATGGAATCTATATCACCAACGCGGTCAAAACACCTAAGACCGAAACGACAATCGATAATGCCGCTATCGAAAGAAGTCTCCTCTATTTGGAAACAGAGTTGGCGCTTTTTCCAAATGTCAAAGTCATTATGCTGATGGGGGATGTCGCAAAGAAATGCTTTAACCGAATAACTAAAAAAGCTACCAAGAAAAATGCCGTCCCGGCAATCTCTACCTACAAGCTGCGCCACAGTGAGCTTTTTTATCAAACTATCCGAATCATGCCTTCATACATCATGACCGGTAAAAATATTTTGATTGAAAAATCAAAAGTCCAAATGGCAGCAGAAGATCTAGCGATTATGTTTGAGATAATTTCGGACTAAGGAAGCTAGTAAAGCTTGATAGAAACTATCAGGCTTTTTTTAATCCATCGAAAAAGGTGCTTTCCAAATCGGAAAGCACCCTGCTGCTCTTTATACTTCGACTGTTGAATACACTGCATCACTAACGGATTTCGCAACCACTTTAGCGACACCTGCTTGGAAAGGATCAGGAATGATATTCGTTGTGGTTAACTCTTCATCCGGGATCAAGCTGGCAATACCTTTTGCTGCAGCAATCTGCATCTCCACAGTAATTTTTTTGGCACGCGCATCTAATGCCCCACGGAAAATCCCTGGAAAGGCTAAAACGTTATTGATTTGGTTCGGGAAATCACTGCGGCCAGTCCCGACGATATACGCACCTGCTTCCAGTGCTTCATCAGGAAAGATTTCCGGTGTTGGATTGGCCATCGCAAAGATAACTGGTTTTCCTGCCATTTTTTTGATCCATTCTGGCTTCAGCACTCCCGGGGCTGAGACTCCGACGAACACATCTGCACCAATCAGCGCGTCTTCCAATGTTCCAGACTGATGATCTAAGTTTGTCACCTGTGCAATTGCAGCATGATGTTCTGGCAACTCTGCTGCATCCTCTGCATTTAAGATACCCCTTTTGTCTATTACAGTAACATTTTTAGCACCCGCAGCCAGAAATTTCCGCGTAACTGATAAGCCGGCAGATCCGCCGCCGTTCACCACGATTTTGACTTCTTCCAGTGTTTTACCGATCAGCTTCAAGCTATTGAACAAAGCGGCCAACACAACGATCGCTGTTCCGTGTTGATCATCATGGAAAATCGGAATATCGCATTCTTCAATCAATCGCTGCTCGATTTCAAAACAGCGAGGTGCACTGATATCCTCCAAGTTTACACCGCCGAAAGTTGGTGCCAATGCCTTCACGATTTGAATGATTTCTTCTGTGTCCTGTGTGTCTAAAACCAAAGGAACCGAATCAACACCGGCAAACCGTTTGAACAAAGCAGCTTTTCCTTCCATAACCGGCATTGCTGCCTCTGCGCCGATATTTCCCAAACCAAGTACAGCCGATCCGTCGCTGATAACAGCAACCGTGTTCTTTTTCGTTGTTAATTCATAAGCCAGATCCTTATCCTTGGCGATTGCAGAAGAAACCGCCGCAACTCCCGGAGTATAGGCGATACTTAAATCTGTGCGATCATCGATTGTTACCTTTGAGACAACTTCTAGTTTTCCGCCATACTTTTTTGCTTGTTCTAAAGCGAGTTCTTTTACATCTTTTGACATGTTTTATTCCTCTTTTCTTTTTTTTAGAAGATCATCCGTAAAATCCCTGTCATTGCAATCACTGTGATGGCACCACCTAAGCGAGTCGCTACTTGTGCAAACGGCATCAGGTTCATACGATCTGCTGTACTTAAGATCGCCACATCGCCGGTACCGCCCATTCCGCTTTGGCACGCTGAAATGATAGCAGCTTCAACCGGATTCATATTCATAAAGCGTGAGATAACAAAACCAGTCACGATAATCGTAAAGACGACACTGATCACCACGATGAAATATTGCCAGCTTAATGTACCGATCACATCTTTTAGTGGAATATAAAGCAAGCCTAAGCCTGCCATCAATGGAAAAGTAAAGTTGCCGGAAATAAATTTATATAACTGCTTTGATCCGCGTTGTGTTTCTTTCGGTACCACATTCAAGTATTTCAACAATGACGCCAGCACAATCATCAAGACTGGACCAGGGAAGCCCGTGAAATGCTGCAGCAAGCCGCCTGCGATAAACAACGTACAAGCCGTCAACACGCCGGCCCCCATTAATTTCACATCAATCGGCGAGTTATCTTCTTTTAAAGCATCTGCCATATCATCCGCATCACCGACTTTGACCAACTGTCCTTGACCAGAAAACTCAGGACGTTTTTCACCAAAGCGTGACAGCAACGCTGAACACATAATCGCAAAGAAGTTTCCGATGATCGTTGCTGGAATCAGCTGTGCCACTAATTGTTCGCTTCCAACACCCGTGATCGCGCTATATCCGATCGACAACGGTAAGATTCCTTCACCGATACCGCCGGCTAACACAGGAGTAACGATGTAAAACAATGCATGCTGCCAATCAAATCCAACTAGCACGCCGACTAAAGTGCCGACACCCATCGCAAAGATCATCCCCATCATCATTGGCACGATCATCCGCATCAAACCTTGCACCAGCATTTTGCGATTCATTCCTAAAATACTGCCGCAAACTAGACAAGCAATATAGAAGTATAAAAAGTTCGCTTCCTTCATTAATATGTTCGCTGAGTCTAATACATTTTGATTGACCAAATTGAAAAATACCAAGATCGATGGAATTAAAAGAGATAATATTGCTGGACCGCCAAAATTTTTAATAAAGGGCAAATTTGCACCGATCGTTCCTAATAACCAGCCAAGTGTTAAGATCACCGCAAAACCACCCAGCATATTGACTGGCAGCTGCTGCGCCAAAGCAGTGACGAAAATAACCGCCGACAAAGCAACATATACTGGTAATGATACCGAGCCGACCTTTACGTTTGTCCATTTTTCGATCAAGGACTGAGTCTTAACCCCGTCTTTTGGATGTGTCATGTTTACACTGGAACTCTTGAAATTTTTCTCCATGCTTTTTCCTCCTTATTTGTTTACGTTTTCAGAATAAGATGTTTCCGAATAGTTAGATAGATTATTCAACTTATTTAAGTAACTCAATTAATTTAAGCATTCGTCCGTTTAACCGCCTATGCTATACTTATTTCGGAGGAACAGAAGATGAAAAAGGGATTACGCCTATGGGCTTTACTATCGATTATTTTTATATCGACCTTATTAATCACTAATACGATTCTGTATGGGGTGATCTTGTATCAAGACGCGAAGACTGTCCAAAAAAGAGAGGAAAAACTTTTACTGTCAGTCGGAAAACAGCTTGCTTTGGAACCAGCGATCAAGCAAACTTTATTAAAAAATACCTTTTCAGATAAAACCGAAAGTTATACCGTAAACGTCGCAAAAATTCATCAAATGGACTTTATCGTGTTGATGAATATGGATGGCATCCGGCTCACTCACCCTGATGAGAGCAAGATCGGCGGACATTTTGAAGGCGGCGATGAAGTGGAAGCACTGCACGGGAAATCTCATGTGTCCATTAGTGAAGGAACGTTGGGCCGTTCGCTGCGCGGCTTTGTACCTGTATATGAAAACGGAAAACAAATTGGTGTTGTTGCTTTAGGTATCAAGCTGGATTCTTTGACCGAGTTGATTGAAAATTCTCGTCAACAGTATACAATCGCTCTACTAATCAGCATCGGTACTGGGTTGCTGGTGGCGTCAATCGTGGCTTATTACCTGAAGAAGCAATTATTGAATCTTGAGCCAAAAGAAATCTCGCGCTTATTAACAGAAAGAAATGCGATGCTGGACGAAACAAAAGATGTTGTGGTAGTAATTGATACTGAGGATACTATCAAGCTTGCCAATATCGCTGCTACTGAAATGTATCATCTGCTCAGCGGAAATAATGATAGCTTGACGGGGAAAAAAATCGATCAGCTATTGGTAGATAGAGGGCAAGTGGATTTCAATCGGTCAGTCCAGCAGCTTTATCGCCAGAATGGTCAAGATTACCTGTTCTCAGTCGCGCCGATTATTGTTCACAAAAAAGAAGTCGGCTCTATCTTATTTTTAAGAAATGCAACTGAATCCCTTTTTGTCACCGACCAGTTGGCTAATACGACCGCCTATGCTTCTGCGCTGCAAAGTCAGTCACATGAATCTATGAATAAACTGCACGTTATTTATGGTTTGGTTGATTTGGAGAATTATGAGGAATTAAAAATCTATTTGAACGACATTTTACAACCTGAAAAAGAATTTTCTCACCGTTTATCTGTCTTAGTGAGAAATCCCCTGATCGCCGGTTTCTTTATTGGTGAACGCGAGAAATTTGCGGAACGAAAAACGCAATTGCTGATCGATATTTCTCCAGAAATTCCCAAAACCGCTACTCAGGAACAAACGACCAATTTAATCAATGTTTATCGCTACATCCATCATGCCTTACTTCAACGCCCGCTGCCTGCAGAAATACTGATGGATATTGAATATCATAATGAGCAATTGAAAACTCGTTACCAGATCCAATTACAAGAACACGAAATCGCAAATCTTGAAGCAGTCTTTGCTGAGAACTATTTCCTTCAACTTGTAGAAGATTGTCAAGGCAAGTTCCAACTGACAACGACTCAGGAAACGATCACGATTAGCTTAGAAACAAAGTATTTAGTCGAATGATATGGTGATCCAACTATTATAAATAAGGAGTCCTTATTATGAATGTACTGATTATTGAAGATGATCCGATGGTTGAATTTATTCATCGAAATTACTTGGAAAAACTAGACCTCTTCCAAGAAATCTACTCTGCAGCTACTGTTCAAGATGCGGAAAATCTCTTAGCATATAAAGCGATCGACTTGATCTTATTAGATATTCATCTAAAAGATGGCAACGGACTAGATATTTTAAGCAATCTTCGGATCTGTAAAACATCGCATGAAGTGATCGTGATCACTGCTGCCAACGAGGCTCACAGTGTAAAAGAAGGTTTGCATCTGGGGGTGATTGATTATTTGATCAAACCCTTTACCTTTGATCGCTTCAAACAGAGCATTGCGCTTTTTCAAGAGAAAAAGAAGCAGCTGGAAACTGCGAAAGTCAGCCAAGAAACTATTGATTCTTTGATAAAAAAATCAACAGCCGCCCCTTCTGAAGAATTGGAAAAAGGACTGTCTGTCGATACCTTGGAGCATATTTTGAAAGTAATCAATGAAATAAAGCAGCCCTTCACGATCCAAGAGCTGGCTGATCACTGTGGCTTGTCCCATGTTTCTGTACGAAAATACATCAGTCATTTAGATCAAACACAACAGTTAAAAGCTGAAACGATCTACACTAAAGTCGGTCGTCCTTATAAAGCATTTCGATCGCTATGAGTTCTTAATTGCAAAAAAATCTTGATTCAAAAATGAATCAAGATTTCAGTCTAAAACGCCTATCCCAAATGTGGAATAGGCGTTTTTCTAATTGATAAAGTTAGTTATTGGTTCCTTCTACAAGATACCAACGCCTTAATTTTTCTCTGACATCAGTTCACGCTTACGATTGTTAAGCGAGCAGCTCTTTGAAGCCTGCTTCCAAGCTGACTAACGGTCTGCCGAGTGCTTTTTCGAAATCGTCAGACACCACATCCAATTGATCATTTTTTATATCGTATTGGAAGGACAAGAACATTTCTGCCACAGGTTGAGGCATGCCGCTGCCAACTAAATTATCAATAAAGCCTTGATCGTCTGATCTTACCACTTCAAAATCTTTTCCTGTCGCTTTTTTCAAAGCTTCTGCCAATGCATCATAGCTTACCGGTTTGCCAGAGAGTTCCAGAATCGCTGGATATTCCGTTCCAGCTAACGCCTTTGCGGCTACTTCCGCATATTCTCTTTTCAGTGCCCAGCCAGTTTTTCCGTTTTCAGCCGCATAAACAAATTTTCCATTATTCAAGGCCGCGCCAGCGATCGGCATTTCATTTTCTAAATACCAGTTGTTCCGTAAAAAAGTATGGGCGATGCCTGATTTTTCGATCAATCGTTCAGTAAAGATATGGTCCGCTGCTAAAGGACTGGTTGCTTTATCCGCACCAGCAAAACTTGTATAAGCGATGTAAGCAACACCGGCTTCTTTTGCGGCTTCCACTACATTGGCATGTTCTTCTTGACGATTCCCCGGAGCCCCAGAAACAAATAGTAAACGATCGATTCCTTCCAGCGCCTGTTTCATTGATTCCTTATCTGCATAATCACCAATGCGGATGTTCAAACCCGCTTCTTTTAAAGCTGCGCCTTTTTCTTCGCTTCGTACTAAGGCATAAATGTCAGCAGTCGGCACACTTTCCTTCAAAAAATCTAACGCATAACTACCAAATCCACCAGTTGCTCCTGTTACTAAATACTTCATGTTATCCACTCCTTATTTTTTAGCTGTATATTTATAATTTACACCTTTAATCATAAGTAGTATGATAAGATATGTCAAGAGAGAAATTTTGAAAGGACCGAAAAAAATGAAATATTCGATACAATTCAGTGATGCTATCCATATTATTGCTTATATCGAAATCTATAAAGGAACCGATGGCCTATCTAGTGAAATGATCGCTAGAAGTGTCGAAACGAATCCGGCAAATGTTCGAAAAATCATGAGTCAATTAAAAAAATCTGGTCTGATCATTACACAAGTTGGAAAACCGAATCCGACTCTGGCAAAACGCCCCGAAGAGATCACGCTGCTAGATATTTATAAAAGCATCGAGGGCAATACCAACCTGATCCAAGTCGATCCGAAAACCAATCCTGATTGTATCGTCGGTGCAAACATTCAGGATGTGTTAAATGAAAAATACGATGAGCTGCAGAAAAAAGTAGAAGAAGAAATGAACGGGATCACCCTCGATAGCTTGGTCCATAAAATCGCAAAGCTGGAAATAGAAAAAAGACCTGAAAATGAACCTGTTTTAAAAAATTTTCTATGAAACGGCAAAAAAATGTGTGCTTTCCGCAAAACGGAAGCGCACATTTTTATTTCCCAATTATTCATCCTCATCATCAAGGCCTTGAGCAGCCAAGTAGGAATTTACATAGATTATTTGTTCTTGGCCTTCTTGAATGGCTTTTTCCAGAAAAGCTGGCTCGACATACTCATCGCCTAAGCCAAGCAATACAGTGATGATCAACGGCAAGTTCATTCCTGTAATAACATGGACATGCGGATTAGAAAGATACGGGACAAATGCTTGATTGACCGAGCCGCCTAAAAGGTCGGTAAAAATGATTGCCTCGTCCTCTTCCGTCAAGTCATCCAGTTGTACAGCAATTTCTTCTTCAACAGGGATATTTTGCGTATAGGCCGCAATCGTAACAATCTCGGCTGAATTCGGCATAATAAATTTTACCGTTTCTTCCAACCCTTTTGCAAAATTCAAGTGGCTCGCAAAGATAATTTTTCTCATCGTTCCTTCTACCTCTCATGATTTTTCTTCATGCAGTTTACTCCTTCAGCTCAGCCGAAGCATTTATATTTTTCACTGATTGGCGCGTAATTAATTCACCATTGACGCTCGTATATTGTCCAGTAAAGCTTTCAGAAATATTTGCGATCAATTTGTTAATCGCAATCACCCCTTTTTCTGTATGGTCAATTCGAATAGTTGTTAGCGGCGGTTCCACTAACGATGCAAAGGCGATATCATCAATACCAACGACTGATAATTCAATCTGCTGCTCCTTTAAAAAATTAATCAGTTCAATCGCCAAGAAATCTTCAGAAACAACTACTGCTGTCAAATTTTTTAGAACCTCAAGATAGACTTCAAAACCGATCTCTTTTGAGCGCTCGATCTTATGCAATTCGGAGATGCCGTTTTCCGTTAAGGCTTTTTTATAACCTGCGTACCGCTGTTCATTGACACTTGGTTCATTTTCCAAAAAGCCTCTTGAAACAAAGCCAATTTTTTTATGCCCATTTTCAATCAAATGGTTTGTCGCGATCGCTTCTAATTCTGCGTCCTCGGTATTAACAAACATCGTATTGGGATTAGACAAAGCCGTTCTAAGATCAGGGGCATCCAAGACCGTATCGATATAAACCACAGGAACTTCCAGCAATGAATCAATCTCTTTGAATAAATTAGAGGGAACTCCCACGATCACGAAGCCAGCAAACTGCCAGTTCGTTTGGATCTTGATCAGGTCCTCGACATTTTGGACATTATGAAACAGCACGAAATAGTCTTGTTTTTTCGCTTCATATTCGACCCCTGACAAGATTTCGGAGACGAAGGGATTGACGATATCTTTGCTGTGGCGCTTTGAATAGTAAATCAAACCAATTAATTTACTAGGTGCCTTGACCAAAGAACGTGCATTCAAATTGGGGGTATAATTGTATTTTTTTATGATTGAGTTGATCAACGCGAGTTTTTCTTTACTAACTCGATGGGAGCGATTATTAATGACATTCGATACAGTTGTCACGGACACTCCAGCCTCTTCGGCAATTTTCTTTATAGTTACCTTCATCAATAACCAACCTTCCTCATTAGGGTTCTATTACTCAATTAAATAGCACATTTCCATCAGCATAGTCCGAATCGCCGGATTCTCAAGTGTTTCGATGTAGCTTGAGAATTTTCGTGAATCTGAAAAAGCGGTCGGTAGAAAACGGAATATTTCTTTTTTCTTCTCATAATCCAATTTTGTAAATTGAAGCTTTTTCATAATTTGTGCTTCCACTTGGGCATTTTGATTTTCTTCGGTATTATGAATAACGATTTCAATCGTTCGATCTTCCGGAATCAGACCCTCTGGATCATTTACAGTATAAGTCAACTCTTTCATTTTATCATCATAATGGAAAACAGTCTCAGCAATTTTTGATTCAACGTGTTCAAACATTGAATACTCATTATCCATTCCCGGAAAGACTTGGACACTGATTTTCTTCGGCAGAATTTCGGGATCACCCATGTAATCTTTGCTTAATGGAATAATTCCGCCGGCTTTAACAAAGACTGGAATAGAATCAAAATCGCGACAGACCTTGATTTTCGTTCCGCCGGGATATCTTAAACCAGTAAAGAAATCGTACCAACCCCCTTCAGGCAGCCATACTTCCTCCATACTCATCTGGGTGTCAGCCACAGTCGGTGTCGTGATCGGTGCTACAAACATTTCGCTCCCAAATAGATATTGATTTGGGAAATTGTAAGCCTCGCGCTCTTCAGGATATTGATAATACATTGGTTCGATCAACGCTCTTCCTGAGATGCTTGTATGATAGTTCGCTGTATCAAGATACGGGATCAGCTCTCCACGAAGTCGCAAGAAATTACTCATCGCATGTTCAACTTGAAGCGGGAAATTCCATGGCTCTTTCCCAACAAAAGGATTATCGTAGCTGTGGAGACGATTGATCGGACTGAACACACCAAATTGCAGCCAACGCAAGGATAATTCTGCATCATAGGCTCCGCGATAATGCCCGCCAATATCATGACTCCACCAAGTGTAGCCGATATTTGTCGCTGTCGCTGTAAAATAAGGCTGAAATGCTAACGATGCCCAAGTAATTTGACTATCGCCAGAAAAACCTAGCGGATAGCGATGCGATCCTGGTCCGGCATAACGTGAAAGCAACAGGCCATCGCCGCCATGTCGTTTACTATTATCGAGAAAATGATAATGGTTCAATGCCCATAGTGGCTCTACTTTGGTTTTATCGCGACTAGCTCCCTGTTGCCAATCCACCCACCAAAAATCCACGCCTTGTTCTTCAATCGGATGATGGACATCAGTGAAATAGCTTTCTCTAAATAAGGGATTATTAAAATCAAAGTTCGCTGGCTCTTCAGCAACTTGATCAAGACCCATCCGCTTTGCGACCGCAGGATAGCTGTCTTCAAAGGCGCGAATCCCCGCCGCGGGATGAACATTCAGGGTTACATGCTTGCCTCTTTGATGCAGCTCTGTCAATAGGGCCTTGGGATCAGGGAATAATTCTTTGTTCCAAGAATAACCTGTCCAAGCTGAACCAAAACGTTTCGGAATCTCGGTCTTATGCCAATCCATATCGATTACAGAAACACTGATAGGGATTCCTTCTTCCTCAAAGCGATCCATTAATTCCAAATAGGAAGCTTGAGTATACTTATAATAGCGGCTCCACCAATTCCCTAAAGCATAGCGCGGGATCAATGGGGTTTTTCCAGATAAACGGTAGTAATCCTGAAGCGCCTTACGATAATCCCGACCGTAAGCAAAATAATAGCCGTCAACTTCTTGAGGATTTCGCGGTGCGAACTCATCTTCTAAGAGCACGAAGGAGTCGGTATCGTCAATGTAGCTGAATCCATCTTTGCTTTGAATCCCTGGATCTAACGGAATCGCTCCGTCCACATTATCCAAAGTTTCAACTGTTCCTAGTAGATTTTTTTTATCCTTTTCGCCAAAATACCATCTAGAAAAATACGTTCCATAGTTATACTTGGCATCAATATAGAGATTTGAGCCATTGAATTCTCCGCCATCATAATATAAATGGAAGGAATCCGTCTCAATTTCCACTAAGTGTCCGCCGCTATTCTCTTTCACCGTATAGTCTACTTTGCCAAAATCTCTTTCTTGAACGAATTGAGTCGGCCGATCTTCAAAAACACCCGTTTTCGAGTATTCCAAGCGACATAATTTGCTGGTAATTACCGTGAAGCGATAGTCCGCTCCTTGGATAATATTCATTTGTTATCCTCCTAGAGTCCTTCATCAAATATGAGATGCACGATCCCATTTTCGATGATTCGTTATAATTTTTTGATTTTTATTAAGCTGGTGTCAAAATTCCTAAAAAAGCGCCTACCATTGAAAGTACGATCAGCAGCACGATGATTCTCGTCGTTGTCCATCGTTTACTTCCAATCAATTTGTAAACTAGTACCGTCAGTAAAACTGGTAATAGTGCTGGCATGATTTTATCCAAAACATCGGCTTGAAGCGCCAGTTTGACTGCTCCAGTCTTAAACGTTAGCCCTGTTTGTACTTTTACTGCTGTAGATATCAATGCACCCACGACTGTTAAGCCCATGACTGAGGCCGCTTCAGTAAAGATCGCCAGTTTTTCACCTAACGTTGTAACCAGCTTCACCCCTGATGAATAGCCCAGATCCCAAAGCTTTAATTTTACAAAGGCAAAAATGATATTGAACACAAGCCAGATAATCGCACCGACTGGATTCCCCTCCAAAGCCATATAACCAGAAATCGAACCCAAAATAGTCGGGATTAGAATCCAAATCAACGTATCTCCGATTCCAGCAAACGGTCCCATTAAAGAAGTTTTCAGTGACTGAACGGACTCGATCGATTTCCCACCATCACGTTCTTCAATCGCCAGACTGGCACCAAGGATGATATTTGCCATGGCTGTAGTGGTATTAAAATATTTAAAATGGTTGTTTAACGATTCGATATAATCCTTATCATCGGGATAAATTTTTCTTAGCGCCTTGTTCAAGGAAAATACAACTGCTGGTCCTTGCTGTGTTTCGTAATTAAAATTGTTTACTCCCATAAACATGTACCGCAAGGCTGCTCTATGGCGCTCTTTCTTCGTAAGAATTGGTTGATTCACTGCTTGACTTTCCGTATTATTCATCATAATCATCACCCTCCACTTGAGTATTGACCGCACCATTTGCGGCTGCAGCCGATTTGTTCATTTCAATATTGAAAATCAAGTAAGCGGCACCAAAACCTAATAGGCCAATTGCTAAGACTGGCAAATTTAGATACGCTGAAAAGACAAAGCCAGCAACTAAAAAGGTCAAATATTTTTTGGTTGGCATATAATGAAGCAGCAGTGCCACCCCGACGACCGGTAGCATCCCGCCGGCAATATTCAAGCCATTGGTCATCCACTTTGGAATCACCTTTAAAATAAGCTCAACTGCTCCAGTTCCGAAGAACACCATGATTGTCGTTGGAATAATTTGTTTCAGTGCAAAAAATAATGGTCCCACGCATAACCAGAAATTCATTTTTTTGAATTGACCGGCGTTAGCGGCCTCTCTGGCCTTCATAGCAAAACCTGTATTGATCATTTTTACTAACACGTCTAGCTGAATCGCTAACATCCCAACTGGCAAGCCAACTGCTAAAGCGGCACCAGTTCCAATCCCTGTTCGGACTGCGACAAATGTTCCAATAATCGTTGCCAGCCCATAATCTGGAACGGACGAGCCGCCCAAACCAGCAACTCCTAAATTCATTAATTGAAATGTGCCGGCAATAATCATCGCCGTCTGCATATCTCCCATAATCAAACCAGCAAATAATCCAATAATTGCAGGAAAACCTGTTATCACGGCGATTCCTTGTACATCCAATGTCATTACTACGGCCAAAAGTATAATTAAAATATTTTGTAAAAATTCCGGCATTGTTATCCCTCTCTTTTTTCAAGTTTATTTAGCGAAGCGTTTTCATTCTATTTATAAACTAAAGAACTGCTATAAGGCACATCTTGATCATCCGGTACATATTTTACAAATACAGGAACGCCTAATCGTTTGATCGTTTCCAGCTCGTCTTTTTCTTTTTCAGTTAATGAAATGAATTTTGAAATTTTTTCTTTTCCTTCTGCATCAAACATGATTCCTAAATCAACTCTTGGAATCTCGATCCCTTCTTCTAAAAAACGAATAATTGTTTCAGGCTGACGAACAATCAGAAAAACTTTCTGCGAATCATAGTTTCCATTTTTAAAATTCTGAATTGCCTTTTCCGTATTAATAATGCTCATACCCGTTCCTGTTGGTTTTGATAAGCGCATCGCGGCTTTTTGAACTTCATCCTGACTAACCAGATCATCCACTACCATGTATCGTTTCGGTTGAAGATGGGCGAACCACTGATTCACAACAATCCCATGAATCATTCTTTGATCAATCCTAGCTACAGCAATCGGCATAACAATCTCTCCTTTATTTTTTAGTTTAACGTTAAACTATTTATGAGGTTATTATAAAATATGAAAACCCTTTATTCAAGTAAAAACACCTGCTAATTCTTTATATTACTTTGAATAAAATTGGATATTTTTACTTAAATACCGAAAAATAAGGTTTTATCAATAAATCGATGCTCCATAAAAAAACAAATATTTTTAGTTTAACGTAAAACTTAATAATCCATTATTTCGAAAATATTCACAGTTTTTCAAGTACCACAAAAACTGAAATCTGCATCAAAATAAGCGGCAGTTTTCTTAAATGAAAACTGTCGCTTATTGAAATTAACTCTTCAAGCATTTTTTCGGTAAATATATTAGCTCACCTTTTGCTTTCTAAATTTCACCAAAATAATAATTGAAAGGGTAAGCAGACAAACTTTGGTGACAGGAATACTCCCCATCGCAAAGAGAATGATACTTTGTATAAGATAAGCATTCATTTTCAGAAGGCCAGCGATCAATGGCAGAAACAGAGCAAAAATTTCTACGATATAAAAAATCAATGAAATCAGCACCCATCTTCTTTTTTCTGGATACTCCTTATTTAACCGGAAGCAAATAATCTCACAAATAAATCCGACGATATGCAGAAAGCCAATAAAAAATGGCAATCCGATGAATGGCGTCAAAATGAGCATACCTCGTGAAGCGACCGTAAAGAAGCCGACACTGACTAGCAAGATGAAGCTGATGATCGAATAAATAAGCGTATAAATAGCGGTGGCCTTGGTAAAATTTATCATAGTAATCTCCTTTTATATAACCTATAAAACCAGTATACGATAAATCATCCAGATATAATCCAACAAATGAAAACAATAAAAAATCCATCAAGAAATCATCCTGCGATCACTTGATGGACTTTCTAGTATTCATTTAGAAATAATTTCACTTCAATAATCCTTTTTTCACAGCAGGCATATCCGCATGATCAACATAATTTGAGCCGTTCTTTCCCTTATTATGTCGTTTGGCTTTGCCATTCTTGGTCAGCTTTACGCGCTTTTTTATGCCGCTGTGTGATTTCATCTTAGGCATTCGTTAACTCCTTTTAGCATCCATTCACTTTAAAAAACTACTACCCAAGATAAGGTGGAATCACCATTTCCATCTTCAAGCCCCCTTTAGATAAAAAAAGATTCTCTTCTGCAACAAAATTATCTGCTTTCGATAATCTTATTGTAAAAAAGAATCGTTTGATAAACTTCTGAATTCTTGCTCTATTTTATCGGGATACAAATATCCATTTGAACATAACCTGCTTCCCAATCAATCCTGCGATAAATATTCAAGCCGTAATTTTCCTTCATTTGATATTCGCTTTGCGGCAGCCAAATGGTAAAAAGCCCTTGAGCAGCTGAAAAGATTTCCTCAATCGTTCCTTGAAAAGGAAAGACCGCGCATTTTCCAGCTTCGATGACCTTTGTATTCTCACTAGCGAAAACCTCATCCACCGTAAAACACAGATCGCAAATGCTATTATCAAAAATCGCCAAAGAAGGATCGTTATAATATTTTTCAATCATCACCGACGTTTCATCATAATAAGCATTCTCGGCGATAAAGCTTGACCACTCCTGCTTCAAGTTGACATAGCTGCCGAGCTTCCGTTCAAAAACAACTAACAGGTCGTTTAATTCGCGAATCTCAATTTTTTGCTGATAGGCTTCATAAGAAGACAACGTCTCTTGTTTTTGCGGATTGAAGGGGTTGGGCACTTTGTTGGCCTTGATCGCTTTGCGAAAATTTACCGGCGACTGATCGTATAATTCTTTAAATACAGAACTATAATTTGACGCACTATACCCATAATCCAGCCCAATCTCCGAGATTTGCTTGTCTTTTTTCAGCTTTAAATCAATCGCACTTTGTTCGATCTTCATTCGTTTGATGAACGAATAGACACTCTCACCCGTCACCTCTTTAAAGGTTCGACAAAAATAATACTTCGAATAAGAAAGCTGATTCGCCACATCGGCAATCGTAAGCGGTTCAGCTAAATGAGCCAAAATATAGTCGATGCTATCGTTTATTAATGCTCTCTTGTCCATTACGTTGCCTCCATGATTGATTTCTCTCTCAATTTTAACAAGAAATCAATCTCTCTGCCGAATCTTTTATTGGGAAACATTTGCTAAAACCAGATTATTTCTCCGGTACAGTCAGCTCGCCGCTGATAATTTTCTCCTTCGCTTCTGCAACAGCTTTGGCTGCTTCATCGGATAATTGTCCCTTTGTCAGATCGACGCCCTCTTCTTTTAAACCAAAAGTCAGATGCTTGCCGCCCGGGAATTTTTCGTTATAGGCTGTTTCCGCAAATTCTTTGACCGCGGCTCCGACATTCTTTTTCGTAGATGTTAGCGTGAAATTCCCCGTTTCTCCATTTTCTAGTTTATAGTCTCCTTCATCTTCTTGGTCCCGATCCACACCGATGACCCAGACTTTTTTGCTATAATCATTTTCATTGCGGGCTTTCGCTTCTTGGAACACGCCGGCGCCTGTGCTTCCGGCAGCTTGGTATAGAATATCTGCGCCATCTTTATACATCGAAGCGGCGATGGCTTTGCCTTTATCCGGCGAGTCATAGGAGGCTGCATACTGAACGTTCACTGCTACTTCTTTATTCTGAGCATCCGCACCGGCCTTCACTCCAGCTTCGAATCCACTTTGGAAGCGTTGAATGACTGGGCCCTCCATTCCGCCAATAAAACCAACTTTATTGCTTTTCGTCGTATAGGCAGCAGCTAAACCCGCTAGATAAGCACTTTCCTGATCTTTAAAGGTGGCTGATGAAATGTTCTTTTTACCTGTAATTTCGCCATCTACTAAGGCAAAATTCAATTCGGGATTGGCTTTTGCGGCATTTTTTAATTCTTCCGCTTGCAAATAGCTTAAACTGATGATCGTAGTGAAGCCGTTTTTTATCGCCTGATCGATATTGGTACTATTGTCCTCAGGATTGTTCGTTTCGATATACGTAAAATCTTTTTTCGCCGTCAGCTGTTTTTCTTTTCCCCAAGCTTCAAGCCCTTCCCAACTAGCTTGGTTAAAGGAACGATCATCGACTCCGCCAAATCCTAAGACCAACGCAATTTTACTCGTTTCCTTTTCGGCTTTTTTCTCTCCACCCGTTTGTGAACAGCCAACCAAAACTGCACATGAAGCTAAAAATAGTAATGATACCAGAAATTTTTTCAACACTCTTCTCTCCTTTTTGTGTCTTGACACTTATAACTTTTAAAAGTATAGCATACCGATATATCGAACACTATCTGTTTTCGGCAGATTCGCTTCTTCTCAAAATAAAAAATCACCCTGCAAGAATGCTCAAGGTGATTTAAGTGGTTGATCTATTTAGTTTTTATGGTCGAGCAGGATTACTGAGGTTTTCAGCCAAATCCTCCAGCGCATCAAAATCATGAATCAAATAATAGTTTTTCTTTTTTTCGATAATATTCGCTTCTCGAAAATTCGTGATCGTTCGTAAAAGGTGGCGATAGCTGACATTTAAAATAGACGCGCAAGTTGTCAGGCGAAATGAAAAACGGTCGTCTTCGTGATTCGTCAAAATGAATTTCGCCAAGCGGGTCTCCACGGGCTCCGTTAATGAATTCGCCAGATTAATTCCTGAGTTTAGCCGATAACTCAATAGCTGGCAGATATTCTGTAAAAAGCGAACATCCTGCTGCAGCTGAGTACGGTACTTATTTAACGGAATACTGAGGCAGATACAATTCGATACAGCCTTCACACTGCTTTTTGGCAATAAGCCCCATAAGGAAGAGGCCTCCCCTATTGGTGTCGCGGGCTTGGCATGATCGATACAAATATTTTGCGTATCTGAGGAATAAGAATAAACCATAACCGTACCCTCCACTAAAAAGTACAAATAATCAGATGCCGTTCCCGCATGAATGAGGTGCTCTTCCTTTTCGAAATAGTGCAAAGAAGCCATCGTCAAAAGATCTGAATCCATATATTCTTGCAAATGATGCAGCTCGATATAAGCAGAAAGCTGCTCGGCATCCTGAATTTTTTTCATGGAAAGAACCACCTCTAAGAGTTTTTCTTCATTATAGCTTATAATGATTTCATGCTCAATACGAACAATCCATTGTGTTTGATTGTAAATTGTATGTAAAAATTGTGTAAAATAGGACGTGCGTCACTTCATTATTTTTGATTCCTTGCTATGATTTAGACGTAGTAGAAATTACATCCAATAGGAGGAGAAAAATGCAGTTCAAACAGTTAGCAAAAGGGTTTATCGGAGTGATGTTACTTACGGCTTTAGCTGGGTGCGGTTCTGGTAAAACAAGCAGTTCAGAAAAAGACACGAAAGAAAAGTTGGTCGTACAATTTGTCCCGACGAACAACGACGGCAGTATGGAAGCCAAGGCAAAACCTTTCGCCAAATACTTATCGAAAAAATTAGATCGTGAAGTAGAAGTAACGCTGGCGACAGATTATTCGACAATCGTTGAAGCGATGTCTTCTGGTCAAGTGGATGTTGGTATCATGCCCCCTGCCGCTTATGTACAAGCAAAAGATGCTAAGGCTGCTGAAGCGATTTTGACCTCGCAGCTTGGTGATTACGATCAAGAAACCGGCTTGCCGTTAAAAGATAAATTGACCAATACCTTTAAAGGCGAAGTTTTAGTTCGTGCGGACAGTGATATGACCAAATTGACTGATCTTAAAGGAAAAAATATCGCTACATTAAGTCCTAACTCGGCCAGCGGCTATATTTATCCTGTGGCGGAATTAAAAGATGCTGGTGTAGATCCTACGACCGATGCGAAAATGACTACTGTTAATGATATCCCAAGTGAAATTACTGCTGTATTGAATAAACAAATGGATGCGGCCTTTGTTTTTGAAGGCGCGCGAAATGTCTTTGCCTCAGGTTTTTCTGATAATGATTTATTTAAAGACTTGAAGGTCCTATATTTGACTGAAGGCGACATTCCAAATGATGCTATCGCGGTTCAACCAGATATGTCCAAGGACTTAAAAGCAGAAATCAAGAAAACCTTCCTTAATATGAAGGATGATGAAGACGGCGCGGAAGCCATGTCTTTATGGGGACATCAAGGTTATGAAGAAGCTGCGGACTCTGCCTACGATACAATCAGAGATTACACGAAAAAAGCAGCGGATTAAGAGATTAATAAGTGTCAGTGAATTTTATTCACTGGCACTTTAAAAAACGGAGATAGATAATGATAATTTTTGACAATGTTTCGAAGGTTTATCCCAACGGTGTCGTTGGTCTCAAGGATATCAATCTAACCATTGAAGATGGCGAATTTGTGTCCATTATCGGATTGAGCGGTGCGGGAAAAAGTACCCTGCTGCGCAGCATCAATCGTTTAGTCAGCACCACCAAAGGCGATATTCGTATCAACGGGACCTCTATTACAAAAGCAAATAAAAAAGAATTGCGCATGATCCGCCGTCAAATCGGTTTGATCTCCCAAAGCTTTAATTTGGTGAAACGCAGTACCGTTCAGAAGAATGTCTTGTCCGGACGCTTGGGTTATTACTCGACTTGGAAAAGTATTTTCGGACTATTTACCAAAGAAGACTACCAGCAAACAAAAGAAGCGTTGGAAACAGTCGGCTTGTCAGACAAATTGCAGACCCGCAGCGACGAGCTCAGCGGCGGTCAGCAGCAGCGGGTGTCGATTGCCCGCGCATTAGTTCAGCAGGCGCCCATTATTTTAGCAGATGAACCGGTAGCTTCTTTGGACCCGATCACGACGCAAAAAGTCATGGCGGATTTGAAAAAAATCAATCAAACCATGAATAAGACGGTCATCGTCAATCTTCATTCGGTTCCGCTTGCTCGTGAGTTTTCGACACGCGTGATCGCCTTGAATGCCGGACAGGTCGTCTTTGACGGATCACCCGCGGCCTTGACCGATGAACGTTTGAATCAGATCTATGGCAAAGCAATTTTTGAAGAAAAGGCAGGCGAAATCAATGAGCTTGAAAGAGACCGTTCACTTTAAATGGTATAAGCACCTGCTTATTCTGCTGTTTCTAATCGCTTGCTTTCAAGGAAGTGCATGGATCACGACCGCTGATTTTTCTCAGGTCTTCAATAATTCCAGCCAAATGACGGCTTTCTTATCACGATTTATCCATCCTGACTTCAGCTATTTGCCTAAATTGGTAGAACCGATGGTTAAAACATTGCAGATGTCCTTACTAGGAACCGTCATTGGACTGCTCTTTGCGATTCCAGTGAGTTTTTTAGCAACGACCGTAGTGACTGAAAACCGGTGGCTGTCGACTATTTTCCGGTTTCTTTTAGGCTTGGTTCGTACGATCCCTACGCTGCTGTTAGCTGCACTTTTTGTTGCTATTTTTGGAATCGGTGAAGCGACAGGTGTTTTGACTATCGCTGTTTTCACCTTTGGCATGGTGTCGCAATTAATGTTCCAAGCAATCGAGACAATCGACTTCGGTCCGATCGAAGCTGCATCGGCAGTCGGCGCCAATAAAATGCAGATCGCTGTCTGGTCGATTACTCCACAAGTGTTGAGTCAATTTGCCAGTTATGCGTTTTACGCGTTTGAGGTCAATGTTCGTGCTTCTACCGTTCTTGGCTATGTTGGTGCCGGCGGGATTGGCGTTATTTTGAATTCATCGCTGGCTTTATTGAATTATGAGCGGGTGTCGATTATTATTCTGACGATTTTACTTACGGTCGCTATCGTTGATAAATTAAGCGAGCGTGTTAGGAGGTCCCTGCTATGATGATTCGCGAGATGAATAGAAAGACGATCGTTTCGCTGGTCGTATTGGTCATTCTTGTTGTGCTATCAGCGGCGACGTTGGACTACTCCGGCTTGAGTACCTTCTCCCCTGCGATGGGAATGGACGTTCTGCGCGGTTTAGGACAGCCTGACTGGGGCTTTTTCTATGACGGCAGCGGCGAAGATTTGATGAGTCTGCTTTTACTGACGATCGGGATCGCTTGTTTAGGAACAATGATTGCGACAGTTTTAGCTATTCCTATCACTTTGATCAGCGCAGCGAACTTGTGGCAGGCGCATCCTTGGGTAACGAAATTAGGAAAATTCATTTGTAATGTTTTGCGGGCATTCCCTGAATTGGTGTTTGCGATTATTTTCGTCAAAGTAGTCGGTCCAGGTCCTTTTGCCGGAGTAATGGCGATCGGTGTTCATCAAATCGGAATGCTGGGAAAATTATTTACCGAAGAAATGGAAGCGATGGATGAACGGCTGGTTGAAGAAATGCATGCCGTAGGCGCAAATTTTTGGCAGACGATTTTTTATGTCCGCATTCCCTACCTAATGCCGATCTATTGTTCCTTAGCATTGAACCATTTTGAAATTGCTGTCCGTAGTGCCGCAACCCTCGGTCTCGTTGGCGCTGGCGGAATTGGCGCACCGCTGATTTTTGCGATTCAAACCCGTTCTTGGAGCAAGGTCAGCATTATTTTGATCGGTGTCGTTGTTACCGTGTTTATTTTGGACCAAATAACCGGAATCATAAGAAAGAAATTGAGATAACATGAATATATTGCACATATCAGATATACATTTTCGCAGAAAGTACGAGGCCTGTGATGAAGGCTATAAAGGCATGCTGGCTAAGATGCAGAATCCATTGATTCCACTGGAAAAATGTTTGACACACCTGCAGCAGCAGACCACGCTTGATCTAGTAGTCATCAGTGGAGATTTGACAGAAGACGGCGAAATAGAAGATTATCGTTATTTACGGAAGTGGCTGAAACACCAATTAGGCGATACCGAAATCATTGTGACGCTAGGAAATCACGATATCAAAGAACATTTCAGAGTCGGTTGGTGCGCGGAGGAAGCTTCTTCCGCGCCATACAATCAAGTAGTGACGCTGCCCGACTTCACAGTGATTTCCTTCGACAACTCATGCTATGGCTATGCCGATGGTATTGTTGATGAAGGTCAATTTCAATGGCTAGAGAAAACCTTGGAGCAAGTGAAAAACCAGCCAATCGTAATAGTCACCCACCATCATTTGCTGCCGCAGCAAAGCAGTATTTCGAATTGGCCGGGGACTGAACGATTTCTGGAGCTGATCGCGCCTTTTGATATTCGCTGTATCCTGAATGGTCATACCCATCATACTTTCAGTGATGAAATTAACGGCATTCCCTATTTTACGGTGTCCAGTATGTCCTTTGTCGGTGAAGATGAAGGCGGCGGCTTTGTCCGTTTTGAGGAGCGTCATGGCTACAATCTTTACCAGCTCCAACAAGGAAGAGTGATCCAGCAAACATCAGAGAACTTTATTCCAGGTCATGTGCTAAAAACACTGCATATGACTAAATAACTTAATGAGGCCGATCGCAGCGAATGCTTCGGCCTCTTCTGTGTCATTGATGCAGAGTTAATACATATGATAACTAAGGAGACATAAGCATGAAACTTACTTTTCTTGAAACCAGCGATATGCACGGCTACGTTTATCCGACCGATTATTCTGGTAAGCAAAATCTAGCATTTGGCGCTGCCAAAGTTGCTGCTAAACTAAAAGAATTACGAGCGCAAGCCGCTGGACCGGTAATTGCAATCGAGAATGGTGATTTCATTCAAGGCTCCCCGTTGAGTTATTATCTTGCCAAAGAGAAATCTTCTGCTAAAGAACTGACGAAGCTGATTAATCTGATGGATTATGATGTTCAAGTAATCGGAAATCATGAGTTTAACTATGGCATTGATTATTTAAAGGAAGCCATTGAAAGTTATCATGCACCAGTACTGGCCGCAAATATTTTAAATGAAGCTGGACAGCCCTATTTCGGCCAAGCCTACACAATTATTGAAAAGGCTGGAATAAAAATTGCCATCTTAGGCTTAACCACAGAATACATCCCCCACTGGGAAAAACCGGAAACTCTCGCAGGTTTAACTTTTGCGAATATCGTTGAAACAGCCAAGAAATATGTTCCGCTTTTAAACCAGCAGGCAGATTTAGTAATCGTCAGTTATCATGGCGGCTTCGAAAAGGATCTGACAACGGGCGAAGCAACCGAAGCTTTGACAGGAGAAAATGAGGGCTACAAACTTTTACAGGAAGTTGAGGGCATCGATGCCCTTTTTACTGGTCATCAGCACCGGACGATCGCTGCAAAAATCAATGGCATTCCAGTCGTCCAGCCCGGCTACCGAGGCAATCACATTGGAGAAATCCAATTGACGATTGAAAAAAATGGTGATCGAGTCATGATCGTTGATAGTCACGCCGCCTTGCATACTGTCGAAAATGTGGCAGCCGATCCGCAGATTCTCTCGGCGATCGAACCGCTGGAATTAGAATTGGAGCATTGGCTGGATCAAACCTTAGGAGAAGTTGAAGGCGACATGCGCATCACGGACCCAATGCAGGCACGTTTGGAAGAACACCCCTATGTCGAATTTATCAATCGGGTGCAATTATCTGCCAGCGGAGCGGAGATTTCCGGCACTGCGCTGTTCAATAATGAAGGCAAAGGCTTTGGCAAAACGATCACGATGCGAGATGTCATTACTAACTATATCTATCCAAATACATTGGCCGTCATTAAGGTCAACGGTGCCGAACTGCGAGCGGCGTTGGAACAATCCGCCAACTATCTCGCCGTGGAAAATGACCAGATTGTCTTCAATCCGGCGTATATCCAGCCTAAACCGCAATACTATAATTATGATATGTATGAAGGCTTTCAGTACACGATCGATATGAATCAACCAGCCGGACAGCGAATTACGGAGCTGTCGTTCCAAGGTCACCCCATTACCGCTGAACAAGAATTTGAACTGGTAACCAATCAATACCGTGCAATCGGCGGCGGAAACTACGAAATGTTCGGCGCAGATAAAATCGTACGGGAAATCCAAATCGACATGACGGAATTGATTGCGGAGTATTTGAAAAAGCATCCAATAATCAAGGCTGAAGTCGATCATAATTTTAACGTGATTTTGTAAAAAACAGCAGGCGAAAAACCTTCAAAAAGTTTTTCGCCTGCTGCTTTTATTTTCTAAATTGAGCATCGTATAAATTACGATACGCGCCGCCTCTTGCCATTAACTCTTCATGAGTACCCTGCTCTAAGATTCCCTCAGAGCTGACAACCACGATCCGAGTCGCGTGTTTAATCGACGCTAATCGATGAGCGATGATCATTGTCGTTCGTCCTTTGGCTAACGAGTTCAAGGACTCCTGAATCACCTGCTCCGTTTCGGTATCTAACGCCGAGGTCGCTTCATCTAAAATCAAGATCGGCGGATTTTTCAAGAACATGCGGGCAATCGCGACCCGCTGTTTTTGACCACCAGAGAGTTTAACGCCCCGTTCCCCGATCTGCGTGTCGATTCCCTCCGGCATTTGTTCTAAGACAACATCAAGGTGCGCCAATTTGGCCGCGGGCCGAATCTCTTCTTCACTCGCATCTAAACGTCCATAAGCAATATTTTCGCGGATACTTCCCGGAAATAGAAAAACATCCTGCTGCACGATGCCGATTTGGTTGCGCAAAGAAGTCAGTGTCATGTCGCGAATCGGAATGCCGTCGATAGTTATTTCGCCACCTGTCACTTCGTAAAAACGCGGCAGCAAATTACACAACGTCGTTTTCCCTGATCCACTTTGTCCAACGAAAGCCACCGTCTCTCCTGTTTTAATCGAAAGATTGATATGATTCAGCACTTTTTTCCCATCAGCGTAAGAAAACGACACATCATCGTAATGGATGTCGCCGGATAAATGAGTCACGTCTATCGCATCAGGCTGATCAATAATAGTCGGCTTTTTGTCCAATTCTTCCGTCAGCCTTTTAAAGCCGGCGATGCCCTTTGGATAACTTTCGATCATATTATTGACCTTTTCGATTGGCCGCACAAAAACATTCGCCAGCAAAATAAACCCAACAAATTGTCCGTTTGTCAATTCCCCTTGAATCACATAATACGAACCAAAAATCAGCGTAAACAAATTAATTAACCGAATCAATAAATAATTATAGGCCGAGCTGATCGCCATGATTCGGTAAAACAGGATTTTCGATTTGCGATAGGCCTCGCTCAAGCCGCCAAACCGATGATACTCATATTCTTCGTTGGCAAAGGATTGTGTTACACGAATCCCGCTGACAGAAGCTTCAACGCCCGCATTGAATTCTCCTAAATCTTCATAAATCCGCGTATTTACATTGGTCATCTTTTTATTAAAAAACACTAAAGCAATCGTAATCAGCGGCAATACGGCAAAAGTGGCCAGGGCTAATTTCGCATGGGTGTTGAGCATTAATAAAAAGGAACCGACCAGCGTCATGATCGTGATAAAAATATCTTCTGGACCATGGTGAGCAACCTCGGAAATTTCAAACAGGTCCGTCGTCAGCCGGCTGATCAATTTTCCTGTTTTTTGATTGTCGTAATACTCATAGGGCTGGGTCTGCAAATGGGCAAATAACTCCCGCCGCATATCCGTTTCAATGTTGACGCCCAATTTGTGTCCAAAAAACACCACGATATATTGAAGAATCGTGTTTAACACATAAAATAAAAAGAGCGCCAAACAAGCCAGCAAAATAATCCGAAACTCCTTTTGCGGCATAATTTTATCAATGACCTGATTCACCGCAACAGGAAACGCCAGCTCCAATAATCCAGCAAATACCGCACAGGTGAAATCTAAAATAAACAGTCCTCTATACGGACGATAATAACTAAAAAAACGCTTTAACATTTTTGAACTCCTTTTTTCTATTTAAGTAAGTATAACAGATACTCAGCAAATTTTTTCCGCTAAAAAAGCTGTCAATACGATCGTATCAACAGCCTTTATCTTATTTCATATTAACTAAACCTCTTTAGGAAAGCGAACAACAAAAGTGGTTCCTTCATTTTTCTGACTTACCACCTCAATCGAACCGTTATGCAACCGCACTAATTCCTTCACGATCGACAAGCCAAGCCCTGACTCTCCTATTTTTGTATTTTTTCTGGATGGGTCGGCTTTGTAATAGCGATCCCAGATATTTTTCTGCTCCTCCTCCGTCATTCCGATCCCGTTATCTTCAACTGAGATAATCACATCGCTATCGGTTTCCTTGATGTCCACCTTTATTTCGCCGTCCTCAGTGAACTGGATGGCATTTTGAATAATGTTTACCATGATTTGAATGAAGCGATCGCGATCCGCAAAAACTTCGATCGGTCCTTCATTTAATAAAATGACTTGATCATTCATCGAAGCTGCCTTTTTACTTAATTGAGCGACAATATTTTTGATCTCCTCAGCAGCATCAAAATGAGTCTCAGACAAAGTGATTTGATGGCTTCTGATATTTTCGTAATCTAAATTCTGCTTCACTAAGCGAATCAAACGATCCGTTTCGTTTTGCATCAATGACACAGCTTTTCCCTTTTGGCTTTCTGGAATCGCGCCATATTCAAAGCCCTCCAATAACCCTTTGATCGTCGTCAATGGCGTCCGCATTTCATGGGAAGTATTGGCCATAAACTGTTTCCGCAATTCCTCCTGCCGGATGATTTCCATCTCGTTCACCTGCAAAGCTACCGTCATTTTATTGAAATCATGGGCCAACTCATTAAACTCGTCCTTATTATTTTTCTCTTCGATCTCGATTTCGTAATTTCCATTTGCGATTTGATTGACCGCCCGCTTTAAATCATTGATTTTTTTGACTTGTCCAGCTGCCAGCGCAAAGCTGATCGCCCCGCCAAATAATGATGAAATAATAAAACCCTTCAGCAAATTATCCGAAATTAATTTTTCACTGTATTCCAAATCCTTGGCTGACTTTGAGGCAATTAGAACACCCTCAACGTTTTCTGACAAATCAACTTTTGCCAATACATAAGAGGTTTGCTTGGGCTTGCCGTCTAGATCGCGTTTGATAGTTTTGTTAATCGGGAAGCCTTCCTTGATTTGCTGCCGATCCGAACTATCTAATATAGATTTTGAAACAGTAGAAATATAATCGGGATAAATAACCGTTCCTTGGCTATCGACAAAGACAAAGTTGATACTCTGATCCGCTAAAATCGTTTCAGCATAATGTAAGGAATTAATCAAATGCTCTTCCGGATGCGAATAATTATAGGAATTATCAAAATCATTGGTTTCTGGTTTGCTTAAAATATTGCCGACAGAGCGGAGATAGCCCCAAATCTGATTATAATTTTGATTGATCAGCGTCCGTTTATTGATATTTGTAAAGGAAACACCAATTAAAATTATCGTCAAAATAATAATAAGCCAAAAAGCCAGCAGCTGCTGATATAGATACCTCATGTTCATCCTCTTTTATCATTTTCTGTTTACCCTTACAATAACTTATTATCAAATTAAAATCTCATTATTCATTGAAATTTCAAAGAATATTCCTATTTAAATAAAGGTTTATCTTGCCAAAAACTATTAACTTTAGTATCACAAACCAAACCAGCTTTTCTATCTTCCGGCTGCATGCTACACTTGAAGTAATTTTAAATAAATGTGAGGTGTTGGTGTGATAAATGAAAAACAAACATTGGATACGGCATTACGATTAAAAAAAGCTGTGAGAGATCAGCGTTCGATTGAATCAGCAGAAATTCAGTCCTACTTAGAAAATTCAGAGGTCATCGCACAAATTTTAGCTGAGCCTTTCCGAACGGATACCTTCACTGGTCTGCGGAAGTTGGAATTTTTATTGATCGAGCTTTCAGAGATTCCTTATTTTGAACGTTTGGATCAGGTTCAGACAATGCTGGACACCTTGTATACTCATACCAATTTTGAAGAAGGCTTCTCATTAACTGGGAAACAAGCAGGCGTCTTAGCCTGCCATAATGCGCTTTGTACCCTGATTTTTCTTCGTGCCGGTAAAAAAGAGTGGGCGGAAAATGGTATTCAGTGGATCATTTCCTACTTTCCTTTTGCTAAGGCTGAACCGTCAAGCTGGCAGGGCAAAGACCTTTTTCAGCGCTTTGGCGGATGTGTCGGAAATTCTCCTTGCTATGACGGCTTGGTAAAATCAGTCAAGGCGCTTTCGGAATACGCTGCTAAATACGGCGACTTTCCAGGGCTTCAAGCAAAATTGAAACAGGGGTTGGATTATATTTTGGCCCATCGTGTGATTTTTCACCAGAACAGCGAAGACTATTTATATAATGATTTAGTTACACTCTTCTATCCCTACCCTTATCGAACCAATATTATCGAGGTTTTAGGTGTTATCAAGCAGGAAAAGCTGCTGGATCGGCCGGAATGTCAGGCTGCTAAGGATTTTTTGAAAACCAAGCAGCTGAATAATGGTAATTGGCATCCGGAAAAGATTTTTATGAAAAGCTCATGGGTGCCCTTTGATCAACTAAAGAAACCCGGAGCCTGGATAACCGACGAAATTGACTGGCTGTTAGCTGATGAATGACAAAAATAGAGGACAATGACGTGAAAAAACGGTCATTGTCCTCTATTCTATTTAAATTAGTGACTCAAATGATAATACTCTTCTTCCATCCGCTGCATTCTTTCCCGTTCCTTCTTGTTGTACCAAGGCGAAACAGTGAAGGCCAGCACATCATTGATCAGATAAACCGAACTGTTGACGAACATCGCCAAGCTTGCCGAGCCATGTCTGAATGACATATACCAAAGAACCATTTGCGCAAGCCCAGAAGCCAGCCACCAGAAATATTGATTATTGTAGCGCAGAAAGCTGATAATTCCCGCGCTCAAACTAATTGAAAAAGCAATCGCATCGATCCAAGGCCGCGGATCATCCGTAAAGCGCTGAATCAAAAAGCCCGAAACAAAATAGACCACGATCGTACTGATAATTGCTGTGAACCACGTTTTTCCGGTAAACTTGCGGATCTTCGCCGCCATATTGTGATTCCACTCTTTACTTAGCAAGACAGGAATATCCAACGTGATCATATAAGCAATCTGTTCGCCGATGCTTAAATAATTTTTTGCCGAATACCCTACATAAATAAAGCAGATCGCAGAAATGATTCCTAAAATACCATTGACCGATTTCGCCGCATTAATAGAAAGAATACATAATACACCTAAAGTCGTTCCGATAAATGTGATCACCGTAAGCAGTGTGATCGGCCGATTGACTAAGGTCATCACCTGACAGCCCAGACTAAAGAAAAATAAATAATAATTTTGCTGCGGCCAGCCTTTTAATTGGTGAAGTAAAAACTTGAAATAATTTAACATGATTGACTCCTTCTAAAAACGGTCGTTCTTTATTTGTTCAGAAAAATAGAACTACTAAAAAATCCCCTTTTCAATATTTCCCTTTGAATAATAATTAGAGTTCTTAAACTCCAACAAATTTAATTTGTTTGTTTCCTCCTTAATCTGCTTGATGACAGTTTCAGCCGCCTGCGGATCAGCTACAAAATCATAGCGGTCGCCGTCGATCTGAATTTTCGGACAGATCGTAAAGCTGTCGTACCATTTTTCATAGCGATCATTCACCATCCGATAATAATCGAAAAGCTCAGGATTCGTAGCAATCTGTTCATAGTCCCGACCGCGTTTTTCGATCCGTTCTAACATCACATCGAAAGAAACCTTAATATGAACCAATAAATCCGGTCTTTTTTTCGGTGCGGCAAGCTCCAATTCCTTTAACATCGTATCTAACAAATTATCGTATTGCAGAACTTCTTCTTTGTTCACTCGGCCCAGGTCAGCGTTCAAATGAAAAAGCAGACTATCTTCATAAATCGAACGATCCAATACATTATCGGCCTGCTTCAACGCATCCTTCATTGCCAAGAAGCGTTTATTTAAGAAAAAAATCTGCAGCAAAAAAGTATATTTTTCTGGATTCGAGTAAAACAATGGCAGTACCTCATTGTCATCCACATTTTCGTAAAATGGCCTTGAGTTCATTTCCTGCGATAACATATCTGTCAGGCTGCTTTTACCCGCGCCGATCGTGCCAGCTATAAGTAGCATCGTTTCATCCATCCCTTCATAGTAAACTAAATTTTTCTTTCAAATCCTTGATAATAGTACTCCTAATTCTCCGGGAAGTAAAGACTAGATTTTGTGTGTTTTTAGTTATATGCGAAAAAACAATACCATATATAGTGTTGTCGGATTCAAGATAATGAAGGTGCTTTCTTGCCCAATCACAAAAGAAAACCCCTTCGCTTTCGCAAAGAGGTTCAATGTTTAATAATCAAATTGACGATAGTAACGACGAATATCTAATGGATGGCAATTCAATTTCTCAACATGTGCGTCGATACGCTGTGTTACACAGTGCATCAATAGATGCGGCAACACTCGACCGCGATTTTTTTCGCTGATGCCTTCAATTGGATAATCTTTTGAATCGATAAACGTATAGTTTCCACAAATCCGCGGCAATAAATTTTTCACCCGTTCCGCTAATGGACGTTGCTCATCTTCACCTAAGAACAAGGTTACCGGCGTCGTTTCATCTACAATTTCTAAGGTGCCGTGCAGGAATTCTGCAGCATGGATCGATTTTGAGCGCAGCCAGCTTTGTTCTTCCCAATAGCACATCGCGTATGAATAAACTGCGCCCCACTGGTTGCCGGCTCCAACAAAATAATGCATGTCATCATGGCGATGTTTTTCAGCAAATTCTCGGCCAAAGTCCTCGGCTTGTTTTTCAGCCTCAACTAACCCTTTTGGTAAATATTTTTCTAATTCGGCATAATATTCAGCATAGTCAGGAAAATCCCCATTATTGTGCATTAAGCGATCAGCTGCCATAAAGAATTTGATCTGTTCTGTTCCCGGAGCTGGATACGTAATCACATGATCGCAGCTTTCAGCAAGGCTTGTTCCAGCTGTATCAACAAAGCCTAGCAGCGTTGCTCCAACTTCTTTGATTTCAGCGACAGCCTTCACGACTTCTTCCGTTGTCCCAGTCACCGAAGAAAGAATCACCAACGAATCTTTAGTCAGTCTGCGGTTGCCAGTAGTGTAATACTCCGCTGCATGCTGTACGTAGACCGGCAGATCACTGCGTCCATTGATATACGTTACCGCCTGCATAGCTGAGGCATAAGTTCCCCCAATGCCTAGATAATAAATATTGTCGTAGCCTTTTTCCCAAACCTCATCAATAATTTTTTCTACCTGCGGACGTAATTCTAATGCTCCTTGAATATCGTCAATCTGCTGCTGCTCATTAAATTTCAACATGTTCTTATCTCCTCAAAATTTATATTTTACTTTTTAATACTGAATCAAAATCATCAAAAATCCGTTTGCTCAAATCAATTCCCTTCGCCGTTGCCGTACGATAAGCCAGCAGCTGAAATGGAATGATCAATAATAATGGAGAAAAAATCTCCGAAACGCTAACAGCTAAGCCCAAAACATTCTGATCAGAGCTTTTTTCTGTCGTCACCTTCAAAACAGTACCAACATATTCATTCATATAATCTGCCAATGCTTGTGATCGAGCTTGATTGCTGCTTGGCGTTTCAATAAAGAACAGTGTATGTTCCCAATCGGCCTCTAAGTAAGGACCGTGCATATAAGCCTCCAGCTCGAAGCCTTGACTCGGCCTGCGAACAGTCTCGGTGAATTTCGTTTCAAATTCCTTCGCTGTTCCCCAATTCGGACCATAACCCAATGCGACAAAGCGTCCGCCAAGTTTTAATAGCTGTTCATGTTTTTCAAAAAAGCCATTGGACTGGTCGATCACACTTTGAATATTGCTGATTATTTCATGCAGCTCCTGCTTTAATTTCTTCAAGCGGCCCTCATCGATCTGGGCTTTAGACACCCCGACTTTGATCGCCAGCAAAATCAGCTGCAAGACCGTTGCCGAAAAACCTTTCGTGACAAAACCGACCGTTTCGATCCCCATATTCAGATCAATCACTTGGTCAGCGACCTGAGCAATCGGGCTCTCTCCATCACTTGTCAAAACGATCCGCTGAATCTTGCTATTAGCCAGCTTCTTCATCGCATCGATAGTAGAAGCACTTTTGCCGCTTTGAGAAACACCGATAATCGTGTCGGTGCTTTTTATTAATCGACCATAATGATTGAAATTATAAGGTTCTTCAATTGTGATACTGACATCCGCGATTTTTTCAAAAGCTATCTTAGCAGATAGACACGCATTATATGAAGAGCCGGTCGCTAAAATTGTTACAGTGTCCATTTTCGCAAGCTTGAGATCACTAGAAAAATCATAGTCATTCAAAATCTTCGTCAATGCTTCTTGCTCTTGATTGATATAATCAAGCATCGTCATCGTTGCCATACTATCCCTCCATTTTTAAAAGAAGCCGATCCATGAGCCCAGGATTCCGAAAATAGCTAAGCCTAATAAAATCGTCAGAGCTTTGACTTCTTTTTTCAGTAAATAGAAGACTGCTCCAAAGGCACCCAGTGATAGAATTCTTGGGACGATGTCGTCAAAAATACTTTGGACTGTCACCGCATTTTCACCTGTACCGATCTTCAAAGGAATATTGATATCGATCATGGAGGCTGTCATACCGCCGACCACCATCAAACCAATGATTGAAGCACCAAGTGTCAAGCTGCCCATCATGCCGTTTTCTTGGATTTTCTTTAAGAAGCCGGTACCCAGTTTATAGCCCCAGCTCGTGCCAAAATAGCGGAACAATAAATGAGGGATATTAAAAATCAGCACGAACAAGATCGGACCTAAAATATTTCCCTGCATCGCTAATGAAGTTCCAACACCAGTAGCGATCAAACGCAAGGTTCCCCAGAAGAACGAATCACCGATCCCAGCTAATGGTCCCATCAAAGATGTTTTGATGTTATCAATCGTCGAAACATCAAAATTCGGATCATTCGCATTTTCCTCTTCCATCGCTGCATTGATCCCTAAGATCAAGGTCACGATATGCGGTGTCGTATTAAAGAACTCCAAATGACGCTTTAATGCCGAAGACATACTTTCTTTGGTCTTGTATAATTTCTTCAAAATAGGAATCATCGCGTAGCAATAAGCCAGATTCATTTGTCGTTCGTAGTTCCAAGAAAACTCCATTTGGAATGAACGCCAAAACACTTTACTCAAATCCTTCTTAGTGATTTTCAACTCATTATTCTCATTAGAAGTCATCATCATCCACTACCTCCCCGGTTGAAGTTTGCGCAGTATTATTCTGCGCACCACGCACGTTCATAATATTTACGACAACGACTGCCACGATCGCACCGAAAATAGCGATCCCCGTCACCGGAATTTCTAAATAAGCAGCCAGCGCAAAGCCTAAGAAGAAGTATGGCGCAACCTGTTTGTTGATCAGCAAGCGAGCAAGCATTGCAAACCCTAGTGCCGGGATCAAGCCAGTCGCAACAGATAATCCGTGCTGAATAAATTCAGGAATCATATCCAATAAATTACCGATCGTCTTACTACCCACCATAAATGAGATCATCACGACTAGACCAAGCATCAAAGAAAGTCCAAAACCGGCCGTCAAATGCATCCGTTCAACGCCTTTATAGTCTCCATCTTCCGCGTACTTATCAGCTTTTTGGTTCATGATCGGAATCAAGATCCCAAGATAAATATTTTTCAAAATCAATGTCAGTGTCGCAATCGGTAACCCCAACAGCAAAGCAGTCTCCGTACCGGCACCAGCCGTAATGGCAAAAGCCGTTCCTAAAACACCGCCTGTAACAACATCCGGCGGAATCGCTGCGCCTACAGAGAATGAACCAATAAATGCTAATTCCAATGTCGCTCCCATAATAATGCCAGCCTTGATATCCCCTAATACGATCCCGGTAAATAACCCCGTAACGATTGGACGAGATAACAAAGAGGTACCTAACGCGTACTCAGACTGAGCGATAAATGCGACCACTCCAAGTAAAATTGCTTGAATGAGCATATTTTTTCAACCTTTCTTTTTAAAGAACTTCAGTAACAGCCACTTTTTTATCTGTCGGGACTTGTCGGATTTCAACTTCGATCCCTTTATCCACCATTTCCATCAGTAACGTCTCCTCTTCAGGCAAAACATTCACTGCTTTTCCGATACTTCGCGTTCCTTCTTTGGCTTTGATTCCGCCTAAGTTGATTTTTTGGATCTGCGGATAAGCGTCGGCTAGTTTTTTTGCGTCGGCAATTGATTCCACTACGATAAATAATTTGTATTTATCTGTGACGCCGCTCTGTAAAGCCGCGATCGAATCCTCGATATTTTTAATGACTAATTTTACGCCCTGCGGTTTAGCCAGTTTGATGGTCGTTTTTCGCAGCTCATTTACCGGAACATCATCATTGGCGATCAAAATGCAATCGGCCCCTAAGCCCTGTGTCCACGAAAAAGCAACTTGCCCATGAAGCAAACGATGATCCACTCTTGTTAATAAAATCATTTTTTATCCCTCCGTTTTTAATTAAAATTCCTCTTCTTCTAATTCACCGCTGATCAGCGGATTGCAAAATTGAATCGACTGCTTGGATGTTTCCAATGACATTTCAATCAGCTTCGGAAGTGATTCCGCTTGCTGAAGCTGCATGGATAATTCCACCAAAAATGGTAAATTCATCCCAGCTACCAAATAAAAATTTGACCGATCGATATGTGCTAAGAATTCATTATTGACACTGCCGCCGAATATATCCGTTACGACCACTAATTCATACTCTCGATAACGCTCCATTAGTTCCTTTACTTCTTTTTCTAAATCAAAGCTTTCCGTCAAATAGCAATCCAGCGCTTCAATCGCAAGCTGGTTTCCGCAAATCAGCTCCAAAGAAGAATTTATTCCCGACGCTAACTTCCCATGTGACGCTAGAACTAGCTTTCTTTCCAATACTATTCACCTCTCAATCTCCTCTACACCTTAATAAAAGCAAGCGGTGTGCCAACTTTAGTGGCGCACCGCCTGCTTTTATTAAAACTCTTCATCTGTCATGGATGTATCTGCATTTTTATAGACAATATCAAAAATATAAGCGATCTCAGAATCCGGGATCGTGACACTATAATCCTTCTCAATGACACTAAAGGCCTGTTTGATGATTTCCAGCAGTTCTTTTTGACACTGATACAAATCGGAATAACCTTCATAGGTTTCGATTGGCACATTTCGGATCAGGCGCTCGATCAAACAGCTGACATGAACATACAGCGCCAATTTTTTGGCGTTCGAAAGCTGGATTCTCCCAGCTAATTCCAAATCGCGCATGAAGAGATCCACTTCACTCATGACTTTGTCCGTATCCAGGATCGTCACTGAATCGATCACCTTCTCCAGAGAGAAATTACGAATCACATTCGTATTGAAAATCTGATTTTCCTCTGCTGTCATCACTGGCGCCAGCCATTCGGTTAATACTTTTTGTTCATCCCCTGAGATTAATTCCTCCAATGATAAATACGGCATCTCTGGAATTTTCGGATCATCAGTTCCAATAATCCCTAAAACGTCATAGATAGAAAAAACTGTCTCATCCAGCTTTTTTTCTTCCAAGACACGGTATTCATACGGCAGTATCTTCAGCTCACATGTGCCAGGCAGACTTTTCTCAAGTAAATGACAGATCTGAGTCGCCGTTCCAATGCCTGTTTGGCAAGTGGTCAATAACGCTTTGGTCCGGTTTTCCTCTGGATAAATAATTTCCCAGTCAAAAGTCGCTTCCGCCGCTGATTTACTGGCGAGTTCCGCTAATGTTCGCTGGTGCTTGATATTTTCTCCAATCGCAATTGCCAGCGGGGTGGTGACATTGTTCATGATAACGATCGGTACATTGATCTGCTTAGGAAAATATTGGTAAATTTCCTTGAGGCTGCCCATGTCGACTAAAATCACTAATCCATTGGAAATATCGTTATTTTCACTATAATCCAATATTTCTTCGGCGATTTGCTGGGGTGTGACATCCAGCGGCATATCAAAGGATTCAAAAATATCTTTGCCTAAAAAGCGATTTGCCACATTGGCGATACTGCTGGCAGTCGCATAGCCATGAGCCACAATCACGGCCTTCGCCATCCCCTGTTCTTTTGTCCAATCCGCCTTTTTCAAGTACAAGGTCAAAACGATTCGATCCATCGCTGATATTTCGATATCGATCTTGGGTCTGCATAGCTCGAGGATTCGCTGCACATAATGATAACTGGCAGGATAAGCCTCCGAAATCTGTAATTCAAGCTGACGAATCAGCTCCATGATTTGATTGTCCTCCGGAAACCAGCGATTGGCGCCTCTTTGAAACAGATAGTAGCCCACCGCATACACACTGTTTCCATTAAACTTGATTTGATAGGCGCTTTCCATCTGCCGAAAGGTTTCCCGAACATATTGAGTCAAATAAAGCAGCATCTCATGCTTTTGCTGGCGATCCGTTTCAAACAGCAGGTAATCAAACAACTGATCCACGATTTCCTTCAGCTTCAAATGACAGTCATTCAGCTCACCGTGAGATTTCTGATATTCCAGAATCATTTTAGTAAACGAATCTTCCACTCGTTTTTGACTTTGCGTATTTTTCAGCATCAAATTATCTAGTCTGGAATCACTATGGATCACTACCTCCTCCGGCAGTGATGTCTGCAAGTTTTGAGTATTCATAGAAAGCAGTGATTCAGGCAGATGATAAATCGTTAGTTTGATCTGCTGACTATCCTTAGCTTCAGACAGAGCCTTCGCTGCCATGACCCTGATAATATTTTTCAGCTCACCGATATTGCCTTTGAAATTCCCGCTGGCTAACAGCTCCAGCGTTTGCCCTGTAATTATCAGCTCACGTTTGATTTTCGCCTGCTCGCTGATCAAGAAGGAATAGATCAGTTCCAAGCGCTCGTTTCTCGCTCTTTGCTGCAAGGCTGGAATCGTTACTTGAATCGGAATCCGCCGAATAAATGTATTTAAGAACGTACTCGTCAAATCTTCCGTTGTCGCAAAAAACAATCGCGTGCGAACCTTAATCGGATGATTCGTATCTCCCATACGATAAATTTCACCTTGGTCTAAATAGGTGAAAAGCTTTTCCTGTCCTTCAGCATTCAAGCGGTGAACCTCATCTAAAAACAAAATTCCGCCATCCGCCGATTCAAAAGCCCCTTTTCGATCAGAATCGGCGCCTGTATAAGCACCTTTGACACTGCCGAACAGATTACTGGTCAATAGCTCTGGATTATTGGCATATTGAGCGCAGTTTAACGTGATAAACGGCGCATCCTCCGGCAGAAGCTCCTTTTGAATGCAATAATGATGGATCAATTTTACTAAATAGCTTTTCCCGGTACCGCTCTCCCCGTTGATCAATACAGGCAAGCCGCCATCCGGATAATTTAGCGCTGCCTTGATTTGATCAATCACGCGATTCAAGCTCTTATCATGACCAATCAAGAGAGAAAAGAAATCCTGTTCCTGGCCGAACATCGGCTGCTCGGCCAACACAGCTTGAACGCTTTCATAATAATTTTCGTTCAAAGCAAAGAACTGCTTTTCAAAAGCCCCTTTGTGAAAATAATAAACCGGCCGCGAATTTATTTTCACTAGCTGCCCACCTTCAGTCAGCTGATTCAGATACTGGCTTACCGTATTTCGTTTTACTTTAAAAATTTCCGCCAATTTTGAAGCGGTAAACAATTCGCTTAAATCATCTAAGTTGAGAAAAGCTGTTTGATTCTTCAAATAATTCAATAATTCCTCTTTCATAGACTTTCCCCCTTCCCTTTATATTAAAAAAAGCCAGAATAAAGTCAATCTTATCTTTTTTAATTCAAAATTAAAAAAATCGAAAAAAGCCTTTTCCACTGTTATTTATAACGAAGCTTTCTACTATACAGTAAGCAATCCGCGTGCCAAGCAGTGTCTGTGATTTTCCCTTTTAGACACTATGCGAAAAAAGAAAAAAAGTTCAACACTTCGAAAGAACTTTTAGACTGTTGGGGAGAGTGTTGAGTAAATTTATTCTTTATACTAAATAGTAGACAATGCTCCTCAAATTAATAAAATAAAAAAAAGGTCCTGTACTTAATGTACATAGACCTATTTGAAATTCACTAAAATATTACGAGATGACTGAACTGGCTATAACTCTTTCTTCTCAAGAATTTTAAGCGATAGCAGATAAGAAAGAACACCGACTACTCCTCCTGCAACAACTCCGCCTGTCAGCATTAACCAAAGCGGCGTATCAGAGATTCGCTGTAAAATCGCATTTAGATCGATCCCTAATCTTGCGATCACTGATTTGCCTAAGTAAGCACAAAAGAAAATCACAGCCATCAGAAGAATCATGATCATTCGACTTTTCTGTTCCCCGAATTTGAAGTAAACAGGCATCATCAAGCTAATGTAAAATAAGCCGACGATGAAAAGACTGACTAAAGTAAACCAAAATTCTTCTAAATTAACTGTTTTCCCTTGAATCCCCGTCATGCTAAAAACAATTATCACAGAAATCACTAAAGCCAAAATTGAACTAATAAGCGCTAACGAATATTTTTGTAAAGCATATTTTTTTCGCGAGATTGGCAATGTAAACAAAAACGCCAGACCATGATTCATCTCATCATAAGTAACCGTGGTAAAAATCAATGTAACAAAGAAAAAGAGCATCAAAGCCGGTACGATCGCCAAACTTTCAAGATTATAAGAATTCATTACCGTCAGAAAAATAATCGCTAAGAAAAATAATTTTTGTTTTGCCAGTAATTGGAGATCCTTCACATACAACCCTTTCATTTTAATTTCCTCCCATCATCATTAAAACAATTTCATCAATATTGGCTTTTTCAACCACAACCTCCGGATAATTTTCACGATAAAATTGGCGCTGTTTCGTCAAACATTGATACCCAAAGCTGGCGGGAAAAGCTTTCTCGATATAAGCCTTATCCAGATCAGTATATTGATCGGCCGTCACTTTTAGAATACCATATTCGTCTAATAAGACATCTGTATCTTCATTCAAAATAATTTTTCCTTGATCAATAAAATACAAAGAATCGCAAAGCTGCTCCAAATCTGTTGAAATATGTGAACTGATCAAAATACTGCGGGAGTCGTCTTGCTCAAGGTACTCTTGCAAAAGACTCAATATTTCTCCGCGAGCAATAACATCCAAGCCAGCAGTCGGCTCATCCAAAATCAACAGCTCTGCTTTGTGACTGATCGCGATCAAGACATTTAGCCGAGCCTTCATTCCGGTGGAAAAATCCTTCACCGGTTTGTTTAAAGGAAGCTGAAAATCCTCACATTTAGCTAAGAAAAAATCTTTTTCAAATTGAGGATAGAAATTTTGCAGCATGGAAGTAATCTCTTTGATCGAAAAAAGTTCGTTAAAACCTGATTCAGCTAATGAAATTCCCAAGCGCTGCCGATCTTTATCCGTAATTTTATCGATGGGCTTCTCGAAAAGCTCGACAGTTCCTCCTTCATGAGGAATCAACCCCAGAGCGATTTTGAACGCTGTACTTTTCCCCGCGCCGTTTCGTCCAACTAATCCGACGATTTGCCCTTTAGAAAGGGTCAAAGAACAATCCAATTGAAAATCTTGATAGTCTTTTTTTACATTTTTTAGTGTAAGCATTATGATCCCTCCAGTATTAGTTCCATCAGTTCCTTCAAGTCTTGATCGCTCATTCCTACCAGCCGTGCCTTCGTGACTATTTCTTCCAGTTCGTTTTGGATCGCTTTGAGCTGTTCCTCCCATTTCAATGATGGATTAACCCCGCAAACAAAGCTTCCTTTTCCGTGGACTGTGGCGATCATCCCCTCTTGATCCAACGCGTCATAGGCTTTTTTAACTGTCAACGCACTGATTTTCAGCTCTTTTGCCAAAGACCGAACCGAAGGCAATGGATCATTTTCTTCCAGCTCACCTTTAATAATCGCTCCTTTTATCTGTTCTACCAGCTGCTCGTAGATAGGCGTCATCGATGAGTGTTGAATAATTAATTTCATGACCAATTCACCTCTTCGTAAACAGTGTATAACAGTGTATATCAGTTGTCAATGTCCGAATTTTTTTTGCTTCTATTTTTTATAGTCAGCACCAAAGGAATCTGCCAAAATAAAGATAGCAATTTCAAAATTCCGGTCACACCCGACCGCTTTATTTGTCTAAATAGTAAAGGAGGTAAAAAAATGGAAGAGAATCCAGAAAAACAGTTAATCCAAGCTTCATTGGATGGAGATACCGATTCGCTGGCAGTTTTACTAGCGGAGGTGAAAAACAGCGTATTCAATCTTTCCTTACGAATGTTGGGAAATGTTTTTGACGCTGAAGATGCCACACAGGAAATATTACTAAAAGCTGTCACGAACCTGTCATCGTTTAATCAGCAAAGCCGTTTTAATACTTGGGTTTACCGGATCGCAGTCAACTATCTGATCAATGATCACAAAAAACGCGCGTTTCGCGAACAACTGACCTTTGATCTTATGGGGAAGGATCTTGAGCAGCCCATTCCAAAGCTTGACCAGCAATTTTGCGAGCTAGAAGAAACAGAATTGGCTGAAGAACTGAAGCTCTCATGTACCAATATCATGCTGCAATGTCTCGGTCCGCAAGATCGGTGTATTTTCATCTTAGGGACGATGTTTAAAATGAAGAGTCAGCTAGCTGGCGATTTACTCCAGATGTCCCCTGCAACTTATCGGAAAAAACTTTCCCGCATAAGAATCAGAATGGGAAATTTTTTGAATATCTATTGCGGAGTTGCTGGCGGAAGCTGCGATTGCAAAAAAAGAATCCCTTTTGCGATTCAGCAAAAGCGACTCAACCCGTCACAACTCGATTATTCATCTTTAAAAAAATTGGATCTGGCAGAAATTATGCAGCAAAAAAGCAATATGGAGTTTTTAGATGAGCAAACCCTTCTATTTGAAACTTTGACTCACTACCAATCACCCTTTGACCCTCAGAAATTTTTGAAGGAATTGCTGGAGTCAAAACAATTATCAGAATTAATCACCGAGGAGGCTATTTATGACCTATGAAAAAATGTTTAACTACTTGGCGGCACTAGAGCAAAATAATCATCAGGAATGGTTTCACGAGACAAAACAAGAACGAATGAACGCAGTCGCAGAATTTAATCAATTAATCGATACTCTTTCACAGCAGCTTCATGAAAAAGATCCGGAAATCCCTCTGGTTCCAGCGAAAAAGCTGACATTCAAACTGAATCGTGATACCCGATTCAGTCACGATAAATCACCCTATAATCCTGTCTTCCGTGCCCATATCGGACCAAATGGAAAAGCGCCAATCCCTTGCGGCTATTTCATCTTTTTGAAACCAAACAATCAGTCCTTCTTAGGCGGTGGTTTATTTGCGGATATGTTTTCTGAAGCCACCGACCTGATTCGCCAAGCTCTGATCGAACACGAGACAGAATTTTTAGCTATTATCGAAAAAAAAGAATTCAAAAAATATTACCATGTGATGGGTAAGCAATTAAAACGAATGCCGCGAGGATATGAATCTTATGCAGATTCTCCGATTGCTGAATATCTGAAATTCAAGAATATGTATCTGGAACTTCACATAAGCGATCAGGAAATTCTCACATCAGACGATTTTGTTCAAGAAACCGTTGAAAAATTTCTATTGATGAAAGAGTTCAATCACTTTTTAAATTCTGCACTAAAGGATTTTCATTTCCCCGAACGAAAGTAAGTTAAGAAACAAACAGCCAACCGCTTGCTAAACGGTTGGCTGTCTGTTTATCTCACCACTACGGCGGATTTTCTTAAATTATAACTTGCTTCGAACTTGCTGGCGGATACCCAGTATTTCCCAGAATTCGGATCAGAGATGTGATAGGTATTGTTCGATTCGTTAAAACCATCCAAGGTGACGATATGCGCATTATCGATTCCCGTTCCCCACCAATATTTTCCATAAGCGGGCTTCGCGTAATTACCGGTCACGTAAACAACGACTGGATTGCCTTTACGTAATTCATCCTTCAATGTTTCAACGGAACTGCCAGAAATGTCGGCAACTTTTCCATATTTATTTCCCCATTGCGCCAATGGTTTTGCATAAATTGATTGATAAACATTGTTCATGATTTTGTCTGGCTTTCCAGCAAATCCATTATTAGGATTATTATTAGACGATAACGGCATTTCCTTGATAAAGCTTTTCAGATTGTAGTTTTTAGCGTAGCCTTTCTTTTGCAAAGCCTGCAAGAGTGACGCCGCTTCACACCCCATCGGATAGCCACTACTATTTTGATTGATATATGGCGCGTTTAATAAAACGTAAGAAGCCACACTTTGTGAACCGCCTGAAGTATACCAAGCAATTCCTTCATTGCGCCAACCTCTTTTGACCAAATCATTTCTTTCACTTAAAAGCATCGTGTAATGATGCGAGCCAGCACCGCGGGCATTGGGATTAAACACACGATACATCGGCTGACCGGATTTCGGTGTTTTCCAAGCAATCCCTTCATAACGCCAACCATGTTTTTTCAGATTATCCCGCTCTTTAGCGCCTAAAGTATAGAAATGCTCACCAGAATTCGGGTTGTATAAGCGGTACAAATCATTCCCTGTTCCGTCAACGTACATACTGATACCTTCATTGCGCCAACCAAGTCGGACTAAGTAATCACGTTCACCAGCATTCATCGTATGAAGATGTTCACCAGAATTCGGATTATACACACGATAGATCGCGATCCTCGCAGCTTTGGCTGTTGCGGCTCTGCTGGCCGCAGCCGGTGAAGATTGTGTCGTCGCTTGGGTTGAGGAACTTGTTGCTTGTTTTTCTGCTGGCTGACTTGCTTGAGTCGCAGCACTTTTTGCTGGAACATCGACAGTCTTCTCAGAACTTGTTGCAGTTTCTGCTTGAACCTCATCAGTTGGTTCAGTAGTTTCAACCTCGACTGATTCTTCTGTTTTTGGATTTTTTGCTTCATCGCTGTTCTGTGCTTGAGTGTTAACCTGTTCTTCAGCAACATTTGCTGCAAGCTCTGCTTGGGATAAAACAGCTTCTTCAGACACAGCTTGAACAGATTCATTTGCCGGATTGTCTTTTACTTCATCCTCGCTTAATGGAGCGCTTACTTTTTCTGTTGGAACATCCAATGATTCTGAACTAACTGGTACTTCCTCGACAACCTGTTGAACTTGCGGTGTTTCGATTTCATCCGCATGCACTTCAGTATTATCGGCGGCAAACCCAATCGCACTTAAAACTCCTAAAAAAATTATTGGAGCGATCAACCAATTTTTACCCTTTTTATACATTTTAAAGCGTTTCTTTTCCATTCTCATCCTCCTTAAAAAATTCGAATTAATTATAAATAGCTTTTTTATCTACCTGTAAAAAAATCATTAACACAAGTATATTCTAGCAAATTACTATTCAATCTTACAGATAATTATTATTAAGAATGCCTATTATAATTTTGTAATAAAAAAAGCCATCAGAATAACTGATGACTTTCAGGAAAATAAATATCTCTTCTTATTTTTGATGCTCTAATTCCACGGCTGCCTCTTTAGTATCTTTGGTCTGAATAGCTAGTGAAACAATCCCAGCCAAAATAAATACTAAGGCAATAAAACTGAATGCTCCACCGTAGGAACCACTCGCATTAACCAGCCAGCCAATGATCATTGGTGCAAAGAAGCCGCCGGAAACGCCGATCGCATTAATAATCGAATATTTAGTAGAAACTTCTCGTTCAGCAAAAAGCTTCACTGGCAAACTCATCAGCGTAGCGAAACTGATACTGGCTGCCGCCACTGCGATTGCCAAAAAAATCATACTTAAAACTAAAGAGTGACTTCTAGCCAGCAAGAAAGCGACTATTGCCCCCATTGTCGATGCAACTAAAATGACCTGCTTTTCTCGATCTTTAAAATAGCGACCAATCATCGAACCGGCAAACATCGCACTAATCATCATTACCAAACCGATCAACGCACTCATCATCGCCATTTTATTCATCGTCAAACTAAATTCATCTACTAAATAGGAAGCAATCCAACCGGTCATGCCGTAGACAGCCGCATTAATGAAAAAGGCCGCAAATACCATGATCCAAACATTTCGATCTTTAATCACCTCAAAGAAGGAAATATTTGCTTGATTAGCAGAAACGATTGGCTTTCCCGACGATTTTGGAATTCCTTTGATCATCAATAGTCCAATCACTATTACGATCCCGCCATAAATAAAGTACGTCATTTTCCAGCCTACTAAGGTTAATAACGGGGCGACCAATATTGGGCCGACGATCCCGGCAAAACCAGAAGATGCGATCATAGAAGATTGAACCGGACCTCGTTTGTCTGGCTCCACTTCCTTTGTCACGAAGGCACTGACCGCCGACGGATACCCAGCATGTGCAAATGAGCCTGCGGCAAAACGAACAAACAGTAAATATAAAAAGGAAAATCCCATTCCTAAGCAAATCATTAAAAGTCCGATCAAGAATACCGCAAAAATCATGATCTTACGACTGCCCAAACGATTGCCTAAAAAACCGAAAGGAATCTGAAATAGCGTATAACCTAAGAAAAAGGCACTCAAAATCAATCCCTTTTGTCCTGCATCAATTCCTAAATCCTGTGCAATCGGAATTACTGACAAACTGATAATATTTTTATCAAGATAAACACAAGTATAGCCTAGAAATATCAAGATCAACGAACGATTTATTTTACTTTTACCCATAGGCTTAGACGCTTTCTAAATAGCTCAAGGCAGCTTCGACATAAACATTTGCACCAAATTCTAATACACTTTCATCTAAGACGATTTTTGGATTGTGTAGCATTAATTCTGTATCTGCAGCTGTAATAAACATTGTTGTAGTTGGGATTTGATGACTGATTTCGCCAAAATCTTCGCTTCCCATCATCGGCACGGCCATAGGCGATTGTTTTAAAACATTTGAAGGAAAGACGTTTTCTAATCCGGCCTTGACAGTCTCAGTTACGTTCTGATCAATTTCATTACTGCAGCAGCCATTCGTGAAATCGATCGTGACCTTTGCTCCAAAGGCCTGTCCAATCGCTTCAGAAATTTCTACCATTCTTTTCTTGATTTGCTGACGGACTTCTTCTTTTAACGTCCGCAGTGTTCCTTTCATAAATGCTGAATTAGGAATGACATTTGAAGACCCTGGTGTACCGCCAACAAATTCACCGATCGTTAATACGAAACGTTCAGCCGAACTAATTTCCCGAGCAGAAAGAGTTTGCAGTGCATCATAAATTTTGGTAGCTACATTGATTGGATCAATCGAAACCTCCGGCATTGAGCCATGGCTGCCAACACCTTGAACTTTGATTTCGAACCAATCCGCACTGGCCATAAAGGTTCCAGCTGGTGCTACAAAAACATTTCCTAATGGCAAATCTTTAAACGGAAAGACATGAATCATTGCTCCGGCGTCAACCTTAGGATTCTCTAATACACCAGCGTCTATACAATCCTTCGCTCCTTGCAAAATTTCTTCCCCAGGTTGGAAAAGTAATTTCACAATACCTTTCAATTCGTTCTCTCGTTCCTTTAAAATTTTCGCAGCGCCTAATAGCATAGTGGTATGCATATCGTGTCCGCAAGCATGCATTGCACCATTTACTGAACGGAAAGGCAGATCGTTGTCTTCCGTCAATGGAAGCGCATCCATATCTCCTCGCAATAAGAATACTCGCTCTCCTTGGCCTATGGTGCATGTGATACCCATTTGACCGCAAGCTTGCGGCTCGTACCCGTACTCCACTAATTTTTGCCAAACGAATTTCTTAGTGGCCGGCAGATCCATTCCAACCTCTGGATTTTGGTGCAGGTGGCGACGGATTTCTACCAATTCTTGTTGCATTGATGTTTCTTTGGTCATTTTGATTCCCCCTTTGAAAAAGAGGATAGCATAATATCGATCTTAATAATTTTTTTTTTTGGAAAGGTCGCAAAAAAAAAACAGCATGTTTTCATTTTAGGTGTAATTTTAAACAAAAAAAGAGCCAGTTTCACCTGACTCTTCAAATTATTTAAAAAGACTATTTTATTTTCAATTCTGCTAATTGTTTTTCAATTTCTTCCTCTTTGGCATCGGCTGCCAACAAGGCGCAAGCAGTATAAGCACTTTCGACCAAGGCGGTATCAAATAGTGTAACCTTTTTATCTGTCATTTCAATAGCCATTTCCAAATTCATTTTTGCACTGCCAAGATCATAAAAAGCTAATAACTCATCAGCAGAATTTTCCTCGATGGCTTGTGAGATTCGCTCCATCGATGTCCCAATACCGCCATCTTCCAAACCTCCGGCAGTTGTAACAGGAACATCCTTCGCGACTTCACCAATCAATCTTTTCAGTCCTTCGGGAATTTCCTTCGTATGAGAAACTAATACGACGCCTCTACTCATTGAAAACACCTGCCTCGATCATCGACTCAAAGAAATAAGCTGACGACATTGCACCAGGATCAATATGACCAATCGAACGCTCGCCGACATAGGATGCACGTCCTTTTGTTGCTTTCATATTTTTTGTTGTTTCAACAAGAATTTCGATCGTTGCTGGGTTCAAAGTACCGTTATTTAAATTTTCGACTGCAGGTACCCATAAATCTAGCATAGTCTTTTCTCCGGCCGTCGAATTTCCACGCTTTTCGATACCAGCGATGGCTGCCTTCAGCAGCATTTCTGGATCACTTGTCTCTTTGCTGGCCTTCATCATTTCCATCATAGCTGTTCCATATAGAGGACCTGATGCCCCACCAACTTTGCTGATCAGCGCCATGGCAGTTGCTTTGAAAATATCCGGCAGCTCGCCAGACAGATCCGCCGCCATTACCGCGTCCATGCCGCGAGCCATATTATTCCCGTGGTCGCCGTCGCCGATCGGTGTATCTAGTTCACTTAAATAATCCTTTTTGATTTGAATCTTTTCATTGAATAATTCTAATGTTTTACGCAAATTTTCTGGTGTAAACATGATGTGCCTCCCTATTCGTGCTAATATCGTCTATCATTCTGACGTAAGTTATTCGAAATGACAGCCTTAAATATTTTTTGTTCTGCCTGCGATAATTACCAAGCGATTGTGTGAACCGGCTCATTTAATAATCGTAAGCGTTCATCATCTAATTTGATCATCGTGATTGATGCGCCTGCCATTTCAAGAGAAGTCATATAGTTGCCGACTTTATTAAAAGTAAGCTCAATTCCTTCCTCGGCAAGGATACTCTTCGCATCATTGAACATAATAAATAGTTCCATCAATGGTGTGGCTCCCATGCCATTGACAAATAATCCGTATTTATCGCCTTTTTGCCAATTGAATTCGGCTTTCAATTTGCCAATAATTTCTTTGGCGATGTCGTAAGACGGTTTGATTTTTTCTCGACGATAGCCGGGTTCGCCATGAATCCCAACACCGAATTCGATTTCATCATCTGCTAAAACAAAACCAGGCTTGCCAACTTCTGGAACGGTCGCGCCAGATAAAGCGATCCCTACTGTTTTGATGTCCTTCACTAACTCTTTACCATAACTAGCCAATTCTGAAACTGATTTTCCTTCACGGGCCATACCGCCTAAAATTTTATGCACTAACACTGTTCCTGCAACTCCGCGGCGCCCCTGTGTATATGTGCTGTCCTCAACGGCAATATCGTCATCCACTAAGACCGAATCTACTTCGATATCATCCATTTCAGCCAAGTCTTTTGCCATATCAAAGTTCATCACATCGCCAGAATAGTTTTTAACGATCATCAACGTCCCTTTGCCCTTGTCCGTTGCCTTAATCGCTTCGTGAATTTGATCTGGTGTTGGTGAAGTGAAGACCTGACCACACACCGCAGCACTCAACATGCCATCGCCTACAAAGCCGGCATGAGACGGTTCATGACCACTGCCCCCGCCGCTGACCAATGCGACCTGATCAAAGTCATCACTGCGGGCAACAACTAATGTTTCAGGAACTTGCTTCACATAATCTGGATACGCGCCAACTAATCCACTGACCATTTCTTCCACGACATTTTTCGGATCATTGATTATTTTTTTCACTTGTTTTTCCTCCTTAGTTCGCTTCAGGTATTTTTTCCTTCATAATCTTCTCTCAGCAAACCATACACATACGTGTCCTGCCAAAGCGGCGTACCGTCTGCAGCTTGATTGAAGAAGATATTTTTTCTTAAATGACCTTCTCTTTTAAAGCCCAATTTTTCTAATAACTTCCAAGAAGCTTGATTATCCGGATGACATTCCGCAAAAACTCGATGCGCTCCTTGTGCGAAGATTCGATCAATCATCATCGAAACAGCTTCATAGGCATAACCTTGATGTTGGAAGTCATAATGAAAGACAAATCCGACTTCCCAGCTATCCTGTATGACTTCCTCAAGATAAATGTTGCCGATCACTTTATTTTTCAGGCACACTGCCCAAAACACCTCAGACTCGCTATGATTCTGAGCGATCTCAATACTTTGCACCTGATTGATCGGTTCATAGGGCTCATATTTCACCACCCGCGGATCTGATAGATACTCCAATAAATCAGACCAGTCGCCTGGCACAAATCTTCTAATGGTTAGTCGTTTTGTTCTTATCGTTTTCGTTCCTTTCATAAAATTTCATTCTGCATTAAAAACACACTAGGGTAATAGACAAATTCTATTACCCTAAAAAACTTATATTGGTAAAGCCATAAACAACAACGCAGCTAAAATCCCGCCAATAATTGGACCAACGACCGGAACCCATGAATAACCCCAGTCAGAACCGCCTTTATTAGGAATCGGTAAGAATGCATGGGCGATCCGCGGACCTAAGTCCCGAGCTGGATTGATTGCATAACCAGTAGTACCACCCAAGGACAACCCAATAACTAAAATCAAAATGCCGACAGCAATTGGATTTAGTCCATCGCCAAATTTACTCATGCCAAAGGTCAATAATGCAAAAACCAACACGAACGTTCCAATGATTTCACTAATTAAGTTAGCACCTAAACTGCGAATCGCGGGACCAGTCGAGAATACACCTAGAATTGTGGCTTGATCTTTGGTTTCTTTCCAGTGGGGATAGTAGTGAATATAGACTAAAACTGCCCCAATAATCGCACCGATCATTTGACCCAGAATATAAGGAACAACCATATCCCAGCCAATTTTTCCGGCAATCGCCATTCCGATCGTAACTGCCGGGTTCAAATGGGCAAATGACATGTAGCCTGCAGCATAAGCACCAATCGTAACAGCAGCACCCCAACCTAATGTGATCGCGATCCAGCCGGCTCCTTCTGCCTTCGTTTTGCGTAAACTTACACCAGCTACGACACCATCACCTAGTAATACTAAAACCATCGTTCCAATAATTTCACCGATAACCTGCGTTGACATACTCGTGTCCATAAACTCATCCCCTTTAATTTTTGTTACTATGTCAGCTGCTCAGTAAATTTTTTCTCTCATAAAAACTTAGTTGCGCTGTGCAGCTGACGTATTAACTTATTTTTCCTTTGGTTGATGTTTATATTGCATCGTCGCTTGAACGGCTTCTTGCCAGCCTTTGTAGAGATCCTCGGTCACATCTTTATCCATTTCTGGTTCGTAGCGTTGACCATCAGCAGCAAATTTCTTGATTTCATCGACATCTTTCCAATAGCCGACCGCCAAACCTGCTAGATAAGCCACACCTAATGCAGTGGTTTCCAGATAAGGTGCACGCTCAACTGGTGTTTGTAAAATGTCTGCTTGGAATTGCAGCAATAGATCATTTTTCGATGCACCGCCATCCACACGCAATAGTTTAATGTCTGTACCAGAATCTTTGTTCATAGTTTTTACAACATCGGCCGTTTGATAAGCTAATGATTCAAGGGTTGCACGAATGAAATGTTCCTTCGTTGTTCCCCGAGTCAATCCGAAAATCGCACCGCGTGCTTGTTGATCCCAATAAGGTGCACCAAGACCCGTGAAGGCTGGAACGACATACACATTTTCACTGCTATCTACACGTTTTGCGTAATCTTCAGATTGCGGCGCTTTTTGGAACATCCGCAAACCATCACGCAGCCATTGAATCGCAGACCCGGCTACGAAAACACTTCCTTCTAAAGCATAAGTTACTTTGCCATCAATACCGTAGCCAATAGTCGTTAATAATCCGTTTTCAGAAAGAATTGGTTCTTCACCCGTATTCATGACGATAAAGGCACCTGTTCCATAAGTGTTCTTCACCATCCCTTTATCGAAGGCCAACTGTCCCACCAAAGCGGCTTGCTGGTCACCTGCCATACCGGCAATCGGAACTTTATTTCCATAGAAATGATAATCAGCCGTATGTCCATAAATCTCTGAATTGGATTTAACTTCTGGCAGTATTTCTTTCGGAATATCTAATAGATCTAGAATCTCTTGATCCCATTTCAAATCATAAATGTTGTACATCATAGTCCGGCTGGCATTGGTGTAGTCAGACACATGAGCTTCTCCGCCTGTCAGTTTCCAAACGAGCCATGTATCAATTGTTCCAAATAATAATTCGCCATTTTTTGCCCGTTCACGTGAACCTTCAACATGATCCAAGATCCATTTAACCTTTGTTGCTGAGAAATAAGAATCGATCAATAATCCCGTTTTCTTCTGAATCATTTCTGAGTGACCTTTTTCCTTCAAGTCATCAGCGATATCACTAGTTTGCTTTGATTGCCAGACGATTGCATTATAAATTGGATGGCCGGTTTCTTTTTCCCAAATGACTGTTGTTTCACGTTGGTTGGTAATACCGATTCCTTCAATTTGATCTGGTTTCAATCCGCCTTCGATTAAAGCCCCTGCAATAACTGATTGAACTGAGTTCCAAATCTCATTTGCATCATGTTCTACCCAGCCTGGTTTTGGAAAATGCTGCGTAAATTCTTTCTGAGAAGAACTTACTTCCTTACCTGCTTTGTCGAAAACGATTGCCCTGCTTGACGTTGTTCCTTGATCGATTGACATGATATAAGACTCCATGTTCCCACTCCTTTTATATATTATTTAGTGCTTTTTAAATCCGTTAATTGGGTTTCTTTGATTTGCTGCTCTAATTCAGATTGATAGGCTTCCTTTGTTGCGGAATCCCATTCAAAGTTATCTGCCATAGCATCCACGACGGCATCTTTGATCTCCATCAAGCGATGACTGATAAACAACATATAGTTGGTTCGGCGCAATAAATAATCCACCGGTGTCAAGGTCATTTCTGATTCCATTGAGTAACGTAAGCACATTGATTCCGCTAATGAAAGACCTGCGAAGCTTTCCTGATCCTTCAAAGCGAAAACTTTTTCCGCGTTTGATCCGTAAAGTTCTGCGATATATTTGGCGTCCTCAGCATTTAAGCCTTGCGCTTCACCTTTTTTAGCAATTTTTTCTAATTCTTCATCAACGTTCTTTGCATCGATTTCTCCGCCGGAAACTGGGTATTTTTCTGAATCGACTAATTCAAATTTGCTATCAGACAATAAAGAGATGATTTTCTTCATCGCCCCAGTCGCCATCAAGCGATAATCAGTCAGCTTGCCGCCAGATAAAATCAAGAGTCCATCGTCGGCAATCGTCAAATCACTGCCGCGAGAAACTGCGGATGGATTATCTTTCGGTTCCTCTTTGGCCGCGTCCGTAATCGTTTTTTCAACTGCAGAACGAGACTGCTTGCCATTGGCGTAATCTTCAGCTGCATGAATAATTTTCTCGAAGTTCTCGTCGCTGATTTTTTCCTTTTTCGTTCCATTGTAATCGCCGCCTGCTTCACTGATCAAAGGACGCAAACCAGCCCAAGCAGCTTCAATATCTTCTACCGTCAGATTTACTTTTGGATAGCGGCGATTGACGATTTTCAATAAGTAATCAACATCTTCTTGTTCAACCGTTGGATGATTAAAATCTCCCTGATAGTCTGTATCAGTCGTACCAAAATACGTCTTGCTTTCTCTAGGGATCACAAAGATCATTCGACCATCATTCTCGCCAGTATCAAAATATGTTGGTTGCGGAACTTTCAGTTTTTCTCCGTCAACAACTAAATGAACACCTTTCGTTGGACGCATATGCGGTTTATGATCGATTTTTTTATCCAGCTTGTTCACGATATCTGACCATGGACCGGTTGTATTGATAACCAATTTACTATTAATAGTAACTATTTGATCGTTTAATACATCTTTAGCCTTCACACCAGAGACTTTTCCTTGATCATCATGAACGATTTCTTCTACTTTCATGCGGCTTACAGCAATTGCGCCGTCAGCGACTGCTCGCTTGATATTTTCAATCACTAAACGAGCATCATTGTTGCGATAGTCTAAATAAACACCACCGCCTAATAATCCATCTGATGCCAGTTGCGGTTCTCTTTCCAAAATTTCTTCTTTACTCAACATATAATTCGCATATTTACCGCCAGTAATTCCTGCTAAGTGATCATACAGGTCCATCGCCACTTTGACAGAGAATAGATTAAAGGTTGAGCCTGGCTCATCATAGATTGGCAAAATCATTGGGTCCGCTTTCGGAATATGCGGAGCAACTCCCTGAATAATCGCACGTTCACTAACCGTATCGGCTACTACTTCGACATCAAAGGTTTTAAGATAACGTAATCCGCCATGAACCAGCTTGGTGGATCGGGAAGAAGTCCCCTCCGCAAAATCCTGCATCTCTAGTAACGCTACCGATAATCCTGATGCCGCTGCCTGCAACGCTACCCCCGCTCCAGTGATCCCACCGCCAATGATTACTAAATCAAAGGTCTGATCACTCAATTTTTGAATCATTTTCGATCGCTCTCGAAAAGAAAACATGGATAAACACCTCGTTCCTTCATAATGAATTATTTTTCTTGGAGAAAAATAGTTTGATTGTCTCTTCCAACTAAACTTTTGTTTCATAGTTTGGATTGACTTTGATTAACTGCGAAAAGTTGGACTGGCAACCTCGTTCCGTTTTAATGAATTATTTCTCTATGGAATTGACTTAAAAATGAGCTGTGAAGTTAAACATCCCCTTTTTAGAACAAATAATGGTTTATTAGAACTTACAAAATCAGTGTATCATAACAAAAAACGCTTTCAAAAAATTTGGATTGTAAATTATTGCTCAATTAGACCGAATGACTGTCTTATTTTGCTTACATCGTTTTTTTCACGATTACCCGCCTAAAATTTTTATATGATAAACTATTTATATAGAGATATGATTTTTTTGACTGGGGGTATGATCGAATGAGAGCCTTCTCTTTATTAAAAAAATTTACTATCGTTCTGCTGATTTATTTCCTCTATTTTGGTTTGTGTGTCTGTTTTTACAATATTCATCAGATTAACGCGGTTGCTAAAGATGCTGAAAAAGATGCGACGAAATCTCTGAAATCACTGTATAATCATAAATTTCAAAATGAATCTGTTTGTGTCACTGCTAAGCTGGATCAAGCATTGGCCTTGCGTTGCCAATTAATCGATCAAGCTAAGGAATCATTGTCCATCTCCCAGTATGCCATTTCTGATGATGATAGCGGACTGATTATTGTGGGAAAATTGTTAGCGGCTGCGCAACGCGGTGTAAAAATCAAGCTGCTTTTAAATGGTTTGGCGACAGAAATGAGTATCACGAGTCGGATTCCTTTCGAAATCTTTCGTGAGAAAGAAAATATTGAAGTGAGAACAATCGGTGGTCTGAATCTTTTCAAGCCGTGGGAAATCAATAATATTTTACACGATAAATTGATTCTAGTTGACGATAATTATTTTATTTCATCTGGAAAAAATATCGGCAATCGTTTCATGTTGAAATCAAAAGATTATGAGGCAACCTATGACTTTGATTTGATTATTAAAAAAGATGGTCCCTCATCAAAAAATTCTTTGATCAAACAAGGAAAAATATACTTCAATGAGCTCTGGCACTCCCCTTATACCTATGATAGATCACATTCTTCACGTCCATTTACTGGAAAGGCACTAAGCAATTTAGCAAATGAAATCCGCAAAGCGAATAATCGACACGAAAATATCCTGCGTCAGGAAATTCTCTCAACGTTGGATTTTCATCCAATCAATGCGGGAATGCTGATCCATAACCCAGTTGGGAAACTAGTTAAAAAACCTGTACTCTGGCAGCAGCTCCTTCGCTTTGTCAAAGAATCCAAAGAGGCAACTTTACAAAGCCCTTATGTCATCATTTCAGATAAAATGAAGCAATTTCAAACAAAACAGCTGCCTGATAAATTGACTTTGATTACCAACTCAGCAGCCACTTCGCCAAACCTGTTCGCTTATGCGGGTTATTTACGGCAAAAAGAGGACCTGCTGAAGCAAATGGAGATTTGGGAATATCAAGGAGATGGCTCTCTTCATCATAAAGCCCTGCTGCTGGATCAAACGATCGGCGCCGTCGGTTCCTTTAATCTGGATTCTCGCTCGACTTTTTTAAGCAGCGAAAATATGGTATTTATTGACAGTCCTGGCTTCCATGACCAGCTGGAAAAGATCATGCAGGAGTATCAAGCCGAAAGTCTGCAGGTCAAAAATCTAACCACCTATAAAAAAAGCGACCAGCATCGCCGAATCGTTCATCCTACAAAGCAAAAACTATTGAACCTGATCAGTAAGATCATTAAACCTTTGGAATTTCTTTTATAAAACAGCGCAAAACGGTTTTGTGCTGTTTTATTGTGCCCACTTTCTACTATTGAATTACGTTATAATTGAAGTAATACTTTTTAAGCGCAAGGAGGCCGCCATGAAAATTTTGATTATTGAAGATAATCAGCAAATCGTCAAAGTTTTGACTCGTTACTTAAATGAAGCCGATTATGAAACTGCCGTAGTTTACGATGGAAAAGACGCTCTCCCCTACTTTGATAGTCATTCGGTCGATTTTATTCTTTTGGACATTATGCTCCCCAATGTGAATGGTTTTGATATTTGCCAACAGATTCGCGAAAAATCAACTGTTCCGATTATTATGATCACCGCTAAATCTGAGGATGCCGATCGAATTTTAGGATTAGAAGTTGGCGCGGATGATTACATTATCAAACCATTTTCGCCTAAGGAAGTCCTCTATCGGATCAAAGCGATCATGCGGCGGATTGATTTTGAAAAAGGAACCATAACGAAATCCCTGAACTTAGGCTCTATACGTCTGCTGCTGGAAAATCGCCAAGCAATCGTTGACAATCAAGAAATTAAATTGACTAAAAAGGAATTTGAGTTGCTTGTGTTATTCGCAAAGTACCCGAACAAGGTCTTTACCCGGGATAATCTGCTGGATGCTGTTTGGGGCTATGATTATTATGGCGATAGCCGCACCGTCGACAGTCATATTAAACGGCTGCGGGCAAAATTGAAAAATGCCGGAGTTGATGATTGTCAAATCGAAACCGTTTGGGGAGCTGGCTATCGCATCGAGGTCACGCCATGAAAAAAATTACGATTCGTCTGATTAAACAATTTGTGGCACTCTTGCTGGTTTTTGCGCTGATGATTGCCTTTTTCTTTGGGATTCTTTTTGCTAAACAAACAGAGGATCTCCATCTTGAGGAAATGACCCATCGCAGTGAATTAATCAGCAACACACTCTCGGATTATTTTGCGGATGCTCCGCTGGTACACTCGAATCATGGAAGCGGGTCAAATGGATATGGGGCTTTTTTGCGTTTTTTGAATCAAATTGCAGGAGAAGATATTTGGATTTTAGATGAACAGCTGGACTCACTGATCGATTATGCTCATCATAATCAAAAGCAAGTACCTGCTGGGATGAATAAGTCCGTTGATAAAGCTTTTCGCACCAAAAAAATACAGGTCGCAAAAAGCCGTAAGTTTTTCCAATTGCAGGAGCTTAGCGTTGTCACTCCGATTCTTTCAGATGGTGAAGTTGAGGGTGTCGTATTGATGCATTCAAAAGTCGATGCTATTCATAAAAATCAGTTGTCAGGTTATTTGATGCTGATAATGAGCTTGCTGGCTTCTGTTTTAATTGCGAGTTTGCTGGCTTGGCGGCTCTCAAAACGATTCGTTAAGCCGATTGAAGATATGCGAAATTACGCAGACCAATTAACGCAGGAAAATTATCAGGCACCGCTTGAAATCAACACTCACGACGAGCTGCAGGAGCTTGGTGACCAGTTGACACACTTGTGTCATCGCTTGGCCGAAGCTAAACAGGCGCGTGAAGGCAAAGAACAGGCGGAAAAAGATTTCCTCTCGCAAATTTCTCATGAATTACGAACACCGGTCATGGTGATTAAAAGTTCATTAGAGGCAATCAATGAAGGAATGCTGACCACCGATGAAGAAAAAGCGTATTTAAAGCAGCTTTTAGTGGAAAGTACGGATTTGGAACGCTTAGTCAATGATTTATTAGAGCTGAGCCGTTTGCAATCAACGGAATTTCAACTGCATAAAGAAACGATCAATCCTTTAGATTGTATTGAGGATGCTTTGCGCAGCTATCGATTGCCATTAAAAGAAAAGAATCAGCAGGCGCACCTAGCTAACCAATTGACCGAACCAAAAATGATTCACGGCGATTATTTGAGAATTACGCAAGCATTGAAAATTCTGCTAGATAACGCAAATAAATATGCACCCGCCCATTCTGTTATTGAGTTGAAAATTGCTGAGCAGGAAAAATTTTTAGCCATTACGATTGAAAATTCTTTAGATCAGCAAATTTCGGATGTCTCTCGCCTTTTTGATTCGTTTCAGCGAGGAAATCGAAATCAAATTTCAGGAACAGGTCTTGGCCTAGCCATCGCAAAGCAAGTCATTCGGCGTCACCAAGGTGAGATTTATGCAGAAACGGATCAAAATAAATTTAAAATCACGATTTTGCTGCCTAGTCTTTAATTGTCACACTTTTGCCATAATTTCCTTCTATTCTATAGTTGAGGAGGAGATTTATATGGGAAAAAAGAAACTCGCAATTAGTTTGTTGGTCTTCGCGGGCGTTTTAAGTTTTTCGGGAACGAAAGCCGAAGCTGCAAATCAGCACCACCTACTCAACCAGATGCATTATCATGCGATTAACAATATTTATAAGCCAGCGGAAAATTGTGCTGTTTTACAAAATCGCATCCTAGATCAATATTGCAAACAACCAGCCACGAAAGTCGCTTATCAACACGTGCAGAAAAATACGCAACAAGCGCAAGCAACTCAACAACAGGATATCCAACAACAAGCGGCTCAGCAACAAGCAGTTCAACAACAGGCAGACCAACAACAGGCAGACCAACAACAAGCCGCTCAACAACAGGCGGCCCAACAACAAGCGGCTCAACAACAAGCGGCTCAGCAACAAGCGGCTCAGCAACAAGCGGCTCAGCAACAGGCTGCTCAGCAACAAGCAGCTCAACAGCAAGCAGCCCAACAACAAGCAGCCCAGCAACAAGCTGTCCAACAGCAGCAACGTGTTCATCACAATTACACGCCGCAACAAACGACCGGTCATCATAATCGGCACCATTAAAAGAAACCAGCAAAATTTCGACGTGAAATTTTGCTGGTTTCTTCTATTGTAATAGTGAACGACTACCTATCTTTTCTGGCTCTCAAAGCAGATAAAATTGACACAGTATCAATCACTTCCTGCAAGGCTGCACCTAATAATGCTGGAATGACACCGGTACTTGCAATTAGCATCAAAATTATACAAATCACGAGTCCGATCAATACGGATTGACGAGCGATCCGCATCGTATCTTGCGATAAGCGGACAGCTTCTGACACTCGACTTAGATCGTCCTTCAAAATTACGGCATCAGCACTTTCGCTGGCTGCGGTTGAACCATGAGCACCCATCGCAATACCGACATCTGCCACTGCCAACGCAGGAGCATCATTCACGCCATCGCCTACCATAATTCCTGGTCGATCTTCGTCATTTAACGTTTTTAATACATTAATCTTTTCTTCCGGCAAGCATTCTGCATGCACTTCTGATATTCCTACCTCATGGGCGATTTGATTAGCGATCGATTGATGATCACCGGTAAGCATGATGGTTTTCTTAATTCCCAAGTCATTCAACGCTTTGATGGTAGCGGCGGATTCTTTGCGAACGATATCGGTAAATGTGATGTAGCCGATATATTGATTATCGATGGAAACATAGACTGCCGTATGTTCATTCGTTAATTCAATTGGGGAACCGGCAAAAGAAGCTTTCCCGACGCGAATGTTTTTGCTATTTACCTTTGCTTGGATTCCTTGACCTGTGATTTCTTCCAACTCAGTTACAGGGAACAAATTTATTTCTTTTTCTTTTGCATAGGCGACTAATGAACGAGCCAAAATATGACTAGACTCCTGTTCGCCGCTGGCCGCGTAGGTGATCAACTCTTCTTTTGAAAAATGATCAGAAGCATCCTTGATATCTTCTACTGAGAGTTTGCCTTCTGTCAATGTCCCTGTCTTATCAAAGGCGATGCTTTTTGCGTTTGCTAATTTTTCAATCGTTGTTCCAGTTTTCACGACGATTCCGTTTCGGCTTGAGCGGCTCATCCCCGCAACTAATGCCACTGGTGCTGCCAAAATCAACGGACATGGAGAAGCGACTACTAACACTTCTGCGAAACGAACCGGATCTTTTGAAACAAACCAAGCGACACCGCCAATTACATAGGCGATGATCGTAAAAGGGACCGCGTAACGATCAGCCAAACGGACAAAGTGAGCCGGTTTTGCTTCTGATTCCTTGACTAGTTTTACCAATGTCTGATATTGACTATCTTTGGCTGCCTTCGTTACTTTAAACCGCAAGGCTGCATCACCATTAATTGAGCCAGACATTAATTCATCATTTTGTTTCTTTTCGATGGGCTTAGATTCTCCTGTCAATGACGACTCATCCACAAAAGATTCACCCTCTACGACTCGTCCATCAACCGGCACTAATTCTCCGGGTTTTACTAAAATCAAATCACCAACTTCGACTTCTTCAACCGCAAGATCAGTGATCTCTTCACCTTTGATTCGATGCGCAGTTTGCGGTGAATTATCTAAAAGCGACCGTAATTCGCGACTCGCTTGATGACTGGCATAATCTTCTAAGCTGTCGCCGCCAGTTAGCATAATCAAAACCATCAGACTTGCCCAATATTCACCAACTAAGAGTGTAGCCACGATCGCGGTAATCGCTAAAATATCTACACCATATTTTCCAGAACGCAATGTCTCGATCATTCCAATCAGCATAGTGACTGTCATGATCCCACCAACAATAGCCACTAACCAAAAAGCTAGGCGATTCTGATGAAAGCCAAACTCCAAAATCAATGCGACGATCCCGATCATCACAGTTAATAAAAACTTCTTTATATTACTCATACGAGCGCCTCCAATTTTCTTCAATATCAGATTAGCACTCTGATATTCTAATTGAAAATAAGAACACCTTAATGAGAAAGATAATCATTAACAGCTTATAAACGTTCACCCTCACTTTAAAATAACTATAATTAAGCGCTTTATATTTTTAACTAGATAACTTCATAATTCGATAGCAAATCCAGTCCTTCGTTTGATGACTGGCAACTAAATCAAGTCCTAAATTTGCTAAATAGATTTGAAATTTGTCGACCTCTGCAAAATCTGGCAAATAATATTTTACTTTAGAACGTTCGCAGGCAATCCAACATTCTCCGCTTGGCGCTAAAATCCGTTCTATCTCCATCAATGCTTGATCTAGCTGTTCCCAGTGAAAATGGGTCTGAAAGGCAAAAATCAAGTCAAAAAAATCTGACGGATATTTGGTTTTGTCGATGTTCATTTCTTCGAAAGTCGCTGAGGCTGAATAATGCTTGCTGGCTTCGAGAATCGCTGTTTTGGAAAAATCGATGCCATAGATTTGACTAGTAGGAAAATGTTGATGAAGATAGTTGGTTGAAGCGCCGTTTCCAACGCCAATATCTAAAATATTTTTAGGCGTCGACTTGTTCACAAAGCTTAATGTCCAACTAACCATTGGTAAATATGCGCGATTCCATATTCGCATCATCCAAGTGCCGATCTTTCCACTAGGATTTTTTGATTGTCTGATTAAACTTTTGAAAATTGAATATAAAGCAAGTCCGCAAATAACTATCAGTAAGAAAATGATGATGGACACCTCCCCTGTTTTTATCTTAGTGTACTAAAAGAAGGGATAATAAAAAACCAAGCAATCAAAATACGTTCAATTTCTCAAGTATTTGATCGTTTGGTTTTTAGTTGGCGATGTTTTTATTGTTCCGATCGATGGTCTCGCAGGCGATAGCCTACACCGATCTCCGTAATCAAGTATTCAGGCTTCAACGTATCCTGTTCGATTTTTTTGCGGATGTTGGACATATTTACCCGCAGTGTTTGGGAATCATCACTATAAGGTCCCCAGACTTCTGTCATTAAGGTTTGATAAGTAACTACCTTGCCTAATTGGCGAAACATCAGCGCTAAAATGCGATATTCATTTTTAGTCAGATGAATCTCATGATTGTCCTTATAAACCAATTGCTTTTCGAAATCGATTTTCAGATTTTTATTTTCTACAATGGTTAATGCTTCAGTCTGAACGTTTTGATGGCGTAAGGCTGTGCGAATCCGCGCCAGTAACTCATTCGTACCAAATGGCTTGGTCACATAGTCATCTGCCCCTAAATCCAGCGCCTTCACTTTTTCTTCCTCATTATTTCTGGCAGAGATAATAATGATCGGCAGGTGCATTCGTTTGCGAAGAATTTTCAGCAGATCGATCCCGTCAATATCAGGCAGCCCCAAGTCTAACAGAACCAAATCAATCGTTGTTGTTTGAAAAGCGGTCAATGCTTCCATTCCTGTACTGGCGACCGTTAATTGATAGCGTTCCTGCCCTAAAACGACCTCCATAAAATCCGTGATATTTGGATCATCTTCGATTAATAAAATGGATTGCTTCATAAACATCCCCTCACTTCAAATAAATTCTAACCAGTGTCTTGCCTGCACCCACGGTCATTTCCATTTTGCCATTATGAGCATGGATGATCGTTTTGACGATACTCAAGCCGATTCCCAAGCCATTTTTTGAATCTACCGGGACTTCATTTGCGCTAGCTAAGTTTGACTGGATTTTTTGAAATTGCTTCAATGGCATTTCGCCGTGATTTTCGATTTCAAAGACTGTCTGTCCCTTTTCCTGATAAACGATCAGTTGGACCGGTTGATTTTTTTCTCCATGACGAAAGGCATTCTCCACCAGATTGAATAATGCCTGCTCGATCAAAATAGGATCTGCTTGAATAAAAATGACCTCTGACGGCAGTTGAATCTCGACTTGACCATCAGGATAAACTTTTTTTAAGTGCTTATAAACCGCTTCGATGATTTCTTCCACCGGTTCAGCCGTTTTCGTGACCTTCATCGTATCCATGTTGATACGGGTAATCGATAATAAATTTTCAACCATGCGAATCAGCCATTGTGACTCTTCTTGAATATCCTTTAATAGTTTTTGACGTGTCTCTTCTTTTAAATCAGTTCCGACGCCTAATGTTTCAGCAATCCCTGAGATTACTGTCAGCGGTGTTCGTAAATCATGGGAAACTGCTCGTAAAAGATTGCTGCGAACTTTTTCCCGCTCGTTTTCTAACTCGACTTGTTCTTTTTCTTCCTTCAATTCCGTTTGCTCCAAAATAACGGCGATCTGAGTCAATACCAGCTTCAAATAGTTGAGTTGATCATTTTCCAGTTCAAGATTGGCATTTCGTTCAATGCCTAATACCGCTAATGTTTTTCCGCTTGCGATGATCGGCAGATAAAATCCTTTGGCACCAATCAAGGTATCTGTGCCATTGCCGGCTTCTTTTTGATTTTTTGCAGCCCAAAAGGCAACGGCTGCTTCATCTTTATTTGCCAAAATCGTTTGCTTTTCAGCGACACAATGAATACTCTCTACTTTCGACAAACGATCAAAAATGATCACTTCCCGTTCTAGCAATCGTGATAAATACGTCGCAGAAATATCGAGAATCTGTTTTCGGCTTTCTGCTAAAACGTACTGTTTGTTTAATTCATATAAAATTTCCATCTGATGCTCTTTTTCCATCGAACTGTCGGCTTGTTTTTTCAAACGAACCATCAAATTACTGATCATCAGCGCGACCACCAGCATGATCAATAAAGTGATCGGATAGCCTTGCTTGTAGACCGTTAGTGAATACAAGGGCTCCACAAAAAACCAGTTGAAAGACAAGACACCTAATATAGAAGAAAGTGAGCTCCAAAAATAGCCGGAGGTAGTTCGAGCTACTAATAAGATGAAGAAAATATAAATCAGCATCAAATTTTGATCACCGATATGCAGGTATTGCATTAATTCCGTCACGATCGTCGCTAAGATGACGGCACCGATCGCAATTCCGAAATCTTTTCCTCCACCTTCGATCACCTTGCGGGTCTTGAAGAACCAGGTTTGCTTTTCCTCACTAAAGGGAATCAAATGGAGCTCCGTATCATTCAAGCGCTTCAGCAAGCGATCATCGAAAGCTTCGGTAAAAATCTTTTCATACCAAGGCTGACGCAGATTCTTTCCCATGATAATATCGGTGACCCCGGTCATTTTGGCAAATTCAACGATCGTCTCAAAGCTGTCATCTTCCTCAATGCTGATCACCTCGGCTCCTAATTTTTCCGCCAAAGGAATGTTGGTAGGTGTATTTTCTTGAGTGCGAACCTGAATTACCGTCCACTCCGCAGCTAATCCTTGAGCCAAACGCGCTGTCCAGCGAATACATTTTTCGGTCATTTTAGGAAAAGCATCGTTCACCACTGTTAGTAATTTACTTTGAATCCCAATCGTTTTTCCGCTGATCCGGTTAATATGATCCGATGCTCGTTGAATCGCTAAGCCCCGCAGCTGATCCAGCTTTTGCGGGATAAAGAAGTTTCTCAACGCCCGTCTGGCATTTTCATTGGCGTAGATTTTTCCCTGCTCCAAGCGTTCGATCAGCTCGTCCGGTTCCACATCGATCACTTTTATCGTTGCCCGCTGCAAAAAGGTGTCCGGCACGGTTTCCTTGACCTCGATTCCGGTAACCTCTTCAACGATATCATTCAGGCTTTCGATATGCTGAACATTGACCGTGGTGAAAACATCGATGCCCGCATTCAGCAGTTCATCCACATCTTGATATCGTTTACGATTTCGCGACCCTTCCGCGTTAGTATGTGCCAGTTCATCGATCAGAACAATTTCAGGCTTCTGCTGAATGATCCGATCAATATCCGGCTCCGTTAAGATCATTTGCTTATATAAAATTTTTTTCGGCGGAATTTGCGGTAGTCCTTCTAATAATCGATTAGTGTCCGGCCGATCATGAGGTTCGATGTAGCCGACCATTACATTTTTCCCCATCAGCAATAACTCATGAGCTTCTGCCAGCATCCCATACGTTTTTCCGACACCTGCCGCAAATCCGAAAAATACTCGCAGCCGTCCCCGTCGTCCATCGCCTAATTGTTTTTCCTCTGTTGCTTGCATCATCGCCCCTCCCTTCTTTTATGCACAACAATTCTCTAACCAAGTGGTTAGAGAATCTTTTGGTATTATGCCTCTAGTTTATCTAATGCGAGGTTCAACTGCAAAACATTGACATACTTTCGTTCAGAAAACCAATCCTTCTGACTATGCTCATCGATGACTTTATGAATTGCTTGCTGAGACAGTCCGCGTTCCTTGGCAATCCGAGCAACTTGAAATTCAGCCGCTGCCAAGCTGATATCCGGGTCCACGCCGCTGGCAGAAGCCGTTACGAGATCGTTTGGAACTCTTTTTTCTGTTGGATTTTTCGTTAATTCGGCCGCTGTACGTTTTTCGACCAATTGCTTTTGCTCCGCTGAAACCGGCGAAAGTTGGCTAACTTTTTCGCTGCGACCAGAAAAATACTTGTCTTGATCAAAGTCCTGGCCGATCAATTTCGACCCGACGACCTGATCATTCACCGTCACTTGGCTGCCGTTGGCTTGCTCTGAAAAGAATAATTGGCCAATGCCGGTGACCACAACAGTATACAGTCCGCCAAAGACAATCAAACTCAAAATCAGAAAACGCAAGCTGCCTAGAATACTTTTTTTCATTGTTCTTGCTCCTTTTTATAAAATAATCAGTGAAAGGATCACATCAATGACCTTGATAAAGATAAAGGGTGCGATGATTCCGCCAAGTCCATAGATCAGCAAATTATGCCGTAAAATTTGACTGGCAGGTTTTTCCTGATACTTCACCCCTTTTAATGCTAGCGGGATCAAGGCTACGATGACCACCGCGTTATAAATGACCGCCGACAGAATCGCTGTTAAAGGACTGCCTAATCCCATGATATTCAAGCGATCCAATTGCGGATAAATACTGTAAAACAACACGGGGATCACCGCGAAATATTTCGCGATATCATTGGCGATACTAAAGGTCGTTAAGGCACCGCGCGTCATCAATAATTGTTTACCGATCTGAACTACCTGCAGCAGTTTGGTTGGACTGGAATCCAAGTCGATCATATTTCCGGCTTCTTTTGCCGCTTGAGTTCCGGTATTCATCGCCATCGCTACATCCGCCTGAGCCAATGCCGGTGCATCATTAGTACCATCGCCAGTCATTGCTACTAAATGACCTTTTTCTTGATAGTCGCGAATCAGGTCCATTTTATTTTCAGGCGTTGCTTCGGCTAGAAAATCATCCACGCCCGCTTCCGCCGCAATCGCTGCTGCGGTCAAAGGATTATCTCCAGTGATCATAATCGTCTTGATCCCCATCTTGCGCATATCGGCGAATTTATCCTTCACACCATTTTTGACAATATCCTTCAAGTAGACAACGCCCATCACGCGATTATTTTTCACGACGACTAATGGTGTCCCGCCTGCGCGAGCGATTTTATCCACGATCGTGTCGCATTCCGGCGGATAGACTTCATTTTTAGATTGCACATATTTTTTCATTGTATCCGCGGCACCTTTACGAATTTCATCTCCGCGATAATCAATCCCGCTCATTCGTGTTTTCGCACTGAAGTCGATAAATTTAACTTCTGATTGCTGAAATTCTCTTTCCCGCAAATTAAATCGTTCTTTGGCTAAGATCACGATACTGCGACCTTCCGCTGTTTCATCGGCTAAGGACGATAATTGTGCCGCATCGGCAAGCTGTTCTTCACTGACACCATGGACTGGCAAAAATTCGCTCGCCCGGCGATTTCCCAATGTAATGGTTCCTGTTTTGTCCAGTAAAAGAACGTCCACGTCACCTGCCGCTTCAATCGCACGACCACTCATAGCAATTACGTTTTCTTTAGTCAAACGGCTCATGCCGGCAATACCGATCGAAGAGATCAAGGCGCCGATCGTTGTCGGTGCCAAGCAAATCAGCAAAGCAATCACAATAATCATGGATAAGGCTTCCCCTTTTCCTGATAGCTGACTGCTGAAGGCGGTAAAGGGTACCAATGTGATGGACACGGTTAAGAAGATAATCGTCAAGGTGATCAAAAAAATCTGCAATCCGATCTCATTCGGCGTTTTTTTTCGTTGGGTACCTTCTACCATAGCGATCATTTTATCTAAAAAGGATTGACCGTTTTCCGAAGTTACCCGAATCACCAAATAATCAGATACAACAGTCGTACCGCCAGTTACTGCACTGCGGTCGCCGCCAGATTCGCGGATCACTGGCGCTGATTCACCGGTGATGGCACTCTCATCCACCGAAGCGGCACCTTCAATCACATCGCCGTCAGCTGGAATCTGCTCTCCAGCGCGGACATAAACCAAGTCGCCCCGCTTCAAATCAGAAGAACGCAATTCTGTGAAATTTTCGTCTTTGATATCGGCTAGACTCGTAACTTTATACGTCATGACTTCTTTTTTGGCCTGCTTCAAGCTATCGGCCTGGGCTTTGCCTCGTCCTTCTGCCACAGCTTCGGCGAAATTGGCGAAAAGCAGCGTCAACCAGAGAAAAGCAGTTATCGAAATGCTGAACCACATCGGTACACGCATTGGATAGAAGCATAATACCGTAGTGATGATCGCGCCTAGATAGACGACGAACATTACAGGATTTTTGATTTGTTGGCGCGGATCTAATTTCTTAAAGGATTGGCCCGCTGCCCATTGATAGATTTTCTTCATTTTCACTCACTCCATCTATTTCATCGTAAAGAATTCAGCGATTGGGCCAAGCGCCAAGGCTGGCAAGAAGCTTAATGCGCCAATCACCAAAATAACAATAATCAGCATGGAAACAAAGGTTGGACTGACTGTTGATAATGTCCCCGAGCTTAAAGCCGCCTTCTTTTTACTTCCCATGTTTTCGGCTAAGAACAGGATCGCGACGATCGGCAAGTAGCGGGAAATGACCATCATTAAGCTGCCTAAAATATTTAGGAATGGCGTATCTGCTAATAAGCCGCCAAACGCACTACCATTATTGTTCGCTAATGACGTTGCGCCATACAGCAATTCGCTGAAGGCATGAGGTCCGCGATTCGTCAGCCAAGCCAGCACATCAGGATGTACTACCAATGCCATCGCTCCAAAAAGCGTCAGCATCAACGGTGTTAAGATCACCAGACTGGCCATTTTGATATCGAAGGCTTCGATTTTCTTTCCTAAGTATTCCGGTGTGCGGCCGACTAAAAGTCCGGCAATAAAGACTGCCAACAGTAAAAATGCCAGCATCCCATAAAGTCCGCTGCCGACTCCGCCGAAAATAATTTCTCCCAGCTGCATCAAAAACAGCGGGATCGCACCGCCAAGCGGAGTAAAGCTATCCATCATCGCATTGACAGAGCCGTTCGAGGCTGCCGTCGTTGCCACCGACCATAAGCTTGACCAGCCGACACCGAAGCGGATTTCTTTTCCTTCCAAATTGGTGGAGCCAAGCACTCGTGCAAATTCTGGTCCATAATATTCGCTGAATGCCACACCGATAAAAGCTAGTAATAGGAAAAACAAAGAGACGACCATAATAGTCCGACCTTGTTTCCACTCCTTGACCCAAAAACCAAAGGCAAAGATCAACGCCGCTGGAATCAGCAGAATCGCAATGTTTTCTAAAAAGTTAGAAAACAGTGTCGGATTTTCGAAAGGATACGCCGAGTTGGCGCCGAAAAAGCCGCCGCCGTTGGTACCTAACTGCTTGATCGCAACCTGACTAGCGACTGGTCCCAAATACAACCAGAGACTTTTTCCTTCCAACCCTTGATAAGCTGCTCCTGTTTTGAAGGATTGGACCGTTCCTTGCGAAATCAATAGAACCGCAAAAATCATTGCTAACGGAAGCAGGATATAGACTAAACTGCGAGTCAAATCCTGCCAAAAGTTTCCTAAAGCTTTCTTTCTCACCTGTGAAAGTCCGCGAAGCAACGCCACCAAGACAGAAAGCCCAACGCCTGCCGATACAAAATTTTGAACGGTCAAACCAAACATTTGCGATGCGTTTGATAAGGTCGTCTCACCAGCGTATGCCTGCCAGTTGGTGTTCGTCACAAAGCTTGCTGCTGTATTAATGGCCAAAGGCAGCGATAAATTTTTTACTGCCGAACCACCCGGCAGAAAATGCTGCGTCATTAAGAGTACGACTAGCAAGATAAAAGAAAAAAGACTTAACATGACCACATTCATCGCATAGCGTTTTGCCGACATTTCTTTTTTGCTGATGGGACCGATCGCTTTATAAAACAGCTCCTCGACCGGTCGTAAAAAGCGGACACCTTTGGGAATTTTTCCCTGCATGATTTCCTTGATGTACCAGCCTAACGGCAAGGCCAAACCTAATAAAATAAATAGGAAAAATAATCCTTGATAAATTACACTGCTCATAGCTCTTCCCCCTTAAATAAAAACCAGAAAAGATAGCTCATTAATAAGAGGCCAATCAATCCTAAAATAATCGTCATTTCATTTCTCTTCCTTTCAAATCGGTCCGCTAAAAAGCGCCCCGCTATCCTTTACCCTGTAAGCATAAAAAAAAAGACCTAAAGATAGTGTGAAACTTGCCCTCATTTCTTTACACTATCTTTATATGGTCTTTTTATTTGAAATTTTAAAATGTGGTAACGTTGAAATTCTGGTAAAACTCCCCATGTTCACAAGTGAATTTCAAAACGGTGAAATCCGGCATCCCGCCGCCCTTTTCATAATAAACCTGATAATCATCCTGCCAAAACTCAATTTTCTCATGCTCTTTCGTTAAAACCTGCATCTCTCCCAGCAAGCTGATCCCAGTAAATGCGGCCGCATCATAAAAGTACAAACAGGCTTTAGCATTATCCAAGAATTGCTTTACTTTATTGGAAGAAGTATTCGTGTGAAGATAAAACGTATTTTCCTCCACTTTTATCGGCTTCAACATCGCCCGAATCATTGGGAACCCTTCTTGTGTGACTGATCCTAAAAAACAAAGACTCCCATTTTCCATCAACCGTACCCATTCTTTTTCGTAATCCATCTCCTGCTCCTTTGCTTTTTATCCAGTATTTCAAAAACAAAGCAAAAAAACAAGATAAGCCATAAACTTATCTTGCTCACTCTTTTTGATAGATCAGAATATCGCCCGGCTGGCATCAAGGACTTCGCAAATTTTTTCTAAGGTTGAAACAAAAAAGCACGCCAGCTTCGATAACTGGCGTGCTTGCTAATTATTCTTTGACTGTTTTGTAGACATCGCTGTCCTTTGTTTCTTTGAACAGCTTGAAGCAAACAAAAGAGATTACAAGTACTAATCCGCTGATCAGTAATAACGGCACAAAGATCGAAGCGTTCGTTTGCTTGAACAATAGACCCATCATTAATTGACCAAGGGGAACCGCGCATTGACAAACCGCAATTACGGTTGCCATGATTTTTCCCAAATTTTCTTTAGGAGTGATGCGCTGAATCAACGAGATCATATAAACAGAGATCGCGCTAAGCATCATCCCGATCACGATTTCCATCAAAATGACGATCATAAAGCCGACGCCGGTGCCAGTGATGCTCAAAAGAACATTCATGACCAATAAAGCAATCCCTGAATACATAAAGGTCCGGTAAAAATTATTGAACTTCAAGTTTTTAGTCAGCGGGCCAGCAAAAACTGCGCCAATAATACTTGATAGACTAAAGACTGCCATCCCGACACCGTACATCGTATCATTTACCTGCAGCGTCATTCGCAAAATCACCGGCAAGCCGACGATGAAAAATGAAGTCAGCACAAAATTGATCGACGCAGCCATAATGATGGTCTTAAAAATCACTTGATTGTTCTTTACTTCTCGAAAGCCATCTTTTAAGTCGGCCGTTAAAATCTCTAAGACCGTTCCCGGTGATTGCTCGCGTTTTTCAAATGGAATCTTCAAGAAGCTTTCGATGATCGCCGCTGCTGCGAAGAAGAAGATACTGCTGCCGACCAGCATGTTTGCACCAACTAATCCATAAAAAATCCCGCCAATGATCGGCGCAATTACATTTGACAATTGTAAAATACCGTTAGATAAGCCATTGATTTTTTCTAAATCCTTTTCCTCTACCAACAAAGGAATACTGGCTCCTACAACAGGTGTATCAAAGCTTCCGACAATCGCTAAAATGAAAAGCAAAAAGCCGATCGCCAAAACGGATTCTGAAGTTCCGATTACTAAAAAGAGCAATCCGGCGATAATCGCATTGGCGACATCCATAAGCACCATCAACATTTTCCGATCAAAACGATCCGCGATCGCACCGCCGATCGGCGCAAATAGTACCGGAATACTTGAAATCGCCAATACTGTCGCAAAAATATCTGCTCTTCCTGTAACATCTAATACAAACAACGACAAAGCAAATCGTAAAATTGCCCCGCCAAACACTGAAATAAATTGCCCCAACATTAAAAATGTAATATTTTGTTTATTCCCTTTCACACTTTTACCCACTCTCTTTTAATTGATATGTTTATCTTAACGAAATCTTAATCTAAGAACATCAGCCTAAAGCCTTATTATTTTCTAATCCTAAACTAAGAAATCAACCCATAATGCCTTAGCCCTTCTAAGACCCCATTCTCTGTTTGTGCCACATAACTGGCCGAAGTTTTCAGCTCATCTGTACCCTGTGCCATCGCAATCCCGTGATCGACTAATTGAAACATACTCAAATCATTATTTTGATCACCAAAGGCATAGGTTTCAAGCTGCGTACCAGCCATCGAATCCAATAGTTTTTGGATCGCTGTCCCTTTTGAAACATTTTTCGGCAGCACATCGATTGCTAAAGGAGCGAAGCGAACGATATCCGCCACGGCGTTCAACTCGTCACGTAGTTTTTCTTCCTGTTCAGCAGCCAGATAGAGATTCATAAAATTGACCGGATTCGTTTGATAGAAATTCGCGGAAACTGGAACGTCTGAGAGACCCATATAAGCTGCATGCTCCTTAACAACTTCCGACAAATTGGTAATCGCGAACCCTTGTTGGTTAAAAAATCCAGCGGTTAGCCGATTGTTTTCAGCGATCGTCAAAACGGCCTCGATCTCTGGTTGAGAGAACTTGGCATTTTGGATCGTTTTTCCTTCGAAACGAACGTAGCAGCCATTTGATAAAATGAAATGCTCCGTCTGCAGCACTGCTAACAACTCCTTCACTTCATAATAGCTGCGTCCTGTCGCAATAATCGGCAAGACCTCATTTTCTCTCAGCTTGCTAAAAGCTGCAATCACCTCCTGCTCTACTTGCAGGCTTCCCCCATTACATAAAGTCCCGTCTAAATCAAAAAAAGCCAACTTCTTCATACAGATCATCCTTCCAAAATTTATTTTAAAGGATGCAAAGACATTTTCTAGGTAGACAAAAAGAGGAAAAGTCAATGCATCACAAATACACTGAACCTTTCCCCTCGGATTTTTTATATCAATAGGTGCCTTTTACATTTGATAAAAGATGAAGCCCTCGGTCGCAGTCCTCGTTTGAGCGGAACCCTAGCTCCAGTTTTCCAGTTCAACGAAAATCATACCATGAGGTGAAAGCAAGAAGCAACCACCTAAAAGGACCAAGCAGCGAAAACAGTGCTTGGTCCTTTCTTAATTATTTGTTCCTTCTTCGGAAATAAAGAATTCCAGCTGCGATGATGACAACAATCCCTGCTGCCAGTAACCATGGATTGCGAGTATCGTTCGTCTTCGGATAACTTCCTGTTGTTGTTCCCGAAGGACGACTTGACCCGCTGGATCGATGTGTTGATTTGGCTGAATTTTGTGCTTTTGGAATTTCCTTATTCACAAATTTTCCTGCATCGACTGTCGCTGGTTGATTTTCTTTAGCAGAAGAAATGGTAAACTCACGCTTTTCCTTGCTTATGGTATAGCCTGTCGGTGCTTTTGCTTCTTTAAAGTAATAGTCGCCGGGTGAAAGTCCCGTCACTGAGATTTGACCGTTTTGATCAGAAGTATACTCATCAACCTGCTGGCCGTCTGCGTGATACAAGCCGAAGTCCGCACCCGCCAAAGCTTTATCTGATTGCGAAACTTTTTGTAATTTCACAGAGCCTTGATAGTTGATAAAGTCAGCTAACACGATCGTTTCTGGTTTATCTGATGCTTTCGCCGAAACATTGAAGAAAACTTTCTTCTTATTCAACAAATAATCCTTTGGTGCTTTTGTTTCGACTAATTGATACTCACCAGGAACCAATCCAGTAGCAAAAACTTTTCCGTCTTTGTCCGAAGTAAGTTTCTTAGTTTCTTTGCCTGCTGAATTTAGGACTGTTTGGACCTGACCCTTGTCGTCCTGAATTTCAAATTCGGCGCCCTGCAACACTTTGCCATCTTCACCTTTTTTCGTGACTGTAACAGAACCACGATAGTTAATGAAATCTCCCAGACTAACTTTGTCTGGTTTGCCTATCTGGCCTGTGATTTCAAAGGGATGAGGCTTGGTATCCAAGATATAGCCTTCCGGTGCTTTGGTTTCAACAAGGACATAGCGGCCTTGTTCTAAACCTTGGAAGTAAATCTCGCCTTTTTCGTCAGTGGTGACTTTAGTGATTTCATCGCCCTCACGATCTTTCACTGTAAGCGGCGCACCTTCTGGCTGATTCTGGGCGTTTGCTCGATAAACTTGGTACTCTGCCCCTTTTAAGGCTTCCTTCTGTTCATTTACTTTTCGACCAACCACGCCGGACTCGTAATTGTTGAAGTCAAGATTATCAACATTAGGATCTTGATCCGCATTTTCCTTTACGACAAAGTAAATCGGTTGTTCATTAACAATATAACCGGGAGCTGCTTTAGCTTCTCTTAACATGTAGTAGCCAGCGCCTAAACCAGAAATATCTAAAATTCCATCTTCAGGTACCACGATCGTTCTTACATATTTCTGATCTCCATTTTCAATGTGGAACAGCTTGAATTCAGCGCCAGCAATCGAGCCACCGTCACCAACTTTGGTGATTTGTGCTTTTCCGCGGAAGTTTTGAAAATCTCCTAATTCTTCGATCTCTGGTTTGCCGTTTGCACGATCATCAATAACAACTTTGATTAACGCTGGATTGATCACATAATCAGAGCCATCCGCCACTGTCGGAGCTTTGGTTTCTTGATAGTAATACGTTCCCGGCGCTAAATCATTAAATGTGACTGTTCCGTTTTTATCACTGACGGCTTTTTGTACCACGGTTGTTTTATCTTCTTGATAAAGGGTAAACTCGGCACCTACCAATCCTTCGCCATCTGTATTGCGTTTGACGATCTGGAATGCGCCTTGGTAGTTGATAAAGTCTGATAATTCGATCGTCGATATTGTTCCCTTATGCGAGGCATCTATCGTAAAGGGAATTTTCTTTTCGTTTATTAAGTAATCCTCTGGCGCCTTCGTTTCAACAAGGGTGTAATTGCCTGGGGCTAAATTATCAACATGCACCTTTCCTTCGTGGTCTGACTTAATTGGCGCTTGGTTGATTTTGTTGTCGTTGCTATCCAGCAGATTAAATTCCGCGCCTTCTAATCGCTTGCCCGATTGGTCCTTTTTCACAAATTCTACAGAACCTTTATAGTTGGTTAATTCTAGTGCTGAGCCATCTGGCTGAGTCGTCACGGTTTCAGGTTTGTCATGAGAAGTCTCCTCGATCGTGAAGGGGACTTCTGTAGTGTTGATGACATAGCCATTTGGTGCTTTGGTTTCGACAAACTTGTAATCGCCAGGTGCTAATCCCGTCACAGTCACTTTTCCGTCTGCCTGTGAGACTAATGGCTGCTGGTTCACTTTTTTACCGGTGCTGTCGATCACGTCGAACTCGGCTCCTGCCAGCGGATTGCCCTCGCTGTCGTTTTTGATAAGTTCAGCGGAGCCTTGGTAATTTTTGTAATCCAGATGAATCGTCGGTATTTGGTGATTGCTGTTGCGGTAAACCACGAATACGGTTGGATCACTGTTCAAAATATATCCGTTGGGGGCTTCGATCTCGGTAATACGATAAAGACCAAGCGGCAAGCTATCGATTACTAAAAGCCCATCACTATTTAATCGATCCGGATTTAATTCCACAGGTTCCCAAAGTGAATGATTCGGCATTAAATTGCTGAAATGTTCCAGCTTGAATCGTGCCCCGGTTTGGATATCGCCGCCAAACTTGATGGGCTCGCCGTTTTCGTCAGTCTTTTGCAAAATGACCTTATTGCGTTCATTTGGAATCGTTAAGGCTGCCGCGTTTTCTGCCGATGTTTTATCATCCACTGTGATACGGCGGCCATCAACCAAATCATCTGAAATCGTAAAGCCTTTTGGTGCAGCCGTTTCAATCAGCAGGTATTCGCCATAGGGCAGGTTGCCGAAAATGATTTGACCACTCTCGTTTACTTCGCCTTCCCGTATAAGCTGGGTCTTAGTCGTGTTCCAAAGCTGGAACTTGGCTCCGCTTAACGGTGTTTTTCCGTCCGCTTCAGTTTTTTGGATCACTAATTTCCCTTTTTTACCAGTTGCTGAACCGCCGCTATGGTTGATCTCCACGGTGACGTCTTTGTCATCGCCGCCTGAGATTGTTTGCTCATTGTCGCCTGAGACCGTAATTTTGTTTGAAACGGTATCTTTATTCCCGCTAGTAGTTGAAGTGATGTAGCTGCGATATTCCAACTGATAGGCTGTATCGATCTTTTTAGTTAGCTGGATCGTCATGACCTGTTTCCCGGTCTCGTTATCAGTTGTCACGTCAATGGTATAATCCGTTTTTTCCTTCAGCGGCTTGTCATAGTTCGGGGTGATCGTTCCATCCTCTGCTACGGTAGTTTCATATAATTTAATCGAATCTGGATCAATCACTTGATTGTCTGAAGGTTCATCTTTAATGACGACATGATCCAAAGTCGACTGCGACGGATTGATGACTGCTTGCCAATTGACGTAATCGGGATCTTCACTATCCTGTGCACCAGTCTTTTGAGCATACTGTCCGCCATTTTTGATCCCGACCTCTCCAATCACATCGCGCTCATCCCCATCATTTTCATATTGAGCGACATTGGTATATTGGTTAGAGCCAGCGATGATTTTTCCTTCAACAGAAGTTTCAAACTCGATCAAATAGGTTTTATCTACATTATCGGGAAAATCAATCTGCAAGGTCTGATCATTGGAACTGCTTGGCTCCTCAATTTGTTTCATCTCATCATTAACCACTGTTTCTGGCTCTTTCTTGACCACGGTTCCGTCTTTACTGACTTCTGCTTCATAGACCTTGACTGACCCTGCAACATAGTCTTGATTTTCTTTTATTTGGTCTAATAATTGAGCATTATTTAAAATGTTACGACTGTGATTGACCGCGATCGTCCATTTAATTCGTTTCGTCTGAGCATTATAGATACCGCTCTTTTGGGCATTTAATTGGAAGGGGTCCTCTGGTTTAAAATCCTTATCGTCATCAGATGTATGCTTGCCGCCGTGTTCATCTTTCCAGTCAGCCTGCATATTATTCTTGAAGCGGTCCATGTTGGGATTTACAGGATCTAACAGACTGACATCAAAATTCGTATGGTAGTTAATCTCCAGCTCTGAGTCAGTCGGATTATAATCTCCGTTGAAAACGACTTTAAAGCCGATCTCATTCGTACCGGAGCTATTTGTCAACAATTCCAGCGTATAATCCTGACCAGGTACCAACACTTGATTCTTAGTAACATCGCGAATCTCAAAATCCGGCGTCAAATCATCATTAATCGCCATGGATAACCCAGGGATTGGTGTATAGGTATCGGTTAATATTAGATTTTCCATGTGATAGTGGTTTTTATTGACGCTGATCTTCCAGCCGACCTTTTTATCCGCATAATTTATATCGGTAATGTCTTTGATGACATTTTGCTGCTGAGCCGTTCCTTTATCGCCATCGGTATTTCCAGTACCAGTCGTCACATTGTTCGTGACTTGTGTCGGATCAGTGACGATTCCATTGACTGTCGTCTTGTATTCGACTTTTACCGCACCATCGATGTCGTGTAAAAATTTGATAACAAAGCCTTCACCATCGTGATTTGGTTCTAACACATAATCCGTTCCCTCAGACAGCGGTTCGCCTTTAACTTCTTTTCCGTTTTCATCAAAGGTAATCGGATAAAGCTTTATCGAGCCGTCCACGAGATCCATATTCTTGCTGATCGTGTCTGTGATGATCGCATCGTCTTTCGAAATTTTCTTTTCATTATAGTTATACTTGATCGCCCACTCAAATTCCTGTTTGCTGGGATCATAGCCCACCATGTCTTTTTCAACTGGTTTGCCAAAATTAGTGGTGACCGTGGCCTTCGCATCGATCCCGTCATCATTATTTTTATCTGTCAGCTGCGCGTTGTTGGTAAAGCTGACCTTTCCGCCTTCATCTGGCTTCGCAGAATCACTAATGTCCGTTTGATAGACTAACCGATAGGCGTTATTGGTTTCTCCCAAGATTGTTACGTTGCCATTTGCATCCACTGTGTATTCGTCTGGATTAAGCTCGCGCCCAACCTCTTTGACCGTACCATCTAGATTCATGACCAGTTCCATGACTTTGACCGATTTGTACTCAATTCCTTCCGGCCATTTTTCTGTGATCGTCGGTTCGTCCAAATGATTCATTGATTGATTAAAGTCTACGGTCCACTCTACACTGCTTGGATTTGGGGTACGATCGAAATGACCCTCCTTGTCGATCGATTGATTGGTATTGGGGCGAATTTCAATATCTACTGGCGGCAGGTCGTCTTCGACAGGATAATGAATCGTGATATCTCCCGGTCCGTCAATGTGCTCCTTTTTAAATTCTGTATCAAAGAAAAAGTTTCCATTGATGTCGCTTTGATTCTTCACCTCTTCAGTAAACTCAAAACGAATATTGCCGTCTAAATCAATCGTATATTTGGCGTAAACTTCTCCATCGCTATTTTTTAGTTCACCGGTTTGAACTTGCTTTGGCCGCAATTCTTCCGGCAATTTGAAATCAAAGTAATCACCAGGCTCGATTTGCTGACGCACATCCTCTGGGATACTCCATGAATAGAAAATCCGTACAGTTGTTTCAGCCGTTACCGGCGGCTCAACCACATCACCATTTTCATTCAAATAAACCAGATTTGATTCGGTCAGGATTGTGCCGTCGCCATTTGGAAAATACTCGCGAATGTCGGTCGGACCTTCTGCGCGGACCGCTTTCTTTTGTTTATCAGCTTCATTTTTCGCTGTTTCTGAAGTTTGCGACTGGTTTCCAGCTGCTGAACTTGCGGTTTCTTCTTTTAGCGAACTAGTCGTTGCCGTTTTTTCTGTGCTGCTGGCTTCAGTGCTTTCGATGGTTTTATCCGAAGTCTGCTCCGGTTTTTGTTCAAATTCATAGGAAAGCTTTTGCTGCTGGTGATGCAGCTCAAATGTCGTCAGTCCATTTGGATCTTTTACTGTTAAATGAAGGGTTCCACTTCCAGTTGCCAAAATAGGTACAACGATCGTTTGCTCGTTCTCGACTGTGAGCGGAAGCGACTTTCCGGCTTGTTCCAAAACTGCTTGCTGAATCACAGGTTGAGAAGCAGTGATTTTCTCGCTTCCTTGATCCCCTTCAGTCACAATCACCACATCTAATTGATCGTCCGTTTGTCCTTTACTGATTTTTTCAAGCTTCAAAGCAGGCTGATTTGTCGTCTCTGCCAAAGCGGTTAACGGTGTCAGCGAATTAATCAGGATCAACACAGTCATAAAGCTGTAGATGAGCTTTTCGAAGACTTTTTTGTTTAACATTTTCACACCTCATACGTCATTTTTTTCAACTAGTTTCAGTTATACCAAATTTTTTTTGGTGTAATTTTCAAAAAGTGCGCCGTTCTGGAACGTTTTTTGAAAAGCAAAAAACTAGCTTTTTCGTTTTTCTGCTGATATTTCTTCTAGTACCTGATTGATTCGTGCTAAATCTGTCATTGATAACTTTTTACTGACAACTACCACCTGCGCCTCAGAGTAGGCCTTTTTCAAATCCTTCAAGATCCCGGTAGTTAATAAGACATCCGCATGCTGATTGCTCGTCTCAAAAATATCAGTGATCGTTACATTATATAAATAGCTGAAATAGCCGCGTAATTGCCGAATGAAGCTTTTGGTCATCAGGCTGGGCATATCGCTTTCAACTAACATCGTCATCGGAACCTCGTACTTGCATGGAGCATCAAAAAATAAAATATTCTTTAAATATGGGATCAATAGGAATTCTTTTTCCAAGAAAATAGGGTTTTTAGATTCCGCATACAGTTCTTCCACAAAGCAATCAGTCTTTTCGATCAATTGCGGGTAGCGTTCAGCAAAGATCGAGTGATAGGTATTCCCGGTCATATCTGTGTTGAAGCCTTTAAAGTACATCGCAAAGAAATGACTGCTTAAAATATAATTGCGAAAACGCAAATAATCTTCATATTTAATAGGAAAGAACTCATCTTGAAAGCGAGCAAGCATTAATTCTGTTGCCTTAAAAATCTCGGTCTCCTGATTCTGCTGCTGCTGAAATAAATCATCCACGATCGCTTCTTTAAACACTTCAATGGTTTTAGACATCGACACCCAAACTAAGAAGAAAAAGGGAATCTCCGCTTGCTTTGTATTGAGCGTCCCTTGATGCCGACTCATGATTCGTTCGAATCCCGGGTACAACGCATTCGCGGTTATTTGTTTCTCCAGTTCAGCGGGCATCTTTAAAATATTGCCCTTTCTTGTTCGAATAATTGTCTCCGCAAAAATATAGGCCAACTGCTTTTTATACGTATAAGGGATATTGGGATACACGGTAAATTCACTATTCAGCACTTCATCGACATAATCATCGATCAGTTGTTCATCCACATAGCTAAACGGCCAGCTGCTTCCGCGATAGATACTCCAGAAAAAGATCACCATAAACATCCGAATCTGATACTCTTCTCCCTGCAATTGGAAATTTTCTCTTTCTACCTCGAGCTGATAGCGCGCCAGCAGCCTTTGGACCTTAGTTAAATCTCGACGAACCGTGGATTCGCTGATGAAGTGCTGCATGGCATAGTTTCGGACACTGTCAAATTCCCCGACAATTAACGCCCTTAACAGAACCACCGTCGAACAGTTTCGCACGATCTCCGTTACGAGGTAGTAAACATCCGCATCTAAGGCGACAACTAGCCGAACACCTTTGCCTTTAGATTGCTGAAAAGAAAACTTTTCTGAGGGCAGATCAGCGATTTTTTCAGCCAGACTGCTGATGACACTTAAAGTCATTCTTTTACTCAATCCCAGCTTCTCACTCAGCCATTCGCGAGTGACCCACCGGCCATTTCGATCATTGAGCAATAAAACCATCCGGCGTTGATGAAACGTCCCGCGATCAAACAGCTCCTCAAAAAAATCTTTTTTTGTTGTAAGCATCTACTCATCCCATCCCTAGAGATTCTTTGCATTCTCTCTCTTCTATTATTTATTAAGAATAGTAAAAAAATGAGAAAAATGGTATTTTAACGCTCGAAGATCCCTCAATAATTCATTAGAAACCTTTTAGGCAAAAAAAATCACGGATTGCTCCGTGATTTTTGCTTAGATTTCCGCCATCCAAACCGGTTCAAACTGATTGCCGTCCAGATCGGTTACTTCCAAGCTATACATCTGATCTTCTTCAATACCCATGTCTACTGAAAAATAATCTCCGCCATTAGCCCTCGCTGCTTCCGCAATTTGTTTTACTTTATCGGGACTTTCAACCGAAAATGCGGTAAGTGTGCCACTTTGTCCTTTTGTGTCAGTAATTTTTTTATCCTTTAGAAATTGACTATAAAAATCATGATTCAGCAGCATGATCCAAAAATGATCATCCCACATCATGGAGCTGGACTGTTCGTTGGAGAAATCTTCATTCTTCTTAAAACCAAGTGCTTCATAAAATTTGGTAGAGGCCGCTACATCTTTTACCGGGTAATTAACAAATACCATCGTTGCCATCTTGCTCACTCCTTTAAGTTTTCGTCCATTATGCAAGATGGATGGGATTATGGCAAAGAAAGCGCTTGTAGAAAAGGTAACGAGAAAAAAAGACAGCTGTGCTAGATTATTGTACACAACTGTCTTTGATTTAAATAAAATCTAAAATCCATTGAAAGGCTTCCTCGGGTGAGTTTGTCTGATCCAGCATTTGGAAAAAATCTGGCTGGTCAATCAAGGACACGAGCTCGGCTAAAGCAGTCAAATGCCGCTTATTATCTACTGCTGCCAAAGTAAAAATATATTTCATCGGTGTTTGTCCTAAAATTTTGATTGGCTTATCCAAAACCGTGATTCCCAGGCCTACTTTTTTCGCTCCATCCTCCGGCCGCGCGTGGGGTAATGCCACATGATGAGAAATAACCATATACGGTCCCTCTTCATAAGTCGTTTGGATGATCTTATCAATATAGCGGCGGCTCACGATCTCTGCATCAATTAAAGGTGTAGCAGCGACATAAAAGGCTTCTTCCCAACTATTCGTCGAAAGCTTTAACTGAATGAAATCCGGAGATAAAATATCTGATAGACTCAAATCGGTTTTTTCCTCCCTATTCGCCGGACGTCCTTTCGTGCTGATCGCGTTTGGTTGTCTTAGGTGTTTGGTCAGTTCTTTTCGCAAGCCGGTTTCATCATTGATTTTCGCATGTTTGCTGATGATTGACAGCAGTTCCTCAAATTGATAGTCATTTGAAAGATTTCTCGTACCATTTTGGACCTCTTGGACTAAATTATACTTCTCATCGATCGACATGATCGGATTGACCGTGTAGACAGGCTTTTTCAGTGAATACAGCCGCATATTGGGAACCGTCGTAAAGATCATGTCATAGTCCTGCTTCTTTTGATAGATTTCATTGGTTTCGATTGGTCCAATAAAAATCATCTCGGGAAATAGATTTTTTAATTCGTTATAAATAATTGCTGAACTGCCTATTCCGTTGGGACATACGATAATACCGACCTTTCGCTTAACCTGATACTCGTCGTTGTCATTGATCAAGGAGGCAAAATGGATCGTCAAAAAAGAAATCTCTTCATCAGGTATCAAGGTGCCGAATAAATTTTCGATTGGCTTCATTGTTTCCTTAACGATTTGAAACAGATCGGGGTATTCTTGAATGATTTTTTCATTTAATGGATTAATGATCGGCAGATGGAAAAACAACCGATAATAGGCTGGTCGAAAATGGCTGTATAATTGTTTTCTTACTACACTTTTTTCCTTGAAACGAATGCCTGATAGCTGCTCGAAACGGTCAAAAATGCGTTCGACGAGTTCATTGATAATCGAGTAATCCGGTGTCCTCTCGTCGGCGTTGCCGATTGCCATACCCAGCATCCAGCCGCAGATATATAGCGCCGCGTATTTATTTTCCACCGAGAATTTTTCTAGCAAACTTTGAGAAAAGGCGTATTCTTTCGTCTGATAAAAGGTCTGAAAGCTGTAGCGGTCATAAAACTCTGTCCACTCTTTATTTAATCGCGGCAGCAAAAAGATCAGCATATAGCTGAATTCAAGCAGCCGATTTTCCACCAGTACAATCGAGTAGTACTCTAGCTCTGCGGCGATCTGCTGGAACATCTGCTCTTTTTCGATCGCACTTTCATTAAAGAGAAAATAATCCCAAAGAAAGCTGCCGTTATCCGAACGCAGATCCTCTAAAACCAGCTTCATTAAATGGTATCGCAAGACAGCCTCATCACCTGACAGATAGTAGCCGTTTCTTCGATCATATTTTATTTTGATCGCGAGAGTTTCTAATTCTTTTTCCACCTTTTTTAGGTCATTAATAAAGGTAGTTTTGCCTACCTCCAAAACCTCTAAAAAATGATTGACCGACAGGTATTCTTCACAATGGTAGAAAAGCATCAGGTAAATATATTTTTTTCGCTCGCCAATATCCATTTCATAATAGCGGTAGACCTTGTCGCTAGAAAAGAAATCAACTAAAAACAAACGGCTGCTATCTGCCAAATGAAAATAATTTCCATCAAACCAAACAGGAGGAAGTCCTTCATCAGTTAATGATTCATTGACCTTTGTGATCACATAGTCGATTTGAACTTTAGACAGCTTTAGCTGATTCGCCAAGTTTTTTTGTGAGATGACAGGCTTTTCAATCAGCTTAATCAATACTTGCCGTGTTCTCTGGTCGATTTTCTGCATATCGTTTCCTCCTGTCTTTGGTTAATTTAACGTTTCTGAAACTTTTTGGCGCAGCCTGCGGGCATTCTCAGCAATTTCTGCCTGTGTCCCTTTTGATAATAAGGTGCCGATACCCATGCAATCCACACCGGCATGTAACCAATCCGCAACATTATCCAACGTAACCCCACCTGAGGAAAGCACGGGAACCTGCGGCATCGGTGTCTTGATGGTGGAAACGACTTTGGGACCGACAAACGAGGATGTAGGAAAGGCCTTGACCATATCTGCTCCCGCTTCAAGAGCTTCAACGATCTCTGTCATTGATGTGCAGCCGGGCATATAAGGAATTTGATATCGATTGCATAATCTTGCCACTTCATGATTGAAGTTCGGCGCGATAATGAATTCTGCTCCCTTTAATAGTGCGTGACGAGCAGTCTCACTGTCAAGTACCGTTCCAGCGCCGATCACGATTTTATCTTGGTAGATCGTCTTCAGCTGTTCAATGATGTCGCCGGCATTTTTATTCGTATAGCTTATTTCTAAACAGGAGATTTCACCTTCGAGACAGCCGTCGACAATTTCCTGTGCTCGTTCGATCGTTTCTACTCGGATGATCGCCATCAATTTTTCTTGATAAATTCGTGATAAGGTCGCTAATTTTTGCATGACAGCTTTTCCATCCCTTCTATTTCTTTATATAGAGCTAACGTATTGCGGATCTCAGTATCTAGTTCAGGCGTTACTCCTCGAACCGGACTTTTCGGCGGTCCAACAGGTATCCCGGTCAATCCTAGGCTATACTTCAAAACGCTTGGAACTGTCGCGAGCTTTAAGACGCGCCGGAAATCATTGATACTTTCCTGAAGACGTGCTGCTTTTTCCAGATCGTTGGCTAAATATGCTTGATAAATGCCTAAATCCGTCTTAGTCAAAACATTGGAAGTAGCGGCTACCGCACCATCTGCGCCCTTTTGTAAAGCTGGAAGAATCAAGGAATCCGATCCCACCAGAACCGAGAAATCTGCTCGATCATTCAAATCCAGATACATCTGGATATTTTCCAATTGGCCGCTGCTGTCTTTGATTCCCGCGATCCTAGGGATTTTGATTAATTCTTTAAAAACCTGTTCGCTGATCGAAATTTTGGTATTTGCCGGAATGTTGTATAAAATGATCGGCAAATTCGTATTGGCGGCGATCGCTTGATAGTGCTGAATCAATTCTTCATCGTTGATTTTGATCAAATAAGGCGTAATGATAGAAACAGCATCTACTCCGAGTTCGGCAAATTGATTTGTCAGCTGGATAACCGCTTCGGTGGAGATACCGCCGGAGCCGGCAAAAATCGGGACACGCCCAGCGGCTTCATCAACAACTATTTTTACCAGCGTCAGCTTTTCTTCCTCACTAAGTGCGTAAAACTCCCCATTCGTTCCTAAAATAAATAATCCGTGGACCCCGTCATTAATTAATTTATTAACCAGCTTGCGGGTCGCCGCTTCATCGATGCCGTTTTCTGACAAGGGTGTGACCATGGCTGTGATTATTCCTGTGATTTTCATTGCGTGCCAACTTCTTTCAAGTTTTTGATTGATGCGCCTAATGCTCCGCCCGGATGCCACTGATAATATTTTTCTAAGTCAAGCTGCTCTTCCTGCTGCAACAAAATCGAGAGACATTGTAATACAATGATCTCTGCAATGATCGAGATTCTTGGCGGCTTATTCAGGTCATCGCCTTCTTGGTTGACACCTGCTAAAAGAAAAACTGTCGAGTGATCCTTTAGCCAAGAGTTTTCTCCACCGCTGACGCCAATGATTTTGGCATCCAATCGCTTTAAGGATTCAACGGTTCGTTTCAGCTCCTCGGTTTGTCCGCTGTTTGAAATGGCGATGACTACATCTCCTGACAATACTTGTCCGGCCGAGCCGTGGATCGCTTCTGTTGTATCTAAATAATACGTCGGTGTGCCGACCGATGAATTCAAGGCGGCGATGTATTCTGCCACATGGCTTGGTTTTCCTACGCCAGTGATATGAACTCGTCCGTGATTTCTTTTTGATTCTGAAATGACTTCACAGGCCTCCACTACTTTTGCTTTGTCTAGCCGATTGATATACGCATTGATTTCCGGCTGAAGTACATCGATATACGCATCCAGTTTTTTTGTGGTGATTTCCATTTATTTGATCGCTCCTCTTTTGAAAACAGACTTAGCAGCTTCCCACTAAGTCTGTACGGTTTATCTGCCAAATAGTGACAAGATTTTATCTAACAAGATTCCCATCACGTTATAGTCGATATTCGGGAAGGTTGATCCCTCGATTCCCAACGTTCCATATAATGGATAGAGAACCGTCGGTAAGAAAGCTAGCAGCAAGCCGATCACAAATGATCCGACAACAGCTCCCCGCCATCCGCCAGTAGAATTTCCAAAGACCCCTGCGGTTCCCCCTGAGAAGAAGCAAATGTGAGCCGCTGGAATAATGACTACCGGAAATTTCAGTGCTACCATGATGAATACTCCAATCAAGCCTGCTGTATAAGAAGATAAGAAGCCGACGATTACAGCTGTTGGTGCAAAAGGAAAGACCGTTGGCACGTCTAAGGCTGGACGAGAATTTGGAATAAATTTTTCAGAGATTGAGACAAAGGCTGCCGTGATTTCTGCTAAGAACATCCGTACACCTGTCATCAAGATCGACATGCCAGCAGTAAATGTAAAGGCTTGTACAAATGGGAAGACTAACCAATGCTGCGTACCTGCCAATTCTTCAACTGCTGGACGACCGGCTTTTAGTGCGGAAACATAGAACAAGATCAGCATGACAACTGAGACACCCATTAAGAAATCCCGGAAAAATGACAACCATTTAGGGAAGTTGATGTGTTCGGTTGTTTTCTCTTTGTGCTTGCTGAAAAGCATCCCGATGTATCCAGATAAGGCATAACCGATCATATTGAAGTGACCGATCGCGGTCGTATCACTATCAGTGATCTTACGCATAAACGGCTGACACAATTCTGGCAAGGCCGCCGAGAAGAAACCTAATAATAAACCGCCAATAACAATTGCTGGAATATCCGCTATATGATGCGCTTTCAGAATCAACGAAAGCACACAAGCGAAGAATAAACTATGCCCTGTTGTAAAAAAGATGTTTTTAAATGGTGTAATTCTGGCAATTACCAGGTTCATGACGAAACCGACAATTAAGGTACAGCTAGTCACAAAGGCGAACTCAGTTTGAGCCAATGCGGTTGCCGCTTCGGGTGAAGCAACAACTCCTTGGATATGAAATCCGGTTTGAAACAATTGGTTGAAGTTTTGCAGCGCGCCGGTCATGATCGTCCCGCCGGCACTGAAGACTAGAAACCCGATAATTGTTTTAAACGTACCAGTCAGTACCTCGGTCCCGCTTTTCTTCTGCGCTACTAAACCAATCAGCGCTACCATCCCTAGCATGACCGCCGGTGTACTTAAGAAACTGATCATAAAATCCATTTTTTATTTCCCTCCCATGAACTTCCTTACCCTAATTCAGCTAAGGCCGCCTCTAATTTTGTTTTGATCTCATTTTTGTCTACGATATTGCCGATCCCGATTATTTTGTAAGGCAGATTCTTTTGGACCAATTCCTCAGCAACATCGGGTAACGTAATAATCATTTCTCCGTTAAAACCCGGAACACCATCAAGTGATGAATGCTCAACCTCAATGGGGAAATCATTGGTTTTGACTACTTCGGCGACTTTGATCTTTAACATCAAGCTTGAACCTACTCCTGCACGACATGCTACTAGTGCTTTATACATATTTACTCGCTCCTTTTCTAAGTAACTACTGCTGGTTAAAATAATTAATAAACTCTTCTTTTGACGACACCTTTTCCAAAAATTCAATGAAACGCTGTTGACTTAACAAATCCGCCAGCTTTGACAGCAGCTCAATATGATCATTGCTCGCCTTAGCGCTGAGAGGAAAAAGATATTTTACAGGATCATTCGTTTTATGCCCTGAAACAACTGGAACTTTCAATCGAACAAACCCTAAACCTAATTTGTTGGCCCCATCCTCTACGGGTGCGTGAGGCAAGGCGATATTTTTTGTAATGACGATATACGGGCCCGTCTCTTGATAAATTCGAATGACCGCTTCAACATATTTATCTGTTACAGCGTCATTTTCGATTAATGGATCAAAGGATTTTTTGATCGCTTCTTCAAAATTTTCCGCTTCTACATCCAATTGGATATAGGATTCTTCGATGCTTTCTTGCAGCACTTAGTTCACCTCTTTCTTGTGGTTTTCCTTTACATCCTCACTATATTTGATAACGGATACATCTACAATCCCAAGTCGGTTCGCTTTATTTTGACAAGCCAAGAAGAACTGAACCGATTGACCGAAAAATCGATAACATATGCGGAAAAGCCTTTTATTCTGTCGTTTTACGCGACTTTTTTTGATCAGCAGTTCACTTTTTTATGGAAGATTTAGAAAGATTGGTCTAACTCGTTTAGAAAAATTGATTTTCGGCAAAACAAAAAGACCAGCCAATTATTCATCAGCTAGTCTCCGGCTTCTTTAAAGATGATCGCTTAACCATTCCTATGAAAAAACGAACCAATTATTGGGATTTTCTTGATTGATCAGAATTCCCCGCAGCATCTCTTCGCAGGCCTGTTGAGATCCAGGCTGCTTTAAGATGCGAAAAATTGAGATCGCCTGTTCACAGTTTTGTTTTCCTGTTTCAAGTGAGCCGGAAATGATTTTTACCCACCCTTGATAAAAAAGCAGCTTCGTATTATTTAATAAATCACCCTGATCATAAAGCAATGTCTCGGCTTCTGCCAGCGCTTCTTTTGCCCATGTCAATTTCCGAAAGTTTATGAACGTCGAACAGGACCCGAATAATAATTCAAACTTCATTTGCTGCATAATTTGAATGCCTGCTTCCTTCTGTGTTCGAGAAACGGCTGTTCTTAACAACTGATGGACTGTTTCGACTGGAAAGCTGAATTGAAAAAAGCGGAAGATCTGCACTTCGAAGACGCCCCAATTTTCTACATTATAGAGATGGTTTACAACCGGCTTTGACAGTTGATGAAGCTCCGCGAATAATTCATCAATCACTGCGGTCTTCCCCTGATCCCGATCATCATTCAACTGATAATTTAAACTCAGCAATTGACATAAAAGAAACAAGAACTCATCGCCCTGCGTTTGGTGCTTGAAGTTCTTTTTCAGTGCATCCATTTGTTGGATTCCTCTGGAAAAATCCCGCGACTCATTCGTCTTTCTATTGTATTTGAAAATTTGATTCAAATAATAGGTAAATTGACCGGTCATGTAAAAAGGACGATCAGAAAGATATTCGTAAGGCTCATCGCCGCGACTCTTTGCTCGCAAATAAAGAAACTCTTCCATTGAAACATTGAGCCGCTCCAATAAATGCTCCAACCGATGAAAGCTGATCTTCGAATCACCCTTTTCAAACTTACTGATAAAGGAACGACTGTTGATCTCATCGGCTAGGTCCTGCAGGCTTAGCCCGCGATCCTTGCGTAGCTCCCGAAAAATTTTTCCTTCCATCGTTTTCCCTCCTTCAAATTCCACTATAGTAGAATTTCCGCTTTATTTCAGTGTATGTTATCTATACTGAATGAACAAGTTGAATTTTAGGAGGACACACATGAGACTGGCGACAATCGATGACTTACCAGCTATGACTGATTTTATTTACGAACGCTTTTCAAAGCTTGAATATTTTACTTTTTTAACGGACGGTATGGAGGATCAAGAAGCATTTCTCAAAAAGCTCATTATCGCAGAGCTGCCGCTGTTGATAAAATATGGGGAAATTCGTTTATACGGCGAACCGCTTGCGGGGCTCATCAGCGGAATTCCCTCAAAGGATTTTACCTTGATGCGGCAAATTATCTGCTCCTTTCCAGTTCGGAAAATCATCAGGACGATCCCGAAAAAGGAGCAAAAGCAGTTTATGCGAAAAAATAAGCAGATCGGAGAAATCCATTACTCGCTCCCATGGCATAAGAAATACTCAAAAAACAGCTATTATATCTCCCAGATCGCCGTGGCGAAAGAGGCTAAAGGGACTGGACTCTTGCGTGAGATGCTGACGCCGATTATGGCGGAGTGTAAAAAAAAGAACATGGATATTGTTCTTGAAACAATGAGTGAGGCAAATGTGCCGATTTATCAGCACTTCGGCTTTGAATTGGTCGAATTTCATCACAGCTCCAGTGTTCCCTTTGATGAATATTGCTTCATTAAAAGAGCGACTTGAGTTAAAAAGGAGAAACCTGCCAATCAAATCCTGGCAGGTCTCTCCTTTTTTATCTAATTAATAAATTTCGCTGACAAGGGGCAGTCTGCCAAATCGGCGGCTTTGGGCATCGTCTGCATCTTCTTGCGATATTGGTTGGGTGAGAGGTGATATTTTTCTTTGAATCGCTTGCTGAAATAGGCGGAATTGTTGAAGCCGCATTGAAAGGCGATTGCTGTAATCGAATCATTGGTCTGATACAAACGGATCGCGGCCGTCGTCAAGCGCAGGTCATTTAAATATTGGCTAAAGGAAAAATCAGCGACTTGAAAAACTTTTTGCAGCGTGCGGATCGAGGTCTGGCAATAGTCGGCGGTTTGTTCGATCGTCAGACGATCGTCCTGCAAGTTTCTCCGCATGAAATCGGTCGCGATCACTAGCAGCTCATTGTAATTTTTGCGTTCTAAAAAAGGTGCAGTCTCGGAAAGCCACTCGCAAAAGAGCTGGATGAAATGCTTTAACAGCAAGCGGTTTTCCTCTTCTGAGCAAGCGGAAAATTGTTCGGCGATCTGAAAAATCATTTCTAATAAAACTCGGCCCATCCCCTTTTCAGCATCGATGATCCGACTGGTCATTGAATCAGGCAGCAGCTTTTCTGTTTGGCAATCCTGCTGAATAAAGAGATTGATCCCTTCCGTCTTTTTTTCCCGTTGGTATTTGCTAGTTGCCCGCAAATCGAAAATACCGATCGTATAATCCTTTAAAATACTCGTGTTTGTGCCATCTGTGTGCCGTTCAAAGCCATTTCGGATAAAACGAAAGCCTAAGTAGCCTTTTTGCTCCTCGGTGCAGCGGGTGAAAATTCCTTGGGAACGATCGACGATACTGTGGGTCAAAACAATGCGGTCCAATTGATAAATTCTGGAAACAGACAGGGTTTCTTGGGGACTATTGATCGTGTAGCGGTAATTCAACTGAGACAAGCCCTTTGAATAATCCTGTGATTTAGAAAATCGTGTGCAATGAATTCCTCTTTCTGTCATCTGCTTTTTTCCGCTCCCCTCGCGTAATAGTTATATTCCTCGGGCGCCAAAATCATAGCGTTCTTCATCAGATATCCTATACTTAAATTATACTATTTGTTCAATTTTTCACAACTATATTTAATGAAGGAGGAATTGTTCTATGTCCGCAAATTTTAAGCATTTGTTTTCCCCGCTGCAGGTTGGTTCTGTTGAAATTCCCAATCGGATCGCAATGATGCCGATGGGTGTGTTCTCGCCCCGTTTATTGAGTACCGAGACTGTTGCCTACACTAAAGAAGGCGCCGATTACTACATTGAAAGAGCTAAAGGCGGCACCGGATTGATCATTACCGGTTTGATGCCGGTGGTGGCGAATATGGGCTTTTGTATTTTAAGCAATCCCGAGGGCTATGTCAGAGAGATGAAATATTTGATGGATGGCGTTCATGAGGCTGGCGGAAAAGTATTCGTTCAATTGACTGCGTTGACTGGGCGGGCGAATCATGGCTTAGTTGGTATCTGCCCCGCTCCTGCTCCGATCCAAAACGTTTGGGACCCGACGAAAACTGATCGCGGTATGTCCAAAGAAGAGATCAAGGAATATATTGAAAACTTTGCCAAAGGCGCCAAACTGGTGCAAGAAGCTGGCGGCGACGGCGTTGAAATCCACGCGGTTCACGAAGGCTATTTGCTGGATCAATTTGCCATCTCCTTCTTTAACCGACGGACCGATGAATACGGCGGCTCACTAGATAATCGTCTGCGAATCATCAAAGAAATCGTTGAAGCCATCAAAGCAGCCTGCGGAGAGGACTTCCCTGTTTCCATGCGCTACAGTGTCAAAAGCTATGTGAAAGACTTTAACCGCGGAGCGCTTCCCGGTGAGACCTTCGAGGAAAAAGGCCGTGATTATGAAGAATCCTTCATCGTTGCGAAAAAGCTAGAAGAATTCGGCTATGACATGCTGAACTGCGACAACGGCAGCTATGACTCCTGGTTCTGGGCACATCCGCCAATGTATATGCCGAAAGCCTGCAATTTAGAAGATGTGATGAAGGTGAAGGAAGTTGTTTCTATTCCGGTGGCTTGTGCCGGCAGATTCGATGATCCGGCCTTGGCCGATCAAGTGATCGCCGACGGAAAAATAGATGTCATGGGGATGGGACGGCCGCTGCTGGCTGATCCATATGCACCAAATAAATTTGCGGACGGCCGCTTGGACGATGTTCGGCCATGTATTTATTGCCATCAAGGCTGTTTGGGACGGATTTTCCAATTCAAGGATATTTCTTGTGCGGTTAATCCTGCCTGCGGTCGGGAAAAGAGCTACGCTTTGACTCCTGCTGAAACGAAGAAAAAAGTTTTAGTCGTTGGCGGCGGGATCGGCGGCATGGAAGCGGCGCGTGTTGCTGCAATTCGCGGTAATGCGGTTGATTTATTTGAGAAAACCGATCAGCTAGGCGGCGTGTTCGTAGCCGCAGCAACACCTGATTTCAAAGAAGACGATCGCCAGCTGTTGGCTTGGTACAAGAAACAAATGAAGGATCTGGAAATAAATGTTCAGCTGAACAGCGAAATCACTGAGGCGCAAACAAAGGGCTACGATGAAATCTTCGTTGCTACCGGCGCAAACGAACGCCGCTTAGCTACTCCTGGATTTGAAGATGAGCATGTGACTTACGCCATTGAAGCGCTGCGTTATAAAGAAATCGCAGGCGAAAATGTGGTGGTAGTCGGCGGCGGCTTGACTGGCTGCGAAATTGCTTACGATCTGGCGAAAAAAGGCAAGAAAGTGACGATCGTTGAAGCCAGCGAAACGATTTTGAACGCCTTTGGTTTATCCGCAGCCAATTACAATATGATGATGGAGCTGTTGGATTACTATCAAGTCACAGTCTTGAAAAATTCGGTGGTCGATAAATTCACTGACGGCACCGCCTATGTGACAGAGACGGTCAAGAACTATCCGAACGTCGCAAATCGCGCTCAGCACATGTTCGCTCTAGGCGTTCAAGGTATGCCGAAAGCACATGAAATTCCAGCCGATGACATCATCGTTTCTGTTGGCTACACTCCAGATGATGCCCTTTATCAAGCGATCCAAGCCGAGAATGTCCACTTGATCGGCGATGCCAAGAAACCAACCAATGTCATGGATGCCATCTGGGCAGCCTATGAAGCGGCTATGAATGTGTAAATCTAAAAATTCCAAGCTCGGATGTTGAGCTTGGAATTTTTTTGTCTATAATTTTACTGGCAAGTCGCTAGAACTTCTCGGTTTTTGTCTTATTATGCTAAATCTTCCCCATTAGTCGCAATCACTTTTTTATACCAATAGAAGCTGTCTTTGCGGCTGCGATCAAAGCTTCCATTTCCTTCATCATCTTTATCCACATAAATGAAGCCGTAGCGTTTCGACATTTCACCTGTTCCGCCGGAAACCAAATCGATACAGCCCCAAGGCGTGTAACCAATCAGATCAACGCCGTCTTCCACCGCTTTACCCATTTCCTCGATATGCCGACGAACATAATCGATGCGATAATCATCATGGATCGAACCATCGGCCTCAACCTGATCGACCGCACCCAAACCATTTTCCACGATCATCAACGGAATTTCATAGCGATCGTATAATTCATTCAAGGTGAACCGCAGTCCGACCGGATCGATCTGCCAGCCCCATTCACTCGTTTCTAAGTAATTATTTTTCACGCCGCCAAACAAATTACCGCCGACGCGGTCGCCGTTTTCATCAAGATCCGCCGTCACACAGCTAGTCATGTAATACGAGAAGGTATAGTAATCAACGGTGCCCTCTTTCAAAATTTCTTCATCGCCTGCTGCAAATTCCAGCTGAATATCATGCTTCGCAAAATAATTCTTCATATAATAAGGATATTTACCCTTCACTTGGACATCGCCGCAGAACCAATTCAGCTTTTTCACCAGCTCTTGATTAGCCAAAACATCTTCTGGTTTGCAGGTCAGCGGATACATGGTCATGTAGGCCAGCATACAGCCGATTTTGAAATCAGGATTGATCTGATGACCGATCTTCACGGCTTTGGCGCTGGCGATAAACATGTGATGCAAAGCTTGGAAACGCCGCGCTTCATCGTCCTCTTCATCCAAGATCCCTAATAGATTTCTGCCTCCCAAAGGTAACGTGCCGAAGTTAATCTCGTTAAAGGTCAGCCAGTATTTCACTTTATCTTTGTAATGCTCGAATAAGGTCGTCGCATAGTTTACGAAAAAGTCAATCGTCTTGCGATTTGCGAAACCGCCATAGTTTTCAGCCAACGCATAAGGCAACTCAAAATGGCTGATCGTCACTAACGGTTCGATCCCATATTTTTTACATTCATCAAAAACCCTGTCGTAAAAAGCTAAACCCGCTTCGTTTGGTTCCGTCTCATCGCCTTTAGGAAAAATCCGTGACCAAGCGATACTCAAACGGAAAACTTTAAAGCCCATTTCCGCAAATAACGCGATGTCTTCTTGATAGCGATGATAAAAATCGATCCCATCGTGATTAGGATAATAGCCGTCTGGTTCGATCGTCGGCGTCATCACCCGATGTTTGTGCAATCCGCCGGCACGCATATGATCAGGAATACTTTCCCCTTTGCCGTCTACGTCCCAAGCCCCTTCACATTGATTGGCTGCTGTTGCGCCGCCCCATAAAAAATCCTTTGAAAATGCCATTTGTTTTTCCTCACTTCATTCAAATTTTGGGTGATTGCTCCTAAAAACGTCAAAAACCTGTCGACAAATAAAGCGCTCCTCACGCTCGATTTATCAACAGGTTTAGCTTGCTCTAAGCAATCACTATCCATTTATATTTCATTCCACAAGAATTATACCACTACGTAATTAAAAGTTGCAAACGCTTTTTTAATGATTCTGATTGAAAAAACGTTCCTGCATTTCCGCCACTTGCGTTTTCAATTCCCGTGCATTGCTTTTGGCCTTTTCCAGCGAGTCGATTAAATTATCGCAGGCCGTGATGATGCTGTCATCTGGACCGGTGGGATTAAGCAGTGTTTTGATCGTATCCTGCTTTTCCTGATCGATCGCATTCAGCATGCGCAAAATCGCCGCCAAGGAATACTTCGCAGACCTTAAAGTACGAATAATCTTTAGGCGTTTGATGTCTTCATTATCATAGGTTCGATAATTATTTTTGCTTCTTTTAATCGTAAGCAGCCCATTTCGTTCCCAATTTCGCAATGCTTCAGAGGTCACACCTAAATACTCGGCCGCCTCGCTTCTGGTAAGTAAAAGCGGTTCGTCTTCCGTTTTGCCGGCAAGCAGCTCTTCTGCTACGTTGATCACGTCATGGGCATCGGCGATTTCCTGATCGACTAATTCCAGATAACGATCAAGCAAAGACTGCGCTTCTTCAAAATCATAGCGCGCCACTGCCTTGACCATCTCCACCATTGTCAGCCTCAGCCCCGATTGCAGCACCTCGATTTGAAAGGCGACTTGAGCGATTTTGATCGTCTCGATATGATAATCCGTAAAAACACGGTAGCCGTTTTCCGCCCTAGGAGGAATGGGGATCAGTTCCCACTCCTCGTAACGACGGATCGTATTCGGATGTAGTCCGACAATGTTTGCTACCTCGGAGGTACTATAGGTTTTCATCTTGATTTCCTCAATCTTTAACTAAAAGTGTCAGTTCATGCAAGGCTCTGGAGCAGCTGGTATACAGGCAGTTGCTTTTTTCCTTCAGCTGGCGAGAACGAATATCCGGCAAGATCACCTGATCGAACTCTAAGCCTTTGGCAAATTGCAGCGTGGTTAAAATGATCCCCTCCGCAATTTTCTTCGTGTCCTTTTCAAAACGAACCAGCTGCTCCTCTGGAAAAGCAGTTTCGATCTTCGCTGCTTCCTGCCAATTCTGACAAATTATACCACAAGATTTATGGTCGCTTGCGTTGAAATCCCTGATTTTTTTAGCTAAATATTCTCTATTGTAGGCGTGCACCTCGACTTCTTTTCCATGGCGCTCCACCGGCTGGATTTCCTCGCTGTCGTCAATAAAGCGTTTGGCAAATTCCATGATTTCAAAGCTTGAGCGATAGCTGGTAACGAATTTCAGCAAGCGCGTCTTGGAAAGTGCCGTCTGAAGCTCACCGAGAAAATCGTCATCAGTGGAAACAAGCATCTGATGAACATCCCCGCAAATCGTTTTTTGACAAGGAAACAAGCGATCAATCACCGAAAGCTGCAGGACAGAATAATCCTGCATTTCATCGATCACCAAATGTTGAACCTGTTTATTGGGCTTGATCCCCTCAATCATTATTTTAAAAAATAAATAAGGAAACAAATCGGAATAGCTGATAACATGCTTTTTCTTGGCATATTCCAAATTGTTTGCGGCTAAAAATTTGTAGTAGTCGGTTAAACTGCCCGTGGTATGGATCATTTTCTTGAAGTACAGCTCTAGCTGTTTGGCAAATTTTTCGCGGCGCAATTCCGATACCCGTTTACTAAAGAAGCTAGAAAGCTCTTGGATAAGCTCAAACAAACTTTGCTCCGGCTGCTGATCGATGACTCGCTTGATTTCTGCTGGTGAGATCCTTTGATCATCGATCCTAATTTCTGCCGCAAAAAGCTGGCGCTTCAACTCTTCGCCGTGGCTTTGCAGCTTTTCAAAAAAGGCTTTTGATTGCTTATAGCGGTAATTCTTTGCCTGCTGCGAACTGGAATTTTCTAGGACCTCTCTCAACTCATCTTGACGATTAGTTATCCAATATTTTTCATCAATGAACAGCGTCGCAAGACTGACAATATCGACTTGCGGCAGCTCATCTTCACCCAGCTCCGGCAAAACCGTGGAAATATAATCCGCAAACACCTGATTCGGCGATACGATCAAAATATCCGACGCGGACAATTCCTCCTTCTTCTGATAAAGCAGATAGGCCATGCGATGAAGCGCGATCGACGTTTTCCCCGAACCCGCGACACCTTGGATGATCAGATTCTTGGTCTTGGTATCTCGAATCGCCGCGTTTTGTTCCCTTTGAATCGTGTGGATGATGGTCTTCATTTCATTGGAGGTGCTTTTGCCAAGTTCTCGCATAAGTAGCTCATCGTTAATAGCATCATTAGTATCCACCACAAAGTTGATTCGACCGTTCTTAATTTCAAATTGCCGCTTTAACTGCAGCTTTCCGTGGAATTTTTGATTATGGGATTCGTAAAAGGCCTCACCAAGAGAAAAATCATAATAAAGCGAAGAAATCGGTGCCCGCCAATCGTAAATCAACTGTTCACCGTACTGATCCGCAAAGCCGTAACGGCCGATATAAAAATCCTCCGACTCGTCGTCTTCGGCAAATTGAAAAGCGATCTTGCTGAAATAAGGTGTCTCTTTTTGGTAATTCAGCTTTTTCAGCACATTTGCTTCCAAAACGCTTCGACTGTCGATAAATTTCAAGTTTTGCTGGTGATTGTAAACTTCATATTTGTCCAATTCATTTTTATAATCGATCGTATAATGCTTCAGCTCTTTGTAATTCGCCTCATTGGTATCCAACGTCGCTTCAACTTCTTTGATCTTTTGTTTTAGTTTGCTGGTAACCTCTGTCAAATAGTGCTCTTCAGTCGTTGATATCATCCAATCCTCCCCTTTCGTCAGTCTCCATCTTAGCAGAGGGACTTAGGGTTGGTGTTATAGTGGAGGGTTCGAAAATAAAAGAACAGCACAAATAAACGAGAGATATCTGGTACAACTCGTTTCTCTACTATTAATAAGCCTATTCAATTATCTATTGATCGAATACCAACGTTGGATTTTGATCCGATCGGACTCTATTCTTTAGGCTTATACTTGTTAAAGCGTTCTAACAGCTTATGATTGATCGGTTTGCTTCTCCTCTTTTTGACTATTTCCTGATCGTCTTTTTTGGCTTTGGGTTCCTCTTTTATCTCTGTGCAGACCACATTTTCTCCCTCAGATGCTTCTGCAATTAATGACGCCAGCGCTGGTTTTTCCAGCTCTTCATAGGAAATCCCCTTTAGGACCGTCTGCTCCGGTAAAACCTCCGCAACCATCGTTGTTAATTCAGCTTCCGACATCGTGAGAATATCTGCTTCTGCTGGAAAATCCAGCTCCATCTGGGTGATACCCGCTTCCCCTTCATCAGCAATCCGTATCGTAAAACCCTTTTTAGACACTTCAAGGGTGGAATTTTCTTCTATCTTATAAGCAGAGATTGTGTCAGCCGCAAATTGGGCAGACCACTCCGGCATAACCGCTTCATCTACCTCGCCAAATATCGGTGTTTCGGTCACTTCGACAAATTTGGCCCCAACAACTTTTTGAAATAATCTTGTCGTCCCCTTTTCGAACAAGTTCATTGTCGTAATTTTCTCCAGCGCTGCTTTGATTTCTTTCGGTGATTTATTTGAAGCTGGCTCATCCATGCTCCAGTGATGTTTTTTGCCTAGGCTATTTTCAAATACAGCGACTACTTTTCGCATCTTTTGCCTCCTTGCTTAGCGATTTTCCTCTGATCATACTCGTCAAGACCCAGCTAGCCCTTGTAAGGGTCCTTCAATAAATTGAGTATAGAGAGCTTTTAATTTATTAACGACGACATCCTTTAGAGAAAATAGGCGGATCGTTAACTGCTTCCATTCTTTTGCATCAAAGTATTCCTTGAAATATATATAATAACGGCGCAAAGCGCTGGTAGTTTTTGTTTTTAAGAAAATGTCGCGGACAAGCGACTTCATAAAAAATGAAAGATCCGCTACGCCCAGTTCATCACGAACTTGAATCGCAATTAAATATTTAAGTGTGCTTTTCTCATCACGGGTCTCTTGATAAAAATTAGTAAGGCGCTTTTCGAGCGTCTTGGGTTTTAAATTAAAAATCTGGCGTACATTGAATAATTGCTCGTTCATCTTGTAATATCCTTTCTACTTTTTTTCGTTGTCGACACCTAGACTTTAATCCTAATCTGCAAATGCTGTCAACACGGGAAAATTTTTATTTCGCTGAAATTGGGAAATTCACAAATGAACAAGACCGTAATGTCAACGCTCAGCAAAACAAAAAAAAGAAACTTTTTTATTTTGATATTTTTGATTAAAAAATTAGAAAAAAAACTATCATCTAAACGGCGTATACGCGAAAAAACAACAATATCTTCCACGCACAAAAAACTCTTAAATAAGCTGATAACACGCCATCCAGCGCTTTTTTTCATTCATTAAATGAATCACTCAAAATTCTCACTACTTTGTGAATTTGCATATTTCACTCCTTCTCTACAAAATGATGAAGGTTGTTTCACCGAGAAAATCAGGGCACCTTATTTTCATGTACTCCGACCGCTATCGATAGCCTATTTTCAAGTCATCAAATGTTTTTACAAATAAGGATGCGTTATTAACTTCTATTTGATAGTATTTAAGTAATGAATGAACTGGAGGAAAAAATGACTAAGAAGCTATTTTTGATGCGTCACGGCGAAACATTATTCAATCAATTGAAAAAAGTTCAAGGAGCCTGCGACTCTCCTTTGACAGAAAAAGGGATTCAGCAAGCCCGTTTAGCACGAGAATATTTTCAAGATCGCAATATTCAATTCGACCACCTGTACGCCTCTACACAAGAGCGTGCCTGTGATACCTTGGAGATCGTAACTGGCAGTAAAAATTATCAACGACTGAAGGAACTAAAAGAAATGGGATTCGGCTCCTTTGAGGGCGAGCAGCAGTTTTTACAACCCCTTGGCCCGGAATACTTCGATTCCTTCTATCTTCAGTTTGGCGGCGAATCCATGTCTGGGGTCCAAAAGAGAATCACGGCTGCCCTGCATCAAATCATGGCTAAAGACGATCATCAGAATGTCTTAGCAGTTTCCCATAACGGAGCCTGCATCAGCTTTCTTCAAACGATTTGGCAAGGCGACGGCAATGAATTGGTTCGTGCGTTTCCAAATTGCGCGATCTTTATCCTAAATTATGCAGACGAGAAGTTTCAACTAGAGGACATTATTGATCCGGCAACGAGAAAAAGCATTTTATAAATAACAATTCCACCAAGTAATAATGTGCGCAAAAAGCGTCTGACTCAGTTATTGAGTCAGACGCTTTTTTGCTTAAACATTTACGAAAAACGAGTAGATCATTACTTTTGCTAAGGGAAACTTTTCCTTTATTATATCATTTACTTCTCTCGATCTGGATTTCATCTATCCCAAACCGCTCTGCCAGATTTTGTGTCTCAACGATTCGACCAATCCTTGTATACGAAAAATTAGTTTCAAAGGATTGATAAAAAATAACTAGAGTGTCATCTCCGTACAACATTACGTCACCTGCTTTGATCTTCCCAACTCGCGTTGCATTAGTTGGAAGACTTTGAGGAAGATCATAATATTTTTCATTTTGATGCAGGTCTTGCATCCTGAATTTTTTCGGCAGGATCATTCGTAATTTTTCCGCCGTTTGGTTCTGCTCTAGCTTTACTTGGAATTCGTCCCCGTTGATCCGTAATCGCATGATTTCTTCGTTCTCCTCTTTACTGAATGCTGTTGATTCGTTCGTCCGCGAATAATCGGGTGAAGAGCAGCCGGCAAAAGCGCTCAAACAAACTCCCGTTATTCCGATCAAAAAGAATCTTTGGAGGAATGTCATTTCCATCAACTCCGCTATCACTTGAAAGCTTCTATAAAGCTTCTATATTAATTAAATACTCTGCTTGGCCGGACGCAACAAGACCTCGCTGATCGTCACATGCTCCGGTTGTTCGATCGCATACAAGACTGCCTGCGCCACATCCTCTGATGATAAACTAAAGCCGGCCTTTCCCGCCGTTTCTCGCAGCGCTGCCTCTGTCGATTCGTCGCCGACGGTACTGAATAATTCAGAGGCGACCATTCCCGGCGAAATAATCGTCGAACGAATCCCGTTATCCAGCTCTTCCTGCCGTAAGCCTTCCATGATCGCTCTGACTGCGTATTTTGTTCCGTTATAAACGGCTGAACCCGGATAGACGACATGTCCTGCCACTGAGTCTGTCGAAATGATCAATCCTGTCTGTTGTTTTTGCATGATCGGCAAAACGGCCCCGATTCCATTCAGCACACCCATAATGTTGATATCTAGCATCTCTTGCCAGCTCTTATACTCTAATTTCGCGAGATTTCCCTGCGGCATGATCCCGGCGTTGTTATACATCACATCGATTCGGCCGAATTTTTCCAGTGCCAAATCAATCACCCTTTGGACCTGTTGCCGATCGGTCACATCAGCCTTTTGATAAAAAACATCTTTGCCTAATGTATCCGCTAAAGCTTTGATGCGTTCTTCCCGGCGAGCTGCTAGGACAAGCTTTGCGCCTTTACTGGCTAATAGTTTCGCGGTGGCTTCTCCAATACCTGATGATGCGCCCATAATAATAATTACTTTTTCTGAAATAGCTGTCATTGTTCTTCCCCTTTTCATTTTTAGTAGCTGGTTTTAGATTTGTACAGTACTTCTGACTTTTCGCAAAGTTAAATTTCTTTGATTACTTTAGCTGGCGTTCCGGCGACAATCACATTGTCTGGTACATCCTTTGTGACGGTCGAATCCGCAGCAATGACCGCATTTTTTCCGATGGTCACACCAGGAAGAACCGTTACGTTGGCACCCAGCCAAGCATTTTCTTCGATCTTGACCGCAGCTACCGACAGACCTCTGCGCTTAGTAGGATCAATCAGGTGGTTGACGGAAATAATCCGGCACATAGGACCGATCAGAACATGGTCCTCAATCACGATCCCGCCTAAATCAACGAAGGTTACGTTTTGATTGATAAAAATATCTTTTCCAAAAGAAATGTGTTTGCCAAAATCTGTATAAAACGGCTGAGAAATCGTTACAGAAGCATCGATCGCTCGTCCAGTGATTTTTTCTAATGAGGCTCGCATTTCTTCGGCAGTCTGATAGTGCTGATTCATTTCCACTACGAGCCGTTCATTATCAGCCTTCAGCCTATGGATCTCATCATACATATATGATCCCGGCAAAATCTCTTGTCTTTGTATCTTCGCTAATAATTCATGTTTGATCATTGTCTCTGCCCTCCTCTAGTTGCTGATTAGAGTATACTTCGCTATACTTGCAATGACTAATACTTATATAGAATAGGCAGCTATCGCTTTTAGTTATAGGAGGAAGAGCATGGAATTACGTGTATTGAATTACTTTTTAACCGTTGCCAGAGAAAAGACCATCAGTAAAGCCGCGGCCGTTCTCCACCTGTCTCAGCCTACTTTGTCGAAGCAATTAAAGGATTTGGAGGAAGAATTAGGTGTTCAGCTCTTCATTCGCGGAAATCGTGAAATCTCTTTAACGGAAGATGGCGTCTACCTGCAAAATCGCGGCAAGGAAATTCTGTCACTGGTAGATACCACAACAGCGAACCTTCAAAAGAATGAAGTCATCGGCGGAGATATCCTGATAGGCGGCGGTGAAACACAAGCCTTTCAATTTCTATCGGTGATCCTGAATGACTTGATGGAGAAATATCCGGATATCAATGTTCATATGTACAGTGGCAACGCTGACGATGTGAAGGATAAGATCGATAAGGGCCTGTTGGATTTTGGGCTGGTTATCGATCCGGTTGAGAAGCAAAAGTATGAATACCTCTCCCTACCGGTTGCGGATCGCTGGGGTATTTTAGTAAATGAAAAGCATGAGCTGGCAGGAAAAGAGACCGTATCGCCACAGGAGCTGAAGGATCATGCCTTGCTGATCTCTAATCAAACGCTGGTAAATAATCAACTGTCAGAATGGCTAGGCGGTAATTTAAGCAATTTTAATATTATCGGCAGCTATAACTTGCTTTACAACGCGTCCTTATTAGTTAAAGAAGGACAAAGTGCTGCCTTTTGTATCGATGGAATCATTCATACCCAGAATAACGGCTTAGTCTTTATTCCTCTTGAACCAGCCCTCACTTCTAGGATCAGTATTATCTGGAAAAGAAAACAAATTTTCTCAAATGCGGGAAGCCTCTTTCTTGAAAAGCTGATGCAGATTCAATAAAACGAAATCTTCGTGATTTTTTGGAATAAGCAGTAGAATGAAGGTATTAATTTGAGGGAGTGAATAGAATGACTAGCTATGCGAAAAGAACGGAAGATGAATTACTTTCACCAGAAAATACGGTGTTGACAGTGATCGATTATCAACCGACTCAGATCAACTCAATCAATTCCATGAATCGTTCCGAATTGATCCGCAATACGGAACTTGTGATCGAGCTGGCGAAACTTTATAATATCCCGATCGTCCTTTCAACGGTAAATGTTGAAAAAGGCTGGAATACCGATACGATCCCTGTTTTGAAGAAAGCTGTCGGCGAAGATGTACCGTCCTATGACCGCAGCTCCATCAATGCGTGGGAAGACAAAGAATATAATGAAGCAATTAAAGCAACTGGTCGGAAAAAAATCTTGATCCTTGCTTTGTGGACCGAAGCTTGTTTAACTTTCCCAACCTTGGACGCTTTGAAGGAAGGCTACGAAGTTTATCCAATCGTCGATGCAGTCGGCGGAACCTCACCGATCGCTCATGAAACAGCCCTGCGCCGCGTCGAACAAGCCGGTGCGCAACTGACCTCCATCGCCCAGCTTGCGTGCGAATTGCAACGCGATTGGAATCGCGAAGAAACCGTTCCAGGCTTCGATGAATTGATGACGAAGTTCGGCGCTTTTTCTAATTTGCGTTAACAAAAAATCCCTTCACTGATTTTTTTCAGTGAAGGGATTTTGCTTCTATTCAATATACTGTGTATCGCCAATCTTATCCAGCGTATACTTGCCATCTTTGTATTTCAGTGTTGTCACGCTGCAATTATCCAGCATCTCACCGTTGTACTCGTCAGGAACCAGCAGCTCTAGCAATGTCGGGATCATGCCGCCTGAGGATACGATCATGACATTTTTCGCATTCTTTTTCTTGGCATCTTTGACTACCTTGTCCATCGCTGCTTGTCCGCGAGTGGTGATTTCATCGTAATTCTCAGCTGCTTTCAGCGGATCATTTTCTGCGATCGTGTTTGCGATGCCGTCGTCACCGATTTTTTCGACAAGCTTGTCATAATCCGACCAGTCATCATCCAGCTTGAAGCCGTTCGCTTCAAAGATTGGGGTCCACATTTCTTTATCGGTTTTTCCTTCATAACCGCCATAGTTCCACTCTTTAAAGCCGTCGTGTTCGACCAATTTCGGTTTTTTATGGTCATTTTTTGAAAGGATCAGCTTGGCGGTATTGCGCTGACGCCCTAAATCACTAGAATAGGCCAAGTCAAACTTGATATCCTTCAACCCTGCACCTAATTTTTTCGCCTGACTGATCCCCTTGTCGGTTAATGGGGAATCCGCGAATCCCTGAACCTGACCAGTTGTATTGAAGAAGGTCTTCCCATGACGGATCAAGTAAATCGTGACTTCATCATTTTTCTTCGCTGCCTCGGCCTCAACACCTTTAGTCAATCCGCCAATCAACGTTAAGCCTAATAAACAGGTTAACAACGCCCCAAATACTTTTTTCATTTTACAATTCCTCCCCATTCGTCTCGATCAGATTTTTATACCAATAAAATGAGTCTTTCGGCGTTCTCGTCAGATCGCCCGTGCCATCATCCTGCTTATCGACATAAATGAAGCCGTAGCGTTTTTTCATTTCGCCAGTCGTTGCACTGACGAGATCGATCGGCCCCCACATCAAGTAGCCAAAGCAATCGACTTTGTCCTCTTCGACAGCTTTTTTCAGCTCGCTGAGATGTTTTTGTAAAAAGTCGATTCGATAATCATCATGAACTACGCCATCTGAGCCAACTTCATCGACAGCCCCCAAGCCATTTTCACAAATAATGATCGGCAGACCATATCTGCGATAAGTATAATTCAGTAAATATCTGAGACCGATTGGATCGATCCCCCAGCCCCATTTGCTTTTCTCAAGGAAAGAATTCTGAACACCGCCGAACAACGACTCCTCGTCATCATCGCCGCCTTCATAGTGGGCCACATCCGACATATAGTAATTCATGCCGATATAATCGAGTTTTCCTTCCGCAAATGCCTGCTTATCCTCTTCGGTCATCCCGATATCAAAGCCCATGTCCGCATATTCCCGCAACTTATACTTAGGAAATTCGCCATAACACATCGCATCGATCTGGTAAAAATCACGATCCATTTCCTTAAAGGCATTCAAGACATTGATAGGATCGCAATTCACTGGATACGTTGGCGTAATACCGAAAACACAGCCGACTTGGCTTTGCGGATCAAGCTGGTGAATCAATCTTGTAGCTTTGACACCGGCTAATGTCATGTTGTACCCGACGACTGCCAAAATTTCCTTTTTGTTTCCTTCAAGCTCGCTGTATTTTAGTCCTGCCAAAATATAAGTGAACATATCCGACGCTTCGGTTTGCGGATCAATATGGTTCATTTCATTGAAGGTCACCCAATATTTGACCTTGCCCTTCAAAGCCTCCACCATTGTTTCGACATATTTCAAATAAAAATCAATCACTTGTCGACTCTTCCAAGAATCATAGCTGTGCACCAAATTCATCGGCAGCTCAAAATGATAGAGGGTAACGATCGGCTCAATGTTGTACTTCAGCAGCTCGTCCACAACATTTTGATAAAACTCGATCCCTGCTTGGTTCGGTTCGGCATCGTCGCCGTTTGGATAAATCCGCGACCAGTCGATCGAGATCCGCAAGCTTTTAAAGCCCATCTCGCCAAATAGCTTGATGTCTTCTTTGTAGCGATGGTAAAAATCGATCCCCTCATGTGAAGGATAGTGCCGACCTGCTTCGATCGTTTTGGTATATTCTCGCGGTGTCGTCGCTGAGCCTGATGTGGCAAAGTCCATAATCGCTGGTCCTTTACCGCCTTCTTGCCAAGCACCTTCTAATTGATGAGCGGCGATGCTGCCGCCCCATAAAAAATCATTCGCTAATTTTGTCACTTTTTTCCCTCCGTTTTAGACAACGACTGTCAGGCAGTCTTCTTTACTATTCAAGCTCAAATCACTGGTTGGCAAAACATCTAAGTAATCCGCTGTATTGGTGATGACTGTGATCACGACTGGATCGTAGCCTTTACTGCGAATCCCGGCCATATCAGCCTTCAGGATTGGATCGCCGGCCGAAACCTGATCCCCTTGCTTAACAAACGCTTCAAAATAATCACCATCTAATTCAACAGTATTGATCCCAATATGAATCAGAATCTCCACGCCGTATTCGGTTTTGATCCCAATGGCATGATTGGTTGGGAATAAACTTACGACTTCACCGTTGACCGGTGCATGAATCGTATCTTCTTCTGGTTCGATCCCCAGCCCTTTTCCTAGCGCGGATGAAGAAAAGGCTTTGTCATTCACATTGCTTAATGCGACGTTTTTGCCTTTGACCGGCGCTTTGATCAATAATTTTGTAACTGCTTCGGCATCTGTTTCCACTGGCTTCGCTTGTTTTTCTTTGGCTTTTTCATCATTTGGAATTCCTAAAATAAAGGCGGCAATCCCAGCTCCAACAAAACCGATAATGACTGCAATCAACATCATATAGAAGTTTCTGTAATTATCTTTACCGATAAATGAGGCGATCCCGAACAAACCAACCGGCGCATACCCAACAACCTTCATCAAGCCGGCGAACAATCCGCCCAGTCCGCCACCGATCATGACAGCGATATATGGCCGGCGATACTTAACAAACACTCCGTAAATAGCCGGTTCAGTTACACCCATGAACGCACTGAAAGCCGTCGTCCCAAACAATTGCTTTTGCTTTTTGTCTTTTGAGCGGAAGAAGTAGCCCATTACCGCACCACATACTGCGATATCAGAAATGATCCAAGCTGCGGTAAAGACAGCGTCATAGCCTAGAGTCGCATATGAATTCATAAAGATCGGAATAATAAAATTCCCTGCACCGATCGTAATTAAGAATGGCTGTAACGCGGCATAGAGCATTACAACACTCCAGCTGCCCAAGGTATTTCCAACAAAATCAAAGACAAAGTTCAAGCCATCGCCGATATATGTTCCTAAAGGTCCGAATAAAATCAGCGTTACCGGTACTGTAATAATCAAGATTAATACCGGATTGAAGAAATATTGCAGCGCTTTCGGCATGATTTTCTCTAGGAATTTCCCAACATATTTCATGAAGATGATACTTAAAATAATTGGGAAAAAGGAATTTGAATAAGTGGTCTCTGGTAAACTCAAGCCCAGAAAATCCAGTCCCTTCGCGCCATTAATCGCATCAGACATTAAGGTCAATGCGACTGTGACCGCCAGATACTCGTTGACCTCTAAGCGTCGAGCAAAAGAAATCGCGATCAACACTGGTAAAAAGAAGAACACTGCTTGCCGAATCGCATCTAGGATCATATAGGTCGAGCTTTCCGCCGATACTAATCCCGTCAAAGAAAGCAAAGACAAGATTCCGGCTATCAGCCCGGCTGCCATGATGGGAATCAAGATCGGACCCATCGCCTCAGACAAGATTCGTAAGGCCATCGTCACGAATTTTTCTTTTTCCCCAGCTTCAGATTTAACTTCGCCTCCGCCTAAGCCTAAAATCTGATTCATCTCTGGACGAATGTCCTGTACCTGAGTACCAATAATGACTTGATAAGCCACATCATTTGAGACCACGTCGATCACATCAGGCAGCTCCTTGATTTCTTCTGTTTTAGGAAGATTGCGGTCCTTCAATTTAAAACGTAAGCGCGTCATACAGTTCGTCACGCTTTGAATATTTTCTTTACCGCCGACCAATTCGATCAGCTGGTTGCAAAATTCTTGATATTTCATCTTAATTCTCCTCTTCTCGTTTTGTAACTCGTTGGATGTGGAGCATTAAGTAGGCCTCCTCATCATCTGATAATTCTTTTTCAAACGTGTCTCTGACATAGATGCGAATCTTATTGACACAGCTGTATGCTTCTGGATAAAGTTTGCGAATTTGCCGATTAAGCTCAGTCTCATTTGAGGTAAATGTCTCATTCTTAAACATCCGAATGATAAAATACTGCAGATGCGTGACAAGGCGAATGTAATTGATACTCTCCTCTTCAAAATCCAAGCGATAATGATATTTGATAATCGATAAGATGTTCCGCACCGCTTCCATCATCCGCATCATATTATCGTCCTCACTGCCTTTGGTCTGTAAGTTGATAAAATGCAATGCGATGGAGACGGCTTCTTCTGGGGGACAGTCTAAGCCTGTGGTTTCTTCGATCAATCCCACCGCGTAAAGCCCGATTTGGTAATGCTCCGGATAAAACTTGCGGACCTCCCAATCCAGTGGACTTTTGACGATTTGCTCTTTTTGCAATCGTTTGATGGCAAAATCGATGTGATCCAGCAAGGCTAAATAGAGATAATCGGAAACATCCTGCTGAATAACTTCCTCACCATATTCAATCGTCTTGGTTACGATCTGAAGGTATTCGTCTTTAGTGTTAGAAAGTAAATAGCTGAAGTGCTCCAATTTATCATGTGAATCTAAGACGTAGGTCTTTTGAATATCTTTTTCCCCGATACTGTCGCCGGCTTTGTGTTTAAAAGCGACGCCTTTAGAGTAAACTATGATTTCGTTTCCGCGAGCTTGGTTATTGCTCCCTTTTTTTACAATGGCTACATTATTGTTCAAAATTTGACTGATGATCATGCTTTCCCTCCTTTCAAACAAAAAAACCCAAATTACCTAAGGATAGCGTATTTATCCCAAGGTAATTTGAGTTCTGCCTGCATTATCAGTAACATACTCAAAGCAGCAACTACCACCGTTGCTTTGATTTAAGTTTTCTCATCATTATTGTAAAGGAGGAAAATCACAATGTCAACGCTTTCTTTTCGTTAGTATTTTCCCTGCCTCGATTTTTTTAAGGAAAACGCATGGCCCTCACGTTTCCAGATTGTTCTAAAAAGTCCAAATCCTAGTACGAACTTTCGATTTCGTCACTCAATTTAAAAACTTTAGAAGAAGGACTTCTAGGAACCGTTTTTTCCGAATTTTCTTTATCAATTAGCGGGTTAAGCGGATCAATCTCCAGCTCTTTTTCCAAGGTGCTATTGGGCTGGTTTTTCCTGCTGGCTGAATAATTGTTTACATTTTTAGCTTTTTTATCTTCCGGGTCCTTTACACTTCCAGTATTCGGCAAAGTTTTCTTGCTGACAAAAGACACATGCAGCTCTGGCTGATAAAAATGCTGATAGACGAAGTAGCTTCCCAAACTGCATACTAGCAATAAAAGTGAAATGAGCAGCGTCCCTCTGCGAATCTTATCTTGTTCTTTGGTTGTTCCATCCATGCTTAATGCCTCCATTTTAAAAATTCAAACAAATGATATTTTAATATTTATATAATTCTCATTATAACACAAATAATTATTTATTAACCAACACAAATAAACTCATTCGTCAATTTATCGAATGAGTTTATAAAAGTTATTCAATTTTATACTAATTTAATTTATGGTTTTGTTATAGAACAGCAGGATTCTCTGCTAAAAACCAACTATTCGCTTGGTGTTTCTTGATTTTCTCCGTTATCGCCCCCATTATTATTATTCGGGAAGCTCGTAGGGGCCGAGCCGAGATTGCCTAGACTGATATCGATCGATACGGTCAGATTTAACGGAACGTAATCGCTAAAGTGACTCATGCCTACCACTGTTCCCTTTGGCTGGTCTGAATCGACATGGCGAATGACATAATTGATGTTCGCGCCTTTTGATTGGAACTCATCGTGGAAGTATTTTTGCAGTCCGCCTTCCACCATCGTCCCCCGCAAATCCTTCATGTAGGGCTGACCTAATGAGTATAGAACCTTGATCGTTAAATCATCCTTGGCACTCAAGACTCTTCCCGCTTCGACACTTTGCGAGATTAATTGACCATAAGGCAGATTATCCGTATAGACTCCTTTGGCCTGTACCTGCACTCCCTCTAATGCGGTACTCGCATCTTCCAAGCTGTACTCAGAAAAATTCGGAACGACATAGCCTTTGCCTAATGAGACAGTGACCGACATTTTATCCTTTTTCGCGATTTTTTCGTCTTTGGCGATACTTTGGTCAATGATATTATCCGCTGGAATCTCATTGGAGGTTTTTTCCTCATAGGTTAGATCGATCTCATTGTTTTTCGCCCACGTTTCCACCTCACTGCGGGGCTTGCGCTGAAAGTCTGGGACCTTGATGTCTTTTTGATAAGTCTGTGGCCCTTTTGAATAATAAACTTTGGCGGCATCTTTTCTTCGGTAATTTTCCGGTGTGACTTCCGCGTTGGCAATTTCAGAACGGAGCGGCTGACCTTTTTCGATCGTATCGCTGTATTCTTCAATCAGAGAAAGATTTTCGGCTTTGTTCTCTTTGATCCATCTTTCTGCCTGAGTCTTTTTCATCTTCATAAAATCAGGAAGCGGAATTTTCTCTTCAGGATCGGCTCCTAAACTGTTGGTTACGTTTAATACGCCGCCTTTTTTGACTCGCGATCCGGCTTTTTGTTCCTGCGCCAAGATCGTATTGGCGTCTTTTCCCCGATCATAGGTCTGTTTGATCTTGGGCTTTACTTTATTCTCCGAAGCCCAGACCTGCACATCCGTCAGGTTTTTCCCTACAAAATTCGGTACCTTGACGTGGGTCTGCTGATAATAAACGATCCCCAACAGCACACATGCCGCGACCACAGCGAAGAGAATCATGCGACGTTTTCTTTTTTTCTGCTTTTGATAAGAAAGTTCCAGCTCTGTCGCTTCTTGCTGGGAGCGCATTTTTCGTTTAGTTTGTGATTCAAGAGATTCTTCAGCGGAAAGGGTTGGCTGCTTCGATTCATGGGTTATTTTTTTATCCGGCTCGCGCGGTTCCTTTTCTTCCTTGCGGCGGTCATAATTATCGCTGTTGAAATTCGAGAGAAAATCACTCATACGGCAGCAGCTCACCTTGATTTAAATAGAAGGTTTCGTCTGATTGTTCCGCAATTTCTCGCGAGTGGGTCACCACGATCACACATTTGTTGTGGATCGTCGCTAATTCCTTGAAGATCGTCACGATTTCTTCCTCCATTCCCACATCCAGATTCCCCGTTGGTTCGTCCGCTAATATGATGTCCACATTGGTTGCCAAAGCTCGGGCGATAGCGATTCGCTGCTGTTCTCCGCCGGAAAGCTGATTGACTAACCGATCCGCCTTAGCTTTGGTGATTCCGATATAATCTAAAAGGTTGTACGCGATTTCCGTAGTATCCTTTGGCATTTCATTATCGGTGATCGACATTGCGACTAATACATTTTCCAGTCCAGTCAAATACGGGACCAAATTGTAATTTTGAAAAATGATGCTGACATCGTCGCGGCGAAAGCGTTCATAGCCGATCCGTTTGATGTCTTCGCCGTTATATAAAATTTCACCAGAGCTCGGTGCATCCAAAGCACTGATCAGTGATAAGAAGGTGGTTTTGCCCGAACCAGATTCACCTAAAATCGTGTAAAAACGTCCCTTTTCAAATTTTACCGAAGTGTCCTGCAGGATCATCCGACGCTTTTCACCATCTTGATAGAAATAACTTACATCTTTTGCCTCTAAAATTGTCATCGTCTTCTCTCCTTCTACATCATGATTTTCTTCGGATTCAACCGCATCACGTAGGTCAACGGTAAAATAGCTGCTAACAGAATCGTCCCAAGTCCGGCGATCAAGAAAGTCGCAATGTACGTGAGTGAAAAACGGACTTCATAGTTGCTTAGCACATCCTGATTTGAAAGTGAAGACCCCAGAACTGAAGCGCCTCCCATCGAGACCACTTGATTTCCGACATTTTGCGCTGCTTGATCCATCGTGTCGCCCGCAAGCAACGATTCCGAAACTATTTTCCCTAAAACATTCCCTGAGATAAGCGAGAGCAATAATGCAGCCAGACTGATCACAAATATTTCCGCGACGACCTGCTTCATGATATTTTTTCGCTGTTCTCCTAAGGATAGATAGATGCCCCATTCGTGACGGCGATCCTTCATAAAGAGCACGACGACTAATGAAATGATCAATAATGAAGCCAAAACCGCTAGTAATACGACATAGCCGGAAATTTTTGACAGGCGTTTGACACTGGCACCTACCTTGTCAAACTCATCAGTGGAGGCAACCGCTTTGTATCCTTCCGGCAGTAGCGGTTTGATTTCCGCTTTGAAGGCCTCTACATCGTCTGGTGATTTCAGCGTGAAAATCGGCGCAACTTCCTCTTGCATCTCTTCCTCTGAATCAGATGGCTGATTTTCTGCCTCGATTTTATTGATTTCACGAACCAGACCGTTAGAGACAAAGGCAGTATTATACAGCTCCATCTCGGTAATCTGCTGGTTCATCGACTCTTGACCATTTTTTCCATCACTTTTCTTTTTTTCCAGTTTAATTGGTTCAAACAGACCGACGATTTTGACCGCATGCTCCGTCGAATCCTGTGAATCCAACGTGCCGTCTTCTTTTGGTATCAAGCTGACGGTATCCAGGACCATTTGATCGCCGACAGACAGCCCATTCTCGTCTGCTACCTTTTTCGAGATCAAGGCGACCGGCTTTTTGCCGGCAAGTTCTTCTTTTGTCAACATTCGTCCATCCGTCAGCTTGACCTTCTTATTTTTAAAATCCATCGGTTCGCTGCTGTTGCTGCCCTTTAGGCTCATTGTTTTGTATTCGCCCGTTGAAAACTGGACATTCCCCTGCTGCTTCATTTCATAGGTTTTGAATTTTTTAACATACAAATAAGCTAGGTAGCTGTAGTCATAGTCCTTCACATAGGGAGAACTCCCCATTTTTTTGATGGTTTCCTCTTTTAGATTTTCTGGTCGCGTCAAGGCCTGAGTGTCCCCATTTTCGCTTTGCTCCAATAATTTATTCAAATCTAACTCTGGGGCGACGGTCGCTCCCAGCTGCTGCTTCATTTTTTTCTCAACATTGGCTGTTGACTGTTGAATAGCGATCGCTCCGGCAATCACATTTCCTAAAACAAAAATGACAGCAAATAAAATCACTGACTTGCTCTTGGTTCTAAAAATACTGCTCTTCGCTCGTTTCCAATAATTCATCGTAGTATCCTTCCTATTAAAGAACTTGGATGGTTGGAAAGCGCGATCTTAGCTGGGGCGTTGTTCCTTAATAAAGAGTAACTTCCCTCCATTAAGTCCCCATAATTCATCCGCAAAATTAACCGATTGTGTTGATTGAGTGGTAAAGATCAGGCATTTTTTCTGTTGCAAACAATAGCTTCTAAGGCTAGCCATGGCAAATAAAACTCCACATTCGCTAAAGACTTTTTCCGGTTCATCGACTAAAACCAGCTGGGCCTTGCTTTTGGTCATCAGCTTGGCTAAAGTCACTAATTGGCGATCGCTTTCGGATAATCTATTGGTGGGAAGCTTTAACTGATTTTCTGCCAACCCAACCGACAGCAGCAGGCTTTTCAACGACTCTTTTTCCGGCTTCTCACCAGAAAGCAAGACCTCCATCTCTAAATTTGCCATGGGCGAATCCTTTAATAAGCTGCCGGTTTGAAACAAACAAGCGACCTCACATCCGCGATAACGATGGCGTTCAAGAGAAGCAATTTCCTGTCTGTCATACATTAGCGACCCTTTTGTACAAACTGCCAATCCGGCAAAAAGTGCTAATAAGGTTGTTTTTCCGCTGCCGGGATCACCGAAAAACTGGTAGCTTCTTCCTGTTTGAAAGCTGCCTTCAATCCTATCCAGTGTTTTTATCTCTGAATGCTCGTAGCGATAATCCGCCGCTTCCAATATCCATTCGCTCATCTTCTCGCCACCTCCTGTAACGGCTCACGTATGATCTGAGCGATGCGGAGGTTCACCAGCAAAAGCATGATAAACAGACAAGCGCCCGCAAAAATCATTCCGATGTAATTTAACCAGCTAGTCGCAGAAATTTGCTCGAAATGAGGCAGTACCCAATCTATAAAAGGCTCCTGCTCTGCTAGATTCTTTTGAAGCTGAATCAGCCACTCGCCAGTAATCCACCCGCTTAACCGCTGCGAGGTAAAAGCAGCCATCAGTCCGAGGCCTAAAATCAGTATCAAATTTTCCAACGAGCTGCTAAGCGATAATGTCTTGCGATCAAGTCCCATCAAATACAATGTATAAAAATCTTGCCGCCGTTTGATGTTTAGCTGATAGAAAACCGCGATCAAAACGATGCCTAAAATCAGGGCGACGATCAAGCCGTTAAATACTAAATCCAAAGTATCCTTCGCTGACTGTAACAAGCCCTGCGACCAGTTTTTAGTAATTAATGTGTACTCTTCAAAAGATTTTGTTTTTTTAAAGTCTTTTACGAATCTTTTTAGTGCCTTTTTACTGGTCATTTGAAACATCACAGTCGTATCCGGCTGGATGATATTTTGCTGGATCGCCGCGGCAGTTTCCCAGTTAATCAATACGGAATCACTGGTGCAAATCTGGTCGGTCGTTGAAAATTCTGCAATACCGACAATTTTTACTTTTTGCTCTTGTCCTTTATTTCCCAGCAAAATGGTATCATTCAGCTTTAGCTTATTTTCTTTGGCCAGTGTCCGACTAATGACACAGGTGTCTTTTTCCAGCGGTAATGTTCCTTGGAGCTTTTCTTTTTTAGCGGTTAAAAGTACTTTTAAAGAATCGTTGTCCAGCATGGTCACTGGTGAATAGCTCCCATTCGTTTGATTTGTTGAGAAACTAGAGTAATTAGTGATTGTTTGATTTTTAGGCGGAACCAAGGTCGACGAAATAATACCCTGCCCGTTTAATTGACTCTTTTTTACGTAAGGTAGATCTTTCAATTTTTCATAATCGGTTTTTTTTAATGAAATTGCTTGTCCTGTTTGATTTAAATCTTGCACGCCCTTGACGACTGTTGCTGCCTGCTCGCGGTAATCGGTAAAATAGCCCGTCGCTACCTGATAGATTTGCACCAACGAAAAGACGATCAAGAGAAGCAGAAAAATAAAGCTGCCTAGTTTCATATGACTGAAACGATTGCGTTTAAGATTTAGCCAAGCATGTCGGATGATGATCATCGCTTTCTCTCCTCCTATGAGCGTATCGTAGCAAATCCTCTGTTAACTGAATGTTAACCCACACTGGGAAAACTCAAATAAAACGCCGAGCCTTGTTTTTCCTGACTTTCTAAATAAACAAAGCCGCGACATAAATCACAGACATGCGACACCACCGACAACCCAATACCGTAGCCGTCTTGCTTTAGTCCATTCACTCGATAATGATGAGAAAAGACCTCCGCCTGCTTCGCTTGGGGAATACCGATGCCTTGATCCTTGACCTGAATGACCACACTTCCATTTTTGTTTGCGATCGTAACAGTGACCAGCTTGCCCTCGCCATATTTGATTGCATTGTCGACTAAATTAGAAACGGCGCGATAAATCCAACGGTCACGCCCTTGAATCAGCGTAGTCTCCTCTTCGTTGAACTCAAAAAGCAAATCCGGATAATTCTTTTTATAGGCATCGCACACCTCAGCACAGACTAAAGAAACATCCACGACCTCATCTCCTAGATCATCGGTGTTATTAGATAGCGTCAGGATATCGTCGATGCTGTCAGTCAGCCGATCCAATAGTGCGAGATTTCCCTGATTGGCCTGTTGGCGCTCGATTTCAAGATTCGTCCGTAAAATCGCGATGGCATTCTTTTGCTCATGAGTCAGATAGCTGTTCAAACGGCGGTAATCCTCTAAATGACCGTCAAATTTATCCTTTAATTTATTGAAGGCCTCACTGAGCACCTCGTCCTTCACGGTATTTTTAGGTAATTGATCAATGAAATTCAGATCGTGGGTGATGGCCAATATTTGATTGCTGTAGATTTTCCGCAGCACCAGCCACAGTAAAAACGTCAGCAACAAAACCGCCGAACAAATCACTAAGACCATCGCCGGCAAATATTTAAACAATTCATCCTGATAAGCCTTGTCCAGCATCGAAGTACTCAACAGCTGTCCCTTTTTTCCAGTCACCGAGATATCCTCGTCTGAAGTCGAATGAATCTTCGCTTCCGTAAAATAAATATCGTCACCTAGCGTAGAAGCGATATTGACACTCGCCACATTATTGCGCAGGAAGAAAAAGCTCGCTAAAATCACGCCGGTTATCAGCAGTGAGAAGGTCAGCATTGTTACCGTCATTTTAAAATTTAGTCGCATAATTGATACCCCTTTGCTCGAATTGTTTTCAAGACTTCCTTTTCCGCCCCTTCAGCTAATTTCTTCTTCAAACGAGCCAAATGGACCCGCAAAACCGAGGAAAAGGGGTCAAAATCCTCATCATAAACATGCTCAGAAATTTCCTCTGACGAAACCACGGCGGGATGTCGCTGCGCGATGCACAGCAAGATATCAAATTCCTTCGGCTTCAGTAAAATTTCCTTTTTCTGATAACTGACCTTCCGACAAACAGGGTCAACTATCAACGCTCCGATCGCAATCTGCGGCAATGCGCGACCATGATACCGTCGAATCACTGCCCGCAAGCGCGCCTTCAATTCTAACAGCTCAAACGGCTTCACCAAGTAATCATCTGCGCCAAAATCCAGCCCCTTCGCCCGCTCTTCAATCTCATCTCGCGCAGTAATGATGATGACCGGACTTTCCACCTCGGAATCTCTTAGACTCTGCAAAACCGCTAGACCATCCTTTTTAGGAAGATTCAAATCCAGCAAGATGCCGTCATAAGGAGTCACAAACGCCTTCTCTTCCCCCAGCTCGCCATCATAGGCCAGATCCACCGAAATATTCTCCTGCTCTAGTCCCTTTTTCACCGACAAAGCCAATTCACGATTGTCCTCGACCACCAATACACGCATTTATCTTCACTCCTCATTTGGATAAAATAATCTTTCTTATTCTTTTTAGAATAGTACAGACTGTTTAATAAAGTCCATTTCCTTTTTGTGAAGATTTTGAGATTTTTGTCAAAAACAGCTTATTATCAGTGTCAATGATCGCTTAAATTTTTTTGTTGATTGAACCATCAGTATTTAATTATCAGTCAAATTAATATATTTAGTGATAATAAATTAATTTATAAAAGCAATATGCTATAATTTTAGATAGAGAAAAGAAATTTTGTTGTTGATTGAACAAATTCGTTTAGCAGGTAGAATATTTTTGGAAACGTCACTCATTCAAAGATGAAATTGGAGGAGTTAAGAATGAAGAAAAAGAAGCTATCGATTATCATGATGATTATGTTCGTTGGTGTTTGTGTACTGGGTACCTTTGGTTTAAGTTCAAAAGCAGCGGCTGCTGAAGCTCCAAGAGTTGCGATCAATCGGCTATATAATCCCAACTCAGGTGAGCATTTGTTTACTCCGAGTGATTTTGAGCGCGCTACCTTAATTAATTATGGTTGGAAAGACGAAGGCATCGGTTTTTACGGTCAAGGCTATACCACTGAAAAAACTGCGTACGTTAGCCGCGTGTACAACCCTAACGCTGGAGACCATCATTACACCGCAGATCCTAGCGAAGCTGAGTATTTGGTGAAAGTCGGCTGGCACGATGATAATATCGGGTTCCACATGCCTTTTAGTAAGGGGCAACCAGTCTATCGCCTTTATAATCCAAACGCTAAAGCGGGCGCGCATCACTTCACACTGCTCAAGAGTGAACGGGATCATTTAATCAAGGTTGGCTGGAAGGACGAAGGGGTTGCTTTCAACGCCTATGATAAGCTGCAATAATAAGAATTTTCGGAATTGCTTGCCATTACTGGGTAGGCGGTTTTTTAACAAAAAATCCTCTAAGTCTAGTCACTTAGAGGATTTGTTTTCTATTCAAAATCTGCATGTCTGGCGAACATCGTCTCAGACGACTCTTCGGTATCATCCATCAAGTTCATAACCAATCCATCAAAGGTTAGAAAGGCTAGTTGTTCAAAAGCTGACCCCATCGGTTGAGCAAAAGCATCATCACGTTTATTCTCTTCTTTTGTTGTTCCCGGAAGCACTAATACTACATCGGCTAAACGACCAATTGTCGAATCTTTTTTCATCGTTACTAACGCTAACTTCACTCCACTTTGTTTTGCTTTTTTAGCTAAACTTTTCAAACTGCCGGTTTCTCCTGAGCCGGAGCAGATTATCAGCAAGTCCCCTGCTTTTGAATGCGGCGAACTGATTTCGCCAACTAAACTAACAGAAAATCCTAGATGCATTAACCGATTCGCAAAAGCCTGAATAGCGATTCCAGAACGTCCCGCCCCATTTAAAAAAATATGATTGGCAGAATTGATTTGCTTAATGAAGTTTTCAATTTCATCTGAATCAACTTTTTTCACGTTTTGAGTCAGTTCATTCAGAATATCTAGTGTATAGTTTTTCATTCGATTAGTTTCTCCTTTACGCGATCGTTCGACCACCGTCCATCAAAATGGTTTGACCTTGGATATATGAGTTCGCTGGATCTGCTAAGAAAAATGCCAGGTTTGCAACATCCTCGATCGTACCAAGTCGACGAACAGGAATTTTTTGAAGGACTCCATCCAAACTTTCTTGTGTAGGATAGTTAACGCGCATCATTTCGCCTGTATCGATTAAGCGTGGTGCAATAGCATTGACATTGACCCCCTTTGGACCAAGCTCTTTTGCTAATCCTCGGATCAACCCTTCCCCGCCTGCTTTAGAGGCTGGATACGAAACGCCGCCGCCTGTTCCACTCAACGCCGAACCTGAACTAATATATACGATCGAGCCATTGTTTGTTAGAAAATCATTGTAAAAGGCCTTAACTGTATTGAATAATCCTGTTAAATTTATATTTAGCGTTTTATTCCACTCCTCAAATGAGATGTCATTCATCTTATTGGCAAAAGCAACGCCAGCGTTTAAGACTAGGATATCGATTCGACCAAACTCTTTGAAAACTATTTCACGAGCAGTGACCAACGCTTGTGGATCCGAGACATCTGCTTGGATAAACAATGATTTAACATGTTTTTTTGTAATTTCCTCTGCTGTTTTTGTTCCCGTTTCGGGGTTATAATCTACAATCACTGTATGAGCACCAGCTGCCGCAAATTTTTCTGCGATACCTTTACCAATTCCGTGAGCCGCTCCTGTAATCAGAGCTACTTTTCCTTCAAAATTCTCCATTAATTCTTCTCCTCATTTCTAATACATACTAATTCCGATTCCCACTAATCATAAAAGTGGGAATCGTATCAAGAACTAACTATTTAACTGCGTCTTTTAGTGCTTTGTATTGTTCTTCTTTGTTTCCTGAAAATAATGCTCCACCTACAACGATCAGTTCAGCACCTGCTGCGTCACATTCCTTAGCAATTTCTCTATCCACGCCACCATCAACTTCGATTTGAATTTTACGATCACCAATCATTTTTTTCGTGTTGCGGATTTTCTCCAAGCTTTTACGAATGAAGGTCTGTCCAGGTTGCCCGGGATTGATGGTCATGATCAAAATGTAGTCAATCTCATCTAGCAGATATTCCAAAACTGCTTCAGGAGTACCCGGATTGATCACTACACCGGCTTTACGGCCAGCTTTACGAATCTTTTGAAGCATTGAATGGACGTGCGGTGTTGATTCATAATGAACAGAAATCATCTCTGCACCTGTTGCGATTACATCATCTAGATGATCCAGCGGATGGTCGACCATCATATGAACATCAAAAAGCATTTTTGAATGCTGTTTCATTTCAGCGATTTGATTTGGACCAAAAGCGATATTAGAGACAAAATTGCCATCCATCAAGTCTACGTGTAATAGCTTTGTTTGTTCTCTTTCCAAAAAATCAATTTCATCTTGTAAATGCATAATATCTGCACCAAAAATCGAGGGTAAAATTTGTGCCATATTGTCTTCTCCTTTTTAACCAAACACTGCACTCAACCAATACATTAGAATACTCCATGGACCAGTCAATACGAAGTCAGTTCCCTGACCTTTCAAACCAACACCGGCACCGTTTAACATCTCCGTAGCCCCCGGTGCGACATAACCGCCAAGATATAACACGATTACACAGAATAGAACTGTTGTAATGATAGAACGCAGTAAATTCCCTTTGCTAGCCATGACAGTCATCACTGACATATAAATAATCGACATCAAGATACCGATTGGGAACGTTCTAACCCCTGGTAAAGCAAGAGCACACAGCATTACTAATGGAATCGAAATCACGGTAACTGTCGTTGTCGTTGGATCACCTAATCCTAGAGCAACATCCATCCCAATGTTTAAGTCAGCATCTTCACCCATTTGTTTTTGCATAAAGTCTTTCGCTGCTTTTCCAATTGGAGACAGCCCATCCATCAATACACTTACAACGCGCGGCATTAATACCATAACACCAGCAACTCCCATCCCCATCGGAATGATCTCAGTAATTCCTTGACGAGTTAATACTCCTAAAAGAACCCCAACGATTGTCCCGATAATTACAGGTTCTCCCATTACACCAATTCGTTTGTTTACTCCTTCTAAACTAACATCCAGTTTGTTCAGCCCTGGAATAAAATCAATCACTTTATTCATTAGCCACGCTACTACAAAGGTCCATCCTGTATGAATAATCGTCGTACAAGTTGTTCCTTCTAGACCATAATATTCCTGCCACAACGGTGCTACCCAATCACCAACGAAAAGTGCCAAAACAGATAAAGCAACTGTCACCGCAAGTCCAATAAAGAAATTATCAAAAATGAAATAGGCCAGCGCACCCGGTACTAGAAAATGCATATAATTCCAAATGTCAACGTTCAAAGTTTTCGTTAGTTTCAAACGAACCAATAGTAAATTCAACACTAACCCGATTGGGATCGCTAGTCCGGCAAAGGGTGCCATCCACGAAGCCGCACCAACTGCTGGCCAACCAATATCAGTGATCGTAAAGCCTGAACCCATCTTTGAATAATAATCTACCGCTGGATCTAATGAGGTGTTCAAAAGGCCCACCACTAAGGTCAATCCAATAAATCCAACACCGACTGTTAACCCTGCTTTGACCGCATCGCCTAATTTCATCCTGAAAACCAATCCTAAAATAGTAATAATGATTGGTAAAATTGCTGAAGCACCCATTCCTGTGATTGTTTGTACAATCTCAATTAAATTATTCATATTATTCTCCTTACTCCCATCTCATCTATCTCTTTTCCAATAAATACCATTGAGGTACTTTTTTTCTCTTAATATGTTAAAATGAGTACATGTTTTATAGAGGTATACAGTTCCACTTCGTTTCTCAGGCAAAAGTGGGACAGTATACTTTTTTTATGCGTTTTGGATTTCTTCCAGCTTTTCTACTAAAGACTTCTTTAGCTTCGCTTCGTTGATTCCCGTTACAAAACCCATAATACTCATGACTGGTACATCTAAAGTTCCTTTGAAATTATTTGTGGTCAGGACGATATCGGCATTCTGGCTTTGTGTTGGTAATTCTGTCATGCTGCACTTACTTAGACTAAAGTGAATATTGTTTTCTTTACATAATGCTTTGACCTCATCTGCTGCAACTGTGGATGTTGCGACACCACTTCCGCAGGCAACTAAAATACTAACTTTTTTCATCTCTGTTTCCTCCTCTAGGTTATTTCATTTTTTTCCAGCCAATAAACCGCTGAGCTTTTCCATTACTTCCTCAGATGTCTTCGCCTCCTTCATTGATTGAACAAACTTCTCTTGTTGAATGTATCCAATAACTTGTTTCAAAATCTGCAAATGCTGCGTCCCATCGTTTAAACCTAATACAAAAAACAAATCGACATCGATTTCTTCATCAGCGTTTTCCATCTTTTTCATTTTGATTGGCCGAGTCAACGTCACGACTGAAATAAATGATTGTTCGATATATTCTGGATCTCCATGTGGAATGGCGACCGTATGCGTCTCTAAATCCAATCCGGTTGGATAATTTTCCTCGCGCTCCACAATAAAATCATAAAAACCTTCATTTACGTATCCTTTATCAAGAAAAAGCGTGGAAAGCTTTTTAAATAACTCGGCTCGATTAGAAACGGTCAGATTAAGAAAAATCAATTCTTCTTTCACATAATCTTTTAGCATGTATCCTACTCCTTTTTTGATATTCGAGTTAGTTGCTAACTCCTTAGTTCAATCATAAGTGCTTCAAAAAAATAATTCTATCTGCGTTTTGTCCAAATAATGTTCGTTTGAAGAGGTCGATTGTGATGAATAAAAAAAGTGGCGCTTTTTGCGTCACTTTTTTCATTATTGATACTCTTGATCTGAAGCAAATCCTTGAATCGCCTCTGTGATTTTTATTTCGTCCTCTAAAGCAATTAATTGTTCAATAAATTCAGCGTCCTTTGCCATTCGATTGATATGATACAAAATCGTCAAATGACTCGTCTTATCTGGTGTCGTCAAAAGAGCCACTACATGGATCTTCTGGTCTTGATATTCTAGACCTTGTTTTAAGACAATGAAACATACGCCCAATTTTTGTTCGATCAGCGTAGGATCTAAGTGTGGTAGAACAATTCGTTGTCGCAGCATGATATAAGCTGGCTGATCACGATATTCCTTTAGCAATGCATCGGTGTATTCTGAGGAAATTATATCTTGCTCAATCAGGCATTGGCTCGCTTTGCGTAATAGCGTTTCCCACGTAACCTCATCTTCAATAAACAGAATGTTTTCCTTTATAATAACTTGGGACAATTCGCTTTTTGAACCCATTCCTTCATCATTCGTTCTTTTTTGTTCACCTAGCAGGAGTGAATCCAACGCCTCTAAAACGTTGGTCTCTGTTTTCTTGCTCACAGTCACGTACTGTTTGACGACATTTAATATGTCGGTCGAACGAATCCCCGAAAAGTCCAAGTGATACAAATCCTTGATCACATCTTGCCGCAGTCTTAATTGTTCACCTTTACTGAGTATCTCACTGATTAAATAAACCTTCTTCTCTGATTCAACAGGTACGGTTGAAAAAACGATATCATGAGGTAAAACGAAGCTCTTATACTCTCGTACTGAATTTGTTGGATAAAAAAGAAACTCGGGAAAAATTTCCTTTAATTTTTTCTCGATCAATTTGGACATGGATATTCCATTAGGACATAAAATCACCGCTTTAATGATCTTCTCTTCCAAGTCATTGTGGTCATTACCAATCAAATGCCCACCGACAAACAGCGTGATATAGGCAATTTCTTCATCCGCAATTTCCGTTTCAAAGAATTCTTCTAGCGGACCGATTGATTGGCGAACAAAATCATGGAGAACTTTGTACTCCGAACGAATCTTGTCATACAAAACATTTTCCGTCGAGAGATCATATTTAATTCGGTAATAAGCAGGTTTAAAATGATTCAAGAGTTTTTTCAGCAGGTCCTTTTTGTCAGACAGCACCAAGAAAGTATTGGTTTCAAACTCTATTAAAAATTCCCATAGAGAATTTGCTAATAGAGGCAGTTCTTTTTCTGAAACCATCCCTTTGTTGCGAATATTTGAACTTAATAACTGTAAAGCGATAAAAAGCTTTTCAGCATCCGGTAATTTTGGAAAGTCAGTTGTGATGTAAGAAATCGACTGATATTCTTTGGTACGCTCGATTTCTTCGCGGTCACCGATTCGGGAGCCATCGATCAATTGCTCTCGTTCAATGCGGATAAACAACGAGGCAATGAAGTAAATCAGCGGATAAAAATCTTCATCCGTGTATTTGACACCGATGTATTTCTCGATTTTCAATACATCGTTTTTAACCTGTTCTAGATTTTTTTTTGATCCTTCCAGCAACTCCTCCGTCACTTTTTCGCCATAATATTTATAGATTTTAGTAATAGCGTGGAAAAGGACAATTCGCTTATCCCACTCGTTTCCTGAAATTACATATCCTTTTTTCCGAGAAAATTCAATCTTTAGCTGATACTTTGTCAAATGTTCTTTTGCTTTTTTAATATCTGACAATGCTGTATTTTTACTAATTTGTAATTCAATGCAAAAATGATCTAATGACAATTCCTCAGTTCGTGCAAGAATCATAATAATAAGTAAATATATACGATCTTCTTTGGAAAAAATTATATCCTGAATTGATTGCTGGATAGTTAAATATTCTGCAGCCTCATTTTTCGCATAATAACAACCTTGACGTTTTTCAATGATAGGCAGATGATTTTCTGACAATTTTTCATTTATCGAATCGATACTATACGATAATTGTCTTGCTGACAGATCAAACAACTGAGAAAGCTCGGACTCTTTGATACTTCTCTGCTTAATTAGCTGTTGCAGAATGTCTAGATTGCGATCACTCACCGACATCAACTCCTCTCATAAAAATAATAAGCGCTCCTACAGAAGAAAGCGAATTTTTTTCACACAAAATTTGTAAAAAGAAATTTACGGATTGGGATGGAGTCGTTTGCTAAGCGTATTTAAGAGCAGTGGAAAATGATCTGCGTTTGATTTTAAAAAAGCAATTCACAAAGATAACAACAAGAATTCCTGTTTGTTTTGAGGCGAATGCTCAAAACAAACTTACAACAACTTTAAAGGCTGAGACAAAATCGTCTCAGCCTATTTTTTATTTCTTATTCAATTTCATTTTGACATACTCTTCAAAACTAGTCGGTTCACGTCCAAGCAGCCACGTCAACACATTGGTATTGCCGTCTAATCCCCAAGATGTGTACGCATAGGCTAAATGTCTAAAGCCTGCTCGCACATAGAGGTCCGTCGCATCGATTTCATTTAAGAACTCATCGATAAAAAGGAACACAGCCTTCGCCTTCTTCCCTGTTATCTGGTTAAACATATCGACCAGCTCGTTTGGCGTATAGGCCTCCGTGCCGACCAATTCGTAGGTCGCCTTGTTGTGTTTTTCAGGGTCATTCAAGATTTTTATGACTACTTCGGCAACATCCTCCGTTGCGACATAGCCGACTGGGCTGTCGAGATCGTAAAAGATTCGATATTCGTTGGTTTTCGCGACTAGCAGCGGATCGAAGTTATGCATGTAATGCATTGGTTGTAAAATCGTGTACGAAAATTCAATTTCCATGCCTTTATAGATCAACTGCTCTTCCACATCGCGTTTGGCAATATGCTGCATCAGGCTGGTTAAGTTTGGGTGGATAACAGAAACAAAAATGAAGTGCTCAATGTCATAATCGATTGCCTTATCGATTATTTTTTGACCGATCAAGGTTTCTTCGGGTGAGAACAAAGGCGGAATGTAGACGACCATCGTTGCATCTTCCATCACTTCATCAAGGAAGTAAAAGTCGGTCAAATCTCCTACCATAGCCTTTTTGATCCCCGGCAGTTTTTTCACCCTAGGATCGATATCCGTCGCCAATACGTCAAAACCTGCTTCTACCAACTTTTGCACCATGATCCGTCCTGTGTTGCCCGCCGCCGATGTTACTAAAATCATTTCGTTCATCTCGCTTTCCATTTTATTTTGTATCCCCTTACTTATTATTTTAGCACTGCTGGCTTTTTCGAGGAAATAATTATATAAAAAGACCATGAACATTTTTCGTCCATGGTCCCATATTCCCCTCTTCTTATGACAATGTTGCAGCTAACACGTCCACTGGGGTAGCTGTTTCTTTCAATACGGCATTTAGCTCTTCGATATTTTTGCGTCCTTGGGTATTCATCCACTCCACCGCTGCTTCTTTGCCATCCACGATGTAGCTTTCTACTCCGTCAGCCCAAGTTGCCCGGCCGCAAAGTACGCCGTTGAAGGTTGAGCCGGCATTTTTCGCGAAACGCAGTGTTTCTTGGAACAGCTCTGCCTTTACACCAGCGCTCAAGAAAATAAATGGCAGGTTCGTGGCTTCCGACTGCTCTTTGAAGAAGTTCGCAGCTTCGGCTTTGGTATGAATGACTTCCCCTGTCGCATAGCCTTCCACATAGTTCATATTGACAGGAACTTCTACCTTCAGCACATCGACACCATAACGCGGATCAGAAAATTCCTTCATCATTTCGATCACCTTATGTGGTTTTTTGATCGCGTATTCTCTTGAGGTCGCATCTGAGATATTCGCGTCATAGGAAACCAGTTCTAGGAAGAAAGGCAGATTTTCCGCCTGACATTCCGAACCGATTCGTTCGATAAAGGCATGCTTTTGGTCGTTGATCTCGTCAGATTCATCCACGTCGTAGTAAAGCAGGAATTTGCAGGCATCCGCGCCAGCTTCTTTCAAGCGTTTGACCGACCAAATCGATAATAGATCGGGCAAACGGCCAGGAGTTGAAGCATCATAGCCGGTTTTTTCATACGCCAGCAAGAGCCCAGCCGTTTCAGCTCTGACACCAGCCGCTGGCAGACCATACTCTGGGTCTAATAGAATCGATGAGGCATATTTCGTTAATTGAGAGGAAACGATTTCTTTAAATTCAATGATCTCTGCTTCTTCGGCGTCGCTGCCTTTGAATTTCGTGATCATCTTCTTCAAGGCTCCACGCTGATCGATAGCTAAAGCTCCGATCACACCATCTTCATTGCACAATTGTTTGATAAATTGACGTTTTTCTTCGTTCATTTCCATATCCTCCTATACTTCCTCTACTTGAATTTGGTCGAATAATGTTTGATAATTGGCTAATTCAACATGCCCTGTGGTGGCTTCCTGTGCGTTTAACATGCCTAGCACATTGCCTTGCTTCAAGATTGCTTCATCGGACCAGCCCTTTTCGATCGCGGCAGTCAAGCCAGCTACCGTCGCATCGCCGGAGCCAACCGGATTTACCACCGCGATTTTAGGAATAGTAACGCGATAAAATTTATCATGGTGCTTCGCAAATGCACCCTCACCGCCCATTGAAACAACGATCCATTCAATATCTGCGAACAGCGGATCAAGTAAGGCCGCCTTTAATTCAGCTGCATCACTAGAAACCCTTCGTCCTAATAAACCAGCCAATTCCTCGGTGTTTGGTTTAATCAAGCGCGGTTTCACCGCACCTTTGAGCACTTCCTTCAACGCCTCGCCGGAGCAATCCAATACAACTGGTTTTCCGCCGCAGACTTGCAGCATCTGACTGTAAAAATCTGTCGGCAAGCCTTCTGGTAAGCTGCCTGAAAAAGAAAGAATATCGGCTTTTTCCGCTAATTGTGCGAAATGCTCTAAGAACGCCGCCGCTTCTGTTTCAGAGATGACCGGACCGCTTTCTAGGATTTCGGTTTGTTGTCCTTCGTGGAGCACCGCGATACAATTGCGCGTTTCACCGCTGATGGGCAAAAAGTCGTGTGGGATCTTATTATGATCCAAGTCCTTTTTGATCTCTTCTCCTAAAAATCCGCCGATCATACCGCTGGCTGTCACTTCCGCCTCTAATTGTTTTAAGATGCGGGTAACATTCAAGCCCTTGCCGCCAGCCGTTTTGCGAACATTTTTTACCCGATTGACAGTATCAAGCTTGAACGCCTCTAACGGATAGGAAATGTCGATCGAAGGATTCATCGTAATTGTTAGAATCATTCGTCTGCCCTCTTAATCGTGGTATTCGCCGCGATCCCATTTTTCGATAAATTCATCGAAGAAATGCGGATCACTTTGATCAGCGCTGGCTTTTTCTACATGATCGATCTTGGCGATCAATTTCTTGTTCTCTTCGGTTTCTTGATATTCCGCATTAATGAAAGCTTCCAAAATGTCGCAGATCAGGAACTCTCCTGTGATCCGGGCGCCAAAGCCGATCACATTGGCATTTAATTGCTCTTTGGCATACATAGCAGTGGTCATATCACGCACCAAGGCACTGCGAATACCAGGAACTTTGTTGACGGCATTGTTGATACCAACGCCGGTGCCGCATAAGCAGACACCTAGATCCGCTTCGCCATTCGTTACGGCTTCCCCAACTTTTTTCCCATAAATCGGATAATGCGTCCGGGTAAAGTCATAGGTCCCCATGTCCAACACTTCATGTCCTTTTGCTTTTAAGAAATCTGATACTGCCATTTTGGTATCTGTGACGATGTGGTCACAGCCGATTGCGATTTTCATTCTATTCATCCTTTCAACGTTGATTCCTACGCCATTTTATTTAACATATCGACCCGAATTTGATGACGGCCGCCGTCATAATTTGCTTGTAAAAATTCTCTGACAATATTCAAAGCCAGTTCATCGCCAACGATTTTTGCGCCTAGGGTAATCATGCGGGAATTATTGTGTTCCCTTGTCATGTAGGCACTACGTTCGTCAGAAACTTCTGCTGCCACCATGCCTTTGACTTTGACTGCTGTGATAAAGCTGCCGGCCCCATACCCATCGATGGCTACGCCTAAGCTGCCTTCGTTTTCATTCAAATCATTGGCGATTGCCAACGTCGATTCCACGAAATCCTCCGAAGCAGTCTCACTTTTGTCTACTACTGTAAATCCATTTGCGATCAAGTCTGCCTTGATCACTTCCTTTAATCTCATGCCGTCATTGTCTGAACCAATTACTACACGCATTGCTATTTCCTCCTCTTAATAAAGTCCCTTTTTTACTGAATGATCTTGGTGTATTGCTGATAATAACTCTTCAGTTCGGCTGAAAGAGTAGAATCCGTAAATAGTGCATCAATCTTGCGCAGATCATAAAACGTATAAAAATCACTATGATCGAATTTGTTGGCGTCGGAAACCAAACATTTCTCAGCAGCGTTATCGAGTACGATCTTCTGTAGTGTTCCCTCTTCAATACTAAAATTGGAAACCTCCGGCCCTTTTAAGCCATTAACGCCGACAAAGGCCTTCTTGATCCCGATCTTCTGGACCGCTTCATTGGCGATGGAACCGACAAAAGCACCCGTTTTTTCACGATAGAGCCCGCCGATCAAGTAAAGTTCGAATCTGTTTGTTTCACTTAATAGGTTAAACACCGGAAGACTGTTGGTCACGATCCGTAATGAGGGAGACTCGATATAACGCGTCATCAGCTCGATCGTTGTTCCTGATCCTAGAAAGATCGTGTCATCTTCTGGATTGATATAGGCTGCCGCATTCTTAGCGATGTATTCTTTTTCCTTCGTGTGCAGCTTCTTCTTTTCGTTATGGGAAAGTTCGTTTGCTTCTATAGAAGAGGTGAAAACTTCCTGATTGTTTATTTTCTGTGCGCCACCGTGAACCCGTAAGAGCTTTTTGTTTTGTGCTAGCTCCTCTAAATCTCGTCGAATGGTCATGTCAGAAACATCTAAAACCTCTTGGATAAACTTTACGGTGATCGTCCCATAGCGATCGCACATAGCCAAGATTGATTGTTGCCGCTCTGTTTTCAGCATATGTTGTCCCTCCACACCCCTATAATAGAACATTATCGAACATTAATCAACACTTTATGTTTATTTATTTTTGCTTTCTGTTGACAAAGGGAATGTAAGCGATTATACTCAACATGTAAACAAACACAAACGAACTAAGAAAGGAGCTGTTCTGTTTGAAAAAGCTTTTTTTCAAGGACACGACCTACGTTTCTAGTCAGGACACACAAGCAGAAGTTTTTGAGGAAGTTTATTTGGATCTATTAAACAAACAATTAGTTACTGAGGATTTTTTGGAGAGTCTTTTAGAACGTGAGCGTAATTATCCAACGGGTTTGGATCTATCGCCTGTTTCTGAAGTATTGCCGGACATCGCTATTCCCCACACGGAGAGCGACTTTGTACGAACGACTCGGATCGTTCCCATCAAATTAAAAAAGGCGATCACCTTCAATAATATGATCTCGCCTAGTGATCAAATTTCGGTTCACTTCCTATTTATGATCTTAAACGAAAATGGTGAAGCACAAGCCGGCATGCTGGCCGACATCATGGATTTCATCAATTCCGTTGATAAGGAAGAATTGTGTTCGTTTTTCAAACTGGAAGACCCAGAAGCGATTTATCAGTTTTTAGAGAAACACTTTACTATGGAAGTTTCTGCATAATCTGCAGGATAAAATAATTTTATGAGGAGAGAATAATCATGATCAAAATTTTAGCAGCGTGTGGCGCAGGCGTTAACTCAAGCCACCAAATCAAAAGTGCCTTAGAAACAGAGTTGAACAATCGCGGATATCAAGTAACTTGTGATGCCGTAATGATCAAGGATATCAATGAAGAAATGCTTTCACATTACGATATTTTCGCTCAAATCGCCAATACTGACTTAGGCTTTAACGTAAATATTCCGGTCGTTGATGCAGGTGCTATTCTTTACCGCATCCCAGCTATGGCAGAACCTGTTTACCAAAGCATGGAGAGCGCTATCCAATCACTAAATAAATAGTTACCAAGAAAGGACAAGCTAATGAGTACAATTATTGATATTGCCAATACTGTCTTTACCCCCCTAATCAATTTAGGGGCGGCGCCATTAATGACCATCGTGCTAACTGTTATTGCCCTATTTTTTAAAGTGAAACCATCACGTGCCCTTGAAGGCGGGATCAAACTAGGGATCGCGTTGACAGGGATCGGAGCTATTATTGGAATTTTAACTACCGCATTTTCAGACGCTATGACCGCCTTTGTTGAACGTACTGGAATTTCGTTGAATATCACAGATGTCGGCTGGGCACCATTGGCAACCATTACTTGGGGTTCTCCATATACCCTTTATTTCTTATTAGTTATGGTAATCGTCAATATCGTTATGCTGGCAATGAAAAAGACCAATACCTTAGACGTTGATATCTTTGATATTTGGCACTTAGCTATCGTAGGACTATTCGCAATTTTCAGCGGTGCCAACCTATTTATCGCAACAGCACTAGTAATTTTCATCGGTGTTCTAAAAATTTGGAACTCTGATTTAATGAAACCAACTTTTAATGATTTATTGAACGCACCCGACAGCAACCCAATGACGACGACTCACATGAACTACATGATGAATCCAATCATTATGGTTTTTGACAAAATTTTTGACAAAGTTTTCCCTTGGTTGGATAAATACGACTTCGATGCTGCTAAATTAAACAGCAAAATCGGTTTCTGGGGATCAAAATTTGCCATCGGGATCTATTTAGGAATCTTTGTCGGCTTATTAGCCGGACAAACACCCACCCAAATTTTCTCACTAGCCTTTACCGCAGCAGTCTGTTTGGAATTGTTCTCTTTGATCGGAGCATGGTTTATCGCAGCCGTAGAACCTTTATCTCAAGGAATCACCGACTTTGCTAACAAACGTTTGAAAGGTCGTACGATCAACATCGGTTTGGACTGGCCTTTCCTAGCAGGCCGCGCAGAAATCTGGGCAGCTGCTAACGTGTTAGCACCAATCATGTTATTAGAAGCAATCATTTTACCAGGCAACAAACTATTGCCATTAGGCGGGATCATCGCCATGGGTGTAACGCCAGCATTGCTTGTTGTTACTCGCGGAAAACTGATCCGGATGATCGTTATCGGTGCTATTGAATTACCACTATTCTTGTGGTCAGGTACCTTGATCGCACCGTTCGTTACACAAACAGCTAAAGCAGTCGGTGCCTTCCCAGCAGGCTTGAGCGGATCAGCCATGATCTCTCATACCACCATGGAAGGTCCAATCGAAAAATTCCTAGGCTACTTAGTCGGCAACGCCTCTCAAGGTCAAATCGAATTTGTGATTTACGCTGCCCTAGCTCTCGCTGCTTACCTATTGATCTTCATCTGGTATGCACGTCAAATGAAGAAACGCAACGCCGCTTATGCAGCAGAAAAAGAAGAAAAAGCCGCTCCTTCAACAGCAAAAGGCAACGTTGCCTATGCTGCGGAAGCAAAATAGCATAAAAAATCCCGGAGATCTGAGATCTCTGGGATTTTTTTTACACGATATGCTTCTCTTTTTTTTCGATCTTTTCATATTGCTTTTGCTCATGCTCGTCGGTAATGACCGTCGTCACATCCTGTAGCTTGTAGTAAACAGAAAAATCTCTTTTTCCGATTTTAGAATGATCCATCAGCAGAAAGCGTTCAATTGAATTGTTTAGTGCGATTTGTTGAGTTTGTCCTTCTTCAAAGGTTGCGGTCATAATTTTTTCTCCGTTTAGGGCATTACAGCTGAAAAAGGCCTTATGAAAATTCATGTTCATCAGAGATTTATTAGTGATCTCGCCAACGAAAGATTGCGTCGTTTCCCGCAGTTCACCCCCCAGCAGATAGATCTTCCAGTTCTTTTTACACTTATTCAACTGTTCGAAAATCGGTCGACAATTTGTCACGATTCGTAAAAAATCCGCTTGGATATATTGGACAAATAGTTCGATCGTCGTGCCTGGACCAAGAAAAATCGTATCACCCTCGTTAATAAACTCTGCGGCTCGCTTAACGATCCTTTCCTTTGCCTCATGATGAATGATTTTCTTTTCAATATGGGAAAGCTCATCTTGACAGTAAGGGGCACGCAGTTTCGCGCCCCCGTGAAAACGTTCCACAAGTCCTTGTTTTTCTAAATCTGCTAAATCACGTCTGACTGTCATATCAGAAACGGCCAAATGCTCCATGACCTCGTTGCTTTGAACTCGTCCGTTAAGCTCAAGCAACAACATGATTGTCTGCAATCGATCGGTTTTTAACATGTTCTGCCCTCGCCTTTCAAACAAATATTAGCGTGCCCTTTCTTCAAAACTACGGTTAAATCTCCGCCAAAACAAAATCAACGGCACCTTTGGGATCTCGTGTTAATTTGATATATTCTGCCCCTTTTGTTGCGACTACTTTTACTCCCACCTTATCCGCATCTTTTTGGATATCAGACAAATATGAATTAACTTGCGGAGCCAATACAATCAGATCAAAGTTTTTCATAATATCATAATGTGAGCCATATGCCCCTGCTTGAGCCTGAATATTGATACCAGTTTCTTTGGCACCCTCTTCTAACGCATTGGCTAACATCGCACTGGTACCTGCTCCAGCACATAGTACCAGAACACGTTTGCCATCGCTCAGTTTTTCTTTCACCACATCAGATAGTACCTCCGCAACAGAGTTGTCACCGTCATTGATAACTTCAACTAGTTCCTCTTTGGCTTCTTCTAACTGTGCATTTTTGCTTTCTTCTTCGACCAACACTGCATCATAGGCCTTGATGAACGGTAAGTAAATAACCGCATCCACTACGATTAGTAACAGAGCTAAGATAACCGCTATCACACTGACACCTGTTCCTAGAACCAACCCAATTGGTGCCGGAGTTGCCCACGGCAAAACATATATAAAGCTATTCATATTCAAGACATCAACAAAGAATTTGAAAATCCAAACGTTAACAATTGGCGCTACTAAAAACGGAATGAAGAAATAGGGATTCAAGATCATTGGTGCTGCAAACAGCAATGGTTCATTTACCGCAAAGAGAACCGGAACACACGAAGCTTTTCCGACGGCCTTCAGCTGTTTAGAACGAGCAAATAATAAGAATAAAAATGGTACTACTAAGGTAGCTCCCGTTCCGCCCATCGTTCCAACAAAATTCCCCATTCCTACAGTTAAAACTTTCGACGCCTGCTCACCATTTTGGAAAAGCATTAAATTGGTCTCAACATTCGCATAGATGATCGCTGCAATTGCCGGTTCCACGATGGATGGACCATGGACACCAACGAACCAGAATAATGCCATTGCCCCCCAAATAATCGCGATCCCGAGATAACCATCTGCAGCAGTGAAAAGCGGCTGCAAAGCAGTGATAGCTGTGTTGGCGAATGAACCATGAAACACATTGCGAAATAATACATCAATCAAAACTGCACCAAACACTGCAAGTGAAAATGGAATAACATCACGGAACATTTGCGAGATCGTCCCGGGCACCTCTTTTGGCATCCGGATCGTTATATCGCGCTTCACACAGAATTTGTAGACATTGACTGTCAGAAAAGCAGCGACAAAAGAAGCCAGCAAGCCTTTCGTTCCCATAAAATCACTCGCAAATCCACCCTCGATCTGCTCCACACTTAACATAAAGAAGCCGGCAATCGATGCTAACATGACTGATACTTCATTAATGTTCTTACCATCTTCCAGCCGGCGGTTCATTGATCCTGCCAAACAGCGAGCTGTTGTTGCAGCAACCAGCACCCCCACAATCCCCATCGAATAGCCATAGACCTTCCACAGCCAACTAGAAAATGCTTCTGGCAATGTGATTCCAAAAACCTCTGGAATCGCAGCGATCATGATAAAAATACTAGAAAATAAAATGGCCGGCATTGCTGTTAAAAAGCCATCTCGAATTGCACCTAAATAAATATTCCGGGAAATTTTTTCAAAAAACGGTTTTCCCTTTTCAATTTGTTTAATAATTGCATTCACGGTAAACCCTCTCCTTTTTACTTCTGAAATTTTTCACGATAAAGTTCGATAAAATCCTGTACTAAATCTCTTAATAGTAACGTAGTCATTAAATGATCTTGCCCGTGGATAAAAATGAAGCCAATATCCAAATTACTGCCGGCAGCTTCATCAGCTAACGTTTGTGTCTGCGAATTATGGGCCAGCTTTAGATTTTCATCAGCATCTTTCAAGGCTTCTTCGACATGCTCAAAATTTCCTTGGCGAACTTCGCTTAACAGGTTCATTAAGGTACTTCTCGCATCACCAGAATATGCCACGATCTCAAATCCAAGCATCTGTAATTCTTCTTTATTCATAATAGTTTCCTCCTACATCAATGTAACCCTTTTCATTCCGTCGATTAGAAAGGATGAAAACAACTGGTGCTTTCATCCACCCTTCGATTAGATAATCGTCTTTGTTTCACTTAGTAGTTTGTACCAATAGGCCGATTCCTTCGGATAACGCTTTTGCGTTTCAAAATCAACATAGAATAGTCCGTAGCGTTTATTGTAGCCATTTGTCCAAGAGAACATATCCATTAACGACCATAAGAAGTAGCCCCCTACATTTACGCCATCCTCGATCGCATCACTCAATGCTCCCAAATACTGACGAAGATAATCGATTCGGGGAGTATCCATAATGACGCCGTCTTCAAAATGATCCTTATACCCCATACCATTTTCCGTGATATAAATTTTATTGTAGTGAGGATAATCTTTTTTAATGCGCATCAATAGATCATACAGCCCTTGCGGATAAATCAACCAATCCCAATCGGTTCTTGGGATATCATCACGGTAAACACGTTCTGCGATGCCATTTACACGATACACCGAAGTTCCTTTATCACCTGTTCCATTATGATAAATTTCATTTGGTCCTTGGTATGCTTTACAGAAATGACTGTGATAGTGATTAATTCCCAGAAAGTCATTCCGGTGTGAGGCTTTTTCCATCTCGACATAATCCTCTTCCAAAAAGTCATACGTCGCATTTTGCGCTGCGCAAATTTCATCTAAGGCTCCTAACAATTCATCCGTATAACGTCCAAGATAAGTCGCCTCCAATAAAAAGCGGATTGATAATGCGTCTTCTAAAAATGCCGCATGCTTGTCTTCATCAGAATCTGAGTTTGCGTATTTCGTTTCCAAGGAGTGAACCACACCAATCTCTCCGGGATAGCCATTGTCTTTGAAGATATTGACTGTTTTGGCGTGTGCCACCATCATGTTGTGCAGACACATAATTATTTTTGTAAAATCAAATTTGATTCCTGGTGGAAAGACACCTAATAAATACTGATTCGTAGCAACTGGGTAAATCTCATTAAAGGTGCTCCAGTACTGCACTTCGGTAAATTCCTCAAAGCAGAACTTAGCATAATTGACAAAAGCATCAATATTGTCCCGATTTAGAAAATCATTTTGATCAAATAATGCTTTTGGCGTATCGAAATGATGCAGCGTTACAAAAGGAATCACATGATGCTCTTTGCATTTTTTGAAAATATCGTGATAGTAATCGATCCCTTCTTGATTCGGTTCGCCGATCCCTGCTGGAAAGATCCGGCTCCAAGCAATCGATAAGCGCAAGCCATTGACTCCGAATTTTTCACACAATTCAATATCTACCGGATATTGATGGTAGAAATCACTGGCTGGATCAGGACTGAAGCGTCCTTGCTTTTCTAAAAACTCGTCCCACGCTACTGCACCTTTTCCACCTTCTTTAGTGGCTCCTTCACATTGATAAGCTGCTGTCGCTCCGCCAAAAATAAAGTGTTCTGGTAATTTTTTCATTTTTCTCTTTCCTCCATTTATAGTAATCGTTGAATGTGGATCGTAAAGTAAACCTTTTCACTGGCGTTTAGCTTCAAACCAGTGTTTTCATTGATGATTCTGTACATTTCCTCTGCTACACTGTAGGCCTTCGGATAATCCTTTTTCAGATCTTCCTCCATCTTCAAAGCAAATTCGTCTACTTTTTCTTCTTCCGTCCGCTCCAGCATATAGCGTAAGTGGATCATCAAGCGATCGTAAAAATTCTGTGTTTTTTCTGTTCGAACAATGTTTCTTTTTCGTAATGCTTCTTCAAGTATTTGCATAACCCGCTGCTGCTCGTCATAGGTATCTGCTGGTATTGCTGTCGGCTCTGGCGTTTTGCCTTGTGCGTTAATGAAATGAATACTGATGTTCTTCAGTTCATCTTCAGGAAAAGCAATGTCTAAGCGTTCCTTGATTATTCGAAGGCCGTCTTTTGCAATTTGATACTCTTTCGGATATTGCTTACTAATATCTGGCAACAGACTATTCTGATATTCTCCTTTTATCAGCCTCTTGTAGTTCCAATAGATGTGATCTGTTAATGTAACGTAAATATATTCTTGAACAGAATAATGATACCTAGTAACAGCGTTTTCAATAATTTCATATGCAGTCGTGATAAAATCCAATGGAACGTCCTTTAATAAAAAAGAGAAATTTTGTTTTGATTCTTCACTTTTCAAGACAAATAGATTTTGAATCGAATCCTCTGATAGCAGATCCCCCTTCTTCTTTTGAAAAACTAGTCCCTTTCCCATCGCTATTGCCTGTTCATGATTCTTTTTTACAATAGCGATATTGTTGTTCAATACCTGAACTACTCGATACAATTATTTCACCCCATTTCTACAAAAAAAACCGCAAACAACCGATTGATCCACCAATCAGTTACTTGCGGTTTTTGCCTAATTCAATAGTAACAATCCACTAATATTTCGATTTCAGTAATAGAATAGCACCTTAAAAACGATTTGTAAACACTTTCAGACAAAAAATGTTTGCTTTTTTTTAGATAAAAGAAATACCTCCATCTTCCCTGCAGCTATTTGTTCCTTTCGAATTGTACACTGGAGACTGTCTAAACCAATCCTTTTTAGTCTTAAAAAAGAAGCCTGCTATTCAGCTATAAGTATGTAAAATGTACTTTGAGCAAGATAAGTTTCATTCCTTATTGCTATCAGAAATTTCCATCGAATGTAAGCTCTCTGTTAACAAGTGCACACCAAATAAACGTATGGAATAATACTATTTTACAAAATCCATTTCTTTCCATTACAAAAGAACAAAAAATAAACACAAACAAACATGTCTTGTTGAGATGAAAACGGAACGATCTCAGTTAAATTGAAAATCACCAAAGAACATCCACAATCAACGCAACCTATTTTCTTCTATTGCGTTTTCGATCTTTCTTTTTTCCAACCCCGCCCTTGCCTTTTTCTCTTTTCATCATCAGTTCGTCGTTTGCCTCGCGCTTTTTCTGTTTCTCACTTTTCGGCTTTTGATAGTTGGAATAGGAGTTTTTCTTGTGTACAGGAATATCTGCGGGCTTCTTAGTTTCGGCTTTCGGTGCTTCTTTGACTGCCGAAGTTGATCCAGCGTTGTTTGGTTCAGCCTTTTGTGCGACGGTGGCAGGACTTTCGGTCTTTGCTCCATCTCCAAGCTCCGTCATCCGAGCGTCTGTCAAAACCATTCCTTCTGGCAAAAGCATTTTCACTAATGCGAGTTTTTCTGCATCACTCAAGTTGCTGAAGTCGAAAGCTGCTGGCTGCTGTGCTGGAGTTTGACTTGGAGCCTCTGCCACCACATCAACCGAATTTTGATCAGACGTCTCCAAGACCACACCATGTCTGACTTTCGGATAGCGAGTGCAGTTGAAGATATCGGAATTTTCCAGCTTGACAAAGCGGCGAATGCCATCCTTTTCAAAGATCGTCAAAGAAGACAGCAGCTCTAGCGCCGCATCAATTTTCATTCCAGATGATTCCGAATCGGCATCCCGCAAGCTCCATGTATGGATTTTACCCACCGCGTCCTCAAAGGTCGAGACGACTTTATATTGTCCATCCATTTTTTCGGGTGGTGTTGTAGCACTAAATAAATACTTTTTATTGTCGCTCACGCGATTGTTGTAGCGATGATATTCATTCTTATTTTTATAAAGTCGGCGAGTAACCGCTTCCCATTCTTTGCCGGATGTAAAGGACGCCCGAAACAACGGAGCAAGCTTCCGCAGCACATCTGACGGCTCCGCAAATAAAAGGATCTCCCGAACCAAGTCCCCACAAAAATCCGAGAAATCACTGATGCACAAACATTGCCGAATCAGCACCGCCACCAAATATTGAAGCGTCGAATCCGCATCGGAAGAATCTTCGTAAAATTTCGCCAGGCGCTTCTCCAGATTCGCCCGCCCCATAGTGAAAAGTGTGATCTGTGACAATGGTTTTGTTTGCATAAGTGCTCTCTCCTTCTAATTTGATAATAACCTTTGAATTATAATGATTCCTTCTTTATTCCTCATTATTATGATACACCATAAGAAGATAAAAAAAACATTCTATAATTTTATTGAAAATAATCAAATTGGGTGAAAAATAAAAGAGCATTTGACTTTTTCTGACCAAAAACCGTCCTCAAAACCTTCAATGGAAGATTTTGAGGACGGTTTCGACCAACTTATACGATATACTTTTCTTCTTTTTCGATCTTTTCAAAATGTTTTTGTTCGTCTTTGTCTGAAATGACCGCCGTCACATCATTTAGGCTGTAATAAACAGAAAAATCTCGTTTTCCGACCTTCGAGTGATCAATCAACAGAAAGCGTTCAACAGAATTATTCAAAGCAATCTGCTGCGTCTGACCTTCTTCAAAGGTCGAAGTCATGATCTTTTGTTCATTTAATGCATTACAGCTGAAAAAAGCTTTATGGAAGTTCATGTCATTTAGCGATTTGTTGGTAATTTCACCGACAAAACACTGAGTCGTCTCCCGCAGTTCGCCGCCTAAAAGATAAATTTTCCGATTACCTTTGTGTTTGTTCAATTCCTCAAACACGGGCAGACAATTCGTCACGATCCGTAATGAATCCGCTTGGATAATTTTCGCCAGCAACTCAATCGTGGTTCCCGGTCCAAGAAAAAGCGTGTCTCCATCATTGATCAATTCATTGGCTCTTTCTACGATGCGCTGCTTCTCTTCTTGCAGCATGATTTGCTTTTCCGTATGTGAAAGCTCCACATGCCGATAAAAATCCTTCAATTTCGCACCGCCATGCACGCGCTCCAGTAAGCCCTGCTTTTCTAATTCATCCAAATCACGCCGCACCGTCATATCAGAAACCGATAATTTGTCCATGATATCACTGACACGGACTGTTCCGCTAACCTCTAACAATGACATGATCGCTTGAAATCGATCCGTTTTTAACATTTCATCGCCTCTTTTCTTTTTAAGACTATCAAATTACTTGGAAAAGCGCTAGAACGACTTCATCATCTAGAGTATTTTATTGAAAAAAATGTTCATTCCAGAAAAATAAGCCTTGAAACCAAGGCTTATTGCGCTAATTCAAAAACAAAATAGTTAATATCTCCGCGGTATTTCGATATCGAATATTCGACTGGCACGCGATTCTCTGAAAAGCCTTGCGTATGGAAATAAAACATCGGATCGCCTTCTGCCACATCCAATAAATCGCTGATAGTTTCATCCGCTTTAATGACCTCCAATTTTCTCATGACTGTTTTAATCGGATAGCCCATTTCTTCTATGACTTGATACATTTTCTCTTTCGTAAAATCAACTTGTTGAAAATTTGGAAACAACTCACATGGAATGTAGCTGGTAACCAAAACCACCGGCTTCACCTCTGCGTAACGCAAACGCGTTAGCTTATAGACTTCGTCCCCTTGACTCAATCCTAAGTTTTCAGCGACTTCCTCATTCGCCGCAACTTTTTTGAAGTTTAAGACCTTTGTTTTGGGAATAATCCCTTTTCGACTCATTTCCGAATCAAAACTCTCAATCACATGGGTAAATTCCTGCTGGATTTTATTTTTTTTGACAATCGTTCCTCTTTTTTTACGCTTCTCTAAGTAGCCTTCATCCACTAGTGCCTGTACAGCCTGACGAACAGTAGGCCGACTAACACTGTATTGTTCCGCCAGCTCCATCTCTGTAGGAATCAGTTGATTTTCCGCGTATTCTCCATTTTGAATTTTTTCCAATAGATCCATTCGAATTTTTTTGTGCAAAGGGATATTCATAAGCTACCTACTCCTCAATTAATTGTATCCATTATATCATATTTACTTTTTCCAATATTTTGTCGGTGTAGCCAGAACCGCTTCAACCGTATCTGGCAATTCAAACATCTCATCTTTTAATAAAACAATACTTTGCCCCGCTTGGCAAGTAGTGCCAGCAATAACTAGTGTACCAGCAATAATGGTAAGAATGCTCGCTACATCAGAGTTGTTTTCTACGATTTGTTTCCCTTTTAAATGTTGGATGGTGAATTCCCTTTGATTGACTGTTTCTCCTGATTCAAAGGTCCGCTTTTCTACTTGTTTATCTGGCTGCAGTGTTGCGATGGCTTTTTCAACGTGAAGATCGCGTTTTTTTCCATTCTTATCTATCCTGTCATAGTCATAAAAGCGATAGGTAATATCGGTCGCTTGTTGAATTTCATAAACAAGAGAACCTTTTGTCAACGCGTGGATCGTGCCAGAAGGAATGTAGATCAAATCGTGTTGAGCAACCGGATATTCCTTCAAAATTTTGGGATAATTATTTTCTTTTGCTGCTTCTAAAATAATCGATTTTTCCGGAATTTGCTGTTCAGCATAAATCCATCCTTTTTCCGGCGGATTGATAAAATACCATGCTTCACTTTTACCATAAGGCATCTGTTCAACCTTTTGAGCGTATTCATCGGTAGGATGCACTTGAATACTAAGGTTCTCATCACAAGCAGTAAAAGAAATAATCAGGGGATAGACTTCCCCTGCTTCAAGACCGAACTTTCCAGGATTCTCCGCAATCATTTCGCTGAATGTCTTCTCTTCATTTACGATGCCGCAGTCGATCTCGGAAACTCCGCTGGCCGAATAGACCGATCCGATTTTTTCGATCTGCTGATCACCGCTATAGTCGTGTAATCTTGGTGTTCCCCAAATTCTTTCCCGCGATTCTGGCTCTAAAATATACATTGATAGTCCTCCTAAATCCTTCATTATTGTTAAATAAAGAAGGCGCGTTCCATAAGAAACACGCCCAGTTTGTTTAAAATACTCCGATCACCACACCAATTGCTGAAATAACCGTCAAAACCAGAATAACTTTGGTGGCTGTCATTTGTTTTGAAGTCAGCAAGTACCAAGCTAATAATACCATGACTAAAGGAAGTACATTAGGGAAAATTCCGTCCAAGACAGTTTGCAGTTTTTGAACTTCATCTCCCATAGGAATTTTGATTTTAGTCGTCAAAGCAATATTCGAAGCTGCCAGGCCGCCAACGACCATGATTCCTAAGATATTGAAAGCATCAGTAATTCGTTTCGCGTTCTCCCCGATAATAACGTCTATTGCACTCACACCTAATCGGTAGCCGTTCATAAAGCATAAGTATGAAATCAACGGACCAATAATCCCATAGCTAATCATATAGAAAATTGGACCTAAAGCATTTCCACCAGCAGCTAAGCCCATTGCAATGGACAATAGTATCGGTACGATGATCCCTTGGATAATTGAATCGCCAATCCCTGCTAAGGGTCCCATCAAAGTCGTCTTGATGTTTACCGGCATTTCTTCTGGAACATCGCCGCCAATAGCGATCTCTTCTTCTAATGAAGCTACGATCCCATTGATCAATTGCCCGGTTTGCGGCTCAGTATTATAAAACATCGAGTGTCTTAATAATAATCTGCGTTTTGCTTCTTCATCATCTTTATAATACTTTTCGGCAAACGGCAGATAGGAATACGCCCAAGCATGTGCTTGTAATTTTTCATAACTCATTGAGGATAGATGCGTAAATCCCCAACGTTTCCAAATCTGACGCAATTCTTTTTTTGTTAATCGATTTTCCATTTATTTCCCTCCTTAAAAAAGATCGTCATCCTCATAGGCCGCTTCATTTTGCTCAACAGTCGTGTTTGTAGCTGCAGCAAGCTTATTATCGCCGCCCGCTTTTCCCGTACTTAAATAAACGACATAAGCAACCATAGCTGCTAGAAATACTAAAGCAATCATATTCAATTTAGCGAACGCCATTAAAACAAAGCCGGCGAAAAAGAATACTAAATGGATCTTTTCTTTAACGACGATCCCCATCAACATAGCTATCCCTAATGCTGGTAAAACACCGCCAAGAACAGAAATAGTGTCTGTCACAACTTGCGGAACATTATTTAACAACCAATCAACTAGACCTCTCCCAAAGAAGATAGCAGCAAAAATTGGAACTGCTCGGAGAAAGAAGGTCGTAATCTGCGGATATGCGATATGATTCAGCATGATCCCTCGATCATCATTGTTTTCAGCAGCAGTCTGCGCCCGAGTGTTCCAGAATGAATACAATGCCATACGTGTATTGTAAAAAATAAGTCCAAATGTCTGTCCGATCAGGATTGAAAGAGTTACAGCCACTGCAGGTTCTCCGGAGGTAGCTAAAGCAAGCCCGATTCCGCCATAAGCCGCATAAGTAATCTCGCTATTTGTTGCTCCGCCGGTAGATAAGTTCGCGATAAACACGGCCTGTACTGCTAAGCCGCACAATACTCCTGTTTGAATATCGCCAAAAGCGATCCCTACCAAAAAGCCTGCTACTAAAGGGCGTCCTACCACATAAAAGCCACCGCTCATTCCAAATAACCATGGGCTTTCGATTGCCCCTAAGTAACAAAAAATCCCTGTTAATAACGCCGGTAAAAATAAACTTCCGTCCATCTTTTCTCCTCCTTCATATCTTTCATTAGTCCCTTTAGTGCCTTTTTAACTTGTCAATGAATCATACTTTGCTCTCATGGTTTTCCATGGCTTTGGTTCATCATCTGGTAAAAGCTGGAAGCCAATTTCAATCCCTTGCTGCTCCATATAATCGAAGGCCTCATAATCTTTTTCGTCAATAGCAACTGTTCTGCCTAAAACCTTGGCTCCTTCACGAGTGTTCATAGGCCCTACATTTAATTTTCCGCCAAAATCTACTCCCAACCGAACCAGTTCAGCAAAGGTTTGAGGAGAATTGCTGATTAAAAAGAAATCTTTTGCGGAGTCTTTTCCTTTCGGAACACTTTCTACCGCCTGTTCAGTCGTGTAAATGCCTAATTTTAAATTTCCAGCAGCTGCTTTAAGTACTTTTTTTCGTAAATCATCTTGTGCGATATCATCGCCAACTACTAAAATTCCTTGTACCGATCTCGCTTTTGTCCATCTTGTAGTCGTTTGTCCGTGAATCACGCGATCATCAATTCTTGCTAAAGTAATCGTCATAATAACTTCCTCCTAAAAAATGATTGCTATCTTAAACATTCAATGAATGTTTAGGCTAAACCTTAAAACTCCAAATCGTTGTCCTCTGCTGCCTCTTCAACAATCCCTTCAATTCCATTTTTCCCGATCTCAATTGCCATTTCAGCCAAGTCGTTCAACTTCGTATTCGCTAAATTAAGACCGACCTCGATCACCATTGGTAAATTCATTCCTGCCGCCACTCGAATTCGTTCTTCATTCGACAAGTAATATTTATAGGCCTCATTATAAGGAGTCCCACCTTTAATATCTGTCAAAATTAATATATCCTCCGATTCTAGTTCCGTTAATTGTTTATTCAGTCGTTCGGAAAAATCCTGGATTCCAGTATCTGTTAAGCTGATCGCGAAAATATCTTTATTCTCACCTGCAATCATCTGATAACTATCCAAAATCCCTTGACAGAACGCACCATGACTTACAACCAATAGTTTCATCAATAAATCACCTCTCGTTTTATATGTAATTACATTTTATTTTATGTCATAACTATAATTCCTATAGAAAGCGTTGTCAACTATTTTTTTACGGTTGACAAGTCCGTTTTTATATTTTACTATTCTTTATGTAATTACATATACAGGAGGAATGTTCTATGAAAACTTTTACTATTGACGAATTGGCTCGCTTTATTGATCACACAAACCTAAAACCGACCGCTACTAGAGAAGACATGCGTCTCTTATGTAACGAAGCGAAGGACTATCATTTTAAAATGGTCGCAATCAATCAGGTTCAATCCGAATTATGCAGCGACCTGCTGAAAGACACCGATATCAACATCGGCGCAGCCATCAGCTTTCCGCTTGGACAAACTTCAATTGCTTCAAAGGTAGCGGAAACAAAAGACGCCATAAAAAATGGTGCAACAGAAATCGATTATGTCATCAACATTACTGAAGTGAAAGAAAAGAATTGGAACTACTTACAAGGTGAAATGGAACAAATCGTAGCAATCTGTAAGGAGAATGAGGTCATCTCTAAAGTAATTTTTGAAAACGCCTATCTTGAGGATGAAGAAAAGATTGCTTTGTGCGAGATTGCTAAACAAGTAAAGCCCGACTTCATCAAAACCTCTACCGGCTTCGCCCCTTCAGGAGCAACCTTCGAGGATGTGAAGTTAATGAAAGAACATGTTGGTCCCGAAGTTAAAGTTAAAGCCGCCGGCGGCATCCGTGACGCTCAAACCTTCAAAAAAATGATTGCTTGCGGCGCAGAGCGTATTGGTACAAGTTCAGGTATCGCTATTATTGAGGCTTTAAAGCAAGAAGCTGTTAACGGAACAATCACTATTTAGGAGAAAAATATGAAAAAAATCGCTATTACAGGTGCCAACGGATATTTGGCTTCCTTGATTCAAACCATCAATCACGCTGATTTTGATTTTATTCCAGTTACTCGAAAGGATGTAGATTTGGCAAATCCTGAAGCCGTTGAGGATTATTTCAAAACATTAGAGTATGATCTTGTGTTCCATGCAGCAGCTCGAACACAAACGGCCGACTGCGAGGAAAATCCGTTAGACACTCACAAAGTAAATACCGAGAGTGCTATTAATATTGCCAAAGTCTGCCACGAAAAAGGCGCGCGATTCATTTTTTTGAGTACTGAGCAGGTTTTCAATAACCGCATAGAAGACCTCCCCTACACAGAAGAGACACACGTAGACAGCACATCCCTTTACGGGCAGCAAAAAATCGAAGTCGAAAACTTTTTGCTTGAAAACCAAATTGATGGGGTGATTTTGCGTTTATCTTGGATGATGGGTCTTTCTTATCCCGGAATCAAAAGCAGTCCAAACATCATCAAAAATGTGATGAAGGCAATGTTTTATCAAAAGCCTACGCTGTTTACTGTCAATGAGTGTCGCGGTATGACCTATGCCAAAAATCTGGCAGAACAATTTGATAAGATCATTGATTTGCCACGAGGAATTTATCACTTTTCGAGTCAAAACGCTCTCTCTACTTATGATGCTGCTAAGCAAGTTGCCACAGCGCTGGGCTTTGACGACCTGCTGATCAATCAATACATCCTGCCCGATCAAAAGCGTTACGCAGATCGTTTCAGAAACCTGCGGCTGGCAACCAATAAAATTGAAGCCCAGGGCATCAATATCTCTACTTTTGAAAAGGACATTAACGAATGTTTAGTTGACTTTGGTTGGCTTGATTAAACAAAAAAAGATGTTTCGCCTTTTACAGCGAAACATCTTTTTGTATTATCATCATTCGTCTAGCCTTAATCCCCGCCTGCAAGAATTTCTTCACGATTATAAATCGGATTATGATCTTTCAAATCATCGATCGTACCAACTTGCTTGCCTTTTGAATAGTACCCGTCTAGTAGACCTAATGATTGGAAAATCGTTTGTTTGTAGGCGATCTCTGCATTCCATTCTGTTGTATCAAGGATTTGTAAGGCTTTATGGATTGCTTCGATACCTGTTTCACCTGGAGCGCTGATCAATACCCCGTGACTGTTCAACAGCAGCATATTAGGCAGTTCCAGCTTCTCTTTTTCCATGTAGTTGGAGACGAGCTCCGCTAATTCCGGTGAGCAGTTCGGTTCAAAATCAAGCACAGGTACATAGCCGATCTTTTGTGTCGCCTCTGTCAGATTTGGCATGTCTAATCCGGCAGTAGCCCAAAACATTGAATTAGGAGCATGAGCATGCAACACCGCTTTGATTTCTGGATTCGTATCATAAACCGCCTCATGTAAATTAATTTCCCGCGTCAATTTTCCAACACCGTCAATCACTTTTCGCGTATGAGGTTCAACTACTAAGATTTGCGCCGGTGATACTTCGCCTAAATAGGCTTCCGACATCATCGTTGGGGTCATAATAATATATTCGTTACCTTCTTGATCCGTCGTTTTGAATGAAAAGTTGCCTCCTGCGACATTCGTATTCTTTCTTGCAAAAATCAATTTCACGATTCGTGCTAAATCTTCACGTTCTCTCTCAAAAATCATCCGTCCATCTGACATAGTTGAGACCACCTTTTCTATTTTTTGAAAATTTTTTTACTGGTAATAGCCGTTTGTGCCGCTTGCCTAACCTGCATCGCCTCTTCGTATTTTTTCCTTCGACGTTCGTCGTATTCCTTGAAAATCACAGGATTTCCATATTTATAAACACAGATTGCAAGGCCGATGGCAATAAAATTGAAGATTATTTGCTGCGTCATAAAGGCTAGGATAAAGCTTATGATCGCAAGAAATAGAACAAACAGCCATTTAGTTTTCTCTTTATTTTCGCTTCTCTTACTCATTTACTTTACCTGCCCTTCAATGATTTTATTACCCTGCAACTTTTACATTACTGACTTTTTTATCTGCTGTTTCTTCATATCTTTGGCTTGGAACTTTTGCTTTGTTCATATATTTGTATAGCCAAACAAACATCCCGATAAAGACAACAGCACCAACGATTCCTAAAATATTTCCTTTGAAAGCTTCAGCAAATAAGATTCTAAATTCCGGTCCTTCGATTGAAGACCAAGTGATCTGCTGACCTTTTTTGATTCCTTCGACTGCTCCTGTTTTATCTGCCAAACCGGTTAAAATCGGCGTTAAGTACGTTGCCGCATACAGGTAGATCGGCATTGAAATGACACCCATGATCAGCATTCTCACAAGATTACCGCCAGTTAACAACAAACCACCCACCGCGATCGAATAATTGATAATACCAGCTAACGGCAATACCGCATTGCCTGGTAAAATAATCGCGTAGCCAATAAACACAGGAACTAACAGAATCGCCGTAACCCAAATTTCAGAGCGTCCTGCCAAAACCGGCCAGTCTAATCCGATATAAACTTCACGATCCTTAAAGCGTTTTTTCATCATTTCCGACATAGCATCTGCTAGCGGCGATAGTGATTGCATAAACATTTTTGAGATCATTGGGAACAGCGCCATTGCCGTTGCGATTTGGATCGCTAAGTTCAATGAACCTGACACGCCATATGCCGCAGCCAACCCAAGTCCCAAACCGATAATAAAGCCCATCACAGAATTTTCAGAGAAGACCCCAATTTTTTTCTTCAATGCCTTGGTATCAGCCTGCTTGTTAAGGAACGGAATCTTATCCATGATCACATTGATCGGCAATAACAATACCGCTGAAATATTCATTAAGTGTGTAACTGTTACCAAAGGAATACCAGTCAAATCCTCAATATGACGCTGGAACATATCCCCCATCTTCAACTCCAAAATGACTTGAACGATTGCCGTAGCAAAGCCGGCTATTAAACTCCCGCTGATAAAATAAACGAGATAAGCGGTTAAAGCCTTCCCCCAAACATTCCACATGTCGACATTCAGCGTTTTGGTCCAATTTAAGACCAACATCACAAAATTTACACCAAGCACTACTGCAAAGAACACAAAAGCATAAGACCAAGACCATGTGATACTAGCTGCTCCAGTCCAACCTAAATCTAACGCCGGCAAGTTAAGCCCGGTATTTTTCGCCAGCGCTTCTGATGCCGGACTTACAGCATTGGACATAAAACCAATGACCATCGACATACCGGTAAAGGCGATCCCTAAAGTAATCGCTGACATAAAGGCCTTCTTGAATTTCATTCCGGCAACAAGTCCTAAAATCAAAATAATCAATGGAACAAAAATAGCTGAACCCAACCCTAAGATATAGTTGATAATGTCCTGAAATATTTCCACGCTTCCCACTTCTTTCCCTACTTATTTTTTTGTTCGTTATTCAACCAACGCCTTGATATCATCATAAATTTGAACAGCACCCATCCCCGTTAAAAATGGGATTCCCGGGAAAACCTTTACACCAAGCTCATCAGCCTTTTCCAACACTTCATCATCTGGTTGTGCGACATAAACATAAATTCCGGTGGACGGCAGTTCATTTTGAATCGATTTATAATCCACTGCTTCAACCGGGAAATCAATTCCATCATCTTCTAACAAACTCGCGATCTTACTAGCAATCGTTTGACTCGTAGCTACTCCGCTTCCACATGCAACAATCAATCTTCTTTTCATCTCAAATTCCTCCAGCTTCTATAATTTATTGTGTTAAAACTTCTGATTAAATATTTTGAGTAAATAATTGATAGATCTTCATTTTGTCCTCTTCTTGCATAAAGGCTGTAACAAACTCTTCTTTCATAAATAATTCCATAAACGCTTGAAGCAACCCGACCTGTCCTTTAGGGTCCTTGATGCCAAGGAAAAATAAGTTCTTTACGCCCATCTCCTGACTGTCGCCCATTTGCTTAACCTTTACCTCGTTTTTCAGTCTTGCAATGTAGACAAAGGGTTTTTCGATATACTCAGGATCGGAATGCGGCAAAGCAATATTCAGATGCTGCGTGATCAGCCCTGTAGGAAATTGCTTCTCCCTTGTAGTGATCCCCTTCAGATACCCGTCATTGACAAATCCCAAAGCCTGCAAGTGAGCAGCCACATTTTCAAAAACCTTTTCCTCATTTTCTCCATCCACTTCAAGACTGATCAGCTGCTGATCAAACATCTCTTTGTAGTCCATTAATAATTCACTCCTTTCTAACATCCGTTGAAACATTTTGTTAAACTTTGTTAAGATGTGTTTCACAATGTAAATATACAACGCCTAAAATTGTTTGTCAACGCTTTCTTTTCTTTTTATTTCAAAGAAAAACAAGCTTCATTAAATGCTATCGTAAAATTTTAACAAACATTAACATAGATGAACATTTTTTCCTTGCTTTTTCCGACGTTAAATGCTATTAATTAATGTATAGACACGGTCGAATGAATTATGGTCGATTGTAAGAGCTTACTTATACGAGGTGATTTCATGTTAAAAAAAGAGCGACAAGAAAGAATTTTGGATTTGTTACATGAAAATGACTACTTATCCATTCCAGAAATATCTTCAAATTTAGGTGTTTCGGATATGACGATCCGCAGAGACATCAATGAACTTGCCGAACAATCTTTATTAGTAAAAATCTACGGCGGCGCGCAAAAGCTTGAAAAAATTGAGCAGGAACTCTCCACTCAAGAAAAAATCGATACCAATGTTCCAGAGAAAAAGTTTATCGGAAAAGTGATGAACAGTATTATTTCAGATAACGATACGATCTACATCGGCGCTGGAACGACGATGCTTCATGCCCTGCCAGAAATCAAAAAAGCAAACTTATTTGTCATCACAAATAGTCTGCTGGCTTTTAATTATTTGATTTATAACACGGATTATCGTGTGTTGCTGACGGGCGGCGAATTTTCACGGACAACTGAAGAGTTTTATGGCGAAATTGCCGAAAAGAGTTTTGACAACTTAAATATCGATATTGCCTTTGCGGCTACCAATGGCGTCTTTGATAACAATGTCACCACCGCAAATTCAATTGAAGGCTCGATCCAACGAGTGGCCTTTGCTCATTCTCGCAAGAAGTGTGTTGTTGCTGACAGCTCTAAATTTAACCGATCAGATGTTTATACCTTCTATTCATTGTCTGATGTGGACTATTTAGTTACTGATAATAAGCTCTCAGATACTACGATGGAGTATTACAGTTCCTTCACGACAATCATTAAGGAGGAACAGGAATGATTCTGACGATTACACTAAATCCTTCAATGGATTACAACTATCTTGTTTCTTCACTGAATCTGGATCAGGTCAATCGCGTCGAAAATCCCCATACATCGATCGGCGGAAAAGGCATCAATGCCGGCAGAGTGATTGCCCAATCTGGCGAAGGTGTCGTATTGACAGGGATTCTAGGCGGTCCTGTAGGAAAGATGATTTTAGATACCTTGATTGCTGAGGACCGTTATCAGCTTGAGTTCCTCTCAGTTGAAGGCAATTCGCGTAATGCGATAACCATCATGCACGATGGCAACACTCATACCGAGCTTGTGGAAAAAGGCCTTTATCTTTCTAAGGAGAATGAGCAGCTGTTCTTCCAGCATATCGCTCATCTCTTAAAAAAATACGCAATTGACGTAATTTGTATTTCTGGTTCAGTAAATTCTGATGATTCAAATTTTCACTTACAGCTGCTTCACTTTATTCGATCGATCGTAGGGGAAAAATTTCCGATTTTAATGGATATTTCCGGCGAACAATTGGAAAATGTTTTAACACAACCGGCTGTTCGTCCAAGTTTTATCAAACCTAATTCCCACGAATTAGAAGAGCTTGTCGGAAAAGATATCCAAACAAACGAAGAGCTTATCACTATTTTACATGATCCGCTTTTTGATAATATTGAAACAATCATGATCTCTCAAGGCGGCGATGGTGCGATCGTCAAACACGATTCGACAATCTATGATGTACAGATTCCCAAAGTTGATATCGTCAATACTACTGGCTGCGGCGATTCTACCGTTGGCGGAATGGCGTTTGCCATCAGTAATGGCTATTCCTTTGAGGACTCGATCAAGTACGCAATGGCTTGCGGCATCTCCAATTCATTGTTTGAAACGAACGGTACCATCAACAAAGCTCAAGTAACCAGATTCATCAATGATATTCAAATCCTAGAAATCAAAGAACTGAGTATTAATGGATAATAAAAGCACACTGATCCTCAAATAATGAAGATTAGTGTGCTTTTGTCTTGTATGATATTTTAACTTCCCACTCTTTTTCATAATAGACTACCACAAAAATACATCTACTACACTTTCATTTCCCTCAAATTTTGAGATAATAGTCATAACGGAAAGGACGTGCCCTCAGGTGGACCAAGCATTGATATTACGCATAAAAGTTGATCAAGGAAAAGCAATCAAAGACCCCTTAACCTATCTCAACCAGTCAGAAATCCTAAAAAAATATACCGAACTAAGTGAACTAAAGCCGTTAGGAAAAATCTTTGCCTTGGTTGGTCTGTCAGAAATTCCTTATGCCGAGCTGCTGCCGCTCACCCAAGAGTTGATAGCTTTCACAAATCAATACTTAGCAACACCGGAAGGATTCGCCTTTACTGGAAAAATGGAAGAAATCGTACCATGCTATAATGCTCTGCTTTTCGAAGCCTATTGTCGGCTAGGTTTAGGAAAATCGGAGGAAGCTCAAAACGCCCTTAATTGGATCAAAAGGTATCAAGTTTTTGATCGTGAGCAGAAAACAACGTGGCCTCACAAAGGCATCTGCAAGTTTGGCGGCTGCATGAAGAATGTCCCCTGTTTTATCGGCATCGGCAAAACCGTGCGGGCCCTACTGACCTATCAAGAAATAGTCGACTCCACTGATAATCAGGTTAATGAAATGATTCGGCAAGGCGTTGATTACATGCTTCAGCACCAGATGTTCCGCCGCCTTTCGAATAAACAACCGATCAGTCCGCATATCACAGAAAGCATGTTTCCTCAAAGCTATCACCTTTCTTTGACGGATCTCGCATACATTATTGAAAAAGCTCAACGTATCAATGATCCAAGAGTGAATGAGTTACTGCAACTGCTGAATGAAAAGAAAACCAAGAACGGCGGTTGGAAAATCGACTATATTTATAAATACAACGGTTATGTCCCTTTTGATAATCGCCGGAAAGATTCCGAATGGCTGAATTATTTGTATCAAAAAATCGAAAAGACTTGATGAACATCACATTCATCAAGTCTTATTTTATTAAATCACATGTTCCGTCCGTTCAATAATATCATCCTGTGTCGCCTTCGATAACACATTGAAGAAGGCTGAGTACCCAGCCACCCGCACGATCAAATCGCGGTGTTTTTCTGGATGCTTTTGCGCGTCGATCAGGGTGTCTCTTGATACCACATTGTATTGAATGTGGTAGCCGTGCAGTTTATTGAAAAACGCCCGCAGCAGCATGATCAACTTCTGTTTGTCTTCTTCTTTAGCTAATGTTTGCGGATTGACCTTCTGATTCAAAAGCACCCCGCCAAGAATGTCCTCTGTACTTAACTTCGAAACGGATTTCAAGACAGCCGTTGGTCCATTTTTATCCATATTATGCGATGGTGAACAGCCTTCTGCCAGCGGCACCCAAGCATTCCGTCCATCTGGTGTCGCCATCGTTGCGCGACCTTGTCCAACGTTCGCAGAAATCGATGATGTTCCTGAATAACGAATCCCGCCGATTGGCCCGCGACCATACCGCGTATTAGGATATTTCGCGATTTCATCAATGTAGCTGTCGTAAGCTTCAGTAATCAATTGATCGACTGAATCATCGTCGTTTCCATATTTTGGTACGTCATTTAGAATCATCTGTTGGATTTCTTGGCTGCGTTCACTTGCATAATCCGTCATCAAAGCTTCCCACAATTCATCTGGCGTCACTTTTTCTTCTTCAAAAACTAATTGCTTAATGGCTGCCAATGAATCCGCCATATTAGCGATGCCGACTTGCAGACCAGAGATAAAGTCATAGACCGCGCCGCCTTCTTTCAAGGTTTTTCCGCGACCGATACAATCTTCCGTCAGAGCCGAGCATAAAATATCCGGTACATCACGTTCCAAGCCAAGATCGATGGCATTTTCCACGATCACACTCATCCGTGTTAATTCCCGTACTGTTTTATCCCATGCTTCCTGTAAGTCCGCATAAGATTTCATGTCTTTGAAATGTCCGTAGCCTTTAACGAAGCGTTTGCCGGAAACCGGATCGATCCCATCATTCATAGCGATCATTAAAATTTTCGGGAAGTTCATGTAGCTCATACCGGTACAACGATAGCCCCATTTCCCAGGAACCGCCGTCTCTACACAGCCGATCGCACTGTAATCATAGGCGTCCTCTTCCGTCACACCCACCTTCATGAAGGATGGAATAATGATCTCATCATTATTGAAGGCCGGCATCCCAAAACCAAGCTTCATCACTTCGATACATTCATTCATGAACCGATTGTCTAAGCCGGCATGATAACGAACCGTTAAATTCGGCTGCGGCAATTTGGTTTGAGCAACACTGCGTAATACTAAATAAGATAATTCGTTGACCGCATCTTTTTTGTCGCGGGTTTGACCGCCAATCGTAACATTTTGATAAAGCGGGCTGCCAGCACTGCTGAAGGTATGGGCCTGACTGCGGACTTTATTGACCGTCAATGTTTTGATCCAAAGGTTGGTCAACAGCTCCACCGCTTTTTCTTCGGTGATGTTGCCCTTTTCCAAATCCGCCTTCAAATATGGATACATGTATTGATCGAAACGGCCGTAAGATAGCGAGTGCCCATTCGATTCGATTTGTAAAAGCAATTGAATGAACCACGTTGCTTGGATCGCTTCTTGGAAAGTTTCTGCTGGTTCATAAGGAACTTTGCTGCAGATTCGGCTGATCTCTAATAATTCAGCGCGCCGCTGCGGATTCGCAGTTTCTGCTTTTTCCTTGGCCAATGCTGAGAAACGTTCCGCGAAAGTTTTCACCGCATCGATCACGATCAAGACTGCCTTATAAAATTGATACTTATCCAAGCTTTCTGGAATCGTCAAATCAAGCGCCGCTTTTTCCTTCAATGTACGTTCCTGATAACCTTTCAAGCCAACTCGCAGCATTTGACCATAATCCACCGCTAAATGAGCATCGCCTGAATTCAGCTTGCCTTCCATTCCGAAGAAACCTGTCTCCATAAAGACACTCACTTCATCCGGCAGCAGCGCCCAGCCTTTGGCACGTAAATTATTATTTTCCCAGAAAGGCGCGACCGAGCGCAGATCTTCCTTCGTTTTCTCAGTAATATAAAAAACATCACCGTCTCGTTTTTCAAATAAGTCCAGCTCATTCATGACAAAATCCATCGTGTATTCCGGGAAAATCGGTGCATCGCGATTGGAAGATGCTTGATTGCCGACGATCAATGTATCTTCTTCAATATAGATCGACATTTTCTCCAAAATATTTTGCAGCATCAGGGCCCGCTTTACGGTACTCGGCTGGTTTTGATGTTCTTTGTAAGCTTCTGTTGCCAGTAATGCCCGCTCTGCATCAATATAGGGCTTTTTCGTCAACACTGACTCGCGGAAATGGTTCATTCGATTGGTTAATTTTCCAAAATACGGCGCGTTTTGTTCCTTCATTTGAATACTCATGATTACACCCTCCGTTTTTTCATTCGAAACTATATTATACTTCTTTCGTAAATATAATAGCATGTGAATAGAAATACAGTCAATAGAATCTGAAACGATTCCAACCAAAAAAAGATATTGCACAGATGTGCAATATCTCGATTTCTTACAGCTTATCTAAAATATCTTTGATGTATGGAGGCTCAACACCCGTTCGCTCTGCCACTTCTTCAATCGTCATGCCGGAATCAATGAAACGCTTGACCACCATTGCAATACTTTCAGCCACTTCGATAATGTGTTTGTCTAGATCATAAAAGCGGATTGCTCGCTGCCCCCAGCTATGTTCCAGCAGCGGATGCAAATATTCGATGTCTTTTCGTGCAGCCAACCGCTCAATAAAAGCGTCCATGTCCTTCGTTTCAAAATACAATTCGATCGCATTATTCTCCAGTACGACCTCGGTTTCCTTCTTATGAATAAAATCCGCCCAACTATCCACCGTCTGTAAAAAGATTCCCTCTGTCAATTGAACATGTTCACCAGCATCTACCATCACGTCCAATTCTAAAACGGACTGATAAAACACTTTGGCCTGTTCAATATCTTTTACCGCAATCAATGTTCCCTGATAATTCATTTTTTTCCTCCTAACTAAATTATTTTTTGTTTCTATATCAGCACTAGAAAGAAGCTCTATTTTTCTAGAATGCTTAAAAAATTATCGTTTTTCCGGAATTGCTGTACAGAATATTGTACAATATATTCAAAGAAGACATTTACTACTTTTACGTACCTTATTGGAAAGGAGGAATAATAATGGAAGCAGTTGCTTATTCAAATTTCCGACAAAACTTAAAAAGTTACATGAGACAAGTGAATGATGATGCTGAAGCCTTGATCGTAACTAGTAAAGACATTGATGAAACAGTCGTTGTCATGGCAAAACGTGACTACGATTCTCTTCAAGAGACCCTGAGAATTCTTTCAAACTCCTATTTAATGGAAAAAATTCAAAAAGGAGAACAACAATTTCAAAAAGGCAATTTTACGTCACATGACTTGATCGAGGAAGAGTCGGATGAATAAAGTTTGGTCAGATGCCGCATGGAATGACTACCTGTATTGGTATGAACACGGAAACAAAATGACGATCAGAAAAATCAATCGCTTGATCAAAGATATCGAACGCACGCCTTTTTCAGGTCTTGGAAAACCCGAGCCATTGAAATACGAATTGACAGGAAAATGGTCTCGCCGTATTAGTGATGAGCACCGCCTCATTTACAGTGTTGAGGAAGATACTCTCTATATTTATTCCGCTAAAGACCATTATTAAAGCCAATTTTTCTACTGATTGGCTTTAATTTTTTTTGTAAAAAACAGTTCCAGCGGCTGCTGATATTCAGGAACCGTAATCAACAAGCCTCCCGCATCCTGATAACCCAACTTGCGATAAAAGTGCTGCGCCTGTTCATCAACCTGAGTCGACGTCATCAGCATTTTGTAACCTGACTTGTGCATCTCCTTTTCCCAGAATTCCATCAAGGCCTTCCCGTAACCTTTGCCTTGATAATCAGCCCTTACATAAATCATCGTGCAAAAAGGATGCTCATCCCAGAAAAGATTGTACCTTAATAAACCAACAGCCATCCCCTCTTCGGATAGGACATAGCCCATCTTATCTCGAACCTTCTGTTCAAACTGACTTTCCGGCAAATGCTGATCCAGCGTAAACCAAAAAGTACGATCCGATTCTTGTACATGACGAATTTCCAATAGTATCTGCCCCTCGCATTTTCCTTCAGTATAGCATCATATAAAATAAAAAATCAGCCAGATTTTTCTGACTGATCGCTCCTAATTTTATACCGTAAATACATCAACCTGTTCATTTTGCAAAAATGCTAGCGCCTCTGCGTCAATCGCCTCATCGGTAAACACCTTGCTGATCTCACTAAAGGCAAACTCTGAAACAACCCCATTTTGCGAAAACTTGCTGGAATCCGTCAAGACGATCGTTTGATTTGCCGCGGTTGCCAGCATTCGGGTGGTGTCGCAGCGAGTAATGTCACTACCAGTGAATCCTCTGCGCTGATCGAAGCCATCAATCCCGACAAATAATTTATCGACATAAAACTCATTGATGACCTGTTTGACTAGCGGCCCGACATTAACCTGGGATTCTTTTTGATACTCGCCGCCAATCAGGATCACCTTGACTGATTCGGCCTTACGAACATAAGATGCGATGAAACAGGAATTAGTAATGATCGTGATGTCGTTTCGATTGAAGGCAAGCTCCTCTGCTAACAACGCGCAGGTTGATCCTGATTCGATCATGATTACTTCGCCATCAGTGACGATCTTGCTGGCTTCCAGTGCGATTTTGCGTTTTAAGTCATAATTTTGCGCCAAACGGTAATTAATATCGTCCATATTGTTCAGTAGTGCATAACCGTGCTGGCGATGCAGCAAGCCTCGTGCCTCTAATTTATCCAAATCTTTCCGAATGGTTACTTTCGAAACCTTCAGCAAGGCTGAAAGTTCGTTGACTTCGATTTTTTTCTTCTTGCTGACGATCGCAAGAATCTCTTCTTCTCTAGACATAAACTTTTCTCCACCTGTATTCTGTCATTTGTTTCAGCCTATCATATTTTTGAATTGCGAACAACTTTTTCGGTATTTTTAGTTACGAACGTAACATTTTATATTTACGTTGATAAACAGATGTGATAAACTCTAGATGAAATGGAGGGCGATTTCCGATGAATGACAAAGCATGTATTTTCAATATCCAAAAATTTAGTATCCACGATGGACCAGGAATTCGTACGGTGGTCTTTTTTAAAGGCTGTCCGCTGCGCTGTTACTGGTGTTCGAATCCGGAGTCGCAAAATGGCAAGCCGGAGCAAATGTGGGATACACAAAAAAACACCCACACAACTGTCGGCGAATATAAATCAATGGAGGAAATCATCACTGAGGTCATGAAGGATGAAGCCTTCTATGAAGAATCAAATGGCGGCGTCACATTATCCGGCGGCGAAGTGCTCTATCAAGCAGAATTCGCGACCGAGCTGCTGCGGCAATTAAAAGCGAAAAATATCCACACCGCCAGTGAAACGACTGGCTATGCAAAACCCGAAGTATTTGGCAACTTCATTGAACAAGTGGATTTACTATATTTCGATGTCAAACATCATGACGAGGCTCAGCATAAAACTGGAACCGGCGTTTCCTTAAAACCAATTTTGAAGAACCTTGCACTGGCTTTAGAGCAGCAGCAGAATCTAGTCGTACGGATTCCAGTGATTCCCAATTATAACGATGGTGAAGAAAACGCAAAGGCCTTCGCAAAATTATTCAACCAAATGAAGATCACAGAAGTGGAGCTCCTGCCCTTCCACCAATTCGGTGAGAAAAAATACGCTTCTCTTGATCGTAAGTATCAAATGCAAGACATTCCACAGCTCCATACAGAAGACTTGGATTATTTCAAAAGGATTTTAGAGTCGCACCAAATCAAATGTACAGTTCAATAATTTGTGAAACGCGCTCTGATTGGAGGGCGTTTTTTACGCTGCTCCGTACCTTTACGAAAAATGTAATTTCATTATATTTTCAGAAAACAGAGCGGATTATTTTAAATTTTCTATCAAGCAGTGTAAAATGCTTTTGGTTAACCATTGCAGAAAGGACTGCCTGAAATGAACAATATCAGAAAATTAACGATCATCAAAGAAAAAGCCGATCACTGCGTTACCGATCAGCTTGTTGCACGCTTTAATGAATTGACTGAAAAGCAAGGAGTCACGATCCAAACGGAAGTATTTACATATGGCGAAGATGCCGTTCATGAATTGACTGGCGATATTTTATTATTAAGTCTTCCGCTGCTGAACGAACTGCCTTACCTTAATCCTTTGAAGAACCGCTTTTATTTTGTCTCCTTTATCGACCCCTATGCCTATGCACAATTAGATGAAAAACGATTATTGAAGCAGCTTCAAATGATTGAGTAGCTTGAGACCGATGAAATCGGAAAATTTCATCCTAGAAACGGCTGGACCTACACAGATTATTTCTTGGCGGCAACTCAAATGAAAAAAGAAAGAGCCGCTGGCTAAAAAAACTTTCGACCTATATCGTGGTCGAAAGTTTTTTTAGTTTAAAGAGTTTCAATCGGCAAACTCATGCCTTTCCATCCTTCAAGTGCCCCTGCCAATTCGTAAGCTTCAAATCCATTGGACAAAAGAATCAATAAAGCGGTCTTGCCAAGTGTCGTTCCCCCCGTCCAATCATAGACCACATATGTTTTTTCCTTGTCTAATTCAGCTAAATGATTGGCTAAATCTTTCGCAGGCATCGCAATTGCACCTTTGATCTGATCTTTTTTCACCTGTGCCGGTGCGTTACGAACATCCAACACCACGTATTTCGAGTCTTCCTTGTCCATATTTTCTAATACCACAAAGTGATTGATGTACAAACTTAGATACGTTTCTAATAATTCGATTTTCTTTTCATTCATTTTAATTGCTCCCTTTCCTTGTTTAACTCGTCAGTGCCTTGTTTGATTTTGTTCAGCAGATAAAAAAGTTGGTCGATTTCCTCTTTACTTAATTGATTTAGCAGCGTTTTCGTTGCTTCAAAATTTTTAGGTAAAAAATCCACTAAAACTTCTGTTCCTATGTCAGTCATTTGAACTAGTACCGCTCGTTTGTCCGAAGCAGATGGGATTTTTCGGATTAGCTGATCTCGTTCCATATTGTTTACTAGCTTCGTGATCGTTGCGCGGGAGGCCCCCAGCTTTTCTGCTAATTCTGATGGCATCAAAGAATGCTCTTCCGCCCGCTCCAAAAACATCAAAATAATAAATTTTGATTCTGAAAGTCCATACTCTTCTAATACTGCATCGTACGCCTTCTGCATTTCCCGATAGGTCCACTGAAAATCCAAAAACAACGAGGCAATCGTTGAATCAGATTCTTGCGCATAGTGATCAATTGTCAATTGAATCCGTTGATTATCGGGACGATCCTTAAATGTATAATTCTCCATGGTATCTCCTTTTTAATATAATTAGCCAGCTAACTATTTTTAGTATATCCTCAAAAAATTGAAAGTCAATCACTTAATCTTATTTTTCCGGTTGACTTAGAGTGTACTCGAAGTACTAAGCTTAATTTATCCAAAAAAAGGGAGTGATTATTATGGAACGATCTCAATACTATCCAACAATAAGTCCACGCTTCATTGAAGAAACCGCAATTGAAAACAACGTGTATTTCCTTTTGCACCTTACGACCTTCTATCTAACAAAAGGCGGACGTCCGGTTATCATCGATAAACTTTTTCAAGCATTGTTAAAGGATATGATGACTACTACCTTACAATATTCTATAGAAGGAAATGGTCGTTTATCACGAACCCCCGAACTTTTTACCCAGCTGCCCGTACAAAAAATGGCTCTTGGACTTAGCAAAGCTTTTGACCTTTCACCTGTCATTGCCTTAAGCATTATTTGGCCAAACTGGGCACGCTCGAATTATCAAGAACACCTTCAACGTTTTGTCGACTTTGCCGTAAACATCATGAATGTTGCACCATGTAGTAGTGATGAAGAAACAGCGCTAAAAGGGATTCATGCGATGGAAAAATTCTGTCGAGGATTTCATTTCCCTGCAACCCTTGAAGATGCCGGGATTTTTCTCACCGATACAGAAATGAGTGAACTAATCAAAAGCTGTCTGCCGCAAGAAGAGGTGAATGAAAAAGCAGCAATCTACCTGATCCTTAAAAATTCACAATAACGAGGCTTGCAATCTGGTAAAATTAAAGAAAAAGAGAAGAAGGAGAAACAATGGGCTATAAAATCAGTGAGATTTCAAAAAAGACAGGTCTTAGTGCTTATACTTTAAGGTTTTACGATCAAAAAGGGCTGCTTCCATTTGTTGCCCGTGACGAAAACGGCCGACGCGATTTCAAGGATAAGGACTTAGACTTTTTGTCGATCATCACCTGCTTAAAAAATACCGGCATGCAGTTAAATGACATTAAGCAGTTTGTCGAATGGTCGATGGATGGCGATCCAACTTATGAGAACCGGCTTGAATTCTTTATCGAACATAAAAAAGAAGTCGAAAAGCAGTTGGCGCAGACACAAGCCTACCTGAACAAGATTGATCGAAAAATCAATAAATATAGTCAGCAGCATGAAGCCGCAACAAATGAAAAAATATAAGAAAGAAGCTCCTTTCCACACATTATTGGAAAAGGAGCTTCTTTCTATTTATTCAGTGTGTAATAGCTAGCGTGACATTTTTGACTGTTCTCTAACAATAAGTAAGTTTGTTCTTCTGTCGGATAATAATTTGCCGTCAGGGTTTTCTCCCCTGCATTGATGAATATTTCGCAGGTTGATTTGTCTACGAAAATTGCGATCGTCAGCGATTTTCCTTGTTCAACGATTGTTTCTCGAGTTTCTCCAAACTCAGGATTTAGCGGATAATCAGTCTTGCTGCGATCCAGTCTGACTTTCCCCTGCTTGGTATCATAACTTAACACAAGGGACTTTTTGTTGATTGAATCGGAAAATAAATGTATGCTGCCTTGGCAATTTGAAGAGATTTCTAGTTGCAGCTCATAGCTGTTAGCGGTTTGCTTCATGAATGTTTCATTCGCTTCAGCCACTAATGTTTCTTGTGATCCTCTTAATCGCTGCGTCTCCTCCACAGGATATTGATAAAGTTTGCCGTCTTTGATCGTCAGCTCTTTGACCAAACTCAGACTATGTGCCCAGCCTTCGCCAAATGTCGGATAACTCATTTCGGGTAGTCCGATCCAGCCAACACTTAAACAACGTCCATCTGGTGCAGTGAAGGCTTGGGTCGCGTAAAGATCAAAACCTTCATCTAATACTTGCTGCTTCTGTGGATTTTTTAAGCTATTGGTTTCTGCCGAGTATTCCTCTGCCAAAATATAGGTGTTGGGATATACATTTTGATAGTCCAATTCTTTTAGTCCCTGCGGACAAAGCAGCAGCACCGCATGCTCTTCAATCGAAAGAAGATTCGGACATTCCACCATAAAGCCTAAATCTTGATGAATCTTCATTGGTCCACGATACTGCCAGTTCACCAAATCCTGACTAGCAAAAACCAAAACCTCGCCTTGTTCATCAAGCGTTTGCCCGCCGATCACCATTAAATATTCATCATTAGAACGGATAAGCTGCGGATCACGAAAATGGGCGGTGAATCCAGCAGGCGGCTCGCTAATTAGTGGTTCTGCGACTTTTTTTATTTCGCCCTTCTTGTTCATCCAAGCACCTAATTGATAACTGCGGCGTTCCCATGATTGATCGCGTACATTTCCGGTATAAGCCAGAAACAACGCCTCCCCCACCGGCAGGGCACTACCAGAATAGGCCCCATGAGAATCAAAAGCGCAATCCGGTTCTAAGGCTGCTCCTTCCGACTCCCAATGAATCAAATCCGTGGAGCTCACATGATACCAAGACTTTAAGCCATGAACAGCTCCGAAAGGAAAAGATTGATAAAACAAATGCCACTTTCCATTGAAGAAGCTGAAGCCATTCGGATCATTCAGTAAGCCTGTTTCTGGCTGAATGTGATAGTTTAAGCGCCATTTTGACTGTTCGACATTCGTTTTTAACTCGCGAACATATTTCTCCGACCACTCTTGATACTGACGATAGCGCATTTCTTGTGTCCATTCCATTTTACTCACCTATGATCCAAGAATCGGCAGGACATAATCTTGATTGTATTCCAATCCCGCGATTGTTTCCTTCGAATCCGTGATGATCACCATGACGGTCGCATCTTTGCCTTTGGCTTCGATCATTTTCAAATCAATTGTTCCGATCTTCTGTCCCCGCTGGATCGTCTGGCCTTCCTTGATGTTCAACTTAAAGGGAGCACCATTTAATTCAACCGTATCAATTCCCAGATGGAGCAATAACTCCATACCATCATCCGTCACGATGCCGATTGCATGCTTTGTCGGAGCAATCATTTTTACTACACCTGAAACGGGCGCCTTGATCGTTTCTTGACTTGGTAACACCGCAAAGCCTTCACCCATCATTTTGCTGGCAAATACTTGGTCATTCACTTCCGTAATCGGAATGATTTCTCCGTCAATTGGTGAATAGACTTTGATATTTTTAGTATTTCCGCGAGACTCGGCAGTCTTTTCAACCGTTTCGCTTTTTTTGATAACGAATAGATTGGTTAAAACAAAAGCTAGGATAAAGGTCGCGATCCCCACCGCTACATAAGTAATTACCTGATATGGTTCATAGATATACATCAATGGCGACAACAAAACTGCTAAACCATAACTGTTCGCTTTGATCCCTAATAACGAAAGAACCATACCGCCCACGGCTGAACTGCCCAGCATCACTAGGATCGCTTTCATTCCTGTGCGCATCACCACACCGAACAACGCTGGTTCACTGACCCCCAGCATTTGCGTAATCGTCGCAGAAATTCCCGCGGTTTTAATCGAAGCACTCTTTGTTCGCAAGGCAATCGCCAAACAAACTGCTGCATTCGCAAAACCATACATCGCACAAACAGTGATCAATGGATTAAAACCAGTCGTAGCAATCAAAGAGGTTTCGATCATAATAAACATATGGTGCATTCCAGTCATTACCGCGATTGGATACAAGAATCCGATGATCAAGCCGCCGATACCCAATGGCAGATGCAAAAACATTTCAATCACTTTCACCGCTTGACCTTCAAAGCCATGAACGATAGGTCCTAATACAAACAAAGCAACGAAAACAGAAACGAGGATGACTAAAAAAGGTGTAAAAATCAAATCCATCGCATTCGGCATGATCTTGCGCAATTTCTTCTCTAACGTCGCACCGATCATCCCGGTGATCAACGCCGTCAGAATCGAGCCTTGATACCCAACTAACGGAATCATTCCAAAAGCCATGATCGGTTCGGCTGTTCCGCCTGCAACGGCATAAGCATTTGGCAAAGCTGGAGAAACTAGCATCAGCCCGATTAAGAAACCAATAATCGGCAGGCCACCCATTTTTTTGAAGGCTGACCAGCAGATAAATGCTGTTAAGAACCCAAAAGCCGTGTCGGTCAAAACAGTCACCGATGCGCTCAGCCATTCAGGAATACTATTAGGGGTCAAGCCCATTGCATTAAGAACGGTTTCATTGAAAAGCACACCCTTCAACCCAAGAAAAAGACCTGTGGCACCTAGAATTGGAATAATCGGGACAAAGATGTCGGCAATATTTCTGACCGCCCGTTGTAATGGAGAAGAATCATCCTTCGCCATTTGGTCCTTTGATACCTCATTAAATGAATAAATCGATTGCAAAGCATCATAAACTTTATTGACGATCCCTGTTCCTAGAATGATTTGATACTGCCCGGCGTTATAAAAGACCCCTTTGACTTCTTCGACTTGCTCCACTTGACTGTCGTCGATGGCTTTCCGATCCTTTACCTGCAGACGTAAGCGAGTCGCGCAGTGCGTAGCAGAGACGATATTGTCTTCTCCTACGACTGCGACAAGTTTTTTCGCGATCTCTTGATAGTTTGTTTTAGTCATGCTTTTCACCCTTTCTGATAACAACCGCTTGGTAAGGCTGTAAAACTTGTGCTCCGTTTTGCATCTGCAACTCACGATAATTATTCAACAATACTTCTCCTGATGTTTCGATTTCCTGTTCTTGATTACTTAGATTAACAAAGACTTGCAGCGTTTCATTTCCAGATCGTTCATATGCAACCACTGCATCTGCACTCTTTAATGGAGAAAACTGACCATAGATCAGTGTCTGGCGATACGCCGAATGATTTCGTAATTGAATCATTTGACGATAATAAGAAAAAACCGAATCCTCACGTTGAACCTGATCAGCCGCATTCACTGCCGCTTGATCTCCCGTTAATTTTAACCAAGGTTCATTTGATTCACTAAAGCCGGCATTTTCTGCAGCATCCCACGGAAACGGTGTCCGGTTATTGTCTCTCGAACGTTGATTAACAAACATCAGCGCTTCCTTTTCAGAATATCCCTCTAAAAGTGAGCGATGGTAATTATCGATACTAGATACATCATTGAAGTCCTCAATGGTTTCCCGCTGAAAGTTCTTCATACCGATTTCTTGTCCTTGATAGATAAAGGGCGTGCCTCGTAAAAAGAAGAACAATGTCCCCAAAGCCTTGGCTCCAATTTCATTTTGGTACCGTTCATCCGTAATATATTTGGATAAGGAACGGGGCTGATCATGATTTTCTAAAAAGTTGGCACCCCATCCGCTATTTTGGATCGCTCCTTGACTCTTAAATAATAAGTCCTTCAAGTCCTGCGGCTGCCAATTCGTACGACGGAACCATTCACTGCCATTTTCCACGTCGATGTCTGCATAATGGAAATCAAAGATCATATTGAAGTAGCCATCTTCACCGATGTATTGATCATATTGGTCATACGGAACACCGGGGGCTTCTCCAACACTGACACATTCATAATTTTGAAAGGTTTCACGATTTAATTCCGCTAAGAATTTTTCGATTCCCGGCCGATTTCTGGTTTTAACCTTCACACTGCCTAAGCCATCGCTGCCATCGACCGCGACATCTTCATAGTCCTGATCCTTTTTGATAAAGGTAATGGAATCAATTCGGAATCCGGCAATCCCTTTTTCCAGCCACCAATTAATCATTTCATAAATCTCTTGTCTTAGAGCTGGGTTTTCCCAATTTAGATCGGGCTGTTTTTTATCAAAGGTATGGAAATAATACATGTTGTCTTCATTGGGTACAGGCTCCCAAACACTGCCGCCAAAAATCGAGCGCCAATTATTCGGCGGATTGCCTGCCTCGCCAGACTTGAAGATATAATAATCACGATACGGACTTTCGGGATCTGCTAGAGCTGACTGAAACCACGCATGTTCGTCAGAAGAATGATTAACGACTAAATCAAGGATTAATTTGATTCCTTTCGCTTTTGCGGCCTCGATCAATTCCGTTAGATCCTCCATCGTGCCAAATTCTGTTTGGATACCTTTATAATCGGCAATATCGTAGCCATTATCAACCATTGGTGAAGTAAAAATCGGACAAATCCATAGCATCGTAACCCCAAGCTCCGCTAAATAGTCCAGCTTCTGCGTGATCCCTTTAATGTCTCCAATGCCATCGCCATCACTATCATAAAAGCTCTTGGGATAAATTTGATAAACAACCTCTTCCTTCCAAAATTCCTGCTGATCCAACCGGTTCTTTTCTTTCAAAATCATGTTCATTATATAACTCTCCTTTTATGGTATCGATACCACATTTAGTTTTAAAAAAATCTGCTTAGGCAGATTTTCGTATAATCAAGTTTAGTACTAATTCAGACTCATCTAATTGATAGTCTCTTTCTTCCATGCGGGCGATCAGCCAATTCGTGGACTCTTGTCCTAATGCCTCGACTGGTTGCGCGATCGTGGTCAAGGGTACTGCCAGCATTCCGGTGAAGGGCTGATTATCAAAACCCATAATCGCCAAATCCTCCGGCACTCGCTTGCCTTTTTCTAAAAATCTTTCCAACACGCCGCTGGCTACTTCATCACTGCTGGTAAATACAGCATCAGGACGATTGGCTTCTGGCAACGATAACAGCTTATCCGCTACCTGCTTGCCGTCTTCGATCGTGTGCACTTGCTTAAAGATCCAGTCAATTTTCATCGGCAGCTTATGCTGATTCAATGCCCGTTCAAATCCTGCGGTACGGGAATTTCCATGCCCGCCTCGGGTCAATGTTCCGCCTGTGCAATAAGCGATTTTTTTATGTCCTTTGTTGATCAAGTATTCCGTCGCATCAAAACTGGCCGCCTCTTGATTCGTAAAGACCTGCGGCAGATCCGCGCCAGGAATTTGTTCATTGCATAAGACGATCGGACCATATTCTTGATAGGCTTCGATAACCTTAGGATCACCCTCGATCGAACACATGATTAGACCGGCGATCACCTGCTGCTTCAGCATCTCAAGCATATTGGTCTCGGCTTTTTTGTCATCATAGGTCTGCATGACTAAAACATTGTATCCATGAGAACGGGCATTTTTCTCGATTGAATCAACTAAATGAGAGAAAAATGGATTGACGATTCGTGAGACTAAGATGCCGATCATCGTTCCCTTTTTTGATCGCAGCTGCGTCGCTACCGAGCTGGGCGTATAATCCAGTTCTGCCATCGCCGCTTGAATACGTTTGCGTTTGTCTTCAGAAATATACGGATGATTGTTTAAAAATCTAGAAACCGTCGATACAGATAAGCCTGCTTTTTTTGCTACGTCTTTAATGGTTGCCAATGTCTCACCGCCTTGTGGTATCGATTTCATAACTATCATACGATGCCTTTGCTGCTTTGTCAATCACAATTATTTAAAAAAACAGCATTGAGATTTAACTGACCTCAGATGGTTAGTCTATTTGTTAGCCATTTTGACAAAAACAAACGCATTAAAAAGAACCGTTGATTAAAACAATCAACGGTTCTGTGCGATTCGTTCAGCTATTTTTTTTAGGAAAGGTTCGTAATCGACCTTTGAGAAATCCGATACATCAAATTCCACCAAGCTACCTAGTTGAAAATTGTTGTAACCGCGCTTTTCGATAACTTCACGAAAAGCCTCTTCTGTGATTAAATCATCAGCTTGGGTCCGATCAGTCAACTCATCCCCAAAATGATAATGGGTCATGATATGTGACAAATGGCGATCCGGTTCGACATCACGAACTTTTCTGCGTGCCCAAAGTGTTTCAAAATCGGCAACTAAACGAATCGTGATCGGCTCATAGCCATATCGGTCGGCTAAATTGCTCAACTTGCTCTTTTGTTTATCGCTAAAAGGATACTCGGAAACGACGATCCGCTTTCCTGCTTCCATATAAAGTGCCAGTGCGTTGTAATAGAACGCCCAAACCTTTTTTTCAAGCTCTTTTTTCTCAGCTGAATTATCAAAACCAATCTGATCGGCTAGGATTTCTTTCCCTTCATCCGGCGTGATCAGGAAAAAGTTTCCTAGAACACGCCGCATTTCATTGATCAAATAGGACTTCCCAGTTGCGGGACTGCCGGCAATCAAAATCAGATATTTCTTCATTTATTTTTGCATCGCCAATGGGCTGTCGACATTCATAAATAAGCCGATCTTGTGTTTGACGATTTCTTTGACTGCTTGATTTGCCGGAATAACATTGTGGCGCAGTGATTTGTTCACTTCGGTTTCTCCAAAAGACTCTTTCGCTACTTTGGTCCAATTCACTAACAATTCAGTTCCAACATTGAATTTGCGAATTCCGTTATTAATCAATTCTGGGTAGTCCTCTTCTTTTACTCCGGTACCGCCGTGGATAACTAGCGGCACATCGACAACTGCATGGATTTCTTTTAATAATGGAATATTGACTTCGGTCTTAGATTTGAATTGTCCGTGATTGGTGCCAATCGCGATCGCAAGAGCATCGATATCCGTTTGTTTTACAAACTCCACGGCATCCGCTGGTTTAGTATAAACTTTGTCATCTTCTGCAACAGAGATACCCTCTTCGGTGCCGCCAATCGTGCCCAATTCACCTTCAACCGAAACACCTTTTGCATGGGCGTATTCAACAACCGCCTTCGTTTTAGCAATATTTTCTTTAAATGGCAAATGGGAACCATCATACATGACGCTAGAATAACCTGCGTCGATTGCCGCTTTGATCTCATTGAAATCTCTGGCATGGTCTAAATGCAAGGCCACATCAACCATTTCAGTATTAGCGATTTCCTTCACTACTGCTACCATCACGTCGTAGCCGATATATTTCGCTGTATCAATACTGGTTTGAATAATGATCGGTGAACCCTTCTCCTTAGCTGCGCGAATCATTTCCGGCAGCATCTCCAAGTTGTGAGTGTTGAATGCACCAATCGTCATATTCAAATCTTCTGCTATTTGTGTTACTTCTTTTAATGTTTTATACATTTGTCCAATACCTTCTTTTCTTTTGATTAATTACCCGCTGATCGTTACTTTTTTAGCAATTTGCCGCATCTCATCCATTTTACCCATGTATTTATCGATGCCCGCATCATCCCCATTGCGAGCGGCTTCCGCCCGTTTTCCATTGTAAAGACTCATTAATTTCTTGTAGCCGTCGCCGATCGTCAGTTTATGATCTAAACTTTTTTCTAAACTTTCGATGGCCGCATCGGTTTGCTCCAGTGTGGCGTAGTTTAGACCTAATTTTTCGTATAAACCGGCTAATTCATCGGTTTCAACTGGATCTGCTTGTTCCGCCGCCGCAATTTTTGCCATTAATTGCTGGTTTTCATCTGTTAAGACCGTTTTTTCTTCAGCTGATAGCTCAACTTTTTCCTCGGTTTTTTCCGGTTTGTTCTTTTTCTTTAAGAAACCAAACATTGTGACACCTCCTAATTAGAACATTTTCAAGATCGGGCTAAGAATCCATGCATAAAGCAAGGCTGCAGCTACAGTATCTACATCAGTCGCAGTCGCGTTGACAAAACCCATTTGATTGAAAATCGTTACTAAAAGTGCTGGCAGTAAAGTGATAAAGAACCCATGAGCGATCCCGCCGATAATTGCGCCGCGACGTCCGCCTGTTGCATTCCCAAAGATCCCTGCTGTACCTCCCGCAAAGAAGTTAGTCAGCATGCCCGGTAAAATCATCGCCAAGCCAAATGTCGGCAATACAAACATCGCGATGATCGTTCCAATCGTTGTTGTAATGAATCCTAAAATCACGGCATTCGGTGAATAAGGGAAAAATACCGGACAGTCCAAGGCAGGAATCGCATTTGGTACAAGCTTCATCGCAATTCCGCGGAAGGCTGGCACGATTTCGCCTAATAGTAAACGTACGCCGGATAACAGCACATAGACACCAACCACAAATTGAATTGCTTGCAAGAATGCGAACATCAGATAGTGCTGCCCGCCTGGATCACCGACACCAGGACCGGCAAATGCGGCGGTAATGATATATAAAGGAACCATCACGACCATTACTGACAAATACGTATCCTGTAAGAACTCAAATGATTTCGGCAAATTAATATCTTCGATTGATTTTTTGTTTTCTCCGCGTTCACCAAAGATGTAAGCCACACCCGCTTCAAACATATAACCAATAGTACAAAAATGACCAAGTGCAATGTCGTCTGATCCTGTGATTTTACGGATGATCGGCTGCGCAATTGCAGGCATCGCTACCGCAAAAATGGCCCCTACAATACTGCCGACAATAATCAAAACTATGCCTCTCAGACCAGCAAAGTATCCAAAAACAGTTGTCATGGTCGCCATCCAAAGAATCGCCTGACCAGTCAAGAAAATATATTTCCATTTCGTAAAACGGGCAATCAGAATATTAACAATAAAAATACCTAGAAATGTTAGTGCAATGTCGCGCCCTAAGCCTAATTCGTTCATTGCTTGTCCATTGATCGCCTCGATCGAAGGAATGATTCCCTGCATATGGAAGCCTGCAGTAAAAATCTCGCCAAAGTAGGTCAAGCTGCCGACAATAATACTAGAACCAGCACTTAAAACTTGGAAGCCAAGCAAGGTCTTCAAGGTTCCTGAAATCACTTGTCCAGCCGATTTTTTCTGTAGACACAGCCCCAACATTGCGATCAATGCAATCGTGATCGATGCTTGTGTCAAGATATTCTCGATTATGAAATTAATTACTCCCATTTGTTTCGCTCCTTATTCATATTGATGTATTCATTTTTCAAAAAACGAAAAATGAGTTTGATTTTCATGCCGTATACCATTCCACTAGCAGCTTTTACGTATAAGTGTTTTTACCTGCTTTTAGAATTGTTCCGCTACAATAACTGTTAAGGGTGGAACTGGCATCCTTATTCATATTGATGTAATTTTCTACAGCGCACCTTTTGATTCCAAAATCGGTATAAGTTTTTCTTCGATTTCTGGTTTTGAGACGATATTTTTTAAATAGACGATCGCGGTTTTCTCTTCATCGATTGAAAATTTTTCAAACTGTGATTTGAAATTTTGCGCGGTGATAATAATGTCCGATTGTGATGATGCCGCCGTTGAAATATCTACGTGATCCAATTTTGCGTCCACGCCATGTGCATTCAGCACATCTTCTGCCGCCATTTGAGCTGCAAAGCTGCTTCCTAAACCTGCCCCGCATACGAATAAAATTGATACTTGTTTTCCCATCTTTTTTCTCTCCATTCTGTTTTATTTATCGAATAATACATAATTACCTAACTAAATAAGATTTCCTTGAACCGCTCGATATCCGTTTCGCGGCTTAAACGATCCACTTTTTCTTCGTCATTGATCAATTCGATCAAGCTCTTCATGATATTCAAGTGGGAGTAAGAATCAATCGCCGCTAAGCAGAAAATGATTTTTACCGGATCATTTTCTTCGTTTCCAAATTCGATCGGTTCATTGATCGTCGCTACACTAATTCCCAACTGATTGACCCCATCTTCCGGACGCGCATGAGCCAAGGCGATGTATTTGCCGATCACGATATACGGACCATATTCTTTTACCGAGTCGATCATCGCTGTGACATAACTAGGTTCGATCACCTGCTGATTGATTAAAGGTTCGGAGACCCTGCGGATCGATTCCTCCCAAGTATTTACCTGCTGATTCAATAAAATATTGCTGTCCTTCAATACGTCTTCTAACATCGGCTGAATCTCCTTCTTGTTTATCGTTAAATGATTTTGGTCAAAAAGCGTTTCTAATTCTTTGTAAATTTCGCCAGATACTTCTCCGCCACTTTTCTCAATGGTGTCGATCAGTGCATGAAACAATTGTGTCGAATCCTGATTGTTGACTAAGCGTTTAAGGTTTTGATTCTCATTCAAAAAACTGGTAATTCTTTTTTTGCTCTCTTCTTTGATGATCGGCTCCAGCTCCAGCACAGGCTTTTGCGAATAGTGGATTGCCACCGTGCTGAAGATCAAATCAACATCCAGCTTTTCGATCAAATCCAGTTCTCGTGAGCTCAATACGGCCAAAACTTCGATATTGAAAAGCTCCTTCAAATTCTCCGAGAGCAGCTTGCCGGTGGCGACTCCGTGGTTGCAAATGACCACCGCTTTGTAGATATAATGCAAATCTTGATTGATCGCACTGACAGAAGTTGAAAAATGAATCGTAAGAAAGGCGATCTCGTCTTCGGTTATCTTTTTACCCGTGATCTGTTCGATCGAGGGGGTAAATTGATCAATGGCGGAATAAATATTGCCATAGTTCTTTTTGATATTTTCCTTCAGCGGATTAACGATTTGGATGTCGCTCTTCACTCGATTGATCAACCCGACTAAGTGCTTATACAATCCCTCCTGCAGCATCTCCTCTTTTCGTGAAAAAGGAATTTTCGTCTGTTCTTCCACAAACTGCATCAGTTGAATTGACAGCAGCTGGGCTTGGACCCACTCGATGGAATTGTTCATGTCTCTTGAATTAAAGGTGTTCAACATGAAAACAATGTACTTGATTTCGACTTCCGGCGGTGAAATCTGAAAGGCTTCGCAGATTGCCGTAACAAAATCACGAATGTCGCTTTGAGGAGTATCGGCGGCTTCCCAGGCGGAACTGGCGATCAGATCTTCTCGCAAATACCGACTTAACCACACTGCGGTAAACATTAGCAGCTGATTACGATAAATCGCGTCCTCCATCGATGCGACGGATTCGACATACAGCTGATCCAATTTCTTTAGCAGCCGCTGCGGAATATAATGATTTAAAATCGTCATATTGATCGAATATTCCTGCTCGCCCTGTGGTGTGATCACCCCAACCGAGTTGTTGATGATGTCATAGATCATCGTTCGAATCGACCGTTCGGCGCCTTGCAGTAAAATGCCCTGCTTTGGCACACTCAAAACCTCGATCCCATATTCCGCCAAAATATTCCTGACTCGCCGCATGTCCTCATCCAATGAACTCTTGGAAATCTGATATTCTTCCTCCTTTTGATAAAGAAAGGTCGCTTTCTTTCCTAAAGCAAAGGAAAGAATCAAATCAAAGATCCGGCTTTCACGATCCAAATAGCGTTCATCATCTGCCAAATCAAGCTGTTCTAATAAAGCAGCTTTTTCTTCCGATTCCAAAGTCAGCTGGTAGCCTTTTTTCCTAAGATTTTTAATCTCCGGCAGACCTTTTTCCATCAGAAACTGATTGATTTCTCGTAGTTCATTTCGGATCGTACGCGCACTGGTACGAAATTCCTCCTCCAGTTTTGCGAGTGTCACTGGATAATCAGAAGTTATAAAAATCCGCAATATTTTTACTGTTCGATCCTTCATCCATATCTTCCTCTCGTCTAAGGTGAGTATATAACCCTTTATTTTTCTTGATAAGTAGAGATTCTTGCAATCTTTTTTGGCAAAAATGTAAGCGCAACCTAAAATAGCTGAAAATTCAGCATTGCTTCCGATTTTAAATTAACGTTATTTTATCTAGTTGATCGGAAAGTTTTCCAGCCTATTTTACTATTGTATCTATATAGAAGTAACGGATGTTTCAAAAGGTCGGCTAACACAAAATATATTTCCCCCTTCACTTATTTAAACTAAGTAAAATCAAACAAAAAACTCCCACAAAAGTGGAAGTTTTTTCGATTATTTGGTCGGTATTTCTCTGTCTATTATAGCTGAAAAATGGTGAAAAATTTTTTTGAATATGAAATGGAACAAATGGTATCACGGCTGCGGCTAATAAAATTACTCCTTCTGGATAGCTATTATTTTCCTTTGGCATCCTTTACAATAGAAGTAGAAAAAATTAGACAATGGGGGTTGTTACAATGAAAAAGGACGATGGAGGTTCGCTAGCAATCGGATTGTCACTGGGGTTAATTTTCGGACTTCTTTTTGACAATTTGGCACTTGGTATGGCGCTTGGTGTTGCTTTAGGTGCATCTGGTGCTTTTGCGATCAAAAAAAAGAAAACAAAATAAATACGAGTCTAAAAAGAACGTATGTTTGTTTTTGTGGTTATGAAATGGTAGACTTATAATCAAAACAGATTGGAGCTTTATTTATGATTAATATGTTTCTATCATCCTCGTTCGCAGACGTTCAGGAACAATTTGAAGATTATCTAAAGAAATTTTCTTTAGCAAAAACGGTAGCCTTCATCCCGACAGCCAGTTTGGTTGAGGAAATCGATTTTTATGTGGATGAGGCACGAGCAACCTTCAAATTATTAGGATTTGAAATTGAAGAACTGGATGTAGCAATTGCAGATACTGAAATGATCAAAGAAACCTTGCAGCGGAATAATTTTATTTATCTTTCTGGCGGAAACAGCTTCTTTCTTTTAGAAAAGTTGAAAGCATCTGGAGCCGCCGAACAAATCATCGAAGCAGTCAGCGCTGGGAAAGTTTATCTAGGAGAATCTGCCGGCGCGATTGTCGCTGCGCCTAGTATCTCTTATATCGCCAAGATGGACGACCGAAATCAAGCCGAAAATCTGATTTCTGATGATGGTTTGAATTTGACTACCTGCTACCCGCTTCCTCACTATAAGGAAGAATATTTTTCAGCAGTCTCACTTGAGATTTTCCATGACTTTAATGATCTGATTGAATTAGTCCCGCTGACCAACAAAGAAGCCTTAATTATAGAAGATCATTCGTTTTTTATCAGATAAATTTACTAAGCCCGATCATTCATGATTGGACGCGCTGATCATCCTCGTTTATACTCTAAGGTATGAACGGAGGGTGTTTTTTTATGATGCGAAGATTACTGAGTTCTTTCTTAATTACACTGGTTTATTTGCTCATCTCCAATATCGGCAACCTCATTTTCGGGATCAGTCCAAGATACAGCTGGACAACAACGCTTTGGGAGGCACTGTTCTTCTTTGTCTTTGTTTTTTTGATCCAACAGTTTCGCAAAAAGTAACAGCCGTTAGAACGCTACTTAAAAATATGGAGGTCTTTTTATGGAGCCAAATTTAACCGAAGATATCAAAGTTTACCAGCAGCATGTTTATCAAGATAGTCCCGTTTGTCGTGCGTATGCGGGTCTTTTGAAATTTATCGGAAGTGTTCGAACTGAATTTTTTATCGATGCCGTTGATTATAAAGTCGGCAACCTTTCCGCAGGTTACTTGGACTATACTTATTTCCCCTTCTTTGATGAGCAGCTCAGAAGTGACGGCTTGCGTTTTGGGATCGTCTTAAATCATCAAGAGATGCGCTTTGAGCTTTGGCTGATGGCCCAAAATGCCGATCTGCAAGTCACTTATTGGGAGAAATTGAAGCATCTTAAATGGAATGCTGCTAAGACCGAAATGCCGAAATATACAGTATTGGATACTGTGCTTGTGGCAGGACCTGATTTTTCAGATCTCAGCCAACTAAAGCAAACAATCATCGCAGAAGCATTGACGCAAGTCGCTGCGATACGAACTTATTTATAATACGGATCATTTGGACTAAATTGTTCAAATGATTTTTTGCTTTAAAAAGTTCAGAAAAGACTGCTTCTTTTTTTATCTGCGCTATAATGAATGAAATTAGAACGAGATTGACCTATAAGGAGGTTTTATTAATGAAAGATTATTCCTTTGACGAACTGTTGGCGTTCAATTGCTTCTCCGAAGATCCGGCTGAGCAAGCCAAGGCTGCTGAATTATTGGAATTTCGCTATGGCTGTGAAATCCATTGCGCTGATATGGATCGAAGCGTTCGCTTTGCGCATCATGCTCGCGGCTGTACGGTGGTGGCTGCCAAAATTTGTGCAAATGTCATCATTTATCAAAATGTGACGATTGGTTCAAATATGCGCTACAACAAAATACAGGAGAAATGGGAGCAGGTTGGAAGTCCGATTCTGGCAAAAAATGTGATCGTCGCTGACGGCGCAAAAGTTCTCGGACCGATTACGATCGGCGAAAACACAGTGATCGGCGCAGGCGCGATCATTACTAAAGACATTCCAGCAAACAGTGTCGCCTTTGGTGTAAACCAATACAAACCCAAAGATCCAACTTACGATCTTGTCTTCAATCCAAATATGATTTCCGGCGAAGAGATCATGGCGATTGATGCACAGCGAGTAGCTGACTTCAATAAAAAGCAGGAAGGATATTAAAAATCTAATATCCTTCCTGCTTTTTTTTCGTAAAAATCTAGTCTATTTTGTTCAACGCTTTTTCCAGCACTTGAGAAAATTCTTTCGAATGATCAATGAATGGCAGATGTCCTGATCCTTCTATGGTGATGAACTCCTTTTGCGGGGCTGAAATTGCTTGGTAATAATCCAAGGCCATACTATAAGGTGTAGTCCAATCTTGATTTCCTATGATCATAATGACCGGAATGTCATAATGCAATGGATAGTCATACATTGACAACCTTCCATCAATCATCAGCATTTCATAAATTTTATTGTTTGATTCTAGCATTTTATTGATACTGAACATCCATCTTATCTCATTGAGATTCATATATGGAGAAAACAAACGATACAGAATCATCTTATTTCCATATTGTTTAGGCAGATATTTTTCTTTGAGCTGTCGAAATTCCAGTAAGCTTTTGACTTCTGCTTTGCCAATTTTTTGATAGGTCGTTATCTGTTCAAGCAAATCATTTATTTTCGGTATATCTTGCTCTTTTCCAGCGATTTTCGCTAAACGAACAGCTTCTTGTGCAGAAATTCTTTCCGATTGGTTAAAATCCAACACTTGGCTAATCGAAATATAAGCCGATACATTTTCAGGATGTTTTCCAGCATAGATTGCACCTAAAAATGTACCCCAAGAATGCCCCATAATGATAAGTTTTTCTTTGTGATAGTCAACTCTCAAATAATTTACAACTTCATCAAGATCCGCTAGTAACAATTCCAGTGAAGGCCGTTCGGCTTGTGTATCCCGATAATAAGTATTTCCGCAACCACGCTGATCCCAATGAACAATCGTATACTCTTTTTCCAAATCCGTCTGCCAACAATAAGAAAAGTCAGACATATTATTTCCCGGTCCGCCATGAAGTGCCAAAATAATCGGATTCTCTATATTTTCCCCTCGAATTTGATAATACTGATCAATCCCACCAATCCGCATATAGCCAGATTTTTGAATACCATTTTTCGTTCGAATTTTGTATTTCATCCTATTGAAGGACTTTCCACCTAGAAGAATTGCTAAGATTAAAAGAAACACTCCTGCACAAAAGAGCAAAATAGTCTTCATAACTATTCACCCGCTAATACTTTCAATAGACATTCAATATAATGCTGCTGTTGCTCGACGATCGCAAACATGTTGTCTATCGTAAGCTGAGAGATTTCGGAAATCTCTTCTTCTGACTCTTCATTGCCTCGATTCTTTTCAATGATTGCTTCATACTCTTGATCAATCGAATCTTTTTGTGCTTTTAATGCCTTGATGGCCGCTTCTCTCGGAATTTTATCCAGCAAAGATAGTCCGCTATAAAGGGTAGTCGGATAGCTGACCGAGGTAGTTCTTAATGAATCGATCACTAATGACTGCAAATAGTTTCTTCCTTGATCCGTAATCTGATACACGGTCTTTTGACGATGTCCGGTTTGTTCAACCCCTGCCACTTCAATCTGCTGTTCTTTTTCTAATTTCTTTAGAGCATGGTAAATCGAGCCAACCAACACACCGCCCCAACGTTCTGCATCCCTATCACTGATGCTTTGCTGAATGTCGTAACCAGACATCGGCTTTTCGCTTAATAAGCCTAAAACAATTAACCTCGTCATAATAGTCTCCTCCTATCGCCTTATACTCAACGTTTAGTATACAGCATTGACTATTGATCTGTCTAGACGGTTTACTCTTTTGACTCACAAAAAACCAACTAGCCCATAAACTTAAAGGCCAGTTGGTTTGTGTCATGCTTGCGCACTTCATAAAAAATAGTTATTACCCTATATAGTTATATATTGTCTCTCTATCTCTTATTATAAACTGGAAAATGACTCGACTCGCCATAGTCATCAATGGGCTTCATTGCTTTTAGCTCATTCATATCAGCTTGAGAAATTTCAAAGTTTAAGTCAGCATTATTTTGGATATGGTCTTTATTCGCTGATTTCGGCAACGGCAGCAAACCTAGCTCCAAGCAATAGCGGATTGCTAATTGAGGTACACTAACCTGATATTTTTCTTCCATTTCTTTTAACTTTGCATTTTTTAATAACTCGCCATGCCCTACTGGTGAGTATGCTTCGACTAAAATGCCATTTTGTTTGCAGTAGTCGATTAATTCGATAGGGGTGTTCGAAATATGTGCTAAAATCTGATTTACTGCGGGCTTTATAGCAGCATGCTGTAAAATGTTCTCCACATCTTGTTGATTAAAGTTTGAAAGACCAATCGCCCGAACCTTTCCTGCGTTATAGGCATCCTCTAAAGCGCGCCAAACCTGAATGTTTTCAGCATCATAATTTGCTTCTCTAAACTTGGCCCACGGTTGAGGTGCATGGATAATCATTAGATCAATCGTATCCAAGCCCAATCTGTTCAAGGAATCATCAATTGATTTAGCTGCTTCCTGATAGCTTTTCCATTCCGCAGCAACTTTACTGGTCACAAAAATATCTTTTCGATCAACAGCAGATTCTCGAATAGCCGCACCAACGCCCGCTTCATTTTCATAGGCTTGAGCAGTATCGATATGACGATAACCAATCGCTAAAGCAGTTTTCACGGCCTGAACGACTGCTTGATTGTCAATCATCCACGTTCCGAATCCTAGTTTAGGGATTTCAACTCCATTATTTAATGTATAGCTTTCCTGTAAATCCATCATTTTATTCCTCTATTCTTAAATTAACTATTATGGAATGCGACTTGCTATTCGAAAATTTCTTTTGCCATTGTAAAGGCACTCCATGCTTTCGGCCAACCAGCATAAAATGCTAAATGAGTAATCAATGCGCTGATTTCTTCTTTCGTCACGCCGTTTTCCTTAGCGATCTTCAAATGAGCCTCAAGCTGAGGCGCCCCCATCGCCAAAAGTGCAGAACAGGTAATCATACTGCGGTCATGTGCAGAGAGTTCCTCCTCTTTTGCCCAGACTTCGCCAAATAGAACATCATCATTTAAAGCCGCAAACTGCGGTGCGAAATCTCCTAATTGTTCTCTGCCAGCTGTTTGTTTTTTCATCGTAATTTCCCCTTATTTTTCTAATTTTTCATACCACTCGTCATTTACTGGCTCCAACCATTCAGGTGTACCGGCTGTGATGGCGATGTGCTCAAACCAGCTATCCTGCGCGGCACCATGCCAATGCTTGACACCATCATGAGTCACAATCACGTCGCCTGCCTTCAAAAACTGGGCGGGTTTGCCCTCTTCTTGATACCAGCCTTCGCCGCCAGTCACTAACAATAATTGAAAGCCCTCATGATGAATGTGCCAGTTGTTGCGGCAGCCCGGTTCAAAAGTTACATTCGCTACACCCACATTGATCTCCGGATCAGAAATCAGCCCCTGCAGATAGCTTTGTCCAATAAAATATTGAGCGAAGGCGTCATTTTTTTCGCCAATCGGAAAAATCACACCATTTTTTACTTCTTCGTGCTTTGCCATTAGATCTTCCTCCAAATCGTTAATGATTATTTTGATAAGAAAGCAGCCAGTTTTTCACCGCTGTATCTGCTCGATCGACCTTTGAACCACGAACCGCCAAACCTTTTTTAATTTCAGCACCCGGGCAATAATTATGCAGGTCTTGGATACTTGAACCAAAGGCACTGCCTTCATGGGTACAAAATGGATAGAGTGTTTTATTTTTCCAATCCTGCTGTTCTAAAAAAGTCGCGACTATTCTGGGATACGTCCCCCACCAGTTGGGAAAGCCGAGAAAAATCGTCTCCATCTGTTCGATGTCTGCTGCTAACTCTTCATAGCCTACTTTTGCTAAAGTCTGCTTTTCCTTTTCTGCTTTTTGAACCGCCTCATCATAATTCATCGAATAAGGCTCAAGCGGTCGCAACGAATAGACCGGAAGCTGCGCTTGTTCACTGATTTTTTGTGCTAATATTTCTGTATTTCCGGTTGAAACCAGTTGTTTCTTTCCATTGATATAGTTTTCTCCCGCCCGCGAGAAAAAAATGATTCCTGCTTGCATAAACTCCCCTCCTAATTTTGATTGCTTTATCTTCTTGTCCGCTCTTTTTCTGATTGAGGATAGCGATCGCCGACAATCGTCATTTGATCAACTGCCGTGTTGATCCGACTTAATTCTTCATTAGTAAACGTAATATCGACGGCTTGATTATTCTCGCTCAAGCGTTTCAGATTCGTTGTGCCCGGAATTGGCACGATCCATTCTTTTTGAGCTAATATCCAAGCGATAGCGATTTGTGCGGAAGTCGCATTCTTCTGATTACCGATTTCTTGCAGTAAATCCAAAACTACTTGATTGGCTGCCATCGCCTCTGTTGTGAAGCGCGGCAGGTCCGCACGGTTATCATTTTCGTTGGCGATGGAATCCTTCGTCACTTTCCCTGTTAAAAAGCCCCTTCCTAATGGACTGTAGGCTACTAAACCAATTCCTAGTTCTTCTAAAACAGGAAAAATATCCTTCTCTAAATCACGCCACCAAATCGAATATTCACTTTGAATCGCAGTCAACGGTTCGATTTTATGTGCTCGTCTGATCGTTTCACCACTGGCTTCGGATAATCCCCAATTCAAAATTTTTCCTTCCTGTTTAAATTGCTGAATCGTTTCAGCTACTTCTTCGATAGGTGTATTGGGATCTACTCGATGAATGTAATATAAGTCAATGTAATCTGTTTGCAGACGTTTCAAGGAGCCTTCAAGTGAGGCTCTCAATGTCGCAGCACTGCTATCTGGATAATTCGTTTGTCCGTCGATCTTGAATCCACCCTTTGTCGCTAAAACAATTTCTTGGCGAAACTCCTTGATGGCCCCACCCACAAGTTCTTCATTTGTATACGGACCGTAGACTTCCGCGGTGTCGAACATTGTGATCCCCTGTTGATAGGCCGCTTGAACGACGCGCATCATTTCCTTTGGATCTTTTGCTGGGCCGCGATGATGATTCAAGCCCATACAGCCGTATCCTAACTCCGACATTTCCAGCTTATTCTGACCAATCATTCTCTTCTTCATAAATAGCCTCCTTAATTAGAAAGGCTTCGCGAACTCGCTCAGCTTTTGAGCACCAAGTAGGTACTGTTCCACATCAGCTCCAAAAACCGATCGCTGTGTCTCACAACAATAAGTCTAAAATTTTGATAAGTTGTCAAGAAACACAGCGATCTTTAGGAGCTGATGTTGATTGATACCTACTTGGCGTTTCTCAGACTTAACAAAATTTTCGCTTATTGCCGATAAAGTTAGTTCGTGAAGCCGGACACCGTTAACGCTGTTGATTCAATGTTTTTGCTTGTGAAATATTTATAGATTAAAAAATGAGTCATACTCTGAACAACTTCAGAATACGACTCATTTCCATCTATGTCTAATGCCTATATAGTCATAGTACTATAGCTTGAAGGCATGATTAAATCGATTAATTAATTCTTGGACAGCCGGTGTTTGGACTCTTTTTTTCCAGACTAAAACGCAATGTGTTTTGACCGATGGTTGCAAAGGAATAAACACGGCTTCCTCCAATCTCCGATCTAAAATCGCGCCTTCGACCGACAGCGCTGCACCGACTTTATGATTGACCAGCGGAAGCACGTTGAAGATCAAATTGAAGTTTCCAACAATGTTCAGTTGATCCAAAGATTCTCCCGACCAGTCAGACAATAAATTCTGCACCTCACTTCGGCTGGAACAAAGAATCGGCAAGCCCTTGATATCCTGAGGTTTCAAAAATTCCTTCTCGGCAATAAACATCTCCTTCGAAACCAAAAAGCCCCAGCGTTCCTCTCGCGGTAAAATCAATGTCTCTACTTCATTCAAAATCACTGGCTCCAATAATATCGCTAGATCCAAAATCCCTTTTTCAAGACGATCCGAGATGTCATCGCTAGTGCCAGTCACTAAATTAAACTGAATTTGAGGGTAATCGCTGATCAGTTCCTCCAGCAGCATCGCAACCGTATCGGAATTATCCGCCTCAACACAGCCAATCGAGATCGTCCCGCTCAGTTGCTCGTTCCGCTGGGCAGAAAAAGCCTGTTCTAATTTTTCATCCAAAGCTAGAATTTCTTCCGCCCGCTCTTTCAAAAAATAGCCGTCCTTGGTTAGACTCAGGCGATTCTTTTCGCGATGAAAAAGCGGCGCGCCGATCCGTTCTTCAAGCTCCTTGATCTGGCGGCTCAATGTCGGCTGGGTGATATTTAAAATGCGTGAGGCCCGCGAGATATTTCCTTCTTGTGCGACTGCCCAAAAGTAACGTAAAAGTCTGATCTCCATAATTTTCCTCTTTGCTCTTTTCTTTTAACTATAGCAGATTCGCTCACAGCACCAAAATATTTAAAAATCCGCCTAGCTCTAAAGTAGTTTATTCCAACAGATAAAAAAGTATGCAGCTCAATCAACTGCATACTTTAAGGTGTACTCGCCTAAATTTTAACATAATCTAATTTAGCTAATGTATGAGCGATACCGCCCTCATCATGAGTCAACGTAATCTCATCGGCGGCGGCCTTTAATTCGTCCTTGGCATTTCCCATCGCGATCCCAGTTCCCACTGCTTCAAACATCACGAGGTCATTATTGCCATCGCCAAAGGCCAGACAATCTTCCTTATCCCGCTGGATATGTTTTAACAACGTTTCAATCGCAGTTTTTTTATTGATCCCCTTAATCCCGATCTCGCCGCTGTCTGGTCCAAAGGCTGGAACCGTGCTTCTCAGCATATAAAAATCACCATCATACTCTGCCTCAATCACCTCATAAGGAATCGAGTGATTGACAAAAGAAACTTTATTGACATCTTCGTAATCAATCAAACTAGGATCATCAATCAGCAAATCTAAAAACCAGTTAATGGCCGCGATTTTTTCTTGCCCTTCTGCAGAATCCTCTTTAGTGTCACCTAATGTAAGCTGGATAAGTCGGCTTTTCAGATTAGCACTTGCGAATAGTCCCTGATTCGATTCAAGGTAATACTCCACACGATGCTCCTCTAAGAAACCGATTAGCTTTTTCAATTCATTTGAATCAAAAACCTGATGCAGAATCACTTCACCGTCGACCTCACAATAACCGCCTCCCGCGCCAATGATCCCGCTAATCGGCAAGTCCAGCACTTCCTCAGAAATCTCTGCCTTAGATCGGCCCGTACATAAATAAAAGCGATGCCCATTTTCATAAGCCTGAATAATCGCTTGTTTAGCACTCGCTGGAACAACTCCAACATCATTACACAAAGTACCATCAATATCTAAAAATATTATCTTCCCCATCAATTTCCCTCACATTTCCAAAAAAACAAGTATTTCTATCTAGGGTACTATTCTTGACGGGGATTTTCAATTTACTTTTTGCGAAAAAGGAGAAGAGCACTTTCCCGCGCACTTTTTAGATAAAAATCGCTAACTCTTCTTTGAAATTAATTATACGTACTAGAAAAAATTTGCTGCTGGCATTCTTGGATCATATGATCGTAATTATCCAATTTCGTCTCTAAACGAGCGACAGTTCCATTGATCAGCCGCTGCTTTTCCAGCAGTTTCTGATATTCGTCTATCAAAATCTTTTTACGTTCGATTAACGTTGAGTCTCCCTGCTGATACAGCTTGGAATATTGAGCTAATGAATCAATCGATAATCCCGAATCTCGCATACATTTAATAAACTCAACCCAATTCAGATCCTCTTCTTGGAAATCTCTTACTCCAGAGGCATTTCTGGTAATTGGCGGGATCAATCCTTGCTTTTCATAATAGCGAATCGTCGCTGGTGTCATTTCAAATTTCGCTGCTACTTCAGAAATGTTCACTAAGCTCACTCCTTTTTACTATTTATTAACTTAAAGTGTACTTCAAGTTAATCCTAGACACAAAATAATTCTGTACTTCCCTACCAAATCACAGCTCCTATTCCTTTAAGATCCCTTTTCCACGACAAAAAACCGTGCCAATTAAATTGACACAGTTTCCCTTTTAATTTAGTCATGACCTACCACTTTATGAGGAATATATGGCTCTTCCAAATACGCTGCATCTTCTGCTGATAATTTGAAATCCACCGCACCAACTGCTGTTTCGATGTGGCTCATTTTTGTCGCGCCTATGACTGGTGCGACCACTGGATCTTTTTGCAGCAACCAGCCTAATGCGATATTCACACGATTCGTTTCATATTTATCGGCTAATTCAGCTACACGATCGATAATGAGTTGATCCATATCGGCGGTTTCATCGTATTTTGATTTTTGTGCCGTGTCAGTAGTACTGCGCTTGGTCGCTTCTGAGCGATCGCGGATTAATCTACCGGATGCCATAGGACTGTATGGCGTTAAGGCAATTTTTTCTGAACGGCAATACGGGATCATCTCACGTTCTTCCTCGCGATAGATCAGATTTAAATGATTTTGCATTGAGACAAATTTGGTCCAGCCGTTTTTTTCAGCAATATTGTTGGCCTGCTGAAATTGATAAGCATACATGGCAGAGGCCCCGATGTACCGAGCCTTACCAGCCTTCACGACATCATGCAGCGCCTCCATCGTTTCTTCGATCGGCGTCGTATAATCCCATCGATGAATAATATATAGATCCACATAATCCGTCTGCAAACGTTGCAGGCTTTGATCAATTTGCGACATAATGGCTTTTCTCGATAAGCCTTGACCGTTGGGCCCATCGAACATTTTCTGATGGACCTTCGTCGCTAGGACGATCTCATCTCTACTGGCATAATCCTTCAGCGCTTTGCCAAGGATCTCTTCACTGCGGCCTAAAGAATAAACATTGGCCGTATCAAAAAAATTGATGCCCAGCTCCAAAGCTCTCTTGATCAATGGTCTGCTGTCAGCTTCTTCTAAAACCCATTTGTGAATCCAGTTTTTAGGATCGCCAAAACTCATCGAACCTAAACAAATTCTGGAAACATCTAATCCTGTATTCCCAAGTTTTGCATATTCCATCTATTTCACACCTTCCTTAACTACTCCTACCATACACGTTGAAGTTCACTTTAAGGCAAGCATCTTATTTAAAAAGTTTGATTTAACCTAAAACAATCCCCGCATCATTAATCGCTGTTTCAACAATCTCCATCACGATCTTACTATGCTCCAGCTGCTGTTTTACAAAACTCATATCCTTGTCAGCAATCACCTGACTAAACAGCTTGAACTCATCAAACATACGATGTGGATGATCCTTATGGTCAAAGGTTGCTTTTTCTCCAGAAAGAGATTCGGTAGTGTAGCTCTCCAGCGTATTTGTTGGACCATTCACCACGACGGACCCTTCTGTCCCTTGGATCGTTGAACGAATCGTCGCTTCAGAATCCTTCGCACCAATACAAACAACTTTTACATCCCCATAATCCAGTATCAGCATGCCGGATGTGTCGATCTCGCGCTCGATATTCGCGTAATACTGAACTTTCTGCGGTTTGCCTAACAAACCGACTACCAAATGAATATTATAGATATTGATATCCATTAAGGCCCCGCCGCCCATTTTAGGATTAAAGGCAGGTAAAATCGTTCCTTCTTTAAAGGCGTCATAGCGAGAAGAATATTGCGAGTAGTTACATTCAATGATTTTTAATTTGCCGATATTTTGACTGGCTTCTTTGATTCCTTGATAGTTTTTCAAATATTGATTAGTGATAGCTTCTACCAGGACTAAATCTTTTTCTAACGCAATTTTTTCTAATTCTAAAAGCTCCGCATGCTTCAGCGTAAACGGCTTTTCACAGATAACGTGCTTGCCTGCTTCCAAAGCTTTTCTCGCGAAGCTGTAATGCAGGTGGTTCGGCACTGCTACGTACACCGTATCGAAAGCATCGCTTTTCAGACACTCATCGATGTCGGTATATGACGCATCGATCCCATACTCCGCTTGGATTTTTTCTGTTTTTTCCTGACTTCTTTTCGTTCCCAAAATGGCCTTTACTTCAATTTCAGGCAAGTCTTGCGTAATTGGTAAAAATTCTTGGACAATCTTACCCGAACCAAAAATGGCTAATTTCATCAATACCCCTTCTTTCTTCGACTATTTTGAAACTTGTTGAATCCCTTTTTCCAGCATTTCGATTTGCAGCAGCGTTTCTTCATCCTTCACGGCTTTTGGTTTGCCGTTGATCAGCGTTTCATAGATATCTTCATACACACGACTGTAATCACCGATCTCTGAAACAACTTTTTCTTCATGAAACACACCCGCATCATCCATATAAGTCAGCGTACCATAGTGCTCAGGCAAATCAATCCCAAAATCCTTGTTTTCCGGCATATAAAACATCTTCAAATGCTCTTCTTGACGGTCCTTCGTCTCTTTGACAAAGACCCCCTTCTTCCCATAAACGACAAAGCTTGGGCGTTCCTTCAAACGGAAATAGCTGGATTTCACCGACACCTTCATGCGACCATAGAATAAATCCAAGTCAAAATAGTCATTCATTCGATCATCGCCTAAAAGCTGGCGCACTTCGTAATGAACATCATCCGGCCGGCCGAAATAAGAGATTACCTGATCCAAGGTGTGACAGGCATGGCCGTAAAGGTAACTCGTTCCGATCGAAAATTTCTCAACACTTTCTGGAACCTCTGGGCGATAGTAATCATAATGCATTTCAACTTCCAACAAATCTCCCAGCACACCGCTTTCGATGACCTTTTGAACCGTTAAAAAGTCGGAATCATAACGACGATTTTGATAACATTGAATGAACAAGCCTTTTTCTTCTGCCAAACGGAACAATTCCTTCGCTTCTTCAGCAGTCTCGGTAAACGGCTTTTCGATCAAGACATTTTTCCCATGCTCTAAGACTTCCTTGCCTAATTTGAAATGCAAGGGACTTGGTGTCGTTACCACAACTAATTGAATTTCCGGATCATCATAAATATCGTTGATCTCCGAAATGTAATTCGTGCCGGGATTTTTCTCCCATGTGATTCGTCCGCTTGGTGAATAGATTGTTTTGACCTTGATTTTGTCCGCTAGTTTTGTTGAAAAGGGTAAGTGATAACGGTTGGTACTCTTTCCGTTGCCGATATATGCGATGGTTAACATGAATAAATCCCTCCAGATTTCTTTTGATAATTTTATTATAGAAGAATCCGATTGATTGAAAAGAGTTTTCAGTAAAACAGGACGTTTAATCCAGCCATTCGTGTCTTTCCGGTCAAATCCTGAACATTTGTACCAAAATTTCTTTCAACTAACGAACAATTCTTCTGAAATCGGCGAAATTACGGTATGATACCAGTGTGAGAAATATTTCTAAAAAATAAATCCATTAAAACAAACTAGAAGGTGATAACATGCTTTTAATTGATAAGTTGCGGCTGCAAAAGGACCTGACCACTACCGAAAAACGGATCGCAGACTATATTTTGCAGAATTTGACGACGATCCCGGCGATCAATGTCGCAGAACTGGCGAATAATACCTATACCTCCCATTCTTCAGTGATTCGTTTAGCACAAAAAATGGGCTATGACGGCTTTCGTGATTTTCGGATCGCTGTTTCGGAGATCGCTCACAGCGAACTTTATCGTTCCAATCCAGTTGATGCTAATTTTCCCTTTCTGCCGCAGGACTCAACAAATGACATCGCCAAAAAAATTGCCGATCTGACGATTAATACGGTCCAACGTACCTACGCTCAATTAAATGAGCAAGTGCTGGATGAGACTGTCGATCTTTTGGCAAAGGCAGATCGAATCTTCTTATTCGCACAAGGGGATTCCCAGATTCGCGCCCGCAGCTTCCAAAACAAGCTGGTAAAAATCAATAAATTTTTGATCATCGCCGACGAATATGCCGATGAAGATTGGAATGCCGCCAGCCTGACAAGTAGAGACTGCGCGATTTTTATCACCTATCGTGCCAGAGTTCCACAATATGAGCGGATGATGAAACACTTTTTGAACGAAAATATTCCTGCTGTGCTGCTTACCGGCAATAGTCAATCAAACTTGATCCCGCTTGCTGCTCAGGCGATCGTATTCACTCAAGAAGAGATGGACTTCTTAAAGGTCAGCACCTTTTCTTCGCAAGTGGCCTTTGAGTATATCTTGGATACTCTTTTTTCTTTGTTATACGCAAAGGAGTTTCAACAAAATCTCGCTGCATTTAAAAAGAAAAACGAATGGATCGAAAACGGCATATTGTCGGATGATCCGAAAACATAAAAAACCGATTCTACTTAAATTTCAAGTAGAATCGGTTTTTTTACCTAATCCCAGAGAAGTCATGATTAATGATTTCTAACAGTTCAAACTGATCCTTATCGAAGGCGAACTTCAAAATACAACAATTCGTTATTCTCCCCTGCAATTCAACCTTGCTCGTATGCTCCCACGCCCGCATGAATTGTCTGCATGAAGCGCCATGTGAAACCATTAAAATATTTTCTCCTGCATCAGCTTGGGCTAATTCAAGAACCGTCTTTGCGACTCGTGCTCGAAATTCCTGCTCTCCCTCACCGCCAAAGGCCACAAAAAAATCACCATAGGGCAAAGGAGGATTTAAATACTCATGCTCCGCCTCTAAATCCCCGAAGTTCCATTCCTTCAAGCCCTTCACTCTTGAATAACGCAAATCGGTCACTAACTCCAAGGTATCGCAGGCTCTTTCTGAGGTTGAAGAGTAGGCACTATCAAGCTCGATCTCATTTTCAATAAAATAGTTTTTGGCGATCAATGCCTGCTTTTTGCCTAACTCTGTCAACGGTGAATCACACCAGCCTTGAATTTTCTTCTGTTGATTAAACAGCGTCTCCCCATGACGCATCAAGTAGACCGTTTTCATTTTATCACTCCTTGTAGATTTTATTTTTTTAATCAATACGGAATCGCTGCGAAAAGAACTCGCAACGATCCCTTCAATAGTTAGATATCCAGATCATTCAGCCAAGCAATGACCTCTGGTTTACTTTCCGCAGCCGCATCTCGATTGACGGAATAGCCTTCTTCAATCACTGTCGCCTCCGGTTCTTCCTGCTTGATGGAATTGATCGTATCGGAAAAGCCGCTGCCGCCATGGGTGTTGAACGGAATGATCGTTTTTCCTGCCAAATCTGTTTCAGCTAAAAAGCTGTAAAGAATCATCGGCATATCGCCCCACCAATTGGGATAGCCAAGAAAAATCGTATCATACTGATCGATCGATGCAATTTTTTCTTTGATGGCTGGTCTTGCCTTGTCCTCTTGCTCTTGGCTGGCTAAGTCAACTAATTTTTCATGATCGGTTGGATAAGCCGTTTCTGGTTCGATCCTAAAAATTTCTGTCCCAAGTTGTTCCTGAATCGTTTCGGCGACATATTGTGTATTACCTAAGACCTTACCAGCAATCACGACTGCACTGTTCTCTTCTTCTTCCGTCATATTTTCCGGATCATTGGTTTCCGGCATCGAAAAATAGACCACTAACGAATTGCCGAATTTTTCTTTGTCTTGAATCGTCGAAACCGAAGTCTCGTTCTTGCTTTCACTTGTAGTTGAATCCTCTGCTGCATTATTGCTGCAAGCTGACAACATTGTAACGGTAAAAATTGCTGCGATAATCCCGAAGCTTTTTTTCATTTGTGTTCCACCTTCCCAGGTAAGTCATCACTCTTCCTTCAACTCATTATTGATCTGTAATTTTTCCTTTTCGTAATTCACCATATGAGTGTCAAAATTATCCAATTTATATTTCAAATAATCCCGCGCTTCTTCTAACGCTTTGATTTTTTTCTCCGCATCATCTAAATGCTCCTGCAAGATCGCTTTTCTAGCACCTAGTGTTTCGCCGCCTTCACGAGAAAGGCTGGCATAGTCGATCAAGCCTTCCACCGATACTCCGGCATTGCGCAAAACTTTGGCAAAGTAGACCCAGTTCAAATCCTTTTCAGAAAAGTCCCGATACCCATTTTTATCACGAGTGATCGGTGGGATCACCCCAATGCGTTCGTAATAGCGGATCGTGTCCGGGGAAAGATCGTACTTTTCACTAACTTCTTTAATGTTCATTTACTCCACTCCTTTAATTCGTATTTCTCACCATACCTACCAAGCGTTCCACTGCTGCCGCATCGCGATGGTCGAAGAAGCTTGATTGGTTTTGATCCAATGTCGCGATTTTCTGCATGTCAGCCTCCGATAGCTGGAAGTCAAACACGTCAAAGTTTTGCTGCATCCGATCGACATTCGCTGACTTAGGTATCGCTACTATCCCGCGTTGGATGTGCCAGCGCAAAATAACTTGGGCGATTGATTTCCCATATTGGTCGCCAATGGTTTGCAGCAGTTCATTTTTGAATAAATCCTTCTTGCCTTCCGCAAAGGGGGCCCAGCCTTCCATTTGCACACCTTTTTCCAGCATTACTTTTTGATCTTCTGCTCGTTGGAAAAATGGATTGACTTCGATTTGGTTCACCGCCGGGGTGATTTTGTTAAAGACAGCTAGATCAATCAAACGATCAGGATAGAAGTTGGCCAAGCCGATTGCTCTGATTTTACCTTCTTCATAAAGTTCTTCCATCGCCCGCCACGCACCATAGACATCGTTTAACGGTTGATGAATCAAATAAAGATCCAAATAATCTAACCCCAGCCGATCCAATGAACGTTGAAAAGCTTGTTTGGTTCCTTCATACGTCGCATCGGTGATCCAGAGTTTTGTGGTGATAAATAATTCCTCACGAGGAACACCGCTGCGTTTGATCGCTTTACCGACTGCTTCTTCATTACCATAAGAAGCGGCCGTATCAATCAAGCGATATCCATGAGTGATCGCTTGGTAAACGATTGCTTCACACTCGTTTAAATCAGCGATTTGAAACACGCCAAATCCTAAAATCGGCATTTTAATTCCGTTATTCAATGTTACATAATCCATACTTTTTTCTTCCCTTCTATTGTACTTGTTTTGTCGGACGAATAATAATTTCATTCCAAGCAGCATCCGCAGGTAAATCGATTGCTTGTTGTATGGTCGTTGCGACCCGATCGACTGAGATCCCAAAGCTGTCGTAAAACTGCTGATAGTTTTTCTTCAATTTTGGATCAGTTACAGAGGATAACAGCTCTGTATTAATGGCTCCCGGTGAAACGATCGTCACTCGAATATTCGATCCGTCTTGTGCCACTTCCTCCCGCAGCGATTCACTAATTGCACGAACCGCCCATTTAGTTGCCGAGTAAACTGCACCGCCCGCATGAGCATAATGACCGGCAACCGAAGAGATATTAATGATCTGTCCCGCTTTTTGTTCGTTCATATAAGAAAGCGCCGCGCCGATCCCGTACAAGGTTCCTTTAATGTTAATATCGATCATCTGATCCCAATCATTGATTCGTTTATCCTTGAGTGGGGAATGAGGCATGATTCCTGCACTATTGATCAATACATCGATCCTGCCGAAAGTATCAACCGCCAGTTTGACTAGTTTTTCAACGTCTTCACTATCGGTGACATCCGTCAGTTGATAAAGCGCCTCACCATTATCGGCCTTGATTTCTTCAACGATTTGCTTCAACTTCTCTTCACGTCGTGCCCCTAAAACAACTTTATTGCCCTTTGCGGCCAGTAACTTTGCACTCGCTTCACCGATCCCGCTTGAGGCTCCTGTAATAACGATTACTTTACTTGCTGTCATAAGAAATCCCTCCTGATGAATAAAGCATACACCTTGGAGTTCACTTCAAGGCAAGAGAAAACTTTGCGAAAAGTATAAGAAAGGCTTCGCGAACTCGCTCAGCTTTTGAGCAATAAGACCAAAATATTTCTAAATTGCTTCTCAAATTTCGAAATGTTTTTGCTTATTGCCGATAAAGCTAGTTCGTGAAGCCAGACATGGATATACCCGCTACAAAGCGATTTATTCATCTGAAAATTTTATACTTACTTTATAGTCAAAAAAGGCTGAGATCAGCTCTCAGCCTTTTACCTTCACTAATAATCTTTTTGTGTTGCTTTTCTGAATTGAGTAACCCCATACTGAAGACTAATCAGTCATAAACTCTAATCTCTGAGTTAAATGATAGAACGATTTCTCATATTGCGAACTAAAAGTTTCTCCGAAATAATACGTTCCTTTTTTGATGTTTTCTCTACTTCGGTCAGGAGTTATGATAGACAACGTCTGAGTGGCGGAATCAATATTTTCGCTGAAGAACGAGCGCTCCCAGCTGCAAAAATCAGCGTCTTCAGCGGCGCTCTCAAGAATAATAAAGTGGACCGCCAATTCCAATGAATCGAACAACCTTTCATTCAGTTTCTCTTCTTGTAGACTATGATCGTCAATCGCGACGTTGAAGTTCTTCAGCTCTAAATCTAAAATGAATTCATTGAGCCATAACCGGTCCAAGAAGGAACAAAATATAATGACATTCTGGTCCTTCTGATGCTTATCTAATTTAGCGATTGAAAAAATTTGATTGAATAGACCGCAAATCATATTAAGCTCACTGATCAGACTTGTGTGCTCTGTGGAATATTTTTTGATTTCAGGATGCCCTCTGACATCGATTGCCTTCAACTCTTGTCTAATATCAAAGTAGCGATCGATCAGATCTTGCTTCTGGATCTCATTACTGATGCTGTTTAGACTATAAAACTTGCAGTTAGTATACGTCAAAACATCATTTTCAAAGCCAAAGGCAATTTTCGCCTTTAAATCATCGAGGTCATAACCGACGAAGCGGCCAATTCTTCCGCTGCTTTTCCCAGCTATTACTTTTACAAAACCAAACTTAACCATGATAATTGCTACCGTAACGATATGGTCTGTTTTTTATTTCTGCATTCATGTCGTATATCCTCCTATTATTTTTTTCCTGCTATAGTATTACTCGTAAAAAGAATACTCCACGAATTTTTACATACTGACAGGCTATTCTAATTCGAGAGCGCCTGTATATAGTTGATGGTATTGTCCTTTTTCTTCGATCAATTCGTCGTGGTTTCCCCGTTCAATGATTTGACCAGCAGCCATTACCATAATAGCATCTGCATTCTGAATAGTCGAAAGGCGATGGGCGATTACAAAAGTCGTACGGTTAGACATTAGCGAATCCATGCCTTTTTGAACCAGAACTTCGGTATGAGTATCAATACTGCTGGTAGCTTCGTCAAGGATCATCGCCGGCGGATTGGCAATAGCTGCTCGCGCGATTGACAACAATTGCTTTTGTCCCTGTGATAAGCCGCTGCCTTCCCCGTCTATGATCGTGTCATATCCATTCGGAAGCTGCATAATAAAGTCATGGGCACTAGCCAAAATCGCCGCCTCTTCAACCGCGCGATCATCCGCGGCTAAATTACCATAGCGAATATTTTCCCGAATCGTTCCTGTAAATAAATTCGTATCCTGCAAAACGATTCCTAGAGAACGTCGTAAATCGGCTTTCTTTATTTTATGAATGTTGATGCCATCGTACCTGATTTTTCCATCATCAATGTCATAAAAGCGATTGATTAAATTCGTGATCGTCGTTTTTCCAGCACCGGTCGCTCCCACAAAAGCTAATTTCTGTCCCGGCTTGGCGAATAGATTAATGTCCTTTAGAATTACTTTCTTTCCATCATAAGAAAAGTCAACATCATAAAAACGAATATCTCCTTGTAAGGGGGTATAGCTGACACTCCCATCACTATGCGGATGCTTCCAAGCCCATTGCTCATTCTGCTCTTTAACTTCAACAACCTTCCCATCATCTTCGTATCTGACATTTACGAGCGTTACATATCCGTTATCCACCTCAGGCTCTTCGTCCATCAAGGCGAAAATGCGTTGAGCACCGGCCATCGCCATCACAATCGAACTTAATTGCTGCGAAACTTGGCCGATCGGCATACTAAAGGATTTAGACAATTGCAGAAAAGCGACCAAAGCCCCTAGACTAATAGGAGAGATAGCACTGACTGTTAACGCACCGCCGACTAAAGCAAGAACGACATATTGGATGTTGGCAAAATTATTCATGATTGGCATCAAAATATTGGAATATCTGGCAGACCAAGTAGCATTGAAGTAAAGTTCTTCATTCAACTCATTGAAGCCTGACATGGCTTGCTCTTCGTGACAAAAGACTTTAACCACCTTTTGTCCGGCTAACATTTCTTCAGTATAGCCATTTATGACACCAATGGAATTTTGCAGCTTTTCGTACCACGAACTGCTGTGACTGCTGATTTTCTTAGTGATTATCAATTGGATAGCAAGGATACAAGCAACCACCAACGTTAAAAGCGGACTTGTATACAGCATCGCAAAGAAAATGAACGTACAGCTTACCACACAATTAATGAGCTGCGGAAGACTTTGACTAAGCATTTGACGCAGTGTGTCAACGTCATTTGTATAGCGGCTCATAATGTCGCCAAACGAATTTTGATCAAAATATTTGATTGGCAGGTCCTGCATTTTTCGGAACATACTATTTCTAATTTCTTTTTGGACTCCCTGCCCAATAATTGCCATCGTTCGTCCATAAATATAGGTTGAAACGACACCGATATAATAAATCCCGCCCATGATTATCAAAGCCTTGAATAACTCATTGAAGCCTTGCCCCTGACTTCCAATCAGCGGAGTAATGTAATCATCGATCAAGATCTGAAGGAACATCGAACCCGCGACTCCGGCCGCCGCACTGATAATAATACATAGTACAACGAGTAGCGTTGGTAATTTGAAGTCAGTCGTTACATATTTTAATAATCGTTTAGATGTCGGTGTGCCCTTTAAGCTTGCTGGTCTATTCTGCTTCATCGACTTTCGCTCCTTTCGTTTGAGATTGGACTATCTCGCGATAAATTCGGCTTTCTTCCAACAACTCTTCATGTGTACCGAAGCTGTTGATGGCGCCAGCATCCAAAACAATAATTCGGTCTGCATCTTGAACAGATGAAATGCGTTGGGCAATAATCAATTTGGTTGTATCCGGAATCTCCTCTTTAAATGCCTGCCGCAGCATCGCATCTGTTTTGGTATCAACTGCACTTGTAGAATCATCGAGAATCAGGATTTTCGGTTTTTTCAGTAAGGCTCTGGCGATACATAAACGTTGCTTTTGGCCGCCGGAAACATTGCTTCCCCCTTGTTCAATGACTGTCTCATAGCCATCCGGCAGTGCGCTAATAAAATCATGGGCCTGTGCCAATTTACACACTCTTTCTAGTTCGGAATCACTCGCGTTTTCATCGCCCCATCTCAAATTCTCTTTGATTGTGCCCGAAAACAGTTCATTCTTCTGCAGGACCATCGCGACATTATTACGCAGTAAAGATAGATCATACTCTCGAACATCGATCCCTCCGACTCTCAACACGCCGGAAGTAACATCATAAAGCCGTGGGATTAGTTGGACCAAGGTGCTTTTGGAGCTTCCCGTCCCTCCAATGATTCCGATTGTTTCACCATTATGAATCATCAGATTGATATTTCTCAAAGACAGCTTATCTGAATCCTCCTGATAACTAAAACTAACATTCTCGAATTCGATAGAACCATCTGGAACGGTTTCAATCGAAAGAGTCCCACTGTTCAGGTTGCTTTTTTCTCCAAGCACTTCAACAATTCGATCTCCTGATGCTTGCGCGATCGTCAGCATCGTAAAAATTTGAGCCAAAATCATCAGACTAGTAAGAATCTGCATCAAATAGGTAATCATACTAGTCAGCTCGCCTGTCGTCATAACATTGCTTACGATCAAATTGGCACTGAACCAAGAAATCAGCAGCGTACATGTATAAACTGTAAATTGCATCAAGGGACCATTAATAGCCATGATTTTCTCCGCTTTGGTGTAATCATTGTAGATTTCCTGTGAGACTTCTTGAAACTTTCTATTCTCTTCTTCGGACCTGACGAAGCTTTTAACTACTCTGATTCCGCGAATGTTTTCTCTGACGACATTATTCAGTCTGTCATAGACCTTATATACGCGCTGAAAAATCGGCTGCGAACGACTAATAATCAAAAATAAACCAATTCCCAGAATTGGGATCGCGGCCATAAAAATCAATGACAGCTGAAAATTGACAGACATCGCCATGACCAAAGAAAAAATAAGCAAGAGCGGACAACGGATGGCAACTCTAATAATACTTTCATACGCAATTTGAACATTTACTACATCGGTCGATACTCTTGTCACCAAACTCGCGGCCGAAAATTTATCGATATTGGAAAACGAAAATTTTTGGATATTCGAAAACATATCCTTTCTGATATTTTTGGCAAAGCCAGCAGATGCAGATGCGGAAAAACGACTGGAGATAATCCCAAATGCTAAAGCACAAAGCGTTAAAACAATCAGAATCACACCCATCCGCATGATGTAATTCATATTTTGTTTTACAACCCCCTCGTCAATGATTTTAGCCATCAGTAACGGAATCAGCACCTCCATCACTACTTCCAACATTACGAAAAAAGGGGATAAAAATGAATCACGTTTGTATTCCCTGATTGACCCCATTAATGTTTTTATCAATTTAGCAACCTCCTTAAATATATTTGGCATACCAACTATCTCGCTAAAAAAATAAGCGCTCTTCAATAGTTATATAGTTGGCATTGCAACTATAATAATATATATACGTTTGCAATAATGTCAACGTTTTATTTATATCAAGCAATTACCATTTGACATTATCTTACTAAAGCGCTAATATTTAAGTTGCAATACCAACATAAAAGAGGTGTGCTTATGCCAATCATTACGAGAGACATATCTGTCTTATATCGAAAAATGCAAATGGGCTTTGATAAATTGCTAGCTCCCCTAGGCTTAACAAATGGAAAAGTGATGTTTCTATTTTGCCTAGATGACAATGGCGCGATCACTCAAAACCAAATTTGCAAAGAATTAGATATGGATAAAAGTACCGTAGCCAAAATGCTGACGAAGCTAGAAAAAGAAGGCTTTATCTATAAACGTGTCAATCCAGATGATTCAAGAGCCTTCCTGGTCGAACTATCCGCTAAAGCTCATGAGATTATGAGCTCAGCTAGAGAAGCACATGATTCTTGGGTGCAGCTGGTGACCTCCGATTTAACGGATATCGAGAAAACCATTTTTATCGAACTCGTTCATAAAGTGAGTCAGAAGTCGATCCTGATTGCAGATGATGATTCTCGCGTATAATTAAAGAATAACTTTGCTTATTTCAAAAAACTATTCCGGCATTTAGCTTGCCAGAATAGTTTTTTTGAATGCAGGATCAACGCTTATTGAACTTATTTTTGCAGCAAAAAAGACAGATACCTATAAATGTACCTGCCTAAAAAAACAATTAAACAAAAGTTATTCGGTTCCCTGTATCGTGACTCGATAGCTATTGACCACCCCGGCTTCGGCAATATTTACCATAACCGTATCTAGTTCCTCACGCTCAATTAATTTAGGAAGTAAAAAATTCTCAATGACTTCATCTTCCGTGATCCCTTTTTCGAAATAATCAATTTGAAAAAATTCGCCTTTTGAAGTTTTCTCACTAGAATCAAAAATGTAATCAACAATCACGCCGGTGTCCTTTTTACTGTCTCTGGCCAACCAATGTCGCCTTGCAAGACTTTCTCCAAAAAAGCCCAGCATAAAAACAACCTCTTCCTCATCACTCAAATTCCATTCAAAATCAGGATCATTCTCGCCTAAAAGAAGTTTGATTTCTTCCAGCTGCTCTGTAGATAAGACACAATCAGACAGGGCAAAATCTTCACTTTCTGGAGGTTCGGTTATCTTATAGAGCAGATTTCCATCCTTATCCAAAATACTGAACTTGACCAACAACTCATCATTTAATGTAGTAATCCAAATAACCCGACTAGCCTGATAATCGCCATACCTCTGCGGCCTTTTCAAATATTTTATTTTCACCCGTTTTTTCTCCCTGATCTTTTTATTTTTAAACAGGCAATCTCGCCCTAAATCTAAACCGTTTTCATTTTTTTGCCAGTATTTCCCAAAATCTAGGCTATTTCTCTTTCCACCTTCAGTATAAAGTAATCCTCGTTATCTGCCTAGATATCTGACCAAAATCATTGTGATCCTTAAAAGTTCATAAAAGTAAAATATTTTTGAAATCAGCGCCTTCTCTCAAATCCATTCACTTATCAATCATAATCCTGCACTTCTTCGATCGTCACCTGATAATTACTCACGATACCCGATTCAGAAATCGTCACTTCAAGCGCATTAAATGTACTATTCTCAATCAGTTTTGGTGCCATATATTTTTTAAGCACTTCATCATGTGTTAGACCCTTCTCAAAATAATTTGTTTGGAATGTTTCATCTTCTATGTAATCATTCGTTGAATATAAAACAGAATCAACGATCATTTGTTGGCTTTTTTTACTATCCTGCGCCAGCCATTGACAGCAAGCAATTTTGCGCCCAAAATCCCCCAACATGAAATCGACCTCCTCCTCATCCTCTCGATCAAAATCAGGATAATTCTGAGAGATAAGATCTTTTATTGTCTCTAGATGTTCCAGCGTGAGGTATCCTTCTTCAATCTCATAAGTGGTATCTCCCGGCAGCTCTGTAACCCGATATAAGAGAACCCCATCCTTATCCAAAACATTCAGTTTAACCAGTGATTCACCCTTTAAAGTCCGAATCCAAATAACCCGACCAGCCCGATACTCTCCAAAATCAAGCTGTTTTTTAGTATATTTTAGCTTCATCTATTAACTCCCCCTGAATCTCCCTTTTCCAATCCCAGTATAAGATAATATACGCCCTTTTCCTATACGACCTTTACTAGTTAAAAACCTTTTTTTTAAAAAAATCATTCAAAAATTAATGCGCAATTATAAAGAATGGTTTTCATTAAAACTTAGCGACAAGCACAAAGAAGCTCTTGCACTTTCTTTCATGTGCAAGAGCTTCTTTCTATCTATATTTTAGTTAATTTTCTTACTTTGATCAGTGAATCTGTCGGCGATGTGTAGTGTCTTGAGAATAATGTCATCAGCATCCAACATTCGATCCTGCATATCCACAATTACTACCATCGTTTTTACCTATTTGAACGACCCAAGAAGAAAGAAACGATTAATACTAAGATGATCGCACCAATGATTGATGGTACTAATGCCATCCCAGCTAATGAAGGCCCCCAAGAACCTAATAACGCTTGTCCTAACCAAGAACCGACTAAACCAGCGATGATGTTAGCGATCCATCCCATACTATTTCCTCTACCTGTAATTGCTCCGGCGATTGCACCGATAACTGCTCCAATAACTAATGACCATAATAAACCCATGATAAATTCCTCCTAATAGTGTGTAATTATTTTACTCGTGTGTCTTGATTGTTTTCGATTTTTTCTTGTGCTTTATCCGTTCCGCGGTTTACAGCGTCTTTTGCTTTGTCTGTTTGTTCTGACGCGAATTCTCCAGTGGTTTTAGCAGCACTCGTTACTTTGTCTTGAACGGTCTCGCTATCTTTTTCGAATTCTGCCTTAGTCTTCACATCGACCACATGAATGTTCACTTCAATGACATCTAGATGCGTCATCTTCGCAACTTCAGCGCGAATCACTTTGCGGATTTTTTCAGCAACATCTGTAATATCGCGGCCATATTCAATGACAACATCCATATCCACAGCAACTTGCTTCTTGCCGACTTCTGTTTCGATTCCGGCAGTAACATCATCTGTATTAACTAATTTTTCTTTAGCGTTCGAGAAGAATCCTCCGTCGACAGTTAATAATCCATCAATTTGTTCGATCGCAACGCCGATGATTTTTTGAATCACTTTGTCGTCATAAGTAACGTCACCTTTTACGTCGGCATGAACATTTTGATCTGATGTTTTGGGTGCTGCTGCTTTTTCATTTACGTGGTTGTTTTCAAAGTTGTCTACCATGATATTTTCCTCCTGTTAGTATAAAAGTGTTTCTCATAAACGATTAAACAAAACTCAATTTGAGCAACCTGAGCTCCAATCATGCGCATGATAAAATAACTAAGCTTTGATTTTATGAATTTTGAAGCTATCAGAATCACTTGTTAACTTCACTAAATAGCATAACTTATTTTATTTAGTTTTAACAATAATCTGCTCGCAACATCATAATAACCTGAAAAATAAGGCTAAATTTTGAGTAAAAAAGCGTTTGTCAGGAAAATGAAATAATGAAAAAATCATTGACGCAGCCTAAGCGATTTTTTTCACTTACTTTTCGAAAGAGATAAATAACAATATCTAAAAATTGTTCGACTCTATCAAATAAGTTTCTTCAGCCGCAATAAAAAAAACACTCGAAAAAAGTATTTGAGTGTTTTATCTAACATATTCAGTTTTTATAGCCTTGACCGTCTCCACAACACTTTCATGCTCCACATTCGTCACATCGAAATGAAGGAGTTTGAAAGTTGTTTCCAATATAAAACTGATGCCAAAGACCGAAATGACTGTTCCAATACCGACTTTAGCTCCTAATAACCAACCGATCAGCAGTACGGTACCTTCGATACATCCACGAACGATTCCAATCGGAACATTTGGTAGACGTTTCCCAAGCGCCACCATCAGCGCATCCCGCGGTCCGCAGCCCATAGAGACACCGATATAAAAAAAACTTCCGATGCAAATAGATACTTGCCCCAACAACAACATCACGACACCAGAGAGAAAACCGTGCATCTGGGGAATGATCTCAAATGCTTGGATCATATCAACAAAAACACCAATCAAAATCGTATTCAGAATCGTACCAAAGCCGACCTTTTCCTTCAACAGTACATCCACACCTAGAATCACAACTCCGCTAATGATCAAAATATTTCCATATGTTTGACCCGTTAAATTAGCGATCCCCATACTAAATGCTTCCCATGAAGCCAACCCGATATTTGCCTGAATCGTCAAAAACGACCCCAAAGCAAATAAAAACAGCCCAAAAATCAGGCGAACCAACCGTACACTATAGCCCTTCATCAACATCCTTCTTTCTACTCTCAAAACCGCCGATATTCAGCGACCGTTAGACTCATTTCTATCCTCTGAAATGATGTTCACTGTTTTAAGATACTGGAATTAATTTTTCAGTTATAGTGCAAAGCTACTTGTCTTTTTTATATTTGTCAATGGAAATTCAAAAAAAGGATCACTTCACCAGCTTCAGCTGATCCATTCCTTTAACAGATTTATTAAATCAACGGTTCATTTTTTTGATGTCCACCCAGTTTCTCTCCTTGAAAAAAGATTCGACAATGCGATCGAGTTCTTTTCAAAAAAGTGTTTATTCAATCTGCTGGCATCCACTCACCACAAATAGCCCGCGATAAAACGGGCTAAAATTTTTATTCACATTGATTTTTACTGAATATTCCAGCCCATACCAACGTTGGATTTTTGATGAGATGAAATCTATTAGCTACTCTCGCCTGCGAACGCGATCGAGTAACCGCTTTCGTTTTTTCTTTGGCTGCGCTGGTGGCGACTGATTGGCTGCTGGAGCCTTGGACGGAGCCGCTCTTTCTTCCACCATTGCTGTAACGATCAAGCTAGCAGGAACGGATTTATCATCAACCTCTAGATTGACCGGCACCGTATTTTCTGGCAGACAGGCCGAAATCAGTGATATGGCTTGATCTTGATCTAGCGACCACGGATCGAGCCCTTCTGGAAATTCAATGTGTTGAATCAAAACATCCGATTTTGGTCGTTCTTCTGTAATCCGCAAGTCTTCCGGGATACAGATAGCTGCTAGATCAGCTGCTGTTTTTACTGGTGTTGGTTCAATCTCCGTTTTTACGGATTCTTCAATCGGACTGCTGGTTGCCGCCTTCATCATCGCGTTCAACGGATCATTTGCAGGTTTTGGCGCATTCTTGAATTTCGCTGAATCATCAAAAAGATCGGTTACTCTTTCTTCAATGACGGTCGCATGCTTCACCTTTTTAAATAATTGAACGCCATCCTTTTCAAACAGACTCAGTTTAGTTAATTTTTCTAATGAGGAACGGATTTGCTCCCCTGTTTTTGACACATCAAAATTTTTAAAATGAAAATGATGTGATTTGCCGTTGCTATTTTCAAATTCTGCATCTAATGTAAATGTATTCATCATTTTTTACCCCTTTTTTTTCGTATTTTTTGCCTCCTTCCTAACCCTTACGTCATGATTCTGCTATGCTTGTCAGCGACTTTTCAATGACTTGGCTATAAAGATGCTCAAGCTTTTCGGAGATAAACGTTTGCGCAGGAAACAGTTTGACCGACAATAACTGCCAATCTTCTTTTCCGAAATAATCAATAAAATATAAATAATAGCGACGCATGGCAGCAGTAGATCTGGTTTTTAAAAAGATTCGCTGTACAAGACTTCTTAATACATATGAGAAATCCGCTTTACACAATTCTTCTCGGACCTGCAGCGTGATCAACATCTCGAGGGTGGCCGTTCCATCGTTTGTTGTATGATAGTAGCTGCTGATTCTTTTTTCCAAAGTTTTACGTGAAAGCGAAAACAATTTTTTGTTGCTTAATCCATACTCTTTCAAAAAACTCCTCCTTTCATCAAAAATAGTTTTAATTTTATGGTGTGAGATATCTACATAATCAAAATACGCTTATTTGCAACCAAATTACACACCAAAAAATTAATATTAAATTAAGTATAGTAATTATCAGTAACGAATCGTTGTTATATCAAGCGTTTTTGCATGATAAAAAAAAACGACTATACACCTGTATAATCGTCCATCTGATTCATTTTAGGCTACCAATCGCCAAAATCCGCTTCATTGGGAACTGTTTTCTCCACCTTTTTTACTTTCTGGTCATATCGGCTTTTATAATACTGATAGTCTTCTTCGAGAATTTCCAATGACGTCCGTTGTTCACGAGTCAAGCTGCTTTTCTTTTGCTTCAAGCCATTGATTTGAAAAGCAAGTGTAAGTACGTGAAGCTCTAAATCTTCAAACTCCGCTTCATTCATCATGAACCACTCCTTTGATCTTTTTATAATTGACGACTACCCTTTGATTGTATTGATCGATTTCATCCTTCGTCAGTCTAGAATCCTGACTGATGTCCACCAAACAGCTGTTGGTGTATTTTTTGAGCACCGTGCCTGATAGAGCATTCTTGCCTTCGTTGAAAAGAAAATCAACCGCATCACCAACGATAAACTGCATATTGTAGGTGTTTTCTCGCACCTCCATGATGGAGCTGGGAATTGCCTGACGACTATTTTTCAAAACATCTCACCCTTCTTCTACTCTTTATAAAAAGTACGCAAACCGTTTATCGTTTCTTAATAGTCAATCTTAAAACTGTTCAAAACCTGACATTACGATAACTATCGCTGCCTTTTAGCTAGTGATTTCTCCTTATTCTAACTGATTAGAGAGGCTATACTGAGAAAAGCTTAATGAAAAATTAATATTTAGAAGGAAGACAACAAAAAAGCCAACAACCACAAAACCTCCATTATCGAAGGTTTTCCAGTCATTCGCTTTTAATTTATAAACAATCCTGCTGCAGCTTTAGAGCTGATTTTAAAAAATAGTCTTCTAGCAACCCTAAAAATCATAATTTGATCGTATCTCCGCTATTTCATGCTTCATTCGTTCCTTAATACTGTCTGGACTCAAAATTTTCATGTGTTTCCCATAAGACAGCAAATGTCTAATTAGCCAACGTTGATCAATTACTTGAGTGGTTACTATCGCAGTGCCATCCTTTTGAATCGTTATGTCTTGATGATCAAAATCATCAAATACTCGATAAAGAATTTCTTTAGAAAAGGCTAACGAAAGATCAATCATCTCTCCCTTCATTTCGGGAACAGCTATCTCAGGAGCAACCATCGGAGTAAAAGTTTCGTCGATTATTTTGAGCGACTGCATGCGGCTGATTTTAAAAACTCTGAAAGCTTTTTTAGTTAAACAAAAGGCCTGCAGGTACCAGGTTTGTGATTTGAAAACCAGCTTTAATGGATTACACATCCTTTTCTCCAGTCGATTGGACTGACTTATATACTCAAATTCGACCTTCTTCTTATTTAAAATTCCTGATTTGAGCCTATCAAATTGGGCACCGTCGATTTCCTGATACCAAGGAGAAAAATCCACCTCCAGCCAATTATCCTCGGGAAGCTTGAACAAGGATTGCAATTTTGAATAGGCCTGCTCACTTTTTTCCGGTTCGATAGCTTTAATGCCCTTTAATGCTAACAACAAACTTTCTTGTTCCTCTTTTGAAAATAAAACCTTGTCTAGCACAAAATGATCCATCAAATAAATGCCGCCATTTCTGCCCGTTTCTGCACAGATCGGTATTCCTAGAGAGCTGAGTGCGTTTATATCTCTAAAAATGGTTCTATCAGATACTTCAAACATAGTAGCTAATTCTCTGGATGTCGTTCGTTTTGCGCTCAAAAGATGATAGATAATGCCAAATAACCGACCATTATTCAATAGATTTTCTCCTCTTAAAAACTTTTTTATAAACTATGACATTAGATGTCATAGTTTCCATAGTACTATTAAACCATACTATAGAGGAGGTTTTGAAATGAAATTTTCAATTTCGAATACCATTAGAACAAATAATTTTAAAGACGCAGCTATTCAGGAAAAAATTATGGGCCTATGGCAGCAAAGTAATGCCTTTATCGCACAGGCGAAGGAACAAGGAAAAAGTATAGCAGCGGTGTATCATGATTACGAAAGTGATTATAAAGGGGACTATTCTCTTTCTATCTGTAAAGAAACCAAGTCAGAGGAGGATTTTGATACTTCGAAGTATCAGTGGAAAGAATACAAAGTAGATAGCTCTGACGAATTGGGCGTCCTAAATGCTTGGAAGAAGATATGGTCAGAGGAAGAAGCACAAATAATCCAGCGAGTGTATGATTTTGATTTTGAAAACTATCCTCCTGCTGGGGAAATTTCTATTTTTATCGCTATTCAGTAAACTATCGGCACCATACCAAAGACAGCGAACCCGTTTAATTTCTGGGTTCGCTGTCTTTTTGTACAAAAGCAAACACCCCATAAACCTTCAAAATCGATGGTTTACAGGGCGATTTTCACTTTATTAAGTATTTATCAAAAAACTTTACGTAGTAACTAATAGCTTTCTTAGCTACAAGAACACAACTGACTCGGGAAAATTGCGTTTGTAAAGGTCATTAAAATACTCCATCTATTATTTTTCTCTATAATAGGCGGTATCAGGAATGCCCCCGTTTTCTTTAAGAGCAAACAACATAGTCCCTCCATTATTTCCCATAATAATTCGATCATAATTTGAATCAGTGCCATCTGCATCTAGGCCTTCTGTTGGACTAGTCCCCTTTAAAGCAATCATTAAATTCATTCCATTTGGTAGAGGAGCTGGATCAAATGACAGAAAAATGACATTACTTTGCTTTTGGGGGTCGCTCAATGAAAATTCAGTTCTTCCTCCAGTTCCTTCGCCAGATAAAGTGACGGTACCATTATTGAAGGTTAGTTGGTAGCCATGTGAGTTTGTCCAAGTGCCATTCAATGAAGCATAATCGCTGTTCAAGATTGCCTCTTCCGACAACCCCATCGGCACAATTTGCTGCTCTGAACTATTTGTAGTAGCTTCTGGGACCTCTACTGACGTTGAACTAGACTCTTGACTGATACTTATAGTAGTTTCTGAAACCGAACTGGAACTTACCTTTTCACTTGTTTCTTTGGAAGAATTATCCGAATCAGTTGATTTATTTGTGCAGCCGACTAAAACAGTACTCATAAATGAAATCATTAAAAGAAATCTTAGATACTTCATGTCTTCCCTCCTAATTAGTTTTCAAGCCTCTTTCATTTCTTTAATTGTATCACATTATTTCTAGCGTTTTCATTCTGTAGATACTTATCCGTTTTTCAATTGCTGAATATCTGCTTCGGTCAAATAGCCGATTTCTTTCATCGTGCTTCTTACATATGGATTCCCTAAGCCCACGATCGTAGAATCAACGTTTAGCCCATCAGCAAGAACTGATTTTAAAAGCAGAATTATAGTTTAAGCCTAAAAAAGTGGAACAGCCTTAGCTGCCCCACTTTTTTAGAGTATTTAACAAATCCTTCAGAGTCCTATCAGTTTTCCTGATTGCCCAATGTCCTAATCGCCTGTTTCGCCCAATCAGAATCTTTCAGAATGGCACGCCCCACACCGATCATATCCGCTTTTTCTTCACGCAGCAGTTTTTCTGCCACCTCAGCCTCCACAATACCGCCTGTCAGTAACACTGGAATTGTGACGTTTTGCTTGATCGCCTCTGTTAAATCACTGAAATATCCTTGCTCTTTCAAATCAGGATGGGTGTAAAAACTAAAGCCGCCTGAAATATCTAGTAAGCAGACGCCCGCTTTTTCGAATTCTTGTGCGGCAATCACACTATCAGCAATCGTTGTTCCTCCTGGTCGATGATCGCTTGCACCTAATCGAATAGCGATCGGATAGTCTTTTCCAACTGCTTCACGAATCGCCTGAATGATTTCTAAATGAAGTCGGATTCTTCCTTCAATCAAGCTTCCGTTGTATTGATCCGTGCGTTTATTGGTTAAAGGGGAATAAAACTGCGTCAATAAATAGCCATGTGCAGCATGAATCTCCACCCCATCGAAGCCAGCCTTTTTTGCCCTCAACGCAGCGGCTGCGAAATCAGTGATCACTTTTTGGATATCCTCTTGAGTCATTTCTGTTGGCACAACTTTACTTCTAGATCCTTTAGGCATCTCGACGGAACTAGCACTCAACGGTTGGTGACCGGTAATTTCCTCTTTGGCTAACCCGCCGGCGTGATTGATTTGCGCAAAAGTTATCGTGTGGTTTTGATGGATAGTAGCAGTCAACTTCTCCAATCCCTCGATATCACTGTCTTTAGCAATAGACAGTTGTCCCTTGCTGGCCTTGCCTTCTGGATTGATATAGCTGTGCTCTGAAATAATTAATCCAATGTAACCGCCAGCAGATTTCTCAGCATAATAGTCGCAAAGTTCTTGTGTTACTTCTCCATTTTCGTTGGACTTTGCGGTTGCCATCGGCGGCATCGTTAAACGATTGGAGAGTTCTAACCGCCCAATGTTGATTGGCGACGTTAATAAACTCATGACCAGACCTCCTTTTTTACAGATAAAATTATCGAATTCTTTATGCTATTAGTTTATCAGTTTCCTAGCGTTCATAATAGGGTTTTCACAAGGATAAAAAAACTGCACCTGCTTCTTCTAAATGACTATACGTTAAATATACTTTAGCTCACTTATTTCTTTTGCGATATTTTTATCTTATTAATCCCAATCATCAAAAAGCCCTTAACGACATCTTTTGATGTAATTAAGGGCTTTAATAGTTTAATCCTTCGTTAAATCTCTCATAAAGAAGACTGTATCGACGTCCATTAAATGATAGTCCTTTGGTATTTCGCTTTTATCGATCAGCTCAAAGCCGTTTTTCTTATAAAACTTTTGAGCTGCCTTCAGCACATCGACGGTCCCTAAGTATAGATGCTCATATCCCTGAGCCTTACAATAAGCAACTAAGGTATTCAGCAAGTTTTTCCCGACTTGCTTCTCCCCGCGAAATTCTTTTGCCGCAAACATTTTTTTGATCGCACCATTGTGATTTCCCAGCTTCACTAAAGCAATCGACCCTACGACTTTCTCATTAGAAAGTGCAACCCAAAAATTCCCGCCAGTATCGATGTATTCTTCTTTGATTTTTAACAGATCCGGCTGGTCCTCAATACTAATAGCGATATTGAACTCCTCTCGTTGGATCGGAAGAATCAAATCAACCACTTCTTGCGTATATTTTTCTTCAAATGGAACAATCTTTACTTCTGACACTGCAATCAGCTCCTTTTATTCGTTCTCCAGCTCATTGGGAACAACTTTGTATAATATTTTTTCAATCGTCTTCATGGCAGCGACCAATTCCTGATAATTTTCACTGTCTAAGGGTTCTAATAATTCCAAAACTTTTTGATCAGACTGCTCTTCCACGTATTTGTTCAATTCCAAGCCCTTCTCTGAAAGATAAAGATGCAGAATTCTGCTATCCTCAGAATTTTTCTCCTTGAAGATATACTCATCTCGTTCCAGTTTGCTTAGCTTCCGGCTCAAATAACTTTTTTTGATATTCAGGTATTTTGTCAGTTCATTCGCAGTAATACTAGGATGACGGCCAATTTCTCCCAAGATCCGCATTTCAATCATGGAATAATCCAGATTAAATACCTTTTGATCAAATACACCTAAAATTCTCGTGTAGTACCGATTAAACTTTCGAACCTCATGGGTATCCACGCAGTATCACGACCTTCCCTTTGATAGTTTACTATATCAACTAATTTGAGTATAAAACAATTAGTTTACTTTGGCAACTATTTTTGATTAATCAAAAAAGCTTGTAGAAATGCCCGGAATGGTTTATTCTATCGAAGGTGTGGATCATGCAGCACAAGGAGGAGATCATGATGATAAGCTCATCTTGTATCGTACGTTCAAAGAAATTAATAATGAATCAGTAAATTATTAGTTCTTTGATGGAAAAAGTTTCCTCAAAGACCAGAAACGAGGAAAACGATGAATACAGAAAAATTAATTTTAAAACCATACGAATATTGGTATTGCAAACAACAAGTCAGCGAACTTATCAGTGCCTACCATTCAGTCAATGATAAGCAAACGATTTCGACTCTGCAGACATTAATCAAAGGAAAAACCGAAGAATTTTTCAGCCGCGATCCATTGCTGGAAGCTTACTGGGAGAAATTTCTTGATACAGGACTCACTAGAGAGAAATTCGAAAAGCTTTTTGCGGAAATGAAGCAATTTATCATTCCAATGGACGCTCCCTCGACAAAACAAATCGAAAAAAGCTTTCGCAAAGTCAAAAAAATGCAGTATCCAGAATTGGATACCTTGGATTTTCGTGAATTAAGTTATCTCGGCTGGAACGACAGCGGAACGAATCGCAAGTACCTGCTGCGAAAAATCGATGGCCGCTTCACTGGTGTTTATGGAACCTTTAGTACAGACGTACAAAAAGGCCATTGTGCTATCTGCAATCAAATCAGTACTGTCGCCTTCTTTTTGGCAACGACCAAATCTTCCGGCGATGGAACCTACACGAAAAAAGGCAACTATATTTGCACAAACAGCGATCAATGCAATCGCCAGTTAACACAATTAGAAACCCTCGAACGCTTTTGGGAAACGGTGACGAAATAAAGTAGAAGAGCCTTAACGATAAATTTATCGTTGAGGTTCTTTACTTATCCAACCGGATATCTATTTGTTAATGTGATCATCGCTGCAATCAAAACTAAGATGATACCCAGCGAAGCGGCAATATTCAACTTATTATTTTTAATATTGAGAATCTTTTCTCTACTGGAAAACAACGGAACGATCAGTAAACTCGCCGGAATAAAGTAACGGCCCTGCAATCCTTCGATGGAAGCAGTGCGACCAACCTTATTCCAAATCTGATAAAGAGCGAAAAATGTCAAGATCGTATACAGAAACATCATCGCCACCACGATCACTCGCTGATGAAAAATGAGCCCTTGACTGTCTTTTTCCTGCACAAAGCAGGCACCAACCAGTGTCATGCAGTATAGTACCACCCAGTGAAAGCCCATCGGCGCATCTAGCAAACCAAACATCCCGACAAAAGAGTAAACGATATGATCGCCTTTTGTTCCAAATAGATAATTGTCGCGAAAATTCTCAAAAAAGAGCGATGGCTCTTTTAAAAACTTCGTGACCTGTTCACTAGGATTCGCAAAATCACGATAAAGAAGCTGCTGGTCGATCATCATTCGATTCCACAATACATAAAACAGAATACAGGCAACAAAAATACTACTTCCCCATATCGCTTTTCGCTTAATACTGAAAGACTTATTGGGAATCAAGAAAAACAACATTCCTAATACGATCAGCGTCGGTTTTAATAAAACTAAATTCACCATTAATAGCGCGCTGAAAGCCAGCTTCATGTCGGAGATTGTCTCTTTTCCAATCAACGATGAGATCCATGAGATAAAATAGAAGCTCACTGCAATGATCATCGCATCGCCAGAAACTGAGGAAGCCAAAAAGAGCGCCATCGGATTCAAGCCAAGGATCGTTGCCCCTAATTTCGAAAAAGGAAATCTTTTGATTGCCAGCGATACGATCAAGATATAGAAAATCAAATTTAAATACCTTGCAGCGTAATATTGCCAAATAATAGGTTTTCCTAATGCTTTTCCTATTTTGATACCGATAATTTGAGGAATGTAATTAACAAAGAAGTAATTCGTGATCCCACCGGTACCAATAAAGGCCTTTTCTCCATTTTTGATTTTCTGCGCATCGACTTTATATTGATAAGGATATTTTGCGTTCTTACCGTTTTTATCTACAGCATAGGAATTCATACTTTTCATTTCATAAGGAACTTCAAAACCAAACTTTCCCCAGGTACTCTCGTTTTTTGAGAACTTCTTGCTTACAGCCTGAGGCTTCACCTTTAATTCTGAAAAAGCATACGCCTTAATAAAATGACCGATCTCATCAGGTGCTTGAACTGGCGGAACAATGTTGATCATCAATAATCCGAAGATGACTGCTAACAGTAAAAACAGTCGATTAGGAAAAGTGATTCTTTTTATAGTACCTAACATATTCAAGCCCCCGTCTGTTAATTTATCGATAATACCACCCCATTCAATGACCATTTCAATTATACCCTTTCCGATATTCGCAATAAAGGAATTATTTTAATAAAAAAATCGAGCACAAATTACAATGCTCGATCTTCCTTCTATTATATTTACATAATTGTTCCCATTGCGACATTTTGATCTTCATCCGTTGTCACTGCGGCAGCAACTGCGGCTTCCAGACCTTTAGCAATCGTCTCAACTGACAAACTTGGCGTTCCAATCGGCAAGTCTAAAACTTGTTCAGGCAAATACGGAACATGGATGAATCCGCCTTTGATATTTTTGTTTTGCTTATCTGCTAAATACAGCAAGCGATACATGATATCGTTACAGACGAATGTTCCTGCTGTGTATGAAACACTTGATGGAATGCCTGCTGCTTTGACTTTGCTGACCATTGCCTTAACTGGAATTGTCGCAAAATAAGCTGTTTCGCCGTCTTCGAAAATCACTTGGTTCAATGGCTGCTGCTGTTCGTTATCTGGAATACGGGCTTCCATTAAATTGATCGCAACTTTTTCGATCGAGATATCTGAACGACCGCCTGCCTGTCCGACACAAATGACAATGTCTGGCTGTTGTTCTTCAATCGCCTTTGCCAGAACCTCGCCGTCCTTTTTGAAAACAGTCGGGATTTCTAATTTATGGATCTCTGCTCCTTCAATCGTATCAGGCAATAATTTTACTGCCTCAAACGCAGGATTTATTTTTGCTCCGCCAAAGGGATCAAAACCGGTAATTAATACTTTCATCACATTCACCTTTTTCTTTCAAAATATTTCTATTTAAATAGAATCATATAGCCAATTTGGAATACTAAGAAAATAACTGCTAAAACAGCTTGGTTCTTGATAACGCCAAAACGGTCCTTCATTTCTAACATCGCGACAGGCACGATATTGAAGTTCGCCGCCATTGGTGTGCACAACGTCCCGCAATACCCGCAGGTCAAGGCTACCATACCGATCAAGACTGGATCAGCACCATAAGCTAAAACAAATGGCGCACCAATTCCGACTGTCATTACTGTGATCGCCGCAAAGGCATTCCCCATAATCATCGTAAACAGCATCATGCCGATCGCAAAAACAATGATCCCTAAATTCACATTGCCCTTAGGTATTACTTTCGCTACCAGCTCTGAGATTACTTCCCCAACTCCTGCCGCGGTAAAGATCGCACCCAAACTCGCTAGCAGCATTGGCAACATACTTAATGGACCTACAGTTGACAGCATCCGTTCGGCATCATCTAAGAATACCTTTGGCTTGTTTGAATTTGAATAAATCATCAAAATAACGATTGCTACTAATACACCAACTCCGACACCAACTAAAGCGCCTAATTGAGTAAACACCGCGAAAATAATCGCAAAGATCCCCATTGATAAGGCCGGAATAAATATCTTCATCCCAATCTTATCCGCCATTTTCTTAGTAACCGTTTCTGTCGGCGCACTTTCTTTTCCTTTGCTGACCTTTTTAAAAATTGGCGGCAGGGTCATAATAATGACTAATACCCCATTGATCATTGGCGGAATCCAGCGGCCAAACATCATTACCACACCTAATGCACACCAGAAGATCGCTGTTCCGATCGGCGTCGCGTTGTCTTTGTCGCGGGCATTTTTGATCCCAGTATAGACAGCGACAGCTCCCATAATAATATATATAATTTCAAGTAATTTTTCAGATAATAAGACTTCTTGACTTAGAAAAAATGACATCTGCTTTCCTCCCTACTTATCGTTACCGTAGTATTTTTTGTAAAGTTTTCGATCTTTTAAGAAGTAGTAAACAATCGCTACAATAACAGCGAACAAGGCCACCGGAATTTCAACCTTCGCCAAATCAAGCAGGCTTGTTTCGTATCCTAAATCTTTTAGTGTCGCCTGCACCAGCAAAGCTCCTGGTCCACCAACGAACAATACTTGGAAGAAGAACCAAGCAATATTTTCCATCCCTGATGACATTCCTTTTAATTCTTCAACATAATCCTCTTCTGGCTCTTTGCCTTTGGCTTCAATCGAACCGATCACCATTGGCATAATGATTGGACGGACAAAACCTGCCACACCGCCAAAACTAATATTGAAGGCCGCAAAGATCGAGCGCATCACACCATAGGCGCCAATTACCGCTCCAGCTGAAGCATTTTTGATTTTTCCAATCAGCTTCGCCGCAGATTCCTTCAGACCATTTCGTTCCAAAGTACCCGTTACTAACATGATTAAAATGAAAATCGCCATCGAACGGTTAGAAACAAAACTGGTTCCTAATGTCGTCAACAATCCTTCGACTCCCAAACCACCGGTGATCGCTGTAACGATCGCCGCTACTAAGATGATCAGAATCGAATCTAGCTTTAAGGCAAAGCCGATAATAACAATTAAAATACCTATTAACTTAACTAATTCCATATAAAATTTTCCTCCTTAATGTGATGCAATAATCGGCCGCAGCCGAGTATAGCTGATAGTTATTTCCTCGTCTGTTAAAACTGACGAAGTTTGATAAAGAGTGGTTGCCTCCAGTAGCAAATCAATCGTCGCTAAATCATGAACCACATGGGCTTGAGCACACAGCGTTAAGTATTCCCCTTGGGCCGTTTCATCCGCGACCTCACTTGTATAAGCTACCGAGGTCAGCCACGGAAAACGAATCGATGGGTAACGATGCTGCGGATCAGCTTCAAACCCAATCCAATAATTGATCATTTCCTTGTAATAATCTGCCGGAAACATCTTAGGCAGCCACTTATGAGCATACACTTCAAATTGTGCCGCCCACTCCTCATTCCATCGCTTCATTTCCGGAACAGCGCCGATGGCATCCGCGATCGCATCCTCAATCTGTTTATTCAACACGATATTGGAACGATATTCATCATTCGTCGCGACCCAAAAATAGCCGTACAGCAATGAACGAGGAAGCCAGAAGCCTTTATATGACGGTGAAGTATAACCGGAAAATGGCTGTTCCCATTCGTGGGTAGGTACTCCGTGGTTATCCACCATCACATCAGGAACGAAGCGTACATACAAACGAGTCATCCCCATTGCTTCGGTATGCTGCGTTTCAAGATTGAAATATTCATGGTAAAACTCTTTTCCAACGCCATTAAAGCGTGCCACATGTAATTTCCATTCAGGCGTCGTCTTTTGCAGCTCATAATGAATCGCCGCGCCGTCCACATTTTCTAAAGGTACAATCACCAGATTCAATCGGTCCGCCAGATCCTGATATTTCGGATCGATCAATAATTCCTTCAATAGTAAGAAGGCGCCATTCGTTCCCGAAACTTCGTTGGCATGATGACGCGCGTTGATGATCTCTGATGGATGATTCGTCAATCGCTTCGTTTTCGAGAGATAACCGGAACCTGCGTGCTTCGGTAATAACTCGATTGCATAGATTTCTCGACCCAAATATGAAGTAGCTATTTTATAAACCGCGATCTGCGGCACTCGCTTCAACTGATCAATAATCGTCAAATATTCCTCATAGCCAATGACTTGATCTGGTAATAAATCAATCTGATCGATCGTTAAATCCTGTTCGACTTCTGCTTTTTCTGGCATTTTTCTTACTGCAAAACGCTGATCAGCCACTTGAAAGACAAGCCCGTCATATAAACCAAAATCAAACTCCTGCGCCACTAGCCCTTGCTCCAATAATTTCGCATAAGCTGCTACTACATTCGCCGCTACACCATCGACCTTGATCGTCGCAACTAATTGCTGCTGATGATAAGCAATTGATTGAAGCGTACAATTCACTTCTTTGCGATCAGTCGGGTGAGCCAAGACTTGACCCTCTGTAATAATTTGCGGCTCCTTTTTTACCTGTTCAAAAAGCGTTGCTTTAAATTGTGGTCGCCCAGTGTTCTGACGAATCACCGGTAAGATCAATCCCGGTTCTTCAAACATTTCGCCGCAGGCCTCCAAGCCATAATTTTTAAAATAATCGGCTCCGGCAAAATAAAGATCCTCATGCAGCGCGTCTAAACTCGACAGCAAATCATTTCGGCTAGAAAGACGCTCATCGGGTTCGCTAGCAAGAATATCTAGCTTTAATTGAGCAAACAACGGCTGCTGATCCTTCGAAACTTCTCCTGCTGCTCGTTTTTCGATCCATTTCCGACATTTCGGTAATACATCCTCTTGATAATGCGTCCAGATTTTTTCAATGTCCGTCGCGAATTCTTCTGTTAAATAATTTTCCCCATTGATTTTCACCTGGAGTCTGCCAGTCGGCGGATGAACCTTGCCCATTCCCGGATACTCGCTAAGGTAAGGTCTTTCAGAGTAGCTTGCCTGATAAGTCCAGCGCTCCGTACCCGACTCAGTCTGCACCGCTACCTCATAGGTCAGCTCTTCCTCGCCAGAATAGGTGACAAACTCGACCTGATCTGCCTTCAAATCAAAGGCCGCCATCAAATTATCTTGAATCGGATACAATTCCTGCAAATAGCGGATCGGCAAGTCATTCCATTTCTCCGGATCATGACCATTTACATTATTATAAGAAGGCGTCGCCCCCGACTCCTCGGTCCATTCCGTCACACCATCCGGTAAAAACGGCTTAAAAGCAATTGTAATCTTTTCAATTTTCTGACTTTTCAGCTTAGGAATAAGTACCTCGTTGATCCACGAAAAACCCTGCTTATGAGCACAAATCAATTCAACAGAGCCTGTTGCCTTACGCTGCGCTAACTCTGCTTCGATTTTTCCCTTCAATTCTTTTCGTACTTGACGATCTTCACTTAGAACGCCTTGAATCTCTACCTGATCTCCTGCCTGAATTTTCGGATAAACAGAGGTGAGCATCTGTAAAAACTCATCGATTTCCCAAGTCAAATCAAAATCTTTCTGCCAAGCCTCAACCATGGATCGATGATTGATGAAGGTCGTCTTAGGAAAAGCCGATTCGATTTCTTTTTGACGCTGCAGAAGTTCTGGTGATACGTAGACAGTCACATTATCTGTCGCTGTACTTGCAGCATAAGCTAGCTGCCCATCCAAATTTTTCAGCAGAAAACTGTCGACCAACTTCTGCAGATAGCTGGTCCACGTTTCAAAAGTCGAAAGCTGTGGAAACTGCTCACACAAAATAGCCGAAAACTCCTCCAGCTCTTTTCCTGTTCCTTCTATAATAACCAGCTCATCCTGTTGCAGGATTTGGCAGCGTTCTGCTTCTCTGAATAAAATTGCAGGACCGCCTTCATATTTCTCAACTAACAGCCAATCATTGATAGACGTTGTCTCCATCCCAAGACGAAAGGCAAAATTACTCGCCGCCACCATGACCGAGCCATCGCACTCTTCTGGAATGATCAATCTCAACGCCAGCTCATCAGGCAAAAAATCATGATTCTGATCTCGCAAGAAAGGGCCGGTACTAAATATCTTCTCTAAGCCTGTTACATCGCGCCACTCAAAATCGATCACCGCTTCCGCATACTCATTGGTCGCTTGGTAATCCTCCGGCTGTTTTTCAGTTCGAGTCTTGCTTTTCACCCAATCAGATAACTCCTCCATGGATGGCGCGAACTCTCCCTCGGTCGTACTAGCAATTGGAAATGTCGCCTGCTCACTAAAAAATCCTGAGATCAAAGCCGCCTGAATCGCTTCTCGCTGTTTGGAAAAAGGTAATTGCTCCTGTACTCTTAACATCACTTTCCCTCCCTTTATGTATTAATGTTTTTTAAACAAAGTTCCGACTTCCCGTCCTGCCAAAATATCAAACAGCACATACGGACTCTTGCCATTTGCCAAAACCATGGAAATATCTGCAGTCAATGCCCCTGTCGCTGTTTTTAACTTACTCTTGATCCCGCCGCGGCTCAGCTCTCCCAAGTGAGGATCGGATTCTTCCAATAAACGCTGATCAATTTCACTCAAATGAGAAATCATCGTCGCCTGTTCATTGACTAACGGATTTTCCGAATATAAGCCGTTGACATCCGTCAGCATCACCAGCAAATCTGCTTGAACCGCTTCGGCTACTAATAAGGATAATTCGTCATTATCCTCAAACTTGTTTTGGCACTCTTCTCCATCAATCGTTACTGCATCATTTTCATTAATGATCGGTAAAATTCCATGAGCTAAGAGTTCATGGATCGTTTCAGTAAAAGCCTGTCGACTTTCTGCTACCGCTAAAATCTCACGACTCACTAATAGCTGTCCGATTGCTTGCTCATGTTCTCTGAACGCCGCTTCATAGAGACTGGTCAATATCCCCTGACCAACAGCCGCTGCCGTAAACTTGGAGACCGCACCTAATTGCGTAAGGCCAGCACCCACAGCTCCCGAAGAAATTAAGATAAGCTTCTTTCCAGTCGCCATCAGTTCAGACAGCACCTCAGCCAGTTTTGAAATAGCTGGTTCAAGAACTCCCGTTTCCGGTGACACTAGTAGACTAGTACCGACCTTTACCACAATGATATCTGCATGTTTTATATCTTCTCTCATAATTACACCTTAACTATAAAAAACAGACGAAAAACTAAATAGAACTAATCTCGTCTATTGCATGTTTATTATTTTCTGCTAATAGTATCACAAATCTCTCTCCATGAAAATATTTTATTTTTCTAACCTAACAACACTTTCTTCAAAAGCCCATTTATGTTATTCAGATTATCGTATAATTAAAAACATTGATTTTCTTCCCTTTTTTCTAATCATGGTTATTTTATCAACGGCATCATTTGAATCTCTCACAAATTTAAAATTATAAAAAAACTTATAATCAGATATAAATAACGAGTCGTATCATAAAAAAGACTTTGATAAATTATCGAAGTCTTTGGCAGAGATAGATTAGATAGGTAAATTTTTTAGTTCTCTTCATTATGAAAAAGCCGAAGCAAACCAAGAATCACCAAAGAAATACCACAACCAATTACCAGCCATTGGATTTTAATCACATCTGCAAGCGGGCCAAAAATCGCCGTACCCAGCGGCATAAATCCGCTATACATCGCACCTAGAAGCCCAAAAATGCGACCCTGCTTCTCCGCCGGAACATGTTCCTGAAGCATCGTTGTGGTGGCAGTCTGAACGATGGGAATGAAAAAGCTCATCAGAAACAGTATTACTGCAAATAGCCAGAAGATATATGTGAAGCCCAGTACCAACGAAAATGTGCCGAAGCAGACCAGCCCGAAGACCAGTGTCCTAGTTCTTTGCTTAAAGCCGCCCCAAGTTCCCAGTAAAATTCCGCCTAGTACCATTCCGGCAAAACCAGCCATTTCGTTCACTGTTAAGTACATATAGCTATTTCCGAAGGTTCGTTCGATCATTAACACCGTTAAAAAGCTGGACGGAACAGAAAGAAAAATAAATGCACCATACGTGAGCAGCAGCCGCTTAACAACCAGCTCCTTCGCTGCGTAAGAAATTCCAGCTTTCATGTCCGCAAAAAATGTTTGTTCACTCTGTTCTGCTTTTTTCAGCTTCGCGATTGTGACAAAGCTTAAGAGAATGATGCCGATCAATGCCGTTGCCACATCAAGTAACAATAACCAGTGAAAAGAACCAATCGATAAAACAGCTCCGGCAACTGCTGGAGAAGCAAATTGCACGATAGCCATCATGCTGCTATTGATCCCGTTATACCGAATCAGCTGTTCCTCCGGTACGATCTGAGGAATAACCGCACTCACAGCCGGTGTTTGTATCCCCGAACCAACCGAACGCAGAGCGGATACCAAAACCAGCAGCGGAAGAATGTTGGCTGTTTTTCCAAACATGAATATCAGCGCTAAGACCAATGTGACTACCGCAATCCCCGCATCCGCTAGTATAATCAGCCGCTTTCTCGAATAGCGGTCCGCCCACACTCCGCCAAAAAAAGAAAGAAGCATTTGCGGAATAGTAGAACTTAACGTAAGCACCGTCAACCAAAATCCAGATGATGTCTCTAACGCCACCTGCCAGATAATCGCCATCTGAACAATCGACGAACCAAATAAAGTGATTCCCTGACTGATAATAAATAGCACGGCCCTCCGACGCCATAATGACGAGTGTCCCTGCACCTCTCCTGTCACCATAATATCTCCCTCACTTTCTTAGTACCAAAATAGTTTACTAAGAAACGTAAGCGTGGTGGCATAGTGGAGGGTTGGTTTTTTCCTTATAATCATGTCTCAATCATAATACGTTAAAAACGCTGTGTGCTATACTGACTACGAGCTAGAGACACTAATCGAAGTACATCACTTTAGCTCCACACCAGTTGCGGAAACAGCTGGTTTTTTGCTTTTTAATAGTTCTTACATTTCGCTTACGATGGTCCTTTCTTTTACTTGCATGCCACTTTTGATGTTATGGTTATTGGGTACCACTAAGGATGTGAAATCAATGACCAACTTTTATCCTATCCATGTTTATGTTTCTAATTATCGAATGTATTCTTCGCTAGAAAAGGCAAACTTTAGTAATTCTAAGTCCAAATCCGTTACCAGCCTATTTGCTGTTTTGAATTTGAGAGAAATCAAATCGCTGAAAATGAATTTGTTTATCTACGATATCGATATCAACAGCTTTCATACAATGAAAGCTGCCGTAACCGATTGCGAAAAACAAATGAATAAATAATAGCTTCAACATAAAAAGCCATTCCCTGCTTTTCAGTGGGGATGGCTTTTTGCTGTAATATTTTTTTGTTTCAGTAGTTCTTCATCACAGTTTTTCCAACTATCTAAACAATAAGATGACAACGAAAATGAGTGTATCATAGACATAATGCACCGCAAACCCCTCCCACAGACTATTGCTCCGCAGGCTGGCTAAAGTAAATGGAATACGAATCATTCCGATAATCAACAATACCTGAATAAGATTCCAATCATACGATGGCAGATGAAGCAAAGAAAAAACCAGCGTACTGACGATAACACCGATAGTTAGCGCCTTTTTGTAGCTGTAGGAATTAGCTAGTAGTCCTGTGACAATAAACAGTATAACGAAGGTAAGCAGCTCCTCGCCAAAAATCATCGGAATAGCTTTGAATAGGAAAAGAACATCGATGTGCTTCACCGCTTCATCTGGCTGCACTTGAACGTTTAGCAGAAATTTCACAACAATACCAGAGATTGATGCCACAAGCTGTGCAGCGATCAAGCCTAGAAAAAAGGTACTGATCGGTTTGGCTGATTTGCCAAAGGCTTTTGCTGCAGCTGATCCATATAATAGGTAGATTCCTACCCCCGAACCGAGTGCTAACGCTACTGGACTAAAGAAGCCTGAGCCTAAAAATCCATAAGATAAAACATAGAATCCTATGGCTGTTGTGAGTAACGCAGGCACAATCGCCCACTTTTTGATTGGTGTATTTTCGATTAATTCTCTCATTTGGAGGACCTCCTAAATTTGTTAAACATATACGATCCATTTAGTGTTTCTTAGTTCTCTGCTTGTTAGTCCAGAAAAACAAGCTGCTGGCAAGAATAGCAAAAACAATTCCTAATCCAGTAAAAAAGACAGATAGACGACTTTGTGCCTCTCCTGTTTTAGGCAGTTCGCCAGCGGACTTAGAATAATTTGCCGGATTTTCTTTAGGCTTTTGGACTGAAGCTCGTGTAGATGTTTTTTCAGTTTGCGATGCTTCTGATTCAGCCTGAGGATTTTCCTTTGATAATGGCGTTTGTGATTGACTCGATGAGTCGGTTGATTCCGAAACCGGCACTGAACTGGCTGCCGCTGCTTTTTGTGTAGTCGGCTTAGCGTTTTCTTCGGGATGTTCAGCCACAATGCGAGTGGTTATCTCCGTGTTAGTCTCGGCTGCCGGTGTTTCTTCTGGGACATTTGATGTAGAAGTTGAACTTCCTTGCTGGTTCGTGCTTTCCGTTTGAGTCTCTTGAGTCGCACTCGTTTCACTATTCGGGCTTTCTGTTGAGCTTTCATCACTGATTGTCGATTCACTTGCGGAACTTGATTCTTGAGGTTCAGTATATAGAATTGTTCCATTCTTGTCGTACCAATAGCTTCCGTCTTTTACGACGATTGTCCCATTGCTGTACCAGTTATCACCATCTTGTGTCGGCTTGGCCGGATCAACACTCGCATTTGCAGTAGAGCCCGTTCCAATCAATATCATGCTGAATAAAGCAATCAGCACCATCCATTTCTTTTTCTTCATTATAAAATCCCCTCTCAATCTTCGTTATCTATATTGATTCTTCGAGCAATTTTCTGTCAGAATCATTTTTTTTAATTTTTCCAGCTTTTGTGATTGACTCCTAAACTGTGGGTCCATGCTTCATTTCGTTTTTTTCATTTCTGCTCCTCACTATTCAAGTTATTCGTAATTTCCTTCGATAGTATAGAGCGTTTTTTTCTTAGAAAATATTAAAGTCCGAAATATCGGACCATAAAAAAAGCCGACAAAAACCGTCCGCTTTGAATTACTTTATGGCATTTGAATTTAGTAAGGCATTCAGCTCTTTGGCGATCGCCGGCTGACCTAGTTTAGAAATCGTCAGTAAGATTTGCTCTGCTTCCTGATAGTCTGACCTGCTTCCCCTTTTGAAGGAGATTACTTTTTCAAAATAGAAGGAAATTGTTTTATGAAAAAACTCCTTGTAGTTGGTGCTTAATAGTCTTAATTGCTGATTTAATACCTCGGCATAATCTAAATAATCGTGCTTAATCGATTGTGTAATCAAATTTATCAGCATCGCACAAAAAATCTCACGCCCTTTATCGTACTCCATATAAAGCGTTAACGACTTCGAGAGATTTCGGAACAATTCAAAATGTGTACTAAACTCTAAAAATTCGATCGTATTGCCGAATAGCTGGACTTCTTGAAGCGTCCAAGTCTCGATGTTGATTAAGTATTCTTGGATCGTTTGGCGATCTTCCTTCAAAATGACCGCCGGATCAAACTTGCCTGTTTCCTTAATATTCTCAATCATTCTTATTCGGCAGCGAATCTCCGCACAGCGGACCTGATTGACGATATCGTCAAAGACCTCATATTCAGTCAGCATCTTTTTTAACGCTGCCGCATCATGAAAGTTTGAATAATTGGACAAGCGATAAATATAATCTGAGTAAGGATTTAACAAGTAGCCTCGATTAATATAGAAGAACTCGTCGATATCCATCGACAAACGGTCCAAGATCTCGATCAGCAAATCAGTCGAAATTTTATGGTTTCCCTTCTCAAACTCGATCGAATAAGACTTGGATATGATGCCGTTGTATGTTTCCTTTTGCGAGAAGCCCTTTTTTTGGCGAATTTCTCTGACTTTTGGTCCAAATTCCATCGCTGTACCACTCCAGTAACTATTTTATAATCCGCTATCATTTTTTGGGACAGCTTGAACGAATCGGGAAAAATTATTGGTTCTCCTGATTGTCATCAGCCGTCAAAAACATTTTCAGCTCATTGCCGATAGTAGCTAAATGCTCATCCGTGAAGGTTTGCGACAGACGATAGCCGACAAAATAAGGCGAATCAATAAATCTTGGCACAACCTTCGCAATCAGCTTTCCTTCTATTATAAAGAAAAAGAGATTAAAGCTATCACAACGACCGTGAAAATAATCTTGCAGGACAAAACAAACCAGCTGCTGTAAATAATCTGCGAACAGCTCGCTGTTTTCCTCCCACTCGACGATCAGATTCATCTCTAAAAAGCCCATCGTGGGAAACTTAGAAAGTGTAATTGACAGCTCATCACGCTCCAATACAGATACCCCTTCAAAATTCTCCAGCTGAATCTGGCTTTCCCCATCAACATCCTCTAACCCGACGATCTGCATGTGGGGATGCTTCAAAGAACCGCCAGACAATGGACCGTGATTTTTATAGAATAAAACGGATTGGTAGCGCGGATCTTGCTTCATTTCCTTCCAGCATTTTAGAGCAAACTGAATCAGTCGACGGTTCTCTTCTTTTGTATAAGTAGAGATGTCACTGTTATGTTCCTTACTTTCAATAATCAATGTCTGGGAGGTATTGTTTAAAGTCGGATATTTATTTTTGATCCAAAGAAGCTCCCCATCTTCAGCTAAAATATTTTCTTTCTCTTCATAATCGCAAAATGGACAGCCGTTTGTCTCGGCTTTCATGTGCCGTGGTTTTCCCTGTGCTGCTACATGAGAAAAAATCAACGGCTTTTGGTTTTTTTCTTTCATCTATCAAAACTCCTTCACCCAAAGTATAAAGCTTTGAAGAACTGGAATCCACTTTTTAAAATAGACAATCAATTGTCTTATACTCAGATTCCGCAATTGCTTCTACAAAATGATCCATCATAAAATGACGTTGAACTAACTGAGGGTTCAAATTATTTTGTTTTGCTAAATTTCTTGTTTTAGCTGTAAATTGTGTTGGTGTCATAATATCCTCCTCAAATCAGACTTAACATATGTGTGTGCATCTCTTTTGATACGGATAGTTTATCCATATAGACACTTAACTTTCCTGGATCTCTCTCTTTACTCGACATATAGTTTTTTAATGACTCCAACTTTAAATCATACGCCATATCAAATCGAGAACTCCAAATATCACACAACGTCCGTTCCTTATCATATAAATAAATAGGGTTATCTTGAAAAGAGAGCCCTTCAATCTTGCCTAATTCATAAATATTCTTTGGGACAAAATGAAACTTCAAATTCTGAGCTTTCATTTCTTTCCGACTAACATTGTATCCTTTAGGAAATGTAAGATGAATTGCTGCAGGCATATTGTCAGATAGTTGATGAATATCCAGTGCTGTCTCATAAGAAAAAATACCACGCGAAAATCTATTTTGTTGTAAAAAAAGCTCATCAATTCCATGACCATCCAACACATAAAAGCCTCTCTCAATGGCAAGTAAACGTCCATATTTTACATATGCTTGTACGGTCGATGGACTGATTCCCTCTAATCGAGCCTCTTTCATAGAAAGATTTCCATCTCTCTTTTCTAATAATTCATCAAGCTTTTTCGACATAAACAATACTCCTTTTTGTACAACTAAACTACTTACATTATATCAAAGTAGTTTAGTTGTACAACAAGAACCTTGGATTCCTTCCTAAAACTCAACTTCTTTTTGTTGTTGCTGACGCTTCAGTTCTTTATAGTTAATACAGTTAGTTTAACAATCATCGAAGGCGTAAAGACGCTTTGCTATAAAACACTTATAAAACAAAAAACCATCCATAAGTTTATAGGATGGCTTCTTCATTGAATTTAATTCAGTTATTACAGCGGAGCTAGATCCGGCTCGCCATTTTCCAAAATAAGATGAAACGGTCCTTCATGGATAAATGGTCTGCGGCCTCCGCGGTAGTTTTCGTCAGTAAATGTCATAAAGCTTTTTACGAATTGATTGGCGGTATCAACGGTGTAGGAAACACAGAGTCCTGATTCCTCTACCCAATCGATAGAAAAGATTCCACCAGGATATTCTTCCACATGGATCGTCTCGACATCTGTCGCCCCTGCATCTTCTTCGCGAATGGAAGTCCAGCGCAGCTGATTATCCGCTAAAAAATCAATCCGAAATTGCAATCCAGAATCAAACTTGATCTCTGCTATTCTGCCTTCTAATGGATGTTTCTTCATATATGCACCTGCTTTATCTATAGTATTAGTTTTTCTATTTCTAGCATACAGGTTTTATGAATGAAATGCACCGGTATTTTTGAGAGCGCCATCATATTCATAGAAAAACAGCAGCAAGAAAAAAAATTACTCTCTTACTGCTGTTTTATTCTCGATAGTAAAGCTATGCTTCTTGAAACTCTTTCAGCTGCTTGTTTGTTTCTTGTTCAGACTTTTTTTCGATTCGGCTGCCTAAACGGGTGATTAGCAGCACTGCGGCCGTGATTCCACTGATAACGATACCCGCGATATACGAATTCGCTCCTGCTGAAATTTTTGTCGCAGCTAACAGCATTGGTGCCAAAAAGCCTGCCACAGAAGCGATTAGAGTGTTCATGGCGATCGCTACCGGGAATTGCTGATGATTGGCTAGGATTGAAAGCTCATAAGGAATCGTTGCATTGACCATTACGATACCCATCCCTGAAAACATGTTCCCGGCGATATGCAGTACCGGATTGTTAAAGAAAACGATACAGATATACGACAGTGCAAAAGCGACAAATCCCCAAGCCATCGTATCGGTTTTCGTGAGCTTACGAATATACTTCAACCCAAAAGCGGTACAAATTCCGCCAACATTTCCTAATGCAGTGACCATCGCCGTATAAGCGGTACCATTTCCTTTTGAAGCTAATAATAATGATTGGTTTGCCAAGAAAATCATCAAACACAATGAGGTTACGAAGGTAACGATCAACATCACATAAACATAGCCATTCAAGCTTTTTACTGTTTTACCAAAGCTGATATTTTTCTGATTCGAAACCTCTGTCTCAGAAAGCTTGCGATCTTTTGGCACTAGAACTAGAACGACTAATAAAATGATAATAGCTGCGCCATAAACCCAAAACAGATTTTTCCAATTGGCACTGCCCAGCATGCCGCCGATAGCTGTAAAGCCCATCATTCCAAGATTATTGAAGCCCACTGCCCAGCCCATGACCGTTGCACGTTCTTCACCGTCAAAGTGTTCCTGCAATAATACAGGGCCAACGTTACTAATCAATCCTAAGCCGAAGCCCAAAGCGACCATACACGCTAGGATGATATTCAAGCTGCTATTATAGAAAACTGGCAGCAGGCCGCTGATAGCGACGATCGCTACCGACACGACACCAATATTTTTTCTAGTCAGCTTATACGTTAGCCACGTAAAGACTAAGGTTGCTGCTAATTGTCCAAGCTGCGGGATCGAGCTCAGCATTTGGACCTTGGAGATTGGTTCTTGAGGGAAAGATTTCGAAATGGCGGCAATGGCTGCCCCAACGACCGTCCCTGACATCAGCAACAGATTCATGCTTAGTATTCCAACAGCAAGTGAGATTTTTTTCTTATTCATAATAATTGCGCTCCTTCATATTTTTGTTTCCGCTTTCAAATTACATCCAAAGTATAAGACAGAAAAAAACTCCTCACCATATTCAAAATTCATGCGCTTTGTGGTCTTTTCATAGGTGGTCTTTTTCTGTCTGCTTTTTTATGCTTGAATCACTGCTTTTAATCCGGCCTCTTTTTCTGCCCGCACAATGACTAAGGCCTGCCCTTGAAACAATCGAACATTTGTCAGGCTGTAAGCATCATGATTGGCAGGATCGCCATTAGCCAGACCAACAATTTCTCCGTTTTCGACACTTACGGCTACCTGTTCACAGGCGGTTGGAACAAATCGCTGCTGATTGTCCAACGCGACTAGTTTATACAGGTCATATTCCCTGCCGGCAAAAATTCGTTCACTTTTAACCGTTTGAATCACAGAACTAGTTTCATGACTAGCTTCAGCGACGACGCGGGTATTTTTGTAAGCCACCGCTTTTAATTTTCCAGCTTGATAGGGAACCTCCCAGTTCGCTATGTGTGCTTCAACTGTCTTTTTACCATAGCTTTTTTCATTGACGAAAAGCTCTACTTCACTCGCATTGCTGAAAACTCGAACGGATACACGACCGTCTGCATCAATGTCCAATCCTTCTTCGTTCCAATGAGGCATGAGATGAATCACGGGTTCTTCACACCATGTTGCTTGATAGTAATAGTAATAATCCTTTGGAAAGCCGCATAAGTCCGCAATCCCAAATTGCGAGGAGATCGCTGGCCAGCCAAATGGGGAGGGCTCGCCATAATAATCAAAGGCCGTCCATAGAAAAACACCGCCCATATAGGAATGCTTGTTCAAATAAGCCATCACCTTTTCTGGTCGAGCAGTCCCGCCTACACCTGGATCTCCCGGCTGGCGTTTTCCGGGTAAGATCATAGAAAACATTGAACCAAGATTTGAACACTGACAGTTTTCCTCATTGTCTCGATAGATTCCGCGGGTCGAAAAGTAAGAAGCACTTTCTGTACTCATGATCGGCAGCTCTGGGTGATTTTCCTTGATCTTGATTGCACCCGGTCCCATCGCATCCGCTTCAGGATAATTGACTCCGAGGACATCATAGTTGGTCAAATAACTTTTCTCGACCTTGCCTTCAGGATTCAACAGTTCGGCAGAAACAACTAAGCTTTCATAGTTATTCCGCTTAATCGTTTGTACTAATCGTTCAGCGATTCGACTGCCTAATGCAGTGTTGCCGATGATCTCTTCGTTCGCAACAGACCAAAAGCCAACAGAAGCATGCATTCGACTTTTGATGACCATTTTTTCTAAATCAGCGATCCGCCAAGGCGTGCTTTCCAACAGCCGATTTTCATTCATCAAAATGATCCCTAACCGATCACAGGCCTTCAGTAATTCTTCTGAAGCAAAGTGATGCGCACTGCGCCAAGCATTGACCCCCATCGCCTTCATCATTTTCACCTTATAGTCTACTAAGTCTTGATTCAGCGCTACTCCTACTCCAGCAAAATCTTGATGTTCGCACACACCGCGCAATTCATAGGATGCGCCATTTAAGTAAAAACCGTTTGTATTATAAGCAAAGGTTCTGACACCAAATTTTTTTCGACATTCATCAGTAGGGATGCGAAAAATAGCTTCATACAGATGGGGCTCCTCAGGCGACCAGAAAATCGGTGCAGAAAGTCTGAACTCTTGGTTAAATGTCCGTTTCTCATAAGGTGGTATCACCTGTTGATCAAATTGGATCACCTGATCATTAATGGTAATCGTCGGAGCTACCTCAACTAGATCCTGCGAATTATTTTCTACACTGAGCTCCGCGCCCATCAAGGCATAATCCGGTCGCAGCTCTTTAGTATAGATATAGGCCCCTTCACGATCGAGCGCCGTTAACGGTACCAGTTCCAACCACACATTTTTATAAATTCCTGCGCCTTCATACCACCAGCCTTCCGCACCTGTTGTCGTATCGACACGAACAAGCAAGGCATTAATCCCTTCATCTCCGTATCTCGCCATCTCAGTGATATCAAAAGAAAAGCTGGTATAGCCGCTATTATTATTTCCTAGATACGCACCGTTCAACCATACATCTGCCGAACGCATCACGCCCTCAAAATGCAGGATGACTCTCTGCTGACCAATCAGCTCCTCTGCTAAATCGAAAGTCTTGCGATAATATCCGATCCCATCTGCTTTTGAGCCTGACATCAAAAGTGCTGGATCTTGCACATAGGGTTGGCTGATTTTCCAATCATGAGGAAGATTGACCGTTTGCCAGCTTTGATCTAATGCAGCATCAAGCACTGTCCCGGCCAAATTTTTCAAGCCCTGTTGAAGGTTTCCTTGAGCAATCAGCTTTAAGAAATGTTCACCTCCTGCTCCATAGTTAACGGGTTCGCCCGCTTCTCCTGTTATTGGTGCCGTTAAGCCGCCTAAGGCATGGGCTTTTTTAGCTGTCTTATTGGGAGAACCGATTTCTCCGTAATGAAATTTCCATTCTTGATTTAAGCTTTTTGTTGTTCGCATCAGCGTTCCTCCCTTTCATACCCTCATTCTAGGCAGTCTTGCTCTGTGATATAATGAAAAATACCAACTTTGAGAAAACGTTTCCTGCATTTTCCCAACCTTTTGGAGGTGTCTTATGTCAAACGATCCTTTTTCCAAGCTTCATGCGGCAAATACAGAAGTTCCGCAAATTACGACCTACTCGCCGATTGCGATCTTTTATAAACAAAAAATTGGCGAAAAAGTGCTTTACACAAAAGTCCAAGATGGCGAGATCGTTGCTTTTGAGGATGAAGAATATCAAGCGCTGCATAAAAATCAAAATTTTGAATTGATGTATGTCTTGAATGGGGAATTGACTAATTTTATCGAGGATAAGGAATATCTTTTCCGGGCAGGTGAAGGTTGTTTGCTGAATACGCAGATTCTGCATCGAGAAATTCTTTCTGACGGCTGCAGTGTGGTCTTCCTAAATTTATCGCCCGCTTTGTTACAGGAACTATTTATGAATGATTGCGGCGAAGGACCGATTTTTCAATTTCTGCGACAGAATCTCCAATCAGACTCCCAGTGGAAACGTAGCTATATTGAAGTGACACCTTGCCTGCCGCAGCAGAGTGCTGGTTTTCATATCATTCTCGACTCGCTGCAGCTGGAGGTTGCCACTGCAAAAATCGGTCGGACCTACTTCCAGCGGGGATTGATTTTACGATTATTAGATGCACTGGAAAATACCAATTTATTCTCGCTCCAGCAAATCGACTTGGACTTATCCAAGGAAGCCTATCTCGTTAATCGTGTCACTCATTTGATCGAAGGTCGTTTTGGCAATATTTCACGCAAAGAGATCGAAGCAGCCCTTCATTACAATGCGGAGTATCTGAATCGGCTGTTAAAGCGACAAACCAAAATGACCATTGCCGGCTATGCCCAGATGATTCGTACGCAAAAGGCGCAGCAGCTGTTGAACACTACGGATTTGACCATTCAATTAATCGCGGAACGTTTAGGCTTTTCCAGTGAAGCTTACTTCTATCATTATTTTAAAAAACAAACAGGACTCTCGCCAAATCAATATCGACAAAGATTCAAGCTCTAAAAAAACCGATTGATCACTCAATCGGTTTTTTCGCGTGGATCGAATATTTTTCTCGGTACTCTGTTGGCAAAATTTTCAAGTTTTTCCGGAACATTTTATAGAAATACGACGGATTCTCATAGCCCACCTTCAATGCGATCTGTTCGATCGGCGCATTGGTGTAGGTCAAATATTCGGCGGCTACATTTACCCGTTGCAGATGGACTAGCTTGATAAACGTAAGACCAGTGTGCTTTTTCAAATAGGAGGATAAATAATTCGGATTAAAGCCAAAGTGCTGCGCCATTTCCTCAAGAGTGATCTGGGCGTAATTCTTTTCGATATACAAAAGCAGCGAAAGTAAATTAACGGAAGCATCATCCTCACTAGCGATCATTTCCTGTTCATTGGCCGCAGAGCGGATCAGCCGCGCAAATAAAGTCAACAGCTCTAGCCGAATGATCTGATTTGATTGGGTATCGGGATGATAATACTCTTGAATAATATCCCCCAGCAATGTCTGAATCTTCCCATCCTGATGGGTCCGAAACAGTCGATAAATATTTTCCCCTTGGGTTTCATTTGAAAGCAGCGAGAATAATAATGAAGAGACTTTTTTTGTTACGCGGTCCTCGTACATAAAATGATAATCGTTTAACGTGAACGCCGTGTCTTTCAGTGTCAGATTGATCACGATGCTCTCTTCACTGATCGGTTCCACTCGGTGAATGGTATGATTTCCGATGATGATCAAATCATTTTGCTGCAGCTCCAGCCGATCATTTTTAGTGATGACCGTACACTCTCCCACGATCGGAACGATCATTTCGACATAGTCATGGACATGATAAGGAATGTAGGATTTCACCGGCTGCACAGAGATCGCGATGGACTGCAAATTAACCTCCAGCGAATCATCCAGCGTATGAAAGAATTCATAAACCGGCTCGTTTTTCAACATACCTGAACGTCTTGGCCGCATTTCCGGCCCCAGTGCTTCCCAATCCCGAGGGTGATTTTTTTCCTGCAATATTTTTAGAATTTCCGCCTCCATTGATTTTTCTCCTTTCTAAATATTCCTTCTACTGGCTAAAAAGTTGATTAATTATAGGTTTCCTTCTTATAAGTCGTTTTTTTCTATTATCTTCATTTGCCGCTTCGCCTAAACTATCTCATGAATGATTTATTCAAGCAAGCACAGATTGCCACGAAATGAAAGGAGCAGTGAAATGGACACACCGCAGATGTTTTTTCGCAATAGTATCTCTACTTTTTCCAAGCTAGAATGAAAGCGTGAACAAGTATATATAAATTTATGGAGGCTTATCATTTATGTTAGATCTTACGAAAAAACCTTACAATTTAACGCCAGAACAAATTCAACAGCTGCAAGACAAGGTGCAGGCAATGTCCCTTGAAGAAAAAATCGGTCAGCTCTTTTTTGTGATCGGTCAAGACGAGGATCAGGTAGATATCAAGAAGTTTATCGAAACTTATCGTCCTGGCGGGATGATGTATCGCCCTGCCGCTGCTGAGAAAATCAAACGCGAACTTGCCACTGCTCAAGAAGCAAGCGACATTCCGCTATTCTTTTCTGCCAACCTAGAAGCTGGCGGCAATGGGATCATTTCCGAAGGTACCTGGTTCGGTATGCCGTTACAGATTGCGGCGACCGATGATCCCACCCACGCTTATGAGCTGGGAAATGTTGCTGGAGAAGAAGCGGCACAGGTTGGCTGCAATATGTCCTTTTCACCGATCGTGGATATCGACCAAAATTTCCGCAACCCAATCACAAATACTCGGACCTTCGGCAGCGATCAGGAGCGCGTGATCCAAATGGCGGAAGCACAGATTAAAGGACTTCAGGAAAATCAAATTCTGCCAGTAATCAAACATTTCCCCGGTGATGGTGTCGACGAACGGGATCAGCATTTACTGAGCTCGGTCAATTCTCTTTCTGCTGAGGATTGGATGGCTTCTTACGGCAAAATTTATCAAACCTTTATCGATCAAGGCATCGCCAGCATCATGATCGGTCATATCTTCCAGCCTGCTTGGGAACGCAAGCTGATGCCGGAAATCGCGGACGCTGAATTAAAACCAGCTTCGGCTTCAAAATTATTGATTGACGGCTTATTGCGAGAAACTTTAGGCTTCAACGGCTTGACCATCACTGATGCTACCCCGATGCTGGGCTATAACGCGATCATGCCGCGCGAAAAACTATTGCCGGCCACTATCAACGCTGGCGTCGATATGATCCTGTTCAATAAAAATATTGATGAGGATTATGCTTTTATTAAACAAGCGGTAGCTGATGGCACACTGGAAATGGAACGGATTGAAGAAGCCGTTTTAAGAATTCTTGGTACCAAAATGGCTCATGGCTTATTCGGTCTCAAAGAACTATCTGCTCCCCTTGAGCTAAACTTAGCAGAACACGCGGAAAAAGCAGCGGCGGCGGCTAAAAAATCGGTCACACTAGTCAAAGATCGCGATCAGCTCTTACCATTAACCGTTGAACGCTATCCCCGCATTCGCATGGTAGTCCTTGGAGACTCAGACGATGGCGGCTTTAAAGAAGGCGGAAAAGTCACGGAACACTTCCAAACACAGCTGGAATCACTTGGTTTTGAAGTCACTTTGTATGACCGCAGCCGCCTGGACTTTCATGAGATTTTTGAAGAAGGCGTAGCCGAAATGAAAGAAAAATTTGATCTGGCACTATACGTCGCCAACGTCGAAACCGCCAGCAATCAGACAACGACCCGTTTGGACTGGATTCATTTAATGGCTGCCGATGCTCCGTGGTTCATGAAGTCGATCCCAACCGTCTTTATCTCAACTGCGAATCCGTATCACTTGTTTGATGTGCCGGCGATCTCTACTTATATCAATACCTATACTGGCAATAAAGAAAGTATCGCGGCGGTGATCCGTAAAATGACCGGCGCTGAAGCATTCGAAGGCATCAGTCCAGTTGATCCATTCTGCGGCGATTTTACCACCAAACTATAAAAAGGAGCGTAAAAATGAATATCTCGAGCATTTTAATCAATCACATGACCGAACCCATCGGTTTTCAGCTAGACGATCTGCGAATTGATTTCGTTGTAGCAGCCGATCAGTTCATTCAGCTAACCAAACAGCTGACGATTTGGACCGAACATCCTGATCAGCCTGTTTATCAGACAGAAAAGCTGCCCTTTGATACGAATTATTTTGAAGTGCCTTTAGTGCTGAGTCCTCGAACTCGTTATCAAGTCAAAGTTACCCTTGAAGACCAAAATCAAAACCAAGTAACCGGAACGACTTTTTTTGAAACCGGAAAAATGAATGAACCATTTGAAGCCGATTGGATCGCTCATTCGGACAAAACGATTCAAAACACCCTCTTCAAAAAAGAAATCACTCTCGATACAAAGGTGAAACAGGCCCGTTTGTATATCACTGGTCTAGGTGTTTACGAGACCTATATTGATGGTGAAAAAGTCGGAGACGAATATTTGACACCTGGCGTAACAGCGTATGACCAATGGCTACAAGTGCAAACCTATGATGTGACGGAAGCCTTCAATACCGCCGAAAAGCACGAGTTGTTGGTTTCAACAGGTGATGGCTGGTACAAAGGAACTCTGGGATTTGACGGCGGGATGGCAAATATCTATGGCGATCATCACCGCATTATTGCTGAATACCATTTGGAATACGAAGATGGCCGTGGTGAAATCATTCCGACTGACCAAACGTGGCTTACGACTAGCGGGAAAATAACGAAGTCTGAGATTTATTATGGTGAGGATTTGGATGATACGATCCTGCCGGAAAACTGGCAGCCTGTCATGATCTTAGACCAAGACAAGCGTCTATTGCAGGATCGTTTAAGCTTGCCTGTCAAAATCATGGATCGGCTTCCTGTCCAAGAAATCCTTCATACACCCGCTGATGAATATGTTCTTGATTTCGGCCAAAATCAGACCGGCTGGATGGAATTTTATAATCGGGAACCAAAAGGCACTAAATTAGTCTTTCAAATGGGCGAAATTTTACAGGAAGAGAACTTCTATCGCGACAACCTGCGGGAAGCACGAGCGGCATTCGTTTATATCTCTGATGGCGAAGAAAAATGGGTTCGTCCCCACTTTACCTTCTACGGCTATCGTTATGTCAAAGTTGAAGGAAACACACAGTCCTTAAAACCAGAAGATTTCCAAGCAGCGGTGCTCTATTCAGAGATGCCGACGACTGGTACCATCGAAACGACCAATCCGAAGGTCAATCGCTTCTTCCAAAATGTTCTTTGGGGGCAAAAAAGCAATTTCTTAGATATCCCGACCGATTGTCCGCAACGAGATGAACGGTTGGGCTGGACGGGTGACGCGGAAGTATTCTCAAATACCGCGGCCTTAAATATGAATGTCTTTCCTTTCTTTAAAAAGTACGCTAAGGATATTGCTGTGGAGCAGGCCCTGCACGATGGTATGGTGCCGATGTACGCACCTTCGATGGGAAATCCAGACGGCGGTGCAGCTGTTTGGGGCGATGCGGCTACCATTATTCCGTGGAATATGTATCAGATTTATGGTGATCCAGCGATTCTGCGGCAAAATTATCCAGCCATGAAGAGCTGGGTAGAATGGATTCGCCGAAATAGCAGCAGTGATCAGCTATGGACGGGAACCTTCCAGTTCGGTGATTGGTTAGCGCTGGATGGCGAAAATCCGGCATTGCCTACTGGAAAAACTGAGGAAGATTTTATCGCGTCGGTCTATTATTACTATTCTAGTATTATCGTGGCGAACACCGCAGATATCCTAGATTTCCCAGCGGATGCCGCTCATTATCGCCAACAGGCCCAACAGATTAAACAGGCGATTCTGGAGGAATACATCACTGCCAATGGTCGTTTAGCAATAGACACACAGACTGCTTACGCACTTGCGCTGCATTTTGAGCTGGTCCCAGAAGCCCAACGAGCACGTGTCGCCAAGGATTTAGTTGCTCGCTTGAAAAAGGATAACGATCATTTGACGACTGGTTTTGTCGGCACACCGTTTATCTGCCAAGTCTTATCGCGCTGCGGCTATCATAAATTGGCTACCAAGATTTTTCTTTTGGAGGATTTCCCGAGCTGGCTGTATGCAGTAAATCTTGGGGCAACAACAATTTGGGAACGCTGGAATTCAGTAGAGGCAGACGGCTCCATGAATCCAGAAGGAATGAATTCGCTGAACCATTACAGCTTTGGTGCCATTATGGAGTGGGCATATAATTATTTGTTAGGAATTCAAAGCGATGCTCCGGGTTATCAAAAGGCAACCTTCGCCCCACTCTTCGATTATCGCTTGAAGCAGATAAAAGGGCATTTCGACACTCCTTATGGAAAACTGGCTGTTCAATCACAGATCGAAGCGGATTCAGAGCATACGATCAAGATCAACCTGTCTGTGCCGTTTGGTAGTATCGTGAATGTTGATTTACCAAGAGCTGAAAATGTTCCTGTTACTGTAAATAATGAGCAAAAAATCGGCGGCAAGTTCACTCTTACCTGCGGCACCTATGCGATCAGCTACATTCCAAGTGAAAATTATATTGAGCACTATACGAGCGAAACACCGGCAGCGGAAATCATGGCAGATAATCTATTAGTCAAAAAAATTGATCAAATCGATCCTGTTTTAGACTTCTTCAGAAACGATCCAGCCGCGATACAGGGCGGACTAGGAACGATGTCCTTGACCAAGCTGAATACCCTATTGCCATTTATTCAAATCTCACCTGAAAATTTAGCAAAAATCAACGCAGTCTTAGTCGAGACACCGATTTTAAGTGAACGGGAGGCTGTTGCCGTTGTTTAAAGGGGCTTTATTTGACCTAGATGGTGTCATCGCCGACACCTCCTCCCTGCATTTTCAGGCGTGGCAAAAACTAGCGAATAGTTATTTTGCTGCTGAACTGCCTGACCATTTAGAAGAACAGACCAAAGGCGTCAGCCGCGGCGACTCGCTGCAGGTGATTCTGGATCACTTAGACGTTAGTGTTTCAGACAGTATGTTTCAACAGCTATTAATAGAAAAGAACGAGCTGTACCTTGCTTCCTTAAAGGATCTATCGCCAAGAAATATTTTGCCGGGCATTAGCGAATTTATTGCGGAGCTAAAGGAAAATGAGGTGAAGCTGGCTTTAGCCTCGGCAAGTTTGAATGGCCCAGCTATTTTAGACAAGCTTCAATTGACCGACGCTTTCGATGCGATTGCCGATCCTAGTAAAGTAGCCCAAGGAAAACCCGCGCCCGATATTTTCTTAGCAGCGGCCAAGGCCCTGAACCTCGAACCGGCAGAATGTGTCGGAATCGAGGATTCAATCGCCGGCATCACTGCTATTAGTGTCAGCGGGGCCTTGCCTATCGCCATTGGAACAAACGCGGAATTCAAAGCAGCATTCAAGACCTTCACAAAAACGGCAGAATTAAATCTAGCCGATGTTCGCGCCGTTTACGACATTTTCAAAAAGGAGCATGCCATATGGTAACCCATTATCAAAACCCGATTTTGCGCGGGATGTATCCCGATCCCAGCATTGTTTTAGTAGAAGACACCTATTATTTAGTCAATAGCACCTTTGAATATTATCCAGGGATCGCTTTAAGTAAAAGCACCGATTTGCTGAACTGGACCAAGCTTCCCAGTGTCGTTACTCAAAAAGAGCAAGCCGATCTAACCCAAGCAAAATCCAATGAAGGAATCTTTGCTGTGTGTATCCGCTACTTTGATGGATATTTTTATGTGATCACTACGAATTTTGCGGAGTTCAAAAACTTCATTATTAAAGGAAGCCTAACCTCAAATGGAGAGATCCTTTGGGAAAAGCAACGTATCGAAATCGACATTATGGGAATCGATCCTGATCTTTATCAGGAAAACAGTCGGACTTATGTGACCTTCACGGGCTATATCGACGATCAAGGAACCAAAGCCATTCAAATGGCCGAAATTAATTTGACTACCGGAGAAATTCTCCGCGGTCCAGAAGTCATCAGCTTTGGGACTGGCGGTCGTGATGTCGAAGGTCCGCACATCCTTAAACAAAAGGACGCCTACTATTTATTAGCGGCAGAAGGCGGAACAGGTGTCGGACATATGATCACGATGTTCAAATCCGATAACCTGTGGGGACCCTATGAAGACAATCAAACAATCAATCCCCTCTTTACAAATCGCGATCGCGCCGATGAGCCGTTACAAAATATCGGTCATGCGGATCTTTTTCAAGATACCAAGGGAAATTGGTGGCTAACCTGTCTTGGCACTCGCCCCGCTGCTGTCGGCTTCAAGCAAATTACGAATTTAGGCAGAGAAACACTGCTGTATCCCGTAATTTGGAAAGATGAATGGCCGGAAATCTACACTGGCGTACCAAGCGAGACAGTTGACTTGAACAATTATCCAGAGCATCAAGCCGCACTGACCAATGAACAACAGATTGCCAGCTTCACCGACCACTTCGACGCGCCCGACTTAAATCCAGAATGGCTCAGCCTGCGAGCCCCATTGAATCAGGAGAGGCTCTTAGAAAATGGAAAGCTGACACTGAAAGGCAACGCAACTACGATCGCGCAAGAAGCCACACCAGCTTTTCTCGGAGTTCGACAAACCGAACACGCCGAAGCCTTTACTGTCAACGTCGATGAAAAAAGTGCTTTGAAGGATGGCGCGTTTGGTATCGTCAGCCTAATCAATAATACCCATTTTGCTGCACTTTTAGTCAGCGAGGAAAGCCGCAAGCTGGTCGTTACTCGCTATCAAAAAGTCGAGGATCTCATCGTCGAAGAAAAATTAGGCGAACTCGATACATTGCCGACTCAATTTGAGTTAATCAACCAAGCAGAGACAAAGACCTTCCGTGTCACTGATGGTAAGAAAACGATCCATTTCGAGACAAGTGCCCTGCACTTTTCCAATGAAGCTATCGCCGCCTTAAATACCGGCGATATCCAAGGCGTCTATGCCTTGAACGGTGCCGAGTTTGTGATCGACTCCGTTACACGAGCAGCTCTAAAAAAATAGTTGCATATGCAAAATAAACGCATGGGGAAATTCCCATGCGTTTATTTATTCTTCGCTGACATCCTCACTCTGAATATAAGATAGATTTTTTTGAATTTATTTGAAGTCTCAGCCTAAAAAAAATTACCTTGAGAAAAAGTCGGTCAGTTCTTGGACGATTTGGACGATGTTTCTGGATGAAAAGAGTACTAACAATAACGGGATTGCTAAAAGCTGTGCAAGAAAAATGCTGATCACCAGCTGTACCTGCCAATAGCTAGATTCAAATGGAATCTTGGAACTATTAAAATCTGGGTTATTCAACAAAACCTCGCTAACAGTTACATCAACAATACTCCATGCTCTCGCTCCACTATAATCAATCGCCTCTCTAGCAGTTATCTTTTCCACCTGATGAGTAGTCAATAGAAATGCTTTCGCATCAATAGCAACATCGCCAATGATCTCAGTATCCTCACTCCGTACAGTTACATAGACGGTCTTGAATAACTCTTTTCCATCCTCTACATAACTCACTTTAATTGGATATGTTCCTGGTTCATTAGGCAGTTCCGTTTCAGAAAAAACTTTTAGCGGTACCATCGTCAATAATAGAACTATAATCAATAGTAACTTCTTCATAGCGATGCCCTCTTTATCGGCAATATGATCCTTAAGTACGCTTTTCCTTCATGAGGATAAAAAGAGTGCGTCCCCTTATTCCGCTGCACGATCGCCGCGATTGTATACATGCCTAATCCGGTGCTAAACTCATTTTTAGCCGTTTGGGAATGATAAAACAAATCAAAGACATGCTCAAAGTCAATTTGATTTAGATCATCTACCTCATTTGAGACTGTCAGGATCAACTGATCCCCCTTTTCATCAACATCAAGGGTAAATTCTTCATTTGCTGGAGAATAATTGATCACGTTTGAAAGGATGTTATGGAGCAATTGCTCTGCTTCGATCTGAGACATTTTCAATGTGACTCGCTGAGGCATATTAATATCGCCAAACAGCCCTTTGTTTTTCATCAATACTTGAAAATGCTCCAAAGTCTGGCGAATGATCGGGATTAAATCGATCGGTTCGTCCGTCACGATCTCCAACTGCTGATTCGATGCTTTTAAAATTTCGTTGATGTTCATCAAAGTCGTATTCTGCCGCTTGAGCAGCTCACTTAATTGATTTTTGACCGCTTCGGGCAGCCGTTCATTTTCCAGCAGAAGCTCCACTGACATAATCATGATGCTCAGCGGTGTTTTGAGATCATGGATCAAAGAGTTGATTAACTTCTTTTTATAGGCGTTTAAATCTTGTTCTGCTTGCAGCTGCAGCTCCAGATCGGTAAATTTTGTACCAATTTCATCCATATTCATTTTCAAATCTTTTGAAAAAGCACTCAAGTCAGCTAACAAACCCTTTTCATCTTTATACTCAGTAACCAAAATCGCCTGATCAAAATTAAACTTCTTCAGAGCTAGGATACTCGTGCGCAGCTTTTTCAATGGTTCTAAAAGCTGATAATAGATGTAATAGATTACTAATACCATCAACAACACTAGCGCTGTGATCAACAAACAAATAAAGATGATCAACTGATTAAATTGCTGCTGTATTTTTTGAGGATAGAAAGCAATCCAAATAACATACTCCTTATACTGATACGTTTTTTGATAGACCAAATTTTCTTTGCGGACAAATTGCTTCAGCTCAGACAAATTGCCTTTTAGCGGCAAAGATTCGTAGATCAACCGTTGCTGTTTCAAAACTACCAGTTCCACCGTTGAATCTTTTGCTGCCTCTGCTAAACGATCTGAGAGTTGATCATTCTTACTTAAGATTTTTTCCACTTGTTCCATTTTTTGATCTTGCTGCTGCTTCTCAATATGATTGTAAATACTTGGGTAGAGTAAAAAAAGCATTACGATCATTGCTATTAAAAGAACGTACAGTACCACTACTAATTTAAACTTGCGATTACTCAGCCCACTCATATCCAACTCCTCTAATATTATAGAGACTAGTTAGAGACAGCTTAGCGCGTATCTGTTTGATATGCGTCGCAATTACACGTGAATCTACTAGCTGACTCTCTTTATTCCAGACAGTCCGAAAGATAACTTCCCGAGATAGTACACGATTTTTATTCTGAAGAAACATTACCAATAAGTCGTATTCTTTTCTTGTCAGCATAACCAACTCATTATTTTTATAAACCTGTCTGGTTCGTTTCTTGATGGTTAAGTCCTCACGCTTGCTGAACAGCACCTCTTCTGAACTCTTATTTTCTTGTTCCAATACACGCATAATACGCTTCAGGATGATTTTTAAAGAGGTCCCTTTTTTTAAGTACTCATCTGCTTTAAGATCCAAACTGCGAAATTCATCCTCTTCACTTTCCGAACTGGTCAAGATAATGACCTTAGCGTCAGGATAGGATTCTTGGATTAAGGTCATAAATTGTATGCCGTCGATCTCTCCCATTTTTAAATCCGTGATCACTAAATCCACCATTGATTTACGGAAAAGCGTGATGCCTTCCAATGGATCTTGCGTAGTTAACACATCAAAATCATGGGTCTCTAAAAATTCTTGCATGAAGTTGCAAAATTCTATTGAATCATCTACTAATAAAATTTTTTTCATCTATCAATGTTCCCATCTATGTTTAATTGATCGCCTGTATGGCAACTTATTTATAGATAACACAACAGAATCACCCGACTTAGCAGATTCATTCGCTAAGTTAGTGATTCTGTATATACTTAATTATTTCTTACTTCGATTCCGGTTCAGACTCTTCATCTTTTTTCTTTTTGAAACCGAATAATGCTAGTAATGCCAGCATACCACCAACAATAGACGTACCGATTGTTGATGTGTCATTGGTTTGCGGTAATGATTTACCAGTAGTAATTGATCCTGTACGAGCTAAAATATTTGTGTTTGTTACTCCTGAGCCAGTACCTGAATCAGTATTTCCGCCAGTTGCACCATTTCCATTTGAACTGCTATCGTTGTTACCGCTTAGTGACCAATGAGCCACTAGTGTCATTCCGTTGTTTGGCATTTCAACGGTGTCGCCGACTTTCGTCTCGTCGTTGAACCAACCAATGAAGCTGTAACCTAATCTTGTAGGTGCTTTAATATCCTTCAAGCTCACTGTTGTTCCAACTTTAGCACTAATATCCGTTGGTTTGCTCTTCTCGTCGCCGCCATTCACGTCAAATGTAATCTTTTGCGTCTTCGTAGCTTCTATGACTGTTACCTCGATTTCTTTTGAATCTAGCGTTGAGCGTGCTTTAGCTTCATAAGAGAGTGTTGCTTGGTAGACGCCTTTTTTGTCTTTCACATTTGAAATATCGACATTGATTTTCTCATATGTGGCTATCACATCATTCGTATTTTCATCCACGACTTTCGCATTTGAAAGCTCTGCAATCTTTCTTTCTAAGGTATTGTCTTTTAAGAATTCTTCAACTTGATCAGTGGTCAAAACAATACTGTTTGCCTTCAAGACTGGAATAGCGGGTTTCTTCTCCCAAATTGCATAAAGCGTGAACGTATCACTATCCTTCGCTGTCAAATTATTAACAGTAGCCTTATCGTAATGAGCTACAATGCCGTCTTTTTCAGTTGACCAGCCAACAAAGTTATAGTTCTTACGTTCAAAGGCATTCTCTGTCAGCTCTTGAGGCGTATCATAGATAAAGGCTTGATCTTTCATCGTTCCAGTGCCGCCATTTGCGTCAAATTTCACCTTATAATGATTTGCGTTCCATGCTGCAACTAACATCAGGTTGTTCTCTGGCATTTGAATCGTTCCTGAAATAACCGTCTTAGCAGCATCAGCTTTATCGTACCAATGACTGAACGAATAACCTTCACGCATTGGCGCTGTTACTACATCGAGATTAACACTCTCGCCAATTCCTTTTTTAATATCCTTTGGTTGTGTCGTTAGATCACCATCATTGACATCGAAGGAAATCACTCGTTCTTGGATTTTCCAAATTGCATATAATGTCTTATTGCCATCTTTTTCACCTGTTAGATTCTTAACAACTTCTTCATCAGTGAATTCAACCTTACCAGTCTTCGTGGTTGACCAACCCGCAAAGTCATAGTTCATCCGGAGAAAAGTATTTGTAGTTAATTTTTGCTCAGTATCGTAAACAAAATCTTGGTCTGCCATCGTACCGATTCCACCATTCGCATCGAATGTTACTTTGTAATCGTTGGCTGTCCAGTCAGCAACTAAGATCAAGCCACCAATTGGCATCATAATCGTGCCGCTAACTGGTGCTTTCGCTGTATCACCTTGCTTGTACCAATGATTAAAGGTATAACCTTTACGCGCGGGTGCTGTTACTTTTGTCAGATCAACACTGCTGTCTGTTCCAGCGACAATATCATCAGGTTTGCTCGTTGCTGTTCCACCATTAATATCAAACTGGATCGTTTGATTATCTGCTGTCCAGACTGCAAATAATTCGAAAACAGCATTTGCTTTATCTGTTAAATTAGAAACCGTTGCTTTGTCAGCATAAATAGCTGTACCTGTCGCGGTAGTTGACCAGCCTGCAAAGGTATAACCGGTACGTTTGAACTTATTACCTGCCAAAGTTTGATCTTTATCATAAATAAAGTCTTGGTCAACCATCGTTTCCGTTCCGCCATTTGCGTGAAACTTAACTTTATAAGGATTTGCTTCCCATTCTGCTACTAAGGTTAAGCCATTGGCTGGCATTGTTACAGAATTGCCGACATCCGTTTTTGTAGTATCACCTTTTTTATACCAATGTTTAAACACATATCCTTTACGCGTAGGTGCTGCTACACCACTCAAGTTAAGAATCTCATCAGTTTCCCCAATGATATTTGCTGGTTTGCTAGAGGCATCCCCACCATTCACATCAAACTGGATCACTTGAGCGCTTGCTGACCACAGTGCGTAAAGATCAAATGTATCTCCCGCGTTAGCAGTTAAGTTCGATACACTTGCTTCATCGGTATAGCTAGAAGGCGCATTCGCAGCTGTTGCCCAACCAATAAAAGTGTACCCGTCCTTAATAAAGCTGTTTTTTGTCAATTTTTTCACTTCGTCATATTTGAAACTTTGAGATGACATCGTGCCGGTTCCTGTATTACTATGGAATTTCACAGTGTAACGGTTAGCTTCCCACTCTGCTACTAAAGTTAAACCAGTCGCGGGCATTTTTACTGAAGGGCCGACATCTTCTTTCGCAGCATCTCCTTGTTTATACCAATGCTTGAAGGTGTAGCCTGTTCGCGTAGGTGCTGTCACACTACTCAGGTCGATCGTGCTATCAGTATTTCCAATGATATTACTCGGTTTCGACGACAGAGCCCCACCATTCACATCAAACTGCAGAACTTGATTTTCTGCTTGCCAGATCGCGTAAAGTGCCACAGTACCATTCTTATCCGCAGTTAAATTATTTACTGAAGCGCCATCCAAATAGATATAAGCACCCTCTTTATCCGTCGACCAGCCTTGGAAGCTGTAACCAGCTCTTGTAAAACTGTTCACAGTCAGATTTTGTGCTGTCCCATACTTAAAGCTTTGCTCCGACATCGATCCAGTACCTTTATTACTATCAAAAACAACTTTATAGTCATTCGCTTCCCATTCTGCGACTAAAGTCATACCGCCTGCTGGCATCTTGATCGACCCTGATACAGGGGCTTTCGTTGAATCCCCCTGTTTGTACCAATGTTTGAAGGTATAGCCTGTTCGTGTTGGCGATGAGACGGTACTCAAGTCGACATCCGAATTTGTTGCTTGCTTGATGTCTGCTGGTTTGGTTGAATCGCCGCCGTTTAGATCAAATGTGATAGTTTGTTCAGTCGCTTGCCATACTGCGTATAAAGTAACAGACCCATCTTTTTTATCACTTAGATTTTTTACATTTTGCTTATCATCATATTTCTTAGATCCGCCTTTGTCTGTTGCCCATCCTTGGAAGCTATATCCCTCTCTCGTAAAGCTGTTTGCAGTTAAGTTTTGTGCTGCATCATATTTGAAATCCTGATCCCCCATTGCACCAGTACCATCATTAGCATTAAAGGTCACTTTATAACTGTTTGCATCCCACTCAGCGACTAAAGTCATACCGCCCACTGGCATTGTTACTGTGGCTCCAACATCCGCTTTCGCCGCATCACCTTTTTTGTACCAATGCTTGAAGGTGTAGCCTGTTCGCCTTGGTTCTTTTACTTTGCTTAAGTCAACTGTATCTCCTGTATCCGCCTCAATATCCGCTGGTTTGCTTGACGTTTCTCCACCATTGATATCAAATCGAATTGTTTGTTCCGCTGCCTTGAAGGCTGCTTCTAAAATAAGATTTTCTTCTGAGATCTCACCAGTGGAGAAATTCCATTCAGATTTATCCGAGGATTTCACCCATTTATCAAAGACATAACCCTCTTTTGTCGGGTCAGTTGCTGGTTTCGTCAATTTATCTACATATAATAGTAGGTTTTCTTCTTTTGCGTGCTCTGTTGAATCTACCATGTATTTCACATTAGCGAACTTGATACTAAAATTCTTCATTACAGACGTTTGATTTCCTGCAAAGTCAGTCACAGTCATTTCAACAGTGTAATCACCTGCTTTTTTATCCCCAATCAAGTAGTTGATTTCGTCTTCTAAAGAAATCAAACCATCTGTTGATGTTCCAGAATATTCTGTCGTACCGCCTTTTGTGATTTTCCAATCGGTCGAGATAGATGTTGTCTTATCACTTGCTGTCAAAGTTACTGAATCTGGGTTGACATCATTGCCGATGCCGCGCCCGTTATCCAGCGCGATACTTGCCGATGGCATGTCTGTATCTGTAATAAATAGATCGGTTGGATCTGTGGTACCAAGACCTGGTTCCATATCAATCGTAATTTCACCAGCAGAATTATCTGTAGTAAACACAAAGTTCTTGCCGCTTGGTATCGTGATTTTCACTTTATATTTCGCCGTGCTGTCAATGCTTAAATCCTCAAAGGCATAGGCTCCATTTGCTTTAGCCGTTGTCTCCGCAATCTGTGCAGATTCGCCATCCTTATAAAGCTCAACCTTGAAGCCTTTACCGTAATCACTTGTTACCACGTTGCCTTCCTTATTCTTGAAGCTGATCGTTCCAGTTAATGGGGTGGCTACGTATAACGGTACACTTAGATCTTTGATTTCGTGAGAAGTGCCTGATGAGTCATTGATAGTAAACTCACTTACGCCACTCTTTTGAACCCAAGCAGTCGTATCATTAATCTTATCAACACCATCAGTTCCGCCAGTAATGAATTCCGCGCCTTTACTTGATGGTAAGGTTACTTTGACTTTATAGGTACCATACTCTAAATCAGTGAAACCAAAGATCCCACTATCGCCAGATGAGTTAGAAGAAGATTCACTGGTCAAACCTGTCGAAACAAATTTATTACTGCTGTTTTTTTTGAACAACTCAAATTGTACTTGGTTCAAGCCTGGTTCAGTCCCAGCTTTATTACCATTCTTATCTAAGTCAATATAGACATTTCCTGAAATTAGTCCATCTTCTTCGGCCTGTGTAGTAGCTACCTTGGATACTGCTGGCTCACCAGCTCGGATAACCCCTTCATTTGTTTCAAAGCGATATGCCACACTATTATTAGCTACAAAAAAGTCTCCTGGAGTCTGTGGTCTTTGCGCATCTAAGACAACAACCCCACTATATTCCAACGTGATTTCATCACCTGGTTTCAGCGTGACGAAAGGTGCACTTACTCGAATTGCACGAACAAGTGAAAAGTCAGAAACTGTTCCGGTCCAAGGATCCGTACCAATCGTTGTTCCAGAAGGTGAACTAAAGCGAATAGGATTATTGGACATCGCATATTCAAGTGTTACACCACTTGCAGCTCCACCGTTATAATTTACTGATACCCCGCCAGAATCTGGATTAATTTGGAATTGCGAACCTCTTGCTGTCGGACTACTTACCAAATTGTCTCCTACATAAGGCAGGATATTAACTAATTGAACATTCGAGTAATCTTCTGTTCCTTCATTTTTAATTGAAACACGGTAAGAAACCTTTTTCCCTGGAACCACTTTCCCAGTTTTAGAAGAATCTAGCCACGCCGCATCTTCACTTCCCTTTACAGCAACACTTGTGGTTACTTTATCGATTTTACCAACTGTCAACTTTGTTTTCTTTGAGTAATAAGTCATTGCTGTTGAATCTAGCTTGGTCTTCATTTCAGCAGAAAGACTGGCTGTTGCAAAACCACTTCCAAGTGTCACATCATCATAATTTTCAGTTAATGATCCTATACCTACTTCAATTTCATAAACACCAGACTTTATATTTTCTACAATATATTCATTTTCAATAAAAAGCATTTGAAGATAATCTTCCCGGGTTAGTGAAGTATCGTCTGCCTTATAGTAATAAACAATGCTGCCATCCGCAGCCTCAAATGTCCCAGTATTATTTGCTTTAGATATTGGAGTCACAGTGGTTCCATAAGAAGGAGATAAATTATATCTAATATCATTGGCATAAGGGTACTGAATGGTATTATGGACATTGTTTACCTTGATTCCTTTAGGCAATTTAACAAAAATATACGGTTTCTTTACTTCTCCCTGTTCAGCTCCAATACGATAGTTCATTTTAAAAGTATCGCCTGTAGAGACTGTCCCTTTATCGAAGTCACCTGTTTTATTGTATTGATAGACACTTGTCTTTGTTTCTATTGGTATAATATCGTCTTTAACTTCATAGGCTAAGTCTTCCGAAGAGACATCCGGCGTTTGTTTAACACCAGCGTAATCAGTATATTCAATAGCATGAATCAATTTGAAGTTCGTTCCAGAACTCACTGACTCCTTGACGCTCCATTCAATCCTAAATGGTTGATAACAGGTAAATTTGTCCTTTACTTCAAGATAATGAAGCTTTATTTTTTTTATTTCAGTATCTGGCAGATCAAAATTTTCATCCTCATTTACTGGTACTTCTTGCCAGTTAGTTCCATCAAAATACTCAACTTTTTGAATGGTTCTATTTTTCTCTAACCATCCATTCAAAACACGTTTAGGTAAAACACTGTCTGGAACATCAACTGTAACGGTTAAGTCTGTCAATGCCTTTGAAACTTTCCCCTCAAAATTGTAGCTACTCAAAAATTTCTGATTAGGTAATAGTTGGTTTCCTCTTCCATCATATTTAGAATTGAAATTGACCATCGTTTCATCAGCTTCTACAGTATAATCATAAATGCCACTCAAAATATCTGTGTCATCATCCATATAAGTGATAGTTAACGTAAACTGTTCACCAGGTTGAGCTTCATCCGGTGCATTCACTTCTAAATTAGGATACAGCTTAGAAATATCAATTGGATTTAATTCTCCAACATTCCAAATGAATGTTTCATCGTCAACTTCTTCAATCGTCGCCGGATCAATATTTTTATACTCAGACCCTCCACCTTGAAAATAGAGATTATAGGTTGTTTTTATACTTTTAAACCATTCAATCTTATCTTTATTAGAGAAATGGAATTTAATTCGTAAATTTTCAAATCCTTCATTTTGTTCTCTATTCGTCAAACCATAATACGTGTTAAGCTTGCCTCCTGGATAAATAGAATTTGAAGCGGCACTCTGACTTAGGTACCAAGAAGAAGTGCCCGGAGCGACAGGATTTACACTTGTTGATTTAATAGGGAGTACTTTTTCTTTTACGTTTGTAAAACTATCTGATTCTCCATTAAATTCTCCGGTAAAAGTATTTACTACTTTCACTTCCGCATTTTCAATTGTACCAACAGAAGAATAAGCACTATAAGAGTATGACTCAAAGTCCCCAGAAGCAAAGCCGTCTTTTAATTCCAAAGTAATCGTCTTACCCTCTGGACTTAGTGTAGATGATTTTAGAGTAGTATAATCTGATGCTTTAGGATAATCTTTAAATTTCCCATTTTCGATCGTAATAACGATTTTTCCTTTATTTAAGGACTTAGTTGAATCAGTATGAGAGATTGTAGTCGTGTAAAGAACACGTTGGCTTGCTGAATTGATTTCACTTGCAGGATCTGAAGAGATATCCATTCCAACACGAGAATCTTGCCCAGCTCTTGTTTGTTTTTTGCTTTCTTTTTTCTCTGTTTCTTTCTTCACTTCTGTTGATTCTTCAGATTTTTCAGCTACGGTAAAAATAAGCTTATCGCTCATTTTTTTATTCACTTCATCAGAAAGTTGTAGTTCGTAGTCACCTGTTTTTTCAACTGTTAAAACTAATTCGATTTCTTCATATTCGTCAATTTTAGTCAACGTCAATTCGCGTTTTTCTTTAGCAAAGGAAATCAGTGGACGAAGTTCCTCCACATTCTTTTCTGAGTCATATTCGATACCTTCTGGCAACTCAAGCTTCGCTGTTGCTTGGGTTCCTTTGATTTTCACTGCGAAATCATCACCAGCAGTAAGTACTTGCTGCGGATTTTTGAATTCCCAATTAAGTGTTTTGGCTTCTACTATCTCCGCTGATTCTTCTGTAGTAGAATTCGTAGTAGCTTCAACAGCATCAAGCTCAGATTCAGCTACAGCCTCCTCCTTATTTTCTGTCGATGACATTGGTATATCTTCTAAAATATTGTTTGTCTTTAATTCCTCACTATTAGATGGTTCGGTTACAACGTTTTCTTTTTCTGCGGCTAAAGTAGTTACTGCTGTTAAACCATATTGGCTTAAAACCGCAACACAGACTAAATTAATCAAGCTCTTTCTCTTCATTAACTACCTTCCTTCCTGTTACTAAAAAAATTAATCATCGAGATTAAGTTTTACTAATATCATTGTAATATTAGAGTTATTATTTAGCAACTTTTAATTTATTTTCCCACTAAACAAACGTTAAAATAATTTTTTAATCAGCATAAACATTATGTTTGGTCTTGCGCTTGAAAATATATCACTAATTATTCCTTTCTTAACCATTTAGATAACACTCTTATCTAGCTTGAATCCTATTGTTTGAAAAATTATTTGATAAGAGATACCCTTCACCCCAAATTGTCTGAATCATTTCATCATGAAAACCAAGTCTTTTCATCTTTTCCTTTATTTTCCTAATTAACATCGAAGTTTGTGATAAACGAGATTTGCTTGGCTCTTCATTCCAAATGTACGAACACAAATCCTCTCTTGAAACAACCTTTCCTTGGAATTTATACAGACACTCCAAAGTCATTTTTTCACGTTTTGATAAACTGTTCTTAAGTTGCGCTGTGTCACTGGTTAATCCTTCATCTTGATATAAAAAGGTAATTATGGATTCATCATTTTGGTGGACTGAGAGTTTTTCTGATAATTGTTCTCTCAATCTATGGATGGAGTTATCAACTAGAATCCAATCAACACTTCCCATATTTTTTAAACGCTCCTTTTCTCTCTTTGAAGGTTCTTCCACTACCTTTCTTAAAAGAATTTGTTTGATAATTTGGCTATTGGCTATCAACTCTTGAATTTCACTATCAGAAATAGTTTCGCTTAAAATGATTGCTTGATAATCCATTAGGAAACTCTTTTGAAAATTTCGTTGACTATCCATCTTGTTTCTCATTGATTGAGCATTCATTTTTAATTGATTCAGTAATTCCACTGAACATAGAACTTCATAATTTAGATGTTGTAACTGATTTTGTAATTGCTGTTCAATTAAAAGATTTTTGGTTAATATCAGTATTGGTCGCATTTGTTCTACTCACACTCTTTTCTTAAATTCATCATCCGAAGCATTTCATATTCTCGAACAACGGTAAAATAAACAGTACATAATTGTTTCCTAAACTTTCAAAACACATTATTATTATCTTTCTCTTCGTTCATCTCTTAAAATATTATTTTCTCAATTATATTAATAAATCGCGGCTTCATTCAATCTTCTTAATGAATAGTTTTTTGAAGTTTTTTGAAGTTCTTTTTTTGTATGTTGAAATGCACACACGTCGCAACAGATGCATTAACATTTTTAGCATTAAGACGATGCTTTCATCAGAAATGTGATTTTCTTAAGGAGTTTTACGTGCGGTGAATTCTCTAGTCAAAATATTTTTTGTATTTTGTTGCATAAAAAAAACGAAACTCATTGATGAGCTTCGCAGTTTTTATCTATAGTCTTTTGTTTTCCAAAATTAATAAATACTTATAAGTATAATTAATCTGTCAGCTATTAATTTCTTAAATGAGCAACAATCAAAATCCCCCTGCGATTTTGCGATCGCAGGGGGATTTTGATTGTTGAGATTCTACTAAATTCTCTCCTCAGCCTTCTGAGCCAATTCGCGTATAGCTGCTTCTTTTTCAGGTGTTAATGTTTTTAACCGAATACAGCTTTTTCCGATGTTGCTTTTTTTGAAGGCTGATTCATATTGAGAAATAATCGATTGACCATTTTCAAATAGAAAGAGATAGAGGTTCACAGTCTTTTCGTATTGCTTCACCGATATCAGCGGTGATCCTTCCCTGTCCTTAACATTGGCAGGAAATAACCACCCCACACCAGTAAATTTCCCGCTGGAATAGCTTTTAGCTGGCTGCTGGAGTTCTTCTTCAATTATTTTGACTATCCTGAGATAGAGTTCGTCTATTGTGTTCGCTTTTCTCATCCCCTTAACAAATAACGAGCCATGGGCTGCCTAAATATTGGTCTTTCCACCATACCATTTTTGGATCGTTTGTGTTAATAATTTCCGCAAAATCGGGGCTAGCAGCAAATAGAACACGACATTTCCAAATGCATGCATCACATCGACCGGAACTCCGGCTAAATAATAGGGCAGAAATGCGGATATTCCTAAAAAAGGCGCTTGAACGGCTGAAATAAGCAAGCCAAACAGCAAACCCGTAATTCCGGCATAAATGGCTTGAAGCATAATGCTCTGCTTAAATTTAGGTACCTTCTTCAACAGTCCGGTCAGCAGGATAATCAAAAAGTACGTGGTTATTTGGGCGATCGTCCAAACACCCATCCCCATATAAAAATTAGTGATAAGAATCGAAAGAAGACCCACTATCAACCCTTGATAAGTTCCCCAATAGATCGTGATAATCAGCAGGATCGCCGTAACCGGCTGCACATTGACGATAAATTGAAAAAATGTTCGACTGACTACACATAGTGCCACCATCATTGACAGCAGGCTCAATTCTTTTACCCCTAATGAAAATACCGAATAGATCGTTCGATTAGAATTGTTCAAGCTTAAACACCACTCGATCTCCTTCTTTCAGCTCAACATCCTTTGCGCCAACATTGACTTGTTCATCATTTTTTGTAAAGACCCAATATTTATTCTGCTTAGCATCCTGAGCATGGCCATCGATCGAGGTGATCATGCCATCGTCATCCTCAACAGCATAATTTTTCTTTAGCACATCATATAAATTTTCGCCCTTATCAAATGTGATTTCCTTTTTCGAAAGCTCTTTTTCTCCATCTAATAAAGTGATCGTTGCAGTACTCTCGGTCTTTTGGCTGCTCGAGACTTTGGTTGAACTGTCTGTCGACTCCGCCGATTTGTCTGTACATCCACTAAATGCCAGCAAACTCACTAATGCCGCTAAAAACAAAACGCTTTTCTTCATCCTTTTCTCCCCTTTAAACTTCATAATAAAAAACAAAGCCTTTTTATTAAAAAAACTAGTACAAAAATCTGTCAAAATGGATCATTCCGACTTTCCCCTACCCAAAAGTTAAAATATTACTATTCACAAGCTTTTGGTCGCAGAGAAAACACAGATATCTATATTCAAAATAACAGATTTATTGTTGGAAAGAAATCATTAAGAACGTTCCGACACCATTTTTGCACGACAAAACAAATATGTACTACTAAATAAAAAATAATTGCTTTTTATCATGAATAAGTCAGAAAAGCGTCTTTGGTAAGTGAAATATGCCAACCGTCCTTAAAACAAAAAAGCTCAACCATCATCAAATGGTTGAGCTAGTCTATTTCTGGTGCAGCCAAAGAAAAACAAAAGGCGAATTGCTTACATGCTGATCCAATAGTCTAAAGCCGTTTCATTCCGCGGCTTCCCAATCATATTGAAAGGCATTATCCCCTTTAGAACAGCTCTCAATCTTTTGCTCTGAGTAATCGACTATAACTTTAGTTGATTGCTCCTTGGTTTAGTTTGTTGCACCAGCTTCTACAGTCCAGGTGATTGTAGACCTGTAGGTTTGTCCGACTTTTCCTTGACCCTTTGGCACCTTGAGCTTTACTTGGTTCTTCTTCCAAACATAGGTCGATTCATTCTTAGAATTCACCCCGTCGCCCGTAAACAAGGCAGAGGCTGTGGTGGTTAATGGAACATCGCCTTTTGACACCAGTCCACTTGAATTAGCCGCACCTGCTGTCTTTTTGTTATACATGTCGCCTTTGGGGATGATCAAACTTGCCCCTGTCAATTGATCTGTCCCAGAGTCAAAAGGTGTCGCTGCAGCCTTTAATGTCCAGCCGGTAGCTGCTGGTCGTTCGTCCGCAATCTGAATCCACTGGTCAGAAGTACCAATCGCTTGATACTCCATATCTTTCCACTGAATTTCTTTGCTCCCTAAGTCAAATCTTGATGGTACATAATCCAAGCGAAGCTCACCATGTTCGCCTGTTCCTTCATTTTCGTTTTCAGTCGGATCAGGTGCTGATGGGTCGCGCGGATCAGTCAAATTAGGCAATACCGTTAATTGCACTTCGTTGACCAGATCTGCCCCTAGCTGATTCGCCGCGTCAGCAATAACAACGAATCGAACAACATACGGACCTCCCACGGTATTAGGAATAGACGAGCTATTTTCAATTTGAATGCTTGAAGATAAATCGATCAGGTTTCCAGCAATGATTGTTTGAGCTTTCGCCTTCATCCCATTTTTAAGATAGGCTTGATAATCCGTTGACCCTACTGTAAAGCCAGAAACATCGCTCCAGCGCACGGTCAAATCCTGCGCCATCATCGAATTGATCGTATTGGCTTTATGCACGATCAATCGTACCTCGACAGGATCGGAATGATTCCCGCGGGTATCGTCGATGATCACTTGGTCCAAAAACTCTTGCGACTCTTGACCGTTGGTGATCGTGGCTGCTCCGCCAGAATTAATCGCCGAGCCTAAAAAGGAATAGTCAAACGCGTCCTTACTTGTCTCTAACGCATTGGTATCTTCAACACTTGCGATAAATGCCTTATCTATCGGAATTGTTTCGCCTTCGACAAGGTGGATCGTTCGCCCTGCCCCCGTTGGTTTTGTCACGTCTTCAACAACTGTTTCTGCGTATTTGTCTGAATGGCCCACATAGCTGGCACGGATCGTTTCACCCCAATAAAATGGGCGTGAGAGCGTTCCTTTCCATTCGTAGCTGCCATCCGTTTGCACGAGTACCTGTTTTTCGGCAACCGACAGTCCAGCTAATGGCCCGCCGGACAGCTCTATTTTTCCGCCTGGCGGCTCAGCGGTTCCTTTGACGCTATATTCTGCTTTCGTTTCGTTAGTGAGCTCATCAATCGTCTTGACATTGAACACGACAGGATCAACCACGATGCGTTGAGCGTTTGACGTAAAGTTATTCTCAAATTTCTCTTTGACACTTGGCGAACTATCGGCAAATCCCGCGGCTAAGTTAGTCGTCCGATTGGTAATATTTGTACCTGAATAGGAAATTTTTGTTCCATCAATCGGATGGTATTCCTCAGTCGGAGCAGCTTCATCATAGTTCCCATTATTCCATTGTCGGATTCGATGAATATATTCTCCGCTCGTTGGGATACTCACAGAACCTGCTTGCAGGTCGATCAGCCCTTCACTCGCAGCTTCAGTAAAGCCTAAATCCAGTGTTGCTTGATCTGCGACTATGATACTGCCGCCATTACCATTATCTTGGATAAGAGAACTATCACTAGCTGCCTTAACTTCGAACTGGGCGCTCTCATCAATCGACAAATCCAGCTGGCTGTCTGACTTGATCACTGGTCCTAAAGAGCTCACTGGGTTTCCCGTTGCGATGCTCTTGCCAACGTCGAGTTTGAATTTTGCATTTTCAGCTACTTCAAAGCGAGCACCGTTCTTTAAGAATACAGGAATTTGGCTGTTTCCTCTGGTGGACCAGTGAGAGCTGGAATCATTACTGCTGTCTTCTTCCACTAAGATATTGACAATCGCATTTTTTCCTACTCTAAATTTTCCGCCAGAATCTAAAATTTGAACAGCGCCAGCGTACTCTTTGCGCTGCTCCCCATTTCGAATGGTTAACTGCGTATTGTCTGCTAGGTGGATCGAATTTTTCAGACCGACAAGGGAAGAACCGCTTGGAATTTCAGCTGCATTCCAGTGCTCACTCGAAACAGGTCGGTCAATCACTGTTAATGCGCTCACTGCATAATCTCTTAATCCGCCCCATTTATTCCATTTAGTATTTTTCTCAGTGTTATCTAGTGTTAAAGAGGTTTGACCCCCTTCTTCAAAATAAATATTCCCATCCTTAAAAGCAACTATATCTGCCCCTAGATGGCCGTTTTTCAAAAGCACTTGAGCATCAGCTTTGATATATATTTCACCAGCATTGATATTCCCGCTCCCCGCTCCATAGCCGGTATTGATATAAATATCTTGTCCATCAATATTCGATGAATATCTCATATCAGAAGCCATCACTGCGGAAGTATCCCCTGATAAAATCACTCGACCCTTAGATCCCTCATAGAGCTGATGACCAGTTTGATGCACATCATGAAAGGTATAGATTCCGCGAGGGGCTGAATTATACCCGTCTACAGCTCCCCAAGCATTTGCACTTTGAAGCTTTAGATTTTGAAAAACGACATCCCATGGTCTGCCGTCAAACTCCAGCCGACGACCGCGATTATCGATAGTCTGTCCATTGCCATTCACAACCAATTTTTTGCCGGTTTTAGTAGTCGTGTAGCTGCGGCTGCTCGTATCAACATTTTCAAAATGGGTGCCCGTATCCAATGCAAAGCTTGCGGTCAGATTGATATAAGTAATCTCTTGTTTATTATTATTTGTTGCGGTAAGAGCGGCGGCCCACTCATCGTAGGTGCCTACATCAAAATAGCTGACATTTCCAAATTGTCCATCAGTCACTGTTTGAACAGGCAGCTGGCGAGACGTTGCCATCCCAAGATCTAAATTGGCTCTTGGCATAGGTGTCGTTCCGAACTCCATTGCTTTAGAGCGGTCAGTTTCTTCTTCAGTCGGAATCATTGCTTGAGACTCCGCTGTATTCTTTTCCACCGTACCTTTGTTTGGTTCTTTTGTCAGTGTCAGTTCTTCCGATGTTCCGACGGCTTGATTATTTAGATAATGGGTTCCCTCCAAAACGGTTTGATCCGCCAGCTGGTCATAATCAAGCCCCAGCTCAATACTTTGGACAGGAACTTCTGTTAAATCAATCACTATTTCTCTTGAAGCCTTATCAAAGGATACAGACCCCGTCTTTCCATCCGAGTAGGTTACGCCTGATGGAAGCTCGATGACCAAGTGATCCGCTTGATACGTCCGCTCGTCTAGCTGTACTTGTTTATAGCTGACAGCCAAAGATAGGCTCTTTAGACTTTTCGTGACAGACGCTTCTTTTTTTCCGTCTAATGACATCTGCACCTGCGGATCTACCGCACCAGAATCCTTTTCCACAGCAATGACCTTCGCCGCGGGAAGGAAACAGTTGAAAAATAGAGCAGCACAGAAAAATAAGTTAAAATATCTACGCTTCATCCTTTGCTTCCTCCCTTCTTCGTTTTAGAAAAACGAAAAACAGCGCGCCTAGTACAAATAAAATCCCCAACAGCCTGAAGCTGCTGCTTAAAATCTCGCCTGTTTTAGGCAACACCTTAGCTACCGCTGAAGAAAGAACAGAATCGCCCGAGCCTGTATTCAGCCCGTTGGCTTTTCCTTCATGGGTGTCATCGCCCCAGCCAGATAATTGAATGGTTACCTCAGACTCTGCTTTTGAAGAAGCATCTGCGGAAATAGGAGAAGTCGTTGTCAGAAACCCCAGTAAAATGAAAAAAATTACTGCAAAACGTGTCATCGCTTTCCTCACTTTCCATTTTCAATTTTTTCCTTCTTTTTTCTATGGAAAAGAGTAATCAATAGAAGTAAGACAAGCAAACCAATAATGACGTACAAAAGATAGACCAAATAATTGGGCTTTGGCTCAGGATCGTTGATCGCTTCCTTGTTCAGTTTAGCTGCCTCTTCTTTAGTGATGGTGAAATCTTTTATCCATACCCATGATTTTGCTTCCCACTTCGCATCAGTGGTTGTCCCCTTCAAATGAAGGGAGTATTCGCCTGATTTTAATTGTTCTTTTCCTAAAAAGAATGGTACCTGAAAGTTAGAATTCGGTGCCATTTTTCGATCCTCCAGCTTTCCAGTAATCAAAGGCGTCGTTTCGCCCTTTCTCGTTACCTTTCCGCTAAAATTCAAATTGGAAACAATCGCCGGCCGATCATTTTGAACCGTGGCATTGATGACCTTTTTATAATTGTTCAAATCCGGTGAAACCTCTAACAGCTTCAAATTCGGTGCGCTGATTTCTTTTTCCACGGTCAATTTGACTGCCATCGCATAAGCAAACTTATTTTCAATCGTGATACCGGTTTTCTTAGTATCTTTTTTTTGATCGTCCGTTTGTTCCTCTGTTTCCTTTTCAAAATACCACGATCCTAAAATGACACCTTCAGAAGCATCCTGCGGAATGTTGATTTTCATCGAAACAATTCTTTTTTCTCCTGGTGAAAGTGTAACGATCGGATCGTCTTCAATTTCCGCAATTTCAGAAAAAGGAACCTTCAAGCTTTTATCTGCCTCTTTCTTTTTCAATGCTGCAGAATAATTTATTTCCCCGTTCGCATTTGTATAGGTAGTGTAATCTGCCATTTTCACCTTGACAGGCGCTGAGTCATGATTCGTTAATTCCGACTGGATCGTAAGCTCCTCTCCGGGCGTTACTAACAGATCATAAAAGGAACTCGACTCATTGACTTGCGATGTCGTAGGGGCTACTTTTGCTACGCTATATCCTGCACTCTCTTCTTCTGCAAACACCTGCGAAAACGGCATAACAGAAACCGCCAAAAGAAAGACTAAAAATTGTTTTAAACGCTTCACAGTATTCTTCCTTTCTAAACTTTTTATGGTGCTGCTGTAATTGTCCAAGTGATCGTTGAAGTAAACGTACCAGCGGCGGCTGTCCCTGGTGCTACTGTCAATGATGTACGATCCGTTTCAATAATATTGCTGGTTGTATTGGCTTTACCTACAAGGTCGTGTTTTTTTACCGTTTCCAAAACCTTCGCAGATGAGCCGGTCAAAGGAATATCTTGGGCTGATGCCTTGATCGAAGCTTCTGGCACTTCGTCAGCTGTCGTACTATTTCCCTGTTCGGTACTGGCGATACTATTTCGTACGATACCTTTTGGCAATGATAAAGCCGAGCCAGTCAGCTCTTTTGAACCATCGGAAAATTCTGTCCGGCTTGCGGTAACTTCCCAGCCGTTGATACCAGCACTACGATTATCACGTACTTCAATATAGGTGTTTTTGGTTTCAGTATCATCATAAGTTTTCCCTGCTTGTTCTACTTCATGAGTCCCAAAATCAAACTTAGGAACGACCTTGATAATCAGCGGACCAACTTCGGGAGTCGGGTCTGGCTTAGGATCTGGTTTAGGATTCGATGGATCTTCTGGATCACTTGGATCTCCGCCACCTTGGTTTTCTGTAAAGGTAATTTCACCTGTAGAATCCGCGGCGAATGCTTGCGAAACGCCTCCGATCAGCATCGTACTCATCATTAAACCCGCAACTATTAATTTCGTTTTTTTCATATTTATATTTTCTCCTCTGTTTTTTAATTTGTTGGACCGCCATCAGTTAGGATCCAGTAAATCTTGTTGGAATACTCGCCTTCTCTGGCTGTCCCCTTTGGAATCGTCAGTGAGACACCTTGTGACTGCCAAGAATTTGTTGAGACAGATTTCCCTGCCTTTTTTGAAGCATCATCTGGTGCACTAAAAATGATTTTTTCCTCATTTGTGACTTCCACATTATGCGTGGTTAAATCAGGATCAATTTCAGTAGCTCCTTCATGATTATTTCGATTTCTTGCCTCTCCATTTGGAAGAAACAAGGTGGCACCCTTCAACGCATACCTTGACTGCTTATTTCGTAAATACCCATCTTGTCGAACTTTTAATGTCCAGCCATAACTTCCTTCACCACGATTGTCAGTCACTTGCAGATACTGCTTATGTTCAACTGCTCCAACCGCTGGATATTTATGAGCTGCGTGGTACATTTTTTGTGCACCAAAATAGAATCCCTTTGGTACCACATCCAACGATAAAGGACCTTTATTATCCGTCGCTGGATTATTCGGATCAATTGGTTTCTGTGGTTCAGATGGAGTTGCAGGATCTTTTGGGTCAGTCGGAGATTCATGTGGAATCAACTCGATCTCACCTTCTGAGTCTGCTTGATTGGCAGCAACATTCCCAGTGACCCCGATACCTATACTCACACTAACCAATCCTGCAAAGAAAATTTTTTCAAACATCCCCCTTTTCACTTCAAACACCTCCTTATTACTGTAAACAACACTGACTTTTTGTACCCTGTAACCGTATTAGTCGACCACAATCACAATTTTCGAATCAAAAAAAGCGATCAAACGATCGGATTAGAAAAACAACTCTAATCTAAAACATTCTATAACTAAAAAATGAGGATAAGAGTAGATTCCTTTAATTAGAAAACAACTTTATTAGTGATGTAACAGATTTTTATGCGTTACAATAGTTATAGTATTTCTTACTACTTATTGAAAAATAGGAAATGTTATCAATGCTCAGTATATTTCTTAGTTATTTCACTTCTGGCTATCCACTGTTTTTTCTAAATACAATCTCTTTTTGGTTGGAAAATTGGAATTTTTTCGATTTGTTGTTGTGATAGTTTATTTGTAACTAGGTGTTATTAGACGTAATTTAGGAGGAACTGATGAATTCCATATTATGTAGCGAAGAAAACAAAAAACAGCAGATCGTGGCTTTATTGACCGAATTAGAAAACGGGACCTATTCAATCAATCAACTTGTCCAACGACTCCCCTTTTCCAAAGAAACCACCCTCTTTTTAATCGAAGAAATCAACAAGGACTTTCAAGAATTATTTGATTATCATCTATTAAACCCGCAGCACAAAGTGATCTGGTCAAATGATTTTTTTGAAATAAATAAATACAATCAATTTTTAGTCCAAAAATCCTTGCCCTATCAGCTCATACTCCATATGCTGATGTATCCAAAATTTGATTTGAAGGATTTTAGTAAAAAGTTTTTTATCAGTGTGTCCTCCGTGCGCAGACTCTTGAGGCCCTTCATTGCCTCACTAGAAAGATACAATATAAGAATTCGCTTATCGTCAATGACGGTTGAAGGGCAAGAATTTGAGATTCGGGCAATGTTTCATTCCATTCTTTGGATTGGTTCTTTAGGCGTCGAGATTATGGCGATTCTGGATTCAGAGGATGAACTGACCTTACTGAAACAAATCGGCTTCTATGATTCCATACATATTAATACAAATGAAGCACTCGTCTTCTTATTGATCTCAAAGCTGCGGATCGAGCAAGAACACTACGTAGACTCCTTTCCATTAAAAGCTGTCTATTATCCGCCAAAAGAAACAGTGCCTATGAAATATTATTTGGAAAAGCAAAAGGTCCTAGCTTGCCACCTTGAAACTGAAATGGCTTCTCTGACTTACAAGATGTTTTATTCAGAAACGCTTTTGGATATCAAAGACTTTAGGGTACCTTATCTGACCCTCTATATGGAGACACTAACGAAACAAAACGACGAGCTGCAGGTTGTTTTGGACGAACTTTTAACGCTGCTCAAAGACGAAGGCGACATTTCAGATCCTGACAGCTTGCAACTGATCTCACTAAATTTTTATTCAGCCTTTTTGCTGTTCCATTTAGAAAATCAAGCCACTCCAGCCCTGCGTGAATTCCAGCAGGAAGAAGCACTGACGATCAAATTGAATCCTCAATTAGCCAGTGTGATCAAAGTATTTCTGACAAAAGTCATTAGAAGAACAAAGTTCAAATGGGCAGCACCGACACTCAATGAGCTTACTAGAACCATTGTCTATATCATCCAGCCCTATTGGCAGCCAGAAAGCATTGTCGTTAATGTCGGTATCACACCGATTCCTAATTCACAGCTGGTCCAGGAACTGCTGCAGCTCTTTTCGCTGCTAACTTTTGTCAACACAACCTTTGAAGACAAAGCCAGCCCAGACATCGACTTGTTCATCAGCCCCTTCAAAGAACAAGTACCAGATCCAGATGTCCCATTCTTCTTAGTCCCTATCAGCGGACTCACGGACAAAGTAGAACAACAGCTATTTGCCCAATTGCTAAGTATCTTTCAAAAAAAATTTTATTAGCATGACTTGTGTTTCGTTGAGCAAGTTCAGTTAAGAAACCCCAACAGAAAAAGTCCGTAACCAGTTGGCTACGGACGGATTATTTTTTGTGCAAACATTCATTTCGCTCTCTTCAATTTCAGCTCTTTTATTTTCTTTTGATTGTTAAATATCTGCAATCCTAAGTGATTTTTATCGATTTTAATGAGGTGGTATTCTGTGTTGCTGCCACTTTTTGTCAGAACGATATTGCCCTTAGAAGAATTCACAGCAATTTGAGCATCCTCCATCAGAAAAAAGTCGTTTTGTTTAATATTCCAGTACTGACATTCACCATTTTTAGTCTTAATCGTATAACGATTGGATTGACTAGACCAATTCCCCTCCAGCCACATCGCATTGTCGACAAACTGCGCATTGATAAAATTGATTAAAAAGAATACGAAAAGAATCAGCAAACCATAAACGATTCTCTGCTGTTTTTTAGTCAGTTTTCTAAATTTGTGCAACACCTGATAAATCCCTGTATCAAGCTGTTTTATGAGTTTCATCCGCCCCTCGATTCCTCACTTTCTGTCCAAGCTGCTTTATTTCCTGTACTAAACTATAATAGAATACTTTTTTACTAAAGAACCCTCTCAATCCTCAACGGTCATTTTTTAATCCTGAACGCAAGGCAGAATTCTTAATTATTTTTTTTGAGTAAAAAATCAGCAAAAAAGCACCTGCGATTTTCCAATCACAAGTGCCTGATAGATAAAGTTATTTAAGAATTCTTGTGGCATACCAAGCTACACCTTCAGCTTTCCAGCCTGCTCTAACCAAACTGTCCCGTTCAGAAGCTAACGGTGTATAGTGATGGCTGTCCTCTCTTGGTGCGGCTTGCGGATTATACAGACGATAGACGGGAACATTTCCTCCTGTATACCATGAAACGCCCTCATACTTCCAGCCTGCTTTTACTAAGTCATTCTTTTCATAAGTATGGGGAGTGTAATGATGTCTGCCATTATTGGGATTGTACATTCTGTATACAGAAGCACCCGATGAAGGCGATACCCAACCGACACCTTCGTAATTCCAGCCAACCTTGATTAAATTGATCGCCTCACTTGTTAGCTGTGTATAGTGATGCTGCCCATCGTTTTTATTGTACATTCTAAAAATGAAGCGTTCATTTGCTGCTTGTCCATCTGTCGAAGGGTAAACATTGGGATCTGTTCCATTAGAATTTAAAATTCTTCTAGCAAAATTGGGATAAAAATAGCTGATATCAACAGCCGTGACTGTCTGCCCCGGTTGAGGCGAATGGATCATCTGATTATTTCCAATGTATATTCCTACGTGATAGGTAGCTCCCCTGCTGCCATAGAAAAGCAGATCTCCCGGCTGTAAAGCATTCAGGCTTGCCTCAGTCCCATACTTCTCCTGATTTGTCGTTCCCATTGGCAAGTCAACATTCACTGCCTGCTTATAAACGTACTTGACTAAACCGCCGCAATCAAATGAATTTGGGCCTGAAGCACCCCAAGCATACGGCTTGCCGATTTGGTCTCTGGCTTTAGCTACAACAGAATTCTGTTGGCTAGTCGATCGCGGCATCGGAGGTAGATCAGCTGCTGCTAATTGGGGAATACTCATGATTTGTTCAAATTGCTGTTCTGAATATCCGGCTTGGATAGCTTTGGCTTCTTCTAGGTCATCTGATTCTGCGGAACTTGTATCCGGCGCATTGACAGAATTGGATGTTTTTTCTGATTCGATCAAACTGTTCGGACTTGCTACAGAACTTGAAGAACTGCTTGTTTCCATCTGGATCGTCGAGTCGGTACTTTCCGCAGCAACAAGCTCTGTAGTTGCCAACGTAATCAAACCTATTAGTGCCAAAGAAGTGCTAAACAATCGTAACCCTATATGTTTTTTCATAAAATAACTCCTGTTTTCTTATTAGATTAAATTTAAAAATTAAAGCTATTCGAATTCTTCTCAGTATAAGCATATTAGCTAGCAAGAATCTTCGAAGCTCTCAATTCTATAAAATAACTAAGAACCACAAACATTGTACAATAATTATCCTGCAATTGCATCCCCTTGTTTTGTCAGTCTTTATCATTATGCTTTTCTCGCTTTAAGAAAGAACACGAGAATATACTTTTGTAGACTTTCATGTGGGAGCGACGACCATTCGCGATCATTTTTCGACCATTCGCGACAAAACCCTTATCAACTTGCAACAAATTCTTTAAAATTGCCGTTAAGGAGGTTTCTTCATATGAAAGCACCGATTATTCTAGAAACTAAAAAAGGCACAATTATTATCCAAGCGTCGGATTTACTCTATATCACAGTCGACACGACTAAAGATCATTCTTTATGTTTTGTGACAAAAAACGAAAAATACTATTGCACAGGAGATTTGAACAACTACGAAGATGCGTATCAAAACTGGTTGTTCCGTTGTCATCGCTCCTTTATCGTTAACCTGTTAACCATTCGAGAAATCAATAAATACGAAAGACGTGTTTACTTTTTGGACGATTCCTTCAATAATAACTGTCCTTTCTCGCGAAGAAAATACGCACCATTAAAGCAATCGCTGAAGGACATTCTCTTAACAGAACAAGAAGCCTGATACTGGTTTACATTGTAGTGAGACAAAAAAAGGATTACAATCAAAAAGTAATGCGAACTATAGCACAAGAGGTAGTTGACTATGACACACACTTTCACCTTATTTATACTAGAAAAGCTTCGAGCACAAAATTTTATGACCGAGGAAGAGTTTGAAAACGTCCAATACTCTTTAGAAATCCTGTTGATCAATATTTTAAAAAGTATTCAGGTTTACTTTATTTCCTTTTTATTCGGTTTACTTTTTGAAACGTTCATTATGAATCTAGCCTATGTTCTTTTGAGATGGCACGCAAATGGCTGGCATGCGAAGTCTTCCATTGCTTGTTCACTTTTTGGAATAGCTACGTTTGTTGGCATTCCTTTCGTCCTCCAAGAAACGAGTTTTACCCTATCGACTCCTTGGATGCTGATTCTTTCTGTAATTATTCTGTTGTGCGTCTTTCTCTATGCGCCGGCCGATACAGAAAAGAACCCCTTAGTTAGCGTAAGTGAACGGAAAAGGAAAAAGCTATTCGCTCTAATCAGCGCGTTCTCAATTATTTGTGTATCCCTATTCCTTGTAGGCGCTCAAGCGGGTACTCTGCTAATCATTGGTTTACTGGTGGAAATCTTAATGATCCACCCATTATTTTATAAATTAAACAAAAGGAGCTATAAAAATTATGAAAACTATCAAATCCAACCCTAACTTTTTGCTGAGAAACATTTCGAAGGTTCTTGTTGCGGCTTCGATAATATTGTTAGACCGCCCATGTTTTATTTGGGGATATGAACCCGAAAATCCAAAATTAAAAAAAATGACTCGTAATGGATAGGGTCCAAATTCTTACATTGTTCGTTGCAATGTGCATTGAAAATGCCTGTCAACTTTTTTTATATACAAAGTTAACAGCTAAAAAAATTCCATTTAGAACAATGGTAATTCTTCCAGTAATTTCGCTTATTGTATATCTTTTTCTTAATTACTGGATTTTTTTGGCAATTATGATTTATTTCTTTATCATCGGCAAAAAGTTAAACAAGGATTGTTCTATTAACTTAATATGGTTTTTCGGAATATATACGACATTCTCCTATGTTGTTTTTGCCTATTTTATGAACTCATCTATACTCTTTTTTGTTGGAGAAAATGTTTTCGATCAATATATGTACGTCATCAATATGACTATATCTCCAGTCTTTTCCGTTATATGCAATCTGATTTTATTGCGCTTGATTAGACCTAGCATTTCTTTTTTAGAGAAATATCAAGACAATTGGAACCAGATTTTTCTTTTAATCATTAATGTTTTACTAACACTTTGCTGTATTATTCAGTTTAGTAATTACTGGATTGAGGAATATGTTTTGAAAGGTGAAAATCCTGTTCGGAAATATCTGATCGTCGTGTTTATCCTAGTGATTATCCTATTAATCGTCTATTTGAACATTAAGACACGGCAAATGGATAAACAGCGTATCCAAGAGTTGAAGGATAACCAATTGGCTGATCTTACCTCTTATGTGCAACAGATTGAAGCGATGTATGGAGAGCTTCGGGGATTTCGCCACGACTATCATAATGTTCTGATCAGCTTGAATGAAAGCATTAAAACAAAGGATCTTTCTATCATTGAAGATACGTACAATCGAATCTTGAATCAGGAAGGAATTTCACTAGATGATGAGCACTATTCCCTCGCTCGGCTGAACAACCTAAAGACACTGCCGATCAAAGGAATCTTTTCTACCCACATTATCCAAGCTTGGCAGAAAAATATTCCGGTAAATATCGAAATCGACGATGTTATTCAAAATGAAGCGATCGATATTTTAGATTATGTCCGTATTGCTTCGATCCTGCTGGATAACGCAATTGAAGCAGCCGAAAAAGCCGAGAATCCTTTTTTGACGATTGTCTTTTTAAGAGATGAGACTATGAATGAAATTCAGCTTATCATTGAAAATTCTTGTCCAGATGAAGTGATTGATATCACAAAAATATTTAAAAAAGACTATTCGACAAAAGGTGAAAATCGTGGATTAGGATTGGCTACGGTTCAAGCAATCTTACAAAATTACACCAATCTTTCATTACAAACAGAATATCAGTTTGGTGTGTTTCGACAGGTTTTGATGATTAAGGAGGAGTTTCCGCAATGAATATTTTCTTATTAGAAGACGACATTTTACAGCAACAACGATTGGATTTAATCATTCGAGAAATTTTGCTGGAAAAACGCTGGTCGGTAAAATCGATAATTACTACCGCAAGACCTGATTTTCTTTTAGAGAAGGTTCAAGAAACTGTTGATCAAAATATCTATTTTTTGGATATCGAGCTTAACGGTGAGGAGCGGAAAGGTTTAGAAGTCGCTAGTCAGATTCGGCAAGTGGATGCTCATGGAGTGATCGTCTTTATTACCACGCATTCAGAATTTGCTCCGATCACTTATGCCTATAAGGTTTCTGCGTTTGATTTTATTGCCAAAGACAGCCCAGTCGACGAGATGAAGCAGCGCTTAATCGACTGCTTTGAGAATCTTTTAAACGTTCGATCAACTGGAAAAAAGGAAGAACTGTTTATTTTTAATAACCAGCACACTAGCTTTCAAGTACCCTTTTCCGATATTCTTTATTTTGAGACGACTGATATTTCTCATAAACTTCGTCTCATCTGCAAGAATCGACTAGTGAATTTTTACGCGACTCTTGGTGAGATTGAGAATTTAGATCCGCGTTTTTTCAAAGCACATCGCTCCTTTGTGGTGAATTTAGAAAATATTGCTCAAATCGATCGTGCTGAAGGGTTGATTTATTTTGATGAAGATCGTTCCTGCATGATCTCTAGACGAAAAATAAAGAGCGCTCTTGAAAAAATGAACGCTCTTAATCAGGTTTTTCAAAAAACTAATAGAACCATCCATTTCTGAAAGAAAACTATCAGAATGGATGGTTCTTTATTGCTTTAAAATGAACTCGAAACACACTTTTTTACTGATCTGTTAGCGAATATTCACATCGATCACTTGATAGAAGGCATTCACAGTATCACTAATGTTCCAAACAGCCAAGATAATATTATAGCCCTTCCGATTGTTTGGAATGGTGATTTGCTGATTAACTATTTTAGATGGCAGAGTCCCATGATCGTCAATTTGCTTAATCAGTTCGAAATCACTAATTTTCAATGGTTTGTCAGGATCCCAACCGGGTTTTGTGATGTAGTAATCCCAAGTACTTGTTTTATGCGGCGCGGTTAAAAACCAAGAGATGTTTAGGTTTCCCGACGAGATAGAATTTTTGTGCCAGCGTGACAATGATTGATCATCTAACGGCTCATAACCGCTGACCCCTGCACTGGCGATCTTTCCTTCGATAAACGTACTTTTCTTAGCTTCGATACTTTGCGGCTCCCACTGTGCTCGTCCAACATTTTGATTTAGCCTCCCGCCTGAAGACGTTCCTAAATAAGCACGACTTCCTGGTGAAGTTACATACCCATGGGCCAATCCCGGCACAGCAAACCCAAATAAACCAAACACTATAATAGTAGCAACTAGACAATGACTCAATTTCTTCATAAAGCATCCCCCTGAATTTTAATAAAAGCAGTTTTATTTTTTCGAGCTAGCTCAGTTATAATTCTATCGAGTCTATGCAGCCAAAACAATCAAGCATCATGATAACTTAGCAGATTGTAACTACTTTCTGACAAGTAAAAAAATCACTAATATATAATGGTCGTTATTTTAAAAATTTGTTATTTCAAAATTTTATCAAGCTTACAAAACGATACCAGCTAAAAAGCGATTTCTTTTATCCAAAACGCCATATTATTGAAAAAAAATTGATTAATAAGAATTTCGAGCTGCTATCTAATCATTTATCCATATTCCCTTTGATCCACTGTAAGCAATAGCTGAAATGATCATGGATCGGATTAATAATATCTTGATGGGCCATTCTAGGTAAAATCAGCAATTCAATATTGTTTTTAACAGCCAAATTTTCTTGAAAATAGCTAATACTCGTTCCAACGTCCACTCTGACATCATCAGCTCCATGAATAAGCAAACAAGAAGCTGCTTTCAAGGGTAGATGATGACATGGCGAAGCTTTCACTAGCTCTGTGTCGCTCGCTTCTTCGCCAAAATATTCTTGAACCGCATCATCGCCCAAATGATGATCCCTAGTGTAAATTAAATCTGTGACTGGTGCTAACGCAATCACTCGATCTTGCTCTCCCGCGTTTAATAAGGCTAATTGACCACCGACAGAATGACCGATGAGAACATAATTTTCGGTAGGAAATTCCTGCTTTATTTTTTCAATGGCACTGTTTACATCCAGTGATGGGGTTGGCCAAGGATTATTTTCTCCTCTTCGATATTCAATATTGCAAACCACATACCCTTTTTTCGTAAGATATGTTTGAATGTCCGCAACTGTTCCCAAGGTTTTATCGACGCGCCAATATCCCCCATGGATCAGGATAATCAAATCTGTTTGGGTCACTTCATTTGGTTTGGCAACATCGATAAAGCACTGCTCGTTGTCTCGATAAAATATTCTTTCCATAGTGATTCTCCTTCTTTTTAGATACATGTATTCTACTTTCATCATACTCATTATTGCAGCCTAATAGAATAGAAATAGCCTAGATTATAATCAAATACTTGAGAATAATCTAGACCATCGAACTTACTTATCTAATTTGGATCATTTTGCTTTTGAAAAAGCCAACAGGTAGCGGCGATTGAATTTACTTTGTTTTGCAGCGTATCTGTTCTTGAAGTCATGATGAAGGGTTCCTTTGTGCCTAGAATTACTGAAGCAGTTGGAAACTTCGCGTAGAAATTCAAGGACTTGCTTAATGTATTCGCCTCTTGCAAAGATGAACCGACTAAGATATCGGCAGCTCCAGCCACTGAACTGCGGATACCTTTGATTTCAGCTGCTTCTTTTGATACAGCATTGTCTAAAGACAGCGGTCCATCGATAATACAATCTTTAATTTGCCCGCGATTGTTCATTTGCACCAATATCGCACCAGTTATCGTATCGGGCATCTTTTCATTGATTGTTTCTACAGCACTTAATAATGCGACTTTGGGACAAATGATTCCAAAAGTTCGAGCCAGATGAACAGCATTCTCAATGATATCTTTTTTCACAGATAACGTTTGTTCAATGTTGATCGCGCAATCGGTTAAGAATTTTAAGCTATTCGAATGGTCTTGAAATATCGTTACCTGACTGATTCTTTTGATACGTTCAAAACCTGATTCCTTATTCAGAACTGCGCCCATAAAATCAGAAGTATGAAGCAGTCCTTTCATTGGAATATCGGCTTGCTTGTTTTTTACCATTTCCACTGCTGCAGAAGCCGCTTTTTTATGATTCGTCTCATGAACGATCGTGAATTTTGCTGGTGACAGATGGTGCTTTACGATCAGCTCTTGAAGCCGCTCCTTATCTCCGATCAAGACAAACTCTGCTATACCATCTTCAATCGCCTTATCTGCTAGTAGCACTTCCTCCTCATCTGCCATCGCAATTACAATTTTTACTCGAGTGGTCTTTCGAACGTGTGTATTCAATTCATTAAAATTTGTAATTTGCATAATGCCTCCTACTTAATCAATAGTCCTTGATCTCGATTTCACCAAAATATGCCGGAATGCATACAGAGCTTAAGGCTTCAAGTTCATCAATATCAGGCTTTACATAGATTGGCGCCATCCACCAAACATGTTTCTTGATAAAATCAACAAAGTGTTTAGAATGTGCTAACCCGCCAGTAATTCCTATCGCATCCGGTCTGCCGCCCATTGCTCCAGCAGCAGCTCCGATGGCTTTGCTTACTTGAAAAGCCATTGCTTCAAATACCTCTAACGCTTTCGCATCTCTCTGCTCGATTCGCCGTTCGATTTCTTCCCCATTATTCGTTCCAAGATGGGCCATCAAGCCCCCTCCGCCGTTTAACATATAATCTAACTCTTCATTAGTATAGTTTCCAGATTGAATCAGCTTCTTCCAATCAGCTGCCGGAAGGGTCCCGCTGCGATCCATGCCAAAGGGCGCATCCCCATCTAACCCGTTGGTAATATCGATGACTTTTCCATTTTTATGAGTTCCGCAGGAGATTCCTGAACCGAGATGGGTAATGACAATAGAAAGCTCACGATAATCTTTTTCTAATTTTGACGCGATAAATCTGCAAAAAGCCTTATGACTTAGCGCTTGGAAATAGCTGTGTCTTGTAATCTGAGGAAGTCCCGTATATCTTGCAATGGGAATCATTTCGTCTACACAAGGAGGATCGGCAATCAGCGCCTTCTTTCCATTCTCCTGAGCAAATGCTAGTGCAATGGCACAGCCCAGGTTACAGACATGTTGACCAAACTCACCCGATTTTGCGTCAGTCACCATTGCTTCATTTATTTCGTAGACACCAGACTCTAGCGGTTTCACTGAAGGGCCACGTGAAATGAACAAGTCTAACTCGTATATAGACAGTTGATTGATTTTTAAAAATGAAAGAATGCTTGCCATTCGATAATCATATTGATCCCAAATTTTTTTAAACCCTTCAAGCTCTTCAGTTGAATGCCGAATCGTTTCTTTTAGAATAATTTTCTCATCTTCGCATAAAGCGATTTTGGTAGAGGTCCCTCCTAAATTCAAAATCAATGCTTTCATTTCACTTAACCCACTTTCTGTTCTTATTGAAATTCCTTAACCAATTCTCTAAATTCATCCTCATTTAGTGTGCGATGCAGCTCAATTCCTTTAGCCTTAACAGCCATCAGCAAGTCCATTTTCTTTTCCTCGTCTACGGAAAGCTCGTAACGTTCAAGCCAAACACGTAAATTGTCTTTTCCAGATTTTTTACCTAAGTCTAAAACAGGTTCACTGTTACCCACTAGATCCCAACGATAAGGCAGCATTACTAATGGATCGGATTTGCGGGCATTTTCCCATAAGCTTGAAGGCATTCCTGTTTCCCAACCGAAGATGGCATCCCCTACTACTGGTGCAGTAGGATTGATTGGCTCTCTTGCAAGTCGTGCTACTGTATCGGATAAATCTTTCAGTTTAGACAAATCAAGTCCGGTATCTTGCCCATATAAAGCTTCCAATGAAAGAGCTACCTGTTCAAGCTGAGCCGAACCAGCCCGTTCACCAATACCATTAACTGTTACGTGAACAGCCGATGCCCCTGCTGCTAATCCTGCTAATGAAGTCGCTGTCCCTAAACCAAAGTCATCATGGAAATGACATTCAATCGGTGTTTCTGGGAAACGTTCGATCAATTGAGAGATTCTCAAGCGCGCGCCCTCAGGTGAAAGTGCACCAAAAGTATCTACTAATGCCAGTGAATCCATATGTCCGCCGCCGTCAACGATCGCTTGGACCGTATCCATTAGAAAATCCATACTTGCCCGCGAGCCGTCCGCTGGGAAGAATAGCACCTTCAAACCCAGCTCATGCGCTTTGGCAGTTGCTTCAACCGCAGATTTGATCGCTTTTTCTGCTCCCCATTTAATTCCTTTAGCCAGTAAATGCTCACTTCCGGGAATCTCGGCAACTACGCCATCTACTCCGCATTCCTTAGCTAATTCCATATCCTTCACCATATTTCGAACGAAGCAATAAATATCTGCTTTTAATCCTAAACTAGTGATCTCTTTAATCGCATCGGCATCTTCTTGAGTTACCGCAGGTGTCCCGGCTTCAATCCGATGAACCCCCACCGCATCTAATTTTTTTGCAATTTCAACTTTTTCATCCTTCGTCAAAACAATTCCTGGCTGCTGTTCGCCATCGCGAAGTGTGGTGTCTAAAAACTGGATATGATCTACAAACTTAAATTCCTTCGTCACTTTCTCATCATAATTTGAGGGACTTACCCACCATTTTCCTTCTTCTCTAAAACCCATTTATAAATCCTCCTTATATATTTATTTTTCTACTCAGGCAATTCAATTTCTGCTGCTATTCTGTTTTTTTGATACTTATACAATTGATACGGCAATAATACTAGAAACGGAATTTCAAACAGAGGAATATTGATCCTGCCAATAATCCCGTAGGCTGTAGTAACAATTTGCGGAATCCCGGCACGGCCGAAATAAAAAGCCAACACTGTAAGAATCCCAACAAGCAATATCCGTCGAGCATTATAAGATGAGCCTTTCCAGACTTTGTGGACTAATAGTTGATAGCGTTCAATCATTCCGTACAAATATCCTGCACCAGTAGATAGTACCGCTAAGTAAGCGATTGCAGTATAAAGTAAACGAACACTGAAGCCGGCGCCAATAATGTGATTCAAACTCCACAAGGTCGGTAAATCCTCTCCCGCAACTTGAGGCATCCCCGCTGCAAAAATAATATTCATCGCAACCGTAGAAATAAGAACCATTAAGCTTCCGATAATCGCTGTTCCAAGTGAATGCTTTCTCGTCTTCACTTGTCCTTTGGAAGCTGGAATCACGGCATCGATAAAGGCCACCATGATGTTAATGTAAAGAATGATCTGTAACAGCACCTGACTTATCGGCGCATTGATTGTTCGATTGGAAACATAATTACTCATTCCTTCCCATGATTCCGGAACGCCTCGCACTGCAATATAAGCGATCAATAAGATCAAGGCGATAGCTATAAAAGAAGCCGAGCGAAGAACAATTTTTTGTCCTGCAAGAATCAACACTGCCACTATCCCAAAAGAAAGCAGCCCCATCGCAACAAACGACACATTGAAAAACTCAGATAATAAACGTCCACCTGTAGCAAAGGTTAATGCTGAAATAGTAATACAAGCTAATATCGCTGAAAATTCTTTTACATTGGCAAAGAAGAAATTAAATCTTCCAAAAACACGATCATAAAAAGAACGAAAATCATACAGCTCAAACGTTCGACAGTATTCCAGTACCAGATAACAAATAATTCCGGCAACCGTTGTGGTTACCAAAGGGCCAATAAAAACCCCCAGCCATGATTGTCCTACAAAGAAACTTACCAACTGAGCACCGCCGGAAAATCCCGGACCAATATATATCCCAAACCAGACAGAAGCTAAACCAAATGAAACGAGCAAACTTTGAAAAGTACTTTCTTTTTTGTCCATTTTGCTTCTCCTTATAAGTTCAATGCCTTCTTGTTCAAAATATTCGCTGGATTCTCGCCATTTAATACATCGACCGCTGTTTGTGCCACCGAAGCAAATAATTCTTGATTAGCTTCAGCTGAATTATAAGCAATATGCGGCGTAAGAATAACATTCTCCATTCCTAAAAGCGGATGATCGACATCCTTCATCGGTTCCACTGATAAGGTATCCAAGCCAGCACCGCCAACTTTCCCAGCTTTAAGTGCCGTCACTAAATCGTTTGTATCAATTAGTCCTCCACGTGCTGCGTTAATTAAGATAACACCGTCCTTCATCTTGTTAAATGCCGCTGCATTGATCATTCCTGCTGTTTCCTTTGTTTCTGGCAGGTGCAAAGAAATGATATCCGCAGTCGCATAAAGTGCATCCAAATCAACTTGTTCTACTTGTTTTTCTTTAAAAACTTCCAGTGGAACATATGGATCGTAAGCTACTACGCTATACCCCAAACCTTGAAAATTTTTGGCTATTTGTCTGGATATATTCCCAAAGCCAACTAACCCGACTGTTTGTGCTGATGGACGACGCATTTTTCTTCCTAGTTCTTGATTCCAAACCCCTCGTGCGACTGCCTGATCAAAATGCTTCAATTGTCTAGACAATGCGAGTGCTAATGCCGTCGCATGAATGGCCACTTCAGAAATACAATAGGTGGTCACATTACAGATCCTAATCCCCATTTTATTCGCAGCATCCATATCAAACTCATTGACACCAATCCCATAGCGAATCATCACTTGACAGTTTGTTAATTGGCTAATACTTTTTTCCGTCATTTTTGTAGCAATGTTCAAAATCGCATCCGCATCACGATACTTTTCGACGACTTCATCTTCATCTTTACAAGTTCCCATGACAAATTCAAAACCAGCATTCTCAACAATTTTTCGCTCAATGGCATAATTGTAGCCACTAATTACTTGCGAATCTAACAGTACAACTTTCATAAAAAAGCCTCCTCCTTTTTGAGAAAAACGGTGAAAATATTCAATCGACTTTGCGCAAAGTTTTTATGAATGCGTTTTCAAAATCATCCTAAAACATTTTCCTAACTTTGTAAACAGTTTTTTAAAAGTTAAGAAATTCACTAACAATAAAGCCTCCCCTTTCTAATTTTTCAATAACACAATAGCAAAAAAGAAATTGAAAAGAACTACATAGTAGAAGTAAACAATTGAATCCCCTCATGTAAAATAACGAAAATAAAAAAAGAACTTTCTTTAAAAAAAACGATTCTTTTTTTAAGGATTATGAGATTTTTATACAAAAATTCTCCTTGATGCTCAGTATGATTGACAAGGTTAGTAAAATTCCACTAAAATTAAAGAGGATTCATTCAGCAAAATTTAGTAGAGTAATTATCTTATTTGATAAAGAGGAGACAAACAAATGTCGACCAATAATAAAATATATTTCAAAATTCAAGATGTGGCCAAACTATTGAATGTCGTTCCTGCAACAATTAGAAATTGGGAGCAGCATGGCTTTTTCGTACCTAAAAGAAGCGAAAACGGCTACCGTATTTTTGATCAGCAAGATGTTGAAACGCTTAAAAAAATCAAAAACTGGTCCATTGATATGAAAATGGGCACGCAGGCTGTAAAAATGATGGCTGATTCCTATAATTTAAGCAGCAATCATTCAGATGAAGACAACACTTTGAGCAAAGAGCTGATTAACGATAAATGGAAAGAAAGTCGTAAAGCGCAAAACAAGACAATCAAAGAAGTCGCTGAAGCTGTTGGCATTTCCACATCCTATCTATCAAAAATCGAAAACATGCAAGTGAACCCTCGCCTAGAAGTTCTGCAGAAAATTGCCGATTATTACGGTGAAAATGTCTTGTACTACCTGCCGGCTGATCAAGATGAGGCTTCACAATTAGTAAGAAAAGACCAACGTATACGTGTTATCGATAAAAACAGCGGCCTGACGATTGAGAACTTATTGAAGCAAGAAAACTCACGTTTATCCTTCATGATGTATACATTGAAGCCCGGTTCTAAACGTCCCACGATGCAGCCCCACTCGGGAAGTGAAATTGTTTTTGTGTTATCAGGAAAAGTAACCTTCACTATTGGAGAAGAAAAAGTCTACTATCTGGAAGAAGGCGACTGTCTCAGCTACAGTTCAGAAGAAAACCATGGTTGGTGTAATGAAAGTACAGAGGATGCACAATTACTCTGGTTCTATGAACGAATATTATAAAAGGAACCGCCTGAATTTCAGTTGAATTCAGGCGGTTTTCGTTAATTACAGTTATTTTGGTCATTGTCTGATTGTCACGAATTTTTTTCATCTAATCTATAAAGTATCGTTCCCAACTCAAAAAAGATTCCTGCCGCAACTAGCAGGAGTCTGATTATTTTAATATCACTTAGTAATCCGTGATTTCTTGAGAAAACAATTTCTCTTCTAACAGAGATGCTCGGAATAGTTTTTCGGAAAGTTCATTCACTAGGTTTTGAATCGCGACGATCGACTGCGGGGTTACATAAGGGTCCATCGACACCAAAGGGAAATCTTTTGGCAGCCCTTCTCTTGATCCGGTGGTGATCAAGCCATCATAGGTCAAAATTTTCTCGACTAACTCTTCCTCCCCATCCCAAATGTCTTCGAAATGATGGATTTCAAAATTTCCGTAAACAATCTGGGTGATGACCTTCGAGATAAACGCCTCCTCCGTTGGCGAAAGATCCGAAATCAGCAGCAGATGAAGCGTTTTATCCTGTGACGCTAATCGTTCTAAACTATCGACCTCTGCTGTTAATAATAGATAAGCATAATTGGTGATGAAATCCTCGTCTTGATAGATTCTATATTTTTGAACAAAGTCCTGCGCAATTTCTGTGACCTTTTCTACTGCATGCTGGTGCATAATCTTGACCATCTCTAAAAAGATCGTTCGATTTTTTCGCAGAATCGTCAAAAATTCTCCCTTCTCATCATAAAGATAAACATCATTCAACAGTACCGTCGTCAGATCCAACACCCGTTCTTCGTCAAGGGGATCTCCCATTAATTTCATAAATGCTTTCGTCAAAGTTAAATGTTTGCGAAATAATTGGCGATAGCGGGGATTATCAGCTAGAGCCAGTTCTCTATGCTCTTTATTAAAGATAATTGCATCCGAATAGGAAAGCCATAAGCAATCCCGCATCATTTCATCGGTCAAATTTAGCTGATAAACTTTGGAAACCATACTTTTGAAAGCGTAGGCGACTTCATTTTCCGGCAGCAGCAGCCCATTCGTCCGCAGCTCCTCCTTAGGATAGGTATGACCATTTGCGATCCGCCATAAACTTATAAATATGTTGTAGATCAACCGTTTGTTAAAAATATGCTTTTTATATAATCCATTGATCTCAATAAACTCCTGAACAAATTTTTCAATGGATCGTAATTGGGAACTATCTACATTGGGTAAGATAGTTTTCAATGAATAATTTTTTTCAATAAAATAGCGATAATAAAAATGACGGATCGTTTTTTCCTCGCCTTCTAAACGCAACGGTCGGTAGCATAAATGAATCCCGGCTTTTTTAAGCGAAGGCTCTAGTTTTTTTAAATAGCGCTGGGTGTTTGACGAGCTCAAATACAGTGCTTTTGATAATTCGCTGATATTGTCATGCAACTCATACAAAAGCTGCTCCACGATTTGAAATTCCGGCGAACTGGTCAGGGCTTCCGCATAAAGTTTTCCAATGCTGATGTCCTCCATAAGTTTGACACGGTACAATCCCATATCCTTTTCAACCAAAAAATATTTATTCTGCTGTCCATTTATCAGACTAATATCGCTCAATAAAATCGGTAATGAGCATTTCAACTCACTGGTGAGGTTCTCGCTCGGTGTTCCCTCCCGGTTATAATACAATAGCTCAATCAATTTTAATCTGCGTCTGTTGCTTACTCCTAAGACCTGGCGAAAATCCATTCTTTCTCCTCCAAATTAGTTAAAGTTGATAGGTGAACACGTTGATAGTTCTATCTTGAAAGCCTAGTTTCATGCTAAGATTATTCTCTTCAAAAGAGATAAAATAACTATAGTGTTTTATTAGTAAGTGCTATTCCATTTTTATTTTACCTTTTTCCGCTTCAAATATATAGTGTTTTTTGAGTATTTTTCGTAACAACATTATTAAATTCAACTTATCTAAACTTATATACGATTGAATTCTCATTAATGATTTCTTGATTATTAGAAATTAATTTGATAAATGATTATAGCTGTAATTCAGCAAATTCTCATTAACATAACAACTCGCCCTGTTCCTCACAAAAAAAGACATTCCTAAAAAAATAGAAATGTCTGATTACTTTATGTTTCGTCATTAAACCGACGCTATTAAATTAGAAATCACTCCAATTTTCCTCTTCTTCAATATCTGCTCGCCTGCGCTGCGCCTTCGTTCTTCTAGGGCGTTCGTAGTTTTCGCGATAAGCACTCTCACCGCTGTTCGCCTTTGGAACAATCAGTACTAACAATATATAAAAGAAAATCGGTGTCCCTACTAATACGAGGTTCAGGAAAACAAAGATAACGCGTGCAATCGTCGGATCAATCTCAAAATATTCCGCAATCCCTGCAATCGTTCCTGTTAACATGCGATTTGTGTGTGATTTCGTCATTCGTTTTCTCATTTTAGTCGTTCCCTTCTATTTATCGAAGTCCTTTAAGTAAATGCTGCCTGCCTTAGAAGAAACTTCGATTTGTGCAGCATTTTCTGCCGCCCGTTGAAAATGTAATACTTTTTGTGTATTGCCGCTGCGCTCTTGAACGGTTTCACAATTGGCAAACCGATAGTTGATGGTTCCGATTCCTGTTTTAGCGGAACCTTCTATCCCGATTGTTTGCGGCAACGACACTTTCACATCGCCGTTGACTGATTGCGCCTCAAGTTTTTTCAAATTATTATTTTTAGCGGTCACTTTGATATCACCATTAATCAACGAATACTCTGATCGTACAATGTCCGCTCTTGCGATGATCGTTCCGGTAACGGTCTCGATCGATGCATCTAAAATCTGACCTTCCCGAATTTCAATCTCGTTGTTTACTCCTTCAAATTCCAGCATCGAAGCTTCCAGTTCCTTAATCAAGATTGTTCCGTTGGTGGCTTTGATCGATGAATTTTTTGCTGAAAGCTCTTCAATCATCAAGTCACCATTTAATAAACGAAGTGCCAAGTTATTGTACTGACGTTTTGGCAAATAGAACGTCAGCTTAGCATCGACTCTTTTATTTGGCACATGGAATAAGATTTGGTAGTTATTCACATCGATGCGGCTGCGCTCCAAGAATGCATCGATTGGGTCTGGTTCTTCCATTTGGCCAAGCAGTGACACTGTTGCCTCTACTTTAACATCGTTGATGGTTTCATCTTCCCAGGTTTTCAAGATCACTTTTCCTTTAGCCAGCTTGATATCGATTGTTTGCGCATCAATATCTTCAAAGGTAAATTGATGACTAAAGTGGGTCTTGGCGGTTCCGTAAAATTTCTGATTAATTTTCTTTAAATCAAAATCGCTATTATTCACCGTATCAGTAACAGTTTTCGCCGCCCGATTCACCACACGACCAATTCGACTAGCCCAATCATTCGGCTCGACTTGCGGGCGATCCATTGGACGGTATTTTTGTTCTTCAAAATCATCCGGCACTTCAAAAAATCCATCGGATACATACGGTCTTTCCGGCGAAGCGAACAGGTCTTCATCGATTGCTTTTCGCTCGTGCTTTAATAATTCGATCTCTTCTTCGAGTTCCTTCAATTCGATTTTCATTTGATTATATAAAGCTTCATTCTCAGATGAGATAATCCCTAGTCCAGCCTCAAGGTTCAGTTCTCTAAACTCTTCTTTTTTCACCCGAAGAGTTTCAATTTTGGTTTGCAACGAAAGATCGAACTCATCGATTTTTGATCTGACCGGATCGGTTTCCTCTGGTTCAGGCTCCGCCTTGTTTTCCCATTCATCGATCATGCTGGCAACACTGTCCGCCGGCTGCTTTTCCTCATGCTTGATTTCGGTTGGTTCGGCTTCCAATTCAGGTTCCTGTGCGGGTTCTTCATTAATTCCCGGCACTTCTTCTGAAATGATTTTTTCTTCATACTCTTGTTCGGGTACTTCGTCAAATGCTGCAGGATCTTCAAAATCCGACGCCGCTTCGGTTTCTGGTGTTTCTTCAACCTCAAATTCTTCTTCCGATTCAACCACTTTTTCTGGTTCGGTTGTTTCGGATTCTGATGTTGTTTCAGGTTCGGGTATGTTTTCAGCTTGTGGTTCTGGCGTTTCTTCCGCTTTTGTCTCTGTATCTTTTAATCCAAGACTTTCTAACAAATCTAATCCTTCTTCTGGTGAAAGGATGCCTTTTTTGATTGATTCTAATATTTTTTCCCGTTCGTTCATGTTAATCGCTCCTCAACGAATTGTTCTATGTTTCTATTATGCACAAACATTTTTCGTTCGTCATGGGTCGAAAGGACTATCTTTTAGCCAAGTCTTTCGAAGTATCGAAAAATTTCTGCATCCATAAAAAAAGAGTGGACCGCTTTTTTAGCAGTTCACCCTTTCGCTCTATTGTAAGACTGACAGTAATCAATCGTTGTTTTCTATTCTAAAAGTCACTCCATGCATCATCAGAAGTTGATTCTGCCTGTTTAGGTTGACCATTTGTCGAATGCGTATAAGTTTTTTCGTATGTTTGCTTGCTGCTGCCTGCTTTTGGCATAAGCACTGCCAATAGAACATACAGTAAAATTGGTGCTCCCTCTAAGAAAAAGCAGCTGAAGACAAACGCTACACGCGCAATAGTCGGATCAATTCCAAAGTATTCTGCGATTCCTGCTAATGCACCCGTTAATACTCGATTGTTTTGTGATTTCGTCATTTTTTTCATCATGATCATTCTCTCCTTTAATTTTCCCAAAATACTAATTTTGAAAAACCCTGTCTACCCTAAATTTTGTTTATTCTTATTTTCAATTGCGCTGTGTTTTTATCTTATGTCTATATTATGCCGAAACTGCTTTGATTCGTCATAGGGCGAAAGACTGATTTTTTGTCTAGTCATTTGGCAGGAGTTTTTTTAGTTTTCTTGATCAAAAAAAATTAATGAAGCCCACCGCCAAAAAGGTGTTCCGCAATTTGCTTTGCGAAACACCTGATTTCTGGTTCACTAAATATCTGTCAGCTTCAATAAATGAATATCATTTTCTTGAATGTAATCGATCAACTCTTTGCTGGTCAAAAATGAGGTCTCAAAAACACGTTTGTTTACTAAGGAAGAATTTCTGATGAGGACCGCATCAATAAATCCGGGATGATAAACCAATAACGGCACGGTTTGATCCTGATCCTCTACTGTCGTTTTGAAAAACTGCAGCAGCTCCGTTTCATTTTCACCAGCAGCGATTTGCAGCTTGATCTGTTGATGATTGATCGACATTCCCTTTTCAGAAGGAATCCCAATAAAGGGAAGATCATTTTGATCTGCAATCCTCTTAGCCGCTTCAATAAAATTAGGACTGAGCACTGCATGAATATCCAGATAAGCAGGATCAGCTCCGGTTAATTCTCTAAAAAACTCCAGCTGCTTTTGCACTTCTTGTAGCGCTTCCTCGAAAGCGACAACATCCGTTTTTGCCTGATTATAGACCGCTGATTTTTTGAATACCGTACCTTCAACTAAAGATGGAATGGATTCAGCAGCTGATAATGGTTTTCCACTGCTGATATTCACATGCAGTCCTAAACAGCAAGGACTATTCGCAAGCAATTGATAGCCTTGGTTTGCCGCAGGAAGATTAACCATAAGACTGACATTATTGATGATTCCTTGTCTAACCGTTTTCGCAATCCCGTAATTAACTGCTTCAGAATAGCCGAGATCGTCTGCCCGCACAATGATCTTTTTCATCGTTTCCCCTCTTTTCCTGTAAGATCAGGTCAAATAGTGATACATGTCGCCAGATTGAACGAAATAGGTTGGTATATCTGTCCCAACTATCTCACTTAGATAATCCAGCATATACTTCATCCCAGGTTCTTCGGTGTTAAAATGCCCCAAAGTCAAAATTGCTTTGTTGGCAAGTAGCAGGCTGCTGTCTTCAACATACTCACTTGCAGTAAAATCAAAAAGCTCCATCGTGATCAACAGGTCAATCTCTTCTTGTTCCAGCCTTTTAATCAACTCATTATCGTCACCAACTACATGACCATAGATCAGGACTTTGCGAACTTTTGTGTCCAGCCTACCGATTACCTTTGCGCCATTTAACTTTAATTTTTCAATCAATTCTTTCCCGATCGCCGACACAGTCGTTTCCGGAAAATTCAGCCGCACTTCTAAATGATATGAACGATCCGCATACGCCTCCCATCCCAGCTCTTGAATCAACCCGTAAAAGATTCCGTCCGCATAACTGCCGTCGTCTAATGGAATCCCTGAATGAATATAATCATGGTTTCGCCAAACAACTATCCCGCCATCATCCAGCAGTGCTTTTTTCTGCAAAAAGGTTTCGTTTTTCGTCTCTGCTAGCCAATCTGTCCGATCGCCGTGATTCCAAAATAATGCCTCATGACAAATAATCAAATTGGCTCCTTTTGCCTTCGCTTCTTGAATGACCGCCGCACTTGCCCAACAGGTAGTTACGATTCCTGTGCAAACTTGTGCCGCATCTCCATAAAGAATTTGGTCACGAGTGGTTTGATCGTCTATGGTTTGACCATCAAAACCGATCCCGCCATAGTAACGCTTGATTCCTTCAATAACTTCTTGAATTAGCATATCGTCTTCCTTTCCTTCTATTTAAAATTATTGTTCCTCTGATAATTCTTGAATTACAGACGGCTCGCTTTCTTCCTTACTGACAGCCGTTTTCGGCTCATAGCCGAAGACCATAATCAACGTAAATGTGACAACAAAGCCAATCCCACAAGCGATCACTCCATGAAAGATACCTGAACTAGCTCCGCCAGTATAACCCAAGGCCGCCATGAAGTTTGAAGCTCCAACAAAATACACCGCACAATTCATAAAGCCCGCATAAAGCGATCCGGCAAACGCACCCAGCATTGAGTAAATAATTGTTCGTTTATAGCGGAATTGTATTCCGAAAAGAGTCGGCTCACCCACACCACCAAGACTTTGAGAAACAAAACAGCTTAATCCTAAACTTCTTTTCTGGGGATCTTTTGATTTCAGCATAAATCCTAAGCTAATCGCCAAACTGGTATAAACCGTAACAAGCGCGCCAACTAAGACGGTGTTGTCGTATCCCAGCGTCGTGATTGACATTAAGGCTGTAGCAATAAGCGGCAAATGCATGCCTGTAGCCACAATCGGCAAATACAAAGCCCCAATAATAGCTACACCAAAAGGTCCAAATAGTTCCCTTAATAAAATCAATCCATTACCTAATCCTAAACCTATGATCGTCCCCAACGGTCCCAGCAGACAAAGTCCTAATGGCAACATGATCAGCACCGTCAAAAGCGGAACAAACAGCGTCGAAAGCGCCGTCGGGATAAATCGTTTCAAATATTTTTCTACATAGGACATGACCCAAGTAATCAAAATCATTGGAATCACCGTTGACGAGTAGCTAGAAGGTGTCATTGGAATACCAAAAACACTGAATGGCTCTCCAGAAGCCACGATCTCGACAAAAGAAGGATGAACTAAGATTACACCCATCAAGAGCGCAATCATCTGATTGCTGCCAAATTTCTTAGCTCCTGAAAGTCCCACAAAAACAGGAAAATAATAGAAGCCTGCATCGCCCACAAACGTTAGCAAGCGATAAATATCGCTGGATTCACTCGCCACATTTAACATGGATGGTCCAACTAACGCAGCCAGCATTTTAATCAGACCTGCGACAATCAAGATCGGCAAAATCGGGGTCAAACAGCCTGCGATAGTATCCATCATTTTATCTAAAATAGTTTTAAATGAAAAACGTTCCTTTTTGGCAGCAGGCTCGGGATTCGACTTAATCGTTTGGCCTTGCTGCTCCCCAAAATCCCCCAGCTTCACTAACGTTTCATAAAGATCTTCAACCCCTGGTCCAATAATGATCTGAAATTGTCCGCCTGAAAACTGAACTCCCATCACGCCATCCAGGTTTTCAATCGGATCAATGGCAACAGCACTCTTATCTTTAAGGTTAAAACGTAATCTCGTCATACAATGACCGACATGAGTGACATTTTCTTTTCCGCCAATATTATCTATAATCTCTTTTGCTAATTTTTCCTTGTTCATCTTTATTCCTCCTTAGTTCATTAAGTGGTTAATTTGCTTAAACGTTTTCGCTGATCAGCTTTTTCGAAAAATAAAAACCAGCACAAACAAAAGCCTCTGCTTTTATCTGCACTGGTAATGCCCATTACTGGTTACAATCCATTCTTGCATATAATCGATTTAAATGTAGCATCAGGTAGATCAATTCTTCTTCGCTGGGGCGCCAATGAAGCGTTGTCGTGATGTAGTCACTGATTTTTAGAACACAGGCGTAAATTTTGGGAAATTCCTTCGTCATATCTCGATACAGCTTTTTGTTTTCACTAGAAATCTCATCGCCGTTATCTTTTCTTTTTAGTAGATAAAGCAGGTGCGTCGCAAACCTAGAGTAATTAAAATCCTTTTTTTCGATCGTGATCTGCAGCTCTCGCTCCACGATCTTCGTGATATCATCGACTGCTGCTTGGTGGTTCTCATAATGAACCATCTGCTCATCTGCTACTTTTGCATTCATTAAATGCACTGCGATGCTCGCTGCTTCTTCCTTTGGCAGAGAAATATGCAGCTCTTTGGCAATCATATTGACCGCAATCTCCCCCATCTCCATCTCCTGCTGATAGAAATACTGCAGGTCATGTGCCATCGGATAATTAAAAACCATTTTCTTCTTTTGCCGATCAATCGCAAAATTGATATGATCTGCCAAGGTAAATGTAATGTTGTCATTCAAATTACAGTTCAGATAATTCCGTGCAATATCAACGATTCTAGCCGTCAATTCGATGATTTCCTCCGGGATTTCCTGAATCAGCTCAAAATAGGAGTCATTGATTCCATAAAAGGTTCGATCAATCCCCGCCAGATTCTCCAAAACATAAGGCATTTTGGGAAACCCGATCCCTTTGCCAAAAGCAATCAGCTCATGATCGTTATTATCAAGACAGACGGCCACGTTGTTATTAATTTTTTTGATAACTTTCATGTGCATGCTGCTCCTTTCACTTATTCACAGGTAATGACGACGGATTCTCCCTTAGCGACCTTAAATCCTTGATCAACAATAGTCAATTGAAATTCGCTGCTGTTAGTAACCACCATCGGTGTAGTCAAGTCGATATTCTCACTTTCCATCAATGAACGATCGACTTTAAGCACCGCTTCGCCGCGTTTTACTTTATCACCGCTTTGTTTATAAATAGAAAAACCTTTTCCATTTAGATTTACCGTATCAAGTCCAACATGGATCAACACTTCTGCTTTGTTGTCGGCTCTTAAACCAATCGCATGCTTGGTCGCTGCGATCATCGAGATTTCTCCATCACATGGCGCGTAGATCGTATCATCCTCAAGAATAAAGGCCGTCCCCTCACCCATCATTTTGCTTTGAAACACCGGGTCCTTCACTTGCTCTAAAGAAATACACTGACCATTTACCGGAGCATAGAGCTGCGGATCTGCTTTCTTTTTCTTAAATCGCTCGAACATTTTTCTTGTCCTTTCATTGAAAAAATAAAAAACTCTTTGAGGTGCCAAAAAAAACAACCAGTTTCTGCTTGTTTTTAAAGGTAATGCCTCAAAGAGTTACAATCCTTATTAATTGAACTAAGAATAGCACACGTCTGCAAACGGTGTCAACCAGTTCTTTTAGAAAGAAAAAAGCATCACTATTAGTCTCGCCAAAGACTGAAAGTGATGCTGATACAGACTGCCCAATGTGCAAATTTCTTGGAAATGAAAAGCCATGATCAATCGCTCCCCTGCTATTAAGCGAGGGTGCTTTAAGAAAGTGAAATGATTTATTCAAAACAGGAGAAGGACTCCTGAAAATTTTAAAATTTAGAATTCGTTTCCTCCATTGCCAGCAGAATATCCGTAGGCTGCATGGTTTTGATGAGTGCTCTCAGCATTTGGCACAACCAGCATCAATAAAATGTAAAGGATAATCGGTGAGCCGATCAAGAAGAAACTCATAAGGACATAGATTACCCGTGCAAATGTTGGATCAATTCCAAAATATTCTGCGATTCCTGCTAATGTACCCGTTAATACCCGATCGTTTTGTGATTTCGTCATTTTTTTCATCATTTTAAATTTCTCCTTTTGTTTTCCCACTTGCGATGTGTTTTTATCTTATGACTATATTATGCCGAAGCTCCGATGTTTCGTCATAGGTCAAAAGAACCATTTTTCAGCTAGTCATTTAGTAGGAGTTTTTCTAGTACCTATTTCGAAGAAGCCCCCTGCCTTAATCATTGCGATTTACCAAAAAAATGATAAAATTCACTTTAAATAATCAGCAAAAGGAGTGTTCGTTTGATTCAAATTCGTGAAATGACAACACAGGATAAGCCAAGTTTACGGCAGCTCTATCTAGAAAGTCGGCGAGAAACTTTTTATTGGGATGATCCGGAGCTGATGCATATAGAAGATTTTGATCGTGATACTGAGGACGAACTCATCTTTGTCGCGGAATCCCAGCAGACGATCATCGGCTTTATTTCTTTATACGTGCCAGATAATTTCATTCATTGCTTATTTGTCGACAGCAGCTTCAAAGGTCAGGGAGCTGGTCACCAGCTCTTGGAAAAAGCAAAACAACAGCTGCAACGGCCACTGAAATTAAAATGCTTATCGCGGAACGCCCCAGCTCTGGCCTTTTATGAAAAAGAAGGCTGGAAAAAAGTCCATGAAGTAAAAATTCGTGATGCGTATTGGAATATGATTTATCGCTAGTTCTCCTATTCAATGAAGGACTGTTTTATTTGCAGGCAATCTAAAAAACGCTTGCAATTCTTTTAAAGTCATGTGAAAATAAACACAATAAGTTCTTCAGGGCAGGGTTTAATTCCCGACCGGCGGTGATAGTCCGCGAGCCTTTTTTGGCTGACTCAGTGCAATTCTGAGACCGACAGTACAGTCTGGATGGAAGAAGAAAAGCGTGTGTTTGTTGATCGTTCAGATAACAAACGCTATTTGACGAATCAATACACCCTTTTTCTACTTTGACTGTGCCTTGCAAATGTTGTTGTAAGGTTCTTTTTTATGTTTCAAGAAAGGTGTGTTGAAATGAAATTTACTGCAAGAAAGTTAGTAATGATCGCGATTTTTGGTGCTCTCTCCTACGTGTTGATGCTCTTCAAGTTCCCGCTGCCGTTTATGCCGCCCTTTATGGAGTTTGATTTGGCCGGTGTACCAGAATTATTGGGAACCTTTCTTTTAGGTCCTGTTTCAGGGATCTTCATCGTGCTGATCAAACTTTTGATCAAGCTGGCCACCGTTGGTACTGCTTCGATGTTTACCGGAGAAATCCAAAATTTTCTTTTGAGTGTTAGTTTTATTTTACCGGCAGGTTTAATTTATCAGCGTACAACGAACAAAGGCTCAGCGCTAAAGGGCATGTTAGCCGGCACAGCCGTTGTGACTTTTGTGGCTTGTCTATCAAATGTTTATTTTATTATCCCGTTTTATACCAAACTGTACGGTTTGTCGATGGAAGCCATTATCGCCATGACTCAGGCCGTCAATCCAATGGTAGACAGTGTCTGGAAATTAGTCGTGATCGGGATTATCCCTTTTAACCTAATCAAGTATGGTGTGACCACCGCGATCGTCTATTTTTCTTTAGACCGCTTGCGGGCAATTTTTCTCAGACGGGAGTTTTTATAATGGAATTTCAAGAGGCAATCACGCAGTTTTATAAAAAGCTGGGTCAGAAAAAAATTATGGCGTTGGCTACAAGCTTAAACGACCACGTCATGGTGCGAAATGTCAGTGTCATCATTCATGACGAAAAAATCCTATTTAAAACAGATCAAAATTTCCGTAAAACCAAGCAATTACTCGAAAATCCGCAAGTAGCAATTTGCTACTGGGGGGTACAAATCGAAGGTATCGCCGTCAATCACGGCTTAGTCGTTGATCAAGCAGATCAGTCTTTTCAAAAGCTATATCAGAAATACTGGGAAAAAAGCTATAACGCCTATCCCCATAAAGATAGTGAAATTTTGATTGAGATAGTTCCTAAACTAGTCGAAATCTGGGATCAAGACCAAGACGATCACGGCTTTCAATTGTTTGAGCAGGAAAAAGCAGAAGTTGAGAAGTATGATTAGTTAAAACAACGATTCGAATCGTTTCCCTTTTTATTTTAAACACTTTACCATTTCTTATCCTCTAGTTAAGCTTTCTATAAGCTAGCCGACGTACACTCTTGGTGTGGATGAACTTGGTGTTTAAACTCAGAAGTGGGACTTAAAACGACGGTTTGTTTCATTTAAAACGAGGTGTAGGTTCGAATCCTTCCATCCACATTGAAAAAAGAGAGAACAAAGACACAAATTTGCGTCTCTGTTCTCTCTTTTCATTATTCATAGATAGCTTTCGCAAATCTATCTATCTCTTCATAATTTATTTCTGGTTCTACAAAACCTTTGCGAAAATCTTCAATTTTATTCAACGATTGAAATAGTTTACGGTAAACAACGTTTAAGCGATCATACCTCATTTCTCCACCAAAAATGCTCGTCATTTTAGCATGGGTCAATAAGCATTTATCAAAGAAGGTTTCGAAAAAATCGGCATCGCCTATTGTTGTATAGCAGCAAACAAATAATCCAAGATTTTTTTCAAGTAATTGCTGCTTATTTCGTTTGCAAAAGGACGTAATATTTCTCTGTATCTTCATCATATAAATGGAGCCACCAATTATGATAGTATCGAAGTCGTTAAGCTTCGGAATTTTCTCCTCAACATTCAACACAGTAACTTTGCCCATCATCTGTTCTTTCAAATAGTTCGCACAGTCGGCTGTACTGCCTTTTTGCGACGCGTAAACAATCAACGTATTCATATTCCTCACTTCCCTTCACCTCTGTAGCTCTTCTCAAATTGAGAAATGTGCTCCTTTAGAATGGAAAGAGCCTCTTCTTCTTTGTCCAGTTGCCCTTCATATAGAGCTAATAAGGTATAAATTGGAGAATAAAACTGCAAAGCCAGTACTTTTGGATCACAATCGATAAAACGACCCTGCTGGATCATCTTGGAAAAAAGTGTCGTTTGGTAGTTTAAAATATCCGAGATAAAATATTTTTTATAGCTTTTCTTTATTTCAGGATTTGAAAATTGTTCAATTGTCAGCATGCGTCTGAATTGGATTTCCACTTTATCTTTGAAACTCATTAAGAATAAGGCTGAGCTGATTTGATAGAGATGATCTAAGGAAAACGCACTGTACTCGCCTGCTACTTCTTCAATTTCTCCTAACGGTATCGCCATTTCCTTCATTTTTTCATTGTGATAGCTCTCCATATACTCTAAGATCGCATCAAAAATCGCTTGCTTATTCTTAAAATGCTTATACAGCGAGCTTTCGCGTATACCAACTGCTCTTGCAAGATCACGGACAGATGTTCCTTCATAGCCCTTTGTTGAAAAGAGCTCTAAGGCAGAAAGTAATATTTTTTCTTTTGTATTTGGTTTTGACATGATGGCCTCCTATAAAAATAGCTTTGCTGAAGTGACAACAAGCATGATTCTGGATGCTTCGATCATAATAATTTTTAAAAGCATGCTTCCAACAATAATGAAAAACAATTTTTTTCTCGTGCTTTGTTTTTTAAGAAATAGACAAAGAATAGCAGAAATGACAATGACGATTCCTAAGACTGCACCGAAAATCGCTTGCATACTGACTAACGGAAAAAGACCCCTATCAACTGAACCATCAATCGCTTGTTGCACTGTGAAGTGCAGACCATCTCTAGTCGCTCCCAAAATACAAATATACAAACCAACAAAACAAGTGCCTAGAATAAACCATCCCCAATGACGGACTTCTGCTCTTTTCTTAACCATAATACATAGAAAAATAAGGAAGCTCATAAGCAAAATAGTTGTTTTGATGCTGATTGCATCACCAAAATAGAGGTTCATTGTGATCTCCTTTCAGACTTTAGCTAACGATCGTTCTCTTTTCTGTAGTTTAGCGAACAATCGTTATCCTGTCAATATGTTCTTGCCCTTTTTCAAAAATTCTCCTTTAATACGATTGTTCCATATCCAATATCTACTGTTGATCCAGCGATACTAACATGGTTTATGTTTCTTTGCTTTTAATGGTTATCCTGATCTGGATTGGAGAAAAATCCGAGATGTTCGCATAATCAATTGATCATAACGCACTATTCTCGGTCTACTGATTTTGTTTGGTAATTTGATTTGTGGCTGCATGAATAAAGCAGATCTTTGGTTGCAGTTTATGGTACGATCGATACGTTCACTAGCTTTAACTATTTATTTGTCACATATAAATTTAGTCTGGCTCAAGTAAAGTCTGAGGACACTTCTCGGTATTGATTTTGACAGAACATCCCGCAGTCCGAAAGCTTTTAGATAGAAACAAATTCCAACGCGATTTACAAATGAAACCATTTACACTCGAACTTGCTGATAGTAGACTTGAGGTAAGAATAATTAGGATGTGATGGAATGGATATCAAAGCAATCGTACTGGATATTGATGGTACGCTATTAACCTCAGAAAAAATCATTTCAGAAAAAACTAAACAAGCCTTGATCGCAGCTCAAGAAAAAGGCATCAAGGTGATTTTAGCTTCAGGACGCCCAACGACGGGGATGTTTGAATTGGCAGAAGAGCTGGAAATGACAAAATATGAAGGCTATCTCGTTTCTTATAATGGTTCGCAAGTAACGGATTGCCTAACAAAACAAGTTGTTTTCAATCAAGCGATGAGTGTCGAAACAGGACAAGCAATCTTAGATCATTTGAAACATTTCGATGTTTTGCCGATGATTGACAAAGAAGACTATCTTTATGTAAATGACGTTTACAACGGGACGCTGCATTTACCTGATGGTGATTTCAACATTATTGAGTATGAAGCTCGCGGCGGTAACTTTAAGCTTTGTGAAATCGACGATCTGGCAAACTTCGCTGCCTTCCCGATCAATAAAATTTTGATCGCAGCGCAACCGGAATATCTACAGGAGAATGTTGAAGCAATCTATGCGCCATTTAAGGAAACAGTCACTGCCGCATTTTCGGCTCCCTTCTATTTTGAGTTCACAGATAAAGGAATTGATAAAGCCAAAGCGTTAAATACTGTTTTCCCTGAATTAGGCATTCATTCTTATAATATGATCGCATTCGGTGATGGCCATAATGACCGTTCGATTATTGAATACGCCGGAATCGGTGTCGCTATGGGAAATGCTGTCGATGATTTGAAAGAAATAGCCGATGACGTAACCCTTTCATGTGATGAAGATGGGATCGCGGTTGGGTTGGAGAAATACTTATAAATATTGAAAACCAGCTAACCTTTTCAACTTAGCTGGTTTTTTTGTTACTTATTTTTCAAAAATTTTCGACATAGTTAAGACCTTTACGTTTGGAACTCGAGCTGTGAGGAATTCCGCCAGCTCAAACATCTCGCTTTCTGACGGTGTTTCTATCTCTTTCATACTATATTTCACACCTAATTGTTGATAACTCTGAAGTCCATAACGATGATATGGTAATAATTCTAAGTCTTCCACAGCAGAGAGTTCTCCTACAAACTTCACAATATTCAAAAGTTCGTCCTGATCCATGTTCACTGTTGGAATGACTGGAATTCTAATGTGTACTGAACAATCTGGGAACTCCTGAGTAAATTTTTCAATGTTTCGAAAAATCAATTCATTAGAAACTCCAGTCCATTGTTTGTGTTTTTCAGCATCAAAAAGTTTAATATCGATATAAATGGTATTCAGGAACGGGCCAATCTTCCTGATTTCAGGATAATCGACAAAAAAACTGGTTTCCAACGCCGTATTGATTCCTAAATAAACGGACTCCCTCAACACTTCTCGTACAAAATCAACCTGAATCAACGCCTCCCCACCACTGATCGTCACTCCTCCTTGAGAATGAAAAAAGAATACAGCGTCCTTTTCGATCTCCTTCATTACTTCCTTCGTTGTCATAACCTGACCGAACCCTTTTTCGATTTTACGATTTTGTGATTCTGGAGTCGAACACCATTGACATCTCAATGGACAGCCTTTTAAATAAATGACCGTTCTCAAGCCTGCTCCATCATAAATCGATGTTTTCTCTATGCGCAATACAGTCCCTTGTCCCATAAATCAACCTGTGACAAAGCCTTTTTGCGGAGTTCTGCCAATAATTTCGTCTTGCACATCCTTGCCTAGTTCAACAAAATAAGCGGTGTACCCGGCAACTCGAACCAATAATCCTTTATAAGCTTCAGGTTGTGCTTGGGCTTTTAGCAAAACTTCGCGATCAATTACGTTGAACTGCACATGGAACAAGCCTAAAGAACAAACCGATTTTAATAGGGCCATCATTTGAGCGATCCCTGCTTCGTCTTTCAATAAATCCGGCTCTACTTTCATGTTCAAGAGTGTTCCTTGAACAAACCGATCATGTGGAATGTGAGATACGGACTTGATGACTGAACTCGGTCCATTCGTATCGGTTCCGCCGCTAGGACTCACGCCATCAGCTAATGGCGTCCAAGCTTTTCTGCCAGAGGGAAGTGCCCCAACCACTAGACCAAACGGTGTATTCCCTGATACCGGCAAAATACCCGGTGTCATTTTTCCAAATTTACTTTGATAGTTTTCAATTTCATCCGCAATGAAAGTAAATATCTCATTGGCGATATCATCGACTGCTTCATCATCATTGCCATATTTGGGCGCTCGTTCACACAGTTCTTTGATTTCATCATAGCCAACAAAATCGGATGCTAATGCTCGGGTTAGTTCGTCCATGGTTACTAAATGATGATCATAGACCAACGACTTTACTGCTGCCAAACTATTGATCAGATCGGCCACACCAATCATAATAATACCGTTACCGACATTGTATTTTGCGCCGCCTTGCGAATAGTCCAAACATTTTTCGATACATTTTCGGTGGGTAAGGGAAAGCGCCGGCACTGGTCGATTCATACAGATTTCATCAATAACATGACTCCCCATCACGCATGCTCTGATTGCATAAACCAACTGTTCCTTAACAGCACCTTCAAATGCTTGATAGTTTCGAAATTCCTTAGGATCTCCTGTTTCAACTGATACTTTGCGACCAGATTTACGATTAACTCCATTAGTAAAAACAAACTCACACATACTGCCTAAATTGATATCAGCTAAAGCTGTATATTGCTTTGTTCGTCCCTCAAGATTCGTTTCCACACAACCACAAGGGTTCCAATCAAACGCTTCTTTTAACGGAACACCTTTATTCATTAGCATCCGAATCCCAATGTCATCATTATGAAATGCAGGAAAACCTGTTCCTAATTTAATTAATTCTACGACTTTGCGCAAAAACTTATTCGGATTTTTGGCTAGACTGTAGCGTACGGATAATGATGGCTGATATAATTGAACATCCATTGTTGCTTGAATAATTTGATACGACAAATCATTGACTGCGTCCTTTCCCGAAGTATCGACTCCCCCAACACAAATATTTTGAAACATTGGATAACCTGCCGCAAATTCCGCAGTTTCAGCGTCTTGGAATAAACAGGATTCACTAAATTTTACCCATAGACAATCCAGCAACTCCTGAGCCTGTTCTCCAGTCAATTCTCCTTGAGCAATGTCCTTCTTATAAAAGGGATAAAGATACTGATCCATCCTGCCGGGATTATAGCTGGCCGCATTCTGTTCCATAAAAATTGAAATTTGATAAAAAAATAGCGATTGCAGTGCCTCACGAAAATTTCGAGCAGGATATTTAGGCACACGTTCACAGGTTTCCGCAATTGTCTCCAATTCATGTTTTCTAATTGGATCTTTTTCTTTGAGAGCCAATTTGGCGGCTTCCTTAGCATAGCGACAAGCTAATATCTCAATTCCGTCGATCGTGATCAGCAATGATTGCAAATAGACGTCTTTTTCATAATCGCCCGGTCTAGTCAGATCAAGTTTTTCTTTTTGTGTGCAGATATTTTTGCGAATCCCTTCTAAACCTTCATTAATGACTTGTTTATACCCAGCCGTTACCTCTCCAAATCCACGGACCGCTTTTCGATTGATATAAATGACACCTGTATCTCGCAAATCCTTTGTTTCTTCAGGAATTTGCTCTAGCCATGCTTCAAAAGTCGAACGCCCCTTCCAGTAAGGTTTGATTTCATCAAGAAAGATTTGTTTGTCCTCTGAAGTTAAATAGAATGGATCATACTTCCGTTCACTGATCGTTTCTAGTTCATCATCTAGTATCGACCAGCATGTATCAGCACAAATGATTCCGCCTCGAAGCTTGCTGCCTGCACAACCGACGATCAACTCGTCATCATAGATTCTGACTGTTTTTTCCATACACTGTGCTTTGAATGCTTTCGCTTTTTGAATAACTAGCGGCTGACCAGCTGTAACTTGAAACGATTTAGTCAAAATACGCGCATTTTCCAAGTCAACTTCAGGGCGTGTATTAGTGACAGTTTCTTTCATGCGCTGAATTCTTTTTAGATACTCTTTCATTAATATGACCTCCAAACTTATTGTGATAGGTTTAACATACGCTATTTACAAATGAAATTGTTTCGATATCTAACCAAAAAATCGACATATCTTGTCAAAATGAAAAACTTGCTGAATCAGCAAGTTTTTACTTAACTATGAGATTTACGGTACTTAAGCGGTGTTAAACCAATCCTTTTTTTAAAGGCGCGAATAAAACTAGAAGTATCGTTGAAGCCTGTTTTGATTGCAATATTATCGATTGTTTGATCCGACTGAAGCAGCAGAGCAGACGCTTCAGAAATTCGATATTGAATCAAATATTCATAAGGTGAATAATCCGTATATTGTTTAAAACATCGATTGCATTCTGAAACAGAAATGTGCGCGGCTTCAGCAATATCTTCGATACTCAATTCTTCGGTGAAGTGATTTTTTACATAATCAACTAGCAATTGAATTCTTTCTTGCTTCTTTTTTAGTAAGTTGATATTCGCTTTTTGCTTTACCTCAGCATTCGACAAAATCAAATACCAAATTTGACACAATAATGAGGAAATTTTATATTGCCAAGCAAAATCTGTTTTGCTTGAGTAAATGGCTTCTATTTCAAACAACTTCTTCAACACTTGTTCTTTCCAAGCTACCTCTGGTTCAAAAATGATAACAGGCAATAGATAATCATTTACATATGGAACCACATATTCCTGTTCCATTAGACTCCCTAAAAAGAAAGACAACAACTTAGTACTGAAATTGATACTAAAGTAGCGACCAGTTTCATTCATCTGTTTAGTGATATGCAGATACTGTGAATTAATAAAGATCGCTTCACCTTCTTTAAGCAGATAGCTTTGACCATTAATCTGAATAGTCAAATCGCCCTGGATCGCTACCGTATATTGAATCTCCTCATGCCAATGAAGATTATCAAATCCGCGACCTAGCGGAGTCATCGAGTATTTTTTTACATAATAGATTTCAAAAGGAAACGACGTATTTTCATATTTGTTTTTCTCATACAAATCTGCTTTTTTAACCATCATTCTTCGCCTTTCCATGGAGAGCTTTTCTTTAATTATAACGATGTTTAGCAAGATTAATACAAGTTATTTAACAAATTTTCAATTCGATCCCTACTCATTCTTTTCTTTCTTCTAACTCAGCTTTGATCTTCGGATAAATCTTATCTAAATTGTAAAACTGCATCGTGATAATTGAGCATATAATCAAAATCATTGGAACATATAGATACATGGCTTGAATCGCGAAAAGTGCTTTTCCATTTTGAATCGCCTCACCTGGCTGGTACATTCCCCAAGCAAGTAAAGCGCCAGCTAATCCGCCAGAGATTGCCTGCGCGACTTTTCCTAAAAATCCATTGATGGCTGAAAGTGAACCAGAGACATTGACCCCAGTCTTCCATTCGCCATAATCAACCGGATCTGCCTGCATCGAAAAATAGATGCTTTCCTTTATTCCGTAGCCGATCGCTGAAATAAATGCACCAAACAAAATACCGGATACTGCCTTATCAGCGAACATAATGATTACCAATCCTAGTAATTGAATACTGGAAGACAACGTATAGAGATTTCTCTTCCCGATTTTTTTGGCTAAGATCGGGACGAAAAAGTTTGCGAACATTGGAACGATCGACATAATAGTTGCGACAGTGATCGAGAGTGCTTTATTTCCAACAACAACTGTAAAATAATAAACCAACGCGCTTGATTGAATGAAGAAGCTGGTCCACATAAAGAGAATATTAACAGCAAAGATCAACCAAGGTTTATTTTGCTTTAAAGAGTGAAAGACCGTTTTCAGCGAAAGACTTTTTGATCCTTGGGCCGGCAATTCTCGCACGCTAAAGAAGGTGAAGAAGAATAAAAGACAGCCGACGATCCCAAAAATTCCCATAACAATCTTAAAGCCAACTCTTTCATTACCATTTCCGAGAAACGCCACTAAAGTCAACGCTGTCGAGCTTACGATCGTTGCTCCTAAAAAGGCAAAGAATTTACGCGACGTCGATAGTGCGGTTCTTTCCTCCGTATCATTCGTAAGACTAGGCAAGATCGAAGCCATCGGAACATTTACTAAAGTATAGGCCAATGATAAACCGAAATACGTCACATAGGCATACGCTAACTTTCCTGAAGCTGAAAAATCAGGCACATTGAAGCAAAGAAATGCAAAAAGAGCAAATGGAATCGCGCCGAAAAGAAAATATGGGCGTGATTTCCCCCATCGTGTATTGGTGTGATCAATCAAATAGCCTACCAGCAAATCCGTAATACCATCCACAAACCTAGTAACAACGAACATCAAACTAATGGATGCAGCATTCAGATGCATAATATCGGTATAAAAGTACAAAAGATACAGCGAGATCATTTGCCAAATCAGATTGCAGGCCAAATCCGACACGCCATAACCAATCCGCTGCTGCCACTTCATTAGCCGCTTTCTTTTCAATTGATTCGTTTGTGTAGTTTCCATAATAATACTCCTTTTTATAACCATGACATTTCTTACAAACGACGTGTTAGCAGATGGCTCGAATACTAGCTGCTTTTTCGAGCCATCTTTATCCAAAGACAACTGTCTTTACTTGTTTACCAACAAATATTTCCCAATCAAATAGGCCGGTGTACAGCTCCAAGCATGACAATAGCTGTTGAGGATCGGGCTGCCATAGGGGGAGAACTCTAGATCTTCTGGTTTAAAGGCTTCCCAAAAAGTGTCTGCTCCAAGCTCGATCATTTTTCCCCAATAGTCTTTCATCAACTTAATCGCTTCTTCTGAGCAATCGGCAATAAACAGTGCCTCTACCACATGGTGATACATATAAGGTGTCGCGATTCCTTTTATAGGAAAATGATTCTTCATCATTTCTCGCATGATGCGTTTATTTGTTCTCTTATCAAAGACTTCCGCCAAGACCATCCAAACCTGACTTGCGACATTCACTTCATTCGTTCCTTCGATAATGAACTGTTTTTGTTCAGTATCAAATAAGGCTTGTTTGGAAAAATCGACCATCTGATTTAATAGTTTTTGATAGTGTGCTTTTTCCGATTCGTTGTAGGCTTCTGCTATTTTTAAAAATCTTTTCAAGGTATAGATCATGATGGCCTGTCCAGCCGTTGATTTTTTGAAATCATTGGACCAATCGACAAAGACCGGCCAATCTTCTGTTAAAACTAATCGGCCTTGACTATCCACTTGCTCAAGCGCTAAATCGACAGCTTTTTTGGCGATGGGATACAGATTTTCTAAGGCATCATAATCTTTTGTGTGCTCAACATAATCATATAGCGAGGTCACGAAAAAGAGACTGTAGTCAAATAAGAACGTGTCATCCGGTGTCAGCTCTGGCTCTGTGAACACATTCGCTGGGATTTTCCCATCATTTGTACGCATGCCGCCAAAAAGATATAAGCAGCGCTTAGCCAAAAACAAATCATTGAAGGTGTAATAATTTGCTAAAGCCTGCAAACGCAGATCCCCCAGCCATAATCGGCGATCTCGTTTTGGGCCATCTTCAAAAACAGTCTGCATACAATCCAGCAGCGTCTTTACAGAAACATTGTAGATTGCTTTCAGTTCCTCATCTTCAATAGTGACAGCTGGCAATTGATCCATTGAAACCGAACTTTTAGCGACAAACAACGGATTACTGAGGCTTGCTTTCCACTTAGGCGAAGTATCGATCACCGTCAACTCCACATAACGGCAACTATAACGCCTAGGTAATTTCAATGTTGCAGGCAATACATCTAGGTGGACATATTCCTCTTGAATCCATGATCGCGATAGCCAACCGTCATAATCCGCTGAATCGGCATACAATTCTGAGGGCACCTCCGCAAATTTCAATCGTAAATATAGCGGTGCATCCATCGGTGACCCGACCGAAGCGATATCAACACTAAATTGCCCGACATAGTGATCCCCTAAATCTAAAATCAACGACTCATCTCTGCCAAGTGAGTAATCATTTAATGACAAAATATTCTTTTTGCTTTCGCGTAATTCAAAGTCATTTACTCGCTGATCTTCAGGAATCCGCTCCACGATCCGAATTGGTCGAACTTCTGTTTCAAGCAATGCAGGAATATTCGCCTCTGCTCTTTCTAATAAATTTTTATCATAATCCCAAACCACATCATTATTAATTTGAAAGGTAAAAGCCATGCTCATTCTCCTCACTAACTCTCTTTTTATTGCACTGTGACATCGGTATCTTGAATAGCCTCGACGTTATGATTCTCAGACGTTCCATATTTTTTCTGCAATCTCATCATGACGATCCCAGCGATGGTCGCTAACAGGACGATTCCTGCAAATCCAATCATTGATGATTGGATGCGATCCGGCATCACCAAGTAAGGAGTAACAAAAGCAAAAAGTCCGCAGCATAATCGTGAAAAACCATTGATGAAGCCTTGAAGCGATGCTCTAGTTTCAGCAGGAAATGATTCTTGGGTCCACACTTTATAAATCGCTTCACCAGCTAATGGATTACCGAAATTATAAAAAGCAATCGTAATAGCTAAAGCGATAAAGCCAGCTCCGCCGCCGATTAATGCCATGCCTACCATCGCCGCAAATTGTACGAAAGCACCGATGAAGAAAGCCTTGTTGCGGAATTTCCCACCAGAAATCGATGCGAAAATAATTGTAGTAGCTAAAGAAACAATGTTTAGCACGATTCCCAATCCAGTAGCTTGGGTTTGAGTTGCGCCAGCATTTGTTAACGCATAGGTCTGGAATTGACCCCATGTATTTGCCAATAAATTCCAACACACATAAAAAGTAATAATGGCTAAGAAGAACCCTAAATATTTATTTTTGTTCTGACCAAAAAGCACGGTTTTAAAGGATACCTCTTGGCCTTGTTCAGTAATCGTCTTGTTAGCCGCTTGGCGGGCATAGCCTTCTTCATGGAAGATTTTGAACTTCGCTGAAAGTGTCCGCCATAGCCAAGTCACTACTGCAAAGCCGAATAAAATAGCAAAAACGATCCGCGCCCCCAGAACACCTTCGATCCCAGAAAGTAAGAAGGAACAGATATAAGAAATAAAAACACCGATTTGCCAAAAGATTTGTGTTGAAGAAACCAGCTTAGCCGATGTCGTTTCATCCGGTGCATCATGGGAAACCACAGTCAAACTAATTGGTAAATCTGCTCCAGATGACGCTCCCATAACGATCACTCCTGCTAACAGCATCAAGAAACTATTTGAAAAAATACAGATCGCCGCACCAACCGCATAGAAAAGATTTAGCCAATTAAACGATCGAATCAAGCCGAATCCATTACTGATATTTCCTGCAAACATCGAGCCAAAGGCAATCGCAAAAGTCAAACCACCTGAAAGAATCCCAACTTGTCCAGTCGTTAATTCCAACCCCTTTTGCCAAACAGGAATCGTCGCAGACAAGCCGACGATACAGCCTGAGCCCAGCATAGAACCTATTCCAGCCGCAGTCGCCAAAGGTGAATACCTTTTCACTAATGAATTTGTTGAATCATTTTTTTTACTCACAATCACACACTCCATTTCATCTTTCTAATCAGCTGATCAACTTACGAGCTAATTGTAAGCGTATTACACATTTCCAACTATGGTCTATGACCAGATGTTTTTTATCCAAACTACAGAAAAAGACTTTCCTTCAAAAAAGGAAAGTCTTTTAAATTTCATTTTTAATTATCTGTATTTTCACTTGCTTCGGCGTCTTTTCGGTGAATCTAGCAAACAATTTGTACAGTGAAGGCAATGAATAGAAACCAACTTCATAGGCGATATCTTCGATACTTTTATCCGTTTCCTTCATCAGCTCCAAGGCCGTCTGATATTTGGCAGAATTGATCAAATCCTGAAAGGTCCTGCCAGTTTCCTTTTTCAATTTATTTCCCATATAGTTTGGATTATAGCCAAACTCATCGGCTAAGTCTTTCAAACTAAGGTGTCTAAAATGAACATCGATATACTTTAAGATATTGATGATTTCTTCATCTTTTTTCTGGTAATTGTCCAAGCTCTCCTCTTCGATCATCCGCGTTAATTCGATCAATAAGAGAGACAGCAATAGGTTGGCCGCGCGCATAAAATACCTTTTCTTTTGAAAATATTCCAAGATCAGATTATGAATGATCTCCTGAACCTCATCATTCTTCCCACAATGAAAGTGAATAAAAGCATCATGTGCGCCAGATTTATTTGAAGCATTCATTAGAAATTCGTTGACTAATCCCGTCGATTTGACCATATTGATGATGATATCCGTTGTGATTGATTCATCCTTCAGCAAAATATTGATCAATAAATCATTTTGACCTAATGGATCAATTCGTTGAACGATATCCTTATCTAGCAAAATGATTTCACCTTCATTCAACACCACCTTTTTCTCATTAACATACTGTGTGCAGCTTCCAGACAGCATATAGTTGAACTCCACAAATTCATGCGTGTGCTTGGGCATTTCTGAATACCGATGATGTTTATTAATGAAAATGTTGCCCTCTTTAAAAAAGCTGCTGCTTGGCATTTTAGGAATCTCAACTTCTTCAAAAGGCAGATGCTGATCATTGACATTATAGCCCTTTGTACGTTGGATCTTTTCGATTTCATTTTCTTGCAACAGTAAATCCTTTAGTTCCTCTAGTTTCATTTGAGTTCCTCCAAAATTGCGTCAGACACTAACTGTTCCACCTTAAAAGCAACTAAATCTTTGAAGTGAATTGATACGCTGCTTGTCCTTATAAACTGTCTCTATTCATAAGGGTTTTCTCACTAATAATAGAATTTATTTTGTCTCTATTATCTCAAAAACGATTTTAAATCATAGTCTTCACGATAAAATTTCTCAAAAATAATTCATTTAGCTACTCAAGAATAGAAAAAAGCAAATAAGCTTGAGTACACTTATTTGCTTACTATTTGATTGATTTTAGTTTTAAAGATTTAATGATTAGTCAATTGCTGTCTAGAAAATTGAATAAACCGCTGGTAAGGTATTTCGTATTTTTTGCCCTCTTTTGTTGGAATGTAAGTATGCTTAACATAATTAGTATCTATCCAGCTTTCGATTATTTCTTCATCCTGCATTCCTGACACCGCACATAATAGTGCGCCGTATGCCGGTCCTTCATCAAAGGCCAGTATTTCGATTTTCGCTTGAAATATATCTGCGAACATTTGTAACCAAAATGGGTTTTTGGTGACTCCGCCTGTCATACGAAAAGTCTTGATTCGACTAGTTTGCCCGTACCCCATATTTTCGTATACATTTTTTAGTGAAAAGGCAATTCCTTCCATGATTGCTCGAACAATATCTTCCTTTTTATGATGCGCTCGTAAACCAATCAACGAACCAGTCATATTAGTATCAAAATAGGGACTTCGTTCACCAAAAAGATATGGCAAAAAGGTAATTCCATGACTTCCGATCATACTTTCTTCAGCGGTTTTCGTGAAATTTTCAAATGATTCTGTTGGCGAGAGGATTTTTTTGAACCAATCCAGAGAATAACCTGCCGAAAGAGTCACTCCCATTTTATAATGAACGTTTTCTATTACAGAATTAAAATAATGATATTTACCTAAATTTTTAGGTTCTTCCGCATCTGTGTAAGCTAAAACTACACCCGATGTTCCTACTGAAATCAGTCCTTGAGCTTGGCGATCAGAAATCGTTGCAAAAGCGCCACAAGCATTATCCGCCCCTCCCAATACGAAACTGACAGTTCCGGTCAACCCATATTCTTCTTTCAGCTCGTCTTTCATCTCACCAATAATAGCTGTCGAAGCTTTTATTTCAGGACATTTATCTAGCGGAATAGAAAGTTTGTTTAAAAGTGCTTCATCCCAGCAGTGGTTCTGAATATCAACCATAATAGTCCCAGCTCCATCGGAAAGTTCAGTATAAGCATTACCGGTTAATGAATAAACTAAATAATCCTTTGGTAGCATGAATTTCCATGTTTGCTCCCACAAATCGGGCTCATTTTTCTGAATCCATCTTATTTTTGGCAAAGTGAACCCTTCTAATGGAATGTTCTTTTCTATTTCCAATAAATGATCACCTACTAGCTGTTTCAGCTCCTTCACTTCTTCAGTTGTTCGCCCATCATTCCATAAAATTGCCGGACGTAGAACCTCACCATACGAATCTAACAATATCAAAGTGTGCATTTGCCCAGAAAATCCAATGGTCAAAGGCGACTTTTTTATCTCTGGAAACTGTTGGATAATCTCTGTCAGCGCAAGCTCAAAGGCACTCAACCAGTCCTTAGGATTTTGTTCACTATAGCCATTTTGTGTCGAAGTAATCGAAAATGAGCTACTGCTGCTCCCAAGCAGCTTACCTTTTTCATCGCCTAAAATGATTTTTAATGAACTCGTACCCAGATCGACACCTAAAAAATAGTTCATCATCCTTCCTCCTATCCAATTTCATAAATTGTCACCGCTGAATAATCAGTTGCTAAAATATCTTCTTCAGTTTGAACATAATTGGGGGTACGCTGCATCTCAAAAGTTATTCCGCCAAATTTTTCAACCTGATACCCACGATCCGTTTTAACCTTGTCGGATATTTTATTTAAGGTATATACAACACAAGCTTCTTGATCAGAGTAAACGGTTAGCTTATTCTTTTCTTGCGGATCGGTCAAGACAATTCTCGGTTTAGTCGTATCGTTTTCAGTAAAGCGATAGGCTAAATCGATCCCATCTGCACAAATTTTTGAAAGCTCTGTTTGTAACTCTAGTGCTTGACCAATCGGTTTTTCTTGTTCAAAACCAAATGGCGCATAGATAGGTTCATGCATTGCAGAATACTTCGTCGTTGGAATAAACTGTTCATCGATCAACTGAATCTCAGCCGCAGCCATCTGTAAATGGTGGTCCTTAATCGTTAATTGCTCGTTCAAATTGAAATAACTATGATTAGTTACATTACACACTGTTGGAACCAGCGATGTACCTTTGGCTTTGATTGAAAAACGATTTTTTTCTAGACTGTAGATTAGCTCTATGTTCATTGGGTCGTACAAAGAATGACTGTCAAAATAGGATAGTTTACAGCTGGTTTGATCCGATATTTCTACTTGCCATTCAACTTGATGAAACCCATTTTTTCCGCCATGAAGATGGACTCTGCCTTCATTTGTATCCAACATGATTTTCTTACCAGAATAATCCCGATAAAAAGACGGAAAGGTTCTGCCAGCATTTCGTCCAATCGTTGCTCCAAAAAAGTATGGATTAGATAAATAATCAGTATCCTTTTCATAAGCCAATACATAGTTTTGTCCTGTTTTTTTATTGATCATTTTAGTTAGTATGCCGCCAAAGCTTAGAAATTCCACCAGTACTTGCGCGTTTTCCAATTTAAATTTTTCCATCATTATCCTTTCAAAAACAGACTAGGGCATCGCGCACCTAGTCTGAATCAACCATTATTTTATCACTCGCTGAATCTCTGGATTCGTAAAAATATCACTCGCATCATCACTCGGTGACGAAAATTCAGAAATCACTGCACCTTCTGATCCAGCCTGAAACCAATGCTTAGTATTTGGTTCAATTGTGTACTGTTCTCCAGCATGCAATACAACTTCATGCATCACTGTATAGTATTTCTCCTGACCTTTTGGCAATGTGCTGTGAACAGAAGGAGTCTTTTCACCTTCGACATAAAGATAGACTGTTCCTTTTCGACAACGAAATGTTTCTCTTTTTCCTTCCTCTCCATTGCGTGGCGGATGAAGGTGTTCAGGACAAGTCTGTCCCGGTAATAGTACCATTTCCTTTGCACAGTACCGGTCATTATTTTCATAGACAATTAAGTTGAGTCCTTCTATCTCTATTCTATCCAAACCGAAATCAGCATAATCTATCCCTGCTATTTCTTCTTTAGTAAATGCAATACCAGAATCCTGAAACATTTTGACTACACGTTTGTGATAATCCATGTTTACTTTCCTCTCTTTATGAAATTTTCAAATCATCCCAAGATACATCTTCTTCCTCTTTTTCCTCAGCAATAACTTCGGCATTCGGGTCAACTCGTTTTTTCAACAATAGAATCGTAATCGCTGTTGCTAGGGAGCCGATAAGTAAGGCTGCCACAAATGCCCAAGGGCGAGTCATTGTAGGAATTGCAAACATCCCAGAAGCTGGGATATGGCTATCTGCACCCCAAAGCATACTCAACCCGCCACCGATCGCACCACCTACCCCTGTCGCAATAACGTTTCGCACCAGGTCGTTCAGTACAATAGGGAAACAGCCTTCTGTAATCTGACAAATCCCCATTGGAAAAGCGGTTTTCAACGTTTCAATTTCTTGTTTATTGAAAATGTTTTTCTTAATCAGTTTGCCGATAAAATAAGCCATTGTTAAGCCAAACGGCGTTGTCATGGAAACCAAGATCAAAACGGTAATCGGTTCATAGATTCCTTCTGAAAAGAGAGCAAAGACAAAAGCGAAGACCACTTTATTGATCGCTCCGCCGTAATCAATCGAAGCAAGTACACCAATAATTGCTCCGTATAGAAACAGCGACGAAGTATTCAAGTTCCCAAGATATGCTGTGATTAAATCTGTGAACCAAATAATTGGTGTGCCAACGACATAATACATTACCATCCCAGCGATAAACGAACTTAAAAACGGCAAAACCAACGTGGGTAGCAAGCCCTCCATCCATTTAGGAACCTTAATAATCGCCATTAACAAGACAACGATATAACCTGCAACATAGCCGCCCACGACGCCACCTAAAAAGCCAGTACCTATACCATGTGCGACAAATCCTACGATCAAACCAGGCGCAATCCCCGGTTTATCAGCGATTGAATACGCGATTGCTGTTGATACGATCATAGGCAGGAAACCTAAACCATAACCACCCATCGTAGTCATGGTATCAGCAAAGCTAAATCCATCGCGAAAATTCTCAATCGACGCGCCACCCATCATGTTTCCGATCGCTAACAAAAACCCCGAAGCAACAATAATTGGCAAGAAAAAAGAAATGGCCGTCATTAAATGTTTTTTGAATCCAATCTGTTTCACCTTTTCCATTTTTTTCCTCCTATGCTTTAACCTCTTCCAACTTCTCAACTAATTTATTTGGCGATTTAACAACTAATCCAGTCGGTACTTCAACGATTTTTTTATTTTTAAAGCGATCTCGGCCATTTACCTTGATATCTGCTGCAATGATAACTACATCCGCTTCATCAATCTGTTGTTGAGTCAAGCCATCTTGTGTTCCTGCTAATCCTTGAGTTTCGATGTGAATGTCGTGACCGCGATCAATACCTGCTTGAATCAGCTTTTCCTTGGCAATATAGGTGTGGGCAATGCCGGCAGTACATGCTGCAATTCCAACAATTTTCATTTACCATCTCTCCTTTTGTTCTAATAATATTTCACCTTATCATTTGATTTGAATAGGTGAATCTTTTCTAATGCGACTTGCTTAGTTTCTTCCATGCATTCCGGGAATAAAACATTGGGTTCGCGGATTTCATTATTTCCTGCATTTAATACCTCGCGTAATTTGTTGGCGAAAACAATTTTGATATCGCTAGAAATATTGATTTTGTTCACACCCATCGTTACTGCCTTGCTGATTTCGTTATCTGGATTGCTTGATCCGCCGTGAAGAACGAGTGGAATATCTGTCAAAGCTTCGATTTCTTCTAAGATATCTAAACGCAATTTTGGATCAACATCTTTCGGATAAATACCATGCGCAGTGCCAATGGCAACGGCTAAACTATCTACGCCAGTTTGTTCGATAAAATCTTGTGCGACTTTAGGATCAGTATAAATAATTTCACTCACACCGCCTTCAACAGTATTTCCAGTATCACCGATCGTTCCCAGCTCCGCTTCGACGGACACACCTGCAGCATGAGCAGCTTCTACTACTTTCTTAGAAACAGCGATATTGTCTTCAAATGATAAATGAGACGCATCGATCATCACTGATGTAAATCCGATACTAATAGCGTGGATGACTTGCTCAAAGCTAGCACCGTGATCCAAATGGATACAAACCGGAATCTTCGAATGGTTGGCAAGATACGTTACCTGTGCAACAAAGCTGTCAGTCAAAAAACTTAACTCATCTGGATGAATCGCGATCATCACTGGTGATTGTGCTTCTTCGCAAGCCTCCATCACCGCATTTAATAGTTGACCTGAACCTGCATTGAAAGCTGGTACCGCAAACCCTTGTTCCTTTGCAATACTTAAAATTTCTTTACCTGTTACTAACATTTGATCTTCTCCTTTATAATGGCTTTTTATTGAAATTCTGTAATCAATTTATACAACGCATCGGCTGACTCAACATTCTTGACTGCTTCGATAAATGTATTGTTTGCCAGTAATATCGCGACTTGCTGCAAGAGCAAAACGTGAGTGGTGTTTACGTCAGAATCTTTGACCGCAAACATAATAACAACCTTTACCCCCTCTCCATCTAAGGTTTCCCACTCAATCTCTTGTTCCAACACTGCGATTGCGACTGTTGTCTCTAAAACAGCTGTTGATTTTCCATGGGGAATGGCCACACCTTGACCAATGCCCGTTTCACCTTCCTCCTCTCGTAAATACACATCTTTGATAAACTCAGAAGTTGAGTTGATAAAACCTTTTTCTTGTAACAACTCCCCCAACTCATTGATGACCTCTGCTTTAGTTGTTGCCACTGATCTAACCTTCAGCAATTCTTCATGGATCACCTTATTTAATTCTATTTTTTCCATTGCTCTATCTCCTTCATTGTGTGGTTTATATTTTGGATGTCCTTGTCAATTAACAGCGGACTGATTAACAATATAGGGATATTCTCAATTTCCATGGGTACTCGAATCGTTGAAAAAATCAGATCCACGTTCTCCTTTATAAAATCAAGATTCTTTTTAACCTGCCTTTGGCTCATTGTCGCGATAATATTCATCGTTGGAAAATTTTGTTGGATTCGAACTTTAAGCAGCTCGGAAGTTCCTACTCCAGTTGAACAAATGAGAAGGATATTTTTATCTTCTTGACGATGAATCTTATATTTTTCAAAATAGAGCGTTAGATACCCGATTTCGGCATCATTCATCTTCGTATCAAACATCAACTCCTGATTGATCTCTTCCGCTAATGTCTTTACCTTCAAAAAAGTCGATCGATATTCTAAAAGCAGTTCATCTAACAAATTATTTTCCACCCTGATACCTGAACGAAGGCGACTAAGCATTGGCAAAATATGCTGATACAAATCCTCATATAGCGATCGGCTCTCTGGTAAAAGGGTCACATCCGAAATCATAAAATAGTCGGTAATAAATTTTTTTGTGATCTCCTCTGCTAGTTTTTTATCAACATTGCTGCTTTCTCGTTTTTGGCTATTGATGGAATAAATATTTTGAAAAACAAAATAGATTTCCAAGGAATCCATTTGAATCGAAAGATAGTTTTCTATGTTTCGAATAATTTTAGTTGCGACTTCTAGCAATTGTGGATTTGACTCCATTAGTAATCGTTCTTCTTTTTCCAGCGGTTCTTGATTTCCTAAGTAATGTACCTCGCCCTCCCGGTAACGCTTCATGACCATATAAATGTGTGTGTAAATCGTAATATCGTAAGGATAATTAATATATTCATTGAGCATTTCTTCGATCAATACGATCTGTTGATCGATAAAATACTTATCAATTGCATTTATTGTTATACCGATCTCACTTAGGCTGTTGAGTTTGTTCATCTCTAAAAAAAGATGGTTAATAGCTTTTCGAATCGTTACTTCTTTTCCGCTAAGCCATAGATACTCACGATCATAATGAAGTTGAATAGCATATTTATTTATAATCTCAGCGATTTTTTTCAACCGACGTTCAATGGAACTGTCGCTCAGATAGTCGGTGTTCATCACTGTACGCTTGACCTTGTTGGGATATTTAAACAGTAAAGCAAGTGCAACTTCGTTCAACGTATTTTCCTCAGCAAACTCGACCATCGAGTGCACGTCACTGTTGCGAAACCTTGAACTTAACCTGTACCCTTTTCCATGCTCTGAGATTATTAGAGGCACCTTTTTTTCCTCAATGAACAGTTCATTGTTTTTTTTGATCATTCGATAAACTGTCTTGGTCGAGACATACAATGTTTCAGCAAGATACTTCGCCGACACATATTCGTCGAAATTCAAAATATTGATCATCATATTTTCATTCGAACTAAAAATCATTTCCCCCACCTCTTGTCTATATTCTATCTTCTATGAAGGCGTTTTCTTCATCATTGTCTGTCTACATAATGTGGACAAAAATTGATTGGGCTAAAATACCATCGCTATCACCTACTTTTTAAAATTGAAAAATAGTAAAAAAATACCAACAATCTTTCATAATAAAGATAGTTGGTATTTCATTAGTATAACAAAGATTCCATAACTCACCGATCCTTTGAATCATCACAAATCAAACAAAAAAATCCCTTTATTTTAGTCAAGGATGACTCATCCAAAACTAATAAAAAAGGACTCCTGTATAAATAAGTGTTACTCAAAAATTCATTTCAGAATTAGATTTCTTCAATAAAACCTAGTTAGTTTTCAAAAGAAGTCAGCGATTTTAAACTAATCTGGAGTATCGTTAAAACAGATTTCTTGAAAGGCCACTAAATATAATCGCATACTATCAAGAAAGATCTCAAATACGGATATAAACTTTGTTTCACTTTAAAACACTACCCGTGATTGCTCCTTCATCACCACATACTCCATCCCTTCGACTCCAAAATACTCAGTAAATCGTTTCTTTAACTCCTGCATCGCTTGGTCAGCACGTTGGGCTTGCTGGGCATTGACTGATTCCATAAAGAAAATGACATCTTTCGTTGTTTCTGTCAGCATCGTTCGTTGCGCTTCCCTCCAGTTCAGGCAGCGACAAATGGCTCCTTCATCATCGTAATAAATGATCTCACCAGGCAAGGCTGGCGCATCGGCATCAGCGCCTAATGGTAAGAAGGCTTCTCCGCCGACAGCTTGACCTAAACGAATATCTCCAGCTACCTTTTGCAAGTCCTCGCCCCCACATGGCACTGCAAATTCCAATGAAATACTATTATAAATGTCTACCAGCGGGTTGATTGGGGAAAACTCACGATCTTGACTAACCCTTTTTAACAACGCTTCGATTGAAGAACGGGCACCCTTTTTTGTTTTGAATTGGCTAAAAGCGCCGCGCCAATCTGCAATTACCGGATTTTGGCTGAAGGTTTCTTCCGGCAGAAATCCCTTCGCAGCTTCTTTTCCTTGCGCTAATAGATCAATCAAATAGGGATCGGTTTCCTGTGTTTGGTTATCTTTAATGCCTTTTACGATCAATAGGTTAATTTGTGCCTCGGGAAAAATTTCCCAGAATGAAGGTTCTGCGATAAATGTTGTCATATGATTACTCCTTTGTTTGTTTTAAATAAGGCCTCTTATTGCCCTTTTTGACGGATAGCCATTCTTCATCGATATTAGCGGTCAGGGTTTTCAAGGTTTTAGTAAATGCCTCTACTTCCTGTGCGGATAAATTTTGCAGCGCGATTTGATTCGAATATTCGTTTTCCAATTGGATAATTGGAGCGAGCTCTGCTCCTTCGGCGGTAACAAATAGACGACGGATTTTTTTGTTTTTCGAATCAGGCTTCTTTTCAATAAAGCCTTTCTCCTCCAGCTTTTTAATGGCTCGAGCCGCAGTGGTTCGATCAACTTTGATCATCTCGGCTAATTTATCTGGAATGATGCCGGGATTCTCGAAAATCCGGGTCAGATACAGGTATTGTCCTTTGGAAAGCTGATACTCTTTAAATTCAATATTGGCGATAGAATCCAAGGCTCTGGCGATCTTGCCAATCTCTCTAAGAACATCGGTCATTTTAATCCTCCTTATCCAAGTCATGCTTATCATAATTTATTTTTGTTGCAAATGCAACAAATTATTCAGCAACAAAAAAAGCATAGAATGAAACAGCTTCTACACTTTCTTCGTTTTTTCGTTTCTTTTTTGAATGATTTTTTGTCCGAGATTTGCCCAATCTAACGGGCGCGGAGGTGATAACCAAACGACGCAGTCAATATTGTAAGCAATCCCTATATCTCTTGAGTCAGTCAATAAAATATCGGCGGTTGCAATATCGGTAATGATTCTAGCTCCGACTAAATGGAAAAAGTTTAGATTTTCCGTAATGAATTGGTTGTATAAATTACCTAAGGAAAAATCAACATAGACATTGATCACCTCAACGAGTGTATCTTTTGAAAAGGAATCTAAAATCAAAAATAAGTATTGGAAAAGGACCTGCTTCTTCTTACAAAATAATTCTGGTTCGCTTTGTTGCAGCCCGGATATATACACACGACAAAATTCTAAGACAGCAGGATAATTTTGCTGGAAATAGATGATATTAATTTCCGGTTGAATGGTTTCGCTTGCTTGACTTGTTTCCAAAAATTGAAAATGCAAAAAATTGCTTTGCTCCAAGAACTGCTCGTGCTTTTCAGGCATCTCCATTAATTTGGGAAAAGACTCGATCAGCTTCGTCAATAAATTTTGGCTCCAGTTCAGGATCTGCTTGTTTTGACGCAGCTTCAATTTTTTCCCCAGCTCTTCTGACCGAGAATAATAGAAACTCAAGAAAGCGCAGACTTCTGCTTCCCGCGCCTCAGCAGGAACACGAACAAAGAAACTATCCGTTAATTCTTCTTTAATGTCTTCCACTGATAGGACATTTTTATGATCCTCTTCGACAAATTTTTGTTGGCGAATTCTTAGATCGGTTACGTATAAATAGTGCTCTAAAGCCGTTTTTTGATGAACGGTCAGCTTCGTGTCCTTCAATTTCATTTGCTTAGCCTGAACAAAGCTCCTTGTTTGATCAAAAATTTGGAAATTGCATTTATAGATACGAGAAAACAGCTCCGTCAAGAATAAGCGAACATTCTTTTCACTTTCACCAATGAGGCGAAATTTTTTATCGATCGAAAGCTCATAGGCTGCAAGGTATTTATTTAACAGCTTGTAATTATTGTAGGCGATCGGATAACTAAGCAGTGTCTTTTCTGAGAAATCATTCAGTGATTTGAACTTGCCTAAAACAGCTCCTAGTAAAATATTAAAGCCGGTTGATTCTGCTACATAGTTTTCTAGAAGGGTTTCTGAGCTGGCCGTTCCGGTGATCTCCAGCTGCACAAAGGGTTCCTCTAAAAACACATGGATCTCCTGGGTCAACCCATATTTTTCCAGATCCTGGATTAATTGTTCAATGGTACTTTTAAGCACAAAATTTGATATCGCCAAATGATCCATGATTTCTTTTTTGGATAGCGCAAAATAGGAGCTGCGTTCTAATTGCTTTAAAAGCTGGTATTTCCGCCATTCTTCTTTTGCTAGTAAATTTTCAAGCAAAGTGTTCACTCACCCTTGATGTTAAATTTCCATTGGATTTACCGTACAAGACAACACCTGACAGCAGATAAGCACTTTGAGCAATATCCGCAAAGTCATTGGGCGCACCGCCCGATCCGCCGCCACTATCAGGAGGAAGGATGGTTGTATTCTGCGAAAAAAAGAATTCATCGTCTAACATCAGAACTTGGTTCTTAGGATGTTCCTTGAACTTTGGCAGATAGGGATTTGGGATTGAGAAATCATTGTCTTTGTCCGCTTGCTTCAAGCCATTTTTAGGCAGCAAGTTGGCTGGCTGCCCTTCACTTTGAGCAGGATCATTTTGAGTATCGTCCTCTTCCTTGTTTTGCATGGTCACTTCGGATTTAGATTCTTCTGAAGAATTCGAGTCAGCTGATTGTGTAGTTGAGTCATTTTCCACTAAATAATCACTCATATCGTGCTCTTCATTAGGTATTGGAGTAATCGTATTCTGCGGGTCCAGCGGGTCATAGATGGCCGTGCTTGCAAAAACATCTTCTGAATATAAAAAGATCGATGCTCCAATGGCGACCAACAATGAACGGGTCCATTTTTTCTTCATCCCATCACTCCTTTTGTAATTTACTTGCTGATCTTAGTAATGAGTCTTATTCCGATTAACAAACTGACCAGAAACAGAAGCACTACACCGATACAGTAGATCAGATTTTTTTGCTGATTTCTTTTCTGGATCAGCTGCTTCTGCTGCAATAGTTTTTGCCTGCTTTTCTTCGTTGGTTGCTGAACTAATTCTCCTTTAACCACAAACCGCTGTTCGGTATGGGTTGGTTTGTCACAGGTGATTAGTGTGATTTCCGCTTTGTTTCTGTTTTCCAACACCTCTAGCTCGGTTTGTTGGATGAGCTTGGTTTGACTAACTTTATATTGATAAAATTGATTTTGATATTCCAAATAAATCGGATCGCCAACTGCAGCATTCAGCAACTTGCCAAACAGCAGATTGTTTTGTCCTAAATGATGTCCGATCACAACGATATTTTGCTTTTCCGCTTTTCGTTCTGGAAAAAGCATCCCTGCGCCAACCAAAAGCTGCTCATTCGTCACACCTGAAAAAAGCGGCAGGCTGATCTCGACTTTGGGAATAATAATCTGACCGGTTGAATAAAAAGTTTGCTTATTTTCAAAACCTAATACATCTGTCAAATCGGGCGGCTGAACCGCTTCTAAAGGAACATTTTCCGAAACATCCCCCGTTTCGATTGGTTTGATCGAAACGGTTTGGGTTCGATAAATAATTAATACTTGTTTCATAAACGGCAGAAACAACAGCGTGATTGCCACACAATAAATCAAAATGAGGCTAAACCGGATCTTTTTTGTCATTTTTCTTCTTACGCCAAACGATGAATAGGATGATCACCACTAATAACAGAACCCCGATCAGGATATACAGCCATGTGTAATCTTTTTTGATTGTGACATCTGAATCGTTCAATTTCTTCGCTACCTCGGCCTTAATCTCGAAATCCTTTTCCAATGACCAATGGTATTGGTAGCTCTCTTCCTTTGAACTGCCCTTTGCTTGGAATTGATAGCTTCCCGCTGGATCTTGTTGACCGTAGGCTTCGATTTTCATCGTGTATTTCCCAGCCTTTAGGCGATCCCCTTTTAACGGAACAGATAGATTGAAGTTAGAATTCGGCGCCATCTGCATGTCAGACTGCTCATCTGTATAAAGTGCTTCAGTGCTGCCCTTTTTAGTGATCGTCGTTTTAGTCGCTAATTGATTCAAATAAGTCGCGTTGGGATTTTGCAGATTCCCTTGGATGACATTGCGGGCATTGCGCTGATTTGGACTCACGTTTTGCAGCTTCAAGTCTGGAGCGCCATTATCAGTTGTTTGGCGCATCAACAGGGCTACGACATAGGAATATTCGTTTTTGATCGCTAGACCCTTGTCATTTTTATCCGAAGAAGCGCTTGTTTTGTCGGTTGGTTTTTCTTTAAAGGTGATACCGCCAGCAATCACACCAGCAAATTTTTCATTCGGCATATGTATTTTTACTTTGTATTCGGCCGCAGATTGCGGTTTTAAGGTGATTTCTTCTGGTGCCTCGACATAATTTTTTATATCGTATTTTAGTGTTTTATCCGCTTTAATCGCATTTTTGCTGTACTCGACTACACCGTTGCCATTGGTTGTCGCACTATTGATTTGAGCCTCTACGACTACTTCTTTATCGGTATCATTTCGCAGATCGACGGTCAATGTCTCCTCTTGATTTGGGGCCAGTAGTAAATCAAAGTACGTTTTTTGCTTGTCGATTTGGTTCTCTGACGGCTTAGGTGTTACCGCAAAATTGAATTCCGAAGCAAAACTTGGTGTCGTCATCATTAAACTACTAAAAACAGTTGCCGCCAGTATCGCCATTTTTCTAAATTTCATCGTCTCGTTATCCTCTCAGTGAAAGAAAGGGATGTTTCCAGCATCCCTTTTTTTCCTTCTTATTAATTAGTTTCCTGGTGTGTCGCTAAGTACCCAAGTAAATGTTGTTGAATATTTTTTAGCATATTTCGTAGTTGAACCTGGCACGCTTAATTCAATACTGTCAGCCGCTGTCGCCGCATCGGTACCCCAATCAAGCAAGTAAGTCCCAGAGCCTTGTCCATCTTTAGCTGCCATAACATCCTTCAAATCACCTGATGGATCTGCCACGATTGTTGCTTGTCCAGTTGGTTTTTCTGAGTCAGAAGCCGTCACGACATTTCCGTTTTTGAAGGTAATCTCAGCACCAGTTAATTCATCAGCATCCGCTGTTTGGAACTGACTGTTTTGTTTCATTTGTAAGGTCCAGCCTTTTTCTGTTCCGCGATTATCTGTTACTTGGACAAAGTTCGGTCCCGTCTTCTCTACACCATCTTTATCGATGTATTTTTGGGCCTTTGCTTTATAGACTTCATCTTTAGACGTGATTTTTTGTGTACCAAAGTCTAAACTTGACGCGTAATCGATCGATAATGGTCCTGATGTCCCTGGTTTTGGACCCGTTGGATCAGTTGGATCGACTGGATCAACCGGATTGGTTGGGTCAACGGGATCGACCGGATTCGTCGGATCAGTATTTGGTGTAAAGGTAATCACACCATTTGAATCATAATCGCCGCCGTCTGCCGCAAATGTTGTTGTTGTACCTAATGTTACTCCTGCTAAAATAGCTGCTGCTAAAAATAAAGAACCAAATTTTTTCATGTTAAGTAATCCCCCTAATTTATATTAATTTCCTGGTACGTCAGACAAGCTCCATGTCAATGATGTGCTGTATTTCACAGCATCCTTAGGTGTGCTGCCGGGCACTGACAAGGTAACTGCTTTCGTCACTTCAGCATCGACTTCGTTTCCGTCTTTATCCGTTTCTTTGACTGTTTCAACTGTTCCCCAACGATCTGAATAGGTTCCAGCCCCTTGATCAACTTTCGCCGACATTACTAAGCTTTCGGTTCCTGCAGGATCTAATTCAATCGTTGCAGCGGCTGTTGGAAATACTGCGGTTGAGTTGCTGTTAACTGTTGGGCTGACAAGTTTTACTTCTGAGCCTGTCAAAGTATCATTCAAAGTACCTGTTGCCTTGAATTGACCATTTTGTTTAACCTTCAATGTCCAACCTGCGTTATTCCCGCGGTTGTCCGAAACTTGAACATAGTTTGGTGTTGCCGCGCGGCCGTCTTTGAACTGCTGCGCTCTTGCATAGTAAACTTCGTCTTTATTCGTGATTTTATTTACCCCAAAGTCTAATGAAGAGGCATAGTCGATGGATAACGGTCCATCTGTTCCTGGGTTTGGTCCAGTAGGATCGGTTGGATCGACTGGCTCCACTGGATTTGTTGGGTCAGGATCGGTCGGATCAACGGGTTGAGTCGGGTCCGTATTGGGAATGAACTCCACCACGCCGTTTGAATCATAATCTACAGATGCTGCATGTGAAGTCAGTGCTCCAACGGTTGATAGCGACAGTGCTGCTAAAGTGGCAACTGTCATAAGTCTTACTTTTTTCATAATTTCTCTCCTCACAATAATGTTTTATTTAAGGTACGTTTTTTAAACTCCAAGTCAAGGAAGTTTGATATTTTTTTGCATATTTTACTGAACTGCCGGGAACGGTCAGTTGAACCGAGCGCCCGCCACTGGACTCATCTGAGCCAAAGCGATAGAGCCATGTGCCGATCCCTTTTTCACTGTTGGCAGTCACGACATCGATCTCCGCATCCAACGGCATTTCGATCGTTGTGCTGGCAGTCGGCGCATAAGTACTTGAAAGATTTGAAATCATTTCGCCATTTTTGAATTGCAATTCGGCACCTTCAAGCTTTTGTGCTTCTGACGTTTGAAACTGTCCATTCTGCTTCACACTCAATTGCCACCCGGCTCCGGTTCCTCGAACATCCGTCATCTGAACATAATTGGGACCTTTTTTCTTTGTCCCGTCAAAGTCGGTATATTCTTGCGGAAGAGCATAGTAGGTTTCATTTTTAGTAGAAATCGCTTGATTGCCAAATTGAAAACCGGAGGCAAAATCGAGCGAAAGGCTTCCGCCAGTTCCGGCAGGCGGCCCTGTTGGATCAGTAGGATCAACGGGTATCACCGGTTTGGTGGGATCTGGCAGCAGTGGATCAAGCGGTTTGATTGCTGACCCGCCGCCGCTTTGATAGTTCATATGCGTGTTTGTATCCTCGGCCTGCGCCATGATTCCGCCGGCAAAGGTTGAAAATAGGAGGAGAAAACTAACAAATCGTATTTTTTTCAGTGTTCTCCACCTCCTTCAGTTTGAAAAAGAGAAGTGCCAATAAGGCAACACCAAGCAATGAAGTCAGCCCACTAGAGGTATCTCCCGTCACCGGAAGAATGGCTCCCTCACCTTTATAAACAGGTAATGTACTTGCCAACCTGCTTGACGCAGCAGGTGCTGCTGGTTGGACCGTCTCATTTGCCGCTTCACTATCAGCTTCTGTTTTTTCAGCCGGCTTTTCCTTTTCAGGTTCTTCTTTTGGGTATTCATATTTTCCATAAAACGCTGTGACTCCGTTACTATCATAATTAGCTTCTGCCGCAAAGACAGGCACAGTAGTAAAGAGCACCAGCATCATCAATAAACTATTTATCACGAATCGTCTCATCTACTCACCTAATTTCCTGGGACATCTTCTAGTTTCCATGACAATTTTCCTGAATAATCGCCTACACGTTGTTTTTCGACTGGGACCGTCAGCTTAAATCCGTTGCTGCCTTGCCAATCGGCCGAGATATTCTTCGACCCGTCAGCAGTAAATTCTCCCGACTCAACGATTTGCGTCGCTGTCGTGATCTGCTTTTCGCCTAATTGAGACGTGTAGTAAAGCGCATCCCCAAGTGAAATCGTGCCGTTTTTTAATTCTTCTGATTGGTTCAAGGTCAATCGCCATGGTTTTTTCGCCCCGCCGCGGGTATCTGAAACGACCAGCTCACCACTGATCGTTGGCCGATAGTTTTCGGTCTTGTTCGATACTTGATTGTCTCCAAACTCAAGACCGTCTGGAACCGAAGCTAAAGACAGGTAACCGACCACAGTAGCTTTTGTTGCTGCTTTGAAGGTTGCGTCACGATAGGTCATATCATTTTTAGGATTGATATTCCCGATTGCGTTATTCGTGCTTGGTCGCTCGGCTTCACTGAGGCCTGTAATCAAGCCGCTTTGATCTTGTAAGAAGAATTGGAGTACATCATCTTTTACAAGGTTCAAGCTGGAGATATCGATCTCCCATTTTCCATCCGCGCCGACCAGCTGACCGGCAATTCCCGATGGCTGATCATTAACGGTTAATGTTATAATACTGTTAGGCTCCCCAGTTCCCGTTAGTTTTTTAGTAGTACTTTGGATGGCGTCCGAATGGTCTACTTTAGCGGGTTCTGGTGGTGTTGCATCAATAACAGTTGTTTCGATTGGATCTGGCGTGATCCACGGTCCTCGTTCAGCAATACCAGAAATTTTTTCTCCGGCTTTTTGAAACTGGATCGGATCATTTGTATCTGAATAGGATACATAGCCGTTGGCATCTGTTGATAAATCGGCTCTAACGTTTCCATGAGTGTCCGTCAACGTGACCTTCGCCTGATTTTCTGAGGCATAGACTGGAATATACTTGATCTCCCCTGCGACCAAGCCGTTGTTATCAGGAACCTCCCCAATAATCACGCGCCCTTTGATCGTCTTATCCGCATCAGTCACCGCCGTCCATTCGATCTTTGGATTCTGATTCATCCCCGAAATCCGTCGATAATTCGCTTGCTTAAACTGGTCTAATCCAGCAACCGGTGTCGTAACGACCTCTCTCGTACCGCTTCCCACAACATTCAAATTAGGAACTTTCGCATATGTTTCACTAGAAGGTCCTAAAACAGGAATACCGACCTTCCATAAATCGATATCTGAATCGGAAATCGCGAAAGTGTTAGCTGAATAATTGATATAAGCAACATTCACAGCGGTCTGACTATTATTCAAATTTCGCAAGTCATATTGAGCGGGACTGTTTAAAATAAATGAATTTCCTGTGCGAACTACGCTCCCCGTTCCAAGCCCATCAGCCGAGATATTTATCAATGGTTGATTACTTGTTCCGATGACATAGAAATAGCTGCCTGGTTCCGCATTTAAATAGGTATTATTGTTACTAAAGGCTACTACCGAACCTGATGTTTGTTTACTCGTCAAATTCACGATTGCGCCCTTTTTAATCGTCATACCGGCGCCCGCATCGTCAAAACGTACCGCATTTCCTGGCATATCAACGTTGTAGGTACTATTTTCCCCAACAGTCAACGAAAGATAATGGTGATACACAGCGGGATATGTTCGACCAGAGGTTTGTGTTTGACCAACATCAACACGACAATTTTTTCCTATCGTAAATTCTCTGGAAGCCCCAGTAGAACCAGCATTAGCTGCTTCGTTATACCAAAAAACTGAAAAATCATAATAGTTTACGTTTCCTTTATAAATTGTTCCGTCTTCCATAATGAGACTGCCCAAATAGAAGTTTTCTGCACGAGTATTGATATTCATATTTCCATAAACTCTTACTTCTGAATGAGAAGCCCTAGCTAACCGCTGTACACCCGATTCTGTAGTGATGTTTCCAAAGCGATATTTCCACTTAACACCATTTGCAGTAATCAAACGTGTACCAACGATATCTTCAGAATAAGCACCAGCATAATTTTGGTTTAAAATGATATCATGCATTTGGAAATATCCTATAGCATTTTTCGGCGAAGCAAGATAGATCGAGGAATCCTTAAAATTAACGCGATAGCCTTGCCCGTCAATTTCTAAATCATTTTTCCTTGCATAAGTGGAGAGTCTAACATCCGAGGCGTTGGGATTATCAAAACTAGCGGTTAGCGTAATTTTGGTAATATCCTCGTTTAGAATCGCATTCACAAAATCTGTCCAATTACTCACCTCAGCCTCATTAGCAGCCAGCAACTCAGCATCGGTCTTCATAGCCTTTTGCACATCATCCTTCGTTTCTGAGCTTTCGCTTTCTTGATCTTTGGCGGATGAACTTTCTGTCATGCTTTTTGTTTTTTCCGTTTGTTCACTTTCAAATTTTGACTCAGAATTGTAGCTTTCTTGAATATTTTCTTCCGTTGAAGTGGTATTGGTAGTCGCTTCTATGTTTTGTTTATTACTCTGCTCTATTTTGTCAGTCATATTTGACGAAGAAGTTGACGCCTCTTTAGCCTCTGCGATAAAAATGTTGCTATTCGGAAGCAGAATGATTAATAATAAAAAAAATATTCTCCGTCGCTTCATCTTTTTCTCACCTCCTTCACATTCAAAATCCTAACACATCAAAAACCCATTTTTTATAATTATTTTTAAAAAATTTGATAATTAACTTATAATAAACCGATTATTAATACGTTTTTTACGAAACCAAAGCAATACATTGATAATTTTAATTTAATAGATAATGAGCGTTACATTACAATTGTGTTCGATAAGAGTTATGCTTCTACTAACAGAAATATAACGCTTAAATAACACCGTCTTTTGTTTGGTTTTAATCTATTGGATGAATTAAGACATGTAGACCAAAACTAATACCTGCTAATTTTTAAAAAACAAAAATTTTAAGTTTTTAAAAAGTTTTTAACCAATTCGATTGAAAGTTCAATCCATTTTATAATTTTTTTATTATTCATTTGATATCTTAAGTATACGGAGAAATAGTTTTTTTTAAGATCAACAATTTCATGGAAGACTGAAGTTATTGTGCTTCATTTAACAATCTGCATCTTCTTTAAGCGACCTGCTGGTAATCTTTATAAAAAGCTAAATAGCCGAACGACCTTGTACTATCATTCTTGATAGCTGCAAAGTCGTTCGGCTTTTGTTTTGTGGTTGTTTGTTCATGAGACGAGTCCGTCTCTTTCACAAACCAAGTGTCTATTCTTCATGTTTTTTAAGCATCATTCCCCGCTCGAATCAGCTCATGAAGCTTCTTTTGATCGATTAAATATCCGCCTTTATTTTTTTCAATATACTCATTGTCCCGCAGGTATTTGAAAGTGTGTGTTAAATGGCGGTAGCTGACGCCTAAATAATCGGCGATCTGTGTATTGTTTTCGCTGTATTGATCGTTTACGGCAACTTCTACTAATAATGCCGCTAGACGATATTTTAACTCAAAGGTTTGAGCATTTGAAAAATGCGTCATTCGCAGCAGAAGTTTTTTTCCGATGTACTGAGCGATAAAGGTCGGAAATTCGGGCTGCTTCATTAAAGTACTTTCCACCACTCCCAGCGGAATCGCCAAACAGCGAACAGAATCGATCGCGATCACATCTTTAGGCGTTGCTTCTGCCTTCACCAGCGTCAGCTCCCCAATAAAATCACCAGTCTCAAGAAACTGCAGGATCAGGTTCTTTCCATTCGGTTCCTGTTGAATGATGCGGGCTTTTCCTTCCAATATAATATAGAGATAATCAAGTTTAGTCGTCTGACTAACGATTTTTTCGTTGCGGTCATAGTCGATTACGAAGCTTTGCTTTAAGATCGACTTAGTCAAAAATGGCAGCTGCAGGTGGTTCAAGCTGTGCTTGTTTGATTCATCATAGTTTTCTTTTTTCATTTTTTCTCCTAATTAGGCTATATCTCCTAGTTGTCATTTTTTATTTCCGGCATACTCATCCTATCAATTAGTTATCGGAGGAACAATCATGATGAATCGAAAAAATTTAACTCTTTCCTTTTTTTACTATCTGCTGAGTGCTTTTGGGATCAGCTTGACATTGAAAGCCAGCATCGGCGTCAGCAGCTTCAACTCGCTGAATGCTACATTGGCTGAATTTAGCCAGATCAAAATCGGGACTATCACTGCTATCTTGAATTTCTTATTTTTGATTGCCTGTTTGCTGCTAGATCGGCAGCCTAAGCTGAAAAACTATCTGACGATGAGTATTGCTTTATTGTTTTTCGGCTCAGCAATCAATCTGTTTACCTATTTTGTTTTCCCGCTTTTTACGCTCCATTCCTATCTGTTAAAATGCCTGCTGTTCATTTTGGGGACGATCATCGCCGGGATCGGGACAGGAAAAGTTTTGAAGTATCAGCTGCTTAAATTCCCGATCGAGACCTTTTGTTTATTTTTAGCCGAACGAACCACTCATAGCTTCAAGTTTTACCGCTACAGCATTGATCTATTCTGTATCGCGATCGCTTTGCTGCTGACTTTTATCTTCCATTTGACCCTGATGGTGCGAGAAGGTACGGTGATCAGCTTTCTCTTATTGTCCCCCGTGATCTCTTTAGCCAAAGACTAAAGAAATAGCCTGCCACGCTTTAAACGTGACAGGCCTTTTTTATGAATACAGTTTTTTCGTAAAATATTTTAGTAAAAATGGCGACGATAAGGTCGTAAACAGGATGACCAAAATAATAGAAGAATAGTGTTTTCCAACTACTAAATGCGCCTGAAAGCCCAGTTGCACAATGATCAGAGCCATTTCTCCGCGAGAAACCATCCCTGAACCCACCATTAAACTGCTTTGATTCCCAAAGCCCGACAGCTTTCCACCGAGAAATCCGCCCAAAAGCTTTGAAAAAATGGCGATAGCGGTAAAAACAATGATAAACAGCAGCTGCTTAGTCAGACCATCAAAGGTCACTTCCAAACCGATACTGATAAAAAAGACTGGAATAAACACGGCATAACCGATCGCCTCAATATTGTAACGCACATCTTTCCAGACATTCGTCTGACCAATCGCAATCCCGCAAGAAAACGCTCCGATCACTGAACTTAGTCCGATGAAATCAGCCAAATAGGACATACTCAGACACAACGTCAAAGAAACGATAATCACAGAAGACTGAGCAAATATTTTTTTACTCAACTCCATCAAATAAGGCGCCCCCCAGCGAATCAAGAAGAAGACCGCGATGAAAAAGAGAACCTGCGCGATCAGCATGAAGCCAAGAGATCGGTCGCTGGTACTTTCAACTCCCAATAAGGGCATACACAGACTAACGATCAAGACCACCAAAATGTCATCAACGACTGCGGCTCCTAGAATCGTCGAACCTTCCTTCGTGTTGACTGCTTTTAATTCCTTCAGAACTTCGACCGAAATACTGACAGACGTTGCCGCCAAAATCAACCCAAAGAAAAAGGACTGGTTAAATGGGATATCAAAGAGATTGCCACTGCCGGTTCCCAGTAACAACGGGAATAGAATCCCCAGCAAAGCCACGTACACCCCCGGCCGAAAATACTTTCGCAGCAGCGGCAAGTTACTTTCGATCCCTGCAAGAAACATCAGTAAAATGACTCCGATCTCAGAAAAATCCGTCACCAGAATATCCGGATGGACGATTTTCAGTCCCCCATTTCCCAGCAGAATACCCACGAGCAGCTGCCCGATCACCGCTGGTATACCGATTCTTCGCGAAAAATGGCTCGCAACAGTGACACTCACTAAAATCAGACACAAAACACCAATAAACTCCATCTCTTCGCCTCCACAATCGCAAACTAAAAACTAGCGTTAATGCAATTGTATTCGTTTACATGACGGAAGTCTATCGGAAAAATGGAAAAAAGAATCCACCTCTCATATCTCAAGAGGATGAATTCCTTTTCTTCAATTATTTAATTAATGAATCCCCATTTGAGGCGATTACTTCTTTGAACCAGTCAAAGCTCTTCTTTTTGTAGCGTTTCAGTGTGCCTGTACCATCGCTGTTTCGATCCACGTAAATCATACCATAGCGTTTTTTAATTTCTGCTGTGGTGAAACTGATTAAATCGATGCAGCCCCAAGAAGTGTAGCCCATTACAGGAACACCGTCTTCAATCGCTTCTTTGACCTGAACCAAGTGATCGTTCATATAGTCGATTCGATAATCATCAAAAACAGTTTTTTCGCCATTTTCCAATGTCACTAGATCATCCACCGCTCCTAGACCATTTTCAACAATGAAAACAGGTTTTTGGTAGCGATCATATAAGATGTTTAAGTAGTAGCGTAGACCTTTTGGATCAATCTGCCACCCCCATTCGCTCGCCTTTAAATATGGATTTGGTATCCCACCAATAATGTTCCCTTCACCAGCTACCTTGGTTGGATCATCCGATTCACAAATGCTCATGTAATAGCTAAAGGAAACAAAATCAACGGTATGCTTCAAATCTTCCAAATCCTGTTGCTGGATATCTAGCTGAATATTGTTTTCCTTAAATATACGTTTAGAGTAGCTTGGATAGTATCCGCGCACCTGCACGTCTGAGAAGAAAAAGTTTTCTCTCTCGGTAGCCAAAGTCTTTAAAACGTCTTCGGGCTTGGGTGTTAGCGGATAGACCGGTACTCCTAAAATCATACAGCCAATCTGCGCTTTAGGGATGATCTCATGACATGCTTGGACTGCGCGGCTACTAGCAACTAACTCATGATGGATTGCTTGAAAAATATCCTGTTGCGTTAGTTTTTCTTTTGGAGTATTGATTCCACCGCTAAGAAATGGTACATGCGTAATTGAGTTGATTTCATTAAATGTTAACCAGTATTTGACTTTATCTTTGTAACGATTAAAAACTGTTCGAACATAATGTTCAAAGAAATCGATCATTTTCCGGTTACGCCAGCCGTCATATGTCCGTGTTAAATGTAACGGGGTTTCATAGTGAGACAGCGTAACTAAAGGTTCGATTCCATATTTCAAACATTCATCGAAAACCGCATCATAAAAAGCCAACCCAGCTTCATTAGGCTCTTGTTCATCCCCTTGCGGAAAAATTCGCGCCCAGGCGATCGACAAACGGAATACTTTGAATCCCATCTCTGCAAAGAGGCGAATATCTTCTTTATAACGGTGATAAAAATCAATGCCGATTAATTTTAAATTGTCTTCCATCGGTGCTTCAGTAGGTGCTTCATGCCAGCCTTTTCGCGTAACATCCTGCACAGTTAAACCTTTTCCATCTTCTAAATAAGCCCCTTCACATTGATTTGCGGCAACTGCTCCGCCCCATAAAAAATCATTTGGAAATCTACTCATATTTTATTCTTCCCCCAGTCGTTGATCCAACTTAAATCACGTACAGAATTGCTTCTTCATAATCTGCTGTTTTCATTTCATCCTTTGGTACGACATCAATAAAGCTATCGCTATTTGTCACCACGATCGGAATCACGGTGTCATAACCAGCAGCTTTCACAGCCGCAAAATCAACGGTTAACAGTGGCTGCCCTGCCTTAACCCTATCGCCAACTGCAACAAGACTTTCAAAATACTTGCCATTCAATTCCACCGTATCAATTCCGACATGAATCAGCAGTTCCATATTCGCCTCACTAGTCAAGCCAATCGCATGCTTCGTTGGGAAAAGAGCAGATACTGTTCCATCAAAAGGCGCAACGATCGTATCTTCTTCAGGGATGATTGCAATTCCTTGTCCCATCACTTTACTGGAAAATGCTGAGTCATTGACCTTCTCTAAAGGAATAACTCTGCCCTTCACAGGTGCTAAAACTTTTTTGGGATCACCGCTACCGCTTTCGACAACTTCTAAAACAGCAGTTTCTGTTGTAACTTCCTCATCAATACCAAAGAACCATGTAAACATAAAGGTGATAATGATTGAAGCAACAGCTACGATACACGCATTGATAAAGTTTCCATCGACGCTCCCATTAATAAACTGCGGAAGTGCCACAAGTGATGGCACCGCAAAGGCGTACGATTCCACTCCAGTAATTCCCATAAAGATTCCGCATAAGCCACCTGCAATCATCGCTGCGTATAATGGTTTTTTGTATTTTAATGTCACACCATACAAAGCTGGTTCAGTCACCCCTGCTAATAAAGCTGAAATTCCCGCTCCTAAGGCTACCTGTTTCAAATCTTTATCTTTAGCCTTCATTGAAACAGCCAATGCTGCCGCACCTTGAGCGACATTCGCCGCAAGCATAGCTGGTAAAATTAAAACATCTGGTGAGGCTGGAGAGGCAATCAAAAAGATTGGGGCAAACGCCCAATGCATTCCTGTCATAACAATTAACGGCATGAAAGCTGCCATTAAACCTAGGGCTAACCAACCAGCCTTTGCTTGAATCCAAATCACTGCTGCCGATAAACCTTGTCCTGCAAATGTGCCTAATGGACCAACGACAACAAGTGCGATTACACCTGATAACAATAAAACCAGTAAAGGCTGCAAAAGATTCTTCATCACAGCTGGAATAATACGATTGAAAAACGCCTCAATGTATTTCATCAGCCAAACCATGATCAAAATCGGAATAACCGATGAACCATAACTCGCCAATGTGATTGGTAACCCAAAAATGTCTATCGGATCACCTGCTGTGACCATCGTAGCAAAACTCGGATGCAGCATTATTCCACCTACCGCAACAGCTAACATCGGAGTTACGCCAAATTTTTGTGCAGCGGTAAACGCTAGCATCACAGGCATAAAGTAAAACGGCGCATCACCAAAAAAAGTAAGAACTGCATACGTAGAAGATGTTTCATTTAATATTCCTAATAAGGGCAAAATAATCAATAAAACTTTGATCATTCCACCGCCTAACAAAGCCGGAATCAACGGAGACATGCAGCCGGAAATCGTTTCTACTAAATGTTCAAATATATTTTTCTTTTCCGTTGAAGCAACAGGTGCTGAGCCAAAATCCCCCAGCTTGCTAAATGCACGATAATAATTCGCTACATCATTCCCCATTATCACCTGATATTGACCGGCCTTTTTCATTACGCCCATAACACCTGGAATGGTTTTGACTTTCTCATCGTCTACTTGTCCTTGGTTTTTTAATGTTAAGCGTAACCGAGTAACACAATGAGTCACTGTTTGAATGTTCTCACTGCCACCAACGGCATTATAGATTTCTTTTGCTGTTTGTTGATAATTCATTTATTTTCCTCTTTTCTAAATATGATCACTGATCTGCTACCACCTTGAATTCGCAAAAAAAGACCTAAAGCTGCCTTGATGACAAGCTCTAGGTCATGCTCCGATGGGATAACAATCCTAGTTACAAATTTTTAGTGATTCGTCGAATGTGTGCAGTTAAGTAAAGTAATTCGGTTGAACTTAATTCATACTCAAAGTCCTGTTGCACGTACTTTTTGATTTCTAATGCACTGGCGTATTCACCTTCATATTTATGTTTCAATGTGTTTAATAATTCCTCGTCTTCATCATCATAGTGGTCTCCTGCCAATAATCGCTGGGCAAAAAACTTCACATGGGTGATGAAACGATAATAATCCAACGAATTCTCATCAAATTCTGTCCGATAATGATTTTTGATGATCGTCTCGATCCTTTTGGTAATCTCTGCGATCTCGTAAGCAAGATCCCAAGATTTATCCATCTCCGCATTTACAAAATGGATTGCGATAAATGCTGCCTCATCAATCTCAAAGGATATTCCCAAATCGTTCCGAACAACCTCAATAGCCTTCTCGCCAACGGCATATTCATCGGGATAAAAACGTGCGATGTCCCAACGAAGCGGATTTTTCAAAATCAATCCTTCTTGATATCGATCGATGGCTGAATGAATGTGGTCAGTCAAGTTAACATAGATAATCTCATTCAAATTCTTACCTAATTTGATTTTGCCAAAATTGATAATCTTTTCCGAGACCAAAATATGCTCCATCGGCACATTGATCAATAATTCAGTAAATTTACTTTGAGTCTCTTTATCCCTCAGTAAAAAGGTTTTTTCGATCTGCTCCATGTCGACCGCTTGACCCTTCTTTTTACCAAAAGCAATGCCCTTCCCCATCAACAGCACATCGACACCTTTGCTGTTGGAAGAAATGACGGTATTATTATTTAACACTCGTTTTATGATCATAAAATATTTCCCTCGCTAGCCACAAAAAAAGCCCATTTACGTACACGACAACTGTGCGGTAAATAGGTCCTGCTCACATAAAGTGATAACATCCAACAATTTTCTATTTGCTTCTCACATGCTTACCCGAAGTAATAACATCAAGAACTTATGGAAAGGTTATCATAAATCAATAAGGATTGTCAATCTGTTTATAATCATTTTCTCACAAATATTTTCCTCTTACTTACCTTAATATTTTTTACTAGAACTCTCTCGAAACACTTAATAGAGTACTTTTAGCCTTGCGATACACTCTTCAGTAAAGTCTGGAGGAGCTGACTCAACGAATTTGAATTTGCATGTTTCTAAATCTAGTATCCGATGGTGTTCAAGAAGTACTTTTCCATGGAGATTCAGTTCCTTAGGTAAAGGCAGGTGTAAGGGAAACTCCTTCGAATTACTGGTAATTGGAGCAACCCCAAACATATAATTTAAATATTTGATAGATTTTGTTAGAACAATACAGGGTCTGTAACCTCTCTGCTCATGTCCTAATGTTGGATCAAAATCTAAAAATAGGATATCGCCCTGTTGTAGTTCAAAATATGTTTTATCCTTCTCCAACTAGAGCAGCTCCCTTCCTACTGGCTCATCCCATTCGTATCGATCGTCGGCATTCAGAGCTGTTCCATCATAGTCAGCAAAAAGCTCATCAATTGTTTCAGGATGATTTTTTTAGGTGTTAAGACTATTTTACCGTTATCAACAACCATTCTTAAACCTAATTGCTTGTCTGATAAACCAAGGGCGGCCATTTCGTCTTTGGTTACGTAAAAGTACTTCTGTTTTGCTGAACGAATATTTGCCAGAAAATATTTTTAAAGTAATTATAATTCAAATATATAATTTAATTCAAAAAAATATTATCACTTATTAAACGTTAGCAAATATTGATTTATCCCTTACCGATTTATGATGGTCCAATCGATTATTTTCGAGTTATATTAAATTTGAAACAGACCGTATTCGTTTAAAAATGAATTATTTTTATAGGGGAGTGATTATTTTGAAAAGATTTAGAAAGGTACTAACTATTGTATTTCTTGTTGGTTTTACGGCTCTCTTGGGGAAATCTACGGCTGAAGCACTTACGAGTACTCAGAGTGCAGTTATTTTTGGGCCTGAAGCTACGAATGAATTCGGACATGTTCTTTATTTTCCAAACTCGTTGTCTAGTCGATTGGAGCGGGACTCCTTGAACCGAGTAAGAGATTTTTATCGCGAGGATTTGTTTGCTACATGGACAATGCTTACTCCAACTGAGGAACCAGTTGTACAAAGTATTGAAGGAGATTCCTTTAAACTGATCTTGTTATTCCGGGATACGAATGTTCCCGACAGCCCTCAAACTATTTCGTCAATAGAAGATTTCAGAGATAAAGGCGTTGATTTCCATTTCTATACGACCGATGACGGTATCACCTTTGATGATAAGACGGAGCTTTTGATGCAGCATGCTCATCCTGAGGATTACTATGAATTTCCAGGAACCTTTATGGGTTATCGAATCGAAATGATAAAAATTGATACAGGTGAAAGACTTAAATCTGATTTTGATGCAATGACAAATTGTTCAATTAACTTGGATCTTAGCCAAATGACTACTGAACAGCTTACTGGACAAGTCGGTTTAACAAGTTGGTTGGATACACAAAGACCAAACAATGCTCCAACTGCGAATTATCAAAATATTTTTGTGATTCAGCCAACAATTGATGGCCAAGTAAACTATCAAGAGCTTTCATCATCCGAAGATTCACCTGCATGGTCCGAATCAACTGCTTTTGAAGATGTTTGGGTAGATTTAGTTGAACATACTGACTCTGGAGACATTGTTGTCGCTAGTACAAAAACTGATGCAAATGGAGGGTTTAGTTTTTCTAATTTGGAGGGAGAAAATTTTACCATTTCAAATACACAAAATGCTCTGAGCATTCAGGTTCGGAAAGATGGTTATACCGGCTGGATCGTTCAAGATGATACGCCCACATTAAAAGAAGAACTAGAGGTCAACGTTGGAAGATTAACCGATATTGCACGTCATTCTGGAAACTATACTTTGGCATTTTCCAGAACAACCTGGAAATCACCCTTTGACGAACTTAAAGATGAGGGTAAAAATGCTACCGGAAATAAATTTATTTTGACAGAAGATTCAACTACACCAAGTACTACTGAACCAAGTACTACTGACTCTAGTACCACCGACTCTAGTACCACTGACTCTAGTACCACTGACTCTAGTACCACTGACTCTAGTACCACTGACTCTAGCACCACCGATTCTAGTACCACCGACTCTAGCACTACCGACTCTAGCACCACCGATTCTAGTACCACCGACTCTAGCACTACCGACTCTAGCACCACCGATTCTAGTACCACTGACTCTAGTACCACTGACTCTAGTAAAATGATCCCAGGTCCATTAGGATCGAATGATGACCCGCCAACAAATGGAAACAAGGGAACATTCCAAGAAATCAACTCAACAGTAGGCAAAAAGAATTATCCTATTACAGGAGAACAAACCTCACCATTGTTGATCGTAGTTGGAGGTATCCTTTTGGTTTTCTCATTACTTTTGATGAGACAGACAAGAAAAGCAAGTAAATAAATCGTTTCCTTCAGTGAATCAAAAACGGAGACTGCCGATTCGTTTGGCAGTCTCCGTTTTCTTATATTTGAAGTAACTCTTCAATAGCTATTTCTGTTAAATCAGTAATCACTCGATCCGCACCTTTTAATTGCTCTGCCTCTCCGATCCCGATTGCATACATTCCACAGCCTTTAATCCCGTCGATACCAGCCTGCGCATCTTCAAAGCCGATCACCTCGTTTGGTTGAAGGTCCATTAATTCTGTAGCTTTGATAAAGTTTTAACTTTTTTTGTACCTTTTCTTCCAATAAAGAGTCAATACTGCTAGCAGCCCTATTCCAACCAGTATCATATTATAAGAGGTTTCGTCTCCTGCTTTTAGTAATGATTTAGGGCGTGTTTTTACACTAGGCTTTTCGACTCGTACAGCTTTTGATATCTGCCCGGCTTGTACTTTAGTGTTTTGTGTCTTATTGGCTGGTTGCTTTGGCACTGGCTTGCCAGCAGAAGGCTTCTCTGACGGGCCAGTTGGTACGTTCTCTGTGCTAGTGCCGATGATTTTTTCGATACTTGCACTCGCAAATCTTTGTTTTTCATTGCTGCTTGAGTAGCGAATCTCGTAAGTTCCGGCGGATAAATTCGAGATCACACCTGCTTTTGTTCCTTGGTGCCATGCAGAAGTGCCTGATATCCGATATTCCATGTCCGCTGTGATCCCTTTTAACTGACCATCTTGCTTCTTCTGTCCGCTGACATTGATGGCTTGAATCACTTTTGTATCTATGACGGGCCGCGCCTTAATCATTAGCTTTTGTGGATCGCTATTCAAACTATCCTTGCCATCGCCGACCTGAATAATCGTGATGTCCTTACCAAACATCTCTGGAGGGATCGCATAGCTTTTTATTCCCTTAACTAAATATTCTTTACCATCTAGAGTTAATTGATATGTTGCCGACACATCTAGACCATCGAGCGTTTCTCCTTCATAGTTAAGGCTTAATTGCGGCGTTTTGGCCTTTGGCACACCTGCTTTTATCTCTCTTGTTATCGGTAAGCTCGCAAACTTTTGTTCCGCATTACTGCCTGCTTGGCGGATCTCATAGGTTCCCGGAGACAGATTTTTGATGGTCCCATCTGTGGTTCCTTTTAGCCATTTATTAGAGCCAGTCCTGCGGTATTCCATAGTAGTAAAAATACCCGTCAAACGACCATCCTTCGCTCCACCATAGGTCTCATGATCAACTGATATCGTCTTTCCATCAAGAGTTTGGCGTTTTGGAATGACAAATTTCTGCACATCGCTTGCAACAGATATTCCTATCTGCTCTTCGATGTTTATATATGTCCATGTGTCAAACATTTCTTCCGTGATTGGAACCTCTAGATTTTTTGGCTGTGGGGCATAAATCCAATGATCTATGACATAAGAAGCTGTCTTGTACTGCTCATTAAGCAAATAATCGTAAAGCAGTTCTCGTTCATAATCTATTTTGATTTCTGGCTTGATTTTCTGAATCAACCCATTGGCAAGATCCACCTCGATGATCTCACTGGCAAACATTCGTTGTCCAGTGTCGCCTTTGTAGCGTATCTCATAAACTGCTTCTGGTAGATGTTCAACAGTACCGTGAGTTTCTCCATCAAGCCAATTAGGAGAACCTTTTTCTCGATACTGCGTATTTTTGAAGACATTTTTTAACTTGCCGTCTCCAGCTCCAGGACTCGTTTCTTTGATAGCCGTGAATGTTTCGGCGCTAATATTAAAGCGTTGATCCAAATAAATATCCTGCACTTGACTATCCATGAACTCTGCCGAACGCGCTTTTCTAACGATACGCCATTTTTTTCCTAACATCTCCTCGGTGAGTTGATAGGTAGACTGTCCGGGAGTAATCACGAGCGACTTGTTCAATTTCTCTCGAAGTGGAAAGACGGGAATTTCTGTCAGCTCATAAGTAGCAGCTGGATCTAGCTTCAAAAACTTCTCATTCTCGTAATCAATGATAAACGCAGGTGCTTCTTCTCGCTCTAAGCCAGGTTTGATGGTTTTTTTAATAGACAAGCTGGCAAATTTATTCCCCTCTTGGTTAGCGGCATAGCGAACCTCGTAAGTACCCGGACCTAAGTTTTCCACTCTATCGTTGGGTGCTCCTTGGAGCCAATCCGTTTCCCCCTGTTTGCGGTATTGCATTTTGGTATCAACACCAATCAGCTTTCCGTCATTTTTATTTTTTTCTGTTTCATCTTCAACCTTTATCAAATTCTCAGGCAATTGTTGGCGGTCCTTAATGGTCAAATTTTGTACTTTACTTTCTTGCGTTGTTAGCCCGTCTCCCAAACGAACGATCTTCCAGACCTTGCTGAACATATTCTCAGTAATTTTATAACTAGCTACGTTTGAGACAAAGATTATATTGTTAGTATCAAAGCGTAATTCATAAGAAGCCTCTGGATCAAAGCCCTCCAACAGTTCCATTTCGTAATTGATTCTGATAGTCGGTGTTTCTTCACGCTCCAAGCCAGGATTGATGGTTTTATTGATAGGCAGGCTGGCAAATTTATCTCCCCCATGATTAGCGGCATAGCGAACCTCATAAGCACCCGGATCTAAGTTTTCCACTATACCGTTGAGTGCTCCTTGGAGCCAATCCGTTTCCCCCTGTTTGCGGTATTGCATTTTGGCATCAACACCAATCAGCTTTCCGTCATTTTTATCTTTTTCTGTTTCATCTTCAACCGTTATTAAACTCTCAGGCAATTGTTGTCGCCAGCCAATCGTCAAATCTTGTGCCAGACTTTCTTGTGTTGTATGTCCATTTCCCAAACGAACGATCTTCCAGACTTTACCGAACATTTCTTCAGTAATTTTGTAACTAACTACATTTGAAACAGAGATTTTATTCTTGTTACCAAAGCGTAATTCATAAGAAGCTGCTGAGTCGAAGCCTTCCAGCAGTTCTTCCTCATAATTGATTAGTATCTCCGGCGTTTCTTCTCGCTCTATATCTGTATTGATGCCCTTCGTAATCGCAGGTGTTGGTGCTGACGCTTTCGAAACTGTTTGTTTAGTCTCTTCATGAGTTGAAGTTGTCGTTTGCTCTAATGACTGCGAACTGGATGAAGATTTAGCCGTTGGAACAGTGGTACTTGATTGACTGCTCGCACTTGGTTTTAGCACGCTTGCTTGAGATGGTGTAGTAGAATTGCCGTTGTCGGAAACGGTCGTGCTTTCTTTTAAGGCTTCCGACGACACGGCAACCTGCTGACCGTGCGGCTGTTCTGATTCGGTCGTTATTGCCTGTGCACATTCAGCGACCGGTATAGACTGGAAAAGTAACATCAAAACAACAAATAATTTCCCTACATTTTTCTTCAATTTCTTCCTCTCCTTCTTTTCAACTTACCTTTCTTTATCGGCATTCACTGAACAAGAAAACCTGAAAAAGGATGTTTCTCTATCCGTAATACATAGATACTGATTATAACGATTCACTCTATTTTACCGTGAAAAATTAGGAAATAAGTTGTTTTATCCACCCATATTCTTACCGTTTTATAAAATAAATGGGCTTCCTCTATAAAACAAAAGAACCCCAAATCCACCCTCTGCCATCAAGCAAAGTTTGGATTTGGAGTAACAAAATGCGTACTATTTTTATATAGGAACTAGGATATGTCTTTTGTTGTACGGAATGGCGTCCTTTTTTTGAAGGCATAGTCGTGACTAACGGTCGTAAGAAAATGTAATATTTAATTCACAAGTTTATATACCCAATAATTAATCACTTCTAGATGCAGCTCTGGCAAACTTTTACATGTTCCGTTTTCCTATATTCGAAGCAACTCTTCAATAGCTATTTCTGTTAAATCAGTAATCACTCGATCCGCACCTTTTAACTGCTCTGCCTCTCCGATCCCGATCGCATACATTCCACAGCCTTTAATCCCATCGATACCAGCCTGCGCATCTTCAAAGCCGATCACTTCTTTTGGATCAAGTGCCATCAGTTGTGCGGCTTTGATAAAGATTTCCGGATCGGGTTTGCCCTTAGCTAACGACTCAGGATCAACAATCCCCACAAAATAATCCGCCAGTACTAATTTTTCTAGAATCAGCGGAGCATTTTTCGATGCCGAAGCGACTGTACAGGGTATATTGTGTTCGCGAGCTGCTGCTAATAATTCTCTCACTCCCGGCAAAGCATCCTCTGGCGTCAGCTCTTCTAATAATTCGACATAATGCTGATTCTTTTTTTCCGCCATCTTGGCTAGCTCGGCTGCTGAAAAGGTACTGCTTTTTTTACCGTGAGCCAAAATTCGTTCCAATGATTCTTGTCGACTAATACCCTTTAATTGTTCATTGAACACTTCATCAATCGTAATGCCGATCTCAGCGGCCAATTGCTTCCAAGCAATGTAATGGTACTTCGCAGTATCGGCGAGCACGCCATCTAAATCAAAAACAAATCCCTGCATGACTACTCCCCTTCTGTGTCTTGTTCGATCCAATGCTCATGATGATTGGCATAAATCCGATATTTCTTATTTTTATAATAGGTATAAAAATCGATTTCTTCGATTTCTGCCGGCAGATGCGGATCGATCACTAATTCGTCATTAATCACCTGCAAGTTGCAAAAACCATAAACGATCGTCATGAACGTACCGCCCATCGAAGCCGTATGAATACCGTCCTTTGTATTCTTATGACTGTTGTCCAGATCGGTACGAGCATTTTTCAAGAAGTATTCATAGCCCTTTTCCACTTGACCTAAACGGCTATAAACCGTTGAAAAAGTCGAGTACGACAATGAAGAATCATGAGTCGTCACTTCATCATAGTAAACAATACTTTTGGCGATCGTCGCCTGATCAAAGGCAGCTGGAAATAACATCAACGCCAATACCGCGTCGGCTTGCTTAGAAATCTGGTAACGATAAATCGTCAACGGGTGATAATTCAGCAGCAATGGATAGTTCGTTTCCTCCTGCGAATACGGCCAAGATCCTTTATTCAAGAAATCGCGATCCTGCGCAATGATCCCTTTCTCTTTATCAAACGGCAGCGCCATTTTGTCTGCAAAGAGTGCAAATTCTTGTAATTCCTCTTCTTGCAATTGTAATCTTTCGGTCAGCTCAGCCCAAATCTCAGGAGATTGTTCCTTCAAGATCTGTGCCAAACGATTGATCCATTCAAATTGATAGGCAACTAATTGATTGGTGTAATAATTATCATTCACCAATACGGTGTATTCATCGGGACCAGTGATTTTATCAATGTGGAATTGGTCATTTTTCAGATAACCAATTTCACTGAAGACTCGTGCTGTCTCAAGCAAAACTTCAAACCCGCAGTCTGCCATAAATGCCAGATCATCCGTGTAGCGATAATATTGAATAAAGGCATAGGCGATATCGGCGTTAATATGATGCTGCGCCGACCCACCCTCGAAAAATGGCGAGGATTCTGTTCCTGAGATTGTCCGCCACGGGAATAGTGCGCCGGTTTGGTATCCAAAAAGCTGACGATTCTCCCGTGCTTTGTCTAAAATGTGATAACGATAAGTCAACAACTGTTTCGCTAACGTCGGATTCAAGTGTAAAAAGACCGGGAACACAAACATCTCAGCATCCCAGAAATAATGTCCTTCATAGCCGCTGCCGCTCAATCCTTTGGCCGCGATACTAGTAGTACCATTGCTGCCTAGGGATTGCAGCAGCGCGAAGGTACTGTAATTGACACTTTCCTCCAGCATCTCAGTGCTTTTGATTTTAACTTTGGCGCTTTGCCAAAATTCAGCTAAGAATTGTTCTTGCTGCTGAACTAACTCGGCAAAATTACTGTCAATCCCTGCATGTTCCGGCTGTTGAAAAGCATAGCTGAGATTTTTTTGATAGCTGTTCCCTTCCAGTTTGGTGCGAATCACGATTCGCTCTGCTTCAATCGTCTGACTCAATGTTTGATTGTCAATCGACCAAGCCAGCTCTGCTTCTAGCTGCGAATACTCGGTACCAAATTTACAGCGATTTTTTGCTAAATCAATGTCTTTAATAGAAATTTTTTGCAGATCGTGGCTCATTCGCGGATCGTTTTTATCGATCGTTCGGACTGGATAAAAGTTCAAATGAGTCGTTAATTCGATCTCTTCCTCATGATTCACACGTTCAAAATCGATCTTCATGGAAAAAAGATTCTTATATTGAAAAGAAGCCAATCGCGAAATCGTGATTTTAGTCTGACGTCCTTGCGGCGAAGTCCAAAGTAAGCTTCGAACCGTCATCCCTTTTTCCATATCTAAATAGCGTTGGCTTTCGCTGATCGACCCTTCTGTGATCGAAAATTGCTCGCCGCCGATCGTAATCAAGGTCGTTTGTCCATCGATTACGCTGATCATCGTCTCACCAGTTGGCGTAAAGCCGTACATTTTTTCAGGATAATGGATGTCTTTGGTTTCGTAAAAACCATTGATATAGGTCTCACGATTGGTCGAAAAGTGATCGTAATAGCCTTCTTCTAGATTGCCTCGTAAACCGATTGAGCCATTCCCATTAAAGAAAAGACTCTCGGCTTTTTCTAACGTTTCGGTTTGATAATCGTTTAAATAGATTTTCATACATACACCTTGTTTCTATATAATGATAGAATTTCCAGAAAACCGAAAACTCTTTTGTTCTTCCCATGAGATATCAAGTTCCTAAGAACTGTCCTTTAAAAAAGTAGAATAGAAGTCGAAGCTTCTATCCTACTCTGATTATTTTATGAATTGACTGCTAAACCTTTAGCAGATTTTTCGGTTGGTGCAGCTTCGATTTTTTCATCCTTCTGTAAAACAAGCGTCAATACAAAAGATAAGACGACAGACATAACCATCATCGCTATACCAGCGATAATATTGCTTGTTCCTTTATCTCCTGAGAAACCTAGGATGGCCATCAAGCTGTTTTGCGGTACATATAAAGTTACATGCATTAATCCCGCAAAGCATCCAGAAATTCCGGCACTGATACATGCTGCCACTAACGGTTTTTTGTATTTCATTGTGATTCCGTATAAAGCAGGTTCAGTAATTCCCATGATGGCAGAAACACCTGCTGCCGCTGCGATGGATTTCACATTTTTTTGTTTTGATTTGAAAGCTACTGCCAATGTTGCGCCGCCTTGGGCTAAGTTCGCACAAACCTGAGCTACTAAGATCAAAGATTCTGTTCCAGTTGCCGCAAAAGAAGCAACGAAGATCGGTGTCAAGGCATGGTGCATACCAGTCATAACGATAAATGGCATCGCCGCTGCTAATAAAGCCACCATGATAAAGCCTAATTGTCCCTCCATCAAGTTAATTACCCAAGCTAGTCCCTGCCCAGCATAGTTACCCAACGGTCCAATCACGATCAATGCTAATGGTGCGGTGATCAATAAGGTCAATGTCGGATTCAATAGAATTTTTAATGATTGCGGTGTGATCTTATCGACGCCTCGTTCAATATAAGACATTGCCCAGATCGTCAATAACGCCGGAATAACAGAAGCTGCATAGATCACGCCTTGGATCGGCATCCCTATAAAAGAGATCGGATCTCCAGAAGCGACCCACTGACTGAAATTAGGATGCAGGAAAACACCTACAACAATAATAGCGATCGATGTATTGACTTTGAATTTATTCGCTGCAAAGACAGCCAATAAAATCGGCATAAAATAGAAAGCTCCATCACCAATGAAATCTAACACACGATAAGTACTGGATTCATTCGACATCCAATTGAAGGTCGTTGACAAGGATAAAATCACTTTGATCATCCCGGCAGCGGTCAAAGCTGGGATCATCGGTGTCATACAGCCCGTGATCGTATCGACTACCTTGTTCAAGATACTCGTTTCTTTCTTAGCTGAAGTCGTTGATGCGGCTGGCTGTTTGCCTGCTTCTGCATCGCCGTTGGTTACACCCTGCTGAATAACTTCTTCAAAAACTTCACCGACGTGACTTCCGATAATCACCTGCAACTGTGTCGGTGTTGGATTCACACCCACTACCCCGTCGATTTCTTTTAAGCTGTCGATATTAGCTGCTTCCGGATTTTTCAGATCAAAACGTAAGCGAGTCGCGCAGTGAACTGCGGAATTTACGTTTTCTGCTCCCCCAAGTCCTTGAATGATTTCTTTTGCTAACTGTTGATACTTTCTCATTTTTTTACTCCTCCCTATTCAAATACAACGGCACCATTTGACAAAATGACTTTTTGATAAAATGCAAAACTGTCTTTTTTAAAGCGTTGATGCGAACCATTATTTTCATCATCTTGATCCACATAGATCACGCCGTAACGCTTACTGATTCTTCCTTCACTAACACTCGGCAAATCAATGATCCCCCACATTAAGTAGCCCATCAGCTCAATGCCATCCTCTTCCATCGCCAACATCATATTTTTAACGTGCTCTTGCAAATAATGGATACGATAGTCATCATGAACCTTCCCATCAACGAACTCATCCTGCGTCCCGATTCCATTTTCCACAATGAACAACGGCTTATGGTAACGATCCTGCAGCTGGTTCAACGTGATCCTCAAGCCCAATGGATCATCCTGCCACACGCTCTTGCCTTTTGGCAAATGTGGATTGCGTAAGGTCGTATACCCATTTGTAGCCACACGATCGATCCCATTCTCCTCTGCCGCGGTACAGGCACTGGAATAATAGCTGAAGGAAACGAAATCGACTGTATTGTCCTTTAGAATCCTTCGATCTTCTGGATAAATCGTTAATTTCAAACCCTTTTCCACCATATAATGAGCAAAGAATTTAGGATAATCACCAAAGACTTGAACATCTGAGAAGAGCAGGTTTTCTTTTTCCTGCTGCAAGGCCGCAAAAACATCTTTCGGATCACAGGTGTAGGCATAAGTTTTCCCTGCAGCCAGCATCGCACCGAATTGATTCTCCGGATCGATCTGTTTGCCTGCTTTGATCGTTAAAGCATTTGCCAGCAATTGATGATGTCCGGCTTGGTATTGGATCGATAAATTATCTTTTCCTTCTTCAAACAAGATTCCCCCGCCGATAAACGGAATATGCAGCACCATATTCATCTCATTGAATGGAATCCAATAATTGATCTGCCCTTTAAAACGTTTCATCACTGTTTCGGCATAATGCAGGAACAAATCCACCACTTTACGGCTTTCCCAACCATTGTATTTTTCCACCAAATGGATTGGAATCTCAAAATGTGACAAGGTCACAATTGGCTCCATCTGATGTTTTTTCAGCTCCGTTAAAAGCTTTTCGTAAAATTGAAGCCCCGCTTCATTCGGTTCCTGCTCTTCTCCTGTCGGAAAAATTCGCGACCAAGAAATGGAAAAACGGAAACTATTCACACCTAATTCCTTTAGCAAAGCGATATCTGTTTGATAATGATGATAAAAATCATTCCCATTTCGTCCAGGATAGATTTCATCTCCTGTTGAATCTAAGATTGAAGCCGCTTGATTCTTATATACTGCCTTAAGGCGACGATCGTCTAATGGCAGATAGTCAAAATTCGAAGGCTTGCGTCCATCCGCGAGATAATTCCCTTCACTTTGTGCGGCAGAGACGGCTCCGCCCCATAAAAACTGTTTTTCTTTTTGCATTTACTTTGCTCCCTTTTGAACCGTATCCGTTTTCATTCGTGCTGATACTCTTATTATAGCCAGGAAATATTTTTTTCATTCCCCCATTTTTGTTGTATTATTCTCAAATATTGTCGAAAGGCAATTACTAAATCAGTAATTGCCTTTCTGCGATTTATTCAATTTTCATCGTACTTCGATATTCTAACGGTGCCATCGCCATTGAACTCTTAAACAATCGATAAAAAGTTTTATCACTTTCAAAGCCGGTTTGAGTGATAATCTCTGACACCGGCAGATCACTATTGATCAGCAGCCATTTGGCTTTGTCGATGCGATATTCATTCAAGAAAGTCAAAAAAGTTTTTCCCGTATTCTTCTTAAAGAACTTCGTAAAATAAAACGAGCTGTACCCCGTAATCTCGGCGATAGTTTGCAAAGTCAGCACTTCTTGATAATGGGCCTCCACATAGCTGAAAATACCATCCAGCTTCTCCAGTACATCCTGTGTCGCCAGCTTATTGATCTTTTTCGGCTGCTTTGCTTGCTGGGGAATGTCTCGCAACAAACGGGTAATCAGTTCGAACAGCTCCGCCTTCAACGCAAATTGATAGCCTGTTTCCTGATTTTCCATTTCACGATTCATTTGTTCAAGCAGACTTCTAACGGCTGTTTCATCTTTTTTCTCCCAACGAGGACTGATTGGCAGTAATTCCGCAAACAGCTTCTGCAAATCCAAATTTTCTTTATTACCTGCCGTAAAGTAATTCAAGTCAAATTGATAGACCAGCCGTTCACTGCCCGGCGAAGCCAAAACATAGTGAATCAAGCCGCCGCCGATAAAGGCAATCTCGCCCTCCCTCAGCTTATAAGGTACGTCATCGATTCCTAAAGAGATCGTCCCTTTTGTCACATAGATCAGCTCGACTTCCCGATGCCAATGAGGGGTAGTCAAAATATCCCCGTCATTCACCAAAATACGGAAAGGAAAATCCTTATCTAACTCGGGCATTTCTAAATAAATCGCCATTCCATTCACCTCACGGTTCATTTTGCCGTAAACCACAGTGAAAGTAAACGCTCTTTTGATTCGTTGCAAACTTTTTAGTTTAAATATTGCTGTTCTTTCTTTTTTCCATTTTGCTGAAGCGACTTTTTTCACGACCAAACGACAAATAGACCTAAAGACTCGTCTTTTTTTCTAAAGGTCTGCTTGTATAAATAATTAAATTGTAGTCAATACCTACATCATTCTTCTAATAAGAGGCATTCTTTGCAAGTTCTGAATCCATGACAAATAAAACCTTGCTTTACAAAGAATTTAATCTTTATTTTCGATGTTTCTTTTTCCCTTGATTATATTTTTCCAAAAGTTTCCGATCTTTTTTGGAAAGCTTTTTACCATTTGGTTTAGCAGGTTTGTCAACTTTTGGCGGCTTTTCTGCGCCTTCTTCAAGAATAGCTCCTGCTGCCAAAGATGGGATCAGATCGTTTTTCGGTTTTGCTAACGTCGATAGCGGTTCCTGTTGCTGATTTTCTTTTTCCTCTGGAACAATCCTAGATTCTATATTCGTCTTATTGCCAATAGGCAGATCTGCCGGCAATTTTTCAAAGCCTTCTTCTGCCTTATCAGAGGATTCCTCCAACATAGCTGCCTCTGCTTCCTCAAAAATCCCTTTAAGTAACATGATGAGTTCTCCCTTAGTCAACGCAGAGAGGTCAAAACCATCTATCAAAACACGCTCAATACTTGTATCCGCCTTCATTTTTGATGGTTCTGCCATCGAATTTTGGACAGACTCCAGCTGCTCTTTCGGTTGTTTCGTACTATAAAGCGTCGTGGTTCCTTTAAACTCACAATCCAAAAATTTGGCAAATTGTCGCACATCACCCTTTTCAAAAATCGTCAAAGTCGTTAAAATTCTGAGGATGCCTCTAGTTTCCTCAAGGGTATTGCTCGGGTCGGCATCTCTTAATTTCCATGTGTGTTTCTTCCCATTGGTATCTTCGAAGACAGAAACTAGCGTGTAGCTATCATAGTTATCAGCAAGCGCAGCACTGCCTCTATTTTTTAGATTACCTTCGTGTATTCGCATCTTTTTAGTCGCTTTATAATACGCATTTTCATTTTTGAACAACCGCTTGATGACGCTGATCCATTCGCTCTCATCTAGATAGTCCTTGAAAAATGGACTGAATTTTCTTAGTGTCTCGCTTGGTTCGGCTTGAAAAAGCAGGTCCCGCACAACATCTTGACAAGGCAGCGAAAAATCGCTTGCGACAAGCGCATTCCTTACAATAATCGCTACGATATATTCCGCTACTAGATCCGCATTTTTGGTTGCTTCCCAAAACTTGCGTACTTTTGTCTCAAGGTTCTTTCTGTTCTTCATCGTAAAAAGTTGTCGTCTGGTCAGTTGTTTGATTTCCATGCTTATTCGCTCCTTTTTCAATCATGAATCCAATTTCTTTTCTCTTTTATAAAATATACGAAAAAGAAAGCAAAAGCTCGTTCTAAAGTTTTCGGAAAAATTAACGTTTTGGGTGTAGATAACATGGGAAGAGCGCGGTGCATTTATAAATAAAACGAATTAAAGAAAATTTCAAATAAATCGAGCCATACGTAATTTAAATGACGAAAAAGTTTTCGATAGGTACGCAAAATAAAAGCGAAAATGATTAAGTAAATAACCTTTTTCGCTTTTATTTTTTTCAATTAATTGCGGCTTTTTTCAGCTTTTTCTTCGCTATGTTTCTTATTTTTATGATATTCCACCAACGCACGATTGAAATTTGCGATCACCGCCGTAATAATTCCCACACCGATCAAGACATAGACAATCGTAAAAAGTTTTCCTAAAGCCGTATGCGGAGACAGGTCGCCATACCCCACCGTAGCTAAAGTCATGACCGAAAAATACAAAGCATCAAGATAGCTCATTTTCTCAATATTATGATAGAAAATCGTTCCGATCGTCAGAATAAACAGAACTGCCAGCATGATCGCCTTTTGTTCATCCTGGCGGAATAAAATCTTTAAGATATGCCATAAGCTTCTGAATAGTAATGCAAATGCAACGAGAGCCGCCTTTCCGATTCAATAAATTCTAATTAATAAGTCGTTTCCAATGATTATTCTAACAGATTTTATTGGCTACTATCACGAAACCTGTAAGGCAACTTGGTTTCTAATAAAAAAAATTGTACAGTTCATTTGGTTTCTCTTTTCTCCCCTGCTAAAATAAAAGGCAAAGGAAGTGTTCAAATGCTGCAAATCAAAAGAGCCTATCTGCCTGCCAATAATTCTGATGGTTATCGGGTATTAGTTGATCGTCTGTGGCCTCGTGGAAAATCAAAAGAGACGGAAAAAATCGATCTATGGCTGAAGGAGATCGCTCCGAGTCCGGAGCTGCGGAAGTGGTTTAATCACGAAGTCGATAAGTATCCAGAATTTCAAATGAAGTATCGCGAAGAATTGCAATCCGGTACACAACACGATGCATTGAAAGAATTAAGAACGGTCATCCAAGCGCACGATAATGTAACTTTAGTCTACGGTGCTAAGGATGAACAACACAATAATGCGCAAGTACTATATGGCCTCTTAGACGAGTAGAAGCACCAAAACCAATGTGGTAACATTGGTTTTGGTGCTTTTCTTTTGTAGCTGCTTAGGGATAGATTTTTTTCGTAAAGTACTTCAATAAAAACGGCGAAGATAATGTTGTAAACAGGATCACCAGAATAAACGCTTAATAATTTTGAAACAATAGCAATGATTATCAAGACCACAATCGACAGCATTCCGTTGACCGTTTTTTCCAATCCAATACTAACAAAGAAGACAGGGATAAAAACGGCATAACCGATCACATCGACATTGTACTACAATTTCTTCCAGACATTGGTCTGTCCAATCGCAACACCCGTGAAAAAAGCGGTGATTACCGAACTCAAGCCAATAAAATCAGCCATATAAGACATACTCAGACACAGAATCAGTGAAACAATAATCACTGAAGATTCAGCCAGCAATAAATTGCTGAGTCTCATCAAATACCGCGCACCCCAACAGATCAAAAGGAAGATCGCAACAAAAAGCAGCACTTGCTCAATCAGCATGATCCCCAACGTATTACTATTCCCAACTTTTTTCCGCCTAAGAATGACCTGCTCATGCTAACGATTACTACCATCAAAATATCATCGACAACGGAGGTCCCTAGAACGGTCAATCCTTCCTTGGTATTGATCACGTTCAGTTCCTTCAGTACCTCAACTAAAATATCTGGATGAACAATCTAACCCGGCATTTCCTAATAAAATCCCGACAAATAATTGTCCGATCACTACAGAAATACCAAAGCGACGTGAGACATGACTAAAATAAGACCTAAAACACCAATGAACTCCACTTTCCTCATCCTTTTCGTATTGCTGTCACTAACTTTATTCTCTAGCCCTCTAAGAACAAAAATCGGCAAATCTTTTTTAGGATAAAGAAAAACGATAAGTCTGAATAGTAGCACTATCTCATTTTCAGGGATTTTATTCAGTAATTTGCAAGGGTCTAAATGAAAAAATAGAGACTATTTCATACAGCGAACAGCCTCTACTTTTGAATTATTTGTTGAAAGACTATCCTTTCAAAGCCAGACTATCTACTTTAGGCTCTAGTGATTGCAGCCTTCCGTTTGTCTGAGAATTTGTTTTTTCCATGAAGGTGACTATTTTTCCTAGTGTGGGACAAACAGTCACCCCTGCGTCTTCCAATGCTGCTACTTTCGATTTTACCGTGCCCATATTTCCACTGACGATTGCGCCAGCGTGCCCCATCTTTTTATTTTCTGGTGCGTACATTCCTGCAATATAGGCACAAATAGGCTTATTAATATTCAGCTCTTTAATCTTAGCAGCTGCCATTTCCTCACTCGTACCGCCAATCTCTCCAATAAGAACGATGGCATCTGTTTCCTCATCCCTTGCAAACATTTCTAATACATCTGCATGATTCATCCCGACAACTGAATCACCGCCGATTCCCACACAAGTGGATAAGCCGTAGCCCTTAAAAGTCAGATTCGAAGCCGTCTCATGGGTCAGGGTACCGCTTCTTGAAATAATCCCGATATGGCCCTTTCCATAAATATCTGCAGGCATGATTCCTAATTTTGACTTACCAGGGGCAATAATACCTATCGTGTTCGGTCCAACGACCTTAGCTCCCGTTTTCTTAGACTCCAGAATAATCGCGAGCGTATCCATCACTGGAACAAATTCAGTGATCACAACTAATAGTTCGATCCCCGCCTGTAACGCCTGTACAGCAGAATCCTTTACGAATCGCGGCGGCACCAACAACATTGCAGCACGAATCTGCGGAAACTCTTCCCGCGCTTCTGCCACTGTCTCAAATACTGGAATTCCTTCGACTGCTTCTCCGCCTTTGCCAGGTGCGACACCTGCACGCAGCTTTGCCCCAGACTCTAATGTTCGCTTCGCGTGGATTCGTCCTTGCTTGCCAGTGATTCCTATTATTAAAAGCTCTGTCTCTTGATCGATCAAAATACTCATATTATTGTGCCCCCTTTAACGCCAACAATGTCTGTACGGCTTCATCAGTCGTTCCATATTTTGTTTGAGGAAAACCAAGCTTTTCGTATATGCTCCATCCCTGTTCTTGATTGAATCCGCGGCTTTTCACCACAACCGTCTTATTTATTCCTAACTCCTTATAGGCACGGTCGATTCCTTCTGCCATATCAGCACAATTGTTGATTCCGCCAAATATGTTCACCAAGATATAATCGGTCTTTTCATTTTGTAGTAAAATGCGCATCGCTTGATAAGTCTTTTCAGCGGTCACACCGCCGCCCAGATCAAGGAAGTTGTTCACTCTACCACCATAGTGGAAAATGGTATCCATCGTGGCCATACCGATACCCGCTCCACCAGCCATCGTTCCTATAGTTCCTTCTGAATCTACCTCTACATAGGTCAGATCATGTTTCTCTGCTTCTATTTCCTGAGGAGACTTTTCCTGCGCTGTCCGTGACAAAATCGTATAATCACCTTGTCGGTAAAGAGCATTATCATCAATGACCAACTTCGCATCAATAGCCATTAGGGTATCATTTTTTAATAATGCTAATGGATTAATCTCGATCGTTGTCGCATCTAGCTCGAAGCAAGCCTTAGCCAGCTTTCCGGCAATATCTAACACTTGGTTTATTCTCTTTTCGGATAAATCAAAAACAGAAGTAGCTTTTTTGAATTCCTCTTCTTTGAATCCATTCGTACAATCAAAGCGCAGCAGCTTTTCTGGTGAAGTCTCCGCCAACTCTTCAATATCCATTCCTCCGAATGGGGTAAAAAGCATGATCATCGCGCGGTTTTTAACGTCTAATGTCATTCCAAGATAGTACTCTTCTTCAATTGGCAAAAAACCGCATGCGATTACGCCCTCCATCACTTGATCATTGATGGTAATCTTTTCAATGGTTTTCTTTGCCTCAAGTAATTCCTGCTTCGTTTTGACCACTTTTACAGCACCCGCTTTTCCACGCTTACCAGCTAGGATTTGCCCCTTTAGTACACATGGATAAGGAATCTCTGCTGGAATTTCATCACCCATCAGCAAAATACTATCATTAATCGGTATTCCAAATCGTTCTAATTGTGCTTTTCCCTCAATCTCTAAATAATCCATCAGATTTTCCTTTCTCCGCTCGCCAGTATTTCAGGTTTAAAATACTGAGGTTTTATTTTTACTCCCAAGCCATTTCTGGATCAGGAAGATAAGATTCTTCATACGGGTAACCAACGCAGGTTATATTCATGAAGTGTTTATGGCTCAAATTTCCGCTGAAGCTATTATTTCCCCATGAGCCGCAACCGAGTGTAGTCGTGGCAACAAATCCATTTGTTGGCGAACCGCCACCAGTCGTTCCTGATGGTTGATTGACAATCACACGTGAGACAGCACACTGAATCGCCGCATATTCTACATGCTCGGGTGTGTTCGAATGGACTACAATACTGTGTCCTTTTCCTTCATAATCTAGATTTTCCACCATCATCGCGACGCCATCTTCAAAGTCCTTGTATGGATACAAGGTCAATACAGGGCACAGCTTCTCACGACATAAGACATCCTTGCTTCCAGTTCCGTCTGCTTTTACAACAATGGCTTTTGTATCCACTGGAACCTCCAGACCGATGATTTTTCCCGCCTGCTTCGCATCCAAGCCGACGATCTCGCGATTCATTGGACCACCGTTTGGAAATACTCCTGCTCTTACTTTTTCAACCTGCTCTGGCGACTCCACATAATAGCCGCCGTGTTTTTGGATTTTCTCAACAAAATTGGCAAACTTCTCTTCTGGTACAAAGGCCGTCTGCTCGCCAAGACAGATCAAGCCATTGTCAAAGCTTCGACCAATTAAAATTTTTTCTGCTGCTTCGGACAGATCAACATCCCGATCAACGATACATTGGACGTTCCCTTGACCAACACCAAGTGACGGTTTGCCACTGGAGTAAGCCGCTTTGACCATTCCTGGTCCCCCAGTAGCTACCACTACATCTGCCAAACTCATCAGCTCACTGCTGTCATCAATTGAAACCTTTTCCAGCCCTAAAACGAGATCCTCAGGAAAACCAGACTTTGCCAGCTCAGCACGAAACATCTCAACCAGCAGCTTGGTACATTCAACAGCTCGAGGGTGCGGAGCGAAAATGACAGAGTTGCGGGTTTTTAAGGCAAATGCCGCATTACACATTGGAGTAACGACTGGGTTTGTTGAAGGAATGATACAAGCCACTGCTCCCAAAGGCTTTGCTACCTCAAGCATTTTTCGGTCATCTAATCGATTGATTACTCCTACCGTTTTTTCATTTTTAATACTTTGCCAAATCAAGGACGATTTCATTCGACATTTGGTGATTTTGTCTTGCTTGCTGCCCATGCGTGTTTCTTCTGCGGCCATTACACCTAATGTTTCCGCATTGTCATAAACCACTTTACATATCGCTCGAGCTGCTTCATCTGCTTGTTCTTGCGTGACAAAAGCAAATTGCTCTTGTGCTGCTTTTGAACGCTCAACTAATTCTTTTACTGTGATTGATTCACTCATTTTTTTCGCTCCCTTTCACTTAATTCGTTAAGTAAGACAACTCTCCAAAACCAGGCCAGATCTGCAACACTACATAGCCGAAAATAATGACCAAGATAGTACTTGCGATCGTCATTGGAACCCCGCCTTTTAACATCTTGTTGGCATCTAACCCATAGGCTACTGGAATCGCACGTACACTGATAGGCAACAAATATTCAGAATTGTATGCCATGACAGTGATAAACCAATACGGGATCGGATTTAAGCCCATCTTGACAGCGAAACCAAGAACGATCGGGATACTTACGGCCGAAGCAACCGTAGAATTCGTCAGCTCCGAAATGACACGAGCAAAGATCGTGAAGACAATGATTGTCATAAGACCGCCGTCTAAGGACATATCTGCAACGATATCAGCGATCGCGGCTCCTGCGCCTGAATCATTGACTAAACGTCCTAGTGCTAATCCTCCACCGAACAAAAGCATCATGCCCCACATGACACCCTCTTGAGCTGTTTCCCAAACCAGCATAGGCTTCTTGTTGGCTGCATTGATAACAAAGGATAAACTTCCAAACAGCAAGAAGATATAGGCTGGGGCTAGCCCCGGCAGCAGGTCCGCATATAAAGGTCGTGTGAACGCGCCCGCTAGAGCAACCAAGAACAGCACTGCACAGATTTTTTCATCACGCTTCATTGGTCCCAGTTCGCTGTAGCTGTTTACAAAATATTCTTTGGTTCCCTTTAATGGACTTGATTTTCCGTAAAGCAGCAACATACCGATAAGACTTAAAATGGCTAATAAAATGAAGTATGGTGCGATTCGAACAATCCAGTCCACATACATAAACTCATGTCCTGTGTATTCCTCTAAAAAAGAGATCGCCGCAATATTCATCGCTCCGCCTAATGGTGTGCCAACGCCACCTAATCCAACCCCCCAGCCGATTGCGAGCAGGATCGGAACTGCATGCTCACTACTTTCGATATCCTCAATCCCAGCAGCTGCCAGCATTGATACAGCGATAGGCGTATAAAGTGCACATACTGCGACATTCGGCAAAATACTAGAGACCAGCATACTTGCAAGTAGCCAAACAGTGATTTGAGATCTCATAGATGGACCAATGATCGATAAAATTTTTAGGGCCACACGTCGATCCAAACCAGTCGCTGCCCACGGCAAGGTCAACAGGCTGGAACCAAGGATCAAAATAATACTATCCGAGGCATACTGCGCCGTCAGAGATGCCATGGGAACAATATTTAAAAGCGCATTCACAAGAACGGGAACAAAAGCCGTGACCGTCATATGCACCGGTCTTGTCACCCACCAAAAAACCATCCAAAGCAAAACCCCTACCGCTTCTGCCCCTGGCCGGGTTAAAAAGCTGGATAGCGAAAGGATACTCGCCACCAAAATGGTCGGCCCTAACAGAATATAAATTAACCGTCGTGTCGTGTTCATAATAACTCCTTCCTGAATGCTTGATTCATTAAACAAATCAAAAATATTTTTGCTGTTTCCTTTATCTTAATGAAGTGCTGATGAATCACAATCCATTTTGCCACTTGTTTCGGTTGGTAAAATAAGCTTGCAGAGCCTGAAGTTCACTTGCGTGTTGCAAAAACCAGTTGCACAGGATGCAACAAAAAGAGATGTCGAAAAGTTCAACATCTCACAATTGTTTATTATTTTGGATAATATCCTAGCTTGCTGGAAATTCGTCCCGCAGAGGTGATCACCGCTTTTGCCAGCTCCTCCTCACGTTCTATTTTGCAGAGACTGCGCGCACTCATTGAAACACTCACCGAAGCCACTGGTTCACGATTGCGATTGAATATCGGCGCAGCAATTGACCCAGTACCTTCCGCAAGCTCATTGATCAGCTTGCAATACCCTCTTTGTCTCGTAAGAATCAGCTCCTGATTGATCTCACTAATATCATTTTTTGTCCCAAAGGTGTATTTTTTAAAGTCGCTGCTTTTTAAAATAGCCTGTGATTGAATGGGTGGTAAATAAGCCAGAATCACTCGTCCCATCGCAGAGCAATGCATTGGATGGCGATGCCCCATCGGAATCAATAAATCAGTTAAATTTTGGGAACAGCTACTGATCAGATGGATGATTTCTCGTTCTTGAGGAACCGCCATGTGTCCGCACACGTGAAACTGGTGAGAAAGTCGATGAACTTCTGGAAAGGCATGCCGATAAACATCATTGGCCTGCAGCGATCTTCCCGCCAATGCAACAATTTCTGGCCCTGGAAAATAATAACCAGTATACTCGTCCCGCTCCAAAAATCCCCAATCCAGCATTGTATTTAAATGACGCGACACCGTACTAATATTCATTTGCAGCCGCTCCGCAATATCAGAGGTCCTCTGACTAGGATTTTGTTCATCAAACGATGACAGAATCGCTAATGTTTTGACCAAGCTTTTCATATTCGAGCTGCGCTGATTTTCTTCTAAAGGCTTTATCATAGGAAAGATTTCCTTTCAGAGTCATTTTAAATCAAGCCAAATAAATTCCATAACGGATACATTACTAAGACAAATCCAGCAAGCATGATCCCCGCCTTCAAGCTCATTTGCTTTACAAAATCCTTCATCGGCATCATTCCGTATCCGTACATAATCAAATTTCCTGCTGATTCATAGGGCATAAACAACAGCTCACAAGCATAAAGCAAGCACATACACGCGGCAATTGGATTGATACCAAGGCTCGCGGCGATTTGTACGAAAGGAAGTGCTAATCCGCCCAACATCGCATATGGTGTCATAAAAAAGTTAGCAATCATACCAATTAACAGAAACGATACACAGACGACTAAAGTACTTTTCCCTGCCAGCAGCGGAACTGCGATACCCGTTAAATAATCGCCAAAGCCGACATTGGCTCCTACGATGCCGATTCCTAAGCAGGTCGCAACAAAGAATACCATTGAGAAATTAAGCTTTTCCAAGGTCTTTTCTTTGCCGATCCCTATGATCGGCAAATACATTAGAAACGGAATCGCCATAAATCCATAAGCCGCAGGCAAATCAAGAAACATCGAAGTAAATAAATAGGCTAAAAGTAGGATTACCATCGCGACAGCTTTCTTTTCCCGAATGCTCATTTTTCCAAGCTGTTCATATTTTTCGTCAAACAGCTTTTTGCTGACATTGATTTTCATATTTTTTGTATCGTAGACCTTCATTAGAATCAAAATACTGAGAATGCACCAAATGATAAAAAAGCCGTTGTACTTAAATGACGTAAACATCGTCATCCGATAATCTGGAATCACTTCCCTGATCGCTGTTTCTAGCATGGAAAAATAGCCCGGATAATACAGACAAACGGTACAACCGGTGGCACCGATCGTTCCGGCAAAGCAAAGCAGCGATGCTTCCTTCGAAGGCTTCATATCCATTGCTTTACATACGCCGTAAACAAGGGCGCTCGCTACTAGCCAGCCATTACAAAATGTGATCAAGTTCAAGATAATCCCGATAAAAAAGCAACCGAATACTGCCCCAGCGTAGGTTCCGCCGCATGTTCGAATGACATAATAAGCGATTCGTTTCAGCAGTCCTGTTTCATCCAATACATTACTGAAAATCAGTCCGCCAAGCACCATCCAAACAGTGGTACTGGTCCAGGAAGCGAAGGCTGTCTCGGCAGGAACCAATCCGGTGATCATGTAAAGAGAGGGCAAGAGGATCGCTGAGACCAATCTTGGCAGCAACTCTAAAGCAATGATCAAGATAACAAATATGGTCAGAACTAAAAACAGTCTTAAACTTGCCGTGAATCCATCTGACGTTGGGATAAAGGCGATAATCATTGGAAACAGCAAGCATATGAACCAATAAAACACTCTCTTTTTATCTACACTAATCCCCATCTTCCTTTCCCTTCTACAGTTAGTCGTTTTTTTATAGTGCTTTTTGATACAGGTCGATAATATCCTTAATAGTCGTCAAACGTGGATTAACTGCTACGTTTGGACTCTTCATTGCATCTTCGGCCATTTCAGGAATTTTATCCTCAGTGACGCCCATTTCAGAAAGACAGCTTGGAATGCCTAAATCAGTATTGAGCTTTTTAATCTCATCGATCAGCAACTGAGGAGAAAAATTTGCTGCCGGTTCTTTCCTTTCGCTAATAAAGTTATAGATGGTTTCATAGCGTCCGCGATCCGCCAACGCATTGAACTCCACAATCGTTGGAAGAAGAATGGCATTCGCCACTCCATGTGCAATGTGGAAATACGCACTCAACGGATGACTCATCGCATGGACATTTCCTAGCTTCGCCCATGCAAAGGCCATACCGGCAAAAGTAGAGCCGACCATCATCGCGCAAGCAGCTTCTTCATCTTGTCTATTGGCGACAAACTGACGTAGATTTCCTCCAATTAATTTCATGGCTTTTTCAGCCATTGCATCGGTAAATGGTGAGGCATTTCTAGAAACATAAGCCTCCATCGCATGAATCAATGCATCAATTCCACAAGAAGCCGCAATTGATGCTGGCGCAGTCATAATCAATTCTGGATCCAAAAGTGCATATTTTGGCAGCATCTCATAGCTGATGACGGACATTTTATAATTTCTTGCTTCATCTGTGATCACCGCTGAGGCCGTTACTTCACTGCCAGAGCCAGCAGTTGTTGGAATCGCAATAATCGGTACAATTGGTCCAGGAACTTTGTAAAGTCCTTCGTAATCAGTGATCTCTCCACCGTATTTGGCTAAAACACCTGTCGTTTTTGCCACATCCATCGAGCTCCCGCCGCCAAGCGCAACGACACTTGTTGCACCGCATTCCTTATAAAGAGCTGCAGACTCATTGACAACAGCTACCGTTGGATTGGGAATCGTACCAAGATAGGTCGTACAGCTGATTCCGCCAGCTTCAATAATGTCCTGAATTTTTTTGACTACTCCAAGACCTTCTAACCCGCGATCAGAAATCAAGAAAACATGCTCTGATTGATTCTCCTTTAATATCTCTGGTAGTTTTTTTAAACTCCCCATTCCAAATTCTATGCTTTGCGGTACTTTAAACGTAAAATCCTTCATTGACTAATTCCTCCATTTTCTAAATAACTGACAGCAAACTTGTTATTAACATATTGCCGCCTACAAACAGCAACACGATATATACGATCCGTAAAAACTGTTCGCGATTGATTTTTTTCAAGAAGCCCATTCCTAAGAAAAATCCAATCGCTGCCATTGGAAGCCCGATGACCAGCGCGCTCAGCATATATGGTGTAAAGGCGCCGCTTCGGTACTGCGAGAAGGCATTCCAGGTATTCAAGATTACCCACACCATGTTCATGGTATTTCTGAATTTTTCCTTTTCCTGTACCGCTTCGATTGTATAGACTGTGATCAGCGGACCACCGATATTGAAGGCGCCGTGAACGATTCCGCCCAAGATTAGACAACCGTATCGGAAGATTTTCTTTCCGGTCGTATCCACTTCTTCATCTGCTTCGCTTTGGCCTGAAAGCTTAGGCTTGATGATATATTTATAGATATTCATTAAAGCGATTAGCGTAACCATCGCACCGATACAAATTTTAGCGATATTTGGGCTAATTGCATAAAACAAGTAATTCCCAACCAAAATCCCAGGAATACACAGCCCGATGATCTTTGCGAGATCCTTCCATGAAACCTCTTTGAAGGCTTTGATGCCTAAATAATATAAGAAAGGAAGGGTGATGAGAGTACCATATGGCACTCCCGCTTCCGTTCCCAACAAACCATTTGTTACTGCCGCCGCAATAACGGTACAGCCAAATCCTGTACACCCCTGTACAAAAAATCCGATGATCTGCATCAATGCCACGAGGACAAAGTTAAATTCAAATGTCATTTTTCCCACCCATTCTCTTTTTTAGAAACTCAATTCGGTCCGCTGGATCAAATCCTTTTGCAACGGTTTACCAAGCTCTACGAAGTACGCGCTGTACCCCGCCACGCGGACAAGCATGTCTTTATAGTTTTCGGGATTTTTCTGAGCTGCGCGCATGGTTTCTGAACTCATGATATTAAATTGAACGTGCATTGGATTTTTCGCCATGTACGCGTCGATAAAGCTAATTAAATTGTCTCGTCCTTCAATACCTGCTACTGCTTCTTGTGGGAATCGTAAATTCATTAAAGTCCCATTGGTTGCTAAGCTGTGATCGACTTTAGCTAATGAATTTACTAGGGCAGTAGGACCACTCACATCGTGTGAACCCGCATCTGTATGCACAGGACCCATGTTGTCTGAGATCGCTTCACCCTTCTTACGCCCATCTACTGAAGCGTTCGTATTCATTCCCATCGCAACATTGGCATTGACCGAGTACACACCTGGGCTAAATTCTCCGCTGCGTACATTTTTTCTTCCTGCCACATGCTTGCAATAGCATTCAAACATGTATTTGAATAAATCATCTGCGTAGTCATCGTCATTTCCATAATGATGGACCTTAGAACTGTTCACTAATGAATAAAGGACTTCATGGCCTTTCCAGTTATCTTTTACTGCTTGTAGAAGCTCTGCACCTGTACAACGTTTTTCCTCAAATACTAGTTGCTTGATTGAAGCCAGTGAATCTGCACAAGTCGCCATTCCGCTGGCTTGAGGGCCTGTACCGTTATATTTTGCTCCGCCTTCAGTCAGATCTTTTCCTGATTCTAAGCAGTCTTCGAAGAATGCTGATACATATGGTAATGGCTTCAGTTCGCGATGGATCGTATCAATCACGTTTAGGCTACTGCACATTTGATCGGTCCAATATTCAAATTGCTGATCGACACTTGACAATACTTCGTCAAAGCTTTGATAAGTATCTAAGCTACCGGTATCTGGGCCAAGCTGGTTGCCAGTATTCAGACTACGACCGCCATTTACGACCATTTCCATCATCTTAGGCGTATTCACGTATGCCGCGTCGTGCCAACCGTATTCTTTTCCAGGCAAGCTAATTTCGACACAACCTACCACGCAGTAATCTCTGGCTTCTTCTAGTGTCATTCCCTTGCGCATCATTCCTTTGATCGTCGGTGCATCATTGAATAGCTTTGGATGTCCGTATCCAGCACGAATGCATTCTGTTGTTTTTACTCTTAATTCATATGGAGTATTTTCATGCATACGGACACATACCCATGGATTCATCATTCGTGTATGAGCAGAACCTTCCAGCATGAGCATCGTCAGATCATTTGTCGCATCGCTACCATCTCGATCGACACCACCGATCGTTAAGCTTTCTCCACCAAATCCCCGACCATTTCGCAAAGCCATACTGCCCTTATCCTTCAGCTTTGTCGGGTTGTTCATCTTCACGTATTCAACTTCCAGAAGCTCAAGAACAAATTCTTTAGTGATCGTGCCATTTTTTATATCTGCTTCGTAGAATGGGTACAACCATTGATCCATCCGACCATATGAAATTGAATGTCCATTACTTTCTACTTGGATCAACGCTGTCGCAATATTGAACAACTGCAGCGCCTGCCAAAAAGTTTTTGGAGCTCCCAAAGCAATCTGATAGCAGTTTGTCGCCATCTCTTCCAATTCTGCTTTGCGCTTCGCATCGATTTCAACTGCGGCCATTTCCTCCGCCAGCTCAGCATAACGTTTGATATACGTTCTTGCCGCTTCATGCATAATGATCATTGCTTCATAGAAATCTCGCTTATCCGCATACTCAGGATCTCGTTTACTAAGCTTGGCCAAACGCGCTTTGGCTTCATCAATCAAACCTACATAGCCTTCACGCATCAACTTCGCATAGTCAATTGCTAAATGGCCTGCTCCAGCATAATGGTAGAGATTAGTTTGGAAGATCTTTTCACCAACCTCAGAGCCCTTTGTTTGATCCTCATCAAGTCTCACATTGACCATGTCATCAATCGTCTGGCCCTTCCACCATGCACACAGCTCAAGAATTTCTTGCCGTTCCTCCTCATTTCTAATATAGAATTGATCGTTTGGACGTTTCTCAAACGGTGAATGCAGGATTTCATCAATGATCCAATTAACTGAAAATTCGGGATAAATTGGCGAAGCTTTAGCCGGTGCCGCGATCTCTCCTAAGATCAAATCCTCCTCATAGATGTATAAGCTAGTATTTAATAAAATATTTTCAAAAGCATACGCACATTTCAATTTGCGCGAACAGGTTTCATGCTTTTGATAAGCCTCTGTTATTAAGCGTAATCTCTCGACATCTACATCATAAGGTCGATCTAAAAAAGTCTGTCTCAAATGGTTTACTCGTGGAAACGGTGACCAGTCTTCGTGATTCACCTGATAGCCTAACCCGTATATCTGATCGAAAGGCTCCGTTCCTCTTGCTGTTGTGTGTTTGTTACTCATTAATAAGTCCTCCTTATTTGTATAAAAATCATTGTTTTTCTTTTGTTCCAACAAGGCAGTGAATCCCTCGTCCATTCATGTAGTCAGCAATTCGTTCAACATGCTTTTGAAAAGATTTTCGATTAATCTTTACTCCCTCCATCCCATAAGGAATCCCTAGAGCTTCGTATTTTTCAACACCCAATCGCATGAAGCTCAACAATTGAAGCGTTCGCACCCTGCCTTTCAATTCACTTAGAATAAAATCTGCCGTCGCCTCGATATTTCCCATATCTTCATTAAATTCGGGGATCACCGGAATCCTCAAAATTAACTCACGATCAAGCTCTGTTATCTTTTTCAAATTATTCAGAATCACTTCGTTCCCTACTCCTGTGCGCTCACGATGAATGTTCGTATCCATGTGCTTAATATCTGATATCCAAATATCTGTATTAGGCAATAAAACCTCTACTTTTTTCCAATTTGAATGAAAAGTCGTCTCAAAGCATGTTTGTATCCCTTCTTTTTTGCATTCAACAAACAGCTCAGCTACAAAGTCACTTTGAAGCAGCGCTTCACCCCCTGAAACAGTAACGCCTCCGCCAGATTGATCATAGTATTCCTTGTCCTTACGAATGATTTCCATGCACTCTTCAACAGACAGCTCCTCACCCCATTGCTTTATCGCGTCTGCTGGACAAGCTAATGCACAGCCAGAGTGATTAGAAACCTTTTTGGAATCAATCGCTTCTAATTTTCCTCGTCGAAAGGACAAGGCCTCTTCATTCGGTTCCGCCAACACGCATAGTCCACATTTCTTTTTAGAGATACACTTCTTCTTATAAACACCCAGCTCAATTTGTGTAGACCAGCTTTCTGGATTTCCACACCAATCACACGTCATCGGGCAACCCTTTAAGAAGAGTTCTGTCCTTAAACCGGGACCATCGTGAAGAGTAAAACGTTGTATATTAAACACAATTCCTTTATTTGACAACCATATCCTCCCCTAAGCTTAAACAGAAAGCGTTTTTATGTTCAAAGTTTAACAAAGTTGAGATTGCATAAGAATTAGGTATTAGTAGTATTTTCATATAGGGAATGTTCCCTATATAGAGTTCCTTTTGGGGACAGCAAAAAAGCCTAAACATCCGTCTAGGCCCCATTATGCGATTCATTTTTTATTGTCAAACAGTTGTGACAACTCATATCGACTATTTACATTGCACTTACTGTATATATTCTGAACATGTTTCTTCACAGTGTGATAACTAATGACCATCTTGTCTGCAATGTCCTTATACGTCAGTCCCTTATGCAATAACTCTGCTACTTTAAGCTCTGTACTGGTTAATGGTAAGTTGATCTCAAGTTTTTCAGATTTTTTTTCTTTGTCTTTTTTTGAAATTGTTATCCAGTGGTATCGATCAATAATTCCATTCGAATATGTTCGATCATATGTATAAATCCTAAAGATATAGTTCTTAACAATCCTAGTCCGAGCTAACTTAGAGCAATTCTGATTTTCATCACCTAATAAAAAAGGAAGCCAGCTGCAAGGTTCTGTACTACTGATCTGTTCGGATGCTAAAGGACCCAAAATATCACTTAAACAGTCGATTGCCGCCTGACTATAATTCATTACATGGGTAAAATCATCTGTAATCAAATATGCTTTTTCTCCAGAAAGAATGATTTCATTCTGAATTTTTTGGATTATTTTAGACTGCTCATATTTTTTAAAATTCTTATATGAATTAGCTAGATAAACATAGATTCCCTTTAAATCTTCAATTTCCTTTTCAGTAAAATCTCCCAGCTGAGCACTTTTAAAAAAGGTTACCTGAATATAGGCATTGATCCCAAAAGCCATGGTCACACTGTATCGTTGATCAAAATTCTTTTCGATGAATCGAACATAAGACGTTTTTTCATAGTCCTTGATCCCTAGAACCTCAGTGGATTTATATAATCTGGGAACTACATTAAAATAAGTCAGGTGATCCCTTAGAGCCTCCTGAAAAATCTTTTGCTTAATCTCATCATCCTCGACAAATTTTCGATAAGGGTGTTTTTTATAATTCACTAATTGACCGTTCCAATTAGTCCATGATAAAAACTTTCCTTCTTTATCATAATAAGAAATAAGGACTCGATCCCAACCAAAGTTTTTTTCTATATATTCTAAAAGAGTAGAACTAAAGAACTCACGGGCGGTTATCTGGTATTCAGAAATTTTAGAAAAAAAATCGACTTGTCCGTTTTTATCTACATTCATATGACACCACACTCCTTTTCAGCAATTACCTAATTTTTTATCCGCTTTCAAAACAACACGAACAAACAAACTAGAAATAACTGTTATTTACTCCTCATTCTAATCTAAATATCATTTAATTTAAATATATTTTTGAGCCGCGTTTGTTCAAAAGTCTGAATATTGCGTAGAAGCATATCATCAAATGTCATTGATCTCTAAAATAATCTTTCTAAAAATACCTTCTTACAGCAGCTTGGTACTGACGATAACAATCACCAAATGCCATCAGCAGAAACTTCTCCTCGCCACGAATCTGCTGGTCAAACAAGACTACCGCGATTACTGCCATGAAAAGCATTAGGATATTAGGAAAAAGCATTGCAAATCCCAGATACAATAAATCAAATGCGACAAAGGCCGGATTGCGACTGAAACGATAGATTCCCGAAGTAACCAGTTCTGTTTTTTGTTTTTCATTGTAACCAGCACGCCAATTTAGTCCCATCGCTCTAACCGCAATTAAAAACAACAACACGCCAAAATAAATTAGAACCACTCCCACATAGGCCCAGCCTGTTTTATTGATATCGAATAGAAATGGTGTCGCAATCTGAAGAATACCTCCGATCCCAGTCAAAACCTTTAGAATGATCTCAAAATACTTCTCTCGTGAATGATCTTTATCTCCTAACAAGTTCACATTAATTCCCTGTTTTCTCAACAATAATCCTTTTATCAGATAAATCAAATAAAAGAGCGCTGCGCCTATTAATGCAAAAGTCCCTATTCCCATGTTTTTCCTCCTGTAATATGAATATATAATCATATGAATATTATTTCATTTGTTTTTTATTTAGTCAAGGTCTGGAAATACTCTATTGCTAAACGCAACTAAAAAAAGGGCTAAAATTACTTTCACTCTCTCTTTTTATCTTTATATGAAACGATGGACCGCGGTGATCCAACACATGCATCCATCCTAAGGGATAAACGGCTCACTATTACACCTGTAAATATGAGTTCTTTCAATGGACAAATCTCTCCCATAAGTTACTAAATATATCAATTTTTCAAATGGCATACTTAGGCTACCTAAGTATGCCATTTGAAAAATACTACTATGTTAAGTTTATGAAATAGAAGTATCCAATTGCTCTTTCATTCCATAATACCTTATGTTAAATTATTAAAATAATTTAACATGATATTCGCTTTTATAAAGATGTTAAAAATTTTTCGAAAGTTGATCGTAAAAGGCAAATAAACGAGATTCCGATATTGTTAAAGATAACCATTTTTACTAATAATCTAATGTAACCGACTCAATGTTCTATTTGTCTCGTTAATTACTTTTTCTAATTTAGCAATGGCTTTTTTATATTTAGCTAAACGATCATAATCGACCTTTTTAGGACTAGT